>NZ_BQUN01000019.1 GCF_026008495.1 Streptomyces sp. A012304
GGGGGGGGGAGGCTGCACCGGTGCGCAGCCTCCCCGTGTCGGAGGGGGCAGGAGGTCGTAGCCGTCAGGGAGTGGCGGGGATGGCGATGAGGTAGAACTCGTTCCCGTCCTCATCCGAGACGAGGACCGGGTGCCCCTGGTCGACCGCGGTGAAGACGCGGTCCTTGATGTCGTCGGCGCGGTCGGCTGCGGTCAGCGGGGCCTTGAGGCCGGACCGCACCGCCTCGTAGGTGGCGGGCTGCGGCCTGTAGCGGTACCGCTCGCCCTTCACCACCCGGAAGCACTCGTCGATCTCCTCGGTGCTGATGGTGTCGTCGTAGCCCTGGAGTCGGGCGACCTGGCACGTGTTGACCGCGAGGAGCTGCCGGTTGTGGATGTTGCACAGGGCTCCGGGAGTGCCCTGGGGGTGAAAGTGGACGGCGGTGTCGATCGACGTGGGCAAGAGTAATCCTCCGCGATGGACGGGTAGTTGAGGCTCTGTCGAGCTCATGACATATAGAGTACGTGAGTAAATCCAATTAAGCAACCCCCGGAGTTGCCTCCGAGGGTTGTCGTCACGCAGAGGGCTCCGCTGTCAGCGGCCGAGATCGTTTCTGCGCGAATGGCCAGCACCTGTCCGCTGGTCTCGGCCCTACATCGCCGGGGTGTCGGTGTCTTGGGCGTTCGGTGGGAGGGGGGTGGTCCCGGCTGTCGGGAAGCGGAGCTTCTCCACATCGGTGACCGGGGGCTCGTCCTCTCGCGGATCGTGCTCCCAGTAGTCGAAGCAGTAGCGGGCCGGAGCGTCATCGGGATGTTGGGGCGCTGTGGCGATCGTGCCGCGGCACCGCGCGAAGCGCCGCCCGTCCTGGTAGACGAACCCGGCTGTTCTGCCGCCACTGACGGTGAAGAGTTCGGGCGACGTGCTGCCGCTCTCCAGCAAGAGCAGATTCGCGGGCGGAAGGCGACGCCATCTGCTGTAGCTCGCTTCGCGCGACCAGTGGTCGCAGAACCACGACAGATCGCGGACCTCAACGGTGTGTGCGCTCAGGTAGAGGAACTCGATGTGCGCGGCGGGGTTTCTCTGGGCGTGGTTCCTCGGCACGTTGTCTCCTGAGGTCACCGGGGGGAATGCGGGCCGGGCGTCAGCCGCTGCCGGAGCCGGCGCGCGAGCCGGCCGAGTGTGTGGCGGAGTACCCCCCAGCGGGGGCGTGCCGCGTACTCGGTTGAGGCGTTGCGCGCGTCGAGGTAGCGATCGCCGGTGGACTGGGCGGGATAGGGGTTGAGCCGGCGTCGGGAACAGAAGGAGTTCCAGGCGCCGATGAACGCCTGCTCATAGGCGTCGTAGTCCTCATCGGGGCGACGAGGGCGGAAGCAGAACGAGGGCATGACGTTCTCCGGGAGGGGTTATGCGGGGCGTGGATGCAGCCACCTAGGGGCCTAGTGGGCCTTCGGGTTCTCGGCGGCCTCCGGCCCGTGGGCGATGCGGATGGCGTCGCTTAGCGCCTGGCGCTGTTCCTCGCTCAGCATGCCGAAGAAGGCGATGAGGGCGGCGGCGGGGTTGTCGCTCTGCGACCACGCGTCGTTCATTAGCGCGGCGGCGTAGGCGGCGCGGGTGGAGACCGCCTCATAGCGATAGGCCCGGCCTTCCGGCTGGCGGCGTACCAAGCCCTTCTGATGGAGGTTGCCGAGAACGGTCATCACCGTGGTGTAGGCGATCGGTCGTTCCTGCTCGAGGTCTTCCAGGACTTCTCGAACGGTCACCGGGCGGTTCCACTTCCACACCCGTGTCATGACCGCGTCTTCGAGTTCTCCCAACGGGCGAGGTGGCTTCAGCACTCAAGTTCCTTGGTGTGGTCGGACGAAGGGAGTTCGTGCAGCCGCGGGCCGAATGGTCGGGCCGAGGGCTGCATGAGGGAGGGGTATGGGTGCCACCTCATAGGGGGGCGAGCCACGGGCGCGAGGGCCGCGGCTGGAGAAGATGTGCGTTGTGTAGCGCTGGCGGGACTCGAACCCGCGACCCAGGACTTATAGGATCCGCGCTCTTCCAACTGAGCTACAGCGCCGGGGGGTTGACGGCCCGTACCCGGCGGGTGGGGGGGGACCGGGTACGGGCCGTGAGGGCGGTGGCCTCTCGCCGACCGCCTAAATAGACTATACAGCATGCAATCCAATTACGCAATATTCGATACGTGTGCGGACCCTGGTGCGAGCCCGGACGCTGCCTCGTGGGACGCGGCGTGCGGGCTCGCCGAGCCGTACGGGCGCTTGGGGTAGGGGCGCGGAGTGAGGCCGATGACCGTCCGCGTCCGTTCTGCCCGCGTACGGCCAACCCGCAGCAGGTAGCGGTGGTTTCCCGGGTGCGCCTGGCGTCGGGCGCCGATCTGGGCGAGGGCCTGATCCAGCCACTGCTTGAGCGCCTCGCCAGGGCCCTGGGGCGGCGGTGGCGCCCCCATCTGCTCAAGGCGCCGAGCGACGCCGGCCGCCCCCGATTCCTGGCGCAGCAGCTTGGACCGCGCCCGTGCGGTGAATGTGCTGCCGTCCGGGAGCACGGTGAGCGTGCGGGCCGTCCCCAGACCGGTGTACGTCGCCGACAGCGCCTGATACACGATGCCCAGATGACCTCTGGTCTGGATGACATGGCCGTGCTCGGTCCGCCGCCATCGTGGGACGGGATCGCTGAACATGACCGCGCCGCGCAGGCCGGCGGCCGCGGCGGACCTCAGCGCGGCCGAGGTGAAGAAGCTCTCGCCGTTGCTGGGTACGGACTCGCTGAGGACGAGACGCGCGATCTCGGCGCTCTCCCGGTAGGGCTCCAGGTGCGGGAAGGCGCCCGTGAGAACCCGGGGGTTCATGGGGCTGGCCAGCACCAGGACGCCCACCAGCGGCAGTCCCTCGACCGCGAGGTCGCCGGCACCCAGCGGCGCCTCCTGGTCGAGGAGTCCGTAGGGGTGGTGCAGGACGGCGGGCCAGCCGGACAGGTAGTGGTGCCGCTGCACGAAGGCCTTCGCGGTGGCCTCCGGGATGGCGGTCACCGCGTAGCGCTGGGCTCGGAACCCGCCTTCGGAGACGTGGCGCCACGTTGGGGTGCCGTAGCGCCACCGCTGGGTGAAACCGCGGGGGTCGCCGAGCTGCATGGCCCGCAGGTCGGCGGGCCGCGGCGTGATGATCGAGGTCATGGGCACCTGCGCTGGGCGTCGGTGATGTGGTCGAGCAGGTCCTGGCGCCACCACAGGGCGTGGCGCATGCAGTTGTTCTCGCGCTGGTGGGACTCACTGCATCCGCGCTCGTGGCGGCCGCCGTAGGACCAGGCGAGGCTGTCGGCCGAGACCACGCTCTTGTGTGCGATCTTCAGTCCGGCCTTCTTGAAGCCGAACGCGTGGATGCGGATGCCGGCCCGCGCGAGGTCCGCCAGCAGCATCACGGGCAGGTCCAGGCGTGGGCGGCGGCAGATGCTTCCGACGCCGACGAGCGGTTCCTTCGTCAGGTCCACTCCGGCCTTGTCGAACATGTCGACGCACTGGAAGTAGCTGACGGACGTCCACCCCTGGATCACGGGGATGATCGGCAAGTCGGGTGCGAGCGAGCGCAGTTCGACGAAGTTCGCGACGGTCAGCTCGAGATGCTGCTTCAACGTCTTGCCCGTCTTGCGGAGCACATCCCATTCGCACATCCAGTCCTGCTGGGTGGCGGCGTGGAGCTGGCCCACCTCCTCGTGGTAGCGGCGGACCGCCGCCGCGTAGGTGCGGGCGTCCTGGCGCCACCCTCCGTGGAGCGAAAGCTCGCTGAATCCCCCGCTGTCGAGGAACCATCTGTGACGGGCGCGTGGCAGGGCCCGCCGGCCTGTGAGGCGGCGGTGTGAGACACACAGGGGGACGTCGGCCGTCTCGAGCCAGGCCGGGTGGTGGGCGCCCAGGAAGAACTCGAAGGGCGATGCGGGCGGTGGTGCGGTGGTGGTCACGGCGTGCGGTCTTCCGATGGAATCGGGGCGGACGGGTCGGGATCGGGCCAGGGCGCGGGCAGGGTGGGGTCGTCGTCGCGCTCGCGGACCTTGTCCAGGGCGCCGGCGGCCCGGAGGCGGGGGACGTGCAGTTCGGCGGCCTCGTGGCCGCTGGGCCTGCGGCAGCGTCGGCCCGCAGGCGCCGCGCACCCGGGGCAGTCCAGCGACAGGGGGCAGGTGTAGCCGTCGACCAGACCACCGCAGCGGCACGGTGCCCCGAGCGGTGTCCCGGCCCGGTCGATGAGAATGCCGCTCGCCAGAAGGGCCTGAAGCTCGGACAGGAGAGCGGGACGGGGGACCGGCTGGGTCAGGGCCGCGTCCGGGCGGTTCACGCCGGACACCGGGTGCCCTCGCAGAAGTCTGCGTCCCTGGGCCACAGCCAGGTGATGCCGAGCCTGCTCAGCAGCCCCGTCAGGTCGCTGTCCGGGGGCTTGGGCACCAGAAGGGTCTTGGTGAGGGTGTCGCCGAACAGTCCGCCCAAGTCGAGGAGTTCGCCGATGGCTTCCTGGAGGGCCATCCGGCTGGCGGTGCCCCGGGCGACGACGAGCCTGCCCGAGGTGAGATCGACCAGGTCGACGGCCAGGGGGTGCGGCTCACCGGCCATCTTCAGGGTGCATCGGCTCAGTTCGTGCCCGGCCGCCAGTAGGTGGTCACGCAAGGCGCAGAGCAGCAGCTCCGCCGCCGCGTCCTGCGGCGCCGGCTCGACTCCTGGGTGGGGGCGGAAAGGGTGGGAGAGGGGAACGGGGGCGACGCGGGCATGGGCCGAGCGCGGCCCCAGGGGGAGGAGTGGAGCGGGCTGAGACGGCAGGGCCGGATCGTGCATGGCGGACCAATCGGGGTGATGACGTGGGGTGGGGCGGGCCCGGCCAGTGAGTCCTGGCCGGGCGAGGGTCAGTCTGAGATCAGACGCATGCGCTGGGCTTGGGCATCCCACCGGCACTCGGTGTAGAGCCGGTTGAAGTCAGGCATGGCGTCCGGGTGGTCGGCCGGGCATGGCTCCCAGCCGCTGGAGCCCAGTCGCGCGTAGAACCCGTACTCGTGGCACTCGGCCTCGCCGGGCAGGCGTCCGGTCCACGGCGTCCTGCACTGGTCGGTGAAGTGGCCGCAGCCGGAGCGCTGCAACCCGGTGAAGGCGCACCGGGCGAGGTCGCAGAGATCCGTGTGCAGTGATCCGGCCGTCACGTAGCAGCTCGGGCAGGGCCCGTCGGCGGACTGGGTGTCCGCGGCGACGTTGACCAAGTGCTGCAGCCGGGCGCCGATCCAGGCCTCCTTGTACGCCACGAAGGTCTTGACGGTCTCGTCGGTCAGGCCGAGCGGACCCGTGACCGTGATCTCCCCGGTGTCCGTGACGGCGAGTTGGGTGTCGGTGTAGCTGGTGCTGGTGATGACGGTAATGCTGAACGAGCCGCTGGTGAGCGTGCGGCGGGCGAGTGTCACGGGAGGGCATTCCTCTGGGCGGGGCGGGGCAGTCGTGGGGCGATGGGAGCGGAGGGGCGCGAACTTCGCGGTGCGGGGTTCGTCGGCTGGCCGGGAGCGCCCCCGGCGGCTACTCGGGGCGGTGCTCCCGTGCCTCGCGCGACCACTCGCAATGACGTCGAAGTAAATCCAGTTATGCGACGTCGTCCGGGTGGATGGTGTGGTGCGTGGCCTCGGCGACCAGCGTGCCGAGGCCTGTGCGGAACGGGGTGCCGTCTCCGGGGGCGGGGTTTCCCTGCTCATCGCGGAACTCGACGAGCAGAAGCCGCGCCAGGGTCTGCTGTGTCGGCCACGGCACTCCTCGGGCGAGCCGCCCGTCAGGCCCGATCTCTTCCGTCAGGGCCTTGATCTGCCCCCTGTTGAGGGCGGCGCGACGGCCTGCCGCGGTGATGATGAACGGGCGGGAGTCGTCGGCACGGTTCAGGTCCTCGAGGGCGGCTTGGCCGTCGAGAACGAAGCCGTCGGTGTCGTTGCGGTAGGCGTACTTCTCCGTGACGAACAGGCGCAGCATCCTCGGGCCCACTTTGGGCAGGTGGCCGTCGGGGTGCACGGAGGCCGTCCGCAGACGGGCGACGGCCGTTGCGGTCAGCGTGGTGGAAGGCATGAAAAGCTCCCGGATGTCGGGGTGGAACGAGGGGTGATCCGTCAGCGGAGGGTGAGCCGGGGGGCGTAGTGTCGGCCGATGTCGCCGCACGGGATCTCAGCGCCCGCGCGCCGGGCCTGGTTCAGAAGGCCTTTCAGGGTCCGCTTCTTGGAGTCCGCGTGCGCACCGAGGTGTGGCCGTGTGATGCGCTTGGGCAGCCGGTCCAGCGGCCACTCCCACACGAGGTGGTGGGGGTACTTCGGGTTCCGCTGCCGGTCCAAGGGGCCGATCGTCCGGCGGCCCTCCGCCGTGTAGACGAACAGGGAGTTGACGCAGAGGAACTTGCCCTCGGGGAAGAGCTCCGCCACGACGGCACAGATCGCGTCGAGAACCTCGGGGGTGGTTTCCTTGAGAGCGGCCCGGGCGGCGTCCATCTTGCTGATGGCATCTATTTCTGGGGTGTTCATGGGTCTCCGGGATGTCGGCTCTGGGCAGTGGGTGCCGTCACGTGTGGCGGGGGCAGCCGCCCGGGCACTCACCAGCGTTACCCACACAATACATCTGTAAATCCAGTTATGCAATCTCCGGGGGTAGTGTCCGACATCCCTGGCCCTGACTGGTCGTCGGCCAGGACGTCGGGACCGGGCCGACCATCGTCGTCCCCGTTACCTGGCCGCCCGCCGGCCCGAGCACCCTCCGCAGCGCGAACCGGGTCAGCTCTCCGGCGGAGTTGGTATGGCCAGCTGTCCGGCATCTCCGACAAGGCATCCGCCACAGCGAGGGGCGGCCCGCCGTGGGCAAGCGCCGGCGGCGCCTGCCGCTCGCTCCCTCGGGCGGTCAGCCGCCGTCCTTCTGCCGCCGGAAGGGGGCGGATCCGCTGCGCTGAACCCAGGGCGTCTTCGTACGTGCCGGGTAGATCAGGCGACCAGGCCGTACAGCGCAGCTTGACGGGCGCGGTACTTCGTCGTCATCGCCCGCCCGACATGCGCCGCCATCGCCGTACCTGCTGGAGGCCGCGCGGCGGGTCCCTCGGCCGCCTCCAGGGCTTCGGCGCGTCGGATGATCTCCCGCATCGACAGGCCCTTCTTGAAGTCGGCGCCGATCTTGGCCTCTGTCAGGGCGAACGCCGCGGCGAGCTCCGGCACGCGTCGCGCTCCGTTCACGAGGTCGCTGTTGCATCCGAGGACACAGAAAACGCAGCTCAGGCGCCGGTTTCCCCAGTCGTAGGCCGGGTGGTACGGCAGGCGGGAACGGGCGATCTCCCGCCAAACTCTCCGGTCGTTCCACGTGTGAATAGGCCGCCATGTCGTGATGTGCCGGCGCCCGTTGCTCGCCCCGCGGTCGATCTCCACCTCGGCGAGCTTTGCCCGCTGGGTGCTTTCGGCTGCGCGCTGCCCGATGCACGCCAAGATCCGCACGGGACGCCCCAGGTGCGCGAGCTCGTTGGTGAGCCGGGTGTAAAGGGTCCGGATCGGCCCCCGTTTTTCGCCGCTCGTGCACCAGCGCGCCGAACTCGACGGCCAGGCCGGCGCGACCTTCGCCTGCGCCGGGTCCTCGCCGCGCTCGAGAGCTTCCTCCTCCGCCTTCGCTTTCAGTTTTCCGTGGCGGGTTTCGACCCGGTCGAGGAAGTCGACGCCAGAGGTCACCACCTCGAACCGTCGGACCCCGCACAGGCGGGCCTGCAGCTCGGCGAGCTCGCGGGTGCCTTCCCACTCGGCCCGGCCCAGGTCC
This sequence comes from Streptomyces sp. A012304, assembly GCF_026008495.1. Classification (GTDB taxonomy): domain Bacteria; phylum Actinomycetota; class Actinomycetes; order Streptomycetales; family Streptomycetaceae; genus Streptomyces. The sequence goes on from NZ_BQUN01000019.1 coordinate 7,767, forward strand.
GCGTGCACGACGACGACCTTGTCCAGCATCCCCAGAGCCTTCGCGCGGCGGACGACATAGGAGAGCATGGCCTGGCTGTCCTTGCCGCCGGAGGACGACACGACCACCCAGTCAGCGTCCCGGATCAGCTCATCGGGAACGGTCGTCGACGGCGTGAATGGCACGGACGGGTGCACGGCCCGCCTGCGCTTCCGCTTCGGCTTGGGCTTCGGAACGACCAGGACGGCCGCGGGGACCTCCTGCGGGTCCTCGAGGCCGCGGAGGCTGAAGAGGGCGTCTGGATGCATAGCGGGGCGTCCTTGAGGGTCGGTGTGCAGCGGGCCGGGGGCGGCCTGGGCCGTGCCCCGGGAGCCGGTGGTCGAGCCCGTAGTGGGGTGGGAGGGGCGACCGCCCCAGACCGGGGCATGTCGAAGGCATGGCACCGGAACGGCAGCTCCGGTGCCATCTGGACGAGGCCACGGGCAGCCCCGGAGCTGCCGTGTCAGCCCGCAGTCGTCACGACCCGCCGTCCTGCGCGGCGGCCTGGGGCCCGCAGCCCGGCTCCCACGAGAGGTGGATGACTGCCGGACGCTCACCGGGTTCGTACGCGAAGTGCCACCTCAGACCAGCCTCGTCCGTGGCACGCCGACGGCCTGCGTGGTTCGACGGGGGGTCGAGCTGTACGTGGATGCTGCGGCTGTACGCGGCCTCGACCACCTTCTTCCCCGTCGAGCGAGTGAACTCCGTGCCGAGTACGTCCCGGGCGAAGCGGCGCAGCACCAGGGTGGTGAAGCGGACCGGGAGGCCGTCTTGCAACGCGAGGACCCAGCCCTTGTCCCTGCGGTGGCCGCTTCGGCTTCGGCTTCGGCTGGGCACACCGGCCTTGACCTGGCCGTAGGTCCGGTCGCGGTGCGCGGTGCTGTAGCCGAGGACGCGGTTCGCATCAGTGGAGAGCAGGAGGGAGAACCCTTCTCGGGCCAGCAGCCGCCAGGCACCGCCCTCGACGCGCTGATGCGTGCCGGTGACGATGAGGTTCTCCAGCAGCGAGCGGATCTCCGCTTCCGCCGTCTCGCGGTCACCCCCGTGCGTGGCGCAGTACCGCTCGATCGCCGAGCGGGTCACACCGAGCTGTGGATCGTGCGCTTCGTCGGAGGTCAGAGGCAGTCGATCCGTGGCGGCCGTGACCGGCTCGCGCGTGGAGGGAGCGGCCGGGCACGGGACTACCGGGTCGGTGGGCTTCTGTGGGCGCAGGAAGCCGGCGCACGTGCCGCACCACCCGTCGGCGCGCCGTGCCGGCCGGTGGCAGCGGCTCCCGCCCGGCTCGTAACGGGAGCAGCGACTGTTGCTCGTGAGAGCCGCCAGGGAGGAGGGGTTCGGTCGGTTGTGCATGCGTGGTCCTTGCGGGCGGAAGGCAGATCGAAGGGGGACGGCGCCCCTATCCGGCGAGTCGGACGTCGAGGCTGAACACCAGGTGATCCGGCGGCAGTTCGTCGAGGTGGCGGTTGGCCAGATCCAGGTAGCGCGTACTGCCGGTCTCGGCGTCGTCGTCGGCGTCGATGAAGGACGGGTTGATGTGGAGGGTGCCGTCGACCGTCAGGAGAAGGTCGCCGGGAACGGCCCGCTGCCGGGCGCGTTCGACGAACGCATCATGGTCCAGCGCGACCAGGGCGGCAGTGTCGGCTTTCCGGCGGTGCGACCGGGGCGCGTCAAGGTCGGTGAGGACCTGGAGCTGCGGTTGGGCGCGGAACTCCTGCAGTGCCCGGCCGGGATCCTGCGGATGGCGCTGGTGGAAGGAGCTGAGGGGGACGGCCGGGGGCAGGGTGGCCGTGGCGCTCTTCCACGCACGGTGGAGCCGCGAGGCCTGCGCGGCACGGTGTTTGCGCATCGCGGGGAAGTCCAGCAAGTCCCGGCGGCCGCCGCTGCACGTGGGAAGGCGGGACTGGCGTGCCCGTGAGCTCTGGACGAGACTCCCGTCGCTCGGTGTGACGTCCGGGCGGACGGCGAGATGAGTGTCGTATCGCCCGTAGGCGGTCCAGGTGTAGAGGTCGTCGGGGTACGGCACGATCGCCTCGTCGATCGCGTCCGCCCAGTCGTGCGGGTCGTTCAGGGGCGGGAGGCAGACGAGCGTATGGCGGGAGGTCATGGGGTTCCTGCGTGGGTGAAGGGCAGCGCCCCGGCACACCGGGCGGCCGGTCGCTGCCGGTCGGTCTTGTGTTGCTGGGCCCGGTGTCACGGGAGCTGGAGGTAGAGCTCTTCGCCGGGGGCGAGGGAGCCGACTGCGGCATTGGTGAGCCCGCGGAGGATCGCTTCCGCCTGCGGCTTGAGGTCCTGCGGCACCGTGAGCTGTTCGATCCACTCGCGTCCGCGCCGGGACGCGAGCGGCAGATACAGCCCGTCTGCGCTGTAGCGGACCGGCTGCGGCTGGGACCGGGTCGGCTCGAACGCGACCGCGCGGACGACGAGCTGCCGGGCGTGGGCGTCTTCCCGCGCCTGGACCCCGGAGATGACCGGAGTGAGCAGCCGGGCGAGCTTCGCCAGTTCGAGCCGGGTGAGACGCTCGTGGGCGGCGACCAGGATCTCGTGGACGGCGTAGTCGTCCGGAAGGCGGCTGATCTGGTCAAGAACCGGACGGATATCGACGGCGCGGGACGTGGTGGTCATCGGCGAACCCTCCGTGGTGTGAGCGGCGGTGCCAGCGGGCAGCATTCGGGGCCCGCTGGCTCCCCCTGATGCAGCATCACCGTACCGCAATAATTCCAATTACGCAATCTACCTGGGTGGGTGGAGGCTGCTCAGGAACGCGTCCCGGCGGGCGATCGCCTCCTCGCGTTCCTGGTGCGCCTGCGTCAGGCCGCTGTCGCCGGCAAGTGCGTCCGCGCAGGCGATCAGCACATCGGTCCCCAGGCGCCACAACAGGCTGTTCGCGCCGAGTACAGCCGCCGTAAGCGGGTCGATCTCGACGCCGACCCACCGGTACTGCGCAGCGTCGCGACCCTGGTCATGCAGCAGCCGGGCCTGCGCGCGCCACATGGCGCCCGAGCCGGCCGCCGCCTCGCCGATGACCGTGCCCGGCGGAAGATCGTCGGCGAAGTACTCGACCATGTGATTGGTAACGACGTCGGGCGTGTGGAAGGCGCCGCGGCGGCTCTTCTCCCCGCGGTTGCTCAGCGCCTGCAGCAGCCGGCCCAGCAGATCGGTCGCCAGATAGCGCTTCGGATCGGCGCCGTACTCGAGGATGCCGCCCTTGAACAGATGGTGGGTCATCTCGGTCACGGCCTCGGCGGTCTGCTGAGGCGGATCGGCGAGCCACCGCCACAGCAGGCCGGCCCGCTCCACGAGATACGGCTGGCTCTGCCACAGGTGGGCCCACATCTGCCGGAGCACGACGATGAGGTCGTCCGGATCCAGAGCGGCGACGTCGTGGGCGAGTTCCGGGCTCTGCGCATCGGCCAGCGGGAGCAAAGCGAGCGCCGCTGTGGTGCCCAGGGGGACCTCCAGCGACGAGGAGGGCCACAGCGCCGTGATCGTGTCGATCAGACGCCGGGCGTGCTCCTGGGGATCCTCGGGGAGGAACGCCCGTCGGGCGTGCGCGGACGGAAGCCAGGTCAGGTCACGCGGGCGGGTGGTCATCGTGTTCCTGTTCATGCGGCGCGGGCGGAGAAGAGGGCGTCGAGCTGGCGGAAGGCGTCGTGGGTGGCCTTGGCGAAGGCGGCGACGTCGCGGAGTCGGTCTCGGTGGGCCTGCATCTTCCGCTGGTGGGCGAAGGCCTGCTGGCTCAGGTCGCTGTGGGCCAGTGTGTTGCCCACCGCGACGACCGCCTTGGGGCCCAGGTCCCAGACGACGGTGTTCACCGCTGCTCCGGCGGCCGCGATCGGGTCGAGTTCCTGCATGACCCACTCGTGCTTGTGCGGATCCCCGCCGCGTTCGCGCATGGCCTGCACCATGGAACGGAACATGCCGCCGGTGCCCGCAGCCGGCTCGTTGAACGACTGCCCGCGCCCCGGCTCGGCATCGGCGTCTGATGCGCCGTCGTAGAGGAGACGGGCCATCATGTCGGCGACCTCCGGAGGCGTGTGGTACTCACCCAGGCCCCGGCGCGAGCTGTGATGCCGCAGATTGGTGATGGTCCACGACATGAGGTCGATATCCGAGCGGTAGTACGGATCCTTGTCGCCGGTGTACTGGAGTACGCCCGCGCGCAGTGCGGCCCGGGTGACGGCTGCGACGCCGCGCAGGGCCTGCTCGTCGAGGTCCTCCTCCGTCCAGCGGAAGATCGGTGCGGCCACATCCATGAGCTCGGGGCGCAGCATCCACGTGGCGGCGTACACCTCGGCGTAGCCCTTGGCAAGGACGCGAGGAGGCTGGGCGGCAAAGTAGCGGGAGAGCTGAGCGGCATGGAGCGCGCCCGGGGACTTGATGGGGCACAGGGCCAGGGCCGCGACCACGCCCGCTGGAATGTCCATACGGCTGCTGCCGCAGCTGCGGTACCAGGCGTCGGCGACGGATTCTCCGAAGTCGGAGCCGCGCCGGCGTGTGATGGGGAAGGGCGGACAGTCGGTGGTGCCGGCGTGCCGGGCGCACCCCGGATCGCTGCAGTCGGCGGTGCCGTCGGGCTGCGCGTGGCCTGCTGGGGCGAGAGCCGCCGGTGCGGCCTGCTGGGCGGAGGCGAGGGCTGCGGTGAGGCGGGAGCCCAGGTCGGATGGTGCCATGGGTGAAGCTGACTTTCGTGCGCTTTGCTGATGGATCGTGCGGCCGGCGCTGCGTTTCAGCGCGGGTCGGCGGGAAGCCGGGTGGCGGGTGCGACCTTCGGCCATACGACGGTGTCGGGTTCGACGTGGGCGCGCTGGCTGCTGAACCGGCGCCGGGCTGCGAGTTCGGCGTCGTCCGCGCGGGCAGCCGTGGTCTCGTACGACGAAAGGCCGCTGGCGTACAGCACGTTGTAGAGCGCGTCGTAGGCCGCGGCGTCCTCGTGCGGAGTGCGGTAGACGGCGAGCACGGCCATGCGATGGCCGTGGTCGGCGAAGGCGACCGTCCACGCGTCCGGGGCCGCCGGCGGGTATCCGCCGGCCTGCGCTTCGTCGAGGGCCCGGGCGAACTCCGCCGGGTCGGTGGTGGTGTGCTCTCGCCAGGGCAGGAAGCCGTGGCCCAGGGCGTAGCGGCCTTCGGCGTCGGGCCGGCAGCGTTCGAGGACCTTCGGAGGATCGCCGAGGCCGAGGATCTCGATGGCTTCGCCGGTGAACCGGAGGTTGAGGGCGATCGAGGCGTCCGACCGGAGCTCGGCTGCGATCCGGCCCGTCACCTCGCTGGTGAAGCGGGGCTGGATCATGCCGTCGTGCCGGTGGCCGAGGACTTCGGCCGGATACGGCCCGCAGTCCTTGAGGGTGACGGAGGAGGGGAACCATTCGGCCGGTCGGCCGGGAGGCTGGGTGTGCATGCTGCTGTGTTTCTGCGTCGGAGAAGCGCGCCGGGGGCGCGACTGGCGAGGCGGCGTTCAGATCCGGCAGCTCCAGAGGCGCCGTGGGTACGCGGCCAAGGATCTAGACATTACATCGCTAATTCCAATTACGCAATCTAGGGAGTGGTGCCGATCCACAGGAACCGGAACGCCGCCTTGAACTGCTCGTGACGGATCAGCGCGTCGGGCATGGCGCGCAGCAACCGGGCCCGGAACTCCGGCCCATGGGATCGACCCCGCGGGCGCGTCCCGTGGACCAGCTCGTGCACCAGGACGTACTCCAGCAGCGCCGGCGGTAGCTGGAAAACCGCCCAGTGCAGAGTCAGCCGGTGAGCGCGCTCCTGGTAGATGGCCCCGTTGCAGCGGCCGAGGTCGCGCACCGCCAACTGCGGGAGCCGGCGCCGAGTCCGCATGCGCGACCAGTGCGCCGGCGCCTCGCCCTCCAGCCAGGCCCGGCCGGCCCGCGCGTACCAGTCGATGACCGGCTGCGCGCCGTGCCTCTCCAGGTCACCGCGATAGACGACCAGCAGTCCCGTTCCGTCCTCCTGCTGCCGCATGCGGACCGCAACGGGGGTATCGACCAGGTGCAGTCGGATGGTGCGGCCGAGCCAGAGCAGCTCACAGCCGTCCACCAGGCGCCTGTTCGGGTGCTGGGGCGCCCTCTTGGCCATCTGCCGGGCGTGGGCCTCCAGGCGCGGGGCGTTCTGGCGGACGAACTGCGTGATCTCGGCGGTCGTCGACGTCGGCAGGATGCGTACGACACGGCGCCCGTCCGGTCGCGTCGTCACTGCATGCGTCGTACGTCGACGTGACACCACGACGTCGAAGGTGCCGGAGGCGAGGATTCCGTCGGCTTCCAGAGCCGCGGTGACGCCCCGGATGAGGACCTCATCCGAGACGGCGGTCGAGTTCATGAAAAGGAGCTCCTGTCGGTCGGTCCGGCGGGCGGGGCGCCGGAGTCGGCCGGCACGCCCTGCCGGCACCGGGCCGGTGGCGTGCCAGCGGGGCAACGCGCGAGGCCCCGGCGGGAGCTGAGCTCGCCGCCAGGGCCATGCAGTCGGGGAATGTGGGGCTGGGTCGAGGCCGCGTTCCTCCGGTACGGATCGGGCCCCTGACGGAACCCGGCCCGGCCCGGTCGGGGCGGTGCGGGGGCCGGGCGCCGCTGCCGATTACGCAGCGCCTCGTGGTCTGCCGCCGCCTTCACTGACCATGGAGCGGACATAGCCGTGCGCAGCCGTGGTGTCCTGCGGGTTGCCCAGGACGGTGGAGAGGGCGGTGACCAGGGCGCGGAGCTGGTGGCTGAGACTGTCGCGGGTGATCCAGTCCCAGGCCGCGTCGTGCCGTTCACGCAGTGGGAGGATCTGACGGGCCAGATCCTGCGCGATCTGGTCGCGGGTGGCCTCGCACAGGGCGTCGACCAGGGCGGCCGCCCGGGGTTCGGGCAGACCGCCGTCGGCGAGCCTTTCGATCATGTCGTGACGCTGGCTCTCCAGGTCGAATGCCTGTTGCCTCGCGCGACTTCGAGCGGAGGGATGCATGGGGTACTGGGCTTCTTCTCTGGGTGGGCCGGGGCGCGTCCTTCTGCGTGGCCGGCTGTGTGTGGCACCGCCCGGCGGTAACTGCCCGGCGGAGGGCGTACCGCCAGGTAGCCACCGCTCATGTGGCCATGCGTTCCAGAAGCGCGCGCGTGGCGTCGCTGAGGGTCGAGTCGAGAATCCGGAAGTACGCGTCCTCGTGCCGCCGGAAAGCCGCGTCGAGAGCCTCTTGCAAGTCCGTCTCGGCCAGTTGCCCGAGCACCTGCTTCTGTTCGCTGCTCAAGTCGGGGGCGTCGTGCCAGTCGGCGCGCAACTCGGCGACCGTGATCGGATTCATGAAGTCTCTCGCGTGCCGTCGTTGGTCGGTGCCAGGGGTGCGGCCTCGAAGGCGACGCACGCCGGGGTCTCCTTGTGGAGGTCGGGACCGCCGTTCCGGCGGCCCGTGCCGATCACTAGACCGCACTTCAAGTGCCGCGAATCGTCGGCAAGGTTCTTGACCTGGAGATGAGCACAGCCTCCGCAGTGCTGTCCGGCCTGGAGCGGGCGCCGGGTCGCCGGGTGGATGCCTGCGTCCAGGGCCTGTCGTATGAAGCCGCGGCCGCGCCCGGTACGGCCCTGGGCCGAATCGGTGCGCTGCGTCGGGGCGCTCGCGGTGGTGGGCGAAATGGTCATGGCAGATCCTTGTAGCTGCTGGGAGACGACGGCTGTGGGCGCTTCCGCCGCCGTGCTGCGGTGGTGACGGCTGCGAACACCGTGGCGCTGACGATGGCGAGGCTGTACGCCGAGTGCATCGCGGTGCGCGCCAGGAAGTCGACGGTGACGGCTCCGTCGGCGAACCGTGCCGGAGTGATGCCGGTGGCCGCCTGAGCCGTCATGCCCGCCCCGGTGGCGGCGGCTGCCGTCACGGCCAGCCCATGGCCCGAGCGGCGTGAGGTGCCACGGCGCTCCTGGACAGCTGTGCGCTCCGGGGCTGGAAAAGGTACGGACATGGTTCTCCGGAAGTCGGGCGACCGGACGGCGCCTGGCCGTGTCGGTGGAACGCGGCGACCGCATCGGACTGCGCGTCACCGTCACAACGCAAGTCTACCGTCATAAATCCGATTATGCAATTCGCTGAGAATGGGCGAGAGCTTCCTTCAGCCGGTCCTCGGCGAGCCTGCGGCGAACGGCTTCGGCGATCGCCGACCACACCTTTCCCCGGGCCGGGTCCGCCGGGATCGCCGGCTCACCCTGTACCCCCCGGACCGTGATCACCGTGTCGCCCTGGGGTGGGCGTACGCGATGGCACAGGATGACCGTCGGCGTGCCGTGGCCAGGGATGTACGCCCCCGAGGTGTCAATGACCCACCGCATGTCGAATGAGCCGAAGCTCGGAAGTTGTCACCTGCGGGACCGGCTGAGCTGGTGAATGGGGACGGTCGAA
>NZ_BQUN01000020.1 GCF_026008495.1 Streptomyces sp. A012304
TCGCCCTCTTCGGGCTGTGCGCCGTCGCGCTCCACGACGTCCCCCGCATCACCGGGACCGTCGCCCTCATCCTCACCCTCACCGCGCTCGGCGCGGCCATGTACCGCTAAGGACCCACCGTGCAGTTCGTGACCATCGGCGGCGTCACCGTCGGCATCTGCATCGCCCTCTACACCCTCGTGAAGTGGTGGCCCGGCCTCCCCTCCCTCCGCAAGAAGCCGCAGCAGCACCTCGGCAAACTGCTGCCCTTCCTCCTCGCCTGGTCCTACGGCGTCCTCGCCATCCTCACCGTCGGCGGCCTCGTCGGATGGATCGCCGACACCACCCTGTGGATCACGTCGTGGCTCGGCGACGTCGCCCTCGTCTGGGGCGTCGGCGGCCAGTCCAGGCAGAGCGCCACCGCCACCGCCTACCTGCCCCTCACCCAGACCGGCACCGCCATCGTCCTGATCCTCACCGTCGGCATGGTCGCCGCAGCGAAGAAGTCCCAGTACGGCCACGACCTGAAGATGGGCACCTGGTGCGGCATCACCCTCGGCACCTCCGCCGGCGTCGCCGGGTTCGCCGCAGTGCCCCTCGCCCAGGCCGCGAACTGGCTCGGCGGCACCGTGTACGGAGTCCTGTGATGACCGCCGAGGAGGAGCCGTCCCGGGCGGCCGGCGGGTGCGTCCTGGTCGTCCTCGGCGGCGCCGGTACGGCCGCGCTGTTCGCCGTCGACGAGGCGGTCGGTGTCCTCGGTGTGGTGGCCGCCGGGTGGGTGGCGCTGTACCGGTCGGCCCGCCGGAAAGGTACAGACCTACCCCTCCCCTCCCCCACCGCCACCCCCTCCCACGGCGACGTTCTCGCAGTTGAGACGGGCAGAGCCGCGAGCGTGGTGAAGGGGCCGGGAGGGGTCACCATCATCCATCCCGAGATCGAGTACGTCACCGACCCGGACAGCAGCGGGGAGGTGACCGACGATGCTGAAGCGCCTGCTCGCCGCCCTCGGCTACGAGTACTGCGCCGAGTGCGGGTGGTGGAGTAAGCCCGCCTGCGGCCACTGACCCCACCCCGAGACCAGCCCCACCGCACCCTCGCGCGGTGGGGCTCTCCCGCATCATGGGGTCATGGAGTCGCAGAACATCCGCCCCGGCCACCTCACCGCCCACCAGACCGCACGGGCCCTCGGCATCACCCTCGACGGCGTCCGTCAACTCGTCCACCGAGGTCGGCTCACCCGCTCCGGAGGCAGCCCCCGGCAGCCCTGGTACTCCGCCCAAGACGTCACCGCCCTGATCGTCGAACGCCAGCAGGCCAAGACGGCTTGACCGCAGGTCAGACACCGTGTCACGATCCCGGTGTACAACTGTGCCCTCAACCGGCACCACAGACGCACGACGAAGCCCCAGCTCGGTCCCACCGGTCGGGGCTTCGTCGCGTCCACCCACGCGGGTCACAACACGGCCACAACACCCTCAGACACCCTCAACGCGGCACATGATGCCCCCTCAGCACCACACGTCCTTGGGGGGACCATGAAGACCCGCACCGCAGCCTGCGCCGCCCTACTTGCCCTCGCAGCCCTCACGACCGGCTGTAGCGACGGAGACGGCGGCTCCATCGCCGACGAACCCGCCTGTAAGAAGGCCATGGCCGAGCGGCTGAAAGAGACCATGCCCACCGGCAAGACGCCCGACGCCAAGGTGAACCCCGCCTGCGTCGGCCTCGACCAGCAGACGCTGGAACGGCTCGCCGGGGAAACCCTCAACGAGTACCTGGAGAGCGACCAGGCCAAGAAGGACTTCGAGGAAGCGATCGAGAGCGCGATCCCCACCCCAGACTTCGGCGACCTCGACAACCTGCCGACTCCCTGACGCGACGGAGGCGCCCGTGGCCGGCAACCCCCGCAACGGGCGCCCCTACCGCCGGCTCTGCGCCTGGCTCCGCGCCCAGCGCCTGCCCTGCTGGCTGTGCGGCCACGAGATCGGCTACCAGCTCGACGCCCGCCACCCGCTCAGCTTCACCCTCGACCACGAGATCCCGCTCAGCCGCGGCGGAGACCTCCTCGACCGGGCCAACGCCCGCCCCGCCCACCGGCGGTGCAACAGCAGCAAGGGCAACCGCACACCCCGGGCGCCCAAGGCGGCGCCGCAGAGAGCCTCACGGAGATGGTGACGATGAGCTATCGGCCCTACCCCAACGCCCGCCGAGCCCTGCACCACGTTGCTCGCGGATACCGGCTCGCACGTCAGACATGGCGCGACGACGCAGGCAAGCAGGTTGAAGTCCGCAGCTACGACGGCGTCATGTCCAAGGGGGTTGAGGCGGAGGTGCGGCGCCTCCTGAACCAGGAGCGACGGCGCCGGCACAGCGCTCGGTAGCGAGCATGCTGTACGTGGTCACCGGCCCGCCGACCGCAGGCAAGTCGTCGTGGATCCAGGCGCATGCTACGGCGCGTGACATCGTCATCGACCTGGACCTCATTACCCGCGCGCTTTCAGGACCAGGCGCCCCCCAGTGGAACCAGGACCCCACCATCCTGCGCGTCGCCCACCGCGCCCGGTACGCAGCCATGGACGAGGCGTTCACGCTGCGCGACAAGGTCGACGTCTACCTGATCCACACCATGCCCAGCCGCAAGGCCCTGGCCAAGTACAAGCGGCTCGATGCACGGATAGTGACCGTCGACCCGGGGCGCGAGGTGGTCATGCAGCGCATCGACGCGATGCGCGACCCGGACATGCGCAGGGTGGCCACCCGGTGGTACCGGCAGCGGCCGGCAGCGTCACGCGGAGCGATGCCGCAGGCGTCACGGGCCTGGTGAGCACGCCCGGCCAGTGAGAGCCGGGCCAATTTTTAGGGGGAGGACCGGGCGACCCAAACGCCCTTGTCGCCCGATTTTTTGCGCGGCCGATTTTAAAGATCATTTCGCGTGAACTCAGTTCGACCCTTCTACTCGACGTCACTCTGCGTGACATCACTCTGAGTGATGGGGGTGGTGATCATGGCGGTGGCCGACAAGATCGCCGCTGAGCTTGACGATCTTCATGCGGAGGAGACGGCGCCTGGTATGGCGGCCGTCGCCCTCGACCTGGCCAGGGCGATCGACGGCACCGACGCTCCGACCGCAAAGGCCGTCGCCGCCCGCGAGCTGCGCTCGATCATGGCCGACCTCCGGAAGCTGGCGCCCGTCGAGTCGAAGGGGGATGCGGTCGATGACATTGCTGAGCAGCGAAAGAAGCGCCGGGCGGCTGCCCGCCAGCAGTCAGCCGCAGAGTGACGACGGGCGGGTCTACGGCTGGCAGACGCCGCCGATCCAGACGGCGCCGCCGGCCGTGTCGAGCGCCGGCCAGGAGGCGATCGACCTTGCGGCGCGGGCGGGCCTGCGCCTGGACCCGTGGCAGCAGCACGTCCTGCGGGTCGGGATGGGGGAGAAGCCGGACGGCAGTTGGGCGTCGTTCGAGGTCGCCGTCAACGTTCCTCGCCAGAACGGCAAGGGCGGGATCATCGAAGCCCGTGAGCTGTGGGGGCTGTTCATCGGCGGGGAGGAACTGATCCTCCACTCGGCGCATGAGTTCAAGACGGCGAAGAACGCGTTCAAGCGGATCGAGCGACTGATCCGGCAAACCCCTGACCTGCACAAACGCGTGAAGACGTACCGGCAGACGGTGGGCGAGGAGGGCATCGAGCTGCACACCGGGCAGCTGCTGCGGTTCATCGCCCGCAGCAAGGGGTCGGGGCGCGGCTTCACCGGGCACTGCAACGTGATGGACGAGGACATGATCCTTGGTGACAACGAGATGGACGCCCTGCTGCCCACGATGGCGGCCGTCGAGGACCCGCAGATCTGGTACTTGGGCAGCGCCGGCATCGGCGCCCCGTCGGTGCAACTGGGGCGGCTGCGGCGCCGCGCGCTCGCTGCGGTCGAGGCGGGAGTGCCGGATCCGTCGCTGGCCTACATGGAGTGGTCGGCGGACCCGCACGTCGACGAGTGCCCGCAGGACTGCACAGCGCACGACGACGCGGCCTCGGACGAGGCCGTGCTGAAGTCGAACCCGGGCGTGGGCTACCGGCTGACGCTGGAGAAGGTGGCCCGGGAGCGGGCGACGCTGAGCGCGTCCGGCTACGCGCGGGAGAGGCTCGGTGTGGGCGACTATCCCTCGGACAGTGCCGACACGTGGCAGGTCATCGGCGAGGACGCCTGGCGGGCTCTGGCGGCCGCCGAGTCCGCGCCGTCGGACCCGGTGGCGTTCGCGATCGACATGACCCCCGAGCGCTCCCACGCGGCGATCGCCGTGGCGGGCGAGTGGCGCGGCGGCACGCACGTCGAGGTCGTCGACCACCGCCCGGGCACGGGCTGGATCCTCGACCGGGCGGTGGACCTGCATGAGAAGTGGAAGCCGCGCTGCTGGGTTGTCGACGCCGGCGGCCCGGCCGGGTCGCTCATCGCCGACCTGCAAGACCGGCTCGGCGTCGAGGTGGTGCAGCCCAAGGCCCGCGACGTCGCCGCGGCGTGCGGCCAGTTCTACGACGCGGTGACCGAGCAGACGCTGTCCCACCTCGACCAGGCGCCGCTCGCCGCCGCCCTGGCGGGCGCGCAGAAGCGGCCGCTCGGCGACGCGTGGGCGTGGGCCCGGCGGATCGTCTCCGTGGACATCAGCCCGCTGGTGGCCGGGACGCTCGCCAAGTGGGGGCTCGGCGCGGACGTCGAGGACACCAGCGACCCGCTCGACAACATCTGGTGAGGGAGGCTCGATGACCAGGGCAAACATGGTCGGCGCCCTGGCGTCCGCAGCTGGCTGGGCGGTCCGCTGGCTGCCCGGCGCCACCGGGGCCGCGCTGATCTCGTGGGCGGCGCTGATGGTGTACGTGCCCGCCGGCCTGGCCGTCGCGGGCCTGTTCTGCCTGGCGGCGGACTGGAGGGCGGCACGGTGAGCCTGTTCTTCAGCCGGCGCCGGGAGACCCGGTCGCCGTTCACGGAACCGCCGATCCCCCGGCCGTCACAGGCGTCGTCGTTCTCTCGGGTCGACCTGGCGCAGGCTGAGGCCAGCTTGCAGAAGGTGGCGGTGTGGTCGGCGGTGGACCTGATCGCGTCCCTGACGTCGATCCTGCCCATCGACGTCTACGAGGGCACCGGCGCCGCGCGACGCGAGCTGCCGCTGCCCAAGGTCCTGGAGGATCCGTCCGGGGAGGGCTACGGCACCGCCGACTGGATCTACCAGTACATGACGTCCCTGCTGCTGCGGGGCAACACCAACGGCCGTGTGGCCGCCCGCGACCGGATCGGCAACCCCACACAGATCGTGCTCTATCACCCGGACCTGGTGCAGGGCTGGCGCGACCCGAAGTCCGGGCTGCCGACGTGGCGTGCCGGCGCGGAAGAGGTGCCCGCGGCGGAGATGTGGCACCAGCGGGCCTACGTGATCCCGGGCCGGCTTATGGGCCTGTCGCCGGTGGCGCACCACGCGACGACGATCGGGCTGGGCATCGCGGCGGAACGGTTCGGCCAGCAGTGGTTCGAGGATGGCGCCCACCCCTCCGGTCTGCTGGTCACCGACCAGGCCCTGAACAAGGAGCAGGCCCACACCGCCAAGGAGCGGTTCATGGCCGCGCTGCGCGGCACCAGAGAGCCGGTCGTGCTCGGGCAGGGCTGGAAGTACCAGGCGATCCAGGTGGCCCCGAACGAGAGCCAGTTCCTGGAGACGAACGGGTACACGTCGGCGGAGTGCTGCCGGATCTTCGGCCCGGCCATCGCGGAGGTCCTCGGCTACGAGACGGGCGGGTCGATGACCTACGCCAACGTCGAGCAGCGCAGCCTCGACCTGCTCACCTACGCCCTGGACCGGTGGCTGGTGCGCACCGAGAACATGCTGACCGCGCTCCTCCCGCCCGGCCAGTACGTGAAGCTCAACCGGGCCGCGCTCGCCCGCACCGACCTGCTGACCCGTTTCCGTGCCCACGCCCTCGCGCTCCAGAACCGGTGGACGACACCCAACGAGGTTCGCGACCTGGAAGACCAGGCTCCCGTGAAGTGGGGCGACGAACCGAATGTGGCCCCGGCGCCGAAGGTGCAGATCGACTGAAGGAGGGACGCTGTGAGCGTCAAGAGCGACCGGGCCAAGGTGTCCGGGACCGAGCGGCGCGCGTTCCCCGTGCAGCTGGAGGTGCGCGCCAAGAAGGGCGTCAGCAACGTGTCCACGATCGAGGGCTACGCCTCGGTCACCGAGTCGCCGTTCGAGATGTGGGACTGGCTGGGCCCGTATTCGGAGGTGGTCCGCACGGGCGCGTTCGCTAAGACCTTGGCGGAGAATCCTCAGGTGCAGCTGCTGCTGAACCACGGCGGCCTGGCCATGGCCTACACCAAGGCCGGCACGCTGCGGCTGTCGGAGGACACCACCGGCCTGCACATGGAAGCGGACGTCTCGACGAAGCGTTCCGACGTCGGCGACATGCTGGCGGCCCTCGAGGAGGGCAGCGTCGATGAGATGTCGTTCGCGTTCCGGGTGACCCGCCAGCAGTGGTCCCCGGACTACGACCAGCGGGACATCCTCGAGGTGGACCTGCACCGCGGCGACGTGTCCGTCGTGAACTTCGGCGCGAACCCCGCAACGTCGGTCGGTGCGGTGCGCGCCGCCGACTTCGACCGCCTCGACGAGGCGGACGCCCGGGCGCTGTACGAGCGCCTGGCGCGCAGGTTCCAGCCCGCCGAGGCGGAGCCGACGACCATGTCGCTGTACCAGGCTCAGGCCGCCGTACTCGGCCTGTAGCCACCCCCTGACGCCTGCACCACCTGACGCGCCGGAGCCCACGCCGGAGCGGTCCGCGGCATGCCCGCAGGACGCGCCACCACCTGGGCCACCACCCGAACGGCACGCGGGCGCGACCCACACCCAACCCGTAGAAGGGAGCGAGCAATGCTCGCCTACCTGCGCAAGCAGATGAGCAGCGCGCTCGAAGCCCGGGCCGCGCTGAAGACCGAGCTCGACGGCATCGTGAAGACCGCCGAGGACGCCGGCGCCGAGAAGCTGTCTGCCGACCAGCAGACCGCGTTCGACGCCAAGCGGGCCGAGCTCCGCGCCAAGGACACCGAGATCGAACAGCTCGACGCCCGCATCAAGGACCTCGAGGAGGACGAGAAGCGGGAGCAGCGCGCCGCCCAGATCCACGCCCAGCACGGGCAGGCCGGCGAGCGGCGCGAGCGCGTCACCGTCACCTCCGAGCCGGAGACCTACCGCAAGGGCGGGCAGACCTCCTACTTCCGGGACCTGTTCCGCGCGCAGATGAAGGGCGACACGTCGTCCATCGAGCGCCTGGCTCGCAACGACCGCGAGGTGGCTGACCGCCTCCAGCGGATCGCCCGCGGCGCCGAGAAGGCCCTGGAGGGCATGGAGGCCCGCGCTCTGTCCACCACGGACGGTGCCGGCGGCGAGTTCGTGCCGCCGCTGTGGATGATCAACGACTACATCGCGCTGGCCCGCGGCGGCCGCGTCGTCGCCGACCAGGTCCGCCCGATGGCGCTGCCCCCGGGCACCGACTCGATCAGCCTGCCGCGCGTGGCCAGCGGCACCGCCGTTGCGGAGCAGACCACGCAGAACACGGCGGTGCAGAACACGGACGCGACGACCAACTCGGTGACCGCGAACGTCACGACGATCGCCGGTCAGCAGGTCGTCGCCCAGCAGCTGCTGGACCAGTCGCCGATCAACATGGACCAGATCCTGCTGGCGGACCTGGCGGCGGACTACGCCGTGAAGGCGGACGTGTTCGTCATCAACAACAACGCCACCAACAAGGTCGGTCTGCTCAACGTCTCCGGCCTCAACGCCGTGACCTACACCGACGCGACCCCGACGGTCGCCGAGCTGTACCCCAAGGGCGCCGACGCGGTGCAGCAGATCCACACCGGCCGGTTCCTGCCGGGCGACAAGCACTTCATGCACCCGCGCCGGTGGGCGTGGATGACCGCGGCCGTCGACACCGCCGGCCGACCGCTCGTGGTGCCCGCGGCGAACATGCCGCAGAACACGCTCGCCTCGATGGAAGCAGTCAACGCGGAGGGCTTCGTCGGCACCTGGCACGGCCTGCCGGTCTTCCTCGACCCGAACATCCCGACCAACCTCGGGGCGGGCACGAACGAGGACCGCATCATCACCCTGCGCTCCAGCGACGTGATCTTCTTCGAGGGCACCCCGCAGGCCGAGGCGTTCCGCGAGACGAAGGCCGACCAGCTGAGCGTGCTGCTGCGGTTCTACAACTACGTGGCGCTGCACGCCTCCCGCTACCCGAAGTCGATCTCGGTCATCGCGGGCACCGGCCTGATCACCCCGACGTTCTGAGCCGACCCGGGCCCGGGCGGCTGACGCTGCCTGGGCCCCGTCTGCAAGGGAGGCAGACATGCCCGACAAGGAACAGGCCACGAACGTGCGCACCGGCGAGGACGTCGTCACCGAGGTGCCCACCGCCGACGAGGCTTACGTACAGGCGCTGCTGCGCGAGCGCGAGGGCTACGTGCGCCACGACCGGGCCGACCGGGCGGCGGCCGTCGACGCCGAGCTGAAGCGCCTGGGCGTCGCCGTCTCGGACGGCCAGGAGACGGCCGTCGAGTCCAAGCCGCGGCGCACCGCGCGCGGCAAGTAGCCCCGATCGTCCGGTCCGGTCGCCGCGCCCCGCTCCAGCGCGGCCCGGGCCGGGCCCCGACCCGCAGTGAGAGGGGACCGAGGTGAGCTACGACCTGGGCGACGTCGTCACGCTGAGCACCACCGTGCGCGACTCCGCCGGCGCCCTGGCCAACGCGGGGAACATGGCGCTGACCATCACCCTGCCCGACGCCACCACCACGTCGGTGCCGACGGTCGCGCCAGCATCGACCGGCACCTACACCTACGCCTATCCGACCGTGCAGGCCGGGCGGCACACGGTGCGCTGGCTGGCGACCGGGGCGAACGCGACCGCCTACGCCGACGTGTTCAACGTGCGGCCGGCCGCGCCGCCGATGCTGTTCTCGCTGGCGGAGGCCAAGGCCAAGCTCGACATCCCCGCGTCGAGCACCTCGGAGGATGAGGAGCTGCGGGAGTTCATCGAGGCGACCACCGCCGCGGTGGAGTACTTCGTGGGCGCGGTGGTGCGGCGCACGGTGCAGCAGGTCGTCCAGGGCGGCCGCGACGTCTGGCTGCTGCACACCACCCCGGTCCTTGCGGTCACCACCGTGACGGCGCTGACGTCGTGGCAGCAGGCCGTCGACACAAGCGTCCTGGACGTCGACGCCAGCACGGGCGTCGTGCGCCGCACGGACGGGCTGTGCTTCGACCAGGGCGACTACCGGATCACCTACACCGCCGGCCGGGCGCTGGTGCCGCCGCACGTCAGCCTCGCCGGGAAGCTGATCCTCCAGCACATGTGGCGCACCAACTACGGCGCGTCCCGGGGTCTGGCCGGGATCGGAGGCGGCGACGACGTCTCCGTCACCGAGCCGATTCCCGGCTTCGGCTACGCGATCCCCAACCGCGCGCTCCAGCTGCTCCAGCCGGACCGGGACTTCGGAGGCTTCGCATGATGACCTCCCGCGTCCCGGCCGCCGTCGACGCGCTGCTGGCGATCCTGCGAGCGGCGCCGGCGCTCGCCGAGGTCGACATCGTCGACGGCCCGGTCGCGGTGAACCTCACGAGGCTCCGGCGCATCCACGTCGGTTGGCAGCCCGGCGCCGACGCGGCAGTGTCGCTGGAGCAGTCGTTCAACGGCGCGGGCGCCCGCACCCGCGACGAGGCCTTCACGATCCTCTGCTACGCCGAAGCGCGCGCCGGCGACAAGGACATGCAGGCCCGCCGCACCGAGGTGTTCGCCCTGGTCGGCGAGATCGAGCAGGCACTGCGCGCCACCAACGCCGCCCCCGCCGCGCCGACCCTGAGCGGGACCGTGCTGTGGGCGCACCTGACCGCGGGCGATCTGATCCAGGCGCAGGCGGAAGGCAGCCTCGCCGGCCTCGCGTTCGCGGTGACCTGCCAGGCCCGTATCTGACCCACCCACTCAAGGAGTCCGCCATGGCGCGTGTGCGCTTTCTGGGTCCCGAGCCGGTCACCGTGCCCGAGCTCGGCGACCGCGAGATTCACCCCGACCAGGTGGTCGAGGTCCCCGACGAGCGGTTCGAGGGCTACGTGTGCCAGACCTCGACCTGGGAGCCCATCGAGGAGCCCGGCGCCGCGAAGAAGAAGACCGCGGCCAAGCCGCCGCAGAAGATGGAGGACTGATCCATGGCGATCGGATCCGGTCTCGGCGCCCAGCTCGGCATCGCCGCCGAGTCGACCTACGGCACCTTCGTGGCGCCCACGAAGTTCATCGAGTTCACCAAGGAATCGCTCGCGCTGAAGAAGACCACGGCGCAGTCCGCCGGCATCGCGGCCGGGCGGCTGCTGCCGCTGTCCGCGCGACGGGTGCTGACCCGTCGCGAGGGCTCCGGGTCGATCGACCTGGAGGTCACCAACAAGTCCATGGGGCTGCTGATCCAGGCGCTCATGGGCACGTCCGTCACCCCGGTGCAGCAGGGCGCGACAGCCGCCTACCTTCAGACGCACACCCTGGCCAGCGTGGCCGGGAAAAGCTTGACGATCCAGAAGGGCGTGCCGCTCACCACCGGGACCGTGACGGACAAGTCGTTCGTCGGCTGCAAGGTCACGGCGGCCGAGTTCTCGTGCGGGGTGGGCGAGATGCTCACCGCATCGTTCGAGGTGGACGCCAAGGACGTCGACGAGGCGCAGACCCTGGCGGCCGCGTCGTACCCGTCGATGAGCCCGTTCCACTTCGGGCAGATGGCGGTCAAGACCGGCTCGTTCGGCTCGGAGACCGCACACGACGGCATCCGCAAGATGTCCTGCAAGATCGAACGGCCGCAGGACCTGGAGCGGTTCTACGCCGGGCAGGCCGGGCTGAAGAAGGAACCCATCGAGAACGACCAGGTCAAGATCTCCGGCACCATCGAGACGGACTACGTCGCCACCACCCTCGACGACCTCTACACCAGCGACGGCGCGACGTCCCTGGTGTGGGAGTTCGTCGGCCCGCTCATCGCGTCGACGTTCTTCGAGACGTTCCGGATCACGCTGCCCGCGATCCGTCTGGACGAGGGGCCGCCGGTCGTCGACGGCTTTGGCGTCGTCAAGCCGACCTTCAACTACGTCGGCCTGTACGACGGCACCAACCAGCCGAAGATCGAGTACATCTCGACCGACACGGCACTGTGAGCAGGCCGTGACCCAGGATGTGCGGATCCTCAACACCGGCAGCCTGCTGGAACTCTCGCGGCGCCTGCGCGCTGCCGGGAACGAGAACATCCGCCAGTCCATGCACCGCCGCATCCGGCGCGCCGCCGAGCCGCTGCGCACCGATCTCCAGGCGTCGATCCGCGGCCTGGACATCCGCCCGCCCGGACGGTCCACCCGCCCGGGCGGCCCGTCCCCCACAACCCGCCCGCTGCGCGCCACGATCGCCGACGCGATCCGTATCAGCGTCCGCACCGGCGCCAGCCCGGGGGCCCGCGTGTGGGTCGACAAGGGCCGGCTGCCGCCCGACCTGCGCAACATGCCGAAGGTGCTGAACGACGGCCGGGTCCGTCACCCCGTCTTCGGCAACCGCCGCCGCTGGGTGACCCAGTGGGCGCAACCCCCGTGGTGGGACACCGTCGTGCGCCGCCACACCCCCCGTATGGAGCGAGAGGTGGCCCGCGTCCTGGACGACGTCCGGCGCCGCCTCGAATAGGAGCAGAACGTGATCATCCTCTACAAGCCCGAGGGCGGCACCGAGGAAGCCCTCGACGCCGGCCGCCTGCGCGCCTCCGAGATCCAGACCATCGAGCGCACCGCCGACGACCGCTGGGATCTCATCAAGGAACGGATGCGCCAAGGCGACGTCAACGCCCTGCGCACCGTTGCCTGGGCCATCAAGCGGCGTACCCACGCCGCCCTCAGGTACGGCGACTTCGACCCCTACGAGGACGAACTGGTCGTGCGCCTCGACGACCGCGAGGTCGCCGTCTACGCCGCGGGCTTGTTCGAGAAGTACCGGGACACCGAGGACCTGGACGCCGCGTTCGACGAGCTGCGCGACGTCGCGTTCAACCGGGAGGCCGCCGACCGGGCGATCGCCGACGTGACGGCCCCAAAAGACCCGGCACCCGAAAAGCCCCTGCCGGAGCCGGAGCCAATCCCGGCGCAGGACACGGAAGCTTCGCCGACCGCTTCCTGAGCTACCTGCCGCTGTTCGGCCTGTACCTGCACTACACCAAGCGGGACGTCGAAGACCTCACCGAGGCCGAGTTCGACTACCTCACCGCGTGGATCGACCGACACGACGCACAGATCCGCGGAGGTGAGTGATGGCGCAACACCTCACGTTCGTCCTCGACGGGAACGACAACCTCTCCCCGGTCCTGAACGGGGCCGGGGACGCCTCGACCCGGCTGCACCGCCGCCTCAACGACGACATGGCGGGCAACGCGGCAGCGGTCCGGCGGTTCACCACGGACGCCAACGGCCGGCTGCGCGACCTCAACGGCCGGTTCGTCTCCGCGGCAGACGCGGCCCGCCTCATGGGCGACGGCATGCCCGTCCTGGTGCGCCGCCTCGGCGACGTCTCCAGCGCGGGCGGGGACGCGGCCGTCTCCCTCGGCAAGTCGGGCGGCGGCCTCGGCGGAGCGATGATCGGGGTGGCGGCGATCGCCGGGCTGTCCCTGCTGCCCGCCCTCGGCGCTCTGGTGCCCATGATGGCCGGCGCCGGTCTGGCCGCGGGCACGCTCAAGCTCGGCTTCTCCGGCATCGGCGAAGCGATGGAGGCGGCGGGCAAGGGCAAGAAGGAGTACGCCGAAGCCCTCAAGAAGCTGCCGAAACCGGCGCGGGACTTCACCAAGGAACTCGTCGGCCTGAAGAAGGAGTTCGGCGGGATCGGCAAGGACATCCAGAAGGCGATGCTGCCCGGCTTCACCAAGGCCCTGAAGGACGCTGGCCCCCTGGTGAAGATCCTCGGCGACGGCATGACCCAGCTGGGCGGCGCGTTCGGCAAGGCCGCCCAGGGCGCGGGCAAGCTGTTCCAGGACTCCGGCTTCCAGCAGGACCTGAAGGCGAACCTGGACCTGGGCCGGATGTTCGTCGGCGACATGCTGTCCGGCTTCGGCCGGCTGGGCCGCAGCTTCCTGGACTTCGGCGCCGCGTCGAAGCCGACCCTGACCGCGCTGTCCGGCGGCATCCGCGATCTGCTCGGACAGGGTCTGCCCGGCATGTTCGACGGGCTGAAGGTCGGCATCGAGGGCAGCAGCAAGTTCCTCACCGGCTTCTTCAACATGATCAACACGCTGCTCCCGGCGATCGGCCGGTTCAGCGGGGAGGTCGCCCGTACCTTCGGCCCGCTCCTGGGCGAGCTGATGACCGGGTTCGGTGAGCGCGGCGCCGGCGCCCTGGACTTCTTCGGCAAAGCCCTCCACGCCCTCATGCCGGTTTTCAAGGACCTGGGCTACGGCGTGAAGTCCTTGACGGACATCCTGCGCCTCATCGGGCCCACCGTCGCCGACGTCGGCAGCGCCATCGTCGGCACCCTCATCCCGAACTTCGGCAAGGTCGAAGAGGCCAAGGGGCCGCTCCAGCGCCTCAACGACGCCATCAACGAGAACAAGATCGGCATCCTGGAGATGGCCCGGGTCGCCGGGAACGCCTTCCTCGACATCGCGGGCTTCGCCATCCAGATGGCGCCGTATGTCGTCGGCGGCTTCCGCGTCATGGCCACCGGGGCCCTGACCATCATCGACGGGCTGGTCAGCGGTGCCGCGACGGCGTTCGGGAACCTGCCCGTCATCGGCGACAAGTTCAAGGACGCCAACACCGAGTTCGACAAGTTCAAGGAAGGGTTCCTCGGCGGCCTGGAAACCGCGCAGCACAAGGTCGAGGACTTCGCGGCGGCCGCCGGCCCCCGGCTCTCCGCAGGCAAGCTGAAGCTCGACATCAACAGCTGGAACGCCCAGCTGACCGAGGCCAAGCGGAAGCTCAACACCGTCCCGAAGTCGAAGCAGGCCTCGGTCATCGCGACCATCAAGGACCTCGAGGCGAAGATCGCCAGCGCCCGGCGGCAGCTCGGCGACATCGACGGAACGGTGGCCACCACCTACGTCAACACCGTGTACCAGAAGGCGGAGGCCAGCGTGCAGAAGCCGTTCCGCAGGGACGGCGGCCCGGCCCCGCGGTTCGCGGGCGGCGGCATGCCCAGCGGGATGCTGTCCGGCCCGGGCACGGGGACCTCGGACAGCATCCCCATGTGGTGGGCCTCGGACGGCGAGTACGTCATCAACGCCCGCAGCACGGCGAAGTACCTCGGCCTGATCGAGGCGATCAACGCCGACACTCTCGGCAGCGGGCGCGGGATGGCGGGCGCCGGGTCGGCGGCCGCCGCCGGTCTGGCCGGCGGGATGACCGCCGGCCGGGACGGCGTGCTGTCCTCCGCGCGGTTGATGGCGGCCGCCGTCACCGCCGGGGTCAAGGCCGAGCTGGAGATCGCCTCACCCTCGAAGAAGATGACCGCGCTGGCCAAGGACATCGGCAAGGGCCTGATCCTCGGCCTGACCGGCAGCCGCGACAAGATCCAGGCCACGGCGAAGGATCTGGCCGCGGACATCCGGGCGGCGTTCTCCGGCGCGAAGGAAGCCGGTCTGCTGCGGGCGGTCGACGCGCAGACGAAGAAGCTGCTCGGTCTCGCGGCCGCACGCGACAAGCTCGCCGCGACGATCACCGCCGCGCGGCAGTTCGCATCGACCGTCACCCAGTCGGCCCGGGACGGCGCGGGCCTGTCGAACCTGGGCCTCGAGCCGGAGCAGGTCACCGCGGGCAGCATCAAGTCGGGCCTCGCCTCGAAGCTGGCGCAGATCAAGCAGTTCACGTCGTACATCGGGATCCTGGCGAAGAAGGGCCTCAACCGGGACCTGCTGCGGCAGATCCTCAACATGGGCCCGGAGGCCGGGTTCGCCTACGCCAGTGCGCTGGTCGGCGCGGACAAGGCCACCTTCGGCGCCATCAACTCGCTTCAGTCCCAGATCAAGTCCTCCTCGGACTCGCTGGGCCGAGCGGGCGCTGACGCCTTGTACGACAGCGGGGCCGCCGCGGGCAAGGGCTTCCTGAAGGGACTGGAGTCCCAGCAGAAGGCGATCCAGGACGCCATGATCAAGATCGCCAAGGGCATGGAAGCGGCCATCAAGAAGGCCCTCGGCATCAAGAGCCCGTCGACCGTGATGGCCCAGCTCGGCGTGTACTCCACGCAGGGCCTGGCCGCCGGACTGGTCGAAGGCGTCCCCGTCCTGGACCGCGCGCTGGGCGCCGTGGCCGGACGCGTCGCCGACACGAGGCCCGTTCTCGGCCGGGCCGCTGCCGCCGGCGGGGGCGGGACGGTCGTCAACGTCCAGGTCGACGTGCACGAGGCCATGGACCCGGTGGCCGTGGGCCGCGAGCTTCAGCGCGTCCTGCTCCAGTTCGGTCGCGCGCAGGGCGCGACCGTCTCGCTCAACGTAGGAGGGTGACGTGCCGCTGCTCGTGGAAGCAGGGTGGGGCGGTCTGGTGCAGCTGCCCAACACCATCACGTGGACGGACATCACGCAGTACGTCAACGATGTGCGCGGGGTGACCATCACCCGGGGGGCGTCCGATGAGCTGTCGGACACCCAGCCGGGCACGGCCACGATCGTCTTCGACAACGAGGACGGTGACCTCACCCCGGGCAACGCCGCCAGCCCGTTCTACCCCTACGTGCGGCGCAACACCCCGATCCGGATCTCGGTCGCGGTGATGCCGACGGTGTCCGGGTCGGCGCCCTACCCGATGGCCCAGTTGGGCGACGACTTCGACGACGGCCGAGTCAACACCGCGACGTGGGTGACGAACACCGCGCCCGCGACCGAGACCTCAGCCGGATACCTGCGGATTCCCGTCAACCCGGGCGCCGACACCAACTTCACCAGCGCCCGACAGTGGACCTTGGCAGGCAGCAAGCTCACCGCGAAGCTCTGTTC
The DNA here is from genome assembly GCF_026008495.1 of Streptomyces sp. A012304. GTDB lineage: Bacteria > Actinomycetota > Actinomycetes > Streptomycetales > Streptomycetaceae > Streptomyces. Next base: position 16,010 of record NZ_BQUN01000020.1, read on the forward strand.
GGTACCTGCGCTGAACGGATCCTCGAACTGCGCGGCCAGTATGTGGGTCACGTCGACCACGTCCGGCACCCGTATCGGCTGGCGCTACGACGCAGGGACCGGTGTCATCAGCGCCCAGTCCCAGACGGGGTTCGCCGACGGCGCCGCCGTGAACCTCACTTACTCCGCCATCGACCACGCGTGGCTGCGGGTGCGGGAGTCCGGCGGCACCGTCTACTGGGAGACCTCCAGTGACGGCTTCACCTGGACGACGCGCCGCACCCTGGCCACCCCGGCCTGGGTGACGTCGCAGACCCACGCGGTCGACTTCCCCACCACCCGCACCGGCGGCACGGCCGGCTACATCGAGTGGGACCTTCTCGGCGCGGAGGTCCGGCCCCGCTTCTGGGGCATGGTCAACGAATGGCCGGTCGAGTGGGAGGGCTTGGTCAGCAAGGTCACGGTCTCGTGCACGGACCTGTTCAAGCGCCTGAACCGGCTGCCGACCCTGAAGTCGATGCTGACCGAGGAGATCCTTCACCAGTCCGTGCCGTCGATCGCCACGACCCTGTCCGCGTACTACCCGCTGACCGAGCCGTCCGGGTCGGCGGCGGCCGGCGACCTCTCCGGCTCCGGCTGCGGCGCGCTCGCCACCACCCAGGTCGGCTCCGGCGGGACGCTGGAGTTCGGCAGCACGGGCCTGCCCGAGACCGGCGACGGCTCGGTGACGGTCTCCCCGGCCAGCGCGAGCGCCGGCCTGTACCTGACCGGCGACCTCGGCCAGACCTTCCAGGACATCAGCACCACGACGCCGATGAACGTCGAGTGCTGGATCAAGACCACGTCGACGTCACGGGCGATCCTCGGGCTGTTCCACTCCAACCTGGACTGCCAGTACGTCCTGACCATCAACGCGTCCGGGGAACTCTGCATCGAGCACACCAACGCCGGCGGCACCCTCACCGTCTACAACAGCCTCCAGGTGGTCAACGACGGCGAGTGGCACCACATCTTCCACGACGGCTACCTCAACAAGCAGCTCTGGATCGACGGCGTCGCCGGGCCGGTCACCCTGTCCGTCGTCGACACCCCCGGGCTGCGCCACCTCCACGTCGGCGGCTACCGCGGCGCCCGCCTCTTCGACGGGCAGATCGCCCACGTCGCCGTCACCCACGCCCAGGGAGACATCGCCGCCACCCTGTCCCCGATCCGCTGGGAAGCGGGCACGAGCGGCTTCTCCGGGGAGACGGCGGACGAGCGGATCGAGCGCCTGGCCCGCTACGCCGACCTGACCTCGGTGACGATCCTCGGCTCCACGTTCGACCCGATCGCCTCGCAAGGGCCGGCCGGGTCCTCGGTCGTCGCCCGGATGCGGGAGGTCGAGGCCACCGAGTCCGGCCGGCTGTACGCCGAGCGGGACGGCTACGGGATCGCCTTCCAGTCCCGTGACCTGCGCTACAACCCCGACCCCGCGTCCGAGGCCTTCACCATCGCCTACGCCGACCTGGAGACCAAGGGCGCCCGCCTCGCCGACGACGACCAGAAGCTGGTCAACTCCATCGAGGCGAGCCGACCGGGCGGCGCGATCCAGCGGGTGACCGCGCCCGCGAGCATCCTCGCCTTCGGCACCTACGACCCGGGCGCCCTGAGCATCCTCAAGACGTCCGACCTGAGCGTGCTGGACGCTGCGTACTGGCGGGTGTCCCGCTACGCCAACCCGCAGCCCGAGCTGCGGGAGGTACCGATCGAGGCGTACACGATGTCCACCTACCTCGACATCCTCGACGCCGACATCAGCAGCTACTTCTCCGTCACCGGCATGCCGGACGAAGCGCCGGCCACCTCGGCCCGCGTCACCGTCGAGGGCTACACGGAGACGATCAGAGACCGAAGCCACGTCATCCAGTTCCACACCTCGGCCACCTTCACCGACACCGTGTGGGTCCTCGACGACCCCACCTACTCCGTCCTCGACTCCACCACCCGCCTCGCCTACTAGGAGCAGCCCATGCCCATCGCCGTCGTCCGCGCCGAGGCGTACTACCGGCCGCCGACCAGCCTGCCCCCGGACGCCTGGGCCGGCGTGCCCGCCGCCGAGCTGGTGTGGAAGTGGGTGGAGTCCAGGTTGGGCCGCCGTCTCGTCCCGCCGGAGGGGAACGTCGAGCAGACCCCGTACTGGGCGCGGATCAACCAGAACCGGTGGGTGGCGGACTGCATCTGCCGCAGCGCCCAGGTGGTGTCACCGGCCGACCCGCGGTTCGCGTGCACCGAGTGCGGGTGGGGCTGGGTCGACCTGGTCTTCCCCGCCGACCCGGCCGCCGTCGAAGCGAGTCTGGCCAGCCTGCCGCCCTACCTGCGGAACTGGTGGCACGACCTCGACCCGGCCAACCCGTCCCCGCCGGTCGTCGGTGAGGAAGGCGGCGGAGCGTGACCTTCGCACCGAGAACCTGGGTCGTGGGGGAGACCGTCACCGCGGCCCTGATGAACCAGGAGATCCGCGACCAGTTCTCCTCGATCTTCGACGCGTGGACGTCCTACACCCCGACGTGGACCGCGTCGTCCAACCCCGCCATCGGCAACGGCACGATCACCGGCCGGTACCTCAAGGTCGGCCGGAAGTGCATCGCCGTCGTCAAGATCACGATGGGGTCGACCACCACCTACGGCTCCGGCGGCTACAGCATCGGCCTGCCCTTCACCTCCGCCTCCGGAGTCGACTACCTCGGCACCGCCCGCCTCGTCGCCGCCAACGCGTGGAACGGACAGTGCGTCATGACCGGCGGCAACGCCGCCTTCAACGTGACGTTCCCCGCCTCCAGCACTGACACCCGGTCGGCGACCCTGTCCGCGACCGTGCCCGAGACCCTGGCCAACACCCACGTGGTCCGCGCGCAGATCGAGTACCAGACCGCCAGCTGACCCCGCCCCGCCACCACGCCCCGAGCCGACGGTCGGGGTTTTCTCATGCCCCGAGGAGGGCTCATGGCCAAGCAGGGCCCCCAGAAGATTCCGGGCGCCTCACAGCGCTACTTCTACGGAGAGGGCGCCTACTCCGGCTCCGACATGGAGGTGAACTGCGGCGTCGTCCACACCACGGAGGGGCGCACGCTGCCCTCCTACAACGGAGGCGCGATGGCCCCCACCGTGACCGGCGTCCCGGACATCGCGGCCAAGCGGATCCGCTGGTACCAGCACTACGACGTCGACGAGTCCGCGCGGGCCCTCGCCAACAAGCTCGGCGGCGTGGCCACGAACACCGCGAACGCCTTCCAGATCGAACTGGTCGGCACCTGCGACGACACCAAGGCGAAGACCTGGGGCACGGCCCGGGCCGGCGTCGACTACCTGCACTGGCCCACCGCCCCCGACTGGGCGCTCGCCGAGGTCGCCTGGCTGGTGCGCTGGCTGCACGACTACCACGGCGTGCCGCTCACCTGCGTCCACGACTGGCTCGCCTACGGCAAGGACAACCGGCGGCCCGGCATCACCCCAGCCTCCTACGGCACCTCCCCGGCCCGCATGAGCAACGCCGAGTGGCAGGCCTTCACCGGCTGGTGCGGCCACCAGCACGTCCCCGAGAACGACCACGGCGACCCCGGCTCGATGGACTTCGCCCGCGTCATCGAGCACGCCAAGGCCAGCGGCCAGCAGCCGGCCGCCCCCGCCCCGACCCAGCCCGCCGCCAAGGAAGGAGCCGACGTGGCCCCGATGATGCTGGACGAGTCCAACCCCAACGACGTCGAACTGCCCTCCGGTGAGTGGGTCGGGCTCGCCCTGGCGGACGCGGTCCTCCACTCCGGGCCGCGCCTGCACGACACCCTCGTGCACGTCCTGCTCGCCGAGGACACCCCGGCCGAGGCCCGCGTCGAGGGCCGCTTCTACCTGACCGACACCGCGGGGAAGACCCCTTCCGCCTACCTGCCGATCACGCGGCACGGCGGCGGCGGGCACCAGTTCGCCCTGTCCGGCAGGGTCCCGGCCGGGCGGCACCTGCGCTTCCAGCTGCGGGTGACGACGCCCGACGACAGCCCCGTGACGTTGCTGCATCGCGCCGTGTCCGGTCCCTACTGGGCCACGTCCTGACCCCCTGATCCTGTCCATCGGAAGGAACCCCATGTCCCAGCTCCCCCTGCCCAGCACGCAGACGGTCGTGAAGACCGCCGGCACCTACGCCCGCGACCTCCTGGAGCGCGTGCTGACCACGTTCCTCCAGGCGTTCATCGGCGGCATCGCCGTCACCCAGCCCCTCGACGGCAGCATGTGGTACGCCGCCCTCGCCGGCGGAGTCGGCGCCGTCCTCGCCCTGCTCAAGGGTCTGTTCGCCAGGCTCCGCGACGTCACGAACTCCGCGAGCCTCGCCAAGGGCGTGTGATGGCTCGCCGGGCGGCCCGGCGGCTACGCGTTCTGCTGGGCCGCCGCGGCGCCTTCCTGTTGATCCTGGGCATCGGCAAGACCTGCTGGGGTGTGGGGTTCCTCGTCGACCCGCCAGCCCCGGCGGGCCTGCGTCTCCTCACCGAGCTGTGCGACATCCAGGACTGGGCCTGGCTGTGGATCGCCGCCGGCCTCGTGACGACGTTCAGCGCGTTCATGCGGGTCGGCCGTGACTGGGCCGGATTCGTGGCCGCGCTGGTTCCCCCCACTGTGTGGGCGATCGCCTACACGGCCGCTGTCGTCAGCGGCGAGTACTCCCGCGGCGCCTACGTCGCAATCTGGTACCTGACCTCGCACGTCGGGGTCATCTTGTGGGCGTCGCGGGTGCCCGAGCATTCGGTCCCCCACGTATCTCGCGCCGCCCGGGAAGGCGGGCCTGGGTGAGTATCTGGGCGGGGATCGTGGCCGCGTTCGGCACGGTCGGCATGGTGGTAGCTGGGCTGTTCGCCGCGCGGGCTACGACCCGGGCGGCGGCCGCGACGGCGGAGGCGACTCGGGCGGCCGCGCTGGCCCAGGCGGAACCGAACCAGCGCGAACAGGACCGGGCCGCGTTCGAGGCGATCAAGGCGGAGCTGAAGGAGGATCTGGCGGAGACGAAGGCCGAGGTGGTTCGGGTGCGCGGTGTGCTGTGGTCGATCTGGGGCTGGGCGGTGTCGCTCAGGGACCAGGTGGTCGATCTGGGCGGCACGCCACAGCAGACGCCGAATGACGTCGAGGACTATTTCCGGACTGGCGTGTGAGACGGCCCCCGCTGCTGCCCTTCGGGGCGGCGGCGGGGGCCGCTTCGTCATGTCCGGGGTCAGACGGTGGGCGGCTGCCCGTACACCGCCATCCACCGGTCGCCGCGCAGCACGATGTCGGCGGTCTCCACCGCGCGCCCGGTGGCCTGGTCGTAGTAGGTCCGCTCGATGAACAGCACCGGCCCGGGCGGCGTCATGCCGAGTGCCTGCGCCTCCGTGCGGGTGGCCATGCGGGCCCGGACCTTCTCGACGGGATCGCCGACCTCGATGCCGAGGACCCGCATGCGGGCGGCGACGCCGACGCCGGCGTAGGGGCCGACCTCGGGCAGGGCGACGAGGGACTGCCCGGTGAGGGCGAGCGGCTCCCACGACTCGGCGAGTTGCACGGGCTGGTCGTCTGCAAGGTAGGTGTACGAGGTGTGCATCACCGCGGCGCCCGGCTCGATGCCGAGACGCGCGGCCACGGTCTCGCTGGCCTGGGCGGTGGTGGAGTCGTGCCGCCAGGTGCCGACCGCGCCCTGCTCGGCGGCGCCCTGCGCGAACGGGCTGTCCTCGCTGCGCCGGCGGTGCTGGCGGACCAGGAGGGCGGGAGTCTCCTTGCTGCGGACGTAGTGGCCGGCGCCGTGCCGGGAGACGACCAGGCCGTCGTCGACGAGGACCTTGTAGGCG
>NZ_BQUN01000021.1 GCF_026008495.1 Streptomyces sp. A012304
CGGAATCGGCCGCGAGTTCGGGCCCGAGGGCCTCAGCTCGTTCCTGGAGTACAAGACGATCAATTTGCCGGGCGACCTGGTGCCGTGAACGGGAAAGGTCCGGTGATCAGGCCCCGGCCTCGACCGCTCTGCGTTGCGCCAGTGCAGGTAGGCGTGCAGGTGCCGGGTCTGCACGGTGTGGTTGGGGTGGTTGGAATTTGCGATGGTGAACTGCCTCGGCGGTCCGAAGTGCGCCTCGATCGGGTTCGCCCACGAGGCGTAGGTGGGGGTGAAGCACAACTCGACCTTGTGGGCGGAGAGGTTGTCCAAGATCACGTAGATCGGTGCGCGTCACCTTTCTTGCGGCGGTTGACACCCCACAGGCGGTCGTCGCCGACCGAGTAGCAGCCATGGAAGTAGCGCACCCCATGGGTGCGGTGGTAGGTGGCCGGCACCCGGTCGGGACGTTTCCGTCCCGCGCAGCACGAGCCTGCGGTGGGCCGGATTCCGAGCGGGCCGAACTCATCGAAGGCGAACACCGTTTCGGGAAGCCGTCAAGAACCTCCTCGATCCGGGCCAGTTCTGCCTCGCGGTAGGGTCCGGGGACTCCTTCCACGTCTTGGTCCGCTGAAAGGTGACATCGCGGCGGGCGAGCAGGCCACGTAACGCCTCACGGCCGATAAGGATCATCCGGCCATGCACTTTCCACCGAGGGTCGAGGCAGGCCAGGCCGATCTCGTTGAAGCGATGGATCACATCCCGGACAGTGTCCTCGTCAGCCTGAACCAACTGAGCGATCACCGGCACCCGGTTCCCGCCGGCCGAGGCCAGCAGCATCATCGCGCGCCGGTAACGCACCGAGTTGGTGCTGCCCCGGCGCACGATCTGCTGCAGCTTCTGCCCCTCCTGGCGGTGAACCTATGCGGTCACAGCACCAGGCGGAACAGTCCCTAACGCGCCACACGGTGGTGGAGGTGGACGACTCCGGAGCTGAAGGTGCGGGTCTCGACGAGCTCGAGATCCACCCGGCGCTCGTGCCGGGGAAAGAACGGAATGCCACCGCCCACCAGCACCGGATAGACCATGGCACGGTACTCGTCGATCAGACCCGACGCGGCCGCCTCGGCGGCTAGAGTCGCGCCGCCGATCGCGATCTCCCCTTCCCCCGGCTCGGCCTTCAACCGCTCGATCTCCTCCGCCAGGCCGCCGGAGGCCAGGCGGGCATTGCCCTGCACGGCCGACAGCGTGGTGGAGAACACCACCTTGGGGAGCGGCTTCCACAGCGCGGCCCACTCGAGCTCCGCGTCGTCGAGCGATGGATCCTGGTCGGCGGTCTCCCAGTACAGCATCGTCTCGTACAGCCGTCGTCCCAGCAGGTGGACGCCGACCTGTTGGATCTCGTCGATCCAGAAGCGAAAGACCTCCTCGTCGGGCGCCGTCCAGTCGAAGCTGCCGTCCGGCCCGACGATGTACCCGTCCAGTGAGACGCCCATCGAATAGGTCACGCTGCGCATCCGAAGTCCTCCTCCGTGTGGGGTTCGACAGTACGACCGCCGGACGGCGCAGGACTCATCGCACACGCACGCTTCGCCGCCGGATGGGAGACGTCTCGGTATGACGAGCACCCGTGGGTGCTGACGCCAGGGTGGCTGCGCGCCGGCCAGAAGAGCCCCGCGGCTGGACTTCACATCGTGGCTTCAACGGCGGCTGGGTCGAAGCCGGCCTCGGTCAGGACGTCGGCGGCCACTCCGCGGCCGACCTGGGCAAGGCCGATCAGCAGGTCGTCGCAGTCGATGCGCGCGGAGCCGTTCCGCTCCGACCGTGCCTCCGCGAGGGCGATGGCCTTGCGGGAGTAGGGCGTCCATGCGATGCGCTCGGCTGCTTGGGAGGCACCCATGCTCAGCCGGGTCGCGACGGACCGGTGGACCGTCTCCGGCGGGACGCCGGCGGCCTGGAGGAGCTGGGTTGCACTGTTGCCCTGTGCGGTCAGCCCCCAGAGCAGGTGCTCGGTGCCGATGTAGTTGTTGCGGTGCTGCACCGCCGCCTGCTTGACGTGGACCATCGCTTGGCGGAGGTCGTCGGTCATGGTGTCGGGGCTGTAGCGCTTGTGCGGTGCGTGGAAACGCTGCTGGACAGCCTGCCGGGTCACGCCCAGGGCGGCACCGATGTCGGTCCATGAAGCGCCGTGCATCCGGCAGTGCTCGACGTAGTCCTCGACCAGGTCGTCTGCCAGCGCCTGCAGCTGTCCGGCGAGTTGGGCGGCGACGGTGAGGAGGGCGAGCCAGTCCGGCTGTTCCTGGCCGCCGGGTCGGTGTGCGGTGTCGCATCTGCGGTCGACTTCCGCGATGAGATCGTCCAGGTCTGGAAGAGCCATGAGGCAAGTACGCCTTGACAATATGGAATTGTCAAGGCGTACTTGCCTCACATGACGGCCTGCCGGCAGCCGGGGCGGTTGCCGGTTGCCGTGGGCCCTCCCTTGAGGGACGGTGTTGCCCTTCCCCAGGTCGAACGCCAGGTCGGTTTCCCGCCAGCGTCCGAGGGGGTGGCCCACGATGCTTGAGGCCATGAACCGACTTGAGGGAAACGTGGCCTTGATCACGGGCGGTAGCCGGGGCATCGGTGCCGCAGTGTCGTTGCGACTGGCCGAAGAAGGCGCCGATGTGGTCCTGACCTATGAGAAGAGCGCGGAGCGCGCCGGCGAAGTGGTGGAGCAGATCACGGCCTTGGGGCGTCGGGCACTGGCCGTCCAGGCCGACAGCGCGGTCCCGGAGGCACTCACCGCCGCGGTGGACGAGGCCGCCTCGATGTTCGGCAGACTCGACATCCTGGTCAACAACGCCGGAGTCTTCCTCGTCGGCGCACTTGACGACCTGGGACCGGGAGAGATCGAGCGCACCCTGGCGGTGAACGTCCGGGCACCGTTCGTCGCGTCCCAGGCGGCCGCGCGTCATATGGGCCGGGGCGGCCGCATCATCAGCATCGGCAGCAATGTCGCCGAACGTGCGGTCTTCCCGGGACTGGCGCTGTACTCGATGAGCAAGACGGCTCTCATCGGGATGACCAAGGGCCTGGCCCGGGAACTCGGCCCGCGGGGAGTCACCGTCAATCTGGTCCACCCCGGCCCCACCGACACGGACGCCAATCCCGCCGACGGGCCGAACGCCGAGATGATCGCCGGCTTCACCGCGGTGGGCCGCTATGCGGAAGCGGCCGAGATCGCGGCCACCGTCGCCCACCTGGCGAGTGCGGACGGCAGGTACATCACCGGAGCCGCGATCCACGTCGACGGCGGCTTCACCGCCTGACACGCGCGAGCTCCAGCGGCCCGACGGCGGCACCGTGACCGTCACGGTCCTGCCGACCCGGCACGGGCCCGTCGGCTGCGAGCCGATATCCGGTGACGTGGTCGCTTCATGCTCCTGGTCGCCGCCACCATCCACTTGGTCGGACGACCGCCCTGGCCTCCGGGCCACGCCCAGTGCCGCGGAGAATCCCGCGGCCTGTCAGCGGCCTCGGAGGGCGTTGAGCCGGGCGGCCTGGCGCGTCAGGTGGTCGCGTTCGGCGAGATGGGGTGCCTTTTGGGCCGCCTCGGCGTACAGCCGGGCCGCCGTCGCCAGGTCGCCGTCACGCTCGTGGAGGTATGCCGCCACCGCGGCGTGGCGGGGCAGTGAGGCGTCCAGCTCCGCGAGCGCCGCGAGGCCTGCGCGCGGTCCGTCGGCCTCACCGACGGCCACCGCGCGGTTGAGCCGGACGACCGGGCTGTCGGTCAGGCGCGCGAGCTCGTCGTACCACTCGACGATCTGCACCCAGTCGGTCTCCTCGGCGGTGGGCGCGTCGGCGTGGAGGGCCGCGATGGCGGCCTGGGCCTGGAACTCGCCCAGCCGGTCGCGGGCGAGGGCCGCCTGGAGGACCTCGACCCCCTCGGCGATCGACTCGGTGTCCCACCGGCCGCGGTCCTGTTCGGCGAGCGGGACCAGGCTGCCGTCGGGCGCGGTCCGGGCGGCGCGCCGGGCGTGGTGGAGCAGCATGAGGGCGAGCAGCCCGGCCACCTCGGGGTGGTCGATCACGGCGGCGAGCTGCCGGGTGAGCCGGATGGCCTCGGTGGCGAGGTCGACGTCGCCGGAGTAGCCCTCGTTGAAGATGAGGTAGAGCACGCGCAGCACGGTGGCGACGTCGCCGGGCCTGTCGAACCGTATGCCGGCCACGGTGCGCTTGGCCCTGCTGATGCGTTGCGCCATGGTCGCCTCGGGCACCAGGTAGGCCCGGGCGATCTGGCGGGTGGTGAGCCCGCCGACGGCGCGCAGGGTGAGCGCGACCGCGGACGACGGCGTCAGCGACGGGTGGGCGCACAGGAAGTACAGCTGCAGCGTGTCGTCCACCGCGGGCGTGGGCCCGGGCGCAGGTTCCTCGTCGACGAGGTCCTCGCGCCGGCGCCGGGCGGCGTCCGCCCGGCCGGCGTCGAGGAACTTGCGCCACGCCACGGTGACCAGCCAGCCCTTGGCATCCCGAGGCGGGTCGGCGGGCCAGACGCGGAGCGCCTCGACCAGCGCCTCCTGCACGGCGTCCTCGGCCGCCGCGAAGTCGGCTCCGCGGCGGCCGAGGATCCCCAGCACGCTCGGCGTCAGGCTCCTCAGCAGGGCCTCGTCCATCGATGAGGTCACTCCGTGATGGTGGGCGGCGCGGTCAGGAACGGGCGCACCTCGAGCCACTCGTGGATCGGCCGCCCGCCCGCCCCGGGAGCGGCCGACAACTCCCCGGCCAGCTCGACGGCGCGCTCGTAACTGTCGACGTCGATGATCATCCAGCCGGCGATGAGGTCCTTGGTCTCGGCGAACGGTCCGTCGGTGACCGGCGGCCGTCCCTCACCGTCGTACCGGACCCACGCCCCCTCGGGGGCGAGCGCCTGCCCGTCGACGAACTCGCCGGTCTTCTCCAGCCGCGCCGCGAAGTCGTTCATGTACCGCATGTGCGCCGAGATCTCCTCCGGCGTCCACTGCTCCATGGGCACGTCGTTGACCGGGGCCGGAGCGCCACGGTAGTGCTTGAGCAGCAAGTACTTGGCCATCGTGCATCTCCTCGGTACTGGTGCGACCCATTGTGGTCGCGTTCACTGCTGGGACGGAGCCAGGCACGGGTTCTCGACATCGCCGTCCGAGATTTTTTTCGTTGCTCGAGATGGTCTGTTTCAGGATGCTTTTTGGTCGGCGGGCTTCTCGGTCTCGGTGGTCACCCGTGCCCCTCGGAAGAGCACCGGGAGCCACAGGAGACATGCCAGCAGGGGGACCGCGGCGTAGGTGGCCATGCCCACACTGGAGCCCAACCCGTCCATGAGCGCGCCGAGGACGAGATAGCCGATGCCGATGAGCGCCGACTCCACGAATGCGATCATCGACAGCAGGCTCGCCCGGTGGCGCGACGGCACGGCCTCGTTGAACACGTTGTCCACGATCACGGCGGTGATCTCGGGAATTCCGACCAGCACCAGGAACGCGGCGATGGTGACCCAGGCAAGGCCGAGGCCGCTCAGGCCGAGCGCCACGGCGAGCGTCAGGAGAGACACCGGGACGATGACCCGATACCCGATGCGCCGGTCCGCGCGGTCCGACAGCAAGGGAGTGAGTCCGCCGGCGAAGAATCCCGCCGATATGACCACGCCGACCAATGCAGTGCCAGCTCCCTGATCGGAGAGGGTCTTCTGCGTGAAAATGATGTACGGCGTCAACGTCGCATGCATCAACCCGGACACCACGACAAGCGTCACGAGCGCCGGCGTGGCGACCCGAAGCATCGCCCGCCATGCTGTGGCGTCGCCCTGCTTCTCCTCGGCTCCGTCCGGCTCGTCCACCGCGTCCGCGCCGCGGATCTCGGGCACCCGTGACATCAGCACCACCACGGCCAGGACGAGGCAAGCCGCCGAACCGACGTAGACGACTCCCCAGGAAAACCGCTGCAGTTGGCCGCCGGAAACGATGGCGACTCCCGAGGTGACCGTCCCGAGCATGGTGAACCGAGACTTGATCTTGACGTAGCCGGCCGTAGCGCCACGACGCACGAGCAGGTCGTACAGCAGGGCGGTGTCCGAACCGGACACACATGCCATGCCCACGCCCTGCCCGATGAACAACGCCAGGAACACCCAGTAGTCGGAGAACGCGGCCTGACCGAGTAAGCATCCAGCTGTCAGCACCTGGCCGATCACGATGCCGGCACGCCTGCCGATTCGGTCGGCGATGACTCCCGTCGGCAACTCCGCGAGTCCGCTGACCAGGTAGAGCAGTGTCTGAAGGAGGGCCACTTGCCCGGCTGAGAAGCCTCGCTGCTGAAGAAAGAGAACGAATACGCCACGCTGGAACAGCGAGTTGGCGAGCACGGCGTACACGTAGAACGGGCGCGTGACACTTCGTGCCGCATCGTCGACTGCGGCCGACCCGCCAAGGGCCTCCGTCGTGCCGGTCATGCTGCGGGCTCCCCCTGAACTCCGGTGATCATTGGTGTGGGGCCTCCGCCGCCGACCGGATCAGCATCGTCGCAAGACGACGGCGGCAGGCCAACCGGATTTCGTCCGCTGCGGCAGGGGAGCGCCGCGGCACCGGAGCGCCTCGACGCGACCGGACCGGTCGGGTCCGGTGGCGTGGAAGCTACGACGGCCCTCCCTCCCGGCCGCCCGCTTTCTTACCTCGTCGGGGGTGGCGTGTGGCTCTCGACGGGGACGCCGAGCCGGCGGGCGATGGTGGTGAGGGCGGTTCCGAGGGGGAGCGCGACCCGGGTGCGGGCGTACCGGTCGCCCCGGGTGGGGTCCCGGTTGACGATGAGTACCGGCTTTCCCGCGTCGGCCGCCTGGCGGACGAACCGGAGCCCGGACATCACCGTGAGGGAGGAGCCCAGTACGAGCACCGAGGTCGCCTCGCGGACCAGGTCGCGGCAGTGCTCGACCCGCCGGGGCGGGACGTTCTCACCGAAGAAGACGACGTCGGGTTTGAGGATGCCGCCGCAGCTGCCGCAGGGCAGCACATGGAAGTCCCGGGCTTGCTCGTCGGTGAGGTCGGCGTCGCCGTCGGGGTTGACGGTGGCGGCGACCGGTTCGAAGCCCGCGTTGGCCTCTTCCAGCCGGCGGGCGAGCTCACGGCGTGGGCTGTAGGCACCGCAGGAGAGACAGACGACGCGGGCCAGGCTTCCGTGGAGTTCGACGACGTCTTCGCTGCCTGCGGCCTGATGCAGGCCGTCGACGTTCTGGGTGATCACACCCGAGAGCAGACCGTGCTGCCCGAACGCGGCCACGGCCCGGTGTCCGGCGTTGGGCAGGGCGCGGCCGAAGGTGCGCCAGCCGAGGTGGCTGCGTGCCCAGTACCGGCGCCGGGCCCGGGCGCTGGCCGTGAAGTCCTGGTAGGTCATCGGGGTGTGCCGGCTGAGGCTCCCGCCCTCACCCCGGTAGTCGGGGATGCCCGACTCCGTGGAGATGCCCGCTCCGCTGAGCACCAGCACACCACCGCTGCCCAGCGCATCGACGACCGGTGCCGGATCGGTGGTGCCCGGCGGCTGGTCCTCGCCGGGGGTCCAGCTCAGGGTGGGGCGCATGCGCATGCCGTCAGGGTACGGAACGGCCCGGCTTCCGTCGCCGTCACCGGTCGACGGGGCAACGCACGGTGCCGGTGTGACGATCTTCGACATCCCGCCGTTCTGACGGGCGACCCGCCCCGCGCCGCGTCCGCCCCTCCGGACGGCCCGCAAAGATCCGCCCCGCGCCGCGTCCGCAGCCCAGTATCGATATCCGGCCGACCCGGGCCAGGTCGGCACACCCGTACGATGCCCGCGTGGCAGAGATGATCGACTACGGACGGTTCGCGGAGCGGCTCCGGCGCCAACAGGGCCGTTCACGCTGGGAGTTGCTCGACGCGGTACAGCGCGAGTGGGGGTACGAGGATCCGGGAGGCGAGCCGGTCGCCTCCCGGTGGGGAGGAGAGAACTCCGCCTACGGCATCGACGAGAGCCTGCCCGTCCCGGCGGCGCTCGCCGAATGGTGGGACTCCCCGGCCAACTCCTTCTCGTTCCGGCCACGGCTGTACTGGACGCACACCCAGTGGCCGCCGAGCATCTGGGTCGACGAGTACGGTGAGCGCGACGTCGACGAGGACGACTACGACGACTCCCGCGACGAGGACGCCGAGGACGAGGCGCGCCTGGACCCGTCCCGGGCCGACGGACTGCCCAAGGACAACCCGTTCCTGCCTCCGGACGCCCCCGACCGGCGGATCTGCATATTCATGTCCGAATACCAGTACTGCAACCAGTGGGGCTACCTCGCCGCTGAAGCCTCCCACCCCGACCCCCGTGTGCTGGTCAGCACCGGCAGCGGCTGGCAGCTGCAGAGCCGGTCGCTGTCGGAGTTCTTCCTCCAACTGGCCCTGGAACGACTGCCCGGCACCTACGGATGGACTCTCAAGGTGCGCCGACCGGACGTCGCGGGCTCCCCGGCGGTGCTGGAGCGGCTGACCGCCTCCTACCGCGAGCTGGGACTGCTGCCGTGGCAGGAGCTGGGCTGCGACGCGCTGATGTACGGCGGGCCGGACGCGCTCATCTCCCACGGTCGCGGACCGGGCGCCGACTTCCCCCTCGTCATCCACGGCCGGACCCGCGAGGCCCTGCTCAAGGTCGTCGAGACGCTGGGGATCGACTGCGCCGACAAGGACATCAAGCCGCCGAGCGAGGTCCCCGAACCGCTGGAGGAACTCGGCCCGCTCGCGCTCACCGACGGCGACACCGACGACCGCGGGCGCTGGCGGGTGGACTCCACCGGCAGCGCCCCCGCCGCCGTCACCGTTCCCGCCGCGCTCCGCGCCCTGCCGGACCGCACCGCCACCGCCCTCGACGAGGACGCCACCCTGGCCGCCGCCGGCGACGCCGAAGGCCGCGTCCATGTGTGGGAGTGCACCGTCGAGGCGGCCGCCGACGAGCCCTCCGCGGCCGTCAGCAGGCAGCTGCACCGTGCGCCGGTGACCGCCCTCGCCTGCGTCCGGCCCGACGACGCCCACCGGGCCGTGGTCAGCGGCGACGCCCATGGTGTGGTGCGCTACTGGCGGACGGACCGCGACCCGCGGCCCCTCCCGTTCGACCGACGGCGCACCGCGGTCACCGCGCTCACGGCCGCCGTCCTGGCCACCGGCCCCGCGCTGGCCTGCGCCTGGGCGGACGGGCTGGTCCGCGTCTGGGACCTGGCCTCCGGCTCGGTGGCCCGGCTGCGGCTCGGCACCGGCATCACGGACCTGGCCCTGCAGAGCGACGGCACGCTGTGCGTCACTGGACCGTCCGGCCCGGTCACGCTGCGCCTCGACACGGAACGGCTCTGGCCGCACCGTGAACTCGAACTGCGTCTGAAGGACGTCGACTGGGGTTCGTACTGGTCCGCACGAGGTCCCGCGCACGCCGTGCCCGACCTGATCGGCAAGGTGGCATCGGACCACAAGAAGACCGCCATGGACGCGGTCCACGACCTCTATCGGCTGTTGGTCTCCAAGAGCTCGGGGCTGACCGCGGCGGCACCCGCGGTGCCGTTCCTGGCGGAGCTGATGACCGACCCCGACAACCAGGCTCGCCCCACCCTGCTGCTGCTCATCGCGGACATCGCCGACTGCGAAAGCGCGGAGAACCGGGCCGCGGTGCGGGCGGTGCTGCCCGCCCTGCGCCATCTGCATGACGATCCGCTGCCGTCGATCCGGTGGGCGGCGGCGGAACTGGAGAAGCACTGCGCACCGCGGCCGGGAGAGGCGTAAGCGACCCTGTCACCCCCGCGTCGGGCGGCGCGGGGGTTGCCGAGAGGCACCCCTGTATCCGCGGGGCGATCATGAGCTCTCCTTCATGAATGCCCACGGACCGACTGTCATGTGGAACCACGGGAGTGTCAGACCCACTCTGCACTTTCGTTGTACGTTCCTCAGCCCCGGGCCGGGGGCCGGGGTGTGACATACGGCTTTTGTGTGGCCGTCAGGTTCTGTATGGGGGTGTCGTGAGCCAAGTGCTCTATGGCGAGCAGTCGTGGAATCCGCTGGCCCGGACAGTGGAGTTGACCGAGGACCGGCTGCGGAACGGCGGCAGGACCACGCCGTTGAGCGAGCTGAACCTCGCGGCCATGGCCGATGCGTTCCAGCGTGGGCGCTGGCTCGGGGCCGGCGGCGCCGAGCGTCCGCTGGAGCGGCTGGCGGAGGGCACCGGCGTGGTGCCGGTGACCCGGGTCACCGGCAGCACCACACCGCTGAAAGTGCGACAGGCCGCCGAGTTCGCCCGCAGGATGGGGGAGTTGGCGGTGCGGCGGTGCGGTGGGCCAGACCACGTGACCGCCATGGCGGACCGGGCCCGCGCCGAGGGCGTACCGCTGTGGATCGCGCGGCGGTACGCACCGGGGCCCGCCGGACCGATCACCGTCGCCGTGGACCGGCGTCTGGTGCGGGTGGACGTCTGGGGACCCCAGGCCCCCGTCGTCAGGATCCGAGCCCCGTACGGCTTCCACCGCGACGCTCCCGAACCCTCCCAGGGCTTGCGTCTGACGGTCGGTGCCGACACGGCGGAGCTCGCTCTCGTGAAGAGGCTGCGCAAGTCCAAGAGTTCTGTGGAGGTCCGACTCTCCGGTCAGCACTGGGTGCTGCGGCGGGAGAACGCGGTGAGTTCGTGGCTGCTGCGCGGCGAACACCGTGTCGCCCTGTTGACGCGTCCCCCGCGCCGCCCGGTGCCCGAGCCGGGCTCGATACTGCTGCCGCTGTCCCCCGTGCGGTACGAGAGTCCGGACCCGCTGGACGCCGTCATGGCGCATGCTTTCGCCGTCGCCTTCGGGATCGGGGACACGACGGGCCTGGCGCGGTTCCGGTCGGAGCGGCGCCCGGCGCACCAGGACGAGCCGATCGCCTCCGACCATGCCTGGGACCGTCACTGGTTCAGCAACCTGGGGCAGGGACGCGACGACAACGAACCCGGCGGCAGCGACGGCTGGGGCGCGGACGGCGGGGACGGCGGGGACGGCGGAAGCGGCGGTGGAGGCGGCGACAGCGGAGGTGACGGTGGAGGCGGTGGCGGTGGGGGCGACTGACGGGACGGCGTGAGGTCCGGGGCGGCGGGGCGCCGCACCGCCCAGGCGCTGCCCTCCGGGCCAAGGGCGTGAATGTCCCACCCTCGCGCCTTGGGACGCGTCGGCGGACGCCCCACCGCCCGGCCCCGATTCGGGCAGGCCGCTGCCCGCCGATCGGCTGCCCTGCCTGTCAGACGTGGCCGGCGCGCCCTGCCCGGGGCCGGGCCCCTGCGCGGCGCGGCCCCGGGCACGTACGCCGCCGTCGCACGTCCGTTCCCCACCACACGGCGACCCTTTGCGGTCACCACGGAAAAACGTACGGGAATTGGCCAATGACGGCCGGCCACCGGGCGGAACGTCTCCTTTCCGTTGTAGCCGGGCATGGGCCCGTGCTTTCGTGGGGTGAGCGGCAGGTCTGACCCGTCATGTCCGTTCGGTCGGTCACGTGCCCGTACAGCGCGGTTCCGCCGGCCTGTCTTCCGGTATTCCGGGTTCCGCGCACAGCTCCGCCCTCGCACTTCTGGCACCAAATGGACGCTGGTTTCGCAGGAACAGGACGGAGGGGGCGCGGATGACCCGTCTTTCCCGTGAGGAACTCAGGGACTGCCTGCACGACGGCACGTTCACTCTCGCCGGGGCGCTATTGGGAATTACCGCCGGCGAGCAATTGTTCAACAGTCATCTACGGGGAACTCTCGTCGCGACAGGCGCCGCTTTCACCGTGGATTCGGAAACCGTGATGTCGCTGCGCGGGAATCTCGCGCTGGCCGGTGCCCGGTGGAACGGGCGTGAGGTCGAGGTCCGATTCCCGGTCTCCGGCGGCCTCGTGACCGGCGTATGGGCCGGCATATCGCTGCCTCTCGACATCGGCCTCGTGGATTCGGGCGCCGACGGCGGCTGCCCCGTCCACGTGGACACGTCCTTCCTTCCCCGCCTGGGTGCCAGCGTTCTCGTGCTGCGGCTGGAGACCCGGCAGCACGGGCGGGACACGTCTCCCTTCGCCGGCATAGCGGCCGACCTGCGGCTTCCCGCGGCCGCAGCGCTCCGCCTGGTCTCCTCGGACTCCCACGACGGCGGGCGGGAAGGTCCCGTGCGCCTCGACGTCCTGACCCTGCCCTCCGGGACGGACGGGGACGGGGACCCGGGGGCCACCGTCGAAGACCTCCTTCGCGGGTTCGGCGTGCCCCTGGACGAGGCACCCCCCGACGCGCTGCGGACGACGCTGACGGGCCTGTGGGCCGACTGGGACCCGCAGTCCGCCGACCGGCGGCTGATCGTCCACGGCAAGGAGGACAACGGGCCGGGGACCCTGCTCCTGGGATCCGTGCGGCCCCCGGGCGGCGGGCAGGAGGCACGGGCCTGCGCCGTGATGTGCGCCCAGGAGACGGACGTGAGGTTGTCGCGTCTCCCGCTGGTCGGCGGCGGGGTGCCCGAGGAGTCGGACATCACGGTCGGCTACCACGGCTCGGGCACCCTGACGGCTCCCATGGACGCGGGCCAGATGGACGGGATCAACCAGAGGACCGCGGCCCTGGCGCAGCGACTCGGCTTCCGGCCGATGGCGTTCCCACGGGATCTCCGCAGCGGCGGACCATGGTCCAGGACGGCGGGCTGGACCTCCTCCGGCGACACGTCACCCGCGGAATCGCTCGGGACCCCGCAGTCGCCGGACGGCGCCACGCGGCCGGTGTGGAAAGACGTCTCCAAACGGCTCGGAAAGCTCTACGTCCGCCGCATCGGAATTTCCTACGAGGACCCCACCCTCTGGCTGCTGGTCGACGGGTCCCTGGGGCTCGGCCCCCTGGATTTCGAGGCCGTCGGCCTGGGAATCGGGCTACGCTCCGGATCACCTCCCGCCTTTCGCCTGGACGGACTGGGCGTCGGCTTCAAGAAGGAACCGTTCGCCCTTTCCGGCGGGCTCATCTGGAACTCCTCCGAGCCGGAGAAGTACGACATGCTCCTGGAAGGGGGCGTCATTGTCTCCGTTCCGGAACTGGATCTGGAGGCCCTGGCCGCGTACGTCCGCAGCAAGGATCCCGAATTCACATCCATGTTCGCCTTCGTACGGGCGGGGAGCAGCAGTCGGGAAGGCAGCGAGGCCCCGGTAGGGATCGGCGTACCGCCGGTGCTCGTCACGGGTTTCTGCATCGGATTCGGCTACAACTACCAATTGCGGCTGCCCACACCGGAAGAGGTGCTCTCCTTCCCGCTGCTGAAAGGAATGGCGGGAAACGGCGCTGCCGAAGCCGCCACCCGGAAAGAGATGGTCCTCGCCGCGGAGTCGGGGGCTCCGGTCGGTCCGCTCGACGCTCTTGAGGACCTCGCCGACTGGACGACCCCCGAGGACGGCGCGTACTGGGGGGTCCTCGGAGCCGAGGCGACGGTCTTCGAAAAGCTCGACATCTGGGCGGTCGTGCCGGTGACGTTCGGCCGTGACGGGGTGTCCGCCGCGGTCATAGGGCTCCTCGGCGGCCGCTTCCCCCAGAAACAGGACCCGTTGGGGGACGAGGCCTACATCGACGTCCGGGCCGACGTGATCGCGGAGTACGCCTCCGCCACCGGGCTGCTCGCGATCGGCGCGTCGGTCGCCGCCCAGACGGTCGTGATGAACCAGAAGGCCCGCGTCACCGGCAACCTGTGCCTGTATGTCTGGCTGGGCGGCGGGCACAGCGGCGAGTTCGTCTTCACGATGGGCGGCTACCACCCCGGATTCCAGGTCCCGGACCACTACCCGAAGCCGTCCGGCCCGCTGGCGCTGGATTTCTCGCCCTCCGACCTGCTCACCATCAGGGCGACCGCGTACCTGGCGCTGTCCCCGGGCTGGTGCATGGTGGGCGGGGCACTGGAGATCTCGGCGAAGAAGACGTTCCCGGGTGGCTTCGCGCGAGTGTGGGGCGACGCGTCGTTCGACGCCATGATCGACTGGCATCCGTTCCATCTCGTGGCCGGCGTCGGCCTCTCGGTCGGAGCGGAGGTCAAGTTCCTGTGCTTCCACCCCAAGCTGGAACTGTCGCTGTCACTGAACGTGTGGCTCCCGCCCTTCGGCGGGGAGGCGACCGCCCACCTCCCGTTCGGCATCGACGTGTCCCTCGGCTTCGGCGCGCCGAAGAGCGACCGGCCATCCCCACTGACCTGGCGGCAGTTCATCGACCAACAGCTCCCCGCCCGGGCGGAGACCCGGCTGCGCGCCACACCGAGCGGCGGCATGCAGCCGCTCGGCGGCCCGGCCGCGGACGAACCCGGGCGCGGCCCCGAAGCCGACACCACAGCCGACGCCGACGCGTCGTGGATCGTCGCACCGCACGGCTTCTCGTTCACCACCGACTGCGCCGTGCCGTCCACCGCGATCGAGGTCAACGGCAACGCGCCGGACGGCATGGACGGCGACCGCCGCCTGGACGTCCGCCCCATGGGCGCCGACCACGGCACGGGTCTGCGCTCGTTCCACACGGTGACGATCATCCACCACGGCGACGAAGGCGACGAGCGCGTCGACTGGCGGCGGGACGGCTGGATCGTCGAGCTCCTCACCGGCGGCGCACCCGCCGCGCTCTGGGGCCCGCCCCTGCCCGACGGCGCGCCGCCGCCCACGGACGCGGGCCTGGTCCCGGACCGGTACACCGGCGTCCGCGTCACCGTGCCGCCCGCCGCCCTCTCACCCGCCGCCGCCCCGCTCGCGGTCAGCGGCTCCGTCCTGGACGTCGAGACACCCGAGCCGGACAGCTTCCTGCCACTCGGCCCCGATGATCTCCCGCCCGGTGACCAGCCCGCGCCCGAGGCGGACCCCACCGCGGTCGCCGTCATCGCCGACGGGATCGCGGACGACGCGGTCGCCGCCAGGCGCAACGGCCTGGCGAGGCTGCTCACGGACTACTGCCCGTCACCCTTGGCCTGCGATCCGCTCGTCCGGTACGCCCGCCGCGCCGGCCGGGGACTCCACGACGCCCAGCCCCTCCTCCTCCCTCGTGACAACCGCCGGCCGGCCCAGGAAGCAGGGAGCCCACGATGACGCCGAAGGACGCGGAGCGTCTGATCACGTTCTACGACTCCTACGCTCCCCATCTCACCGGGGGCCCGTACACCGTCACCGTCGAGCACCGGGTGGAGGACTCCCAGGGCCCGCTGGGCACCCCGGAGACCGACTTCCCGGCCGTCACCCGGCGGTTCGAGGTCCAGGCGCCCCGGTTCACGCTGGACCCCGGGCATGTGCACGCGATGCACCCGCCGCCGGGATCGGCCGGGAACTACGACACCCGCCTGGCGCACATCAGCCTGACCCGGGCGACGATGCCGTGGGAGCAGGAACTCGACCCGGAGCGGGAGAACGGCAGCCGCGTGCCCTGGCTGGCGCTGCTGCTGTTCGCCGAGGGCGAGCTGCCCGGCGACCCGCATGCCCAGGCCAAGGCGGAGACGAGAACGGTCCGGGAACTGATCGACCCCGGGCAGGGCGATGTGCTGGGCCCCCGCATCGGCAACGTGAGCGAGCAGGTGCTGCGTGGCCCCTGCCGCACCATCGACGTGCCCACGGACGTGTTCCTCGCCGTGGTGCCGCACGAGGACGAGCTGACGAGTCTCGCCCATGTGCGGAAGGTCTCGCAGGCGGCCCCCTCGAGCCGCGCCCAGCAGGACGCCACCGCGCAGGACCCGCCCGGTCTCTACGGCGTGATCCTGGGCAACCGCTTCCCCCGCACCCCGGGGTATTACGCCGCCCACCTGGTCTCCCTTGAGGGGTTCGCCCCGTATCTGAAGCCCGGCGCGGCCCGGCCGCAGCGAGGACTCGTGCGGCTGGCGGCCCTGGCCTCGTGGTCGTTCACCTCGCACCCGGACGCGCGGGGTCACTTCTCCGACATCGTCGCCGCGCTGGCGGCCGACGGGCTGAAGGAGCCCAGGGGACGGCACCTGGCGCTGCGCCTCCCACCGCTGGCGCAGGACGACGGGTCGCCCGAGGCCGGTGAGATCAACGACCGCCTCGCCTGGGGCTACGCTCCGCTGGCGCATGTGCAGGCCACCGGCGAACGGTCCTTCGGCTGGTACCGGGGGCCGCTCTCGCCGGTACCCCAGCCCGCCGTTCCCGGACTGGACACGGAGGGCTCCGAGCCGGCGGCCGCCCGTGGCGCGGACGGCTCCGAGCCTCCGCCCGCCACCGACGCGGACACCGGGGACAGGGCGGACGGGGCAGCCGGGACGCACATCGCGCACAGCGCGGACGGCCCGGGCGGCGGCTCCGGCGCCTACCGCGGCGACTCACCCGACGGTCTCCTGGTCTACGCACCCGACTGGGGCGTGTTCGACGTTTCGTACGCCGCGGCGTGGACGATGGGCCGGCTGCTCGCGCTGGCCCACGCACCGGCGCGCACCGCGGTGTCACGCTTGTGGCAGCAGGTACGGCTGACCGCGCTCCCGGCCCTGTCCCGGCTCGACGCCCCGGCGGACGTGAGCGGCTTCGACGCCCGGGAGCTGACGGCGACGGACGCGCTGCCCACCCGGAACCCGGCGGTTGACCACTTCCACCGGCTCCTCGCCGAGGGCCTGCCGGGACGGCTGGGCCGCGCCCCGGCGCAATCCGCCGGGACCGCCGCGGCCCGGCACGCGGATCCCCCGGCGCGGTCCACCGGGAGTGTCGCGGCCCGGCATGCGGACCCCCTGGCGCGGTCCACCGGGAGTGTCGCGGCCCGTCATGCGGACTCCTCGGCGCGGAGTGCCGCGGCGCGGAAGGAACGGCTGCGGTCCCTGCTGCGGCGGGCAGAGGTCCGCGATGGGCTCGCCCAGGCGCTGGCGGAGCACACCGACCCCGTCGCCGAGCTCATCGACTCCCTGCGGACGCTGGAGACGGTGCCGTTCGACCACATGGTCCCGGACGCGCGGATGCTGCCTGCCGAAAGCCTGCGCTTCTTCCACGTCGACGCCGCCTGGGTGGCCGCGCTGACCGATGGCGTGCTGAGCGCCGGGATGAGCACATCGGCGGACCACGCCCTGAGCGGGATCGTCAGGGAGGCGGTGGCAGCACGGCTCGGCTCCCGGCCGGGCGCCGACCGGCCGCCACGCGCGGGTGTGCTGATGCGTTCCCGGCTGGCGCGGGACTGGCCCGGCCTCATCGTCGAAGCCGCGCGGGACGGCGCCCCGGTGGCCCTCGTGCGCCGCGACCGCCTGGCGCCGGACGTGCTGCTGTGCCTGTTCGACGAGGTCCCGGAGACGGTGACCATCAGCGAGCCCCACCAGGACCTCTACGTCGGCGTGTCCCACACGCAGGGCCGCTACCTCGTGGAGTTGCGTGCGCTGGACGACCGCCACGGGCACGTGACCGGCGAGGAGACCGGGGGAACGTTCCCCGCGGAAGGCGACCCGGAGTACGGGCAGGGACTCGACGCCTACCTCCGACGGCAGCCCGGTGAGGTTTTGGACATCGCCCGCCTGGCCGGGCCGCTCGCGGCCGCCCTGGGCACCCCGGAGGTCACCCCGGCCGCACTCGCGCTCCAGCTCGTGGTCTCCCCCACCCGGCAGTCCTTCATCCAGCCCCCGCCCCCGGCGTAGGGCCCCGCCCCTGGAGAGCCCGTGACCAACCCGCTCATCGTTCCCGTGCAGGTCAACGCCTATCTGGTCAACAGGAGAGAGCAGCCGGACATCGGTCTTGGCATCTGGTCGCTGGACGTGAGCGACCCGACCAGCCTCGCGCACCCCCCGCAGGAGTACCCGTTCAAGAGGACCGGCGGACCCGTCGGCCTGGGGGTGTACCTGCACTGGCTGCTGCCGGACGCCCTGCGTGCTCCCCGGGACGGGGAGTTCCCGCTGGTGCCGAACCGCTGGCTGGTGGTGCGCTCCCTGCGGACGACGGCCGAGGCGGAGCCGGACCTCGCCACCTGGGTCGTCCAGAGCGACTACCTCGATCCCGACGAGGGGACGTCCAACTACATCGACACCGGCTCGTGGACGGGAACGGGCATCGGCCGTGCCGTCGCCGTCGGCGCCGAGGAACCCGGGAACGCCCCGTTCCTGACGGCGGTCGGACCGGGCATCCCGGCGTTCTGCGGCTACCGCCCCTACAACGACAACGTCTTCTCCTTCCACGACCCGCTCGGCTGGGACACCGCCGGCACAACCCCCGCCGACGCCGTCTCCCAGGGCATCCTGGACTACCTCGTCGTCGGCTGGTACGCGCAGCGGAGCGCGGACGTGCTCACGGGGGACGGGCGGCACCTCGGGGAACTGCTGACCTCCCTCGGCTGGACCTGGGAGGACGACGGACCCGCCCCCGACCGGGTGTCGATGTACGCGGGCACCTCCCTGCGCATGCGGTGGGACGTCGACGGGGAGCCGCCGGACTCGGACATGCCCGACACCACCGACGTGTGGCTGTCCGTCGGGAACAGCACCGCCGACGCGCAGAGCGCCCCCGGGCTGCACGGCCCGCAGCAGGACATGGCGGTGGGACGGCTGTTCCAGGCGTTCCTCGCCGGCCACCTCTCCCGGCTCGACGAGGACGCCGAGAGCCTGGACCACGCCCTCCACAAGAGCTGGTTCGAGCCGCGGGCGTCCGGCTACGTGTGGGAGATCGCGGACCGGCCCGGCACCGCCCCGCCGCCCGACACGCAGGAGCTGGAGAAGGAACGCGACTGGCTCGCCGATCTCAACGACAGGCAGCGCCGCCACGACATCGCCGCCCGGCACGCGGCCGGCCTGCGGCGCCGCATGTACGACCTGTGGCGGATGCGCTCCGCGGACGACCCGGACGACGGGCGGCCCGACGGCTTCACCGACCGGACCGGCCCCGTCCTCGACGCACTGACCACCGAGCTGCGGGCCGCGCTGACCGAGGCGGCGGAGTCGCTGGCCGGCGTTCCCGCCCTGCCCACCGGGGCGACCGAGGAGGCGCTCGCACAGGCCGTCGCCGCGTACGCGGACCACTACGGGCTGCCCCCCGGCCGTGAGCTCAAGCGCATCCCGTCACCCCCCTTCCACGTCCCGAACGACCCGGTGCTGCTGCTGGGGAACGTCGGAGCGGGCAAACCGAACCCGGCTCAGGAATTGCTCTGCCGCACACCCTCCCAGCTGATCAGCGCGGTTCTCATCGGCGGGAGGACGCAGGGGCCGTTCCTCGACCCCGGGAAGACCTCATGGGTGGCGGGCCTGCCCGAGCCGCTGCGGGGCGCCTTCGCCGGCCTCGTCACCGAGTTCTCCCTGCTCGCCCGCGCCGCGGCCACCGGCAGCACAGCCGAGGAGAGCGACCTCGCCGAGGACCTGGAGCACCCGGATTCGGGTTTCACCGGCCGCCTGGCGCCGTTCACCGGCTGCTGGCGCCAGCCGTGGACACCGGTCTACCTGCTGTGGAGCATGGACTGGTACCCCGTGCCGCTCACCCCCGACGACCCCGGCAACGGCTACGCGTGGACGTTCGACGAGTCGGTCGGCCGCTACCGGCTCACCCGCGAGGGCCGACCCGCGGACATCGAGCCGAGGAAGCTCAACGGACGATGCTCGCTCACCGCGCTGCCCCAGTTCCTCGTCCGGGCCCGGGCCGAACAGCACGCCAGGACCCACCCCGGCGCCCCGCGCCAGGCGCTGGAGGAACTGGCCGACCGGGCGGACGTGTTCGGGGAGATCTCCCAGAAGCTGGAGGGCTTCAACCGCAGCCTGCTCCAGCGCGTCGACGGATACGGCGTGGTGCCCGACGCCGACGACCCGCTGGCCGACGTCCTCGAAGACCACCCCGACGACGGGTTCCCGCTGCCGGATCCCGCCCTGGGGCTCGGGGAGCACGCCCCCGTCCTCTTCGATCCCGTCCGGGCCGGGCAGGCCGTCTTCACCAGGCTGGTCGTCGTCGACTCCTCCGGGCGCCACCTCCCACTCCTCCTCGGCGGCGACGAACTGTCCTGGAACCCGCCCCACCGTTCCGCCGCCGTCACCCCGGACACCGACGCCCAGGGCGCCGTCACCGCCGCCACCAGCCGGGCGGACAACCTGTTCGTGCAACTGACGCCGCGCCTCGTCCAGCCGGCCCGGCTGCGGTTCGACTTCGTCTCGGCCACCGACGGCACGACGGTCGTCGGGGACCCGCCCGTCGTCGGCACGGCCGGCAAGCCCGCGCCCGGGCCCGTGGCCGGCTGGCTCCTGGTGAACCACCTCACCGGCACCCTGCTCGTCCACGACCCGGCCGGCCACGGCGTCGTGGAGGGCCGGATCGGCCTGTCCCCGGACGGCCCGGCGGTGGACTGGGCCGTCCTGCCGGGCTGCCCCTACTCCGAGCCGGTCGCCGGCGACGGGGACCTCGCCCGAGCGTGCCCCGAACTGTTCGGGTTCCTCAGCGGGCTGCGCCAGGGCGGCGCCGAGGCCCTGGCGGCGCTGAGCCAGTGCATCGACGACGCGTCCTGGGCGACGTCGAGCCCCGGGACCGACGGCGCGGCCCTCGCGCCGCTGATCGGCCGGCCCGTCGCCCTCCTGCGCGCCCGCCTGCTCCTGGACATCGACACCCTGCCCTTCACCGACCCGAGCTGGCAGGGGGCCGAGACCTTCCCCGCACCGGACTTCCTCGAACAGCGGTGGCGGTGGGACATCCGCCTGGGCGACCACCCGATGCTCGGCGACGGGCTCATCGGGTACTACACCCACCCCGGCCGGCCCGTCGACACCGGCCTCGCCACCGACTACACGGTCCTGCACACCGTCGCACCGGGCCGGCCGGACGGCTACGCCAGGTCCGCCCGCCCCGGAGGGCTCATGCTGCCGGTCAACGAGGCCCCCGAGCCCGGTCGGCCGTGGACCCCCGTCACGGCCCACGTGACGCTGCTGGCCGACCCCTGGCAGGCCGTTCACGCCGTCAGTGACATCCTCCCGGCGGCCGCCCTCCGACTGCCCGACGAGTCCCTGCGCGGACCGCTCACCAACCTGCGGATCGCCTTCCGGGCGGGCCCGCTCCTCGCCGGCACCCGTCCGGCACCGGACACCGGACAGGCACCGGACACCGGACCGCCGTCGGATCGCGCACCGGACGCCGGCCCCGCCACCACCGTGGTCATGCCCTCCCCGTCGGCCTGGACCGGAGTGTGGGGCTGGTCCGAGCCGCGGCCCGGCCTGGAGAGCGGAACGCCGCAGGGACCGGGGGACTGGGACTCGTACCCCATCACCCCGGCCGACACCGCGGCCCACCCGGACCAGCCCGCCCCGACGGCACGCACCGGTTACCTCACCCTCACCACCACCCTCGGCCA
Source organism: Streptomyces sp. A012304 (assembly GCF_026008495.1). Classification (GTDB taxonomy): domain Bacteria; phylum Actinomycetota; class Actinomycetes; order Streptomycetales; family Streptomycetaceae; genus Streptomyces. The sequence goes on from NZ_BQUN01000021.1 coordinate 21,235, forward strand.
G
>NZ_BQUN01000022.1 GCF_026008495.1 Streptomyces sp. A012304
CCCCCCCTTTTCGCTCTTGACCAGCCTCAGTACCGGCCGTCGTGCCAGCGGGTGCCGGCGAACAACGCGGCCACCTGCGCCCGGTTCTCCTCCCGGCTGAAGATCCTGTCGGCCATGTCGCGGAACGAACGTGTGGCATTGGTCCATGCCTCGCCGGTCAGGCGTCCACGCTGCCCGGCCTGAGCCCTCGCACGACGGTGGTGCCCGACCCGCTGCGGAGGCGGTGGCGGAGTGCTGCCGGCCTCCCGCAAAGCCGCGTTCGTCAGGCCCAGCGACACGTTGACCTGGGCCTGGATGGTCCCCGGGTCCAGGGAGCCGTCCCACATGCGGAACTCGGCGTGGTCACTCTGCCGTCCGTGGACGGACTGGAAGTTCAGCCCGATGTGATGGCTGTTGTTGTAGCTCTGGACGGCCGAGACCGAGGTGTACGGGCGCGACGGCTGGGTGTTCGGGGTGCACCACTCCAGCCCCCGATGACGGTCGGCAGCGGGGTTCTGGGCGAGCCGGTAGATGACGTCCTCGTACCCGGCCACCGTGTTGATCAGCTGGTTGTGGTTCTCGACGGTGTGGTCGTAGTCGGGGACCGCGACGTGGACGTGGCCGCCCGTTCGCGGGCTGGCGATGCCCCCGTTGCGCCGGACGATCTCGCACACCTGCGCCAGGTTGTTCCAGGTCTGCGGCTCGTCGTAGAGGATGGGCGAGACGATCTCACCGGCGACAGTACTGTCGTGCTCAAGTCGCCACGCGTTCGGCGCGTCGGTGTAGCCCGCGCGTGCCGAGGCATGCCAGCCGTTCACGTTGGCGTCCGGTGCGATCCCTGCTTCGTGGAGTTCGCGCGCGATGCGCCGGCTGGCTGCCTGCCGCTCGGAGTACGTCATGGAGTCCGGGTAGTCGAACTCGATCTCGACGCCGAACGCGCGGCCGCCCTCGCGGGCTCCGAGACCGCCGGTGGCGTTCTCCGTCATGTACGGCACCAGGGGTTCACCCGCCCGCTGACGCTCTCGGGCCTGGTCGTACGCCTCCTGGAAGGCGTCCATGTCCTCCAGGTAGGAGCGCACCGCAGGCTGTGCCGCCCGCTCGGCGCGCGCCTGGTCCTGTGCGGCGATCGAGGCGGCGTGCTCGGCCGCGACTTCGTCGAGGACTTCCTGGGCCGCGGCCCGGTCGACCGCGGAGCGGCCGCTCGAGCCGAGCTGATCCTGAACCAGGTTGGCTATGGCGCCCTGGTGAACGCAGGTGCCGTCCTCGTCGCCGGCGTGCATGTCTCCGCCGGTGCACAGCAGGCTCTCCGGGCTGACCTGGAGTTGGCCGTCCGGGCCGCGGCTGACCCGGACGTCGCCCTCGATGAAGTGGCGTCCGTCCTCGTCGGCGACGCTGGCACCCACGTTGACCAGGGCGTCCTGGTCGTCGGTCACCTGGCTCCGGATGATGTCAGGGTTGCGCGGCAGGAACAGCAAGTGATCGTCGCCGCTGACCACGTAGGTCTGCATGATCGGAGCATCGGCCGAGCTGGTGTCGACGATGCGGACCGCTGCGCGCTCCGGCCGCTCCTCAATGGTGAGCGGTGCAGCCTCGGCGACGAGCGTGTCCGTGCCGCGCGTGGGTGCGACGCTGTGGTGCTGGTGATCTATTCGGCTTCCCGACCCCACGATCATTCCCCTCGGACATTGGGCGGCAGCGCGCCCTGCTCGGCGGCCACGTGGATCACGCCGGCCTGGTGGAGCGAGACCAGCAGGCTCCACTCGTCGTCCGGCTCGATCCAGATCAGCGCACCCTCGGGTCCCTCAGGCCGCGGCAGACGGCCGGCCGGCTTGTAGAACGTGGTCACCAGCACCAGCGGGACGGGGGCGTCCCAGCGGCTGACCACCGGCGGCGTGTCCCGCGGGGCGAGGATCGCCTGCTGCTGCTCGGGGGTGCACTGCCCGAACTCCTCCGATGCCGCGAGCACAGCCTGCAGCTGGACCTGGAGACGCAGGGCGAGCCGGATTCGGGCAGCCGCCTTCTCCTTGGGGCTCACCAGCTCGGGGTACTCCGGGATCAGGCCTTCCAGGAGCTCGGCCGGGGTATCGGCGTAACCGCGCCAGCTACCGCCGTCGTAGATCATCTCGAAGACATAGTGGCTGCCGTTGTCCTTGGTCGGAGGGTCGAGGGGCGTGGCGGCCGAGGAGGCATTGCGGGTGCGGATGAAGGTCATGACATCTCCAAGGGGTTAGCGGCGCTGCCAGCGGGTTTCGTGGAAAAGAGCGGTTGCCTGAGCCTTATCCTCAGGGCGCTGGAACAGCGAGTCGACCAGTTGCCGGAAGTTCGCGGTAGTCGTGCGCCAATCGTCACCGGTCAGCCGCCGCCGCTGCCCGAGTCCGGCCTGACGGCGCTGCTCGCGGTGGCTGCCCAGCTCCATGCGCGGACCAGAGACGGCGGTGTCCTGTCGGACGGCCGCGGCGGCCATGCCCAAGGAGAGCTTGACTTGCGTCTGGATTACGGACGGGTTGAGGGAGCCGTCCCATAGCCGGAACTCGCCGTGGGCGCTCTGCCCGCCGCGTCGGGCCCCGCTGAGGTTTACCGCTTGCCCGTGGAACGAATTGATCTGCGAGATGGCCGAATAGCCCTCTGACGGCACGGGGTTAGGGCTGCACCATCGTGTGCCCCGGTGCTGGTTCCCCTCGGAGGCAGGGTTCTGCGCGAGCCGGTACAGGACGTCCTCGTGGGCCTTGTACATCTGCATAAGGCGGGTGTGGTTGGCGACGTCGTGGTCGAAGTCGTGCATGCCCACGTGAACGTGGCCGCCGGTGCCGAACGAGGCGCGGCCGCCGTTGCGCTGGATGATCTCGCAGGCTGTGGCGAGGTTCTGCCAGGTCTGCGGCTCGTCATACAAGATCGGCGAGACCAGTTCGCCGGCCACGGTGCAGTCCGACTCCAGCCGCCATGCGTTCGGCTCGTCGGTGTACCCCGCGCTCTGCTGCGAGTGGTAGCCGTACTGCCGGGCCGTGCGGGACAGGCCGGCGTCACGCAGTTCACGGGCGATGTTCTGGATCGCCTGCTGCCTGTCGACGCCGGGCTCGATGTCGAACTCGATCTCCACTCCGAAGCCGCGACCGCCCTCGCGGGAGCCGAGGCCGCCGGTGGCGTTCTCCGTCATGTACGGGACGACCTGCTCACCGCGTTCGGCGCGGTCGCGGGCGGCGTCGTAGTCGCGCTGGAAGGCGTCGAAGTCCTCGGTGTAGCTGACCTCGTCGGGCGGCCACTGCTCGCGAGCCTCCTCCTGGAGCGAAGCAGCGGCCTGGTGCTCGGCGGCGACCTCGTCCAGGACCTGCTGTGCCGCGGCCCGCTGAACCGAGCGGTCTTCGGGCGATCCCCACTCGGGCGGCAGGTCACGTTGAGTGGGGACGCGGTTGAATGCCTGTCGGAGGGCCTCGATTGCCTCGTCAGAGGCCAGTTCGTCGGTGGTGCCGGTCAGCGGTGACGCTTCGCTGGGGTAGTCGTACTCCTCACGGGGATCGTCCTGGACATCTTGCCGAAGGGCGCCTTGGAACTCGTCCTGAAGGCGCTGCCGAATGCGGTCAAGCTCTTCAGCTTCCTCGGGGGTCGCATTGTTCTCGTTCATCAGGCTGCGGAGCCTGAGGAGCCGACTCACAAGCTCCTGATGTTCGTCGTCGGGCGGGTTGGTGGCGTCACTGGGAGCGCTGATGGTGGTGCCTGCCGCGGTCGTGGCGACGAGGTGGTGCTGGTGGTCGATTCTGCTGCCCGATCCCATGGCTTTGGCCCCCTTTCGGTGATCTGGCCGACCACGGTGGTGCGGGTCGGCGGTGTGATGTGCGGACGTGAGAGTGAGCGCTACCAGCCCTGAGACTCGGGCTGTTGCCAGCGGGTGACCGCGTACAGCGAGGCCGCCTGCTGCATCTGTGCGCGCCGGTGGAAGATCTCGTCGGCGAACTGGCGGAAGTGGAGGCTGTTGGCCTCCAGCTCCCCGACGCTGAGGCGGTGGTCGGGCCCCCAGTCCTGCCGGTGGCGGCCGAGCGGCATCCGCTCCCCGCGCCGGGTGTGCGCAGCACTGCCGCGTACGGCCGCGTTCACCATGCCCAGGGAGAGGTTGATCTGCGTCTGGATGACGGCGGGGTCAACTGAGCCGTCCCACAGCCGGAACTCGCCGTGGTCGCTCCGTCGCCCGTGTGCTGCCGAGAGGTTGACCGCGAGGCCGTGGCCGTTGCGCTGCACCTCGCTCAGTGAGCGGTATCCGCCTGTGGGCACGAAGTTGGGCTCGCACCATTCGGTCCCGCGGTGTGCGGAGTCGGGGGCGATGCGGTTGGCGGCGAGCCGGAACAGGACGTCCTCGTAGTGGTCGTACATCTGCATGAGGCGGGTGTGGTTGGCGACGTCGTGGTCGTAGTCGTGCAGGCCGACGTGTACGTGGCCGCCGGTACGTTCGCTGGCCCCGCCGCCGTGCCGACGGACGATCTCGCAGACGGTGGCGAGGTTCTGCCAGGTCTGCGGCTCGTCGTAGAGGATCGGCGAGACGATCTCGCCGGCCACGGTGCAGTCGTCCTCCAACCGCCAAGCGTTGGGGGCGTCGGTGTAGCCGGCTGCCGCCTGCGAGTGGTAGCCGTGTTGCCGGCTGTCCCGCGCCAGGCCGGCCTCGTGCAGGTCCCTGCCGATGGCGCGCAGTGCCTCCTCCTGGTCGTCGTAGTCGCCGTCGGTGACGAACTCGATCTCCACGCCGAATCCGCGCCCGCCTTCCCGGGCGCCGAGGCCGCCGGTGGCGTCTTCGAGCAGGTAGGGCACTGCTTCTTCGCCGCGGATCTCCCGGTCCCACGCGGCGTCGTGGATCTGGCGGAAGGCCTCGAAGTCCTCAACGAAGCTGACTTCCCGCTCGTCAGGCCACCGGTCACGGGCCTGCACCTGCAGCGCTGCGGCAGCGCTGTGCTCGGCGGCGACCTCGTCCAGGACCTGCTGAGCGGCAGCGCGCTGGACGGGGATGTCGGCCGGTAGCTCGGTGGCCCGGGGCGGGAAACCTGGGCTGTCCTGGTCCTGGACGTCTTCGCGCTCGGCATCCTGGATGAGGCCGTGTCCGTTCCACAGGTCGTGCTCCAACCGGAGCCGGTCGCGCAGGCCCCAGTACTCCATCGCTTCCTCGAGCGAGGCCCGTCCGTTGTTCGCCTCCCAGCGGGCCTGGATCGCCAGAGCCTGGTCGATGAGTTCACGCTGGCCCTCGGGCATGAGGTCGACCCGCTCGGCCGGGGCCTCGATGGTCAGCCCCGCCGCGGTGGTGGCGACGAGGTGGTGCTGGTGGTCGATCCGGCTGCCCGAGCCCATAATCAGGCCTCGTTCCGTGGGGTGATCGTGCCGTCGGCGAGGCCGGCGTAGAAGCGGACGTTGGCGGTGAACAGGTCCTCGGTGCGCGCGTGGGTGTCGACGCGGCCTTCCTCGGTCATGACGGCGCCGTGGCGGGCGTACTGCAGCGGGTTCTGGCTGATGAGGTAGAGCCGGCCGGGGAAGAGGGCCTTGAGGGTGGCGATCCGGTCGGCGCGGCTGGCTCCGGTCAGGACCATGGGCAGGTCCGGCGGGAGGGTAGCGGCCAAGTAGGTAAGACCTGGGACCGCCATCTCCTCCCAGTCGGCCTGGGTGCGGAACGTCTGCAGGTTCATGGCCAGGGCGGGCGGCAGAGCGGGGGTCTCGTCGAGCCAGTCGAGGTAGCGGTCGAGGTCTTCGAGGCGGAGCCAGTAGATGTTGGGGACAGCCGTGACGCCGGCGGCGGAGAGTTCGGCGGCGAGCATCAGGTTGCGCCGCATGTTGATCAGGTTCTCGGCGCGGGGCTGGTTGAAGTACATCGACGCGTTCGGGGTGAGCACGAGGTCCCACTTCTGGGCAGCGAGCATCTCGGCGAAGCCGTCGGCCTTGCGGCGCGTCCAGTACGCCTCGACGAGAGGGTCTTCCGCGTAGCCGCTGAGGATGGCCTTCTGCTCGGGCCGCAGGTTCAGGAACTGATGCGCGGTCTGGCCCTCCCAGCGGGGGAACAGCTTGTGCGTCTTGGGGCTGATGACGCGGCGCAGCCCGAGGGCGTACGCGGGCCAGCGGAGCTGGGCGTCGAGGGTCGGCACGTCGTGTCCGTCGACCTGGGGGGTGAACAGGGGCAGGTCGGGGAGGGTGCCGGGCGCCCGCAGGCCGGTGAAGTGCATCGTGCCGCCGATGTCCTTCATCCAGGCCTCGCGGTCGGGCCGGGTGCCGCAGCGGATCGGGCAGCGGGTGCAGGCCAGTCCCGGCTCGCTGCCGGGGAGCGGGTCCTCGGCGCGGGCGCAGCCGCAGTACTCGCAGCTGGAGGTACAGCCGGAGCACACGGGTTCGACGGCCCTGGGGTTGTCCATGAAGAAGGGGCAGTTGTTGCAGTCGCAGCCGGAGGCGGGTGCCGGAACGGGCTTGCCGATTCCGGGCATGGGCAGGGGGACGGTCATGCGGCAGCGGTCCTTTCGGCGCCGGCGCTGGTGTGGCGCTGGAGGTCGGTCAGGAGCATGCGGAGTGAGCCCGCGTCGAATCGGTGGAGGGCGCGGCCTTCTGCGAGTTGGGTGTTGAGCGCGCGCAGCGCCTCAAGGGCGGCGGTCACGACGGGCGGATCGACGGGCTCGGCAGGCTCGAGCGGCTCGTCGATGCGCGGATGTTGCTCGCCCCCCGACCCTGCAGTTACCGGTTCCTCAGAGATGTCGTCGAAGGCCGTCGTTTCGCCGCCCTGTCGCGGCTGTTCAGCATCCGCGCTGTCAGCCAGGGGGGCCGCTGTGGTCTCGTCCGGAGCTGCGGCATTGTCCTCGTCGTCGTGCCCGCCGGCTGGCGCCGGCGGCCGGGCAAGTGCCGCGGCTCGTTCGGCGTTGGCTCGCTCGTATGCGGTGACCGCGGCACTGGCGGCGGTGTCGGCCGGCATGTCCGGGTTGGTGGCCTGTGCCCGGGTAGCGGCCGACAGCAGGTCCGTGCGGCCGAGACGCTTGACGGCCTGCCACAGTTCGGCGGCGGCCTCGCGACGTCCGCGGCTGAGTCGAGCGAGATTCGTCCGTGCGGCGAGAGCGACCTGGTGCTGGTCCATGTCCGCGGACAGTTCGCGCGGCAGGGTCCGGAACGCGGCAACGACCTCGCGAGCTCGACGGGGGGTGATCTGCAGGCCCAGCCGGCGCAGCACCAGGTTCCACGGCGCGGCGAGGTTGGCGTCGCTGCCGCGCAGCTTCTCCAGGGCCTCGAAGCGGGCGACGGGGTCTTCCAACCGCTGGACGTCCTCGCTCACCTCGATGCCGGCCTTGTCGAGCTGGGCACGCAGGATCGCGCTGCGCTCCAGGAGCAGAGCCTTGGCGAGCTCGCCGGGCTGGAGGTCCTCGCGGGCCAGGTTCTCCACTAGCTGCCAGGTCCGGCGGTCCTCGTCGCTCAGCGGTCCGGGGCAGATGACGGCCGGCAGCTTCTCGAACCGCGGGTTGTCGGGCTGGTTGACCGCGCCCCAGCGGCAGGCCCGGTAGCGGCGTTCGCCGATCACCAGGCGCCGCTGGACGTGGTTGTCCGGACCGGGCAGTTCTTCCACCAGGACGGGATGGAGCACGCCGACGGTCGAGATCGAGGTGATCAGATCGGCGAGGCCTTCCGGGCTGCTGCTCGGGCCTGGCCCGCGGCCCTGCACGTCGGTGTAGACCGAGCCGCGCATCGGGAGCATCTCGAAACGACGCTGGCGCAGTTGCTCCGAACTCTCCAGAGCCTCGGCCAGTCCCAGGACGGCGGGCGCAGGGGCCGGGGATTCCTCAACGGCGACCGTCATCGGCAGAGCCTCCTTTCACAGGTAGTTGTCAGGCGCCCAGGCGCCCAGCCCCGAAGGGGTTATGCGTGCAGGTCAGCGGGGAGCAGGGGCGGGCGGGTGGCGAGCCGGCGCTGCCGCGGCCGGTCGGCGCAGCAGCATGTCGGTGAGGGGATGCCGCTGCTCGGGTGTTCCGCGCAGCAGCGGCGTGAAGATCCGCCCGAACGGGCCGTGCTCCTTGAGCTGCGCAAGGGTGGTGACCCCGACGGAGAGGTGGCTGGCGAGCCGGGACAGCCGCGGGTCGACCCGCGTGAGCGTGTACAGGTCTTCGGTGCGGTCGGCGAGCCGCTTGGCCAGGGTGGGGCCGGGCGCACCGTCGAGGACGATCAGCAGGCGCGGGAAGGCCGGGTACGTGTGCTGCCACGCCGGCCGGGTCGACGCCGCGGAGCGCCGAGCCCGGTCGGGGTGCTGCGGCACGAACTCGTACAGCCGTCCGTACGCGGAGACCTTCTTGGCGAGCTCGGCCGCGGTCATGGTGGCGCGGTCGAGCTCGATGAACACGTTCAGCATGGTGCGAGCGCCGCGGTGGACGTGGACGTAGTGCAGGACGGCGTCGGAGATCACGTGATCGTCTTCGAAGCGGCGCTGCCCGTCGCGGATGCGGTGGGCGACCTCAGGGGTCCACGAGAGGGGCGTGCAGTCGTGCCCGAGCTGGCGGGCGTGCTCGACGAACGCGATGCCGACCTCGTTGACGGCCAGGGTGTGGGCCTGGCGCGTGCTGGCCGCCGACTCGGGTGTCACCCGGTAGCGGCGGGAGAAGATCTCCGCCGCCTGTTCCACGGCGTCGGCGCCCGTCTCGGTCAGGAACCACACGTAGGGGCGGTTGAACCCGTGGCCCGGGCTGGCCTTCCCCTGGGCGCGCAGGCGCTGGACGAGGCCGCCCTCTTCGAGCGCCACCAGCTGCCGCCGCAGGTAGGACGCGCTGTGAGCAGTCGGCGTCAGCAGCCTGGCGAGCTGATCTGTGGTCATGAGGCGGTGCTGGTAGAGGAGGTCGAGGGCCGACTTGGCGACGGCGTGGAAGCTGAGGGTCCGCTGCGGGCGGTGCAGCAGTTCGGGTTCGGTCTGGGTGCTCATCCGACGTGTGACCCCTTGGTCTTGGTGAGGTAGGTGACGTTGCTGGGGGCCGGCTCCTGCTCGGCCGGGGCCGGGCCGTCATCCGGCGGCTCGGGGCCCGGATCGTCGACCGGCGGCTCCTCGGGACCGGGATCGTCGTCGTCCGGCGGGGGCGGCGGCAGAGTGGCCATGAACAGACGGATGCGGGTGTCGAGCTTGGCGAGGTCGTCGAGGATGTCCCGCACCCGGCGCCGGCGCAGGTTCTCGTTGACCGCGGCGTCCAGGTGGTGGACGTCGTCGGGGCGGTGGTAAGCGCTGTAGACGTCCTCGACGCTCGCGCCCCGGACTCGGAAGGGGTCGCTCTGGCCGCCGTCGAGGGTGACGGACATGACGTAGTGGTAGCGCTGCAGCTGCGAGATCGTGTCGGGCGCGACCTTCTTGCCCCAGCGCCGCACCACCATCTGCGCCTCGTCGATGTCGCTGGCTGTGGTGGACAGGATCGACAGGTTCTGCAGCAGGCCCTGCCTCGTGGTCGCCGACAGCCGCTGAGCCATCTGCGTCATCGCCAGGAGCTTCACCTTGTACTTGCGCAGCTGCTCGGCGATCGCGGCGAGGGTTCCCTTGCTCGCGCCGTCCACCGCGGTCAGCTCGTCGATGAAGGCGTAGAAGTCCTTGCGGTCGGCGACGGGCATGGTGCGCCGTGACAGCCCGGCGCGGAACAGGTCGTAGATCAGCAGGCAGGAGACGATGCGGTCGGTGTCGCCGGTGCCGGACGGGCACACGAAGACGACCTTCCCGTTGTCCATGGCGTGCCGGATGTCGTACGTGCTGAGCGAGGACCCGAGGAACCCCTTCAAGGAGTTCGAGCTGTCGAGACGCTCGATGATGTTTGTGACAACGGGGGTTGCCTCGTTGGAGTACTTCGGGTAGGTCTGCACCCAGAAGTCCCGCAGCGTCTTGGGCAGATACGGCACGACCGCGTCTCGCCACACCTCGTCGTTGAGCAGGGTGCGGATCTGGAAGATCGTCGGCGCCAGCTCGGGCCGGCCGGCTCGCGACAGCATCCAGGACAGATGGGCGAGGGTCTGGACCGATCGCGTCAGGATGGTCTTGGCTCGCCCCGCGCTGTCCGACCAGTTCAGAGCGCTCGCGAAGCCGGTGACGATCGCGTTGACGATGTCCGGGATTTCCTCCTCGCCACGGTTCTCCATGGACAGCGGGTTCCAGGAGCCCACCATCGCGTCCAGGTCCGGCGAGGTCAGGTCGATCTCCCACAGCCGCGGCGCGATGTGCGGGTGAGCGAGGTAGGGCCGCGCGCGCTGCCAGCCGTCGCCGTGCGGGTCCAGGAAGAGGGTCCCGTGCCCGTTGTGAGCGAGCGCGATGGCCTGCACCAGCGACATTTCCGTCTTGCCGTATCCCGCCTTCCCGAGGAAGAGCCCGAACAGCAGGTAGGCCAGGGGCAGGCCGGCCAGCCGCTCACCGCCGCCGGGCTTGGCCACCCACCCCAGGGGGAGGAGATCCGCCTGGCCGGTCCACGTGGGCAGGCTCGGCGGCGGCGGGGGCACCACGCCACCAGAACGGGCCACGTTGGCCGCCATGTTGTGCTTCGTGGCGGGCTTCAGCAGGCCGGCGAGCTCCGCGCCCGTTACCCAGCTGGGACGCCGCGGCGCGAACTCTCCGGTGGCGAATCGGCGGTCGAAGCTGCGTCGGTAGAGCCGCGAGTCCGCGCGCAGCCGCGTCACGAGCAGGTTCAGACCCACCGGGCGCAGGTGGTTGTCGCCGGCCCAGCCCTCGAGCGTTGCCATGATCTGCTCCAGCAGTATCCGCGGCCGCGCCGGGTCGGAGGAGCAGGTACGGATCAGCATCTGGAGGGCGAACACCGGATCCGCGCCCGGACCGAACTTGCCCATGGCCGCCTTGACGTCGGACACAGTCGGCATGCGCTGGCGCTGAGCGGGGCGCTGGCCGCCGCGGCCCTGCTGCCCGCGCATCTCCGCCGCGATTTCGCTTCCCAGGGACGCCAGGCGGTCCAAGCCGAAGCCGCCCCCCGAACCCTGCTGCGGAAGGCCGGGGATCGCCGGCATCCCGCTGGGGTTGCGACGCGCTCGCGCCAGCAGGCGGCTGCGCCGACGGCCGACCCGGGAGGGCGATATCGGCACCAAGTCCAGGACGATGTCCGCTCGTTCACCCAGGTCCTCACGCACATCCGCGACAGCAGCCGCGAGGGCCTCCAGCGGATCGGGCTTGATCGGCACCTCGCGCAAGGCGAGGTGGTCCGGCAGTGCCAACGCCAGTTCGGCGCGGGCTACGTGCTGCTGCTTGGGCGTGTCCTTGCGCGGCTTGGGCCTGCGCGGTCCGCGTCCGTGACCGCGGGGGGATGTCGCGTTCTTCTTGCTCACCACAGACTCCTTCGGGGGGTCACGCCGCAAGAGCGGTCTGAGAGCTGGTGTCGAGGTCCGCGCCGAGACGGATCTCCGGACGCTCGGAGCTGGCTACGGCGGGACCGACCGCCCGCATCTCGCACTGGCTGTAGCTCTGGTGGCGCAGGACCGCCGCGGCCCGGGCCGGCCCTTCAATGCGCATGGTCAGCAGGCCGCCCTGGGACAGCAGCCGCACGCGTACCGCAGTGCCGCGCACCGGAGTGAAGGCCCAGCGCGAGACACTCCGCTGCGCCTGGGCCAGCTGCTTGGCGAAGCGGAGGACGTCCTCAAGCACCGGATCGAAGCCGGTGGTCGGGAGGAGCTCGAACGCCTGCCGGTCCTTGAGCGGCTTCCGGCCGAAGCGTCGTCGCGCGACGGATACGGAGACAGCGACGACCAGCGGCACGGGAATCAGCCACCACATGTTGCCGGTCAGCCAGGTGATGGCGGTCTGCCCGTACGCCGGGAGGTCTTGTCCGACTTGGATCAGCCGGTCGATGACGTCGTTCGTGGTCATCGGGCGGCTCCTGGACGCGAGAAGGCCGGAAGCAGGGAGGGAGCAGGCATGTCGGAACTCCGGGGAGACGGGGAGTGCGGATGCCTATAGAGGTGCGGTTTCGGACGCCCGTGTGACATGCGCGCCAGAACTTTTTGATCTCCGGGCCGAGCCCATCACCCAGGACGGGCGTGACCGTGAGGAGACCGCGCCGGTCAGCAGCGCATGCCGACTGGCCACGATGACGCATGCGTCCCCGATGTCGACCGGGACTCGCCTCCTGTTCCCTCCAAGAGGGCGGTCGGCTGATCACGTGGCACGCCCACAGCGCGCGCCTGGGCGTCGTCGGAGATGTATGACATGGTCCGAAACGCAGGATTGTGTCCGGCCGGGGAGCTGGCCCTCCCTCTGTACGCCCCAGGACAGCCCCGTCGATTCGCAGGTGAGCTGGACGAGCTACACGCTCGACGGTGCAGCGATCACGATGCCCACACGCCGGGCCCGGCCAACTTGACCCTTGTGCGGGCCGGGCCGATCGTGCACGAGGGCCCCGGCCGGGCGTGGATCCCGCGCTATCTGACCGACACCGCGGCCGGGCCGGAACGGTGTGCCGCGCCTTCGGCCGCTACAGCTTCACCGCCTCCGTCCCCGCCGGCGGGAGCCTGCGCCCGCTGCGCAACCCGGATGCCCCCGGATTGGACGACGACGAGGACGGCCGAGACGGAGCGAAAGACTGACCGAAGGCCCCGGTGTCGGGAATCCCGGCCGCCCCCACGATCACCACCGCCTTTTCGCTGTTCAGGGCTCTGGAGCGGGTACCGGGAGGCGTCACTCCGGAAGAAGGTGTGACGCCTTCGCGTACCCGCTTCTCGGCCTTGCGGGCGCGGTAGGCGGCCTGCCTGCACGCAGGCCCGCAGTAGCGGGAGTCACGACGGTGGCCGTGCCCGAGGGCGAAGCGCCGGCCGCATGACGGGCAGCGTACGACGTGCTCGGTCTCCCGGCCCAGGGTGTACGACAGGCCGATGTCGACGGCCTCCTCGAAGTGGCGGCGCCACCGCCGCGCGGCGGCCTTGCACCGCGCGGAGCAGAACCGCCTGTCACTGCGGGAACGCACCGGCAGCGGCTGGGAACAGAAGACGTACGCACACCGGCGCACCTGCCCGGCCATGCCTCCACCGTACGCCCGGGCGCCGGGGGTGGTCAGGAACGGGTGCGGCGCCACGGCTTGTCGTAGGGGCCGCCGCAGGCGAGGCACGAGGCGCTGTAGACGGCGCTGGCGGGGGTCATGCGCTCGGCTGGCTCAGCCGGGTGGGGCTGGCCCAGGATGATCGCGGTGAGCTTGGGCTCCGCACAGGAGCACGGACCGCCCGTACGCCGGGGGCGCTGCACGGCTTCCCGGGACGCGGGCACCGTGGCCGTGTCCCCTGTGTCCGCGGACGCGGCCGGGAGGTATTCCATCCGCCAGCCGTCGACCGGGACCATACGGCGCCGCCGGGTGTTTCGGTCGAACCGCTGTTGTTCGGCCTTGGTCTCGAACAGCAGCAGCATCCCCGCCAGCAGCCGCAGCGCCTCACCTCGCACGAGCCCGGACACCGGAGACAGTACGGCGGCCGGCGTGCCGTCCGGGCCGATCAGCGGCGTTCCGCCGCCCCACCGCCACTCGGCGGCGCTCATCCCGACCGTCACGGTGAGGTGGTGCTCACGCGCCATGTGCTGAACCGCCTTCTCCACGCCCGGCCGGCGCATCAGTTGGTCATGCAACCGTGCCCCAGCGGACCCGAGGCTGACCCGGCGGGCGTCCGCCTCGGCCGCGGCGGCCCGCTGAAGCGCGACCCGGCGGGAGACGGCGTTCTGCCGGTCGATGTCGGCCCGCCTATGTGCGGCCTTCTCCTTGAACCGCGCCCGCTGCTCATCCGCCTTGCGCTGCCGTTCCTCCTCCCGCCACAGGTAGGCGTCCTCGACCGCGATGTACTGCGGCGCCGTCCAGACCTGGGCGAGCTGACGCTGCGGATATCGCAGCCCCGCACGCGTGAGGTGAGGGCCGATCTGGCACGTGAAAACCCAGCGCAGAAAGTCGGCGACGGGCACCTGCGGCGCCGCCTCCCAACCGGAACCAGCGAACTTCACCAGGCCCTCGACGACCGCGACACCGCCGGCCGTGGTGACTAGCCGCACTGAGGGAACAGTGCCGAGCCAGGACGGGCGGGCCCGGTCACTGAACCAGCAGCACGTCACATCGTGCGCGGCCATCCGCTCGGTGCGCTGAGTGATGTCCGCGGCGGTGATCGGAGAGAGCTGGGCCTCCAGCGCCATCCGCCACGTTCCGGCCGGGTCGCTGGCCAGTACATCGGCCCGCCACGAGCCGTCCGGCGCACGGACCTCCAGCTCCGCGTGCGCCCCAGCCTGGCGGGCGGCGCTGGCGAGTTCGAGCTTGAGCAGATGGTGGGCCTCGGACTCGCCCTGGCGGGCGATCTCGCAGTCCGGGGCGTGCGGAGCATGGGCGAAGAACCGCAGGCCTCGCTCCGAGGTCTTCGCGTACATCTGGTGCCGGCACTCCACGCACGCGATCGGCGCGGGCGGGCGCGCCTTCCACACTGCCTGCCACGCCTGCCCGCACCCTAGGTCCGGCAGGTGCGAGAACACGGTGCCCCACTCGGCGTGCACGGCCCGGAACGCCATCGGCCCCCCTCTAAACGACCATCAGCTCAGAGTGTCGCGGAGGCCACTGACAGTCGGCGCCGCCGGATTCGGACGGACAGCCGGAAGTCGATCACCACTTCCTCCGAGCGCGGGCGGCTGCTGTTCGTCTTCTCCGCTGCGATGGCGGAGGCCGAGCGGGAGAACCTCCGCGGGCCCACCCTCAAAGGGCTCGACACCGCGGCCTGCAACGGCAAGCACGGAGGCTGTAGGTGGGAGAGCGATCCCTGCGGATCGTCCGACCACTGGTCGGTGGCGGCGCAGGAAGACGGGCAGCCGGTCGGAAACCGGTGTGTCGGTCTCCGACCAGGGGTAACGTGCCGAAGAGATAGAGAGCCCAGGTGAGGACGAGGCTGGGGCTCGGAGGCAGGAGCCTCGAACGGCGGCCCCACACCGACAAGTTGCCGACAGATTGCTCGGACAACGACAACTTGAATCGGAACCTACAGAGGCCGTCAGCCCACCCTCTTCATGACGAGGATCTGGGACTTCCAGTACGAAAGCGGCTTGATCCGCACCTTGAGTCCTGTCTTAGGCGCGTCGATGACCTGACCGTTGCCGATGAACATGGCGACATGCTCGGGACGGGAGGCGCTGCCGCGGCTGAAGAGCAGATCACCGGGCTGCAGGCCGGCGGTTGACCGTATCTCCGTGCCCCGTTTGACCTGTTCGTATGTGGTGCGGGGGAGGTTCACGCCGACGCTGGCCCAGGCCATCTTCGTGAGGCTTGAGCAGTCGCATCCGTTGTTTTCCCGCAGGCTGAAGGGCCGGCGGCAGTTGCCGCCCCACTGGTAGTCGGTGCCCAGGGCCGTCTGTGCCGCGGCTACCACCTGACCGGTGCGTCCGCTGCCGGCAGGCACAGGGCTGCTCTGCTGCATGGCGTCGGTCCACTTCTCGGCGAGAGCACGGATGGTCTTGACGTAGTTCTGGGTCTCCGGATACGGGGGTATCCCCTGGTACTTCTTCACCGCGTACGGTCCGGCGTTGTACGCGGCCAGCATGTTGTCCGACTTGTCGCCGGGGACGTTGCGGACGTCATCGGCGATGTCGCAGTCGTAGTCGACGGCCGCCGGCACAGCGTCGACCGGGTCCCAGACGTCCTTGTCGCCGTCACCGTCACCGTCCTTGCCGTGGGTTTTCCAGGTGCCGGGGATGAACTGTCCGATTCCCTGGGCAAGCGGGACTTTGACCTTTGTACCGTCCTCCTTCTTGATGATCTTGTAGGACTCGGCCTTGGGGTCGAAGCTGCTCTCCTGGTACAGCTGCGCGGCGAGGAGGGCCGGGGTCACTTCAGGGCATCCGTACTCGCTGATGGCTTTGTCGATCAGGGTCCGCAGCCAGTCCGGGACATCGGCGCTCTTGGAGATGCCGCCGCCGAAGCCGGCGTTCTGGATGTCATTGCCGGTGTTGTCGCTGCCGAGCTTGGTCACGACGGCCATCACGGCGGCGACGAGGAGGGCGCAGACGCACAGCCAGGCGATGCCGAGGCCCATGAGGATCTTCTTCACCGCGGTCTCCTCAGGCGTTCACGATCGCGGCGACCCGCCATGCGCCTGCGGGCGCGTGGTGCATCTCGACTGCGAGTTGGTCGTGGGAGCGGGTGGTCGGCTGCCCCGCAGCGCGGGTCGTGCAGGTGTAGAGGAGCCGCACGTAGGCCCGTTCCGATGTCGCGGCGGGTGCGCCGTCGGGGGTGGCGACGCGATCGACAACGCAGGTCACGCGGGTTTTGTCTGCGAGCCACTGCTGCCACAGCCGCGTGGACCGGTCGCCCGGCTCGCGCAGTTGGGCGGCCAACTCTTCGGTGGCGTATGTGGCCGCGCGTCGGCCGGCGTCGCTGAAGGAGACGTCGTGTCCCGGGCGTGCGTCATGCGAGGCCCACGCCAGGACGAACCGGCGTGCCGTGTCGGCCGCCTTCGGCGGCACCGATCCCGAGGCGGACGGCTCCTGTTCCGTTGCCGCGGCGTCCTGCGACGTCGGCGTCGGTTCGGATGACGATGTGCTCGGAGTGGAGGAAGGGGAGCCTGGAGGAGCCGTAGCAGTGTCCGGCTTGGTAGTTGGGGTGGATCGGCCGGGGTCGACGACCAGGAGCAGGATCCCGGTGGTCGCCAGGAGGGCGGCCGCGGCGAAGAGCACGAAGATCTTCCAGGCGCTCGACCTGGCGAGCCGGGATGCGGGCATTGGACACCTCCTGTAGGCGAGGAAGGGTGAGGGAAGTTCGGGCGCGGGGGTCAGTGCGGTGCGCTCACCCCCGCGTGGATCGATCAGCTGCGGCGCCGGGGTGGACCGGCAGGCCTCGTGGCCCTGCGAATGGCGCGCGGGGCCGTGGGCGGCGGCGGTGCCGGCGGGTCATCGCCCTTCCTGGGCAGGGGCGGTAGATTCAGCACGGGCGTGGAGATGGACGCCGGGTCCACCGCGGGACCGGTCGATGAGGAACCGGATCCCGAAGGTGCCGGGGCTGCGCCGGCGACCGGGGGAGCCGTGGCGGCCGCGCGTGTGCCGGGAGGGCTGGACGGCCGGGTCGCGCCTGCCATTGGCTGAGCCATCCCGAGCTGGGCGTTGGCTGCATGACGGCCGACGAACCGCGCGGCGGTCTGCACGTTCCGGCGGTACTCGTTGCCGAAGGCACGGGCGCCGTCGACCTTCGCGGTGACCCGGGCACCAGCCCGGTTCTTCGCCGCGATCAGCTGCCCCTTGACCGCGTTGGCGCGCGCGGCGGTGGCGGTGCCGCCCCGCTTGGCGGCGGCGATTCCACGGGGAATCCCGACCGGGGCGCCCACGGTGGCGAGCGCGGCGACCTTGGTTGCCTTCCAGCCGAAGCGGGCGCTCGCGGCTGCGCCCTTGCTGGCCATGAGGGTGGCGCGTCCGCCGCGGGACTGGGACAGCTTGTTCGTGGCAGCCGCGGCGAGCCGGCGGCGCAGTGCCTGCTTGGCGGCGCCTTGGGCTGCGACCTTCGCGGCGGTGGCGGCACCGCCGGTGCCCACGGCCGCTGCGGTGTTGGCCGCCAGGCGGGCGGCAGAGCGCAGGCGGCCTCCGCGCTTTCCTCGCTGCGGCGGTCCCATCCACATCTGCTTGGCGCTGCGCCCGGCTCGGGAGAGCGGCTGGGTGACCTTGCGAGCCTCGCCGCGTGCCTCGCCGAACAGTTGCTTGATGCCGGGAGCGGTCTCGGCGTAGCGGCCGAACTGGTTGAAGACGCTCTGGCGGCTGCCGCCGACCCGGGCGTTGGCCAGACGGCGGTTGAGGTTGACGCTGACCTGCTTCGCCGTCTCCTTGATCTTCTTCTGGCCGACCAGCCCGGCGACCGCGGCCAGGTCGAGGCAGATGAACTTGACCGCAAGGATCTCCCCGGTCTCCGCGTCGATTAGCGCGATGATCACGACGATGAAGATGGCGAGGAACAAGATCGCGAGGATGACGCCGAGGATCGCCTTGACGATCGCGGAGACCCAGCGCCAGAGCACTCCGCGGCCGCCGCCCGGCAGGATGCCGGCGGCCAGGGCCCAGTGCCCCTTCATCGCTTCGAACGCCAACCAGCCCTGCGAGACCAGGAAGGTACCGGTGACCAGCACCATGAGGACGGACACGATGATCGCGGCGAGCGCGACGAACGCGGCCGAGAAGGTCATGTCGGCCGACGCCTTCTTCGCATCCCCCTTCTCGACCTTGCAGACCTTGGTGAAGTGCTCGCCGGCGTTGGTGAGCTGGGCTGCGTAGGTGGCTTCACCCGTGGGGTTGATTCGGTTGGCCTCGAAGAAGTCGATGCCCATCTGCTCGAAGTTGTATTTGACCAGCGAGGCCTCGGCGAAGGCCTTCGAGCAGGCAGGATCCTTGAACGTCTTGCCGTAGAGCATGAGCTGGGTCGGCTTGACGATGAACGCGTCGACGAGGGCGTCGGTGATCGGTTTGGAGACCTTCTCCGGCTTGGCGTCTCCTTCGGGGTTCTGTGACAGCACGACTGCGCTCACCTCGAGCGACAGGTCTTTGGCCTTGCCGACCATCCCCTCGTCGCTCAGCAGCATGGTGGAGCCGCCGGGGGACGGCTGGTCGTGCGTACCCAGCAGGACCTGGGCAGGGGAAAGCAGCACCGTGGTGGCCACGGCGGCCACGACCAGTGACATGCCGGCCTCGGCGAAGCCGCGGCTGCGGTTCTTGAACAGGATGTGCCACGCCGCGTACAGGCCGGAGAAGAGCAGGAAGAGTCCCGGCAGACCGAGGCGGTTGATGACCTGGTCACGCAGGCTCGTGGCGATGTCGTCGGCGGGCTTGACGAGGATCTTGGCGAGGCCGAAGTTGAGCGCCCAGTCGATCAGCCAGCACGAGAAGCCGATGAACCATTTGGCGATGCCCATGAAGAACTGCGCAAGCAGGTTCCAGATCTTCAGGTCAATGTCGTTCCAGTCGCCCGTGTCCGAATCCACGCTGTACGCGCTGATCGGGACGCCGTCCCTGTCCTTGACGTTGAACGGCTGCAGCAGCCCGTCGGAGGCGTCCTTGGGCGACTTGCTCAAGTCCTCGACCGGCCGGTTCTCATCGCCCGGCTGCGGCGCAGGCGGCGTCACGCCAGGCCGGGGCTCCATGGGGTTGTAGGAGTCCTCCGGCTCGGGCTTCGGCTTGGCTTCCGGCTTGTCGTCGTTGCCGCTGTCGTCGCCCCCCTTGCAGTACTTGTACTGGGCGCTGCCTTTGGGCAATTGGTCGCACGGATCCGGCTTGTCCTTGCCGGGCTCGGGCTTGGGCTTGTCCGGCTTCGGGGTCGGTTTGGTGTCCGGCGCGGTGGGCGCCGGTCCCGGCTGCGGATTGGGGACCGTGTCCGCGAACGCGACCGCGGCGGACAGGCCCAGCAGCAGTGCCAGGGGCACGGCTATCAGCCAGATCCGCAGGGCGCGGCCGCGCGGCGCGGCACGGGAGGCGGACTTCATGCCAGTGCCCCTTCGATGGGCACATCGACGGCCGGCTCGTCCTCATCCATCTGCCCCGGAGTGGTGTGGATGGCGTCGGCGGCTTCGTCGTCGGCCGGGATGAGCACCTTGATGCCGCCGATGCGCCGGCGCAGGTCGCGGTACAGGCCCTCGCCGGCGCGCAGGCTGCGCTCGGCGTCGGACACGTTGAGAGGGCTCAGGTTCTCCGTGATCAGCTTGATCATCTCGTCGTCGGCGGGGTCGAGGTCGATAAACTCGAGGCAGCGGGCGGCGAGGGTCTTGCTGCGGTGGCGGAAGACGAAGATGTGGCTGAGCAGGGCGCGGATTTTGTCGCCGATCTCGCTCTTCGGCCCGATGTCGTACGGGTCGTGGCTGCCCGCGTAAACCCCGGCGTTGTGCTTGCGGCCGTCGGCGATGATCTCGAGCAGGAGGTTGGAGCCCTCGGCGGATGCGGTGAGCCACCAGCATTCGTCAAGGAACACCCCGGTGAACTCGGCCGGGTTGGAGAAGGCGACCTCGCGGCACAGCGCGGTGATCAGGTACATCAGGCGCCAGCCGAAACGTGTCTCCACCTCCAGGCTGCGCAGGCGGTGCTCGTCGAGTTCCTCCTTGCGCGGCAGGGCGAGGCGGTCGACGGCGAACACGATCGAGTCGGCGTTGCTGATCCTGACGACCGGCAGCTTCGGATCGAAGATCGTGCGGCCCAAGTCCTTCTTGGCCAGGGCCCGCATCTTGCGGACGAGCTCGGAGGCCGCGGCGCGCACGGCTATGTCGTTCGGCTCGTCCGGGTCCGGAGTCTTGGCACGCAGGCCGAGGTTGGTGATGAGCGAGGTCATCGACGGGTTGGGGCCCAGGCGCGTGGTCTCGATGGCCTCGGCGAGCGTGACGCCTTCGACCGACATGCTGGCGATGTCGAGCAGGGGGGTGAGGAAGGACTCGCAGTAGCGGGCCGCGCGCGGGCCGCGGAAGACCCGCAGCGGGTCGAGGGAGACGCCGGCAGTCTCGTCGACGCGGATGATCTGTGTCTCGCCCGGGCAGGCCAGGGCGAAGCGGCTCCATTCCTGCTGCGGGGTGCGGTCGATCACCAGGGCGCGGCCGCGGCTTCGGGCCTGGCCTACTCGGTGCCCGGTGGACAGGATCGAGTACATCGCGGTCTTGAGGGCGACACTCTTGCCGGAGCCGAGCTCGCCCACGAA
Organism: Streptomyces sp. A012304; assembly: GCF_026008495.1. Classification (GTDB taxonomy): domain Bacteria; phylum Actinomycetota; class Actinomycetes; order Streptomycetales; family Streptomycetaceae; genus Streptomyces. The sequence continues at coordinate 20,586 of NZ_BQUN01000022.1, forward strand.
CGCGGCGCTCGCGCTGGCGTTGACGCGCGGGCCGTGGCTGAAGTCGATGAGGACAGGGCGTACGCCGCCGCCGGACAGCTGCAGGCCGAACAGGGAGCCGGTGTCGTCGCCGAGGTTGGCGCCGCTGAACGGCATCGCCATGGCGAAGTCCCTGGCCAGCAGGTACTGGGTGAAGTCGAGGAGTGGCCGGGGCGTCTTGGTGCCGGGCAGCATCGCGTGGAAGAGCGGCACCTGGTCGCCGACGGGTCGGGTGAGGGTGTAGTCGTTGCCGCCGAAGTGGTGCTGCAGGGAGGCCGCGCGTTCGTTGGCCTCTTCCGGGGTGGCGCCCCACACGCAGGTGACGACGGAAGCGCGGATCTCGACCTCGGTGGCCGAGGAGGTCAGCCGGTCGCGGTACTCGTCCAGAGCGAAGGCGGCCTTGTCCAGACTCGCGGGAACGCCGGCGGTCTCGCCGTCGTACTCGCCGCGCTGGTGGGCCAGTTCGCGCTGCTGCCTGCGGGACTTCGGCTCGGCCTTCGAGCCGGCCTCGATGTTCAGGCGGACCGCCCAGTCGACCGGGAAACCGAAATCGTCCAGGGCGGCCAGGTATTCCGAGCCGGGGAACCGGAAGCTCTCGGGCATCTCGGCCAGGACGCTGAAAGCCTGGTAGCTGCTGCCGTGTTCGGTGGTCACCTTGGCGTACCGGCGGGCGAAGGGGTTGGAGGGGCCCTTACGGCGCTGGCCGCCGCGGCCGCCCTCGTCGAGAACGACCTGGGTGTGGGCGGCGATGGTGTGCCCCCGGCCGCGCAGGCCGCGGGGTGTTCCCTCTTCGGGGAACAGCGGCTCGTCCAGGCCGCGCCGTGCCGCGTGTCCGTAGATCCACAGGATCTCGGCCTCGGTGGCGGCCTTGAGCTTGATGCCGGCCGGCCACGAGGCGGCGAGGCGGTTGGCCTGGAGCAGGCGCTTGGCTTCCTCGGCCGCGGAGATGGGCGGGCTCGGCAGGCCGAGCGCGGCCATGAGCTCGACCTGGGCGGAGGAAGCAACAGCCTTGGCGGTTTGCTTGAGGTCCAGGTGCGGCAGGGGTATCGCCAGGAAGTCGACACGCCCCGTGAGCTCGAGCCCGTCGAGCTGGTCGAGGACCTTCAGGGAGAGGTCGACGTACTCCGGGCTCTTGTCCCAGTCGACGCCGGCGGTCATGCGCTTGACGACGGAGGCCGCGTCGACCTGCGGGCACAGGCTCAGGAGCAGGGCCTCGCCGCGCAACGCCTTGAAGAGCGCCTCGAGCGCGTCGAGGCGCTCCCTCTTGGTGGCTTTCGAGCCGTGGGTGTAGTTCTCGCTGTCGACCTTCCACACGCCCCACGTGGCGGCGTTGGTCGTCCAGATGAGGTGGCCGCTGATGTGCCGGACGGGGAGACGCATGGGGAAGTCCTTCGTGAACAGGGCGCGCGCGGGGCGGCGGCGCTAGGAACGGGAGTTCTGGTCCTCGATCGAGGCGAGGAGGCTCTGCAGCTGGCTGCGTCCGCCGGTGCGCGGCGCCACCGTGCGCGCGGAGGTGGCCGGCGCGGTGGGCGTGGCGATCGGCGCGGAGCCGGTCGTCCGACGCGCAGGCCGTGTCGGTCCCGCGGCGCGCGGGGCCCGTGCCGGCGCGACGGCAACGGGTTCGTCGGTGGGCCGGCTGGTGACGCGGACGGTGCAGGTCGTGCGTGTCAGATGGGGGCGGGACTGCCGCTGCGGGCGGCCGGCGAGCCGCCCGCCCGCCGGCGCCGAGGCGTAGATGAGCAGGGACCGCAGCGCGCGCGCCGGGTCCCGGCCGTCGATCCTCGCGTAGCGCAGCACCCAGGCCAGCCCCCACGGGAGCGCGATCATGATCAGGATGTTCGCGAGACCGAAGTGGGCCCACAGTGCCTGCGTCAGGGCCAGGGAGCCGAAGACGACGACCATGGTGACGATCTGGGTGATCGTGTACGGGCCACCCGGGATCCGTCCGGCGCCCGGGAGTTTGCCGATGACGAGCGGGTGCTTGCGGGCGCGGGTGTAGGAATGCCCGATGAGGTCTTCCTCGGACGCACTCACAGCAGCGCCCTGACGTCACCGGTCCCGGGACCGGGCACCTGCACGGAGGCGCCGGCAGTGTCCTCGATCTCCGAGCCGACCTTGGTCTGCAGCGACGGCAGGTTGGCGATGCCCCACATCACGAGGGCGCCCAGGAGGAACGCGACGAGCGTGGCCACCCAGGACTTGGTCCTCCAGTACGCCATCGCGACGGCGGCGAGCACCATCACACCCACGACCAGCTTGATGAGCGTGCCGATCTGGTTGGTCTTGAGGGTGGCCCAGTCGAGCAGGTCGCCGGCGAGGACGACGGTGTTGGGGTCAGCGGTCAGCGTGTGCATGAACGATTCCTCTTTCGGTCGTGGCGACGTGGTCAGCTGCCGGACGGCGGCGCGGAACCGCCGGGCGTGGAGGGAGCCGAAGGGGCGGAGGGCGCCGCCGAGTTCGGTGCGCTGGACGGCTTGCTCGTCGCGGCGGTGGCCGGTGCGTCGTCGAGGGAGGAGACCTCCCAGCGCCCGGCGCGCGCGGTCAGGCCGAGCGCGTAGGTGAGGGGGAAGGTGTTGCCGTCCGCGTCGGTGGCGTCGATGGAGACCAGCAGGCGCCTGCGGACGCCGTCGCCGGGCACCTTCGTGCCGGCGTTGTCCTCGGAGTTGTCCTGGACGCTGGTGAGCTTGATCGAGGTGTAGGGGGTCGGCACCACGGGGGAGAGGTGGACACCGGGGGACGTGTAGCGGTCGAGCTCGCCCTGGCCGGCGACGTACGCCTTCAGGAACGAGGCCGCGGTGTCGGACGCGGGGTCGGAGCTCCCGCTCCCGCGTGAGGTGGGATATCCGAGGTCACCGGGCTTGAGCGCGGCCGGCGCCGCGACCTGCGCCGGCAAGGACACCGCGGTGTACGCGCTGGTGTCGTCGGAGCCGGTCGACTGCACGCCGACCCGGAAGTACTGCACGCCGGCGTCCGTGTAGCCGCCCTTCTTGGACTTCGCCGCGACGTTGACCGCCACGGTGACGCTCCAGTAGCCGGGGGAGACCTCGCGGGCGTCCATCGCCTGGGTCCGCAGGGCACTTCGAGTCCCGGCCGGGTGGGTGAGGGCCACGCTGCCCGAGTAGTACGGGGCCAGGTTCTGCTCCGTCCCCTCTCCCGCTTCCAGGTAGGCGCCTACGAACAACTGCGCGAACCCGGCCGGGCCGGTGGAGGCGCTCGACTTGACCGCGGGCGTCGCCTTGGCCGCGCTCTGGGCAGGCGCCGACGAGCCGAACAGGGCCATGACCCCGATCAGCGGGCCGGAGGCGATCAGCGCCCAGGCGCCTGCCCGGGCCAGCCGCGTCAGACCGGCGAGCCCGGCCGTACCGGTCTTCCACCCGATGGACTGCTGCTCGTCGACGTCGTCCTGCTCGGTCTGGGCCGGCTCGCTGGTCTCGGCGACCGAGTCCTCGGGCCAGTCCTGCTGCTCGCGACGAGCTTTGCGCCGTGCCCGCTTCACGACACGCTCCGCTGGGCCTGGGCCGTCAGGAGCTCGGCGATGCGGGACTTCAGCTGCTCGGGGGTGCGCGCCTTGAGCGACTCCCAGGACTGGAGGGCGGGTTCCGAGTCGTTGTCGAGGAACTGGCGCATCTGCTCGTGCACCGTCCGGTCGAGGGGGTCCCGCACCAACGCGGTCCCCAGGCGGGTCGCGGTGATGCGAGCGGAGGCCACGCGGGTCTCGTCCTCATCGGCCAGAGGACCGGAGCGGGCGGGACCGGTGAAGGGGGCGGCAGCCATGGAGTACTCCCGTGAAATCGGTGGTCAGAGTGGGGAAGAGGGCCGTACGCGGATCACCCGTAGAGGTGTGGTTTCGGCCCGCCGTGTGACAGAGGAGGGCGGAAAACTTCAGGCGGCCGACCGCCGCGTCTGAAGCGCCGCCTCGCGCAGCGGGCGGACGGCACGGCTGGCCCGCTGACGCAGGCGCGCGCCTTCACTGCCCATCGACCGCCGGGTACGGGGGGTGCGCTCGGGGGTGGCGGCGGAATCGAGGTAGTAGCTCGCGATCCGCTGCGCGTCGGAGATCTTCAGCGCCTGGATGTCGACCGCCCACATCACCAGGGAGAGCAGTTCGGCGCGGGGGTCGTCGGAGCTGAGCTCCGGCTCGTCGCGGCTGACGATCTCCAGCTCGACCGCGCGCACCAGGCAGTCGGCCAGTTGCGCCTGCGTCGCCGGGTCGGGACCGCCGGATGGCAGCAGTGCTGCGGCCCGGTCGCCGGCGAGCGGCAGCAGCGTGTCCCCTATCTCCTGCAGCACCGAGCGGTTGTCGTAGTCGGCGGCCAGGGTCTTCTGCGCCAGGACGAGCGTGTCCATCGCGATGTTCGCGAAGACGCCCCGCGGCCGTCGCTCGAGCGGGTAGGTGCCCACGACCTCGAACAGCGCGCTGAACATCGACGAGACGATGTCGTCCCATCGGATCCCGTCACGCTGCTGCGACTTGGCCATCGACACGGCCTTGGGCAGCATCACGCGCGCAGCGGTGCACCAGGCGAGGTCGCGGTCGGACCCCGATTCCTGGACCCGCTGCAACAGGAAGAGCATCGCCTGGTCGTGCTGCTCCCAGGCACCACGACGGAAGAGACCGGTGATCCGGTCCACCACGTCCTGCGGGGTGCGAGCGCCCTCGAACGGGAGGTGTTCGTCCGACCAGTGCGCGACGGCGTCGCCGGCGCGGGTGCTTTCGCACAGGACCGCCCAGTCGCGGTTCAGGCTCCGCAGGGTGCTGGAGCCCTCGTCAGTAGCCGAGGCGGACAGAGAGCTGAGGGTGTTGGTGATGTGCGACATCCGTGACCGTCCTTCGTCATCCGGTGGGGATGCCGCTGACGATCTTTTGACCCCCCTTGTCCGCGGTCTGACCACGTGGGGCGGCGAGGACTGTCAAGGAGAAACACGTCGAATCGCGCTCTGCGGCGACGCGGGCTGCACACCTGGACAAGGGGTGCGCACGAGGTGCGCGTGCCGGTGCGCGCACCTGGACAAGGGGGTGCGCACCGGTGCGCGTCGGTGCGCGTCGGTGCGCACCGAGAGGGCGGAAGGGGGCGCGCCGGTGCGGTCCGACGCCGCACCGCATCGGCGCGCCCGTGCGGTTCCCCGCGGGGTGCGCGCGCCCCGCCGGTGCGCGATGCGCGCCGTTCCCGTGCGCGCGAGAGACAGGGCGCCGCACCGTCTGGCGTCCCGGGCAAACGCCCGTGCGGCACCCAGTGCGCGGCGCCCAGACCCGCCGCGCCCGCTTCGTCTGCCCTCAGGCCGGAGAATATGACGCAGGGTGACTGGCGAGGCGGGGAAGAGCAGCGCCGGGCTTCACGATACGAACTGCCGTCCGCCCGGGTCGGCCGCTACCTGGCCAAGGCCGCCGGCCTGCGGTAGCGGACGTGGACAAGGGGGTCACGCCGGAGGTTGCAGAGGTGGACAAGGGGCGGAAGGGGGGATTCCGCGAGCTGGACAAGGGGGTGCCGCGGAAAGCGGCAGGAGGTGGCCAAGGGGGTGATGCGCGGAATATGAGCCGTGTCCCCAGGACCTGCTTCGCCTGTCAGCGGTGACACATGGTCATCGGCGCCTCTGAGGGTGAACGGCGGTGCCGAAGGCTTCTGGAGTGCTGCCGGCACCCTCAAGTACCGGCGCGCGGCGCGGCTGACTGAGTGCGCGTCGGCTCCGGGAGACGTGCGGCAGTGCGCGCGCCGCGCGCCGGGACGGTCAGCAGGTGCGTGCCGGAGGGAGGACCGTGCGCCTGAGGCGCGCGCACCACGGTGCGCTGGACCGCGCGGCGGGACGCGCACCTCGGTGGCGCGCGCGTCCTGCCGCGCGCCGGCCAAGGCTCGGGGGATCGCGGCCGCGCGCATCATCCGGCAGCCTCGGCGCGCAGTTCCCTGGCCCGGTGGCGCGCGCACACACTGCGGGTCGGAATGGCCGGCCGGTCGCACGTTTCCCCGCGCCAGCCGGAGCACCGCGGCGCCGGGCCGGGATGCTGTGCGACGGCCCGCGCCGACCGGCTCGCTTCCCGGCAGAGCCTGCACATCCGATCAGCGAGTGCGGGACCGACCAGCCGGATCCGGCAGCCGCACTCCCGGCAGACGGAGAGGTCCGCGGGCGCCGGCGGGGCGGCGGCGTTGCCGAGCACCGGGCGCCGCGAAGCCGGTGGCACGCATTCGGCACACGTGACGCCGGGCCCGCCCAGGCCGTGGTCGGGGCATTGCCCCAGCTCGATCCGGCGCTCCCGCTCGAGCTCCTGTCGACGTGCGGCGCGGATGTCCGCACATGCCGCGCAGGGCTCCCCGCTCGGCCACATCACTCCGCTCTCGCAGGCCAGATGCCCGCAGCCCCACCTCGGCAGAGCCACCCCCATCAGCCACCGGGCCGGGTCCTTGATGTCCGACAGAAACACCCCGGCGAAGCGGGTACGCAAGCGCTGCCGAAGCCGGTCGGAGTCACATCCGTGATCGAGCTGGCGGCCGACCTCGCGGGCGATCCGCCGCTGCATGAACGTGTTCGCTCGCTCGTACAGCACCTGCACGGGTTCGAGGACCTCGACAATGCGCGGGTGCAGCGTCAGCGGTGGGCCGTCGTAGTGGCTGCGGGCGGCTGGGGATGCCTGAGAGCGGGGTAGTTCCTGCTCCGCGCGGAGCGCGAAACCGTCCTGGACCTGGTCGTGCGCAGGGTTCGAGCCCGAGTTATCCACAGGCCGAGCGCCCTTGTCTACCTGTACTTCGCCTACGGCGGGTGAGTCAGAGCGGCGCTCGTCATCAGGTCGGTCAATCCTGTGGTCTTCCTTAGTCGCGAGCGATCCCTCACCAGCTTCCAGACCCGATCCCTCATCAAGTCGCGAAGTCGGTGAGGTGCTCTCCACAGGCGAGGAGGGTTGGGTGCTGCCCGGGGCCGGGGGTACGTCATGGGCGATGAACTGGTGCCGTCCCTGCACGCCCGACCTGCGCAGCACGGTCACCCAGCCGGCATCCTCCAGAGCGTCCACGATTTTCCCCGCAGATGCCGCGGACAGCGTCGTCCCCGCGCGCGCACCGGAGTGGTGGTAGAGATGTCCGGCGAGCTCGCCTTCGGTGAGAGGAATGTGCTGTATCTGGGCGAAGCAGAGCACCGCGTACGCACGCAACTGCCGCGGGGTCAGGTCCTCGCACGCGGCGACCGGCAGCCAGATGAACCGTTCGTCCCGCTGTATCGGTCGTACACGGCGCTGCGCCGTGGTGCCGCACCCGCCGGGCAGCGACCGTCGCTGGTTGACGGGGAGCTCGATCACCCCGTCTGGCCCGGGCCTGCGCAGTTGGGCAATGCCGCGTTCGACGGAGGACCGCGACAGCCCGAGGTACGACGCGAGCACCGTGGTGCCTGCGGTACAGCCTTCCGGGCGCTGCCCGAGCGCCTTGATCTTCATGTAGACGGCCAGAGCCACGTCCGCGTAGTGCGGGGACTCCACCAACCGCATCGGCACCTTGACACGCTGACGCCGTACGGGCGTCTGGCTGCTGGACAGGCAGGACGAGTCCGCGGGCCGCGGTCGAGGCACCGGGCCTGCAACGGACGTGGTGGTGAGGGGCAGGGAACTGGACACACTTCTCCCGCGCACGGTCGCCGGAGTGACGATCCGTCGACGGTGCGCTCGAGCCGCCGCCTCTGCGGGATGGGTGCAGAGACGACCTTGCAGATGGGACCATGCGCCCCGCTGCGATCAGAGGGGATGTCAACCCCGGCGCGCTCGCGGTACAGCGTGCTGTGCCGCAAGCGCACCTGCTGACGGGCGGCGTGTGCCGTGCAGCAGAGCGCGGGCAGCCTTGGCGAAGGTGGGAGGGAGGCGCGGCGCGTCCCCTCGCCGTCTTGGCCAAGAGAGCGGATCAGCCGGCGAAAACTGTTGGACAGAGCGAGGAGCCTGCTCTCGGCCCCTTCGTCGACGACGGCGGCGCAGAAGCCGCTGAATGCCCCGAACCGGACCAAACGGTTGTCACGAAATGTGACACCGAGGTGACCATTGGGGGGTGAATGGCCGAGAACGGCGGTCCCGGGCGCCTGCTGAGCTGACAAAAGCCATGGCGGTACTGCAAGATGTACTCCGATCACCCTGGTGCACTCCAGGGATGACAAAGGCCCTTCGGGGTCAGCCCCTCGGGGCTAGCTGCTGGGAGGCAGTGATCATCCAGGCCGAGAGGCCTGGCTCTTCGCTCGACGGAGCTGGTACTCCGTAAGAGCGGTGACGGCCGGCAGAGGAGCTGCTAACTCCGAACCGGCGGGGAAGGGCGAGGAGCGCTCCTTGCTAGGGAGCGCCCGCCCGAGAGTTCTACGACATGCCGCCCTCCTCGGTGAGGGCGATGAGCGACGTGCGGTGTCCGCACAGCAAAAAGCCCCGGCTCGACGGCGTCGTGAACGCAGCGCGGAAGCCGGGCTGACTGTGCATTTGTGCGTGGGTGCGGGTACGCTCCACCACGAGACACCGCCTTATCCGGTTTCTCGAACCCGATATACGCCCCCGGACTTGCTCAAGGTCTGGGGGCATCGTGTTGTCAGGGCTAGCAATAGATCAATCGATGGTCACCCTATCCCCAACCGCACCGGAAGTGCACAGGCTGTGGACGGACCGGTACATGCGGCGCGTCGCGCTGATCAGGGATCACTTCACAGCCCATTCCCCTTAGTTGGGCAGCTTCCCTGATGAATCGGTCAAACTGACTCTATCGGCATGGATGAGCAGAAACTCGCAACTCCGGGTCTGCTCACCGCTGTAGCTCACGCGCCGGACCGTAAGCACGGTGACCGCACGCGACTTGAGCAGGGCTGCCTCCTGGTCGGATGCCGGCCGCGCCGAGATGGCGTGCAAGTGCCCGGTCTCCGGCAGGCCGGCCTCCTTCAGGATCAGGTCCTCGTCGACAGGATCGACGTCCAGAAGCCGGCGGGCGAGGTCGGCGATGCCCTTCGGGACGTACAGCTCCCGGATGGCCCAGGGGGCGCCGCCCCGGCTGAGGACGCTCTGCCGCAGCACGACAGCGGACTCCGGTGGACTGCCCAGGGCCGCTGCCACGCCGACGGAGGCCTTGCGTACGGCGGTGGTGACCATGTCGGTCCGGTCGTCGGCCTGCCCGGGGACGGGGTGGACGTGACCGAGCTTGTCGAGGCGCGCCTCGAAGGCGGCCGCGGGGGACAGCACCATGTAGCCGACCTTGGGGATCGACCGCACCAGGCCCTCCTGCTCGAGGAGCTCCATCGCGCCGATCAGCGTGTTGCGCGCGCACCCAAGTTCCTTGGCGAGCTGGCGCCCCGAGACGACGGTGCCGGCGGTGCGTGCGGGGGCGCCGTCGCGGATCTCCTTGCGCAGGCGCTCGGCGAGGTCGTGTCTGCTGGTCGGGGGCGTGGCCATGCGGGACATCCTGCCGTACGGCCACCCCGGTGCGGGCTGCAGGGCCGCGATCGTCATGTCGGTCTCCCTTGACTTGATCCGGAAGGCGGGGCAACATCATCGCATCTGGCTTATCTGGCATGAGCCAGGTAAGCCAGATGTGGGCATGGTCCCGCATCTCGTGGCGCGCCACGCGCAAATCGGCCTCCGAGGGGGTTGGAGCCCTCGAAGGCCGTGGTGATGCACGCCGACCCCTTCCCGTCACGAAAGACAGACGACGCAATGACCAGCATGACAGCCGGTCGCCCCACGCCGGGCACCACCAGCCGAATCACCCTCACCAGCGACGACATCACACACGAACTCGTCAGCACCCTCACGCCGGCCGCCCTCGCCGAAAGTGGCTACCTCACGGGTCCCGACGGGCACGCCGTCGCCGGCCAGATGCGCGAGCGCCAGCTGGACGAAGCGCTCCTGCTCGGCCGCTGCAGCACCACTAACGATGTCGACGCCTTCTACCGGCGCGACGAGGAACTGGACGAGCAGTGGCACGCGCGCCGAGAGGACACCATCGCCAAGTACTGCGCGCGGTGCCCGATCGCCGCGGCATGCCTCGAACTCGCCCTGCGCTACCCCGAAGCCCCCCAGGACCTCGCGGTGCGCGGCGGCATCACCGAGGAGGACCAGCTCGCCCTCGCCGGCATGGAAGCCGAACGGCTGGCCGCGGCTCGGGTCCGGGACCGTACCCCGTACGAGCAGCGGACCATGCGGCTGCACGCGGCTCGCCAGGTGCTGGGGCTGGCCCGATCTCACATCGGTCTGTCCGTCAAGCCCGAATACCGCAACAAGAACCACGCCGAGCTCAGCGCAGCAGTCTCCAAACTGGAGCAGCTGCGGAAGAACCACCGGCGCGCGACGGGGTGGGCCGCATGACCGACCACACCACTGCACCGTCCCCCGACGGCTCCGACGAGGACGAGCTCCGGATCCTCAACCGCCGCCTGATGCACGCCCTGCACACGAAGTGCGCACTACCGGTCATCCCCGTGCCCGTGGTTGTGCAGGACGGCGCCGGCCCGCAGCCGACCGCGCTGGTCGGCATTCTCCTGGCCCTATGGCACCAGGCCCGCGTCGAAGCCGACGCCTACCGGGCCTGGGTCAGGCAGCCGGCCCCGCCGCCGGCCTCGCCGACCACTGGCGCCGTATCCCGCGGCGCCTCGGAGGCAGCACGCGCACACCTCGACAGCGCCACCACCGCCGACCGGGCCGACGGAGACCCGCAAGGGCACGACGTCATCCAGCACGGCCGAGGTGAGCCGCCGGACGGCACCTGCCGACGGCGATGACACGACCTCGGACCGCCGAGTGACAAGGACATCCACCATGAGACTGCCGATCGCCTTGCACCTCGTCATCGGGTACGAGCAGCAGCCGCTGTACTACTGCGTCTCGTGCGGCGGGTACTACCCGGTCCAGCACTTCTGCGAGTAGCCATGGCCCTCACCACGACCTCGAGCAAGCGCGGACTCCACAGCGGCCGACTCCGCCGCCCGGCCGTCTGCCAGTTGACGATCGCCGCCAGCCTGCTGGCCCGATACGGGTACACCAGCCAGGCCGACGCCCACAACGACGGAACGTGCGCCCGGCTCTACTCCTTGGGCCGCCGGAAGGCCGCCCCGTGAGCCCCGCGGTCACGCCGCCGCTGGACGGTCCCCTGGCCAACGAGGCCGAACTGGACCGTGCCCTGTTCGGCCCCCACGAGGCCGAGGACGAGCAGGACGCGGAGGAGTAGCCCGCGGGACGGAAGGTCAGCTTCGCGACGGAGCCGGAGACCACCGTCAGCTCGGCGAGCCAGCGCCACCCTCACGACCACCCACCGACGCCGCGTTCAGCGACACGGCTGCAGCGCACGCGTCCCACCGCAAAGGAGCACGACGGTGAGCAAGTCGTCCCGTCGTCGACGCCGCCAAGCCCCCAGTCCCCGGCCGCCGGCCCCGAATTCGCGCCCCGTGGAAGCCGACTCCCCGGCCATCGCCGCCGACGCGCTCGAGGCCCTGGCCGTACTCGCCGATGCGCGGGACCGCGCGGCCGACATCGTCGGCCTGGCGGAGGAGAAGTCCAGGAACTGCGAGGCCGGCGCCCAGGAGAAGGCCGCTGTCCTCCTGGAGGCGGCCGAAGCGCAGGCCACACACATCCGAGCGGAGGCAGAGCGCCGGGCCGAGGCGCTCCAGGACCGTGCCCGGGAGGCCGGGGCATGCCTCAAGGCCGACGCTGCCGCCCAGGCGGAGGCGGCGAAGGAAGCAGCCGACCGCCAGGCCGCCGACACCCTGGCAACTGCTGAGGCAGAAGGGCGGGCCGCCATCGAGGAGGCCACCGCCCACGCCTGCCGACTGCGCGAAGAAGCGCAACTGGCCGCCGACAAGGAGCTGACCGACGCCGGGCTCCTGGCCGAGCAACGGACCCGCGCGGCCCGTCGCGACGCCGAGGCAGCCGATGCCCGGCTGCGCGCCGCAGAGGCAGAGGCAGAACGTATCCGCAGCGAGGCGACGTCCGCGGCCGAAGAGCTCCGTCGGCAGGCGGCCGCAGGCACCAGGGCCGAACGGGAACGGGCCGCCCGCGACGTCGAAGAACTGCGCACCACCGCAGCGGCGACGGTCGCATCAGCCGAGGAGCGAGCCGCCACGGTTGCCGAGAAGGCTGCCGCCCGGGAAGCCGCAGCGATGGAGAAGGAGGAAGCCGCCGAGCAACTGCTCCGCCACGCCCAGGAGGCCTGGGAGCGGGCGCGCTCGCGCGCCGCCCGCAGGCAGGAGCGGAAGCGTCTGCGTCAGCAGGGCCGCATTCAGCGGGCAACGGCGCGGCGCGAGCACAAAGAGGCCGCAGGACGTCCGACCTTCGCCCACCGCCTCTCCCAGGGGCGCCGGTGGGTACGGGAGATGGTTCGCAACCAGGCCCGCCGGGGCCTCGTCGCCGGTCCGATCCTCGCCCCGATGGCCGTGGCCTGGTGGTCCCAGACCGACTACGCCAAGGAAGCGTTCGGATGGTGGACCGTCTTCGCCCTCGGCTTCGCCGCCGCCTGGGAGCTCACGACCGCGTTCACCGGCTGGATGTACCACCAGGCGCGGCAGCAGGGTGACGCCGGCACCATCTACCGGATCATGACGTGGGTGTTCGCGTCCGGCGCGGCCGCGATGAACTACGCCCATCACTGTGGGCCTGGCGGCCGGCCGACGCAGGCGTCCGTCGCCTTTGCGACCATGAGCGTCGTCGGCATGGTGCTGTGGGAGCTGTATGCCTCCCTGGTCCACCGCCAGTACCTGCGGGAGCAGGGACTGGTCTCCCGGGCACGGCCGAAGATCGGCCTGATCCGCTGGGTCCGGTTCCCGGTGCGGTCTTGGACGGCCTGGTCGCTGACGATCGACAACGCCGCACTGTCCACGCTGGAACGCGCCTGGAACGCCGCCGGCATCGAGCTGGCGGACCGGAACGCGCTCCGTTCCGGCACGGCCCTGCACCGCATCGTGATTCCCCGCGTGCCGACCGACGGACTTCGTTCCGGAGCCGGTCCGGGCGCCGTTCCGTCGTTCCGCACGGTCTGGAGCGTTCCGGGCGGAACGCCCGCCGGAACCTGGGCGCACTGGGCCGGAACGCTCCAGGCTGCAGGGGTGACGCCCCATGCGCACGGTCGCGGAACGGAGTGGAACGACGGCCTCGTTCCACTCGGTCACCCCGAGGCTGAGCAGGACTTTCCCGGCGTTCCGCCCCGCACCGGACTGCCGCGTTCCGCCCCGCCCGGAATCGGAACGGAACACCCGCCGCCAGGGGCACAGGTGCCCGAGCGCACCGCGGAACGGGGCGCGGCAACGCCGGCGCGGAAGCAGCACGCACCGGATGGGGCGGACCGGCGCACGGACCGGAACGATCCCGGCACCCGGAACGGACAGGAGCGCACCAGTGGTGCGGAACGAGACGAGGAGGAGGTGGTGCTCGAGGAAAAGGAACGCGCCGCGGTGGAGCGCCTCCTCGCGCGAAAGCAGCCGCTGAGCAAGCGGAGCATCTCGGACGAGGTCCGCTCCAGCGGCGAAACGATCGCCGACGGGCGCGCCCTGGCGATCGCCAACTACCTCAACGCCAAGGCCAAGGGCCGGCTGAGCCAGGACCTCGCAGGCGTCTGACAACTGCTCCGGCTCGGAGCACCAAGACCGGGAGACCCGGCCCGCTTTCCAGGGCCCGGCCGGGTCTCCCTCCTCCACGAAACGGGAGTTCGCACATCATGACCCACGCCCGCACCCGCCGGCACTGGATCGGCCGCTGGCGCCTGCCCGGCCGCCTGCGGTGGCTTATCGGCGGAGACGACCACCGCCTTGCCCGGGCCCGCTACGGCACCCGGGAGTCGGCCTCCGAGCGCGCCGAGCGCCGCGAGCGCACGGCACGCCGCACCCGGCGGGCACGCCAGGTGCGAACAGCCGCCCGCAAGGGCCAGCAGTGGGAGGACGAGGCCTACGCCAGCCTCCCCCTCGCCGCCGCACGCCCGCTGGACCCGGCCACAGTGCTCTCCACCCAGGCGGTCCCCCTGCTCAACGCTGAGCGCGGGCCACACGGCGACCTGCCCGCGCTGCCCCCGGGCTTCGCACCCGCCACTGCGGACGAAAGCTCGGCGACGAGGTCCGGAGCACCGGAACAGGTCACCGCGGACCTGGCCGGCCCGGACGCCCTCGCATCGGGCAGGCCCGTGCTGTATGTCGTCGACGGCCTGGGTCCGCGGCCCCGTTCTCGCCGTCCCATGCCCGAGCGGCGCACCGCGGCGGCCAGCACCAAGACCGGGAGCCGCTGATGCCGTCCGCGTCGCACTCCAACTTCTCCAAGAAGCAGGCCGACACAGGCGCGGCAACTCCGGCGGCCAGCTGCACCGGCTGCCCGATCCGTGACACCTGCGTCAGGGCCGATCCCACTCTGACCGAGTGCGCGGTCACCGGGTCGGTGCCCCCGCCCGCGCTGCCGTCGCACGCCCCCTTCCCGGCCCCGGGCTCGGAACTCGACATCACCGAGGTGGTCAGCCGCGGTGTGGAGAAGGCCGTCGGCGCCGCATTCGGGTTCGGCTGGACCGACCTGCTCGCTGCCGTGATCGAGCGGACCAACGCCACGGACTCCAGCGGCAACGAGGTCGACTGGGGCCGACTGCAGCTGGGCCGCAACCTCCTGTGCCTGGCCGTCGTCAACCTGGTGCCCCTCCACGGAGCCCCCGCCTCGCGGTGGGCAGCCGATGCCTTCACGGCGCACGGCCTGGAGGCGCCCCTGGTCTCCGCCGGCGCGGTCCTGGGTGTCGCCGGTGCCGTCGTCATCGGCGCGGGCATCAATCACCCCCTTGGCCTGCTGTGCCGCGCGACTTTGTCGGTGGCCACCACCACCGGGCGGCTGACCTGGCGCTTTGTGCGCTCCCGCCTCGGCTGGATCATCACCCGCCCGGTGATCTGGGCCGGGGTCTCGGGCCTGGTGATCGTCACCTGGCGCGCCGTCGTACACCTTCTTGCCGGAGCCTGACCATGGACCTTGCGATCGACATCTTCGACAATCAATCCGCCAACGCCGGCTTCGGTGCACTCCTCTTCGGGGCGATGGCCACGACGGCCGTCATCGCCGGATTCAAGAAGAAGCTCCTCCGAAAGAAGAAGACGTTCGTGCTGGTCTTCTTCTTCGTCCTGCTGGTGACGGTGAACTCACGCGGGCTCTTCGGCGAAGGAGCTGGAGCCCTGCGCGCCGCCATGAACCACCTGGGACAGGCCGCCGCCGAAGAGGGCGCCGGCGCGAAGGTGAACACCAACGCGCCGCGCACGGCCGTCACACCGGTCTCGGCGGGCGGAGCCGCGATCGGCCTGTGCGGCATCACCTACTACCTCGTGGTCCTGTACGCGGCCAAGTGGAAGCCGGCCGACTGGAAGGAGATGGCCGGCGGGGCGGTCGTGGCGATCTGCTACGGCACCTCTCTCGGTTTCATGGGCGTGATCGTCAGCGCCACCACCCTGACCGGCAACAACATCGGCCTGTGGATCTTCGGAGGCTGACGCCGCCGACGGCCGCCCGCACGCCACCCGTGCGTGGCGGCCGCCCGCGCCAGCCTCCGCCCTCGGCGAGGAGCCCTGTACCCCATGCAACACCCCCACGACCCTGCGGACAGCACCGAACTGGCCCCCTACGGCGAGCTCGTATTCGCCGAGATCGTCGACGAGGACGAGCCCGGCCCTCAACGCGAGACGCAGGACCCACCGGCCGATGAGCGCGTCCCACGATCGTGGACCGCCGCCCGGCGGGTGGCCCACTGCGCCCGCACCGCCGCGGCCGCCATCGCCGGCCAGATCCTCCCAGGCCAGCGGAACGCCCTGTCCGCGGCACGGCATTGGCTGCGCGTGGGCTACATGTCCGACGACGAGATCCGCCGCAGGATCGTCAACAGGCCCCTGGAAGCCGACCGCGCCCGCCGCGAGGAGGCCCTCACCGCAGTCCACCGCCTGGAGAAGAAGCTCCAGCGCAGGCTCGAGGACGCCGCGGCGTACGGTCTGGAGGCGGCCGAGAAGCAGGCGATCCGTGACCTGAGCCGCGAGCTCAGGCGCCGCCGAAACGGCCTGGACGCACTGCAGTCGGTGCCCTTCGCTCCCGAGCAGCCCACCCCGGAGCAGATCCGCCGGGCCCGCTCCCTGATGGCGCTCGGCCGCTTCAGCGCCCTGCTGCCCGTCCTGGGCGTCGCAGGGCTCGTGGCGGCCAGCATCCCCTCCACGCTGCTGGCCGCGGCCCCGGTGCTTGCCGCCGCCGGTTGGTGGCTGACCCACCATCCGCTCGAACTCGCCGAGCGACCCGTCCCCGAGGACCTGCTGCTGCCCGAACTGGACCTTCCTGCCCTGAAGGCACCCGAGACCCCCGGCAGCGCACCGGCCGACGAGACCGAGGAAGACCTCACCCCCTTCCCGATCGCGCAGGCCACCACCCCTGGCGAGGCCGGCGAAGCCCTCCGCCGCGCCCTGCTGCACGAAGGGCAGGACGTCGACCAGGTCACCGACGTCACCCAGGAGCCGTGGGGTTGGTCCGCCCGCGTCTCATTCAAGACCGGCACCCCTGACGACCTGAACAAGGACGACACCTATAAGGGACTGATCACCCTGCTCAGACTGCGTCGTAACGGCCTGCTGATCGAGGGTGACCCAGACGCCGGCGAGGCCTGCACGGTCCGCATGATGCAACGCTCGCCGTTCAGCCCGGAACTGGTCGGCGACGTCCCGTACCGGGCGCCGCTGTCGATGTCGATCCTCGACCCAGCTGACTACGGCGTCTCCATGGACGCCAAGCCGCTCGCCTTCGCCCTCGCAGGGCTGATGCTGTTGATGGTCGCCGACTCCGGCGCCGGCAAGTCAGGCGTCATGCTGGCCATGGCCGAGGTCGTCACGGCCTGCAAGGACGCGGTCGCCTTCAACCTCGACCCGGTCGGCACCGGCGTCGGGGACCTCGGCGAGGCGATCACGCTCGACGCCTGCATGGACGATGAGAAGATCGTCGCAACCCTGAAGTTCCTCCTCCTCACCTTGTGCCCGGCCCGCGCCCGGCAGCGCGCCCGCTACGGCTGGGGCAACAAATGGCGCGTCTCGCCCGAGCACCCGGCCATCGTCGTGTTCGTCGATGAGTGGGCGCAGCTGTCGGCCCAGGCGAAGACCCTGCTGATCCGACTGCTCCTGCTCGGGCGCAAGGAAGCGATCTGGGTGATCGGCGGGAGCCAGTTCGGCACCCGGGACTGGCTCGGCGAGGCCATCGGCCCGAAGCTGTCCGGCAAGCTGCTGGGGGCCTGCCGGCGCGTGGACGTCACGGAACTGCTGGGCGGGGGAGCAATCGCCGAGGGGTACCGCGCAGATCTCCTGCGGGCAGCCACCCACACCGAGGTCAACGATGCGGGCCAGCTGTACGCGCAGGGCCTGCCTGGTATGCCCGACCGCCCGGTCCGCTACCAGGTGCGGGAAGTCACCGCGCAGTACGCGGCCAGGATCGGAGCCGAGCGTGCGGCCGCAGGCCGGCCGGACCTGACCTTCACCCTCGACGAGGCAGGACTGCTCGACGCGTGGCACGAGCTCCTGGAACTCCTGGACTCCGGCACCGCTGCCGCCGAACAGGGCGGCGCCGAGCCCCTGCCCGGCATCGTCCGCATCCTGCGGGAGGCGTTCACGCTGGAGCATGATCCGGCCTATCTCACCTACGACCAGCTGCACTCCCATCTGCGGCGACACGACGCCGACCGCTGGGGGCGCTGGGACGACAAGAGCGACATCGACCGGCTCCGCGAACTCGGCAAGGCCCTACGCCGCGAACTGGACGCCTCGCAGGTTGACCTGTCCTCCGAGCGGATCCGGGAGCTGGACGGCTCGCCCCGCGGCCTCTACTTGTCCGCCCTCAAGGAGGCGATCGAGGCCCTGTCATGAATGGCCCGCTGATCGGCCGGCATCGGATCCCGACCGGTCGCGATCGGCTCAGGGCAGCCGATCGGATCGGTCGCTGTGGCGATCGGAAACCGATGGCGACCTGCGCAGACCGTTCAGTCGATCAAGATCCGCCCCCCGGGCCTGCTGCGCTTCTCGACTGCCGGGGCAGAGGTCGTTGATCAGCGGACCCATATTGGGATGTTGCTTAATTGGAAATATAGTTGTACTGTTTGGATATCGGTTGGGCGTTGCCTTCCGCCGCCCGCCTCGCCGTGCGCCTCCCGCCGCCGAAGAACAGGAATCACCCATGGGCTTTCCCGGCCTGGAACTGAAGACTCACATGACGCTCGTGGCTGACCCGGACACACGTGTGCCGGTCCCCGTGCGGCTGTACTACAAGGACACCGACCCCTACGCGGTGCAGTTCTCCTTCGACGTCACGCCCGACGAGGTCGTGCGATGGACGTTCGCCCGGGAGCTGCTCGCCCAGGGCATCACGACACCCGCCGGGCTCGGCGATGTGAAGATCACCCCGGTTGGCCCGCTTCAGGACCGCAGCATCAGCATCGAACTGGAAACCCCCGACGGATACGCACGCCTCGAAGGGATGGCAGCCCCCATCAAGGAGTGGCTCGCCAAGACCTACGAGGCTGTCGCCGCAGGCCAGGAGTCCAAGGCCGTCGACATCGACAGCCTCCTCGACGAACTTCTGCCCAACTGACAGCGAAAGCCGAGCACGGCCCGGGGCACACAGCCCCGGGCCCGGCGCAAAGAATCCCACGCCTCCTGTCACACGGCCCGCGCGCAGCACACCTCTATGCATGACCCACTCGCCGGTACCACCCCGCCAAGGAGCAATCTCGTGGCCACCCACTCCCTTCAGAAGACCTCGGCCATCAGCCTCGACAAGGTCGCCGGCACCGCGCCCGACCTCATCGACATGTACAAGGACGCCGAGACCAGTCTCCGCGAGAGCGACCGCCTCGGCGGCCGTGCCGCCGTCTATCTCGTGATCGACCGCTCCCTCTCGATGACGGACTTCTTCAACGACGGCTCGGTCCAGCGGCTGAGCGACCAGATCCTCAGCCTGTCCGCGCACCTGGACGACGACGGCAAGGTCCCGGTCGGCTTCTTCTCCACCGAGATGCACACCATCGCGCGAGGCGGCCTGTTCCGGCGTCCGCAGGCTCTCGTCGACGTCAAGCTCGGCGCCCACCAGGGCCGCATCGGGCAGCTGCACAACTCCCTGGGAAGCATGGGGGGAACGCGCTACCGCCCGGCCATGGAGGCCGTGCTCGCCCACTACCGCGCCTCCCGTGCCTACAAGAGGGGCACGCCGGCCTTCGTCGTGTTCCAGACCGACGGCGCCCCGCAGGACGCGCCTGCGACCAGGGACTTCCTCCGGTCCACGCAGGGCGAGAACGTGCGCTGGCAGTTCGTCCCGTTCGGCGAAGCGGAAGCGTTCGGCGTCCTCTCCGGTCTCCCGGGCAACACCGGCGTCAGCGCCGTCGGCTCCGACCCGCTGGCCCTGTCGAACGCCGAGCTTTACAACCGCCTGGTCTCGGGCCTTCCCCGGGCCTGACACGCGACGGGCGGTCGCTCGACCGTCGTTCGACCGCCCGCTCGCCCCTGCCGTACCCAACGCCACCACACCCAGGGACACATCGTGCGCTCCGCCGCTGTGTGGTCGGTCATCGCGACCGCGACCATCGTCACCACCGCAGCTCTCACCCTCGCCGGATGCGAGGACTCCGACACCGACCTCGACCGCGGCAAGGTCATCGACAAGCGCAGCCGGGCCGCCCAGGACCCCGTCTACGAGCAGGTCGAGCGGCCGGCCCCCTGCCGGTCCACCCGCACCCAGATGCTCCGGACCACGCTCGCCAATCCGGGGCCCAAGCCCAAGCCGCCCGCCGACACGAGCGATGGCCAGCCGGACGCACCGCAGCCGCCGCGCACCGACACCTCGAAGAACCCGCCGCGCTCGACGCCGGGCGTCCGCACGCCCGACAAGGGCGGCCCCTCCGCATCGTGCGGCACCACCACCGTGCGCGTCTTCAAGGGATACAAGAAGCCCGCGAAGTGGGAGCTGAAGCTGCAGGACGGCAAGGAGACCGACTGGGAGACCGTCTCGCGCGAGGAGTACAACAGCGTCGACATCGGCGACCACTTCTGAACTTCGACCGCCCGGGGCCCGGCAATGCCGGGCCCCGGGCGTTTCCGACGGCACAGGAGCTCATGATGACCCGCCCGCAACGACCAGCCACGTTCAACCCCGCCGAGGCACTTCTTCACCTCGCGCACGGGAATCGCTCCGCCCCGCACGGCCGGCCCGCCCAACTCGTCCTGGAGCGCAGGCACGTCCGCCAGCTCGCCGCACACCCGGTCGGCGCATTCGCCCGCGTGCCCTGCGACCTGTGCCGAAAGCCGCTCACGGAGCACGGGCAACTCGAAGTCGAGCTGACCTACGACGACCTCGGACACCTCGACGGCGTCACGATCACGGACTGCACCGCGCTCATCCCCGCACACCACCACCGCCCACCGACCAGGAAGGACACCCGTGACCGCCTCCCTGCCACCACTGCCTGAGCACACCGTCGCTGCGTACGCCCACGAGCAGGCCTCCGTCCAACGCATGATCCTCGAGGCCTGCTGGGCCCATGCGCAGCGCGACACCATCTTTGAGCACCCGGGAACCTTCCGCGACGACCAGGTCCACCGGACCCAACGCGCCCACCTCATTCACCTCGGCGCGCTGTACGACGTCTTCGCACTGCGCGGCGCCCACGACTGGGACGTTCACGAGGCGGCACGCGGGCTCGGAACCAACCTCCTCGCCCACGACGGCGTCCACCTGCCCACCACTCCCCGGTCCGGAATCGACTACCTGCGCACCAACTACGCAGCCGTGCACGGCCGCACCGACGTCATGCCGCAGCCGGCGGCCGGACGGACGGCAGTGCACAACCCGGCCCCCGAGCGGGTGGACATGCCCTTGTACTGCCCGACGGAGTCGCGGCTCATCCGCACCATGCTCTGGACGTACACCGTGGCCAGGGAGTGCCGACGGCGCGGCGACTCCCTCCAGACGGCCGCCCAGGTGCGCGCGCACCACATCGCACGGGGCCTGCTGCTTTGGTGTGCCGCGGCGCTTGCGCCTGCCGACCGCGCCGCCGCGCAGGCCGCCGCGCGTGCCGGCCACCTCGTGCGCGAAAGCGACGGCCGTCCACGCACGAGCGACGAAAAGGCGCGCCAGTACCTGCTGGAAACCTACCTCGACGAGCACCCCGACGACAGCGAACGGTCCCACGAGCCGGACTGCCCCGGCGGCTGCGGCGGGACGGCAGTTGTCATGACCACCCTTACCTGGGACGACCAGGGCGACGGCATCTTCGTGCCTGTCTGGGCCGAACCCGTCGACTGCACCGCGGGCGCACCGCAGGCGCACGACCCGGACTGTTCCGACTGCCACGGCCATGGCTTCACGTACAGCCGGGGTGAGCGCCACCTCTGCGGGTGTCTGGCGCCCGCGGACCTGCCGGCCTGAGCACGGTCACGAGTCCTGGGGGGCGGAATCACCTCCGTCTCCCCCTTCCGCCGGAGGACGGTCAGGGCACCGGCGCGCCTGGGGGTGATTCCGCCTCGGCTTCTGACGGGGGAGAGAACACCCCTCTGTACGGGGTAGGGAGGTGAGATCACCCCGGCTCACCTCCGACGAGGGGTGATCTCACCTCCCTGCCTCACGCCGACCCGGTGGGGAGAATTCGCCCTGGCAGGACGCTGTGGTTCCCGGCGCCGTACGCAGGTCTGCGTGGGAGCTGCGGCCGGGGCCGGGCGACGCCGAACGGCGGCTGCCGGCGGGCACCCTTCCGCCCCTGCCCCTGCTTCCGCGGTGATCGGGAGAGGACTCCACCGTGGCGGCGGCCCATCGTGCCGCGCCTCCCGGCTCGTTGCCGGGGAGGCGCAGCGCATCGTTCTGGCAGGCAATGGCCAGGTCGCGCCCTGAGTCACATCCTGGGTCGCGCCCTAGGTCATGCCCCGGGTCACGTCCTAGGTGTCACCCTGGGTTCCACCGCAGACATGAGTCGACAGGTGCAAAACTCCAGCTCAGGGCGTGAATTCCGAGCCGCCAAGCACGCCGACTACTTCCCTACAGGGCTAGTTGGCCAAGCATCAGCACGTGCGAAGGGGGACCAGAGGCCGGCGGTTGAGGAGGAATAGGAGCAGAGGAGCAGAACAGAGGAGAGGAGAGCAGCGGAGGAGAGCACACACGGAGAACGGACGACGAGCGAAGGACGAACACAGAGACCAGCGAGCGGTGGAGACGACAGGCGCGGCATCGGACAGGGTGAGGCTGGAGGGGGTGCGACTGGCTGCGGCGGTGCGTTGGGTTCTGGCGGGTGGCTCGACGGCGGCCGGCCCCACGGGGCTTGCCACGGTGGCCAGGGGCGATGCGGGCGGCCGGGGCGGCCGGGGTGCGGGCGGAGGCCCGCGAGCGGCGATTGTGCAATTGGAAATACTAATGGCCGCTCGGGGTGAGCGGCCAGGGGGGCGAAGGCGCGGGGAGAAATCACCCCGGCTCGTGGCTGTCGGTGCGCCGGGGCATGGTGAGCACGAAGGCGAACAGGGCGCCGACGGCGCCGACGATCACGAGGGCGGTGCCGATGGCGGAACGCGCGCCGACCATGAGGCCGGTGCCGATAGAGCCCAAGGCGACGGCGACGCATGGCGCGCCCCACAGGAGGGCCCAGCGAGGCCACGGAGCGCGAGGGATGGCTCCGAACTTCTTCACGGTGTGAACCTCCGGGGTTTCGGTTTCGGGGGCGG
>NZ_BQUN01000023.1 GCF_026008495.1 Streptomyces sp. A012304
GCCACCAACCCCTGCCCAGCAGGACCACACCAAGATCAAGACAGACCTAACGGAGTCCTACTAGGGCCTGGTGGCCCGAGGAGTCCGTGAGGGTGAACGGTGTCTCGATGACGAGCTCGCCGTCGACGCGGATGCGACCGTCTGGGGCGTGATCGGTGAAGCTGATCCGGACCTGTTGGTCGAAGGCCGTGCGTGTGACACGGGTGCCGACCAGCTCCGCAGGTACTCTCACCGCTCCCCCTGCCGCGGTTCTGCCGTGTGCCGACGGAAAGCCGACGACCGACTCTGTTGGGCCTTGAGCAGTGTAGACAGGCGCTCGGTCGGCGTTTCCCAGCCGAGCGTCTTGCGGGGCCTGCTGTTCAGTTCGGCGGCGACCGCGTTCAGGTGTTCGCGAGTGTGGACGGACAAGTCGGTGCCCTTGGGAAAGTACTGCCGGAGCAGGCCGTTGGTGTTTTCATTCGAGCCGCGCTGCCACGGGCTGCCGGGGTCACAGAAGTAGACCGGGACATTGGTGGCCATACTGAAGCCGCGATGAGCGGCCATTTCAGTGCCCTGATCCCAGGTCAGAGATCGCTTCAGGTCAGGTGGCAGAGGGCTGATCGTGGCGATGAGGGCGTCGCGCACGGCTGCGGAGTTGTAGCCGTCTGGCAGGTGGACCAGCATCAGGTAACGGGTGCTGCGCTCTACCAGGGTGGCGATCGCGGAGTGCTTCTTGCGGCCGAGGATCAGGTCGCCTTCCCAGTGAGAGGTGTGCATCGTGAAAACTGCACGTCAGGTGGGCTGGTGTGCGTAGGTGTCGGGACGCTCGGCCAGGTCCGGGGTGGTAGTCCAGCGACAAGATCATCGGTCATCGGGCAACTTCCTTGTTCGTGAGGACCAGCAAGGCCCGCACCAGCGCGGTAGCCCACGTCGGATCCGTGCGGACCTTGCCCAGCACGCGCCAGTTCTTCAGGTGGGCGAAGCCGTGCTCGACCGGGGCGCGCACTGCGGCCAGCGCCTTGTTGGACAGCCTCTGGCCACGGGTCAGGGGCCGGTTCCGGGCGGCCTTGTAGCCGGTGATCACCGCCGGGTCGTCGTCCGGGCCGCTGTCGTCGAGGCCGGTGAACCCCAGGTCGGCGATGGCTCCGAGGCCGGCCGCGCGGAGATGCGCGGTGAGCTTGTCATGTCGGCAGGCGGTGATCTCCGAAGTCCGCCCGGGCCGGGCCGCGGAGACCCACAGCAGTCGGCCCCGGTCGTCGGTGAGCGCGATCACGAGCAGGCCGTGGCATTTGTTCTTGCCCGAGTAGTTCTTGCGGTTCTCGGCCCCGGTGCGCCGACGGGTGCGTATCACCGAGCCGTCCAGCAGTACGATTCCGCCACCCTTTCGGGCGATCTTCTTCAGGGCACGGTCCAGGCGCGGGGCGCGGGCGGCCAGCAGGCCCACGATCTCGCGCACCCAGCGGGTGACGGTGGTGCGGTGCACTCCGTTGCCGCCTGCCAGGTCGCCGGGCCGCTGGTCACAGCGCAGGACCGCCAGCACGATGCCGGCGATCTTCCCCGCGGGCAGGGCCCGCCACCGGGAGCCGATCTTCTTGAAGTGGCCCCGTAACAGGTCGGCGAGCCAGTTCAGGGTGGCACTCGACAGCGGCAGGCGGGCGGTGTAGACAAGGCCGTCAGGGCCCTCGACGGTGTCGTTGTTTTTTCACACAAACTCAACTGCCGTCGGGCCCGCCGGTTACGCTCTCTTGCCACCCCGGTCCGGTGCTGCTACAGGCGCGCGGTGAACTTCCCGTCGGGCCGTTTGTGCAGCCAGCCACGATCGGCGAGCTTGGTCATCTTCGCCCGCAGCGGCTCCAGCTTCCCGCGCACCCCCACCTCAAGCCCCAGCTCCTCACCCACCGCCTTGACCTGCACCGCCCCTCCGGCGGCCCGCACGATCGCCAAGACACGGCGGTAGTCGGCGGGCAGCGCGGCCTCGTCGTGCGTCTCACCGCGGTGCGGGATCAGCAGCACCGCACGCCCCGCCACCTGCGCTTTCACCGGAGCCGCCACCTCCGCGGCCTCGGTAACGGCCCGATCCTGTTCGGCCAGCCGGTTCAGGACCCGCTCGGCGACCAGCAGTTCCTCCCGCTCGGCCTGGACCTCCCGCAGCTGCTTGGCCAACTCCTCGGCAAGCGCGTCCAGTTCGCCCCGGCGAGCGATGATTCGCTCCAGATCTCCCATACCCCGCACCCTCCCGCGACCTCACCGCGTACCGGCCCGGTCACGGATCGTAGGAGCGGTCCCGCGACGAGCGCAGCGGAACCCGGGAACCGCCTCAGACGACAGGGCAGACGATCTTCGACCTGTCCGCCTGGTCCTTGCGCCTGCTGGTCGAACAGGCCGTGGCGCGCGCCGACTTCCCGGTCCGCATGGACTCGGTGGAGGACGGTCGCACGGCCACGCTGGTCCGCACCGACCCCCGTCGGTTGAACCGTATCCTCGCCAATCTGCTGGCCAACGCGCACCGGCACGGTCGGCCCCCGGTGGAGGTCGCCGTCACGGCGACCTCGGTGACCGTGCGCGACCACGGGCGGGGATACCCCGAGGAGCTGTTGACCGACGGCCCCCAGCGTTTCCGCACGCACGCTCCGGAACGCGGCAAAGGACACGGTCTGGGGCTGACCATCGCCCTGGGGCAGGCCGAGGTGATCGGTGCCCGGCTCCGGTTCGGCAACGCGCCCGACGGCGGCGCCGAAGCCGTTCTCACCCTGCCTGCGGCCCCTGACGAGCCCCCGTAGCCCTCGGGGAACTCTCGCCGGTACAGAACAGATACACAACGGAGCGGGTTTCGATCGCCCGCGGACGGCCGCCGGATGCAGGCCGTAGACCTGCGCGATCGACCATCGGCAGCACCCACCGCGAAGCACGTTCGCGGGCTGTCCGAATGGGAGAGCGCATGACCGACCCACGCCTTCCGGTCCGTGAGCCGCGCCGGCACGCCAGGGCCCCCTCGGCACACCAGCGACGCATCAGGGCCCGCCCGGCCTCCCGGCGCCCGTCCCGCCGCCGGACACGCCGGCTCCTGGTGACGACGGCCGTCTTCGTCACGCTCATGGCGGCCGGCGCCGCCTTCGCCTACCAGAACCTCGACGGCAACATCGACTCCCAGGACATCGACGGGCAGTTGAACAGCGGATCCCGACCGGACCGGCAGGCACCGGGAGCGGTGAACGTGCTGCTGCTCGGCTCGGACTCCCGGTCGGGGGCGAACAGCGAGTACGGCCGCGACGAAGGCGGCGCCCGCTCCGACACCGCCATGGTCGTCCACCTCGCCGACGGCCGCAGAGGCGCCTCGGTGATCAGCCTCCCCCGGGACACCCTGATCGACCGGCCCGCCTGCGCCACCGGGTCCGGTGTCGTACCGGCCGCGAAATCCGTCATGTTCAACTCCGCCTTCTCCGTCGGCGGCATGGCCTGCTCGGTCGCCACGGTCGAGCAGCTCTCCGGGCTGCGGATCGACCATGTCGTGGAGATCGACTTCACCGGATTCAAAAAGATGATCAACACGCTCGGCGGGGTCCGGGTGAATGTCCCGCAGGACATCGACGACCCCGACAGCCGCACCAACCTTCGCAAGGGCCCTCAGCGCCTGAACGGCGAGCAGGCCCTCGGGCTCGTACGCACCCGGCACGGCATCGGCGACGGCAGCGACCTCGGCCGCATCAAGCTCCAACAGACCTTCGTGAAGGCCCTGATCGGCCAGATACGCTCCACCGACCTGCTGACGAACCCCGTGCGGCTCTACCGGCTGCTCGACGACCTCACCAGCGCCATCAGCACGGACAAGGGCCTCGGTTCCCTCTCGTCGCTGACGTCCTTCGCCCGCTCCCTCGACGGCCTCGACGCCGACCAGGTCGACTTCCGCACCCTGCCGGTCGCCCCCGCCCCGCACGACCCCAACCGGGTCGTCCCCGAGGAACCGAAGGCGAACGCCCTATGGAAAGCGCTCATCGAGGACCGGCCTCTGCCGGGAGGTGAGCAGTCGTGAGCGACTCCGCGACCCTGATGATGCGGCGCCCCGCCGCCCCTGAGCCGCCTGAGGCCCCACGCCCGTACCGGCCCGGACTCGACGGCGTCCGCGCGGTGGCCGTGCTCCTGGTGGTCGTCTACCACATCGCCCCCTCCTGGCTGCCCGGCGGCTTTCTCGGCGTCGACGTGTTCTTCGTACTCAGCGGCTGGCTGATCACCGACCTGCTGTGCGCCGAACGTCAGCGCACCGGCCGGATCGACCTCGCGCGGTTCTGGGTACGGCGGGCGCGACGGCTGCTCCCCGCGCTGGTCGTCCTCCTGGTCACCGTGACCGCCGTGGCGGCGCTGTGGCGCCCGGAGCGGATCGACGCCTCCGGGCGGGACGTGCTGTCGGCGCTGACCTTCACCAACAACTGGTGGCAGATCAGCACCCATGCCTCCTACTTCGCCTCTTTCGGGCCGCCGCCCCTTTTCCAGCACCTGTGGACCCTCGGCGTGGAGGAGCAGTTCTATCTCGCCTGGCCCCTGGTGATCCTGGGGCTGCTGCGGATGACCGGCCCCTGCACCCGTACCCGAATTCGCGTGGCCGTCGTGCTGGCGGCGGTGATCGCGTCCCTCACCGCGATGGCGCTGCTGCACCGGCCCGGCGAGGACACGTCCCGTGCCTACTTCGGCACGGACACCCACGCCTTCGGCCTCCTGCTCGGCGCCGCGCTCGCCCTCGCGGTTCCCGCTGCCGGTGCCGGGAAGCACCATCGGGCGCTTCTCCTGTACGGAGCAGCCGGTGTCATGGGGTCGGTGGTCCTCGGAGTGCTGGCCGGGGGGATCCACTCCGACACCCCGCACCTGTACCCGTGGGGCTTCGCCGTCGCCGCGTGTGCCGCCGGAGCCGTTGTCCTGGCCGCCGCGCAGAGCGGATCGGTCTTCGCCAGGTTCATGAGCACCCCGTGGCTGCGCTGGATCGGCCGCCGGTCCTACGGGATCTACCTGTGGCACATGCCGCTGATCGCCCTGGCCGTGCCGGACGGGCCCGGGCCGGGCCAGGCACCTCTACGAGGACTGCTCGCGGCAGCTGTCTCCGTCACCGTGGCCGCCGCCTCGTACCGCTGGGTGGAGAAACCCGTACGCCGCCACGGCCTGCGTCGGACTGCGGCAGCGGTGCGCGGGGCGCTGTCCGGGGATCGCGGGAAGTCGTGGGGCGGTACGGCGGACAGGGCTCGTGTCCCGGGCGGCGACTTCGGTGGGGTGGGCGGCATTTCGCGCCGCCCGAGCGGTGGTCCTCATGGACCGGGCGATCCCGCAGGCAGCGGGACCGGTGACCGGCGCTCGTGGCGTCCGCGTGCGGTGGCGGTACTCGCCGGGATGGCCGTTCTCGTCGCCGCCTGGGGCATCGCCTCGGCCGGCCGCGGCGACAGCGCCGCCGACCGGATCGCGGCCGGTGAACGCGCCGTACAGGGCGACGACCCGGTGCCGCCGGGCACGTCCGCGCGCGCACGGGCCGAAAGGATCACGGCCGTCGGTGACTCCGTCATGCTCGCCGCGGCCCCGGCGCTGAAGGAACGCTTCCCCGGCATCAAAATCGACGCCAAGGTCAGCCGCCAGCTGTCCGCGGCCCCCTCCGAGGTACGTTCCCTCGGATCCGAGGACCGTCTGAACCCGGTCCTGCTCGTCGGCCTCGGCACGAACGGCGTCGGCGGCCGTACGGACCTCGAACAGGTCGTCCGGGAAGCCGGCGCCCGCCGTACGGTCGTCCTGGTCACCGTGCACGGCCCGCTCGCCTGGAAGGACCAGGTGAACACCGCCGTCCGGCAGACCGCCGCGGCACATCCGAACGTCGTGGTCGCGGACTGGAACCGTGCCGTCCGGGGCAGGGACGACCTCCTGGCGGACGACGGCGTGCACCCCGGTCCCGCGGGCGCGAGGCTGTACGCGGGAACGGTGGCGCGAGCGCTGGAACAGAGGTAACCGGGTTCAGCCGACGTGCGCGGCGCGGCGGGCTGCGGCGGACAGGAGCCGTTCGAACGGTCCCTGCCCCAGCAGCCGCCGCCAGACCGGGCAGACGACGAGCAGGGCGACCGTCATGATGAGGAAGCTCTGGTTGTCGGACAGCAGGTCGGAGCCGCCGAGGTAGGAGACGGTGTACAGCAGCACGAACTGCAGCGAGTACGCGGTCAGTGCCATGGTGCCGAGTGCCGCCAACGGCACGACCAGGCGCCGCACCCGGGGCGCGACGACCAGGCTCAGCCCGGTGACCAGCAGCGCCACTCCCGTTCCGCCCAGCATTTCGGCGACGTGGTTGGAGTGCGGCACCCGCCGGGCCTGATCGGCGAGTTCGGGAGCCTGCCACGCCGGCTTGTACGTGTCGGGGTCGAAGTTCGGGTCTATGCAGGTGACCTGGCCGGGCTCCGGCATACAGAGCAGGCCGCGGGTGAGGGCGGCGTTGTCGGGCGGGGCCGTGGCGGGCCCGCCTGCGGGCGCCGGGGGAACGGCAGCCGTCCCGGCGCCCGCCCCTTCGGTCACCGCCCAGCCACCGCCGTAGCCGACGACGACCAGGACGACCCCGCCGACGAGCATGCCGAGCACCGTACGGACCGACGAGATGTCGAACCTGGAGAGGGCGATGCCCAGCAGGAAGTACAGCGTCAGCGGGGCCACGGACAGCCCGTTGGGGGCGAAGAGCAGATCGAACTCCTCGAAGGACGCGTTGACCGGAAGGCGCCACTGCTTGAACGCCGCGAGGTAGGCGAGCAGGACGGGGACCACGACCATGCCGGCGACGGCGCCGAGCGCGAGCGTCCGGGGCCGGACACGCAGCAGCGGAATCACCGCGATGTAGCACAACGCGTACACGCAGAGGATCACGCCGACCCCGGAGCTGATGGCGTTCAGCGCCGCGCCGAGAAGGAAGATGACCGCCGCCCGGGCGAGGAGTTTCATCCTGGCCCGGAGGAGTTGCTGACCGTCGAGCCGGCGGGCGGCGCCGGTGATGATGCCGATCGAGATCCCGCCGATGACGGCGAACAGGATGGTCGATCCGCCGCTGACCAACCCGGCCCAACTGCCGGGCTGGAACAGGGACGGTGGACTCGGGGGCAGCGAGGCGAAATGTTGGGCGAGCATGCCGATCACCGCGAGTCCGCGGGCGACATCGAGCCCGACGATACGAGGGAGCGGGGCTGCGGGCGCCTGGAGCCGTTCGGTGGAAGGCAAGGCATTCATGGCACTCCTGTGGTGCTGGATCTGTGGTGCCGTCGATGATCGACACTCCAGGTATCCGCTCCTCTTGCCCTCGGTAGCGGCCACGGCTCGAACCCCACTCAGTTGTGTATCCGTCACGTCTCAGGCACCGTGCGCATGCGGCTTCACCGGCCGCTGCGGATCGAACGCCGGACGGGCGGAGATGTGCCGACCGGCGTCAAGAGGTGGCCACGCGTGCCCCACGTGCCCACAGTTGCCCACGCGGAAGGGGTCGCGTCGGGAGCCGGCCGCAGCGATTGGCGACGCCGCACCAGCCCCGCGATCGAAGCCACCACCGGCAGGCCCCCGCTTCCAGTCGCCGTACTGCGCGACCAACGCCACGGTGAAGGCCGCCGCCACGGTGAAGGCCGCCGCCACACTCGCGCCAGTGCTCTCGGACATCGACGCCGAGGACTGGAGGTACCGGAACAGCACCATGGTCGCCCAGACCGTCATCAGCCGGGCCCGGCGCAACAGCGTCGTCCTGATGCACGACATTCACCCGACCTTCGTCGCCGCCGTCCCGCAGATCCTGCGTACCCTCACAGCCGAGGGCTTCCTGCGTCACAGTCAGCCGCCTGCGCGCCGCACTCTGAGGTCCGCTCACCGCGGCCCCCACCCCGCGAGAGAAGCGGCGGAGAATGTGTGTCATGCGGACGGCGTCGCGCATCGTTCGCGCCCGCTGTCTTACCGGCTGCGCCCGGGGCCGAACCTTGTGGCCGGGAGCTGCGCAGTTCCGCCCTCCTCTGGCGGGTCACGCGGAGTAATCCTGCCTGCCACCACCGCCCTGACCTGCGACGCCCCAGGCAGGTACGCCAAGACGGGCCAACTCGGCATGCAACCCAGCACGCCCACGCGACAGCACCGATCAGTTGAGCTGCGAGAATGCAAGTTCTGCCGGTGTAGCGCTCAAGAACCACCGGCAATGGAGTTCAGCCAGAGCGGGCCGACAAGCAGACACCTCGTACAGGTACTTGCGATTCGTCCGCCGCCTGAATGTCCACCACAGGCCGCCGTTGGACCACCCGTAACGCCCGGTATGCCCGGACTTGCTGCATGGGCGAGGGTAAAGGGACGACAATACTCGGACCCGAATTCGACCCGGGTTCGACCCGGACAGTTTGTTCAGTGAGAAAACATGACTCTGACCTTCGGAAATGCTGAGCGGCAGACGAGTCAGGCTATACGCCGGGTATTCCTGGAGACACCCCCATCGGTTCAGTCGGCCGCCAGTGCTTCCCGCACGGACAGCTCGGCGTCGTGCCCGTAGATCCATCCGCTCTGGGCGAACGGGTCCGCGCTCGCGAAGGAGGCGTCCCTGGCCTGCTGAGCGGGCCCGTCGGGCAGGTGGTTGCCCTCCGCCCTGCCCCGGCTCATCAGCTGCACGCGGGTGGCGCGCGGGCGGCGTATGTCCTTGTACCGGCGCAGCGCGGCCGAGGGGTCTTCCGGCCGGTCGGCGAGGCAGCCCGCCAGGACGGCAGCGTCTTCCATCGCCTGCGCGGCTGCCTGGGCGAAGAAGGGGAACCCAGTGCGGGCGGTAAGGGCGATCGTGGTGCGCTGCCCGTACCCGCACCGGCCGACACCCCTGGGCTTGCCGGTGACCCGTGCACTCACCTCCTCCTGCGTTGGCACCTGCGTCTGATGGCTGGCATCTCGGCAGGCCGATGCCGGAGAGTCCACTGCTGCCTCGTCCGGCCTGGACTGCCGCGAGCAGCCCTTTCGTGCGGCAGTAGGACCGTGTGCGTGGTGAGGCGGACGAGTCGCTTGTAGCAGCAGAGGACGGCTGCGAGTTTCCGAGAAACGCCGGGTAGTTGCGGGGATTGCGTTCGTGGCGGGGGGGATCACGTCCAGTGATCACTGCGTGAATGATCTGGCTGGCTGTGCCCCGTGCGTCACCACTTGAACCGGGCTGCTCCGTGCTCGGCCGAAACCGCGACGCCCCCTCCCTCATCGCCGAACTGCACCTCGCGATGCTCGACGAGGACCGGAACCAAGACCCGATGGCGCAGACGTCTTGGGGTGAGCGAGGCTCCGGTCACCCCAGCCGGACGTCGACGATCACGCGGCCGCCCAGATGGCCGAAGCATCGGGTGTTGCGGCGAGCACCCTCGCCACGTCGGGGTCTCGCCCCGCGGCCGTCGCCGGCTACCGCCAGGCCCCGACGTCATCACCCGACACAGCGATCCGGTGACGACATGGCTCGCACTCACGACCGACGGACGCAACACTTCTGGCCCGCTCATCGAGACGATGTGGTAGCCCCGATGAACCGTTACCACCCGGCGCACGAGTGACTGCGCGACATCCTGACGACCGCTGCGAGAACGCCTCCCTCGGCACCCGCCTCAGCGACTGTGATTTCGCCGCGGTTTCCCATCCACCTGACCGGAGCCGACCCCCTCGTCCGCTTCGACTTCTTCGACTTCCTCAACCGCAATTGGCATCTGCCGGTCGAGGTCACCCTGGCCCAGGACGTGCCGCACCGCCACGCGGTCAACCGCCCCCGCGCAGGACGCGGGAAAGTCCGAGGGCCGCCGTCCGCACCGCGGGGGCCAGTTGGGCGGGGCTGAAGCGGGAGCGCGGTACGGCCACCGAGAGGGCGGCCACGATGGTGCCGCCGACGAACACGGGAGCCGCGATGCAACTCACCCCCGGTGCGGCTTCCTGCTCCTCGTAGGCCAGGCCGGAGACCCGGATCTTCTCCAGGGCCGTGCGCAGACGCGCCGGGTCGGTGATCGAGTGGGGCGTGAGGCGCGGCAGCGGCCGGGACAGCACCTCCTCGGTCAGCTCGGTACCGGAGAAGGCGAGCAGGGCCTTGCCCACGCCGGTGCAGCTCAGCGGCAGGCTGCCGCCGATCCGGGAGGGCAGCCGCAGCGCCTCGTGGCCGTGGATGCGTTCGAGGTAGACCACCTCAAGGCCCTCGCGGACGCCGAGGTGAACGGTCTCACGGGTCGCCTCGAACAGGTCCTGGAGAAAAGGCAGGGCCGCCTCGCGCAGATCGAGCCGGTGCGGGACCAGCGAACCGAGTTCGAACAGCTTCGCACCGAGCCTGTACTGAGGGCCCGTGCGCTCCAGCCAGCCCAGCCCGATGAGGTCAGCCGCCAGCCTGTGCACGGTCGGCTTGGGCAGGCCGGTGCGCTCCGAGAGTTCCGACAGACGGTACGGGCCACCGCTCGGAGTGAAGCTGTCGAGGATAAGAGCAGCTTTCTCCAGCATACTGCCGCTCGCGTTGTTCCGTGTCACGGAACAAAGTTTGTGGCCGCGAGGGTGTTTTGTCTATACCAGAACACGCCGACGGATGCACCGACGGCACCACTCCCCTGGAGGCAGCCCGTGTCGACTCCGCCCGACCGCGTCCATGCGGACGCCGTTCCCCCGGCCGTGGCCAAGGCCGCCGACGTGCTGGCCGAGGCCACCCGCACCCGGGCCGCCTGCCCGCCGGTGCGGACGTTCTTCGACGACGGCGACCTGACGTCCGCGTACGCCGTCCAGCAACTGAACGTCCGGCGGGGGCTGGACGTCGGCCGCCGGATCGTCGGCCGCAAGATCGGCCTGACCTCGCCTGCCGTGCAGCGGCAACTCGGCGTCGAACAGCCCGACTTCGGCACGCTGTTCGCGGACATGGCCGTACCCGACGGCGGTGAGGTGGCCGCCGGGCGGCTGCTGCAGCCCAAGGTGGAGGCCGAGGTCGCGCTGGTGCTGGGCCGTGATCTGCCGGACCGCGAGTGCACCGTGGTGGACGTGCTGCGGGCGGTCGACTTCGCTCTCCCCGCTCTGGAGATCGTCGACAGCCGGGTGCAGGGGTGGGACATCTCCCTCGTCGACACGGTCGCCGACAACGCCTCCAGCGGGCTGTACGTCCTCGGCGGCACGCCCGTACCGCTTACCGGCATCGACCTGCGCGCCGTGACGATGACGATGACCCGGCACGGCGGGACGGTCTCGGAGGGCAGCGGCGCCGACTGCCTCGGCGGCCCCCTCAACGCGGCGGTCTGGCTGGCCTCGGCGCTCGCCGAGCGGGGAGACCCGCTGCGTGCGGGCGACCTGGTGTTGACCGGGGCCCTGGGCCCGATGGCCCCCGCCGCCCCGGGCGACGTGTTCGAGGCCCGCATCTCGGACCTGGGCTCCGTACGGGTCGGCTTCGCCAAGGAAGGAAATGAGCGATGAGCACCAAGGTCGCGGTCATCGGCTCGGGCAACATCGGCACCGACCTGATGATCAAGCTGCTGCGGCTGTCGGAGACCCTCGACATCGCGGCCCGGCATCGACCCGGACTCCGACGGCCTGGCCCGCGCCCGCCGCCTGAAGGTCGCCACCACCCACAAGGGCGTCGAAGGGCTCATCGGCCTGGACGAGTTCGCCGACGTGGCGATCGTCTTCGACGCGACCTCGGCCGGTGCCCACCGGCACCATGACGAGGTGCTGCGCCCGCTCGGCCGCACCCTCGTCGACCTGACCCCGGCGGCCGTCGGCCCGTACGTCGTCCCGCCGGTCAACGGCGGCGCCCATCTCGGCGCACCGAACGTCAACATGGTCACCTGCGGCGGCCAGGCCACCATCCCGGTCGTCGCCGCGGTCGACT
>NZ_BQUN01000024.1 GCF_026008495.1 Streptomyces sp. A012304
GATGGGTAGGGGAGCGTCGTCTGCCGGGTGAAGCAGCACCGGAAGGTAGTTGTGGACGGTTGACGAGTGAGAATGCAGGCATGAGTAGCGATTCACACGTGAGAAACGTGTGCGCCGATTGACTAAGGGTTCCTGGGTCAAGCTGATCTGCCCAGGGTAAGTCGGGACCTAAGGCGAGGCCGACAGGCGTAGTCGATGGATAACCGGTTGATATTCCGGTACCCGCTGTGAAGCGTCAAACATCGAACC
>NZ_BQUN01000025.1 GCF_026008495.1 Streptomyces sp. A012304
TACCCCGGGACAACCACCGCCCGGGCTGGACTACCTTCCTGCGTCACCCCATCACTCACCTACTGCAAGTCTGGTTCGTCGGCTCCACCACTTCCCTTTGCCCGAAGGCTCCGGGACGGCTTCACGGACTTAGCATCGCCTGGTTCGATGTTTGACGCTTCACAGCGGGTACCGGAATATC
Organism: Streptomyces sp. A012304; assembly: GCF_026008495.1. GTDB lineage: Bacteria > Actinomycetota > Actinomycetes > Streptomycetales > Streptomycetaceae > Streptomyces. Next base: position 182 of record NZ_BQUN01000025.1, read on the forward strand.
AACCGGTTATCCATCGACTACGCC
>NZ_BQUN01000026.1 GCF_026008495.1 Streptomyces sp. A012304
GGCGTCGAGGCCCTGCGGCTTGGCGGCCGTGCGGCCGATGGCGGTGGCGATGCGGTTGACGGTGGCGACGCGCTTGTCCTTGAGGGGGCCGAGGATGGCGTTCTGGACGAAGTTCGGGCCGCCCTGGCCGACGGTGTCGACGAGGCGCTTGTTGGCCTCGGCGATCTGGGTGTTGAGCAGGGCGAGGTTGCGGTCGACCTCGGCCTTGGC
>NZ_BQUN01000027.1 GCF_026008495.1 Streptomyces sp. A012304
CCCTCACCCCGCAGCAGATCGTGGCCGCCGCCGAGGCCCGCGACCTGGCCGCCGACATCGCGGGCCTGTCCCGGCTCGCGGTCGCCAAGTTCACCTGCCTGCGCCGCGCCGTCGACCTGACGTGCGTGGGCGGTGCCCTGCTCATCCTCTCCGCCCTGATCGCCCTGGGAGGCACGGCATGAGCCCGCGCCGGATCAGGCCCCGCGCCCCGAAGCGCGTCCCGGAAGCGCCCGTGCCCGGCCAGCTCGGTCTGTTCGGCTCCTCCGAACCCTGGGAGCCGACCCGCGACTGCCGGTGCTGGCCGCCCGTCCCCCGCGGCTGCCACCACTGCAAGAACTGCGACACCTGCCAAGACTGCGGACGCTGCGCCGGCACCGGCTGCTCCTGCTCCTGCGAGGACTGACCGGCCCGACCACCCGCACTCGACAGCCCCGTGCCGACACCGGCCGGGGCTGTCGTCTGTTCCTCACCTCATAGCTGACAGACTCCCGGAGTCACAGACTCACAGACTCAGGGAGCGCACCATGGCCCTACGTATCGCCCTCGGGAACAACAAGGGTGGGGTCGGCAAGAGCACGTTGACCGTGCAGCTCGCCGCCGCCCTCGCAGAGACCGACCGTCGCGTCCTGGTCGTCGACATGGACCCCCAGGCGAACGCCTCCCGCCGCCTTGGCCACGTCTACGACCCCGCCGCCCCCGTAGCTGGGGTGACCGAGGCCGTGATGCCCGGGCAGTCCGAAGGTTGCGCCGCCGGCGCCCTCACGACTCCCGCCTGGCCCGAGCCCTACACCGATCTCGTCGACCTGCTTCCGGCGCGCTTCGACCTCGAGAACCGCATCTCCGAAGCTGCGACCCTCGGAGCTGTTGCCCGACTGCGGCACGCCCTGGCCGACGCCGACGCCGACCACGACGTGACCCTGATCGACTGCCCGCCCTCCCTCGGACACCTCACACAGATGGGTCTGGCCGCCGCCGATGTCGCCCTGTGCGTGGTGGAGCCGGAGTACGACGCCGTGGAGGGCGCGACCAGGTTCCGTGACTTCGTGGCAACGGCCGGGGCCGCCCTCGGCAACCCGGAGCTGCGGATGGCTGGCGTCATCGTGAACCGGGTCCGCGCCAACCTGGGCGCCCACGCCTATCAGCTTGAGGGACTCCCCGACCTGTTCGGCGGTCTGGTGTGGGAGCCGTACCTGCCCGAGCGAACGGCCATGAAGGATGCCGCCGACGCCGCTCTGCCCCTGCGCCTCGTAGGCACGTCCTCCGCGACCGAGGTAGCCCGCCTGGTGTCCGAGCTCGCCGCCCGGATCGTGAAGGAGGCCGGCGCCTGATGTCCTCCCGCCGCCCTGTCCGCGCACGCCCGACCGGTGTGACGCCGCTTCAGCCAGCACCGGCTCAGCTCCTTGTCGGCGATCAGCGGGCCCCTGAGCAGCGAACTGCCGGAGTCACGGAGTCACAGACTCCCGGGGTCACAGACTCACAGAGTCCGGCAGTCACAGAGTCGCAGCCTCGGGAGGTCGACACCTCGCCGGAGCCTGCCGACCGGCCCCGCTACCTCCGCATGGTGCGGAAGGAAGCCCGTGTGCGGCACGACCAGGCGGACGCCCTGGCCCGGCTCCGCCGGCGCATCGCCGCCGACCGCGTCGACCGGTCCGAGCCCCTCACCGACAACACCCTGATTCGGGTGGCGCTCGACGTGCTGCTCCTGCATGCGGACGCTCTCACCGGAGACACCGAGGAACAGCTCCGCGACTCCCTGACTGCCAGACTCCGGGACTTCGGGACTCTGTGAGTCGAGCACGCTCGGGGTGGGCCGCCCTCTGCGGCCCGCTCCCGGCAGGCTGTCCGCTCCCCCCTCGATGTCGGTGACCGAACGTCACCCCTCCCCCGTTCGCGCGTCCGTGGTGTCCGCTCCTGTCGCCTCATGACTGCCCTGACACCCAAAAACGCTCTGACCATAGGGTGTTACATCTATGCCCATAGATGTGTACAGTGAGGGGTGTCGGCAGCCACCCGGGCCGCCGCGAAGGGGGCACACCATGAACTCCATCCCGGCCGGACCCGTCGAGCGCGAACCCCGCGCCGACATCAACCTGCCTCTCCCGGCCGGACCCGAGCAGGAGGCCGCGCTCCGGGAGGTGCTCGCAGCCGCCGGTGTGGAGCTCGGGGCCTACGACGAGCGGATCGTCCAATGGCTCTCCGGGTGGGAGTGGTCGACCGTCGCCACCATCGCGTCCTGGGTACAGCGCGCCGGTCAGGAGCAGGCCAAGTGAGCACGCCCCGCACCCCCGCGCTCCGCCTGGTCCTCGTTCGCCGCGTGTCGACCGCCGGCCAGGCAGTCGACGGGTACGGGCTCGACGCCCAGGAGAAGGACTGCCGGAAGTGGGCGAAGGCCTCCACCGCCGCGGGCATCCCGGTTCGCATCGTGCACATGGTCACGGACGGGGATGGCAAGGGCGGGAAGTCTGGCGCGAGCCTGCTCGACGAGCGCCCCGGGCTCATGGAGGCCGTCGAGTGGATCGCCGAGGGCAAGGCGGACGGGATCCTGGCGCCGAACCTGGACCGGCTCGCCCGTGAGCTCACCGTGCAGGAGGCCGTGCTGTCCTACGTCTGGGCCCTGGCCGGCCGCGTGTTCACCGCCGACCACGGCGAGCACCTGGAGGACGACGCGTCCGACCCGATGCGCACGGCCATGCGGCAGATGCGCGGGGTTTTCCACCAGCTGGACCGCGGGCTCATCATCAAGCGCCTGACCGAGGGCCGGGCCTCCAAGGGCTCCAAGGGCGGATACGCCTACGGCGCGCCCCGGTTCGGGCAGAAGGTCGTCGACAACGAGCTCACCGACGACGAGCGTGAGAACGAGATCGCCGAGCAGTTCGAGCGCTGGCGCGACGAGGAGCAGCTCAGCATCCGCGCCATCTGCAACCGGGCCAACGAGCAGGGGCTCCTCAGCAAGCGCGGCGGGAAGTGGCACCCGACCACGGTCGCCCGACTCCTGAGCCCGGAAGCCCGGGAGAAGGCACGGCAGCAGTCCGCAGCCGCTCGTGCCGCACGCAAGGAGCAGCAGCGCAGGGAGAGGGCCGCGCGACTCCTCGCCCAACGCTGACCACACGATCACTACCGCGCGAACCCACCAGGCCCGCAGCCACCCGGCTGCGGGCCTCTGTGTTGCCCAACCCCCACTGCCGTGCCAACGCCGGGGGGTTTCTGGACTTTCTGGACCGCTCAACGCGCGCACGCGCGTGGCCGCTCACCTGCGCCCAGGTACCGCCGTGGAACCCGTGAGACCGTCCTACGCGCGCGCGTCTCGGAGCAGCAGGGGGGCGTGGGTCGAATCTTCGGCAGCAGCCGCGGGCGACCCAAACGCCCTTGTCACCCGCTTTTTTGCGCGGCCCGCAGTCCGGCCCGGTATCCGGTTACGCCCCGCCCCGCGCGCATGTAGCCATCGGCGCCGGCCGGGGAGGGGGAGTCGGAATCTCCAGACCGATTCGCCCGGGGCCCGGCGCGGTCAGCAGCGCGCGCGCGTGCTCAGAAAAGCGAAGGGGGGGTTACCCACGACGCAGTCGACCCCGTGAACGCCGGGAAGGGCTCTCGGGAGTCAGTCAGGTCAAAGGGTCCCGGCCGCGGCCGCCAGTACGTCATCGGGGCGCGCAGTACGTGAACGGGATGACGTACCGGGGTGGGGGGTGCCTCCCCCTCGACCCTCCGGCCTCCCGCCGGGGAGGGAAAACCGTCTGCCCGCGAATCCCGGAGTTCTGATCAGACCGCGCCCCTGGGGGTCGACTCCCCCCCGCACCCCGTCCGAGGCCCGGGAGGTGCTGTTGCCGTTCCCCTGTACGGGTCTGGGGAGATTCGGGGACCGGTCCACCCTGCTCTCGCGCGCACGCACGAGCAGCTGCTCGACAACGACCGCCAAGACCAACGCCCCCACCGCCAACCGCCGCGCGACCCGCCGCGCCATAAGACGTGCCGCGCTGGCCCTCTGTGCGCTGTCATCTGCGGGTCAGGACAGAGCGGAGCGGCTACGCCGCACGACCATCGAGCGGCAGCCGCCGGATGACCTCAAGCACCGTCGCCGCCGCGGCGGGGGGTGGGTAGCTCTGGAGGGCTATCCACCCCCGGGCGAGGCTTGAGGACGGCCGAGGCCGCCGCCGGGTGCCGGTGACACCTGGGTGACGCCGGTGACACCCGTGAGGGCCCCGGTGACACCCAAGAACGGGGTAGGTGTCACCCCTCCAAAACGTGCCGTGAACTGCCGTTTCTGGGCCGACCTGGGGCGATGGTGACACCGGTGACGGCCCTGGGGCCTATTCCTCTGTGGAAAGGAGGAAGGAAGTAGTACAGGGGGGAGAGGAAAAGCGCGAAAGTGCGTCACCGGCGTCACCGGTGTCATCAGAGTTGGGCTTCTACGCAGGTCAGGCGCCTGAGCTAGAGGTGACACCCACGAGATCTGAGGCTGTCACCAGGTGTCACCCGGACACGAGAGAGGGCCGCCCATACGGACGGCCCTTCCCTCGACGTGCGGTGCGGCTATGCCGGGACGCTGAACGCTTCCTGCTGGGTGGACTGTGCGGGGACGGTCAGCACGGGCCCGGTCCAACAGACGTCTACGCCGCGAGCGTGCTTCGTCCTCCAGCGGCTCCACTCCACCCCGCGCTTCCGGAGGACGGGTGCGGACCTGGTGAGCCGGGAGAGCAGCACCTGCCCAGTCTGCGGCCAGCGGTCCCCGACGCGGTCGTAGCCGCGGTGGTCGGTGATTGCGCGCAGCAGCTCCTCAGAGGAGCCGTGCCACGCCCAGGTCGAGCCGGGAGGCTGCGCCTCTTGGCAGGCCCGTGCCCAGGACAGGAGCGTGGAGGCGACGGGGTCGGCGTCCAGGACGTCGTCGACGAGGCAGTCTTGCTCGCCGAGGTACGTCCCGAGGGAGTCCCACCCCGTGACCTTGTCCAGGGCCCACAGGAGTTCAGCGAAGTCGGCCATGCGCGGCCGGGCCGTGAGGCCGGTCCGAGCAGCAGGGAGCTCCTGCCAGACCAGGGAGGCGAGTTCGACCAGGCCGCCGAGGACGGTCGGCAGCATCTCTCGGTAGGCCTGCCAGAGTGAGCGCTCTGTACGGCGAGCAGCCGACGAAATGGGCTCCAGTTCCACCCGGAGCATCCGCTCCGCTAGGTCACCGCGAAGGGCCCCCACGTCGATGCCGGTCAGGATGGTCGGCCGCATGTAGGTGATCAGGGCTACGTCGTCGTCACTGAACAGCTCGCGCTTGGCGGTGGTCGCCCCCGTGATGATTCGACAGAGGGCGTCGGACAGCCAGGCCGGGATGCCGCTCGCGTTGTCGAGAGCGAGCGTCCAGCCGGCGGCCGCCACCACGGCGAGGTCGTCCTCGTCCCGGGGCATGCTCCGCAGGTCGGCAGTCGGGCCCTCGATCAGCCGCAACAGCATGCGGGCTGACGTGCTCTTGCCCGTGCCCTGCTCGCCCGTGAAGTAGGTCATGGGGCGCGGCACGTCCGGCAGTAGCCCCACCAGGGCCGCCGCTACGGCCATGGGCCATGTCTGGTCGGTGACCGGCAGGAGCTCCCGCAGCCGCTCGACTGCGGGCCGCCATCCATCCGCCGGCCGCACGGGGAGCGGAATCTCCCCAGTGAGCCGAGTGCGCCGCCACAACGGCCCCTTGTCCGGGTCCATGTCGGGGATCTCTACCGACCACTCGCCGGACCCGATACGGACGCACTGCCCGTCAGTCCTGCCGAGGTCCCACCAGGTCACCGCCTGGTCAATGGGATCCCGCGCCATACGCAGGTGCACGGGTACTTCCGGGGCGTCCATGGCCACGGCCGCGAGCGTGGCCACGGCATCGGCCAGCGCGCCCTGGGAGGGGGCTTTCCTGGTCTCCTGGTGATACCGGCGGATGAGGTGCGCGCGGACAGAGACGCCGTTGCCGCGGCCCTGGGCACGGAGGGGGAGGGCCTGCCCCCACCCGGTTACGGGAATCGCGTAGGGCGCTCCCTCGTAGCGGATGAACTGGTACATCTCCATGCCCATGGAGGTGAGTTCGTCGGCCTGGGACGGCCCTCTCTCCGTCACGCGGCACCTGCCCCGTGGCCAGCGAGACCGCGTTCCCACCCGGACCGGATCGTGCGCAGTGCCTCCCGCTCGCTCTGCCCCGAGCGCAGAGCCGCGGCGAGCAGCTGCTCGCGCACGGTCGTCTCGTCCAGCACGGCCGGGGCCGTGGGGTGCAGCTCCCCGAGGCGCCGGGCTGCCGCGAACAGCCGTCGATTCCGCTCGCCCTCCACGGCCTGGCCCACGTCTTCGGCTGCTCCCTCAAGGGCCGCGGCTGCGTACCGCTCCTCACGGGTGGCCCGTCGGCCCCCGGGGGCGTACAGGCACACCGGCGCCGGCGGCCGGGGAGGAGCAGCGGGGGGAGCGGACGGGCGCAGCGATTCGAGCAGCCACCCGGGGAGCGGCTGCGGCCGGAGCTCCGGGGCGCTCACGCGCTCGTACATGCGGCCCTGGGCGGTCGAGTAGGACCCGGCCGCGATGACGTACCCGCCGATGCCGCGCACGTCGACCATGGGCCCGATGTGGGGGGCTGTGGGTCCCTCGCCCGTGGCGCAGCCGATCAGGGGCCCGTCGGCAGGCTGCTGGAAGTACAGGTGCATCCCGCCCGAGGGGGTGAGGACGCTGTAGGTCTCGGGCCAGTCGGCGCCGGCCTCCTGGGCGAGCCGTTCGAGCACGTCCGTACCGCCGTGGCAGCCGGACCACCGGCCCTCAAGCGGCTTGCTCTCGCCCTTGGGCATGTCGAGGTCGACGACGACCAGGCCGCGGCCGTCCGTGCCACGCCCGGTGAGCAGCCCGACGTGGGCCCGCTTGAAGCGGCCGGACCACCAGGCCCGTACCTGCTCCGGGTCGCTGAACTTGCTCAGCTGCTCCGGGCTCGCGTCCCGGCCGAACCCAGGAACGAGCGCCCCCTTGTCGGTCCGGGAGCACGGGATCACGGGGACACCCCGTCCCACCCAGACCAGGGCCACGGCCCGCTGCTGCTCGGTCAAGTTCGCTGTGGGCGATGCAACCGCCGTGGACAGAGCGTCCACACCGGACCTTTGGCGGGGGGTGGGTGGCTCGTGGGGTGCAGGTGTGCTGACCTGCGGGCTTTCTGCCATGCTGCGCCTCTTGAGTGAGGTAGAGGGCAGCCACCCGCGTGGACAACGTGAGCAACCCGATTGCTCCCTAGATAGGGAACAGTGGCTACTCTGACAATGCACGCCACCAAGTAGTGCATCGCTTCCGTGTCCCCGTCGGGTGGCCGCCCGGCGGATTAGGATTCCCGGAATGCGTCTCAAGGGGCCCGTCGCGCCAACGACGGGCCCTGACGCATTTCTGCGGTCAGGCAGAGACCGGGAGGTCGTGCTCGCTGTTGAGTTCTGAGCGGTGGATCCGGATGAGTCGGTTTGTGGGTCCGACCCTCCGCATCCGCAGCTGACCGCTCTCAGCCCACCGGGTCACGGTTCGAGGGGAGACGCGGAAGTGATCCGCGAACTCACGAACCGTCAACCACTCGGGGCCAGTGGACTCTGTGTCCATGTGTGCCCTCCTGCGGCTCTAGTGCCTGAACTGACGATACCGGCCATGTCCAACGATGCCGTCACGGTCCCAAGGGGCCGTAGAAGGCCTCCTGACGGCCTTTCCGCGAGCGGAAGGGCTCCGCAAGACCCCACCGAGTCATGTTCGGTGGGTTCTGGTGTCGCTGAGTGTCGTTCCGCCCCACGGTGTTCGCGTTGCGTGAGCGACACAGCCCCTCCCTTCGTGCGCCAGATTGGCCTTGAGCGGAAACCGTAGCCCGGCGTGTCGCCCCTGTCAGAGACGCCTTCCCCTGCTCCGGTTGTCCGGCCTGTCATCGTCCTGCCTATCTGTACGTCTGTGACGCGAATCTGTTACGCCCTATGGACGGAGTGAGAGGCCAGGGCGTTACAGCCCCTCCCGTCCGATGGCGGCCACTGTGGCACTTTCTGACGGTTCGGGATCCTGGGGGCTGCAATTCGCGGCCGGCGTCCCTCGTGGTAGAGCGCGGGTCAGTCGGTGAGAGGCACACGCGAGCCCGGGGCGTACACGTCCTCCCAGTACCCGAGCGCCTGTTCGTCGTCGTGGAAGGTCACGGTGGTGACGAGGACGGCCACGGCCGAGTGCGGCGGGGCGTCGATCTCCAGCGCGGCCAGTTCGTCCTGGGAGGCCTGCCGGGCGTGGGCGGTGCGCTGACCCTTCACGACTTCCCGGCCGGTCCGCTCGCGGTAGAGCCTGTCGAACTGCTTCACCATGCGCACGTCTTCGCCGAGCTCGGGGACCGCCGCGGTGGTGTGGGGCGGGTAGACGGAGACGCCGACCGACGTGGGCTTACCGTCCTGCCGGAAGACCCTGATGCGAATCACTGCCTCGTCGCCGGGCTCCAGGTCGAGAGCCGTGCACACCTCGGGGTCGTAGACCGACCGCCGCATTACGCGGTGACCCGAGGAGGTCTCGCCGGGGGCGTAGCGGAGCCCGTTCTTCTCCATGCGATTCAGCCGGTCCGTACCCGTGATGACGATGGGCGTCTTCTCCACGACCGTGCCCAGGGCTCCGCGGGAAGCGACCAGGCCCTCGCTCTTGAGCACGGCCAGGGCCCGACTCACGGTCTTGGCCGCCACGCCGAACTGCTCGCGGATCTCAGCGACGGACGGCAGTGAGTCGCCCGGCGCGAGTTCCCCGCTCTTGATCTGCGTGCGGAAGTGGCTGGCCACGTCGGCGTAGCCCTTCCCTTCTGGTGCCTTGTATGCCACGGCTTCTCCCTGTTTGTCGGAGCGCGGTACACCTCCGAAGGTACATCAATGACCCCTCCAAGGTACATGCTTGCCCGCCATCAGTGCTTCATGTACCTTCATGGCGTCGGCAAGGTACAGAAAGTACCCGGCCGTCGAACGATTCGTACCTTCGGGCAATGACAGAGAGGGGCTGGTCGTGGCCAGGACACCGACCAACGGGACGCCGAACCGGGCGGCCAACGGGCAGGCCAACAACGGCAAGGGCGCCAAGTTCGCGAACGCGGGCGCGGCGGCCGGCGGTTTCGTCGGCGCGATGGGTGGATCGTTCGTGCCGCCCGTGAACATCACGATCAACCGGACGCAGAACAACGGTTCCGCCGTACAGGGCGGCCGTCGGCAGTCGCAGTTCATCCTCGGGGAGCCCGAGTTCAACAACACGGACGACGTCCGCAACTACTGCAACCACCTGCGGGCGCTGATGATCCAGGCCGCCATCGAGCTGGCCATGGCCGCCAAGATCCTGGAAGCGCGGCTGGGCCAGTCCATGCCGCTGCCGGGCGAGAACGCCATCCAGACCAAGATGCGCGCCAAGAAGGTGGCCTGGAAGCTCAAGCGGGCCTCGGACGGGTGCACGGCCGCCGCGAAGAACGCGGTAGCCACCTACGCCGCCTTCCAGCGCGAGTACGCCGACCTGATGCGTCCGCGCCCGCAGCGCCCCGCCACCACCAACCCGTTCCAGTTCTGAGAGGGGGGTCTCCCATGGCCAGCAAGGACGTTCAGCAGCAGCAGGAAGACCGCCTCAACTCCGGTGGATCGACGGGCATGGGCGCGTGGCTGTGGCACCGGGCCAAGCCCTACACCCCGCCGTGGATCGTCACCGGCGGCGTTGGCGCGGCTGGCTTCGGCGCCAACCTCATGTGGGGCGAGTCCCCGTGGGCGGGCGTCGGCCTGACCCTCGCCTCCACCGCTCTGACGGCCGCGACCTGGTGGGCGGGCAAGTCCACCGGCCCGCAGCGCCGCCTCCACTCGGCCATCACCGTGGCGGCCGGGTCGGCGTGGCTCACCTCCGCCGCCCTGTCCGGTCCCTTCACCGGCCCCCTCCCCGACCTCTACCTGATGGGCGGTGCGACCCTCGCCCTGTCCTGGAACATCCGCCAGGTCATGCGCTCGTCGGCCCCCGAGGGCTCCGGCGAGTCGTCGGACAAGGGCCTCCTGGAGAAGGTCGGGCTCGCCCGGACCAAGCTCAAGGACGTGCGGGTGGAGCCGAACCGGGTCACCGTCCCGTATGAGCTGCCCGCCGGTGAGCTGACCAACGACGACGTGGCCAAGGCCATCCCGCGTATCGCGTCCGCCCTGGACGTGCCGACCACGGCCATTCGCGTCCAGCACGACCCCGACTCCGCCAGGAAGGGCCAGTTCGTCATCGTGCCCGAGGACATGCTCAAGACGCCGACCATGTACCCGGGTCCGTTCGCCCCGGGCCAGTCCATCGCCGTGCCGCTGCGGATCGGCGTCTACGACGACGGAAGCGACCTGGTGCTCCCGCTCCTGGACGCGATCCACATGCTCGTCATGGGGATGACCGGCTCCGGCAAGACCGAGGGCGCCCTGGACCTGTTCTTCGAGCTGCTGACCCGCCGCGACGTGGCGGTGTGGCTCAGCGATGCGGCCAAGGGCGGGCAGGACTTCCTGCCGCTCGTACCGGCGCTCGACTGGGCCGCGCTCGACACCCCGTCGGCCGGGGCGATGGTCGCCGCCGTCCAGGCCGTCATCCCCGCCCGTGCCGCCTGGCTGCGTGACCACAGCTACCGCGCGTGGGAGCCCGCGGCCGCCGAGACGCAGACCGACCCGGCGCACTCGTGCGCGGCGGCCGGCGCCTGTGGCTGCGACGGGATGCCGTACCTGGTGGCCTGGTTCGAGGAGGCCGCGAAGCTCTTGCGGGAGCTGGGCGACGACGTGTTCACCGGCATCGCACAGGAGGCCCGGTCCGCCGGTGTCTCCCTGGTCATCTCCATGCAGCGGGCCTCTGGCTACCAGCTCTCGACCGACACCCGCGCCTCGCTCCCGGCGGCCATGTGCTTCGGAGTCCGGGGCGACGACGCCTCGTTCGCCCTCCCCGAGGAGGTCCTGGAGGCGGGCGCCAACCCGGCGGCGTGGGGCAACAAGCGCAAGGGCTACGTCTACATGGTGTCGGCCGGGGTCGACGAGGACCTGTACGCCAACCCCGCCCGCACGTTCTGGACCGGCCCGTCCGGCGAGTACGAGAAGGCCGCCGCCTGGATCGTCGCGCAGTTCGCCGGAGTTCGCCCCCAGGGCACCGGCACGGTGACCGAGGCCGCCGCGGCTCAGGCCGCGGGCAAGCTGTTCGCCGACCGTCACGCCCGCGTCGGTGCCCCGGTCGCTCCGGCGGCCCCGGCCCCGTCGGTGACGGATGAGCAGGAGTCGGCCCGCGCGGTCGCTGAGCTCGTCGACGAGGAGGACGCGGGCCTGGACGCCACGGCCGAACTCCCCACCGCCGGCGGAAGCGCCGAACTCCCGGCGGCCAAGCCGTCGCCGGAGGAGGCGCGGGAGCTGCTGGACGAACTGGTGGCGATGCTCGCCTCGGTCGGCCCCGGCACCGTCGCCGTCCGGGACCTGTACCCGTACCTGGAGCAGATCGGCCGGGACCGCTCCTGGGTCTCCAAGCGGATGAGCAAGCTCGCCGAGGAGGGGCGCCTGGCCCCCACGGGCGAGGAGGGCGTGTATCGCCTCATCCCCACCCTCGCCGGGGTCTGACGGCCGCCGCACAGCCGCACACCCCCGCACAGCCGCACAGCGCGATTCCCCACGTCACGCGGCGTGTGAATAGGGCCGCACACCGGCCCGCACACCCCCCGCACAGCGGGACCGCACACCCCCTGCACACCGGACGACGACGGACCGCCCCGCAGCAACCGGGGCGGCCCGCCTAGCGACCACGGAGGCATCCCGTGACCACTGACCCGAAGCATCTCACCGAATCGGAAGCGTCCGCCGAGGCCGCCCGCCTGATCCGCGAGGCGTACCGGCCGGAGGCGCCGGCCACCCCGACGTCCTTCCGCGACACCACCCCGGTCCCCGCCTTCGGGACCACCCCGCCCGAGCGTCAGCCCGACCACCGGATCGTCCCCGAGTGGGCCGCCGGGATCGCCGTCGCGTCCATCGGCATCGGCGCCGGCGTCACCGGCATCGGCTGCGGGGCCTGGCTCGTCTTCCAGGGCCTGTCCTCCGTGACCCTGCTCGGGGTCATCGCCATTGCCGCCCCGTTCGTCGGCATCGCCACCGTGGCCACGGCCGTCGGTGCCGCCATCTCCAAGGCCAAGCGGTCGTCCACCACGAACGTCTACCAGGGGACCGTGATCAAGCGGACCGACATCACGTCGACCGCGCGCGGCATCGGCGCCCGCTCCCGGATCGAGGGCTGAGCCGATGCAGATGAACACACAAGCCCAGGTAGAGCAGGCGGAGAAGGTGCTCCGCCTGTCGTGGGTGATCGTCTTCGGCGTCATCCTGTTCAGCGTCTTCACGGTCACGCCGCTGGTCGAGCGCTCCACTCCCGAGGGGTGGGGGTGGTCGGCTCCGATCCTGCCTCTCGTGGTCGACGTGGCCGTGGTCATCTCGATCAGGGTGGACGCCATCGTTGCCCGCCTCGGTGGGTCCACGAGCGGCTGGCCCGTCGTTCTGCGGGTGCTCACTGGCGGTACGTCCGTGGCGCTCAACATCGGGTTCAGCGCGCTCAAGGGCGACCTGGTGGGTGTCGGCGTCCACATGGCCGCGCCGGTGGTGCTCATCGTCGTCGCCGAGGCCTCGCTCAAGTGGCGCCGGGAGATCGCCGCCGCCACGGCCCGGATTGATGCTGAGCGCCGTGAGCGGGAGGAGGCCCGCCGCCGTGAGCAGCGTGAGCGCGAGGAGCGCTCACGGGCCGAACGTGAGCGTGAGCAAGAGGCTCGACGGCTGGAGCGTGAGCGGCAGGAGGCCGCCGAACGTGAGCGCCGCCGCGAGGAGCTGGCCGACCGTGAGCGGGAGCGTGAGCACGCCGCCCGGGTCGCCCGCGAGGAGCGTGAGCACGCCGCGCGCCTGGAGGCGGAGCGCGAGGAACGGGAGGACCGCCGCCGCCGTGAGGAGCAGGAACGCCGGGACCGCGAGCGCCGCGAGGAGCAGGAGCGGCAGGACCGCGAGCGGCAGGAGGAGCAGGAACGCCAGGAGGCCGCCCGCCAGGCCAAGGAGAAGGCGCAGCAGGCCGAACGGGACAGGAAGGCAGCCGAGGCCCGTAAGCCCGCCCTCGCACCCGTGAGCGCCGCCGCGAGTACCCCCCGCCCGGCCGTGAGCGCCACCGTGAGCACCGACGCTCACGAGACCGCTCACGACGCCGACAAGCCCGCCAAGATGACCGAGGCCGCCGCCCGCCAGGCCGTCGCCGACGCGGTCCGCGAGGGCCGCTCACAGCGTCAGGTCGCCGCGCTCACGGGCTGGTCGGTCGGCTGGGTCGCCGCCCGCTTCAAGGAGCTTGAGGGCGGTGTCGCGGCATGAGGCGCGCCCTGATGTACACGCTCGTCCTGCCGCTGTTCGCCGCCGAAGTGTGGTTCGTCTTCGGCCCCGACGCCGACCAGCGATGGGCCACCGTGAGCGCCGCGCTCGCCCTGGGCGTGCTCGCCATCCGGTACGCGCTCGGTCCGCAGACCCACGCCGAAGCCGCGTGCCCGCACAACTGCCAGAAGTGCCGTGAATCCGCGTCCTGGGGGGAGAGCCAGTGAGCACCACACAGCAGCACCTCACCGAGCAGCACGCCGAGGTGAAGGCGGAGATCGCCCGCACCGACACCAAGACCGGGTTACTCCTGGCGTTCGTCGGCGCGGTGGGTGCCGGCGCCTGGACCGTCGCCCGCGACCTGCCGCTCAACCTGCCCGCCTACGTGGTGGGCGAGATCGGGCTCGCGTTCCTGATCGTCGCGGCCGGGCTCCTGCTCCGGTCGGTCCGCCCCAACCTCAACGGCGGCCATGGCTTCCCGCTGTGGGCCACCCTCACCCCGCAGCAGATCGTGGCCGCCGCCGAGGCCCGCGACCTGGCCGCCGACATCGCGGG
>NZ_BQUN01000028.1 GCF_026008495.1 Streptomyces sp. A012304
GAGACCGGCCTGACCATCAGACCTGCCTGACCAACGGCACGACACCACGAGTTCAACCTCAGTAGGACGCTGATGGGAACGCGATCGCCGTGAAATGCGCCTGTGAGACTTCGTGCGTGGGCGCGCTCGAATGGCATGGTCAGCCCTCTGGGTCGAAGCCTCGGTCGAAGCCGTGCAGCAGCGGCTCCAACTCCTGAGCGGCACGGCAGAGCGAGCACAGCCGCACGCCCGCCTTCTCGGCGGCGTCCAGAGAGCGTTCCAGCTCCAGCACCGCGCGCCTTGCGGGGCCTCGTCACAGTCCGGGGCGTGCAGGACGCCGCGGTCGGGTCCGAGGGCGTCCAACTTCTGCAGCACCCAGCCGGTCGGCCGGCGCGGCCCGAGGACCTCATGAACCAAATCGCTGAGCTTGAACTTAAGGAACAGACCGCTATCCCAGCCAAGCGCCGCGGTATTGGCCTCGTTGATTTCAATGAACAGTGCTTGTTTATGGTTTCCGGAGGCAGTTGGCGATCAACGGGCTCGTGAATGTCGAGGAGAAATGACGGCACTGCCGAGTCGCGAAAGTGGGGCGGCTGGCCGTCGAAGCAAGCCCTGCCCGAAGCTACGCCGAAGCGACAAATAACTAAGCGCGAGGCTCTGCCTCGCGACTGCTCTCGGGCAAAGGGCCGTCCATGGAGATGGCTACGGTCTTCCTTCGGTGTCCTCGACGGTGGCCAGTCGGTGGGCAATGCGCCGGCATGTCTGGGCGAGTTCGGGTGGGTGGAGGTCGGTGAGTTCGGTGTCGAAGGTGGCGAGGATCCCGGCGATGCCGGCCCAGGACCAGGCTCCGAGGGTGAGCCGGCAGTGCTCGGTGTCGAGGTGTTCGACGACCGAGCCGCCCGGTGCGAAGCGGGCGACGACGTCGGCCGGCAGGTGGAGTCGGGCGCTGCCGGTGCACGGCCAGGCGGCGGTGGTGTCACCGCGGTCGTGACTGCTCATGACGAAGCGAGCGAGGTCGTCGTAGGGAAGCTCGCGCGGGTTGAAGTGGTGCGCGGTGGGGCGGGGGCGGAGCCGGTCGACCCGGTGCACTCGCCACTGATCGTCTTCGAGGTCGTAGGCGACCACATACCACCGGCCGGCCCAGACGACCAGATGGTGGGGCTCGAGGCGGCGGGCGGGCAGGAAGTCGTCGTCACCGGAGGCGGGGCGTGAGCCGTCGGCACGCAGCATTTCGGTGACGAGTACGTGGCGGTGGCGCACCGCGGCTCCCACGGCGGTGAGCGCGGTCGGGTCGATGGGGGGTGCGGGGAACTCCCAGTAGTTCTGCAGCCTGGTTAGGCGTAGGGACTTCATGTGTTCCCGCAGCGCGGCGGGTATGGCCTGTTCCAGGGTGACCAGCGCCCGCGCCGTGTCGTCCTCCAGGCCGAACACCGTGCTGGGTGCGGTCTGCAGGGCCACGGCGACCGCGAGTGCCTGGTCGTGGTCGAACACCAGCGGAGGGAGGGTGTGCCCTGCGCCGAGCTGATAACCGCCATCGGGCCCGTGGACGGTGGTGATCGGGTATCCGAGCTGGCGCAGGGTCTCGATGTCACGGCGGACGGTGCGCTCACTGACTCCAAGCGCGGTGGCGAGCTCGCGCAGTGGCCACAGGCGGCGCGATCCGAACAGGGACAGTAGCCGCAATGCCCGTCGTGAGGTACTCGCCATCGTCCCATCATGCCACCGGTAGTGGCCACTCGGTGTCCACTACCGGTGTCACTGTTGAGTGCCCGTGCAGGCAAACAGTGGTGGAAAAGGACGGACAGGTATGCGTGTTGTCGTGGTCGGTGGCGGGATCGGTGGACTCGCACTGGGGGCGGGGTTGCGCCGCAGGGGGTTCGAGGTGGCGGTGTTCGACCGCGACACCGACGTGGCGGCGACAGGCGGTTACCACATCACCCTGGACGAGCGGGCCCAGTCGGCGATGCGGGAGCTGGTGGCGCCGGAGATCATGCAGCGGCTGCTGGCGTCGGCCTCGGCGCTGCGGCTGCGCGACCGCGACGCGTTCTGGGACCGTCGCGGCCGACTACTCGGCCGCGGGCCGGATCTCAGCGGCGATTCCAGCATCGATGTCGATCGC
This sequence comes from Streptomyces sp. A012304, assembly GCF_026008495.1. Taxonomy (GTDB): domain Bacteria; phylum Actinomycetota; class Actinomycetes; order Streptomycetales; family Streptomycetaceae; genus Streptomyces. Next base: position 2,099 of record NZ_BQUN01000028.1, read on the forward strand.
ATCACTCTGCGCATGCTGCTGGCCGAGGAGGTCGGCGATGACCTGCATCTGGGGCGGACGGTGTCCGGCGTCGGCCAGGGCGACGACGGTGCACCCCGTGTGCTGTTCACCGACGCCGCACCTGTCTCAGCGGATCTGGTGGTGGGCGCGGACGGTACCCACTCCCTGGTTGCCCGCCACCTGGCGGGAGGCCGGACCAACAGCCCGGCGGGCATCATCGGGTTCTCCGGCCGTACCCTCCGCACTGACCTGAGTCCCGGTGAACAGCAACGGCTCGGTCCACGATCAGGGCTGGCTGTGGGACCACGGGGGGCGGCGTTGTACGTCGGCTTCCTCGACCCGGTCGGCAACGCCGTGCTCGACGCCCCCGAGCTGCGGATGTCCGTCACCACCGGCCCCACTTACATCTGGGGCGCCATGTTCCCCGAATCCGCGGCGACCGACTCTCTGCGCGCCCTGTGCGACGGCGAGTTGCAAGCTGCGCTGCTCGGAAGGTTCCGGGAGCGGGGCTGGGCCGAGCACATGCTTGAGGTCATCGCACGCGCCGACCCGAATAGCGTGGCGGCATACCGCTTCAACGCCGCGTCGACCCGCGCCGCCAAGCTCGCGCCCTGGCCCGCGGGGCGTATCACCGCGCTTGGCGACGCCGTCCATGCGACACCACCGACCGCCGGAATGGGGGCAGGCGCGGCCATCCGTGATGCTGCCGCCCTGCTTCAGCACTTGGGCGAGGTCGCTGACGGCGGCGCCACGCCGACCGAGGCCGTGAACCGTTTCGAGGCGGGCATGCGCCGGCGCGGCAGCGAGATCCTCACCCTTGCCATGCGAACGGTCCGCCTGGTCCTGGCGACCGACACCGCACTCGGCGCCGCCGCTACCGCCGTGGCCACCCCGATCCTGGCCGCCACGGCCCGGCTGCGTCGTTGACGATCAGTGTCAGTGCAGGCCGTGCGGCTCGCAGCTCAGCTTGTTCCCTGCCCTCCGGAATCAAATAGTCCGCCGAACAGGCCGGTCCGCAAAGAGGTGCGCCGCCGTTGGTTCTGCCGACCCAAGGTCGCGATGCGCGCTGCTGACTACGGCCTGCGCCCCAGGTAGGCGGCCAGCCGGGTGTAGATGTCGGCGTCGTCGGGCACCACTACGACCGGGCTGAACGGGCCCTGTTCGCTACGGTCCTCTGGCGGCGCGAACTTCGAGAATGCCTCGAGTGCCCGCGCGGCAAGGTCGGGGTCGGGTTCGGCAAGTCGCCGGGTGGCATGGGCGAGGTCCCAGGAATGAGCAGTGAACTCGTGGGTGTATGCCTCGAGAGCATCCCGGCCGGGCAATGTGGCCCACGGGAGGGTGACCATTCGGTCGAGCTTCTCGTCATCGGCCCACACTCGCTCGACCTCGCTACGGGCCCGGGTGAATGCGCCTGCCCAGCCGTCGTCGGCGATGCCATCGATCACATCGGGGACGTCGCGGGCATCGCCTCCGGTACCGACACGGACGAGCTTGTGCAGCACTGAAACCGCATGCCCGAGCAGCGCGCGAACGTCGTAATCGGCACAGGGAGTGCGGTTGCTCAGCTCATCGCGACTCACAGCCGCAACCGGTTTCCCGGCTTGATCAAGTGCCCGGGCGAAGACCGGACGCGGGTCGTGGGCCAGTTCAGTTGTCATGATGCGGAGGCTAGGGCCTGTCCGACGGGTCAGGCCCTGGTGCCTGTCCAACAGGGCTTCGGGCTTGCGCTTTCCGTTGCGGCAACTTCTACGGTCATGTGTGGGGCCGGAGAGACCGGCCCGGCGAGGGAGGCACCGGCAATGGCCTGGTCGATCGCGGAGGTGGCGCGGATGTCCAAGGTGACATCGCGGACGCTGCGGCATTACGACGAGATCGGCCTGCTGCCGCCCGCATGGATCGGGAGCAACGGGCACCGCTACTACGAGGAGGCCGATCTGCTGCGGTTGCAGCAGATCCTGCTGATGCGGGAGCTGGACCTGGGGCTGCGCGAGATCCAGGCGGTCCTGGACAGCCAGCTCGACCAGGTGGCCGTGCTCCGTGAGCACCACCAACGGCTGCTCGCGGAACGGGACCGGCTGGAGACGCTGGCCCGTACGGTCGGCCGCACCATCGCCGAACTGGAAGAAGGTAAGGGCAAGGGACATATGGCGAAGATCAACAAGCCGGAGAACCTGTTCGAGGGGTTCCAGGCCCCCTCCGATGCCGAGGCCGAGGTACGGGAGCGGTGGCCGCAGGCGTGGGAGCAGTCCCGGCAGGCCGTCGAGGCGATGACCTCCGAGGACACGGAGCGCTGGCAGCGTGAGGTGACGGCGCAGATGATTCGTATGGCGGAGTTCATGGTGGCCGGCACGCCGGTATCCGACCCTGCGGTACAGGCCGAGGTGCATGCCAACTACCAGGGCATCTGCCGGTTCTGGACCCCGACCGCGGCCGCGTACAAGGGAGTGGGCCAGACCTATGTCGACGACCCGCAGATGCGGGCCAACTTCGACAAGATCGCCGAAGGTCTCGCCGTCTACCAGCGCGATGCGATGACCGTGTACGCCGATGCCCGGCTAAGCTGACCGCACGCGCCTAAGGGCTGTTCGGCGGGTCATGAGCGCAGCCAGAGGCGAATGGCTGCGACGGTCACGGTGCCGTGGAAGATGTATGCCCTCTTATCGAATCGGGTGGCGACGGCACGGAAGCCCTTGAGGGCGTTGATCGTTCGCTCGACTTCATTCCTGCGCTTGTAGAGCGACTTGTCGAATCCGGTGGGCCGACCGCCCCGGCTGCCACGGTGCTGCCTGTTGGCCCGCTGGTTCCTCGGTTCGGGGATGGTGTGCTTGATCCGGCGCCTGCGCAGGTACCGGCGGTTACAACGGGATGAGTACGCCTTATCGCCGCTGAGGTGATCAGGCCGGGTGCGCGGGTGACCGCCACCCGGCCGTCGTACGCGAACGCGCTCAAGGACCGGGATCAACTGAGGTGCGTCGCCCCACTGCCCTGGCGTGATCAGCACCGCCAGGGGCCGACAACCGCCGTCTCCGGCGAGATGAATTTTCGTGGTCAGACCTCCCCTGGACCGGCCGAGAGCCTCGTCGGGGCGATGCTGAGCGGGCGGGATCCGTTTCCTTGGGATTCGCGGCGGACGCCTTCGAGCTCCGGCGGCATGCTGATGGGCCCGGCAGGTCGTCGAGTCAATGCCGACCATGCTCCAGTCGATCCGTTCCTCGGCGTCGGCGTCGGTCTGGACGGCACGCAGCACGTTCTCCCAGGTGCCGTCCGCCGACCAGCGCCGATGCCGGTCGTGGCAGGTCTTCCACTTCCCGAAGCGCGTCGGCAGGTCGCGCCAGGGGATGCCGGTTCACTGGCGGAAGAGAATGCCGTTGATCACCTTACGATGACACTTCCACCGCCCGCCCCGTCCCACGTTCTTCGGAAGGTGCGGCTCCAACCGAGCCCACTGCGCGTCAGAAAGATCGCCCCGCCCCACACCAGCCGGAACGATCTCGCCAATCACCGGTCACATGACCCATCGGACACGCTCTAGCTGTTCTGTCCCGGGAGGTTGTGGACGGCGACAGGGTTCACGGCTGACCGATCTCGAAATGGGTGAGGGCCTTCTGGCTCGGTGTGGGTTGCGAGATCTGGACCGGTGACCAGAAAGGCCCTCATGCCTCACCGTGATGCACCGCTGACCGAGACCGGAGGCCTGCCCTCCTCTTCACTCGCTCCGAGACGGAAGTCATGCCCGTGGGCGCCGAGTCCCTGACTGCGGTCCACCGTCGACATGACGGCACAGCGCACATCAGCGCCGCCTCGCGGGAACAGGGTCGGGAACCGGCCAGGTCCGTGCGCCGTCCGTACGTGCGAAGAACATCGGGGGGGGACAAGTACGTGAAACAGAAGCTGCTGATGGTCGTGCTGATGCTGGTCGGACTCCAGTTCGGCTCACTGATCAACCCCGCGTACGCGTGCGGCTGCGGCGCGATGGTGGTCGACGAGGCGATGCAGGTCAGTGTGGACCGGGAAGTTTCGGCGGTGCACTGGGACGGGCGCACCGAGCAGATCGCGATGCGGCTGACGGTCGACGGCAACGCCCCGGAGGCCGCGTGGATCATGCCCGTACCCGATCGGGCGACGGTCGAGCTGGGCGACTCCTCGCTGTTCGACGCCCTGGAGTACGAGATCAGGCCCGTGGTGCGCACCCGCACCCACTTCTGGCCGGACAGCGACGACTGGCCCTTCGACTGGTCCTCCGGCTACGGCTCCTCGGGCGCCGCCCCGCAGGACTCCGACTCCGTCGGCGTGGTCGGCCGCGAGCGCCTCGGCCCCTTCGACGTTGCCCGGCTGACCGCCACCGATCCGGACGCCCTGCGCGACTGGCTGGCCGACAACGGTTTCGAGCTCTCGGACGCCCTCGCGACCGAGCTGAAGCCGTATGTCGACGCGGAGTGGGAGTACGTGGCGGTCCGGCTGGCTCCCGAGGAGAGCGGTGAGGTGCTGAAGGGCAGCCTCGATCCGCTGCTGCTCAGCTTCACCAGCGAGGAACTGGTGTACCCGATGCGGCTGTCCCGGCTGGCGAAGACCCCTCAGTCGCTGGGGCTGTATGTGCTGGCCGACCACCGGATGGAGCCGCGTTCGGCGATCGGGGGGCAGGAGCCGGAGCTGCTGTACGCCGGGAAGGTCGTTCCCCAGGACGCGGTACGGGACTTCGCGGGATCCGGGGATCTCTTCCTCACGGCGTACCGGCAGAAGTTCCCCGAGCCGGATCGCATCAGCGGCGACCATGAACTGCGCAGGGCGAAGGCCGACACGCCGTACCAGCGCGTGTGGTACCACGAGGGCGGTGTGACGAGGGTCGGCGGCGTCCCGGCCTGGGCACTGACGGTGGCCGGATCACTGGCTCTCGTCGCTCTGGCAGTCCTGTTCAGGGTCCGGCGGGCGCGCTCGACCGCCAAGCGGTGAACAGCGGCACTTCACCGCTGCCGTCCGGCACCGCCTTGCTGAACGTCCTGGCACGGCCGGCGGCCCGGGCCCGCAGCGCCCGACCAGGGCGCACCGCGCCCCTGGCCGTGACTGCTGCCGCTCTTGCGCACGTCTGCGCCCGATCAGGGCCGGTCGCGCCCCCGGCGAGGGACGCGACCGGCGGCGCGGCTCCGGTCACTTCTTCCTGGTGTCCCACGCGTTGGGGCCGAAGGCGCGCAGCAGGACGACCAGCGCGGCCCCGAGCCGCCAGTCCAATCCCGGCGCGTGCAGATGCAACTTGTCGCCGCTGGATCTGAACTCCAGCGGAATCTGCCCACCCGCGCGCCACACGATGCGCCGGGGGCCACGCGCGACACCCTCATTGCCGGGGCTGCTGTCGAACAGGGCGATCACGAGAAACAGCACCTGCATGGGCAACAACAGCCACCACACGCACCACCAGAAGATCCGGCCCTTGAAGCCCACCGCCTCGGGGCCGCCGGCCTGCGTCACGGTCCAGCGGGTGCGCAGGCCTCTGCCACGGAGCGCCTTCTCGCGCACGAAAGTGCCGATGAGCTCACCGTGCGCGCCGAGCACCTGAAACGTCGCGACACCGCCGGTGGCCGACAGGGTCGACAAGGTGGCCACCCGCTCTCGGCGGTGCTCGTCGGCCCACAGGACGAAGGAGCGAGCGCCACTGCTGCGGGCCGCGAGGTATGCGGGTATGCCACCCGGCGGCAGTTCGCGCTCCACGTACGCGACCACCCGGGGCGGTGCGGATCCGTCGGAGAACTGGACCACATCCTTGACCGGCGCCGGAACGCCGACAGGTGCAGCGGCCCGGAGCCCTTCCCGGAAGACCCTCATGGTCAGTGAACTGCTCACCCGACGTGCTCCTTCGTGCCTGGGCAGGTGCGGCTCCGGTCGAGCCCACTTGACATCTGCTCAGACAACCGTGCCCCACATGCGACGGAACGATTCACTGGTCGGCCCGTCCCATGCCGAAGCGAGACCTCGAACGAAGTCGTGCACATGAAATCCGCGGTGATCACGCCGGACACCGACAGCTCACGAGTGGCCGGCACCGGTAGGGTCCACGGAGAACGTGGGCGGGCAGTTGAGTCCGGTCGGCCGTGTGGGGTCCTCCCAGAGCCGTCCGAGGGGGTCCTTCTCCTGGCCCTAGGCGTATTGCCCTGAGAGGTTGGGAACGCGGCTGGCGGGTGGTTGGCCCTTCAGCGCGGTGTGTCCGCGGTGGTGATTGTAGGTGTGCAGCCAGCCGGGGAAGGCGTCCCGTCGTTCTTGCTCGCTGCGGTAGGGGCGGGCGTAGGCCCATTCGTCGAGCAGGGTGCGGTTGAAGCGTTCGACCTTGCCATTCGTCTGCGGTCGGTAGGGCCGGGTTCGCTTGTGGGTGATCCCGGCCGCTGCCAGGGCATCCCGCCAGAGGTGAGACTTGTAGCAGGCTCCGTTGTCGGTCAGGACCCGCTCGACGGTGATCCCGCACGTAGTGAAGAACGCCTGTGCCCGGGCCCAGAAGGCGGTGGCGGTCTCCTTCTTCTCGTCGGTAAGGATCTCGCTGTAGGCGAGGCGGGAGTGGTCGTCGACGGCGGAGGTAGCTGTAGCCGGCGCTCGAGCGGATCTTGCGACCTGCTTGGCGGCCGAGGGTCTTGTGGCCGCCGCCGTCGGGGATGTTGCCGAGCTTCTTGATGTCGACGTGGACCAGCTCCCCGGGGCCGGTCGCGTTCTTAGACGGGTTCGTGCTGCCTGACTGGGGGCGGCTGGTTGAGACCGGTGAGGCCTGGGATTTGGTCCGTCTGCTTGCCTGATCCGCACCCACTCAGGACTTGGAGTAGTTCTCAGGTGAGGAACAAGACTTGAAGGTTCCGACCTCCTGGCAGACTGTGATCTTGATCCGGTCGATGCCCCCGACGAGGTCGGTGTCACCGATCGTGAAGTTGAAGTCCCGGACGGCGCCCAGGGCGCCGTAGTAGTCGGCGGTCCGAGTCGTGGATTCGATCTTTGTCGATCCGGCGTAGGCCTCGAAGTAGGCCACGGCGGATCCGTAGAAATCTACTTCATCGATTACGGTGCCCCGGACCATAGCGGTGCGGTTGTACCAGGTGATGGTTCCGTTGGTGTAGCCAATGTTGTTGAAGTCGGTGGGGCCGGAGAAGTCCACCTTGGTCACAAGAAACTGGTCTATCGGGTAGTCATCCGCTGCCTGCGCTTGGGATGCAGGCAGCGCAAACACGGCGGCCGTAGCGGCGGCTGCCGATCCAGCCACTAGAACTCTACGCAGACTCACAAATCCCGCCCTTTCGCCGCAAGTCGAACTGTCACGCAGGTGCGCAGGTCAACGCCAGCCAGCACGACGCCGGAATGTGGCCCTACAACTGTGCAGGGGTGCAAGGGCTTGCGCGGAAGCTCCTGAAGGCGAGCCCGATCGAAAACGTGGTGATCGACGGCGAGGAACACCCCGTGAAACTGGGTGTGTTCCTCACGGACAGCAAGACCCGTAGGGCCAAGCTCGCCGTACTCGGGCTGGAGTGGGCGGCGTTGACGTTAAAACTCAAGCTCAAAGAGCGTTTTGTCCTGGCGGGGGTGTTTGGTATCTCGCGCGAGGTTCGGGGGTTGGTGGCTGTGCACGTGGGCGTGTGAGGATCCGCTCGTGGAGTGCGATGTGTGTGGGCGGGCGATGTGGCGATGGCCGGTGGCGGCGACTGCGCGGGAAGAGGAGTTGTGGTCCTGTTCCTGGTGTTATGCCGCCACGCATGTGGGTGGCGAGTGGTTCGAGATCGCGCGGCCGCCGTACCTGCCGATGGAGATGCGCTGGGAGAAGGCCGTCGCAGACGGCCTTCCCGCCGACGTTTCCCACGCCTTCGGCTCTTCGACATGACCCTGTGCGGGATCCAGGAAGCCGGCATGTCGCCGTCTGACCACTGGTGGCTGCCGGAGCGGGGTAACGCCTGCGGTGCCTGCCGGGAAGCGGCGGGTGTCATCGACGAGCGCTGGCCGCAGGTCATGAGAGGCGAGGATGCGCGGGTCAGTGTGGTTCGGCGACCGGGTCCCGATAGCACTGTCTGAGTTCGTCCCTGCGTGGGCTGACGGCTATGCGTCCCTCCAGTTCGGAGTTGACTCCCGGGTGAGTCTGCGGCTCATCAGGTCGATCATCGCGACGCGGATCATGGCTTCGGAGCGGTGCGGATGGGTTTCGTAGTCGCGGGCGAGGCGGCGGTGATTCATGAACCAGCCGAAGGTCCGCTCGACGACCCAGCGCCGGGGGATGACCTTGAACCCCTTCTGCCCAGGGTCGCGCCGGGCGATCTCGACGTCGATGCCCAGGCGGGCGCCGTGGTCGATGGCCTTGGTGCGATAGCCGGTGTCAGCCCAGGCCTTCGTGACGCGAGGGTGGGCGGCGGCGATGTTCGAGAGCAGCCGGATGCCGCCGGCGTTGTCGGAGACGCTGGCCGCGGTGACCCAGACGGCCAGAAGCAGGCCGAGGGTGTCGACGCCGATGTGGCGCTTGCGGCCGGCGATCTTCTTGCCCGCGTCGATGCCCTGGCCGTCTGCCGGAACGTTGGCGGAGGTCTTGACGCTTTGGGCGTCGAGCACGCAGGCATTCGGTTCGGCATCCCGGCCCTCCGCCTCTCTCACGAGTCGGCGGAGGAGGCCGTTGAGCTGGTCGAACACGCCGTCTTTCTGCCAGGCGGCGAAGTACCCGTAGACCGTCTCCCACGGCGCGAAGTCGTGCGGCAGATATCGCCAGGGGATCCCCGTGCGGTCGACATAGAGGACCGCGTCCATGATCCGGCGCAGGTCATGCTCCGGTGGCCGCCCGATGTCCAGACCCTTCCCTCTCCGCTCGGCCCGCCAGGCCAACAAAGTGGGCGCCAGCAGTTCCCATCGGGCATCGGACAGGTCGCTCGGATATGGCCGCTGTCGTTGGCGCATGTCTCGGTAGTACCGTCGGCCGCCACCCCAGCCACAGGGCGCAAACGGAGGCGAGCGGGGGCACTTTGGGATCAGACAGGAGCGAAAGGATGGAAACGAACCTTCGCGAGTCGCTATCCCATTCGCCCATCACCGAGGGCTCATCCGAGGCCAACTGTCACACCCCAGCCGACCGCCCACAACACAACCAAACACCCCTGCCGGGACAAAACGCTCTTTAAGGACGTGTTTCAGAAGTGACCTTCCGAGGTGCAGGCCCTCGCTGGCGCCGATGACGATGAAGCTTGGCAGCTCAGCGAACAAATAATCGGTTGCCTATTGGCGATGGTGGTGGATCCAATGGTCGGCCTGATCACCCGAACGCGCCCACCGCGGCGAGACGTGATGAACACGAACCGCCGGTCCCGGCCGGCGCGCGATCCGGGCGGACCGCGACCGTATCGTCCCAGGGGAGACGCCACCCGATGAACACGCCACCATCGCCGTCCGGAGCGGAGCACGCACACGGCTCATCCGTCCGCCTGGGTGCTCTCGTCCCGCTGACGCGGCCCGGCTGGGTCGAGGCGGGCCGACACCTGCTCGCAGGACTCGACCTGGCCGTTCGCGAGGTCAACGACGCCGGCGGGATCGACGGCAGACCACTGGAGTTGGTGGTCCGGGACACCGCGGCCGATCCGGAGCGGGCCGCGGCGGCCGTGGACGAACTGGCCGGCCTGGGCGTGGCCGCCGTGGCGGGCGAGTACCACAGCGTGGTCGCCCGCGCCGCCGCCGCCCGGGCCGACGCCCTCGGCGTGCCGTTCCTCTGCTCGTCCGCGGTGCTCGACGCGCTCACCGAGGAGCCGACGGAGTGGGTCGCGCGCCTGGCCCCGGCCCAGTCCCACGGTTGGCGGATCTACGCGGACTTCCTCCTCGGCGCGGGCCGGCGTCACATCGCAGTGGCGACCCAGCCAGGCGTCTACTGGGCGTCCGGGATCCGCGTCCTGCGGGACCACCTCGCTCCCCGCGGCGGCACCGTCTTCGAACTCGACGCGAACGCGCTGACCCCCGAGGGCCTGTGCGACGCGCTCGTCGACCACGGCGCGACGGCGCTCCTCCTGCTGGTCGGCCATCCGGAGCCGGCGGTGCCGATCGTCAGGGCCGTCCGGGGCGACCGGCGGCTCGCGGAGGTCTTGATCGGCGCTCCGGCCGGACAACCGGAGTTCGCCGAATGGGCCGCGGCGCTGGGCGAGGACGGCGCCGGGATTCCGTTCCTGCGCTACCTGCCCGAGCGCCTCGGTCCGCTCGGCGAACGCGTCGGGAAGGAACTCCGCGAGCGGCTGGGCGAAGCGCCCTCCTTCGTCGCCTTCGAGGGCTGGGACGCCGTCGCCGTCCTCGCCGCGGTGCTGCGTTGCCACGGCACGGACCGGGCGGCCATCGCCGAGTCATGGCCGCGCGTGGCGGTTGAGGGCTCCCGCAGGCCGATCCAGTTCTCCCGTACGCCGGGCATCAGCGTTTGGCAATGGGCTTGGACACCAATACAAGTCGTTGATCGGGACCCGGCGGAACCCGATCACTTTCGGATCCTCCATGCCGGCTGAGAGAGACGGAAGTCCGACTGCCCAGATCTGTCCGAACCTCGAATGTGCTGGTCACAGCCACTCGTTGATGGCAGCGATGAGGACGGTCGCCTCGTAGCGGACGGCGAGCTTGTCGTACCTCGTGGCGACGGCGCGGTGTCTGTCAGCCGCCACCAGGACGTGCGCCACGTACTGCTGGACCCGGACGTCTTCCTTCCCGACAACGCCCAGCACAGCGTCAGCCCGCTGCCCGTGGCCGTGTTGCGGGTGCTCGCCCGTGGCGGTTTCGCCCTTCCGCCCGCGCTCGCCAACAACGGCACCCCGATCCATCCCGGACTGCGCCGACTGGTCACCCGGTTCTTCCACGCGAACCGTGTCGCGGACGCCGTACCCGTGATCGAGCGCATCGCCGACGGACTGCTCGACGAGGTGCGATCGCAGCTCGACTCGACCGGCGACTGCGATCTGTTCACCTCGTTCGCGCAGCTTCTCCCCTGCGAGGTGCTGATGGAGCTCCTCGGTATACGGGGAGTGGATCCGGCCACCCTCATCCGCTGGAGCGACGCCTCGCTGGAGCTGTTCTGGGGCAGGCCCCCGCTCGAACGGCAGCTGGAGCTGGCGGAGCTCGTCGTGGAGTTCCACCAGTGGCTCACCGGCACCGTGCGCGGCGGCACGGCCGCTCCCGACTCGTTCATCGGGGCGCTCGCACGGCACCGGCTGCCCGACGGCGGGCCGTTGGACGTCGCGACCGCGGTCGGCGTGTGCTTCTTCGTCTTCATCGCCGGCCAGTCCACGACCGGGCAGCTCATCACCACCGTGCTGCGCCGGGCGCTGGCCGAGTCCGGAATGTGGCCGCGCGTGGCCGGGGAAGCGGGTCTGGCCGAGGCCTGGGTGGAAGAGGTCCTGCGGCGCGAGCCGCCCGTGACCACCTGGCGCCGGGTGACGACGCGGGCCACCGAAGTGAGCGGGGTACGCCTGCCGGCGGGCGCACAGGTGCTGGTGATGCTCCTGGGCAGCGGATCCGATCCGGAGGTCTTCCCGTCCCCGGAACGCATGTGTCCGCGCCGGGAGAACATCCGTCACCATCTGTCCTTCGGCGTCGGCCGGCACCGCTGCCGGGCGCTTCGCTGGCACGCACGGAGGCCGCGGTCGCCCTGCGGGCGGCGGCCCGCGGCCTGCCCGGCATCCGGCCGGCGGTCGGGGCCGGGGAACCGCCGATGCTCGGCCTGTTGTCGTTCCGGGCGCCCCTGGCTCTGGTCGTCGAGTAGCGGCGGCCGCGCGTCGGAGCCGTGTCCCTCACGGGCCGAACGCTTGAGGCGGCCCTTCCTCACGCTTGGGGCAGCCCTTCCTCAAGCTCGGGGACGCGCGGGCCGACACCGGGCGACGCGGTCCCGCCGCGACCGCGGTCACCGCGGTCGCGTCTTCGGCGCGCGGCCGACCGCCCCTACGGCAGCAGACCCCGCCGTCGGGCGGTGACGACCGCGGCGAGTCGTGTGCGGGTGTCGAGTTTGCGCATCGCGCTGCGCAGATACGCCTTGACGGTCTCGGGCCGGAGACCGAGGCGGCGGCCTGCTTCGGCGTTGGTGCAGCCCAGGGCGATCTGGGCGAGCACGTCGATTTCCCTGGGCGACAGCGGCGTGACCGGCTCGGGCTCCGGTGCCGCGCCGAGGGCGGCCAGGCGGCGGGACGCGGCGCCCAGCCGGGCGCGAAGGGCGTCGTCCTCGACGTCCTGAGCGATCATCCGCAGCTCCGCGTGGAGTTCGCGGACCTCCTCGACCATGAACCGGTCCCCGGCGGGCTCGCTCTGCGCGACCCGCAGGAGCCGCAGGCGCCGATCGACCTCGTCCCGTACGGCGACCTCGCCGGCCAGCCGCCGCGAGGCGTCCACGACCACGTCCGTCGCCCTGTCCCCCAGGGGTGTGGTGCCCCGGCTCGCGCCGTACAGCACGCCGCGTACGGCTCCGGCCACGACCACGGGAACGGCGACGACGGAACGGATGCCCTCCGCGTGCACCGGGCCGTCGTAGTCGTGCGTGATCGACCGGTCCGCCCCGTAGTCGGCCACGGCGGCGGGCCGCGCACTGGCCAGGACACGACCACCCAGGCCGGTCTCGGTGCGCACGTCGAGGCCGCGCAGCGCGGCCGTCCGGGCACCGATGAACTGCGACAGGTTCAGCACGTGTCCGCGCACCTGACCGCCGAAGACGACCGGGATGCGCGAGCGCTGGTGAAGCGATCGGAGGGCCTGCCGGAAGGCGTCCCCGTCGTCGGGCCGCAGGGAGGTGTCCGTACTGGAGTGCATTGCCACTGCCCCTTTCCGGGGGTAGTCGGCGCCGTGCGTGACGCGCAGCATGTGTCAGCAGCGCGCAGCATAAGGCGCGGTAACGCCTCTGTAAAAGGTCCTGTCCATGAGAGAGGGAGTGGGCTGTCGTGACTACCCACGGTCGTTCCACTGAGGTGCGGGAGCACTCCCCCGCCCCGGCCGCGCCGGAGCAGCGGGTGCGGGAACTGCTCGCGCTCTTCGATTCTCCGGCCGCCTGTGCCGCGGAATTGCTGTGCGACCGCCACCCCGAGGAGGCGGTGGCCTTCACGGTCGTGGACGCGGACCTGTCCGCCGAAGACCTCACCTACGGACGGCTGCGCCGCGAGTCCGCCCGTTTCGCCGCCGCGCTGGCCGATCTGGGTGTCGAGCCGGGGGACGCCGTCGCCACGCTGATGGGCAAGTCGGCCGACCTGGTCGTGGCCCTGCTGGGCATCTGGCGGCGGGGCGCGGTGCACCTGCCGCTGTTCACCGCGTTCGCCCCACCCGCGATTCGGCTCCGGCTCGACGCAGGCCGGGCGAAGGTCGTCGTGGTCGACGCGGATCAGCGCGCCAAGCTCGCACCCGGTGACGACATGCCGGCCGATCCGGCCTGGCTGACCGTGCTCGCCGGTGACACGGCGGACGAGGGCTCCCTCTCCTTCACGGGGCTGCTGGCCGGCTACACCGGAGACGAGCCGCAGGGCCGGGCCGTCGCCGTCGGCGGGGACGGGCCGCTGGTCCAGCTGTTCACCTCGGGCACGACGGGCACGCCGAAGGGAGTCCCCGTGCCGGTCAAGGCACTGGCCTCCTTCCAGGCGTACCTGGAGTTCGGCCTCGACGTACGCCCCGACGACGTGTTCTGGAACGCCGCCGACCCCGGCTGGGCGTACGGCCTGTACTACGCCGTCCTCGGCCCGCTGGCCACGGGCACCCGCAGTCTGCTGCTGCACGCGGGCTTCAGCCCGGCTCTCACCTGGCAGGTGCTCCGCACCTTCGGCGTCACGAACTTCGCGGCCGCTCCCACCGTGTACCGCAGCCTCAAGGCCGCGTCCGACCCCGTTCCGGAGGGCGTGCGGCTGCGGCGGGCCTCGTCGGCCGGTGAACCGCTCACACCGGAAGTCGTCTCCTGGTCCGAGCAGGTTCTCGGCGTGGCGGTACGCGACCACTACGGGCAGACCGAGCACGGCATGGTGATCGTGGGCGGCTGGGCCGACGCCGTACGGACGTCGGTCCCGCCCGGCTCGATGGGCAGGCCGCTGCCCGGCTGGTCGGCCGAGGTGCTGCACGACGACCGGGACGAGCCGGCGCCGCCGGGCACTCTCGGCCGTGTCGCGATCGACGTCACCGGCAGTCCGCTGCTGTGGTTCTCCGGGTACGTGGACGCGCCGGAGAAGACCGCCGAGCGCTTCAGCGCCGACGGCCGCTGGTACCTCACCGGCGACGCGGGCGCCCGGAACGCCGACGGCGACTTCTTCTTCTCCGCCCGCGACGACGACGTGATCATCATGGCGGGCTACCGCATCGGCCCGTTCGACGTGGAGAGCGTGCTGGTGCAGCACGAGAGCGTCGACGAGGCGGCCGTCGTGGGAGTGCCGGACGCCCTGCGCGGCGAGGTGCTGGAGGCGTACATCGTGCTGCGTGATCCGGCGGCGGGCGACGCGGCCCTCGCGGAGGAGCTGCAGCACTTGGTCAAGCGCAGGTTCGCCGCGCACGCCTATCCCCGGACCGTGCACTTCACCGACCGGCTGCCCAAGACACCCAGCGGCAAGATCCAGCGTTTCCTGCTGCGCGAGCGGCGCGCTCTGGAGATCCGGCAGTCCTGAACCGTCGTCGACGGCCCGTCTCTCGTTCCATCCGCTCAGTGGAGGTTCGCCCCGATGTCCCGCACACCCGTGTCCCGACTGCTGCCGACCGAGGAGGCCGCGGAGCTGTTGGAGCTGACACGCGCCATAGCCGACGGAGCACTGGCTCCGCGCGCCGCGGAGGACGAGGCCGCCGAGCACTTCCCGCGCGACGTCTTCCGCACCCTGGGCCGCGCCGGGCTGCTCGGGCTGCCCTTCCCCGAGGAGTGGGGCGGCGCCGGACTGCCCTACGAGGTCTACGTGCAGGTTCTTGAGGAGATCTCGGCGCGCTGGGCGAGCGTCGGTATCGGCGTGAGCGTGCACGCGCTGTCCTGTTTCGCGCTGGCGAACCACGGCACCGACGAGCAGCGGGGGCAGTGGCTGCCGGAGATGCTCGGCGGGGAACTGCTGGGCGCGTACTGCCTGTCGGAGTCCCACGCGGGCTCCGACCCGGCCGCGATGCGCACCCGCGCCGACCGGGAGGCGAACGACGGGGACGAGAGCGGCGACTACGTACTGCGTGGTGAGAAGGCATGGACCACCCACGGCGGGCACGCCGATTTCTACACCGTCATGGCGCGCACCGGCGAACACCGCAGCCAGGGCATCTCCTGCTTCCTGGTCCCGGCCGACGCACCGAACCTGTCGGCCGACCCCCCGGAACGCAAGATGGGCCTGACGGCGCAGGCCACCGCGACCATGCGCTTCGACGGTGTACGCGTCTGCGCCGGGCGCAGGATCGGCGCGGAGGGCCAGGGCCTGTCCCTGGCGCTCGCCGGCCTCGACGCGGGTCGGCTGGGCATCGCGGCCGTCGCCGTCGGGCTGGCCCAGGGGGCGTTGGACGACGCCGTGGCCTATGCGAAGGAGAGGGAGGCGTTCGGCCGGCCGATCATCGATCACCAGGGGCTGGCGTTCCTGCTCGCCGACATGGAGGCCGCCGTGGAGTCCGCCCGCGCGACGCTGCTGTCGGCGGCCCGGCGCAAGGACGCCGGTCTGCCGTACGGCCGCCAGGCCAGTATCGCCAAGCTGGTCGCCACCGAGGCCGCGATGCGGGTGACCACGGACGCCGTCCAGGTCTTCGGCGGCGCGGGCTACACCAGGGACTTCCCCGTGGAGCGGTACATGCGGGAGGCGAAGGTGATGCAGATCTTCGAGGGCACCAACCAGATCCAGCGCATGGTCATCAGCCGGGAACTCGCCCGTGGCCGCCGCGGGCCCGTCGCCCACGTCCTCTCCCTCGCCTCCCCTGATTTCCCTCACCCCCTGGAAGGGAACCGGTCGTGAACCTCACCGGAACCGCCGCCCTCGTCACCGGCGGCGCCAGCGGCCTCGGCCGCGCGACCGCCACCGAACTGCTGCGCACCGGGGCTCATGTGGTGATCGCCGACCTGCCCTCCTCCCCCGGCGAGGCTGTCGCGAGGGAACTCGCCGCCATCGGGCCCACGGTGCGCTTCGTCCCCTGCGACGTGACCGATGCCGACGACGTCCGGGCGGCCGTGGACGCCGCCGGCGAGCCCGCTCCGCTGCGTACGGCCGTGAACTGCGCGGGAGTCGCCACTCCCGGGCGCATGCTGTCGCGGGAAGGACCGCTCGCCCTGGACGACTTCGCCCGGGTGGTCCACATCAACCTGACCGGCACCTTCAACGTGTTCCGGCTCGCCGCCCACCGCATCTCCGAGACCGAGAGCGTCGACGGCGAACGCGGGGTGCTCGTCGCCACGGCCTCGGTCGCCGCGTACGACGGGCAGATCGGCCAGGCCGCGTACGCCGCCTCGAAGGCCGGCGTCGCCGGGCTGACGCTCCCCGCCGCCCGCGAACTGGCCCGGCACCGCATCCGGGTGATGGCCATCGCACCGGGCCTCTTCGACACCCCCCTGATGGCGGGGCTCCCTCAGGACGCCCGTGACTCGCTCGGCCGTCAGGTGCCCCACCCGGCCCGCCTCGGCGATCCGTCCGAGTTCGCCGCCCTGGTCCGCCACATCGCCGAGAACCCGATGCTGAACGGTGAGGTCATCCGCCTCGACGGCGCCATCCGGATGGCGCCCCGTTGACGGAAGGAGAGAGAACTCCGCGTTCCCGTCCTCTGCCCTCTCTCTCACTCCCCCCGCCGTGGTTCCGAAGTCCCCTTCCCCTTCCCCTTCCCCCTGTCCCCGCCCTGTTCTGCTGAGTCAAAGGAGAGTCAGATGGAGCACCCAACGAACCGCTCGACATCCATGCGCCGTGTCGCCACCGCCAGTTGTGTCGGCACCACCATCGAGTTCTACGACTTCTTCATCTACGGCACGGCCGCCGCCCTGGTCTTCCCGCAGGTGTTCTTCCCCGCGCTGGGCAGCGCCGCGGCGACCGTCGCGTCGTTCGCGACCTTCGCGGTCGCCTTCGTCGCCCGCCCGCTCGGGGCGATCGGGTTCGGGCACTACGGCGACCGCCTGGGCCGCAAGAACACCCTCATCGCCACCCTCATGCTGATGGGGATCTCCACGGTCGTGATCGGCCTGCTCCCGGGCGCCTCCACCATCGGCGTCGCCGCGCCCATCGCCCTGGTGGTCCTGCGCTTCCTGCAAGGGCTCGCCGTCGGCGGTGAGTGGGCCGGCGCGACCCTGCTCGCCGCGGAGTACGCCCCACCGGCCAAGCGCGGGCTGTACGGCGTCTTTCCCCAACTCGGCGCGGCCATCGCGTTCGCCCTGGCCAGCGGCACGTTCCTCACCGTGAACATTGCGCTCGGCGAGACCAACCCGGCCTTCCTCGACTGGGGCTGGCGTATCCCGTTCCTCCTCAGCGCCGTCCTCGTCGGCCTGGGCCTGTGGGTGCGCACGGCCATCGAGGAGACCCCGGCCTTCCGCAACGAGCGCGAGCGGCGGAACGACGGGGCGAAGCGGGCCAAGCCCCCGATCCTCGACGTCTTCCGCGCCCAGCCCCGCGAGGTCCTGCTCGCCGGCGGCGTGCTGACGATCGTGTTCGCGCTGTTCTACCTGGGCACCGCCTTCCTCACCAGCTACGCCACCAGCACCGCCGGGGCCGGACTCGAGCGTCGCACCGTGCTGATCCTCAACATCGTCGCCGCGGTCGTGTTCGGCGTGACCACGGCGGTGTCGGGAATCGTGTCCGACCGGTTCGGACGCCGAAGAGTGATCGTCACCTGCTGCGCGCTGTCGATTCCCTGGGCGCTGGTCCTCTTCCCGATCATGGACACCGGGTCGGTGACCGGCTTCGCCGTCGCCCTCCTCGGCACCCTGGCGATCTTCGGGATCGCCTACGGCCCGGTCGGCGCCTACCTGCCCGAGATGTTCCACACCCGCTACCGCTACACCGGCGCCGGGATGGGCTACAACCTCGGGGGCGTCCTCGGCGGAGCCGTCGCCCCGCTGCTCGCGGCCCAACTCGTCGGCGGCTACGGCGGCTACGCCGTCGGCCTCATGATCGCCGCGCTCGGACTGCTCAGCCTGGTCTGTGTCATCGCTCTGGGCGAGACCAAGCATCGCGCCGTCGACGCGGCGCCGGAGACCACCACCGACGTCAAGGACAGGCTCACCCCAGCCTGACCAGCGTGGTTCCCCGCAGAGGCGAGCAGCAGAGCAGAGGCTCCCCCGCGCGGATCGTACGAGCCGGACGACACTGCCGCGATCACGGACACTCTCCCCGCCCGTGATCGCGGCAGCCGCATGGACAGGAGTCTGCGCCCCTGACCGGTAGACCCGCAGACCGGCTCTCACCTGGTGAACCCAAGTGGCCGGGAGTCGGTGAGGGTGACTCACATCCGTGACTCCCGTGACACCCGTTACAGCCGTGACGTGGGCCTTTCACCCATGGTCGAAGCCCCGGCCGAGGACCGGCGGGTGCTTCGCGTTGCCCCACTGGGGATCGGGTGCGGACCAGCGAGTGCGCCACATCGGCTTGTCCTGGCCGTCGGTGTCCTTCACCTTGCGGTGGAAGTGGCGCATGTACTTGTCGAACTTCGCCGCTGTCTTCGCGGCGTCCTCGGTGCAGTTGTCGGCCTCGATGAACAACAGCGGCAGCCCCACCTCCGGGGCAACGAGGACGATGTCGGTCCACGCACATCCCACGCCAGGGTTCCTCCACGTGCCCGTCGACGGGAGGGCGACCTCGGTGGCGTAGGAGGTGATGCTGCCGATCCCGTCGGGCGCGTCGACTCAGGCCTGGGCGGCCGCGACAGCTTCGGCCGGCTCATCGGCCACCAGATCCAGGTCGGGCTTCGGGCGGATCATCGCGATGACCGTCTCGTTGACCGTCATCGCGTGCGAGGCACCGGAGCGGCCCGCGCTCTTGGGCATGCCGCCCATCTCCTCCGGCCCCCGGTCCAACTCGAGTCCGGCGGCGGCTCCAACGCCCTGGCCCGAGCGCTCAAACCTTGATCGTTTCTTAGTGAGCGTTTGGTTCTCCGTTGCCCGTTTCATTTGGCTTAGCTGTCGCGCCAGTTGGTGGTGGTCTCGCGGGTGAGCCGCCGGGTCATGAGGTTGATGGCGGCGAGTTGGATCATTGCTGCTGATCGGTGCGGGTGGGGGGACTGTAAAACGTTCGGTGTAACTCCTGATCAAGGAAGATGCACCGATGACCAGTGAGAACGTGACCGGGCCCGAGTCCGTCGAGACGCCTGAACCGCAGCCGTCGAGGGCGGT
>NZ_BQUN01000029.1 GCF_026008495.1 Streptomyces sp. A012304
CTGAGACCTGATGCCGAGCCGATTGTGGTGAAGTGGATGATCCTATGCTGTCGAGAAAAGCCTCTAGCGAGTTTCATGGCGGCCCGTACCCTAAACCGACTCAGGTGGTCAGGTAGAGAATACCGAGGCGTTCGGGTGAACTATGGTTAAGGAACTCGGCAAAATGCCCCCGTAACTTCGGGAGAAGGGGGGCCACATCTGGTGAGGGAACTTGCTTCCTGAGCTGGGGGTGGCCGCAGAGACCAGCGAGAAGCGACTGTTTACTAAAAACACAGGTCCGTGCGAAGCCGTAAGGCGATGTATACGGACTGACGCCTGCCCGGTGCTGGAACGTTAAGGGGACCGGTTAGCTCACTTTCGGGTGGGCGAAGCTGAGAACTTAAGCGCCAGTAAACGGCGGTGGTAACTATAACCATCCTAAGGTAGCGAAATTCCTTGTCGGGTAAGTTCCGACCTGCACGAATGGCGTAACGACTTCTCGACTGTCTCAACCATAGGCCCGGTGAAATTGCACTACGAGTAAAGATGCTCGTTTCGCGCAGCAGGACGGAAAGACCCCGGGACCTTTACTACAGTTTGATATTGGTGTTCGGTTCGGCTTGTGTAGGATAGGTGGGAGACTGTGAAAGCCATACGCCAGTATGGTGGGAGTCGCCGTTGAAATACCACTCTGGTCGTGCTGGATGTCTAACCTGGGTCCGTGATCCGGATCAGGGACAGTGTCTGATGGGTAGTTTAACTGGGGCGGTTGCCTCCTAAAGGGTAACGGAGGCGCCCAAAGGTTCCCTCAGCCTGGTTGGCAATCAGGTGTTGAGTGTAAGTGCACAAGGGAGCTTGACTGTGAGACCGACGGGTCGAGCAGGGACGAAAGTCGGGACTAGTGATCCGGCGGTGGCTTGTGGAAGCGCCGTCGCTCAACGGATAAAAGGTACCCCGGGGATAACAGGCTGATCTTCCCCAAGAGTCCATATCGACGGGATGGTTTGGCACCTCGATGTCGGCTCGTCGCATCCTGGGGCTGGAGTCGGTCCCAAGGGTTGGGCTGTTCGCCCATTAAAGCGGTACGCGAGCTGGGTTTAGAACGTCGTGAGACAGTTCGGTCCCTATCCGCTGTGCGCGTAGGAGTCTTGAGAAGGGCTGTCCCTAGTACGAGAGGACCGGGACGGACGAACCTCTGGTGTGCCAGTTGTTCTGCCAAGGGCATGGCTGGTTGGCTACGTTCGGGAGGGATAACCGCTGAAAGCATCTAAGCGGGAAGCCTGCTTCGAGATGAGGACTCCCACCCACTTGATGGGGTAAGGCTCCCAGTAGACGACTGGGTTGATAGGCCGGATCTGGAAGCACGGTAACGTGTGGAGGTGACCGGTACTAATAGGCCGAGGGCTTGTCCTCAGTTGCTCGCGTCCACTGTGTT
>NZ_BQUN01000030.1 GCF_026008495.1 Streptomyces sp. A012304
GGTCGCGGGCGGGGCGCGGCGGCCCGGCGGCAGCGGCGGCGGGCCGGAGAGGCAGCGGCGGCGGCACGCGCCGGGCGGCGCGGCGGCGGAGGAGGGGGCGCCAACCACCATCATAGTTGCTTAATTGCTTTTAATGCGGTAGAGTCGAGTCATCTTCTTCGGGAGAAGGCTCCTGTAGCTCAGAAGGAAGAGCGGCCGTAAAACGGAACGGCGACATGGTGGGACGGTTGCGGATGCACCGGGTCCGGGCCCTGGCAAGCCAAAAGCCCCAGGGTTGGGGAACCTCAGCCCCCGGCAGGGAAGCGCGTTGTCCAAGCCCACCTACCCGGCGCGGGTTCGAGTCCCGCCAGGAGCACCCACCCCCACCCATACCTGACGAGCCGGCCACCCGGCGCCCGGATGGCGGGCCTTTGCTCGCGCACAACTCCCGCTCGGCAACTTCACCCCTCCGTAAGCAGCTTCGAAGGACACCATGACCATCAATACGACCGGCCCCGCCATGGACGTCAACGGACGTATCGTCGGCGAGCGCGCCCTTGCCACCCGGCAGCGGCTCGCCGATGCCCTCGCGTACTTCCTGAGCTCGCAGCCCTTCCGTGACATCACGGTCATTGACATCGCCCGTCGGGCGGGTACTTCGCCCGCCACCTTCTACCAGTACTTCTCCAGCATCGAGGACGCGCTTCTGCTGGTTGCCCATCACGTCGTGCAGGAGAGCGGTCAGTTGGCACCCGACACCGTGGCGGCGGAAGGCTGCGGCGGACTGACCGCCGCGCGTCAGCTGATCGACCGGTTGTTCGACTTCTGGCGGGCGCACCAGGCGATCATTCGTACGATCGACGCGAAGGCGGCCGATGGGGACGTGCGGTTCGTCGAGGTTCGCAACCATCTGCTCAGCACTGCCGGAACTCCCCTGGACAGGACCATGGAGCGGCAAGGACCCCCTGCAGGGTCCACAGTGCGCCCGAAGGTCCTGACTGGTGCCCTGGTCACGCTCCTGACGTCGGCAGCCACCCATGAGAGCGGGTTCGCAGCCTGGGGAACACAGGACGAACTACGCGACTGCCTCGCGTCACTGCTGGTCAACAGCATCCAGGCAGCGTGATCTCGTTAGCGATCCGGCCGTTCGGCACTTCCCACGGCCGTCACGACGGCGCCCAGGCCAAGATCACCGCCGTCCGCGGCGACACCCGTTCCGAGCCCTGCTTCTGGGTGTGCACCTGCGGCGCGTCCTGCAGCTTCCTCACCGAGGACGGCGTGCTCGCCACCGCCTGGCGGCACAACCCACCCCACGCGCTTCGCCCGGCTGCGGCAGTGGGCCACCCGCCGCCTCCAGTTCCGAGCGCGAGGCGAGGCGGTGGCAACGGCGGACGGGGCGGGCCGGGCGCGGCGGCGGGGATCCCTCAACCTTCCTAGATTGCACGCCTCCGTCCCCGGCGGCCCCCCAGCGCGCGGATCGCTCATGCCTGCCGCCGCCTGCGCCGCCCCGGCTGCCGCACGCCGGTGCCGCCCTGGGATGTTCGGGGTTGTTCGCATTACGCAACTTGCTTAATTGGATTTACCGCGGTGAGGCGGCATCACGGTATCCGACGGCCCCAGCAGAGGCCCGACAGGAGTCCCCCCTGTGGCACGCATGCTCGCCAAGTCCGCACGCCGCCACACCGGCCACCCTTGCCGCTACGCCGGCCGTCGCGGCTGCACCTGCTACTACTTCTCCGCCCCTCCACGCGGCTGGCACCAGGCCATCGAACGGCGTCAGGCGCGAGCGGCCGAGAAGCAAGCCTGGCGCCACGCCCTTGAGAAGGAAGACTGAACGTGACCCAGTTCGTCGCCAGCCCGACGCACATCCTTGCCCTGGTCAAGGGAGCCGCTGAAGGCGACCCGATCAAGCACATCACCCCGATGGGCTTGGGGGTTCACCTCGACGACGCCGTCGCCTGTGGCCTGCTCGCGACGAGGAGCAGCCCCTACGACCTGCACGTGACCGACACAGGACTTGCCTTGTACGAGGCGCACTTGAAGGATCTCCCAGACGGCCGAGCCAACCACTGGGGCAGTGCCGTCCCGACTGTCGCAGTCGACCAGGTGATGCGACTGCACCTGGAAGCCACAGGCCGTCTCGCCGTAGTCGAGGTCTCCCTGACCAAGCCGGGCAACGGTGTCGTGACCGTCCCCCAGGGCACCCGCTCCCGCAAGCCACCCCAGGGCACTCTGGGGCGCACCCGCAACGCTGCTGGCCGTGCCACCGGCTGGTACGTGGACGACGCATGCGGCCACGACGGCCGCAAGCCGATCCGCGTCACCGAGCGCACCAAGGGCGATGCCGTCCGAAAGTATCTGCGCGCGCTCGGCGTCTGGCCCGACGCGATCACCTACGCCCACTTCCACTACACGTCGCAGCGAGGCAACTGATCAATCGTCCGGAGACGGGGCGGCGCGGTCAGGGGCATGGCGTGGAGCTCGCCAAGCCCCGCTACGCCAGCCGTCGTCGCTGCACCTGGGCCACTGCTTCATCCCCGGAGCCCAGGCCAACCCTGGGCACCAGACCATCGAACGGCGACGGGCACGAGCTCGCCGTCATCCTGTTGAGAGAGGATCACTTGATGCGTAGTACGACGTCCCCCGTGGGGGAGAGGCCGAGCAGCGGAGCGGAGCCGGACGCGGTGGGCATGCTGCCCGAGTATGCGCAGGAGCCGGCGGTGGTCGCAGCGCTGGGAGTGCTACGGGCGGGCGGTGTGACGCTGGCGACAATGCCGGGCCGGAAGATGCTCTACCGGGAGTGGCACAGCGCGCGGGGGCCCCAGGGCGCGTTCGTGTGGCCGGGGGCGGGCCGGACGCTGGAAGTGGTCTGGTTCATCAATGGGGCGCAGGACGAGCGGGGCATGAGGACGCGGGACACTCGGAGCGTGCGGGCCGCCCGGAATCAGGCCCTGGACGGCGTCGCCTCCGTGTTCCAGGCCGCCGGCTGGCACGTGTGGCGGGTGGAGAGCAGCCGGACCGCTACGCGGCGCGCTCTTCGGATGGACGTGACGCCACCGGCCGAGGACGAGCGTCAGTTCGTCATCTCCGAGGAGGAAGCCGAAGCCCTGGTGGCTGAGTTCGGCATCGGGGAGGGCGACCTCGATGAAGCCGTGTACGACGCGGCCAACGAGGACGGAGCCAACGAGTACAACCGCGGCGTGCAACCGGAGTTGAGCGACGCGGACGCTTACGAGGGAGTTCATGAGGCGGCCGACGCGCGGGCGAGCAGCGTGAACAATCAGGGGGCGACGGCTCAGGTGCAGTTCCTGGCCGAGTTCTGCGGCACCGTCGAGAGCCTCCGGTCGCTCCTGGGGGATCTGACATCGTCTCCTGCGGCTGCGAGGTCCACGTCCCCCTCCTGACGCCCCCGTCGCGGGCGGCGGCAGCGGAGGGCCCCCGTCTCGTAAGTTGCATAATTGGATTTAATCCTGTAGTGTGACGATTGCAGTCAGGCTCCTGTAGCTCAGAAGGAAGAGCGGTCGTAAAACGGAACGACGACACGGTGGGACGGTTGCGGATGCACCGGGACCGGGCCCTGGCCAGCCAAAAGCTCCAGGGTTGGGGAACCTCAACGAGAAACCGCGCGAGCAGTTTCGAACCCCCGGCAGGGAAGCGCGTTGTCCAAGCCCACCTACTCGGCGCGGGTTCGAGTCCCGCCAGGAGCGCCTCTACGTTGCCATTCGACCGTAAACGCCTTACGCAGCTCAGAAGGAATCGCTAAATTGCCTCGTCCTCGGCCTTTGCTGATGCTCGACGTCGACGGGCCACTGAACCCATTCGACGCAAAGCCACACCGACGACCGCCCGGCTATCAAACACACCGCCTCAAGCCGGATAACTGGATTTCCCAGCATCCGGGGGTGCCTGAGAATCGAATCAGGCCCCTTCGTGTATGGCTCAACCCCGCACACGGCTCGGCCCTGATGGCGCTACCTTTCGATCTGGTCTGGGCCACCACCTGGGAGCACGACGCGAACGAGTGGATCGGTTGGCGTATCGGTCTGCCACGTGAACACGACTTTCCCGTCATCGAGTTTGACGACCAATTCACTATCCGCCCTGACGGTACCTATGTGAAAACATGGACGGTCGTCCAATATGCGGCAGGTCGTCCCTTCGCGTGGGTCGATGATCAAATCGAGGATGTCGACCGCGACTACGTCGCTCGAAATCACAGTGGCCCGGCGCTCCTTCACCGCGTCGACCCACGCAAGGGGCTGCAGCACCACGACTTCGCCGCCCTCGCCGACTGGGCCTCACGGATCGGCAACGACTAACCCCCACACCCCCAGGGTCGGCGTAAGGCGGCGACCCGGGTCCGGGCGGGCGGCGGGCATGACGTCAGAACGGCGTGCGACGGTCACGAGCCGCAGAGAGGTAGTGCGCACCGAGCTCCGGCGGGTCGCCTTCCCCTGACGTAGCTGCGGAGAGGAGCTACCGACGGATCCGTTGGGCAGAACACCGCGCTCCTTCTTGGCCGGGCGCCCATCAGGGCGCCCGGCCGGCTCACAGGCCGTCGCGCAGCAGCCGGTACAGGGAGTCAGGTGCCTCCAAGACGCCCCAGTTGCGGGGCGCGCACGGGCGCAGGGTCGGGGGCAGAACGATTCCCAGGTACGCACTGCCCCCGAGGTCCGACCAGGTCGGATCGATCACATAGCCGTTCGCGTCCGTACACCAGGCGTGGGCCGTCGGTACGGGGCTGCCGTCCGCGACGGCGAAACCCTCGGTGTAGGCCAGGTGCGGGTGTTCCTGCTCGGTCGCCGCCGCGTTGGCGAAGCACTGCCGCTCCGGGAGGGCCTGGACCTCGGCCGGGAGGGCGGCGGGGGTGAACCAGCGGCCGTGCGCGGCCACGAGCTCGTACACCGAACGATGCTTCCAGCTGGCGGTGCCGTCGTGGTCCAGCCGGCCCTCCAGCGTAAGGTGCAACTCCAGCCAGTCCAGAAGCACTTGCTCGGAGGGGGACGCCCGGCGGGCAGGAGCAACAGCGCCGCCGACGACGTCGCGGAGCGTCGTCACGTCCGCCAGGACTCCCCCGCTGTTCGCATCACTCGGCATGCTTCCCTCCCCTGCCGGGGGCTCTTCCAGCGTTCCGGTCCGCTTCCTACCAGCACCGGAGGCTGCACGTCCAGCAGCAACGTGAGGCCGGACAGCGCGACGGGCCAGGACTCCTCGGGCGGGCATGCGAGACGAGACGGTGGTTCGCTATTTCGGTGACCCGGCAGAGCCCCGACAGTCCGTCGGGCAGCCTGATCAGCAGGCTTGCGAGGGTCAGCTGGTTGCCGGCACGTGCAGAGGGTGCTGGGGCAGGACGGCCGGTTGGCTGGGCGTCGGGGCGTGTTCGGCGAAGAGGATTCGAAGGCGCGTCGGTGGATGGGTGCACAGGCTGCGGGTCGTCACCCAAACCCGGGGCAGGAGCGAGCGTGCTTGGTCGCGCTCGAGGTCCTCGCGCCACATGTCGGCCACAGCGGCCCGGCCGCAGAAACGGACGGCTGCGAGGTCACAGGCGAGTTCGCCCCACCAGAAGAACAGGACGGTCAGCATCCAGGCGGCCGCTGCGGCAAGGAGGAAGGCGGGCAAGGACAGGAGGCCGGCGAGCAGGCCGGCAGCCGCCACGGCGAGGGACTCGGCGGCGAGGCGCTTGCCAGTGTCGCGGCGCTGGAGGTGGGCGAGCTCATGCTCCAGGACCGCGGGGAGGTGGGCGGTGTGACGGGGGTGGAGCCACCGCATGCCGAGCCAGACGTGTCCCCGGCCGCCGTGGCCGGTGGAGCGGGCATCGGCCCAGCTGCCGGTCTCGTCGGAGGTGCCCAGGGTGACCTTCTCCAGTCCACGCTCGGCGGTGGTGCGGCGTACGTGCTCAGTGGTCTGCCGCATCCTGGCAGCGATGCGTTTGTACGTGTCGCTGTCGGAGGGGCGAGGCTTGCGGTCTGCGTGAACCTGCCAGGTCAGAACCTGGGCTGTCGGCCCCAAGGCGACCGCCGACCGCTGCCGGGCGCGCCCTTGAATCGCCCACAGGCCGCCCGCGGCCACCGCGACGGCGACCGCGATCCCGGCTGCCGGCCCGCGCAGCTGCGTCATGACGGCCTCGCTGATGATCGACATCGCCACCACGGCCTGCCCGGCGTGGCGTTGCAGATTGTCCCCCAGTGTCATGGTGATCACCGTAGTCGGGCAGACGCGACCGTCCCGGCGCCTGCCGGTCACGTCCCCTTCACCTCGACAGGGTGCCCATGCGTCTCATGGCGGGCCGCGGCGACCGGTCCTCCGGGTCGGCTACGGCGTGATCCTGCCTTTCGGGTGTCGGCCCGTCGTGGGGCGTATGAGTCCCGTACGCCGGGTACAAGGCGCCAGACTCTGTCCGCGACGGTGAACCCACCAGCCCGACGCGACTGCAGGGAAAGCCAGCCCGCTCGCGACGGTGAGGTCATCCGCTCCAGGGGACGCGTGCGAGAACGAGTCCCCGGACGTCGGCGGCACCGGTCGCCCGGAGCCGACGCGCGACGTGTTGGAGCTGCGATCCGCTGGTGAGGACGTCGTCGACAAGGAGGACGGTGGCCCCTTTGATGTCGCCGGTGTCTCCGGTCCAGGTCAGAGCGGCGGCATGCGCGGCGGCGGCCGCGCGCTTCTCGTCAAGGGTGCGGCTCGCGGACCGGGCTGTCTCGGTCTGCTTCACCAGCCGGTGGCCGCCTGGCGGGCTGAGCGGGTATGCCCGTGTGACGTCCTCTGTGTAGGCGGCGTCCATGATCGCCTCGATGTGCTGGATGGGCTGACGCCCATTGTGGGTCGGATTGCCGACGACATAGTCGACGCCCCGCATGGCCTCGGGGTGGCTCTCCATCCAGCCGACGAGTAGGCGGCCGAAGATCATCGCCCAGCCCGTCTTCCCCTCGTACTTCAGTTTGTGGATCTTGTCGCGCAGGGCTCCGGAGTACATGGCTACCGCGTCGACGCGGGAGAACCCCCGCTCGGCCTCCGGCAGCGAGCACACCGCGTTGCTGCACGGCCTGCCGGGTGCGAGGCCCTGGGAGCAGACAGGGCAATGGGGCTCCGCGACGGGCTGGAGGGTGCGGCCGGCGCAGTCGGAGCACAGGCGGGCGGTGCCGGTGATGCGGTAGGCGCATACCGGGCAGTCGGGGAAGCCTGCCGGATCCGGGAGACCTGCCGTCACAGGCCGGCCAGGGCGAGCTGCTGGCGCTGCTGTCCGGCGGCCTGGATGTCCGCGGCCTGGCCGAGGCGGTCGGTGATGTCGCCGGAGGCGGTGACCAGGATCGCCCGGTCCTCGTCGAGCATCTTCTTGGCCCAGGGCTGGGTGTCGGCGAGGGAGCGGATCAGGAAGACGAGCTTGCCGTGCTCGGCGGCCAGGCGGGCCTGCATCTTGGCGCCCGAGGTGCTGGAGGCCTCGATGACGACGCTGCCCAGGGTGGTGCCGGACGTGACGACGTTGCGGCGGGGGAAGGTGTACTTCGCCGGAGGGCTCATGGGCCAGAACTGGCTCAGCAGAGCCCCTCCCGCGTCCAGGATGGCCTTGGCGAGCGGACGATTCTCCGCCGGGTAGATCGCGGCGGCGATGCCGGTGCCCATGACCGCGAACGTGCGGCCTCCGGCAGCGAGCGTGGCCTGGTGGGCGGCTGCGTCGATGCCCTTGGCGAGTCCGCTGGCGATCACGACGTCGTGGTCGACGAGCTCGCGGGCCATCCGGGCCGCCCGGCGCAGCCCGGCCTCGGAGGCCTGGCGGGTGCCGACGATCGCGATGGAGCGGGCGTCGCGCTGGTCGAGCTCGCCGCGGTAGAAGAGGAACGGCGGCAGGTTTCCGATCACGCGCAGGTTCGCCGGGTAGTCCTTGTCGAGGACCGTGACCAAGCGTGCGCCGATCTTGCCGGCCGCGGCCAGCTCGTCGTCGACGCGGGCGCGGGCGTCGTCGAGGCCGACGGTCAGGGCCTGCTGCAGCAGGGGTCGGTTCTTGGTTGCGGCACGTGAGTCCTCGTGCAGCTGTCCGTCCATGAGCGCGGCCAGGCCCTCGGGGCTGTGGGCGCCGCGGGCGATCAGGCTCCAGTCGAGGGTGGCGTCGCCGGTGCGCAGCGCGCACAGGGTCAGCAGATCGTGCTGCTCAGCGGTGATATCGAGGTCCATCAAGGGTGTCCTTCTACTCGTGGCCCCGGGATGTTCGAAGGATGAAGCGAGGTACTCGGGCCACTTCCATCATGGCGTACGCGGTCCGCGTACGGGAGGCAAGGGCACGGTCGACTCGATCCTCGGTACCGGCCGCCCGGGCCGCGCCGGCTCCGGCGGCCGGACAGGGGGCAAGATCATTCGGTGCTCTGCGCGGCGGCGATGAAGTGGGACATCGTGGCCTTTAGAGCGTCGTCGGGGCCCGGGCCTGCGGCTCCGGTGACGGGCGTCGTCACGAAGTTCGTGGCGGCCAGGTGGTAGCTGACCTGGAAGGGGTCGATCGTTGTGCCGGGTCGCAGCTGGTAGGCGGTGTGGCGGGAGGCGCCGTACTTGCCGATGGTCAGGGCGATGACCTGCTCCGCCTTGGCGCTGGTCAGGAGGGTGCGGGCCCATTCGATGGACTTGCCTTCGGTGGTGAAGTCGTCGAAGACGATCACGGTTTTGCCTTTGAGCTTGCCCTTGTACTTGGGGTTGATCCGGACGGTGCGGGCCTGGGCGCCGATCGAGATGTCCGCCGTGCTCGCCTCGCCGCGGCTCCTCCTCCACCGCTCCAGGCTGGTGTCGGGGGCCTGGCCGGTGCGCTCGAGGAGGTCTTCGCGGTAGTAGGAGCCGACCATGGCCTTGGCCTTGGTGAGGAAGCCGGCGAGCTGCTGGCTGACCTGGCCCGGGGAGCTGCTGGGGTAGACGCAGAAGAGGCTGCGGTGGGGCAGGGTGCCGTCGAGGTAGGCGGAGGAGAGCAGCCGCAGCATCAGGATGTCGCGGGCGTCTTGGGTGCCGACGGTGATGCTGCGGCCGCGGGTGAAGACGTCCTGGAGCTCGAAGGTCCGGGCGGGTGCCTGAGGGAAGCGCACGTTGGGGGGCAGCAGCGAGCGGATCTTGAAGGAGCGGGCGTCATCGTCGTGGCTGAAGGCCCAGCGAGGCTCGTCCAGGAGGAAGTGCTCCAGGAGCTCACCGACATCGGTCGGCTGGTCCGCCGACAGGGTGATCATGCCCTTCGCGTTCCGCACGTGGTTGGCCCAGCGGGCGAAGATGTGGACGACGCCGGCGTTGATGCCGGTGCGCCAGTCCAGCTCGGAGGTCCCCACGATGACGAGCTGATTTGCGCGCAGCTTGAGGCGGTCGGCGACCGTCAGCAGCCAGGCTGCGCCGCCGCGGGCCGGCTGGCCGGGGATGTCGTCACGGCACAGGTGGAGGGCGGGCGCGGGCAGGCCAGCGGCCCTCATGGCGGCTTCGGCGTCGAGGGAGTCGGTCGTGAGCAGCACGAACGTGATGCCGCGTTCGCCGAGCCACTGCAGGAAGTCGGCGATCCCGTCGTGGGCGTGCCCGGGCGAGCGGAGGACCGCCTTGTAGTCGATCGCGACCGCGCGCACCGTGTTCGTCTCGTCCATCGCCGCCCCCACTGCTGTGCCATGGTCATCAGCTGACCCTCTTGCCATGATCTCAGCCGGTCTGACCGCGCACCTTCGGTTTCCGAATCCCCGCTCCCGTCGCAGCCGCCCGTAGGGCTCCGTGGACGGAGGATCCGCTCCACACACGTCACACCAGCCTCAACTTCGTCCAGAAAGTCCACTCCTCTGCCTCGAGCGGCCTGTAGGGCGAGAGGGCCACACCGGCCCGTGGAACGGAGGCATGGACGATGGAAGAGCACAGCGCCCGCGCGGTGGCCGTTGAGAAGATCGTGGTGGGGTTGGCACAGCGGCCTGGGACGGAACCGCCCTGCGCGGACGGAGCCGACGTGCAGCGCCGCGGTGACGTCGTGTGCGCCGCGGTGGTCGACGGGGCCGGCCATCATCCGGAGGTGGTCCGGTATGCGGCGATTACCCCGGCGGTCATCACCCACATCGGGATCGCGGTGGGCGGTCTGGCCGGCCTGATGACGGCCGGGCAGATGGCCGCGGCCTACGACCGGCCCCCGCACGCGTCCGCGGTCCTCGCCTGCGCGCAGCCGGGACAGCCGACCAGCGTTCACTGGATCGGGGACTGCAGGGCCTACGGGTGGGACGGGATCATGCTCAGGCAGTGGTCGACCGACCAGACGATGGGGAACTGGCTCCGGTGGAACGGGGGCGCCGCCGTGGAACTCGACGCCGTCAAGCATGACAACTGGTCGAGGCTCGGGCTGGCCCAGGCCGGGGCGGCGACGTGCCGGCAGGTTCAGGTCCCCTCGGAGGTCTCATTGGTGCTGCTGATGTCCGACGGGGTCTCCGACCAGGTGCCCGCGGAAATGCTGGCACGGCTGTGCCGCAAGCACGCGGACGACCCGCAGTTGCTCGCGGCGGCCTTGGTCGCGGCGGCCGCGGAGGACGAGGGCGGATACCGCGACGACGCCACCGTGATCGCCCTGCTCCGGGCAGAGGGGTGAGCACCCGCCCTGACCTGGGCGGGGACGGCTTGTAACGTTGACGGCATGTGTGTGGATATTCGTACTGTCCTGCGTAAACAGGAGGAGGAGCTGCGGCGTTTCCGCCGGAGCCTTTTCTCCACGGACGCGGCCGACAGCGGCCTGGCCGCCGCAGTGCCCGCAACCGTGCTGGAGCAGATGCGTGCGGAGGGAAAGACGGTGCCGCACAGTTGCGGACCGGTGCGTTCAGTGACTGACCGGCATGCCGTCCTGACCATCGTCGGGGACATCACGGACCAGGCCGTACTCCTGGAGCGGCCGGGCCGGGAAGGGAGTGTGCTGACGCTGTCGGTCGCAGCGAAGCACAAGCAGCTCGGCACGCGCCAGGCCGTTGACCCGGCGGAGGCGCGGGCCTGGGTGGAAGCGATCGTGGGCCCGAGGTGGCTGCCGCATGTCTACTCTGCCGGCAACTTGAGCACCGTGGGCGGGACTTCAACGCCGAGGCAGTTGACGACGGCGTACTTCTACCTGTTCCTGGGCTCGGACGGTGTCCCGCACGCCGAGCCGGAGCATGAGCTTGGCGTGACGCTGTCCCTGCTCACCGGCCTTGGCTGATGCGCCACTAGACGGCCGTCTGCCCGATTGACTCCGGAACGCTTACTCGATCGCCGGGATATCCAAGGCTCATGGAATTACCCGATGCCGCCTTATTCCTGGTTGCCCAGTACAGCGTCGTGGGGTCGGCGCTCGTCGTGGTTATCCGGGTGGTCAGGATGGTCCCGCCACGGTTCGGCCAAATTCGTGAGTTCCTGGAGAAGACTTTCGGCTGTAGCGAGGTCGTTGGCGTTTACGGCCTCGGCGAAGGTCTTTTCCAGATCATGGGCGGCGGTCCAAGAGACTTCGTACTCCTCGCGCCCGGCGGGGTACTGCTCACCACGCCGTTCCTCGAGCCGGTCGACCACGAACTGGTAGGTACGTATGCCGGTCTGCAGGTCAACGGGCATCGGTGAACATCCTTCGGTGGTCGGTGGTCGGTCTGTCACCTGAGGGTCGCGCGGCACGGGCGCGTAGAGCTGCACGATATGCCTCTGAGGGATCACCATCGATCTATACATTGCTTAATTAGATTTATTGCTGTAATATCGAGGGTGAGCCTCGGGTGAGACAGAGCCGCCGAGGGCCCGTCGCGGCCCACTGGCGCCTGCTCCGCAGCTCCCACCACTTGCCCCGGCGGCCGCTCTGCCGAGCCGCAGGCCGCCCCACAGGAGCCCTCGTGACCAAGACGAACCCCTTCGCCCCGATCCCCGCCGCACCTCCCACCGTCACCGGACTCGCCCGCCACGCCGAGCGAATGCGTGCACGGCTTGCCGACTTCTGGGGCAAGCCCGTCCGCGGTGTGCCGCTCGGCATGGACCTTTTCCAGGCCATGTACATCACCATGACCGGCGAGGACCCGACCGCCGACGCTCTCAGCGCCTATCTCGCCCAGTGCGCCAACTTCGCCGCCGCCTACCGGACCAGCGACGTATGGGTCGCCCCTCACAGCATGGGCGAGCGCATCACCGAGCACCCCTTCGTGAACAACGACAGCGTCGTCGCCGGGAACCTCGAAGACGCCGCCCCCGCCCGCGACGGGCTCGTCTACTTCCCCACCCCGATCAGCCTCGACGACCTACACCCGCTCTACGGCATGGCCTGGCACATGGAAGGCACCGGCGATGAGCTCGTGCTCGACGTCGAGACCATCACCGCCACCCGCCTGCTCCCCACCCGCCTTCCGCCCCGGCTCGCCGCCTCCGCCGAGCTGCCCCGTGGCCCGTACTGCCCCAACGGCGTGATCACCCTCCACGAGGGGATGCTCGGCGGCTACAGCAACTACCGCCTCTTCGGAGCGCCAGACCCGGCCAGCAGTCTCGCGATCCTCCTCGCCTTCTGGGATCTACGCCGCCCCGCCGACGCGCCAGACGCCCTCACCACCCCGGACGAGGACGTCGTGAGCGTCCCCCAGAACGACAGCACCGACGCCAAGCCAACCGGCCGCAGCCGCAAGAACAAGCGCAGCAACCGGACCGTCCGCAAGCGCCACATCCGCATCATCCGCGAACCCGTCCATGCGCAGGCCTCCAGCGACCCGGCCCGAGCGGCCACCGACGACTCCGGCCCCAAGTGGAAGGACGACACGCTCCGCTGGGAAGTCAGCGCGAGGTACCAGAACCGCTGCCCCAACCCCCGCCAGCACCGCGCCATCATCGAGGCCGGCGGCGAGTGCAAGCCCATCCGCGTCCCCGTCCAGGCGCACGTCAACGGCCCCAGGGGCCGCGACGTCGACCCCCGCCGAGCGGTGCGAATCGTCCCCCACCGCTCCGGCACTCGCTCGTAACAGCCGCCCCGGCCCGCCGCCGACGCGCGCGGGCCGGGCCGCCATCCCACAGCAGCATCACACCCCGTCGATATTGCTTAATTGGATTTATGCATGTAGAGTCGAGTCATTGGCGGTGACCTTGATACACGGAGGCATGATGCTCGTTCAGCAGTACGTATTCCTGGACGTCGACGCCGTACAGGCCCTGACACCCGCTCAGGTAGAGACCTACCTCGCGAGCAAGGGCTGGACGAAGGCGGAGACGGAGCCGCCCGGCGGACAGATATGGACACGTCCCGACCACGAGCCCCTCCCTCCGCATCTCACGGCCCTCCCGGAGTACAAGCCCCACCTCGTGTGGCCGGGGTACGTGAAGTCCCTCACCAGCACCCGCTTCCGCGACTACGCCGCCCGCATCTGCGAACTGCTCTTGGTACTGGCCTTGTTCGAGCACCGGCTCGTCGCGGATGTGCTCGCCGATGTCCACGCCCTTCCCGCTACCGAAAAGCCCTGACTTCAGGAGGAGCTTCCCCATGACTCCCGACGAACTGACCGTGACCGGACCGTGCTGGTCCTGTGGCGCCCTCACGACCATGTGTGCCCAGTGCGCCACCGTAGTGGAGATCGAGCCCGAAACCGGGCAGCCGACTCTTGGCCGCACGCCGACCTCGATCCAGCTGCTTGTCTGCTCAGACTGTGTGACCGCCGCCAACAACCGCGCCCGAGAGCACGGGAGCCCGACCGTTGCGACCGAGTCCGAGCGCCACGCCAACCACCGACAACACCTCTACATCTGAGGAACGGGCGCCGCGGAACTCCGCGAAGATGAGGCCTGAAGCGCGCTGTCGGCCGCGGAGCACGCTCACGCGGTCAAGGCCTGGCGCCCGGCACAGCCGATCGTGCAGACGCCTGAGGAAGCCGCGAGGCGGGAGGCGATGCGCCGCCTCCCGGCCAGCGGGGTCGGAGCGACCCTGGCGTGTTCGTCGGGAGCGCCGGGGGGCTGGAACGTCATGCCGGCTCGGGGACCCGGTGCCGCAGGAAGACGCAGGACTTCAGGCTTGCCAGGGCCGGGTGCGCCAGGACGTTCTCCAGCTCTCCGCTCCGGCCGGTCAGTACCCACGCGAAGTTTCCGGGCACCAGGTGCGCCCACATGCCGTACAGCATCTCCAACGCGACGGTGCGCAGTTCGTGGGCGCCGAGCACCACGACCAGGCGTGGGGTGCGCGTGAGTTCGGCAACGATCAGGTTCTCGGCATCCGCCAGGCGACGTGGCCGCGGGCCATGGGCGCTGCGCAGGTGCAGCGCGGTGTACAGGGCTTCCACCGCCGCGGCGCGGTCCCGCGGAGCCTTGGCATCGATCCACGCGACTTCCGGCGCCTCTTCGGACAGCTGTACCACCGCCCGGGTGACGGCCCCGGTGTACTGGAGTGCTTCCTGCCCTTCCACGCACATGATCGCCCTCATGGTGACGATCTCCTCCAGGTCGTCGTGCAGCTCCGTGTCGAGCACCGCGGGCCTCCCCTGCCTGACGTCGTTTCACGGACGAGCCTGCACGTCGAAACAGGCCGGCGAGGGGTGAACGGTCAATGACCACTCGCACGAGGTGACCAGCCCTTAGACTCCCGGTCCCGCGGGCAGCGCCGAACCGGGATGCAGGTGCGTGCCCGACTCGCACGCCCGACGCCCTCTGACCATGTCGAGGAGCGCCAACGCGCGCTGATCACCGGATCAGGTGTCTTCGAGCCCATCGCTCGTCAGCCAGGCGATCCACGCGCCGTCAGGGGCTCGGCCCAGGTGAAGGTCCGGCAGGTGGCCGGCGGTGCGGGCACAGATACGGCCGTAGGCACCATGCCGATCAGGGCAGAGTCGGGACAGATCGTCGTCAGACAGTGCTGTCAGGTTGTCCGGAAGGTCTTGGCCCATCGCGGTCGCGCGGGCCTGTGCGCCGCGGCGCCTCTCGGCGGCGTCCACACGCTCGGCGATCAGGCGGGCCCAGCGCAGGTCGGCGTCCTCTTGGTCTCCTGCGGGGGTGTAGAGGCACTGAGGCTGCCCGTGCTCCTCGAACTCGTCGACGAGCGTCATCCCGATCGACTCCAGCAAGCGGCGCGACCCTGCGTTCGCCGCCTGGGTGACCGCGACCATGGGGCCACCCTTGGGTACGGCCTCTGTCCACCAACTGACGGCCGCGGCCACCGCTTCCCGTCCCAGCCCTTTACCCCAGGCAGAGGGGAGCAACTGGTAGGAGATCTCGGCGGCGCCTTCGCACCGGTGGTCGGGGCCGATGGTCACCAGGCCGACCGGCTGGTCGTCGGCTGCCCGGACGACGGTCCAGGCGCCTGCTGTCGTCGGGTACGTGGTCTGCCGCGCGGCGACGCGCTCCTCCGAGGCCGGGCCACCGAGGTGGGCGCGGACCGTGGCATCGGTCAGCAACTGGCGTACGAGGGAAGCGTCATCTGTGGTGACCGGCCGCAAGTGGAGACGGTCGGTGCGCAGCTCGGCCGGCCACACGAGCCTCAGGGCGACGTCGACGGAGGTGGTGGTCATGGTGTCAGCCTGCCAGGTGGCGGCACAGCCGGATTAATATTGTGTAATTGGATTTACTAGTGTAGTCTTTTGGTGTTGGCGGCGGGCTTCGCTCGCACCCACTCGCGACGCTTCATCGACACGAGAGACCACGCCTCACTTCAGCTTCACCTCTCCCCAACGTCCCGTGCGCTTCAGCCTTTCCGCCACCACCAGCACAGAGGCGTGGGAGTTGGCCTTGCAGGTCAGCGACGGGACATACGACCACGCCGCTACCGAGCGGTGCGGAACGGAGTAATTCAATGAACGGTTCTTGGCGCAGTGTGCCCCTGCCGCAG
Organism: Streptomyces sp. A012304; assembly: GCF_026008495.1. Classification (GTDB taxonomy): domain Bacteria; phylum Actinomycetota; class Actinomycetes; order Streptomycetales; family Streptomycetaceae; genus Streptomyces. Next base: position 15,752 of record NZ_BQUN01000030.1, read on the forward strand.
CACGTGGCCCAGCTGCCCCGCAACACTGCTGGACGTCCAGTTCCCGGCAACATCTCGTGGTACGAGGCGGATGACGACGGTTCGATCCTCGTAACGTCGAACGACGAGCTGGGAGGTCACATCACCTGCTCATGCACGCCGGGGCGCGGAACTCCCGCGTTCGGCGAGCAATGCCCGGTTCGGCAGCGCGAGTTCATGGTCCAGCGACTGTGCGGCCTGTGCACGAAGGATATCGCCACCGTGGAACAGGTGGCGTTCGTCGGCGAGACGGACGCCGGATACTACCTGGAGCCGCCGCTCCACCAGGACTGTGCGGCGTATGCGCTGCAGGTGTGCCCGCGGCTTCACGCCGCCGGCGATCGCATCGAAGTCGCCCTTGCCCAGACATACACGCTGATGGAGGACCGGATCGTAGGCGTGACGGCCGGGGGCAAGCTGCGGCGCGCGACGTTCGCCTTCGGCGATCCAGTGGCTCGGCACCTGGGGGTCCTCGAGTTCCACCTCGCCGTCCCGGTTGCACCCACCCGGCTGACCGGGCCGGAATGGGTGGCGAACCGAACCAAGAATGTTGCATAATTGGATTTACTCTTGTAGTGTGTGGGCATATCGGAGAGCTGACCGCTCTCCTTCACACGCCGACCTCCTCACAGGCCGTTTCCCGGACGCCCACGTGGGCCCGGCACCGATGAATCACCCGGCGGTCTCCCGCCTTCTGGACGGAATCCATGCAGCACGACGCTTCTCCTGAACCCACACCCGCTGTACGTATCGGACGCGCCCGCTTCCGCGACCTGGACGCGGTCTGCGATCTGCTGTCGCTGGTCAGCCCTGGCGAGCCGGTCCCGCGCACGGTCCCGGTGGCCCTCTCCTTGCCGCCGGGACGGCTCACGCACGGAGACTGCCTGTGCCTGACGGCCCGGCTCGGCGACCGCATCGTCGGCGTGCTGATGGCCAGCCCGCCTCACTGGACCGAGACCCACCCCCTACGCATCGAACTGCTACGCAGCGTCCTGTACATCGGGGGTGTTGCGGTCGCGCCCGACGTCCGGGGACAGGGCCTCGCCAGCGAACTGCTGCGCGCGGCCGAGCATCACAGCCGCCTCGCGGGGCTTCGCCTGCTCACGCTGGAGCATCCGCCCGGGCTCACCAGCTTCTACACCCGGCACGGCTACACGGCGGGGCAGGAGCGGCTGCTCGTCGCACTGCCCAACGGCATGCAGGTGCGCAAGATGCCCGGGCACCAGAGTGCTGTGAAGCCCCTCGTCCCCGGAGTCGGGCTCACTGAAGTGCCGGGGGCTCCGGCAAGGGTCGTCACCGGTCTGCTTCCCGGGTGTGCGGTGCCGCCGTCCGCCCGCTACCGCCACGGCCGCCTTGTCCTTTGATCCGCGTTCACGGCCCCTGCCGCTCGCCGCGTCGCCGACCGCCCCCCGCGGTCAGGCCCCGTCGACTCCCGGAAGGACGCTTCCTTGATCACAACGCCCTCCCAGCACGCCGCGCTGATCGCCAGTGCGCTCGCGGACGTCATCCGCAGCGGTGCCAAGCAGCACCCCGACCGCGGGGCCCTGGAGCGCATCGCGGAACTGCTCGACACGGTGGTCATCGCCTTCGTCGACGCCGAGCCGGACGCCGTCTCGGCTCCAGCGGACGCAGTCCTCACACTCCAGGACGCGGAGGTCCTTGCTGCCCGATCCCCGGGGGCCGGCCTGCCCCTGGGGTTCACCGCGGCCGTCCTTGCGCCCGTCACGGGCCACGCTCCCGAGTTGCCCGCCCCTGCCGGCGCGGCCTCCCCACAGCTCGCTGAACAGGATGCCCGGCTGCGGGCGCGGCTGGCGCTCGTTGAGGAGTGGCTGCTCGACACGCAGCACCCCGACATGGTGCCCGCGTACGCCTCCGTCTCCCTCACCCTGCGCACCAAGCTGGCGCACATCGCCGCGGCCGTCGCCGTCGGCAGCCGGGCCTGACACCTCGGCTCTGCGCCCTCCTTCTACGGCCCGCCGCCCGGCGGGCCGTCCCGCGGCGGCACGTTGATGCGCCGCGACATCACCACATCTCATATGAATCGGGATTCTTCATGACCACCCTTGCCTCAGAACCGGTGCTGTCCAGCCGCGGTGACTACCTGGCAGCGGTCCGCCAGGCCGTCGAGGCCGCCAAGGCCTACTTCGGCGACGGGGACAGCCCGCTCGACGACGTGACCTACGACCGGCTCATCCGAGCCATCGCGGCCTGGGAGAAGGACCACCCGCAGGACGTTGCCGCGGACTCTCCGACCGGCAAGGTCGGGGCGGGCGCGGCACCGACGGGCGATGTCCCCCACACGAAGGTGATGCTGTCGCTGGACAACGTCTTCAGCCGCGAGCAGCTGCTCGACTGGGGAGCCTCGGCGGACCGGAGGCTGGGCCGCCCCCTCGTCGGCGGCTGGGCAGTGGAGGCCAAGCTCGACGGCAACGCCATCGCCGCCCGCTACGTCCGCGGCCGCCTGACCCAGGTTCTCACCCGGGGAAGCGGCAGCCACGGTGAGGACATCAGCCACGTGGCCGGCACGATCATCGGACTGCCCGTCCGGCTGACGGAGCCGCTGACCTTCGAAGTGCGCGGCGAGGCCCTGTTTACCCGTGACCAGTTCCAGCGCGCGAACGAGGTGCGTGCCGCACACGGTGCGAAGCCGTTCGCCAACCCGCGCGCTGGGGCCTCCGGCACGCTGCGGGCCAGAGACCGCGACTACACGCTGCCGATGACGTTCTTCGCATTCGGCGCGGTAGACCTCCCGGGAGAGACGTTCGTACCAGAGGGAGCCACGCACCTGGAGGTCCTGAAGGCGGTCGGCGATGCGGGGGTCCAGACGATCAGCGACACGCCGACCGGCAGCGTCGTGGTGGACACGCTGGCCGATGCTGCACGGCGCATCGATGAGATCAGGGAACAGCGCGGCTCGCTGCCGTTCGACATCGACGGTGTCGTCGTCAAGGCCGTCAGTGCGGCTGAACAGGCCGCACTGGGGGCCGGGAGCCGGTTCCCGTACTGGGCGGTCGCCCACAAGCTGCCGGCCGTGGAGCGCATGACCGTACTCAACGCTGTCAGCTGGGAGACGGGCCGGACCGGCATGATCGCGCCGACCGCCGAGCTGGAGCCCGTCGAGGTGGAAGGAAGCATGGTGTCGCGTGCCACGCTGCACAACCCCGGCGACATCCGACGCAGGGATCTCCACCTGGGCGACACGGTGACCGTGCACAAGGCCGGCGATGTAATTCCCAGGGTCGAGGCCGCGGTGGTGGCCCGCAGGCCCAAGGACGCCGTGCCGGTGCCGCTGCCGGAGCGGTGCCCGAACTGCGGCGGCGGGATCGATAAGAGCCAGGAGCGGTGGCGCTGCGTCAAGGGCACCGCGTGCCGTCTGCCCGCCCTGATCGAGTACGCCGCCGGGCGCGACCAGCTCGACATCGACGGCCTGGGCGCCCGGTACGTCAAGGCCCTCGTTGACGCCGGAGCCGTCCGGGATGTCGCCGACCTCTTCACCCTCAGCACCGAACAGCTCACCGATGCCTCCGGCAGCGCCAGGCGCGGTGCCAAGCTGGCCGAACAAATCCAGCAGGCCAAGTCACTGCCGCTCAGCCGCATCCTCTGCGCTCTCGGCATCGTCGGCACCGGGCGCAGCATGTCCCGCCGGATCGCTGCCCACTTCGGAACCATGGAGGCCATCCGCCGCGCGGACGCGGCGGCCCTGCGCGAGGTGGACGGCATCGGCGCGGAGAAGGCGCCCGTCATCGTCCAGCAGCTCGCCGACCAGGGGCCGGTCATCGACAAGCTCGTGGCCGCGGGCGTCACCCTGACGGAGCCCGAGGCCGCCAGCACGAGCCAGGGGCCGCTGACCGGCAAGGTCGTGGTCGTCACCGGAAGGATGACCGGCTTCCTCGAAGGCCTCGAGCGCAGCGACATGACCGCGCTGATCCAGAAGGCCGGCGGCCAGGCGGGCAGCAGCGTCACCGCCAACACGGACTACCTCGTCGCTGCTCCGGCGGCCAGCGGCAAACTGAGTACGAAGGCGGCCAGGGCTCAGCAGCTGGGTGTGGAGGTGCTCTCGCCGGACGCCTTCGCCGCACTGGTCATGGACTACCTCGGCTGATCCGGTGGACGCGGTGGCGGGGCGGGACGCTGGGCTTCCCTCCCCGCCATCGCGCTCTTCCGTGGGCACACCCCTTCCCTGATAGTTGCTTAATTGGATTTATTGCAGTAATCTTAGGGGAGTTGGGCGAGCGGAGGCGCCACTAGCGCCTCTTCGAGCACGCCGACTTCATGAGCAGAAACGAGAAGTACCTTGAACAAGCAGCAGCTGATCAAGGAGATCGCGGCCAACGGCAGCATCTCCACCGCCCGGGCCGCCGAAGCCCTGGAACTAGTGCTGGACACGCTGGTCCGGCGCGTCCTGGACGGCGACGCCGTCTCCGTGACCGGGTTCGGCAAGCTCCAGGCGGTCCACACCCCCGCGCGCCGCGCACGCAATCCGCAGACCGGTGAACGAGTCCTGGTTCCCGCAGGCAGGCGGATCGTGTTCCGCCCGGGCGCCGCGTTCACCGCGATGGCCCGCGGCAAGCGCCCCGTCCCCGAGGCCGGGCGCAGCGCCGCGCGCAAGAGTCCCAAGAGCGCGTAACGCCCAGCCCATGTCGTGGTCCCGCCGGGCCGGATCTTCCGGCCCGGCGGGACCACGAACGACGCTCCTCCTGTGGGGAACGCCAACGTCAGCCGCACGCCTGTGCAGAAAGCACCGCTTCCATGACCGCCTCCGTCCATGACGCCACCACGCACGCACTCGTCTCGATCCCGGCCGCGCACCGCGGGCGCGCCACCGTCACGGCCGTCCCGGAGGAAGGCGTGCTGATCACATTCGCGCCGCGCTACGTGACCTCCGAGGAGCGCGCCGCCGTCGACCGGCATGAGCTGGGCAGCAAGGCCCGGCGCCGTGCCGAGCACAAGCTCATCACCACGCTCGCCAGAGAGGCCCGCGCGGTGCTCGGCGCGTGTGAGGGGGCCTTGCGGGCCGCCGGGTACGACGTCGCCCATGAGGGGCGCACGGACGACGTGCTGGGGCTGCTGGAGGGTTTCGTGCTGCGCTCCATAAGTGCCGTGCCGGTCGCGTACGGGCAGGCGTTCTCGTCCGCCGGACGGGCGTGGCAGTCGGGGGTCGAACACGGCTGGGACCACGCCGCCTTCGTCAGGGCGTACGGCACGGAGCACGACCGCCGCCGCCCCGCCGTGCCGAGCTACCACCGTGACCAGCACGAGGCGTACGAGCACGGCTGGCGTGAGGGCCGGAAGCGGTTCAACCGCGGCTGCTACACCGACAACACCCCGCGGTCCTAGGTGATGGGCCAGGCACTACGCGCCGGCCGCAGGCCCGCGCACGCACCATCAGCCCGGCCAGGGGCTCGGCCCCGGCCGGGCGGGCCGTCTCGCTCCGGCGCCCATCCGAGCCGCAAGCCGGCACAGCCTGTCCGGCGCGAGCCTCGCGGGTTCGTCCCGGTTGCGGCCGATGAGGTACCAGGCGACATCCATGCCCTCGCCCCCGCCGAGGGGAACCCGGCACTCGCCGCGTGCCGGGCCACGGCGGAGGCCTTGTCCGCGTACGCCGCTCAGCACCCGGGACCCGAGGCGGCGGATTGGGCCTTCGTGGCGCAGGAGCGCGTCACCGAGTGCACGTACCGGATTGACGAAGGTGCCGGACAGGACGAGCTCCAGGGCCTGGCCGACGCTGCCCGCGGCGAGCTCGCCGCACTGACGCTGGGCCTGCTTGACGAGGCCGGTCCCATGACGGCCGAGCGGCTGGCGGCGCTGGACGCGGACACGCTCGCGCTCCTCACCTGGTACGCCGCGCCGTGGCCAGTTCGCTGGCTGTGGCCTCCCGAGACAGATGCGCACGGGGTGGCGCTCCGGCCGCGGATCGTGAACCTGTTCCACGGACCGGGCGGCTGGAGCGAGGGGATCTGCCGTGTGCTGGGGGCGGACGTCGACATGATCGGCGTCGACCTGGACCCCGGCGCGGCCGCTACCGCGAATGCCGCCGGACACGTGTGCATCGTCGCCGACGTCGCCGCCCTGGACCCTGAACACCCAGCGCTGCAGTGGGTCGTCGGTGTCATCCTCTCCCCGCCGTGCCAGGCCTTCAGTCCCGCAGGGCGCCGCCGGGGGCACGAGGTCGCGGCGATCGAGCTGGTCTGCTCGGTGATCCGATCCGTGGGAGGCGCGGCAGGCTACCTGCAGACCGTGCACGCCGACGGGTCCGGTGCCGGGTGCGCCCCGCGCTCGGGAGAGACGTGGCCCGAGGTCCGAGCCCAGCTCGCCGGCCTCGAGGACGAGCGGGCCGGGCTGATGGCCGAGGCGGCCATCTGGCCGCTGGCCATGCTGTGCAGCAACGGATCGGTCGAGTGGGTCGCCGTCGAGCAGTCCAGCGCCCTTCCGGCCGAGATCGAGGAAGCGATCTTCTTCGAGTTCGAGCAGGCCGGATGGCGCACCACGGAGGCCATGACCCTGGACTCCGTGGAGCACGGGTCGCCCTCGCACCGCAAGCGGCGCTTCCTGACCGCCTACCGCAACCAGACGCCTGTCATCAGCGTTCACCCCGAAACGCCCTTCCCGGTCACGACGTTCGCCCAGTGCGTCGGCTGGGGGCCCGGACGCCGGGTCAACACCCGGGGACAGCGCGGGATCGACCCGCGCACCGGCCGCCCCAAGGGCGGCGGCGGCTTCTCCGCGGACCGGCCCTCGAACTGCGTGACGGCCACGGCCTACGGCTGGAAGGACGAGGACAGCGGACAACGCATCCACCAGAACGACATCGGCCGTCTGGTCGGCTTCCGCAGCGACTACCCATGGACTCACATCGGGCGCGGCGAAGGCATCAGGACCCGAGCCCAGCAGGCCGCCGACGTGGTGTGTCCGATGACCGCAGCGGCCGTGATCGGCCGCATTCTGAACCTACACTGGGAGGAGCAGACCCGCACATACGTCACCAAGCTGTACGGCACCACCGAAACCGCGTAACCCCCGGCGCCGGGAGCTCGTACGGCCCCGCAGACAGCACCTACCTACCCAAAACCTCTATGTTCAGCCGCAGTTGCTGTCCCTCGTCAGGATCGCCGGCTGGCGCGCTTCTGCCGATGCCCGGCCAACTGCGCCCGCCGTTCGGCATCATGCGAAGGACTTCGTTGGTGCGCCCGCCTTGCACCGGCGCCCGACGACACTGTGTGGCCCAGGAAGGAACTCCTCTTTTGTCCCGCGTTCAGTTCACCGCCGGCTCGCCCGTCGGTGCTCTTACCGACCCGGTCATGATCGACAGCAAGGACACCGTCGATCGCGACGACGCCATCGCGGTCCGTCCGACGAGCGACGGATGGCGGCTGACGGTCTATGTCGCCGACGTCGCCTCCGGAGTCGCCCTGGGCAGCGACGCCGACCGCGAGGCCCTGCGGCGGCGCGAGTCGGCCTACGGCGGCTGGCGTGGCCGGGCCAAGATGCTTCCACGGCCCGTGGAAGACCGCCTGACACTGGCACCCGGGCGCGCATGCCCGGCGTTGGCGGTGCACATGAAGATCGGCCGGGACGGATCCGTGAATCACGTCGAGGTCGAGCGGGCCACGGTGCGCGGCGCCCTGGCCATGGACCACGCCGAGGTCGCCGCCGCGGTCCGCAACTCCGACCACCCCCTGCACGACGGTCTGCGCCAGGCCGCCGCGGTGAGCGAAGTTCTCCTCGCGCGCCGGCGGGAGCACGGGGCACTCGCCCTGTACGACCTGCTGTCCGGCTGGGCCACCGACGAGGACGGCACCGTGGTGCGGCTGGCATCCTTCTAACGGAACATCGCCTATGTGATCGTTCAGGAGTGCATGATCGCCGCAAACACGGCGCTGGCCGGGTGGGCTGCCGAACGCGACCTTCCGGTGCTCTTCCGCAACCACTCCGCCTCCAAGGTCGCCCCGCCCCGGGACGTCCTACTCCACGACCTTGACCTCGCCTTCACCGCCCGCTCCGACGCCCGGCTGGCAGCGCTGCAGCAACGCACCCTCAGGGCCGCCGAGTACGCGCCGTTCATGGGCGGACACTGGGGCCTGAACCTTCCCGGCTACCTCCACGGCACCTCGCCGCTGCGGCGCTATGCCGACCTGGTGGTGCAACGGATCATCCTCAGCCACCTCGACAAGACCGCCAGCCCCTACTCCGCCGACGAGCTCCACGCCGTCGCGCAGGCCCTGAACGACGGCGCGCGCCAGGACCGAGAAGCCGAGAGCGAGTCGAGGAAGTCCGTCACGCACTCCCGCACACGGCGCGCCGCAGCCGATGACTCAGCCGACTACTCCAGGCTCGACAGCGCGGCCTTCCACGCCATCCTCAAGCGAGGCTGCAAGGAGCAGATCGCCGGGCCCTCGCTCGTCGACGAGGCCGCCCGACGCGCCGCCGACCAGAAGCTCACCTCCCTGGAGCAGCAGCTCGTCTTGCTCGTCGCGGGCGGGGCCGGTTGGGAGCCGGCCCGCGTCGCGTGCCTGCAAGCCATCGCGGCGTCGCCGGAGACGGCCGTGTCCGTCCTCTCGGTACACGCACAGGTCAACGGGTGCGAGCTGCCCGAGTTCACCGTCGAGGCCCGGGGCAAGGGGCACGACGCCGCCTTCCGTGCCCAGGCCTCCTGGACCTCCGGCGACGACCAGGTCACCGGTGCCGAGCGCTCGGCCTCCACGAAGAAGGGAGCCCGTCACCAGGCCGCTCTGAGCCTGCTCGCCCGCCTGGCCGACCTGCCCGACCCCTCGCGTGATCTTGCAGCCTGGGGCCGCACCGAAGCCGCACCCGCCGCGAAGGCCCTCCCGCCCGCTGAGGACCGCTCCCCGGTGTCGGTACTCAACGAACTCGAGCAGACCCGGGTCATCACCAGCCTGAAGTACGGAATGTCCAGCGACGGCCCCGGCCATCAGATGGTCTTCTCGTGCACGGCACACGCCGAGATGGGCGGTCAGAGCCTGTCCGCCACCGCTTCTGCGACGAAGAAGGCAACTGCCAAGGCGCACGCGGCAGACGGCCTGCTCACACAGATCCGTGCCGCACACACGGAATCGCACGCCTAACACCGCCGAGGACGCCGCGGAGGCCACGAGCCACCGTGGCGTAGTGCCCGCTGCACCGGCTCAGGCCGCCGGTGCCGCTCCTTGGTCAGGCACAATCTGACCGCGCCGTGGCCAGGACGTCCGGGCGATCCCTCAACTGGCCTCGGGCAACCGCGCGCCAGGGTCCGCAACACGCCCGACGTGGGCTCGGTGTTCCTGGCGTGCGGTGTCCAGTAGCCGCCGCCAGGACGTGACTGTCGGGCGACGGCGCAGCAGGGCGCGCCGCTCGCGCCCGGTTATGCCGCCCCACACGCCATGCTCGACGCGGTTGTCGAGGGCGTGGGCGAGGCATTCCGTGCGCACGGGGCATCCGAAGCAGATCGCCTTCGACCTGTTCTGTCCCGCCCCGTCGGCGAGCAGTTCCTCAGGGTCGGCAGCCCGGCAGGCCGCGTGATCACTGCTGTCGTGTCAGGTCGACCGGGCCGCCCCTAGGCACGGTGGTCGGGGTCTGCGTCTGCAAGGCATCGCAGGCGCGCAGGGCGAGTTCACCGCTCTCCGAGCCCATTCCGCGTACGGTGGGCCCCCCGCCCCGCACCATCGGCGTGGGGGATGTCGGGAACACGAACGGGAGGAAGAGCAGGATGACGCAGGCCGCGGTGAGCGAGCTGGACGAGCGGGTGCCGGGGCGCCGGTGGACTGTGCGTCTGGATGCCGTCGGCCGAGGCAGTGCGGCGGTACGCATCTCGTGCAGCCGCCCCGCCTGCGCCGAGCAGCGTCTGCCGTCCGCGGCCGCCGGCCGTGCGGCGGCGGTCGCCCACCTCAAGGCGCATCTGCGCGCTGCCCCAGCCCCCAGGCCCGGCGCGTACTGCGCATGCAGAGCCGACGGCTGCCACACCCATCTGCCGGACACCGGCCGGCATGCCCGTGCCGAACCCTGGCGATGCGGCGGCCCGGTCGTCCTGGCCGTGATCACCGACCGGGAAGGACGCTGGTGGAAGGCCATGGAGTGCTGCTCGCGGTGCGCAGCCGCCACACCCGGCGCGAAGACGGCAGCCACCTCCCAAGCCCCCGGACCCCAGACCGGCGAACCCCCAACCCCCGTAGCCCCGGGGGCGGGCACGCCGCAGTTCTCCGACCGCCAGGCCGCAGCCGGGACCGGGGTGCCTGCTCCCCGCTCCGCCCCGGCACGCCGCCGCCCGCCACAAGCGAAGATCGCCCAGCGTGTCATCCCCCACGATCTGCGGCCCGTCGCCCTGCGGGACGAGCTCGTCGAACTCGGTGACCTCTTCCGCGCCTACCAGCAGCGCACCGAGCCCGACCTGAAGCTCCTCGCCGACCTCCACGAGCGCAAGGCACAGGCCTTCACCACCTGGGCCGACGTCAGCGGCATCACGAGCCTGCGGCTGGAGGCCCGGCGCGCCGAGCAGGCCGCTACCGCCGCCCGCTTCCAGCACCAGCAGCGCACCGGCGGCATCGCGGGCAGCGACGGGCCGGCCCTATCGCACCTGCTGACCGCACCGACACAGGGGGACCACGCGCGCTCTGTCCTCGCGTACGTGGCCGACCACAGCCCGCTGCCCGGCTCCGAGGCACGACTGCTCACGCTGATGCTGACTCTGCGCACTGCGCGCAAGGGCACCGGCAACCTCGTCGGCCAGGACCTCAATGCGCTGGGTCTGACCGACCCGGAGGACCTGGTCGAGAAGCTGACCGGCTGCGGCTGGCTCACTCTGCCCGGCACCGCCGGGGACCTGCTCGCCTCCCGTCCGGAGAACCCCACCCCGATCACCATCCCCTCCCTGGTCCCCCGCGACGGCGATGCGGGCCCGTTCACGTTCGGCAAGAAGATGCGGCCCAAGCTCTCCGGCTGGGCCCAGAAGGTCATCTCGGACAAGAAGCTCCGCAAGGCCAAGGCCACCGCCGGCACGCGGCTCCTCGCGCTGACGCTGGCCACCCAGACCGACGCCGCGGGACGCCTCGGTCCCGGTGGCCAGGGCATCGCCTTGCACGCTCTCACTGCTTGGGTCCCAATCGCCGCGGGCGAGCTGCAGCACCTGGTTGACCAGCTGACCACAGCAGACTGGCTCGCCGAGGCCGCCCTTACCGACACCCAACTCAGGGGGCAGTTGACGGAGCGCGTGCTTCCGCTCACCTGTCCGCTCCCGGCTTGAGGCACGGCGCCCGTCCGAACGAACACCGTGACGGTACGGCCGTCTTGGCCCGGCCGTCTGCGGGATGACGGGCAAGCCGGCCTCCAGGAGACAATGGCGATCATGTCGAAGCATGCCGCACACCCGGCGCCGGTAGCGTCCTTCCTGCTGACCATCCCGCAGGGGCATGCCGCCCGTCGTCTCCTTTCCTACGCGGCTTCCCTGCCGCTGTCCTCGCCTGACGCCCAGCTGCTCGCCGTGGTCATCGCCATCCGGGCCGCGCGGGGCGGTACCGGGAGGATCACGGCCGCCGCTGTGCGGGCGCTTCGCCTGGACGATGCGGACCGGGCCGTTGCTGATCTGCGTGCCTTGGGCTGGCAGCTTCATGACCTGCTTCTGGACCCAAGCACCGACACCCCGGCCCTAGTGACGGTGCCGGCCCTGGCGGTCGGACCGGACGAGGGCCACCCACTTCCCCTCGGGAAGGACCCGCGGTCGCGGGTATCTGGCTGGACCGCGCGCACCCTGGCTGTCCCCCCGCTCGCGGGGACTTCGCCAGCTGCTCAGCTTGCCGCGCTGTTCCTGGCGGCTCACGCCTCCGACCACCTGAACGGCACGCTGCCGGACGACCTGCCGCAGCCCTGCCGTGATTGCCTGCCCGGCCTGATGACGAGCGGCTTCCTCGCCCATCTCGACGGCGACCGCTACCGGCTCGACTCCTCCATGCGGAACGTGGTTGGACGGCTGCCTCATCGGGCCGATCCGAAAGACTCGCCACCGCGCAAAGGCCCGTGGAAGGTCCCCCGGCCAGCACGGACCACCAAGGCTGAATGGGCGCAGTGGAAGCAAGAGGCCCGCCCGACGGTGCGGCAGAACGCGGAAGCGGTCGAGCGCTGCACCGTCTGCCGCGTTCCGCGCGCCCAGGTGGCGGCCGCGTTCACGAGCACTCGCTACACCAGCAAGGCCCCGCGCCACCTGTGCGACGCGTACGACGCCTGGAAGGAGCATCACCCCGGCCACGGCCTTCAAGCTGCCCAGGCCACCGCCTTGTTCCGGGCCAGGCACAGGCACGGCCCCTCGTACGGTCAGCTGTGTTCCAGTCTGGGCTGGCCGCGGACGCTACGGGGCATCATCATCCAGCAACTCCTGGCCGATGGATGGCTCGCCGAGATCCCGTCCGTGCCATGGACTCTGCGGCCGGGAGACACGGCCGCAGCTCACGGGATCCTCCTGCGGCCTCCCGCTGCGAAAGCGTGAGCGGGCCGAGCTGGGGATCGGTTCAGTGCCTAGGCGCGGGGCTTTGTGGATCGCGCCAGCGCGTGCCCTGGGGCGTGCGGCCGTTTCACGGATGGCGACCAGTGGCCGTTGGTCGACCCACAGATTCACGTGGTGGGCATCCAGTTCCGACGTCGCCCCAGGGTCGGCTCAGGCGGGGCCAGCTCGAGGTCGGATCTGGTCTGTCATCCCGCAAGGTGTTCACCCCTGCCGAGGTCCGGGATGTTGACGGTGGTCTCTCAGGCCGCGCCGATCAGGTCGAGGACCTCTGCGGTGGGGTGTACGTCGCCGAAGGAGCAGTAGAGCGTGGCGTTGTGGTCCCGATCGCGGCCGGTCGCGTCGACGTCGGCGACCATCACCACTCGGTAGCCGAGGGTGAACGCGTCGCGGGCCGAGGACACGCAGCACACCTGGGTGACCGTGCCCGTGACCGGAGGGGTCATGGTGCGAGTGTGGCCGGTCTCCGAGACGGGTTCAGGGCGCCACACCGTTCATAACGGTCCCAGGCCCTGCGAGCGGGGCACTTCGTCAGCTCGGGATTCCCGGCTGCTGCTCCGGAGAGGTCGGATCGTGCCGTCCGCGTAGCGCGACGGGGCGCAGCTTCGTCGTTCAAGGGCGTCTGCGATGGCTTCGTTTGCGGGTGAGCAGTCCGAGCAGGCGTCGCTTCCCGCGTGGCTGCGTCGGCAGAGGGGTCATGTGATGACCGGACGCGGTGATGATGTCCAGGGCGGTCAGCAGGCGCTCGCGTGCAGGTTCGGGGTCCAGTTCCCCTTCGCCGGCCAAGAGCCACACATCTCGTTTGTGGGGGTGTGGCTGTATGCCGCCAGAGGCAAAGAGGGCGATCAGCGTGGTCGCCAGCATCCCGTCGGTCAGACCGGTGCGCTCACTGAGCCAGGCGTGTGGGGGCGCCGTGATCTCGTTGACCGCAAGCCCTTTGGGGGTGGGCATCTCGTCGATCCACGTTCGCACGGCGTCCATCACCGTGGCGGTGTTGGCGTAGGCCGCCATGAACTGTTCGAACTGCTCTTGGCGGTGGGGCGGGACTCCGTCGTACATCGACATGCCGTCAGCCTAGGTGGGTGCAGTGGTGTGAGGCACGTCCGCCTCCTCGGGCTCGCAGTCGCGGCCCCTGGGCGGTTTCCTTCAGGCTGTGGGTAGCTGGCCCAGCGGACGGTCCTGGTCGGACCGCGCGGTGATGATCGCCGCCACGTCACTGTCGTCGGCGAACGTGGGGCCCTGCCATGCCGGTGGTGCGTCGATGGGTTCGAGGCGGACCTCGGTCCCGAATCTGTTGGACGCGTCGTACAGGCTCTGCAGGATCTGCAGTGCGCGGGCGTCGAGTTGGCCGATGAAGGCTGTCCACAGGGCGGTGGCTGGATCGAATCCGGCTACCGAGCATAGGAGTTGGCGCTGCTGCTCGAAGGCCTGGTCATCGGTCGGGGCGGATCGGGCGGAGATGCGCAGTATCCAGCCTGCGCGAGGACCTTGAGGTGCGGCTGTCATGGAGGTGACCGTAACCGCTGGCGCTGACATCGACTCGCGTCCGACGCCGTGCCGGGGCCCCCTCCTGGGCGCCCCGGCACGGTGCGGGTCAGGCGTCGTCTCCGAAGACGTCGTCGACCCAGGACTCGACCTCGTGCACCTCCAGTGGGAAGGTCGCCACGATGCTCAGGAACTCGTCGCTGCCGCCGGGCCGCCACCGCGGATCGAGGTCCCTCAGCGCGGCGAGATCTGCTGTCCGAAGGGCCTGGGCCCCGGCGCGGTGGCGTTCGGCCACGTCGTGCTCGCCCGGCATCTCGTCGGCTGCGGCCAGGTAGCACTCGACGAAGGGGTCGAAGGCCGCGCGGTGTGCCGCCAGATGCCGGCGGTAGGCGGCACTGCCGACGGCGGCGTGGTTGGCCTCTTCGCCGACGAGGGTGCAGGGCTGGCCGTACCAAGTACTGATGTGTCCGGTGAAGCTGTTGGGGAAGTCCCCGTCGTCTTCGAGGCTGCGGTGTCCGTCGGGAAGGCCGGCAGTGGAGTGGACGCGGTAGCTGAAGTAGGTCAGTGCCTGGACGAGCCCGCGGAAGTCCAGCACGTCGTGCGCGTGGGCGGCGAGGATCAGGTCCGCGATTGTCGGAACGCTGTCGGTGGCGATGGCATCCGGCTTCGAGAGGCGCCACGTGTCGTGTTCGCGCCGGAGTTCAGCCGCACCGACGCCTTCGATGGCTTCGTGCACAGCGATCATGTGCGATGCGGCCTCTTGCGCCGCCCTCTGAAGCGTGCGGCAGGGGGCGGGGTGTTCTTGAGCATCGACGATGGGCGGGCTGGTCGCTGCGGCCAGCGCCCAGTTCAGCAGTTCGATCAGCGTGTCCACGCCCCACCACAGGGGGACTTGGTACTTCTCCAGACCCCGGAGGTCGTCCAGTTCCTTCTGGGACAACTGGGCACGCAGCGCCAGAGTCCCGAGTTCGAGGAGGTCGATACCGGGAGCGTCGAGCAGCTGCTCCGTTCCGGGTGGCACCAGGCGGTCCTCGTGGGTGGAGTATTCGCCGCGGGCCGTTGAGCGACGGCAGGTGCCGATCCAGCCCCCGGCGTCCCAGATCGAGGTATGGGCCGGATCGTCGAGGACGGCCTGCGCGATCTTCAGCGCGTGCGTGGCCGCGCGCCGGGTGACCGCGGTGGCCTCCATGTCCATGAGATGGCACAGGGACTCTGCCGGGTCGGTGGCGGTCGGCTGGGGCTTGAAGGCGTTCACGGCGTCGAGTACGGCTGCTCCCGCGTCCGCCCTGCGCGGTGCGCGGCGGGCCGGCCACAGCTGCAAGGGCATGGAGAGGGCCTGCCACAGGGGGATGACGCTCAGGCTCTGCCGTCCTGCCGAGGCGTCGAGAAGGCGGGTCTTGCCGGCGTGCTCGGTGAGCATCAGGTGCACGCTGGAGTGCCGGTGGGCCACGTCCCAGAGCAGGCCGATGCGCCGCAGCGTGGCAGAGAGCAGCGTCGCCAGCTCGTGCTCGGGGGTGGTGTGATCGTGGCTGGCGGGCGGGGCCGGGCGCTGTGCTGCGCTGTCGGCCGCGTCGTGCCAGGCAGAGGGCGTGGCGGGGGCGAGGTTGATGCGCGCGCCGTTGATGGCGAGCGTGACGCCGGCGGTCGCCGTGCCGGTGTTCTGGGCGGCTGCTTCCGCACGGATGTCGATTCCTGCGGCTGTGAGGGCACGGGCCCACCGTTCGAGTTCACCGTCGGCGATGTGGATGGTGAGCTCGTCCGTGCGGGGCGTGATGCTGGTGATCCCGTACGGGCCGTCGGTCAGCTCGGGCCGGTGCATGCCGTACTCGCGGATGAGCGCGGTCAGGATGCGGGCCTCGGCGTGCGTCTGGGACGTGGTGGGTTCGGGGATGAGCGGGCCGGTGTCGGGGATTTCCTGTCGGGCCGTGTCGTAGGGCTCGCGGGTGACCCACTGCCGCCATGCCGCAAGGGTGGAGGGTCCCGGCGGCCAGTCCGGGAAGTCGAACGGGTCGTCGCGTCGGGGCGGAGCCGTGAAGTCGTCGGGCACCGAGTCTCCTTCGTCCGGGGAGAGAGCGGATGTCGCCCATAGAGGTGTGAAGGGCGGTGTCCGTGTGACACGTGGCGGGCCGTTTTCTTGCGTGGTGCTCGACCAACCGAACCTATATTGCTTAATTGGATTGCATCATGTAATGTATAGCTAGCAATCGGGGCGCGGCACCAAGTCGGCGCTCCTCGCCGATCCCGCCCTTACCGGTGCGGGACGCGGCACACCCGGCCCGCACCCGCGGGATCGATGACCGCCACCCCAGAGACCTCAAGGTGCGGGGTGGCGGGCCCCCTTTGACTCTGGACTGGAGCAGCCTTGGCGGTACTCAACTACCGGACCGGACCCTGGTTTCACGACGAGACCCGGCCCTTCCCGCGCCGTCGCGGTGAGAACCGGCGCAACCAGCGCCGCAACGCCCGCCGCATGGCCAAGCGTGCCGAGGAGCGCCTTGCCGCTGCCGAGATCCGCGAGGACCGTACGGAGATCGAGGAATGAGTTCCGCATACCTGATCGAGGGACAGGGTCCCGTCGTCGGCGAGGCCGCCCCCGGCGGCAAACTGCACCGCGCCGTCGTCTACCGCAGTGGCCCCGCTCCCTGGGCCGGATGCGGACGCGCCCAACGGCTGGAGACCGAGTCGCTGGCCCTGGCCGATGACGCAGACCCCAGCCGCTTCTGCCGGCACGCCGGGTGCATGGGTTCGCGCGCCGGCTCGTCGCGGCCGCGCTCTCCGCAGCACCGCCAGACCTCCAGGAACTGAGAGCCACATGACCCACCAGACCATCACTGTCCGGACGAAAGCTGTCGTTGTCGCCGTACATGACGTCTCGCTCACCGTACGAGTGCCCGGCGACCGCACGCCGAGCCGCGCCGAGGCCCAGCACCTCCTTGAGGAGCTTGAGCCGGGCGTTCTCGACGCCGCGTGCACGCCCGACACCATCGATCATCACCGACGGGCGGAAGTACTCGACGTCCTGGACGTCCAGGTGCTCGCCGCCGGAGCGGAGGCCAACCGTGCCCTCTAAGGCCCATGGCCCCTTCGGGCGGGTAGTCCGCGTCGGTGATGAGACCGACGAGGCGTACCGCGCCCTTCTGCCGAACCCTCGTCTGCGCAGCGGACTGGCCGACTTCCTGTGCTTCCTTGTCCCCCTCGCCATCCAGGAACAGAGCCGTATGTCAGCGGGACGGACCGATGCGCTACGCGAAGAGCTCATCGACATGATCGCGGAGCACGGGGACGATCTGCAGTTCGGTGGAACTCACCAGAAGTCGGCCCGAGTCGCGCTGGCCAAGGCCCTTGCCGTCCTGGCCACCGCGGAGGGTGGCGTCACGATTCTGGGTGTCCACGCCTGTACGGCGGAGCACGAAGGCTGCCCAGGTTCCACCCATCCGGCCGCTGACATGGATGCGGCCCAGGCTCGGTGATACGGCGCCGGGCCGCAGGGCCGGCCCGCACCTCGCCACGAGGCGGGCACCTTCCGCGCCCACCTCTCTTGCGAATATCAGGAGGAACCCACATGGCACGAGAGCCTGGCAGTTCGCCGACCGCGGGCCGATCGCCCGGCAGGCCCGGAGCGACGCCGCAGGGCGTAGCTGTGCGCCCCACCCGCAGTCACACGGTCGCGCGGGCACTGGCAGCTCTGGACGTCGACCGGCTGTCCGCGTACGAGGTGAGGGATCTGCCTACCTCCGCCCAGCCGGAGGGCTTCACACTCCGGGACTCCGCGCACCCGTCCGGCGTCGTCGTGTCGGTGCTCGGCGCGTACGGTCCGGATTGGAGTGCGCTACTGGTCAGGCTCCGGACTCACCTGGAACAGCCCTCGGTCGGCTACACGGTGGAGGACCTCGAAGGGCTCGACAAGCACGAGGTGATGGTCCGCCGGGCGAACGCGGACGAGTTGCAGGCCCGCCGAGCCCTCGAACCGGCACCGCCTGCAGAGGCGTCGGCCCCCTCCCGTGCAGAAGTCCTTGAGGCAGCGGGCCAGGAGATCCTCTTCTGAGCTGGCCGCCCGCCCCGTCCCTCCCACCGCATTCCGCACCCCGTGATGAATCCAGACCCATGACCGTCTACTTCGCCTTCGTCCCCTCACGCGAGAGGCGCCCGGTGCGCCTCGGTTCCTTGGAATTCGCCCCGAACCAGGCCGTCCCCGAGTGGGCCCTCAAGCAGCGCGTGCGCGGGCAGCACGGCCCGACGTACTACGACGGCGTGAACCGCACCGTCGCTCTGGCGGACCGGCCTGCCGCGGACTTCCCCGACGCCGATCACAGTGCCTGTCTGCTCGTGTGGAAACGCACGGCAGCGCAGCCCGTTCCTCAGCAGGACGAGGCACCAGACGAGGTGTGGACGCTCACACCCCGCGGCCGCGTGGTCAGAAGCCCCTGGGCCGGCATGCCCGGCCACACCCCATCCCCCGCCAGGAAGAAATCGGAAGGTCGCCACCATGGGTAACTCCTCGCGCCCCGGAAGCATCGTGATCCGTGAAATCGGCCACGCACCGTTCACCGTGCTCGGGGAGCAGTACGCCGTCCTGGAACTGGTCTGGAACGGCGACGTCGGCCGGTCATTCGACCTGGTGCGCGTCAGTGACAGCACTGTGCTCACCGAGGACGAGTCCTTCGACAGCTACCCCACGGACGAACAGATCGCCGACACCCTCGCGGAGCACGACATCGACGCCGAGGTGGCGAGCTGCATGTTCTGCCGGGAGAACGTCTTGCTGGCCACCGCGCACCGGCACACCGGCGGCTGGGTCGGCGATGCCTGCTGCTGGGACGAACGGCTGCGTTCCACGCAGTAAGACCAGCACCCCGAGAACCCCGCCCGTGCGGTCGCTTCGGCTCGTCCGAAGAGCCTGGGCGCTCCCGCTCGCGACAGTCAGGCCCCGTCTGACCGCTGCTCCGACAACACCATCACCCTCAAGGAGACCCCTCGTGACTACCACTCGGTCCGGAGTCCGCATCGACGCCGACTCCACGACGATGAACACTGCCGTGCCCGGCCCCTGGGCCCTGAAGAGGGCGGTGCTGCACGATGAACTGGGCGGTGAACCGCACTTCGTGCGGTATGCGGCAGCCGACGGCGCGGCTTTGCGAGTGATCTGCCGGGCGGCCACGGATTCCGGCACGGCGTTGCCGGCCAACGAGCTGGCCACCGCCTTCGTTCGCCGCGCGACCGGGCAGGTCCTGGCCCGGCCGCTGCGCGGGCCCGTGGTAGTGCTCGGCGCGGGCCGTGTCGGCGGGCTGTGGCGCTCCGGCGACCTCACCGATTTTCACCGCGCGCTGTTGTACTCCCTCGCCCGTGAGCGAGGCTGCCCGGGTGACTGGGATGTCGCGCTGTGACCGCCGATCTGCCGAGGTATCCGCGTACGCCTCATCTGCCGGGGTCTCCGGGGGCGACGGACGACGACGTCTGGTGCGACTGGTCCAGTTTCGTTCCCGAGCCGGGGCGCGAGCTCGTCACCACGCTCAAGATGGACGGGGCAAACACGACGTTGCACGCGGGCGGTATGTATGGGCGCTCCCGACCGGGCGCAGCCGGCCGTGGCAGAGCCGGATGCGGGCCTTCGCCGCAGCGGTGTGTCCGCTGATCCCGCAGGGAGTACGGGTGTGCGGTGAGGACCTGACCGTTGCGCATTCGATCGTCTACGAGCGGGAGCTCCCGCCGTTCATGGTCTTCTCGGTGTGGGACGGTGACGTCTGCCTGCCGTGGGACGAGACGGTGGCCTGGGCGGACATGCTCGGTCTGCTCACCGTCCCGCTGCTGGCCCGCGGACCGAGGCCGGACGAGCCGCAGCGCCTACGCGAAGCCTTCGACCAGCGCACGGACGTCGAGCGGGACGAGGGGTTCGTGGTGCGCGACGCGCAGGGCTTCGCGCGAGGGGAGTTCGCCGGGCGGGTGGCCAAGTGGGTCCGCAGCGGTCATGTGCGGACCGGAGCGCGATGGCCCGCCAATCATTGATTGCGTAATTGGATTTACCGCAGTAGAGTTGAGGTATCGGTTGCGGCATCGGTCGCGCTGTCTCTCCCGGTGCCGCACCGCGCCCGCTTCGCTGCCACTTCTCAGGACACCGCAATGTCTTCTCGACGCTCCCGTTCCCCGTTCCGCCTCCGCGACGCCGGTCAGCGCGATGTGGAGGTCTTCATGGAGCTGATCCGTCACGCCGATCCCGAGCACCCCTCGCCGTTCCACGCGGCCCGGCTCACCTTGAGCCTCCCGCCGGAACCGCCTCTGTCCCACCAGCTCGACCTCTGTCTCATCGCCGAGGACCAGCGCGGCAAGGCCGTCGGGGCGCTGGTGGCCGGCCCGCCGGAGTGGCTCGTGGCGCATCCCGGGCTGCAGAACTCCGCACTGCTGCTGGACCTGGTGCACCGGATCACCATGATCCACGGAGTGGCTGTCGCACCGCGCTATCGCAGACGCGGAATCGGCCGGGCGTTGATCCGCCAGGCCGAGCAGCGCTACCGAGCACTCGGCTGGGGCCTGTCCATGCTCATCCACGCCCCGTCGCTGGCGACCTACTACGAGCGGCTGGGCTACGTGTCGCACCCGGCGCTCCTGATGAATCTCCCCAGCCCGCACCCTTTCATCGGGCAGGACTTCCTCGACATGCTCACCGCGCTCAAGCCGCTGTCTCCCGACGTCCGCCTGGCCGACGTCGCGTTCGCGCCCGCGCCCGTCATCTCCGGTGTCTTGCCCGGCAGCCAGGTGCCCGAGCATGCCTGGTTCGACGGCGCCGGGCTGTGCTACTGACCTCGCCGTTCCTACCGCCTCCGAGAGCCACCCCATGCCCAACTACGAAGCGGCCGTGCGTGTCCTGACCCAGGACGCGCTCGGCAACCAGCGCTGGAACGGCCTGACTCGTGAATGCGAGTCCATGCCCACCAGCGCGTACCACGAGATGCGCGACGGCGCGGCAGCGATCGTGCAGCGCCTGGCCGGGGCCGTGAACTGGCCCCGGCTGCTGTTCGAGGCGGCTTCCCGTCACCTACGGCTTCACCCCGACCTCGTAGCCGAGGACGACCCGCACTACCCCGCCCCAGTGGACGGCGTGTGTGGCGAATGCCTTCGCGAGGCATTCCTCGCCGACGACACCGGGGCCCAGAACTGGGACGCCCGCCCCGTCGCGCCCCGCGAACACCTGGACACGGACTGGCCCGCGATCGTGGCGGCCGTCTTCCGTCACCGTGCGGCAGCGCACTGGCACCCGTTCAAGGACCAGTAGCCGCCCTCGCGGCCCCTCCCTTCCACCGCCTCACCTCTTCAGGAGCTTCTCGTGCCCGTCGCCCGCTATGCCCTTCAGTACGCCGCCCAACTCGCTGACCTCCTGGGGCCGCAGTGGCGCGCGGCGAGCGCCGACTCGTCGACGTTCGCCGTACTCGAAGGCCCCGGCGTCGAATTCGACGTCCGCACCACCGCACCCGTACGGGCGCACACCCCGGTGGCGGTGTCGACCCGCCCGCGGGGAGATCTGGTCTGGAGCAGGCGCTCGGACTACCGCGGAGAGGCATCAGGGGTCATCGGGGACCCGGGGCCGGTCGCCGATGAGATCCGCTCCCACATCATGCCCGCCTGGCAGGAGCTGGTCACCGAGCTTGAGGCCCGCACGGCCCGGACGCGGGCGGCGATCCGGCACTTCGCTCCCCGCGCCGCCGAGATCACCGGGGCCACCGTCTCCTACGGCTCGCGCCCCGGGGTGGCCGACATCCGCTGGGAGGGAGGCCGCGCCGTGCTGTGGGCGAGCGACGAAGGAGTCATCTCCTCCCCGTGCATCGAGATCACCAGGGCGCGCGGTGCGGCCACCGTGTTCGCCGTGCTGCACAGCGCGGCGGGCACCGCACGGCGGTTCAGCATCGGCGACATCGGCGAGGCGGCCGCCCTGCTCCTCGGCGACGGCTGGAGCGCAACGTCGTCACCGTGGGGCGTCGCCGCACATATCGCGCACCGGGACACCCCCGGCGCCGGCTACACCCTGGCTGTCGCCGAGGGCCACCTGTACGTGTCGGCCGACCTCGTCGACGAGTCCCGCACCTACCTGAACGACGTGTCCGACGCCGACGACCTGGAGGTGCTCGGTGCCTGTGTCTGCGCCGTCGTGCGCCGCTTCCACACCGACATCTGATCTGCACCGGCCGGGGCGCTGTCCGCGCCCCGGCCCCACGTCCACTCTCCTCCGGCAGCACGGACGACCGCAGTCCGTTCGGGCCGGCTTCTGCGCGAAGGCTTCCGTATGCGTCCTCCTGTGCTCCTGGACCTCTCCCCCACCCGAGCCGTGCCGTTCGCCGGCCAGACCATGGGCCAGTGGCTCACCGGCATCCTCGAAGAGATCCGCGATCTGTACCGGGCTGATCAGGTGCCCTGGGTGGTGGGCTACAGCGGCGGCAAGGACTCGACGCTGTGCCTCATGCTCGTGTGGATGGCGCTGGCCGGCCTGCCTCCGGGCGAGCGCACCAAGGTGGTGCACGTCATCAGCACCGACACCGGTGTCGAGAACCCGGTGGTCGCCGCCTGGGTGAACGCCTCGCTCGACTCGATGCGGCGGGCAGCCGCAGAGCAGGGTCTGCCGATCGAGGCGCACCGGCTGACGCCGGCGGTCGAGGACTCGTTCTGGGTGTGCCTCATCGGCCGCGGTTACGCCGCGCCGAGGCCGAAGTTCCGGTGGTGCACAGAACGTTTGAAGATCAAGCCTTCGAATGCGTTCATCCGCGCTGTGGTGGCCGCGTTCGGCGAGGTCATCTTGGTGCTGGGCACCCGCAAGGCCGAGTCGCGGGCGCGGGCGCGGACCATGGCCCGCCACGAGAAGCGCAGGGTGCGCGACCGTCTCAGCCCGAACGGTTCGCTGCCCAACTCCCTGGTGTACTCGCCGATCGAGGACCTCAGCAATGACGAGGTGTGGGAGCTGCTCATGCAGCATCCCAACCCGTGGGGGCACAGCAACAAGGACTTGCTCACCATGTACCAGGGGGCGTCTCCGGACGCCGAGTGCCCGCTGGTCGTGGATTCCACGACGCCGTCGTGCGGCGACAGCCGGTTCGGCTGCTGGACCTGCACGTTGGTCTCCGAGGACAAGTCGATGCAGGCCATGATCAGCAATGACGCGGAGAAGGAGTGGATGTTGCCGCTGCTGGAGCTGCGTAACGCCCTGGACGTGGACGATGACCGGGAACTGAGGGACTTCCGGCGAATGAGCGGGCGGCTTCATCCGTTCAAGGGCCGGCTGGTGCACGGCGCCTATCTGCAGCAGGCCCGTGAGGAGTGGCTGCGCCGGCTTCTGGAGGCGCAGACGTGGATCCGGGCGAACGGGCCGCAGTACGTCCGGGACCTGACCTTGATCACCTTGGAGGAGCTGCGGGCCATCCGGCACGAGTGGGTGTATGTCAAGCACGAGATCGAGGACTCGCTTCCCGGCATCTACCAGTCTGCGACCGGTGAGCCCTATCCGGACCCGCCGGTGGACAGCGCCCTGGCCGTGAACGGTGCCGAGATGGTCGACACCCTGCGCGAGGTGTGCGGGGACGACGAGCAGCAGTTCCTGATGATCCGCGAACTTCTGGGCGTAGAGCGGGTCTTCCGGACGATGACGCGCCGCGCGGGTCTGTTCGACGCCCTGGAGAAGGTCGTCGGCAAGTACGCGTTCGAGGACGAGGAGGACGCTCTCGACTTCGCGCTCAGGCGGGAGCAGCACACGGCCGAGTTGCGGGACCTGCCCGCGGCCGGCGAGCTGCAGCCGTCCCCGCCACCGGAGGAGCGTTCCCCTACGGAGGCGGAGACGTTGGCCGCGGACCTGCGTGCCGCCGGACTGGTGCCGGCCGACACATCGTTGGATGGCCCGTAGGCCGGAACCTCATGGCGTTTGCCGTGCGGCTCCGGCGCCGGGAAGGCCGGCCGGAGCTGTTCAGGCCCCCTTGGCGGCTTCCTTGAGCTTGGACCCGGCGGAGACCTTCGCGCTGTAGCCGGCCGGGATCTGGATCGGCTCGCCCGTCTGCGGGTTCCGCGCGGTGCGCGCCGAGCGGTGGGTGCGCTCGAAGGTCAGGAAGCCGGGGATGGTGACCTTCTCGTCGCCCTTGGCGACGACCTCGCCGACCGTCTCGGCGAAAGCGGTCAGCACGGCATCGACGTCCTTGCGGGCCACCGAGGCTCGGTCGGACAGTGCGGCGATCAGCTCACTTCGGTTCATACAGCATCTCCGTATCTCGTGACATCGCACCGCGGCGGAGCGGCGCGACGGGTCGGTCAATCCTTGCATTCGCCACCGAGCACTCCCGCCGCCTGCGGGGCGGTGCACTGCGGCGACATCTGTACAGTCCACTGACTCAGCCGAGCAGCGTCTGCTTGTGTGCTGGCGGGTCGGGCACGGGGGCGTACGTCATCTGGTCGGCGAGCTGGCGTAGCCCGTCGGGTTCGGAATGTGCATTGGTGATTCCTTCAGCCGCGATTTTGAACTGCTGGAGTCCGCCCGGAAGTGCCCGGTAGCCGCGCTTGACTGCCCACCTCGAGCCCGGCAGGTCACCGTCCTTGAGGTAGCGGTGGGCCAGTTCCCGCGCCGCGCTCACGATGGCCTCGGTCATCTCCCGGACATAGGGGGCCGCCCATCCGTACCAGTCCGGGCGTACGGCATCGGCGAAGGGCGGGCCCTCGACGAGCTGAAGGGCGGCGCGCAGGCATCGCGTGCCGGTCGGCGAGCCGTCGCTCTCGCCCAGGGCAGCAAGTGCGCGGAACTGGCTCCAGTCGCTGGTGACTGACGGGGCGAGGACGTACCCGCTCTCTTGCGTCCACTTGGGGAAGTGGGCGACTCCGAGCCAGGCCCGCAGTCGGCTCATGGCCGTGTTGCGGCTGTCCGCCCGCGTCACTTGTTCCGGCCACAGAGCTGCGTCCATGGCGTGCCGGTCGGTGCCGGGGTTCAGGTGGAGCCAGATCGCGTACTCGGTCAGCCGCGAGAGTCGCTGGGTCTCGACGCGGCCTCGGGCACCGTGCACTTGGGGGGACCCCAGCAACACCAGGTAGATGCCGGCCGACGGCTGGGGGAAGGGCAGCGTGGCCCAGTCGATGGCCTGTTCCCGCTCGACGGGAACAGGAGGCTCTGCCGGTTCCGGGCGGTCATGTTCTGGGAGCGGCAGCGCATGGAGCAGGCCTTCCAGCACGCCGCACGTGATCGCCCACCCCTCGGCGAACATCTCCTCCCGCGCGTCGCCGTCGACGGTGCTCGGCATGGTCCATGGCGCCTCGGGCCGAAGGATCTGCCATGCGGGGTCCTCGGGCCGGCAGAGGGACTGGATGACAACCAGGGCGGCCGCTCGCCAGCGGGCGAGGACGGAGATCGGACTGTTGGCGTCGAGTGTCTCGGCCTCCTGGAGAAGTCGATGAGTGATCTGCCCGAGGCGGTACACGGAACCCGGGTGAAGGAACTCGGGATTCCGGTCGACCGGCACAGGGGCGGTGGAGGGGAGCGCGGAGAGAGTGGTCATGATGCTCCAGATCAGATCCCTTGCTGGACTGCGGTGTTCACTGCTGTCGGAGGCCACTGCTGGTGCGCGCTTGGTTCAGCAGGCCGGTGATGTGCAGGTGGTGCTCCACGTCGCCACGGCGGGCACGTCGGGACAGGCCTCGCGACCGCCTTGCGCCGAAGACGTCACGGGGATGCCGGCCGGTGAAGCCGAGCAGGGGATGGGTGATGAAGCAGCGGGCATGTCTCGCCTCCGTGGCATCGAGGAACCCGGTCGGGTATCTACGTGCCTATAGAGGCGTGAAATGTGGTGTCCGTGTGACATGGAGGTCCGGCTTTTCTGCGCCACGGACGACTCAGGCCCCGGCTGACGCGCCGGGGCCTGAGAGAGAAGTAGCGGGGACAGGATTTGAACCTGCGACCTCTGGGTTATGAGCCCAGCGAGCTACCGAGCTG
>NZ_BQUN01000031.1 GCF_026008495.1 Streptomyces sp. A012304
TTCTCGGCCTTCCGCCGCTCGATCCGCTCACGCTCCACCTTCTGAGCGGCGAGCTCGGCCTCGGCCTCGGAGAGCTCCGGGGCGGCCTGGCCGCTGCCGCCCTCGGCGGCGGCCTCGCCCTCGGAGTCCGTCCCGGCCTCGGAGTCCGCCCCGGCCTCGGAGTCCGCCCCGGCCGTGGTGTCCGTGGCGTCGCGGGAGCCCTCGGCCTCCCCGCCGCCCGCCGCCTCCGTGTCCGGGACGGCGTCGGTCGGCGCGGCGTCGTCCGGGGTCCCCGGCCCGGCGGGCTCAGTGGTGTCGGGGGTCTCCGGCTCCGTGCTCACAGCGTGCTCCAGTCGTGATCGGGATAGCGGTGCACGGGCGCCGACACGTCGTCGAGAGCCCGGCAGATCTCGTCAGGAAGACTAAGCGCCTCCACTGACAACGCCGCCGTGAGCTGCTGGGCGTTGCGCGGGCCGACGATCGGCGCGCTCACCCCCGGCCGGTCGCGGACCCAGGCGAGGGCGACCTGGAGCGGGGTCACCGCGAGCCCGTCCGCCGCGGTCGTCACGGCGTCCACGATGCGGCTCGCGGTGTCGTCGAGATAGGGCTCGACGAACGGCGCGAAGTGGTCCGAGGCGGCGCGCGAGTCCGGCGGCAGGGCGTCGCCCCGGTACTTGCCGGTGAGGACGCCCCGGCCCAGCGGCGAGGAGGGCAGCAGACCGATGCCCAGGTCCAGCGCGGCCGGCAGCACCTCGCGCTCCACGCCGCGCTGGAGCAGCGAGTACTCCATCTGCGTGCTCGCCAGCCGGGTGCGCGGACCCGGCGCGGCGAGCTGCCAGGTCGCGGCCTTGGCGAGCTGCCAGCCGCAGAAGTTGGAGACGCCGGCGTACCGGGCGCGGCCGCTGGCGACGGCGATGTCGAGGGCCTGGAGGGTCTCCTCCAGCGGGGTGTCCGGGTCGAAGGCGTGCACATGCCACAGGTCGACGTGATCCGTGCCGAGCCGGGCGAGCGAGGCGTCGAGCGCGGCCAGCAGATGGCCGCGCGAGCCGTCGAAGCGGCGGTCCGGGTCGGGCACACTGCCCGCCTTCGTCGAGATGATCAGGTCCCGGCGCGGAACCAGTCCGTCTATGAGACGCCCGAGCAGGTACTCGGCGTCTCCGTCGCCATACACGTCCGCCGTGTCGACGAGGGTCCCGCCCGCCTCCCAGAACGTCTTCAAGAGGTCCGCGGCGTCATGCTCGTCGGTGTCGCGGCCCCAGGTCAGGGTGCCGAGCCCGATGCGGGACACACGCAGGCCGGTGCGGCCGAGATGCCTCTGCTCCATGGGTGCCGAGATTACTGGCCAGAACTGGGCCGTGGGTTGCCTGTGGACAACGGAAAGCCCGCCGGGCCGGGCGGCTCCCCGCAGGTCCGGCACCGGCGCGCCCCCGGCCACAGCGGGCTCCCGGGGCGCGGGCGCCCCGCGCTAAGGTCTCCGGAACACCGTCGTTACTGATCAGTAAGGGGAATCGGCCATGCAGCTCGGTATCAACCTCGGCTACTGGGGTGCCGGAATGGACGCGGACAACCTGGCCGTGGCCCAGGAGGCCGACCGGCTCGGCTACGCCGTGTGCTGGGCCGCGGAGGCCTACGGCTCGGACGCGGCCACCGTCCTCAGCTGGGTCGCCGCGCAGACCGAGCGGATCGACGTCGGCTCGGCCATCTTCCAGATCCCGGCCCGCCAGCCCGCGATGACCGCGATGACCGCCGCCACCCTCGACTCCCTCTCCGGCGGCCGCTTCCGCCTCGGCCTCGGCGTCTCCGGCCCCCAGGTCTCCGAGGGCTGGTACGGCGTCAAGTTCGACAAGCCGCTGTCGCGCACCCGCGAGTACGTCGAGATCGTCCGCAAGGCGATGACCCGCGAGCGGCTGTCGTACGAGGGCGAGCACTGGACGCTGCCGCTGCCGGGCGGCCCGGGCAAGCCGATCAAGCTGACCGTGCACCCGCAGCGCGAGCACATCCCGCTGTACATCGCCGCCATCGGCCCGAAGAACCTGGAGCAGACCGGCGAGATCGCCGACGGCGCCCTGCTGATCTTCCCGTCCGCCGACCACCTCGAGGACACCGCGATCACGTACCTGCGCGCCGGGCGCGAGAAGGCGGGCAAGACCCTGGAGGGCTTCGACGTCTGCCCGACGCTGCCCATCGCCGTCGGCGCCGACCAGGACGTCGAGCAGCTCGCCGACACCTTCCGCCCCTACACCGCGCTGTACGTCGGCGGCATGGGCAGCCCCAAGCAGAACTTCTACAACCAGCTCGCCCGGCGCATGGGCTACGAGGAGGCCGCCGCCGAGATCCAGCAGAAGTACCTCTCCGGTGACAAGCAGGGCGCCGCGGCCGCCGTACCGCACGACCTGATCGACCGGACCACGCTGCTCGGCTCCGTGGAGCGCATCGCCGACCGGATGAAGGCGTACGCCGCGGCCGGCGTCACCACCCTCAGCCTCGCACCCGCGGGCTTCACCCTCGACGAGCGGCTCGCCTCGCTGCGCGCGGGCGCGCGGGCGCTGGAACTCGCCGGACTGGCATAGCCGGGAAGAGGGGGGATTCTCGGCGGCCGTGGTGGGGGCTCGGGGGGTCTTCCCCGCCACGGCCGTCACGGGGAACAACGCGTCGGCGGCCGCCCGGTTACGCCCGGGGCGTGACCGGGTGCGTCATCCTTTCGGCGGAGTTGTCCGACACAGCTGTTGCCGCACCACTCGCACCGCATTTGACTCGTTCTCTGCGACATCCTGCGGAATCCTGCAGAGAGGTGCCCACGATGCTTTCGGCCAAGAGCCTGTTCCAGGAGATCATCGACAACGACGAGTCCTTCCGGCTGTTCTGCTCCATCGCCGCCAGCGGGGAGTCGCAGGGCGGCTGGGAGAACGGCCGGATCGCCGCGCTCGTCCCGCCGGGCGAGCGCGACCTCGCCCCCAGGATCACCCGGCACGGCGCCGACGAGGACAAGCACGGGCGGATCTTCAACGCCCTGCTGAAGAAGCGCGGTCTCGAACCCGTCCCCGTCCCGCCCGAGACCGACTACACGATGCTCCTGGAGCGGCGCGGCATCGGCCTCGCCCACGACAAGCTCAAGGCCGACGAACCGCTGACCGTGCAGGACATCGTCACCTACCTCGCCCACAGCCGGGTCACCGAACAGCGCGCCTCCGAGCAGATGGTGCTGCTGCGCAAGCACTTCGCCGACCACCCCGACCTCGGCCGCGCGGTGAAGATGATCTCCCATGACGAGGACAACCACCTCGCCTACTGCCACGAGGAACTGCTGCGCTTCGCGCGCGCGGGACACGGCCGCGCCATCCAGCGCACCCTGCGCGAGAGCGCGCTCGCCGAGATCCGCGTCTACCGTGACGTCAGCCTCGCCGTCATGGCCCACATGGGCCGCATCCTCGGCTGGTCCCGGCCCAGGGCCGCCGTCCTCGCCGCCGGCATCCACGCCCTGTACGCCTGGGAGCGGTTCGCGGGCTGGCGGCGGATGGTGTCCCTGAAGATGCCCGAACGCCGTGACGCCCTCGGCGGCCCCGCCGGCACCGCCCCCGAGTTCGCCTGACCTACAGCCACCCCCGGCCTTTGAACAGCCGGAAAAGCAGCACCTCCAGGGCGGCCATGAGGGCGATCACCGCGGGATACGCCCACACCCAGCGCAGCTCCGGCATGTGGTCGAAGTTCATGCCGTAGATCCCCGCGATCATCGTGGGGACCGCGGCCATGGCCGCCCACGCGGAGATCTTCCGCATGTCGTCGTTCTGGCGCACGCTCATCTGCGCCAGATGCGCCGACAGGATGTCCGACACCAGCCGGTCCAGGTTCTCCACGGACTCGTTCACGCGCGCGAGGTGGTCGCCGACGTCACGGAAGAAGGGCCGCGCCGTGTCGTTCACGAAGGGCACCGAGCCGAACGCGCCAGTGGCCGCGAGCCGGGACACCGGCAGCGTCAGCGGCCCGGTCGCCCGCCGGAATTCCAGGATCTGCCGCTTGAAGGTGTAGATCCGCGACGCCGTGTGCCGCGAGCCGCCCTCGGCCGGCGAGAACACCTCCGCCTCCAGCTCCTCCAGGTCGGTCTGCAACTCGGTCGCCACGTCCAGGTAATGGTCGACGGTCGCGTCGGCGATCGCGTAGACGACGGCCGTGGGGCCCTTCGCCAGCATCTCCGGCTCCCGCTCCAGCCGGCGCCGTACGGCCGCCAGCGGCGCGCCCTCGCCGTGCCGGACCGTCACCACGAAGGAGTCGCCGAGGAAGACCATCACCTCACCGGAGGAGACGGTGTCGCTCTCCGGCTCGTACACCACCGGCTTCAGCACCAGGAACAACGAGTCGTCGTAGACCTCCAGCTTGGGCCGCTGATGGGCCTTCAGGGCGTCCTCCACCGCCAGCGGGTGCAGCGCGAACTCCCGGGTGACGTGGTCGAACTCCTTCTCGGTCGGCTCGTGCAGCCCGATCCAGACGAAACCGCCCCCGGTGCGCGCCTCGTCCAGCGCGTCGGAGAAGTCCTGCGGGCCCTGACTGCGGCGCCCGTCGCGGTAGATGGCGCAGTCGACGATCACGGAGCGCATTCTCCTCTCGGCCGTTCACCTGCGCACGCGCGCGTACGCCTACCCTGGGCGGCATGCCCACGCTGATCCTCGTCCGGCACGGACGTTCCACCGCCAACACCTCCGGAGTGCTCGCCGGCTGGACGCCCGGCGTCGCCCTCGACGAGCGCGGTGCCGAGCAGGCCGCCGCGCTGCCCGGGCGCCTTCGAGGGCTGCCGCTCGCCGAGGTGGTCGTCAGCCCCCTGCAACGCTGCCAGGAGACGGTCCAGCCCCTCCTCGACGCCCGCCCCGGCCTGCCCGTGCACACCGACGAACGGATCGGGGAGGCCCATTACGGCGACTGGTCCGGCCGCAAGCTCGCGGAACTGAAGGACGAGCCGCTGATGGAGGTCGTACAGGCGCACCCCTCCGCGGCCGCGTTCCCTGGCGGCGAGTCGATGCGGGCCATGCAGACCCGCGCCGCCGAGGCGGTGCGCGAGTGGAACGCGCGCGTGGAGCGCGACCACGGCGCCGACGCCGTCTACCTCATGTGCTCGCACGGCGACATCATCAAGTCGCTCGTCGCGGACGCGCTCGGACTCCATCTCGACCTCTTCCAGCGGATCTCCGTGGAACCGTGTTCCATCACCGCGATCCGTTACACCCGCCTGCGGCCCTTTCTCGTGCGTCTCGGGGACACCGGCGACTTCGCCTCCCTCGTGCCCCGCGAGGAGCCGCCGGCCGGGGACGCCACGGTCGGGGGCGAGGCGGGCGCACCGTGATCGTCGCCCGCAGTAGGGTGAAGCGGTCCACATACGCACGTTCACGCATGGACGTTCCCGTACCCACGACTCCCAGGGAGACAGGACGTGTCCCGTCAGGTGTTCCTCTACGACCCCCCGGACCGCTTCGTGGCCGGTACGGTCGGACTGCCCGGGCGCCGTACCTTCTTCCTCCAGGCCACCTCCGGTTCCCGAGTGACCAGTGTGGCCCTGGAGAAGACCCAGGTCGCCGCGCTCGCCGAGCGCATGGACGAGCTGCTGGACGAGGTCGTACGCCGTAGCGGCGGAAGCGCCGCCGTGCCCGCCGTGGCGCCCTCGGAGATCACCGACACCGGGCCCCTCGACACCCCCGTCGAGGAGGAGTTCCGGGTCGGCACCATGGCCCTCGCCTGGGACGGCGAGGAGCAGCGCATGATCGTCGAGGCGCAGGCCCTCGTGGAGCTCGACGCCGACTCCGAGGAGGACCTCGCCGAGGCCGAGGAGCGGTTGCTCCAGGACGAGGAGAACGGGCCCCCGATGCTGCGCGTCCGGCTCACCGGAGCGCAGGCGAGAGCCTTCGCCAAGAGAGCCCTCGACGTCGTCAACGCCGGACGGCCGCCGTGCCCGCTGTGCAGTCTGCCGCTCGACCCGGAAGGACACGTATGTCCGCGCCAGAACGGATACCGTCGAGGGGCGTGACCACCACCGACCCGGCCGCCTCCGCCGCGCACGCCGCGCCGCGCGAGCTGCTCGCGCGCGGTGAACTGACCGTGCGCGGACGCATCCGTGACGCCTCCAACGCCGCCCTGTACTGCACCGTCACCCACGAGGGCCGCGAGGCCGCCTGTGTGTACAAACCCGTCGCCGGGGAGCGCCCCCTGTGGGACTTCCCCGACGGCACCCTCGCCCAGCGGGAGGTCGCCACGTACGCCGTCTCGGAGGCGACCGGCTGGGGGCTCGTCCCGCCCACCGTGCTGCGGGACGGGCCCTACGGCGAGGGCATGTGCCAGCTCTGGATCGAGACGTCCGGGGAGGACGGGCTGCTCGCCCTCGTCGAGGCGGAGCAGCCGGAGCCGGGCTGGAAGGCGATCGGCTTCGCCGAGGTCGGCGAGGGCCGGACCGCGCTGCTGGTGCACGCCGACGACGAGCGGCTGCGCCGGCTGGCCGTTCTCGACGCGGTCGTCAACAACGCCGACCGCAAGGGCGGCCACCTGCTGACCACCGACGACGGCCGGCTGTACGGCATCGACCACGGCGTCACCTTCAACGTCGACGACAAACTGCGCACGCTGCTGTGGGGCTGGGCGGGGGAGCCCCTCACCGAAGAGGCCGTGGAGGTCCTGACGGGCCTCGCGGCGGACCTGGCCGAGGACGGCGCCCTGACCGCCGCCCTGTCGGCCCTGATCACGCCCGCCGAGATCGACGCCACACGCGCGCGCGTGGCGGCGCTCCTGGCGACCGGGAGACACCCGGAGCCGAGCGGGGAGTGGCCGGCGATCCCCTGGCCGCCCGTCTGAGGCAGCGGCACACCGGCCGCCGACCGTGTGCGGTCGAGCCATCTCGCCTGCTGCCTGTGTGAGGTCGCGGCACACTCGGCCGCCGGCCGTATGAGGTCGCGCCACCTCGCCTGCTGTCACCCCGGTCACCCCCGCTGGTGGCCGTGGCGCACCGCCGGGCGCCCGTCTGAGGCTGCGGCACACCGGTCGCCGGGCGTGCGGGTCGCGCCGCCTCGGCTGTCGCCCGTGTGAGGCCGCAGCACACCGGCCGTCGGTGCGCAAGACCGTCTTCCCGGTCATCCGGCCCGCTCCGGTTCGTATCCGGAACTCCGGTCCGGTTACGCTCATGACATGCATGCCTGGCCCGCTTCCGAGGTCCCCGCCCTGCCTGGTCAGGGCCGCGACCTGAGGATCCACGACACCGCGACCGGCGGCTTGGTCACCCTCGACCCCGGTCCCGTCGCCCGTATCTACGTCTGCGGCATCACCCCGTACGACGCGACCCACATGGGTCACGCGGCGACCTACAACGCGTTCGACCTCGTGCAGCGCGTGTGGCTCGACACCAAGCGGCAGGTTCACTACGTCCAGAACGTCACCGATGTCGACGACCCGCTCCTGGAGCGCGCGGAGCGCGACGGCATCGACTGGGTCGCCCTCGCCGAGAAGGAGACGACCCTCTTCCGCGAGGACATGACCGCGCTGCGGATGCTCCCGCCGCGGCACTACATAGGCGCCGTCGAGGCGATACCCGGCATCGTGCCGCTCGTCGAGCGCCTGCGGGACGCGGGCGCCGCCTATGAACTCGACGGCGACATCTACTTCTCCGTCGAGTCCGACCCGCGCTTCGGCAAGGTCTCGAACCTCGACGCCGCCGCCATGCGGCTGCTGTCCGCCGAGCGCGGCGGCGACCCCGAGCGCCCCGGCAAGAAGAACCCGCTCGACCCGATGCTGTGGATGGCCGCCCGCGAGGGCGAGCCCAGCTGGGACGGCGGCTCGCTCGGCCGCGGGCGCCCGGGCTGGCACATCGAGTGCGTCGCCATCGCCCTGGACCACCTCGGCATGGGCTTCGACGTCCAGGGCGGCGGCTCCGACCTCGCCTTCCCGCACCACGAGATGGGCGCCTCGCACGCCCAGGTGCTCACCGGCGAGTTCCCCATGGCCAAGGCGTACGTGCACGCCGGGATGGTCGCCCTGGACGGCGAGAAGATGTCCAAGTCCAAGGGCAACCTGGTCTTCGTCTCGCGGCTGAGGCGCGACGGCGTCGACCCCGCCGCGATCCGGCTCACCCTGCTCGCCCACCACTACCGGGCCGACTGGGAGTGGACCGACCAGGTGCTGGCGGACGCCGTGGCCCGGCTCGGCCGCTGGCGCGCCGCCGTCTCCCGCCCGGACGGGCCGCCCGCCGAGTCCCTCGTCGAGGAGATCCGCGAGGCCCTCGCGAACGACCTCGACGCCCCCGCCGCGCTCGCCGCCGTCGACCGCTGGGCCGCGCTCCAGCAGGAACACGGCGGCACCGACACCGGGGCGACCGGCGTGGTGACCCGCGCGGTGGACGCCCTGCTGGGCGTGGCGCTGTAACAGCCCGGCCGACCGCCAGGGGCGCCTCCTGTGTCGAGGAGGCGCCCCTGTGTCGCGTTCACCACCCGTCGGCTCCCGCCGTGTGATGGGGTGTGGGTGTTCGTCACCGTTCCGCCGGCCACCGCAAGGCCCCTCACGGAAGGACGCACAGTGACCCCCGCCCCCCGTTCCCCCGCCCGTCGAAGGCTGTTCACCGCGGCCGCCGCCCTCTCCGGCGCGGCCCTGTTCGGCGGCACCGCCATCGCGCACGCCGCCGAGAGCCGCCGGACGGGACGACCGACCGGATTCCCCCTGCCCGACGGCTTCCAGCCCGAGGGCGTCGCCATCGGCACCCGCCCGTTCGCCTACTTCGGCTCCCTCGCCGACGGGGACGTCTACCGGGCCGACCTCGCCACCGGCCGCGGCTCGGTCGTCGTCCCGGGCCTCGGCGCCGGGCACCCCACCGTCGGCCTGAAGATCGACCGGCACGACCGGCTCTTCCTCGCGGGCGGCGCCAGCGGCGAGATCCGCGTCGCCGACGCCCGCACCGGCGAGACCGGGCCGGTGTACGCCACCGGCGGCACCTTCGTGAACGACGTGATCCTCACCCCGGGCGCCGCCTGGTTCACCGACTCCTTCCGGCCACAGCTGTACGAGCTGTCCCTCGGCCGGCACGGCGCCCCGAAGAGCGTGCGGACCGTGCCGCTCGGCGGCGACTGGGTCCAGGGCGAGGACTTCACCGCCAACGGCATCGAGCGCACCCCGGACGGCAGCGCCCTGCTCGTCGTCAACGCCTTCGCGGACGGCGGCAGCCTCATGCGGGTCGACCCGCGCACCGGAACCGCCCGCACGGTCGACCTCGGCCCCGCGAAACTCCCCAACGGCGACGGCCTGCTGCTGCTCGGCCGGATCCTCTACGTCGTCCAGCAGGCGCAGAACGCCGTCGACGTGTTCCGGCTGAACGCGGCCGGCACCCGCGGCACCGCCATCGCGAGGATCACCGACCCCCGCTTCCGCATCCCGACGACCGTCGCGGCGTGGGGCGACCGGCTCTACCTGCCGAACGCGCGCTTCGACGTGGAGCCAGCACCCGACACCGAGTACGACGTGGTGGCCGTGAACCGCCTCTGACCAGCGAGAGGGCGGTGCGCGTCGGCGCACCGCCCTCCTCAGTCCTCCGACGAATCGTCCTCGTCGGTGTTCTCCCCGCTCGGTTTCGGCGGCTTCGGCGGCCGCGTCCGCTCCTCGGGCGCGGGCGGGCCACCGCCGTCCCGCCGCCGCAGGTACCGCTCGAACTCGCGGGCGATCGCCTCACCCGACGCCTCGGGCAGCTCCGCAGTGTCCCGGGCCTCCTCCAGCGTCTGCACGTACTCGGCGACCTCGCTGTCCTCCGCGGCCAGCTGGTCCACGCCCACCTGCCAGGCGCGCGCGTCCTCGGGCAGTTCGCCCAGCGGGATGCGCACGTCGATCAGGTCCTCCAGCCGGTTGAGCAGCGCCAACGTCGCCTTCGGGTTGGGCGGCTGGGAGACGTAGTGCGGTACGGCCGCCCAGAGGCTGACCGCCGGCACGCCCGCGTGCGTGCACGCCTCCTGGAGGACGCCGACGATGCCCGTGGGCCCCTCGTACTTGGTCTCCTCCAGGTCCATGCGCCGCGCCAGGTCCGGGTCGGAGGTGGTGCCGCTGATCGGCACCGGACGCGTGTGCGGGGTGTCGCCGAGCAGGGCGCCCAGGACGACCACCAGTTCCACACCGAGTTCGTGCGCGAAGCCGAGCAACTCGTTGCAGAACGAACGCCAGCGCATGGACGGCTCGATGCCGCGCACCAGCACCAGATCGCGCGGCTTCTCCCCGCCGACCCGCACCACCGACAGCCTCGTCGTCGGCCAGGTGATCTTGCGCACGCCGCCGTCCATGAACACCGTGGGGCGGTTCACCTGGAAGTCGTAGTAGTCCTCGGCGTCCAGCGCCGCGAACACCTCGCCCTTCCACTCCCTCTCCAGATGCGCGACCGCGGTGGAAGCGGCGTCGCCGGCATCGTTCCAGCCCTCGAACGCGGCCACCATGACCGGGTCGATCAGCTCGGGAACCCCCTCGAGCTCGATCACCCAGTGCCTCCTTCCGACGTGCCCTCGCCTGACCACCCAACCTTACGGCGTCCGGCGGGGGCGTCCGCAGTCCCCCGGTACGGGGTGGTGGACGGATCACTGCCCCGTTCGACACCCCGGAACACCCGGCGTGATCAGATCGGTCGGTGTCACAGGCTGGCGCGCAGCCACTGCTCCACGCTCGCGATGTGCACGGTCGCCCAGGACCGCGCCGCCTCCGCGTCCCGGTCGCGCAGCGCCGCGAGGATCGCCCGGTGCTCGCGCAGGGTGCCCGCGACGGCGTCCTCCTGGGTCAGTCCGCGCCAGATCCGGGCCCGGGTCGTGGGCCCGGACAGGCCGTCGAGGAGCGAGCACAGCACCGAGTTGCCCGCGCTCTGCACGATGCCCCGGTGGAACTCCAGGTCGCAGGCGACGAGTTCCTCCACCGACGGCTCCGCGCCCAGCTTGTCCAACTGGGCGTTCAGGGCGTCCAGTTGCTGCTCACTGATGCGCAGCGCGGCCATCGCCGTCGCGGCCGGCTCCAGGATGCGGCGCACGGCCAGGAACTCCAGGACGGTGTCGTCGCGGTGGAAGTCGACGACGAAGCTCAGCGCCTCCAGCAGGAGTTGGGGATCGAGGCTGGTGACATAGGTGCCGTCGCCCTGCCGCACGTCCAGGATCCGGATCAGCGCCAGCGCGCGCACCGCCTCCCGCAGGGAGTTGCGGGACAGGCCCAGCTCGGCGGCGAGCTCGCTCTCCTTGGGCAGCCGGTCGCCGGGGCGCAGCGCACCGGTGACGATCATGCCCTTGATCTTCTCGATCGCCTCGTCGGTGACTGCCATGACGGCCTCCCTGTGGTTCATCGCTCAGACATCGGATGTCTAGGCGCCATTATGCGGGCTGAGCAGGGCGGTGCCGCCATGTCGGGGTCGACCGGCGCCGACGTGCCCGCCCGACAGCCGAAGGGGGCGGCCCGCCGACGCGGAGCCACCCCCTTCGCACAGGAGCCGTACCGAGCCCTCAGGGCTCCGGGAAGCTACTTCTTGTCGAGCAGGTCCTGGACCTTGGCCCGCACCTCTTCCGTCGCCAGGCCCCGGATCGTCAGCGTGGTCCGGCGGCGCAGCACGTCGTCCGCGGTCTCCGCCCACTCGTTGTCCCGGGCGTAGACGACCTGCGCCCAGATCTCGGGGGCGTCCGGGTGGACCCGTCGGCCCAGCTCCGGGTCCTCGTTCGCCAGGCGGGCGATGTCGAAGGCCAGCGAACCGTAGTGGGTCGCCAGGTGCCGGGCGGTGTCGGCGGCCATCCGCGGGCCGGGCGCCGGGCGGTCGACCAACAGCCGGTGGGCGACCGCGCGCGGGTTGGCGACACCCGGCAGCGGCAGCCTCTTCGGCAGCGAGGAGATCGGTTCGAAGTCCTCACCGAGCGGGTGGCCCGGCAGCGACTCCAGCTTCCGCATCACCGTGCGGCCGATGTGGCGGAAGGTCGTCCACTTGCCGCCCGCGATGGACAGCATCCCGCCCCGGCCCTCGGTCACCACCGTCTCGCGCTTGGCCTTCGCCGTGTCACCGGGCCCGCCCGGCAGCACCCGCAGACCCGCGAACGCGTAGGTGATCAGTTCCCGGTCCAGCTGCTGGTCCCGGACGGAGAAGGCGGCCTCGTCCAGGATCTGGGTTATGTCCTTGTCGTTGACGGCGACGTCCGCCGGGTCGCCCTCGAACTCCTCGTCCGTCGTGCCGAGCAGCAGCATGTCCTCCCAGGGGAGGGCGAACGTGATGCGGTACTTGTCGATCGGGGTGGCGAGCGCGGCCTTCCAGGGCGAGGTGCGCTTCAGGACCAGGTGCGCGCCCTTCGACAGCCGGATCGACGGGGCGGCGTTCGGGTCCTCCATCCTCCGCAGGTGGTCGACCCACGGGCCGGTCGCGTTCAGCACGAGCCGGGCGTTCACGCCGAACTCGTCGCCGGACAGCCGGTCGCGCAGCTCCGCGCCGGTCACCCGGCCCTTGGTGAAGCGCAGGCCGGTCACCTCGGCGTGGTTGAGGACCACCGCGCCCGCCTCCACGGCCGCGCGGACCGTCATCAGCGCCATGCGCGCGTCGTTCATCTGGTCGTCGCCGTACACGGCCACGGCCTTGAGGTTCTCGGTGCGCAGCTCGGGCACGTCCTGCCGCGCCCGCGCGGGGGAGAGCAGGTGCCCCACGCCGTCGCCGAAGGCGGACAGCATCGAGTACGCGAAGACGCCGGCCCCCAGCTTCGCCGCGCCGTGCGGCCCGCCCTTGTACACGGGGAGGTAGAACGTGAGCGGGTTCGCCAGGTGGGGGGCCACCTGACGGGAGACCGCACGGCGCTCGAAGTGGTTCTCCGCCACCAGCTTCACCGCGCCGGTCTGCAGATAGCGCAGACCGCCGTGGAGCAGCTTGGAGGAGGCGGAGGAGGTGGCGCCGGCGAAGTCGCCGGCGTCGACCAGTGCCACCCTGAGGCCGGACTGCGCGGCGTGCCAGGCGGTGGAGATGCCCAGGATGCCGCCGCCGATGACAAGAAGGTCGTACGACGCCTTGGCGAGCTGTTCCCGGGTCTCGGCGCGGCTCGGGTGGGAGCCGGAGGCCGGGCGCGTCCCCAGGGCAGGCACGGACTGCAGGGTGGACTGAGTGGTCATGTCGGGTTCTTACTCCTCATCAGAACTAGCGTCGGAGCGGATGGGCGCGCTCGTCAGCTCTCGTCCTCGAGCCAGCCCATGGTCCGCTCGACGGCCTTGAGCCAGTTCTTGTACTCACGGTCGCGGATCTCCGCGTCCATGCGGGGGGTCCACTCGGCGGCCCGCCGCCAGTTGGCGCGCAGGTCGTCGGTGCTGGTCCAGAAGCCGACGGCGAGGCCGGCGGCGTAGGCGGCACCGAGGCAGGTGGTCTCGGCGACCATCGGGCGCACCACCGGGGCGTCCAGGAAGTCCGAGAGGGTCTGCATCAGCAGGTTGTTGGAGGTCATGCCGCCGTCGACCTTGAGGGCCGCGAGCTCGACGCCGGAGTCCTTCGTCATGGCGTCGGTGATCTCACGGGTCTGCCAGGCCGTGGCCTCCAGGACGGCGCGCGCGAGGTGCGCCTTGGTGACGTACCGGGTGAGGCCGGCGATCACACCGCGGGCGTCGGAGCGCCAGTACGGGGCGAACAGGCCGGAGAACGCCGGGACGAAGTAGGCGCCGCCGTTGTCCTCGACCGAGAGCGCGAGCGTCTCGATCTCGGCGGCGGTGGAGATCAGGCCCATCTGGTCGCGCATCCACTGCACCAGCGAACCGGTGACGGCGATCGAGCCCTCCAGGGCGTAGACCGGCTTCTCGTCGCCGATGCGGTAGCCGACCGTGGTCAGCAGCCCCGAGTAGGAGTTGATGATCTTCTCACCGGTGTTCATCAGCATGAAAGTGCCGGTGCCGTACGTCGACTTGGCCTCGCCCTCGGAGAAGCAGGTCTGGCCGAACAGGGCCGCCTGCTGGTCGCCGAGCGCGGAGGCGACCGGGATGCCGCCGAGCAGGTCGCCGAGCTTGCCGCCGGTGATCTCGCCGTACACCTCGGCGGAGGAGCGGATCTCCGGGAGCATCGCGGTCGGGACGCCGATGGACTCGCAGATCTTCGGGTCCCACTCCAGCGTGTGGAGGTTCATCAGGAGGGTGCGGGAGGCGTTGGTGACGTCGGTGTAGTGCTTGCCGCCGTTGACGCCGCCGGTCAGGTTCCAGATGACCCAGGTGTCCATGGTGCCGAAGAGGATGTCGCCGGCCTCGGCGCGCTCGCGCAGGCCCTCGACGTTGTCCAGCAGCCAGCGGGCCTTGGGGCCGGCGAAGTAGGAGGCCAGCGGCAGGCCGGTCTCGCGGCGGAAGCGGTCCTGGCCGACGTTGCGGCCGAGCTCCCGGCAGAGGGCGTCGGTGCGGGTGTCCTGCCAGACGATGGCGTTGTGGACGGGCTCACCGGTGTTCTTGTCCCACAGCAGCGTGGTCTCGCGCTGGTTGGTGATGCCGATGGCCTTGATGTCGTCGCGGGTGATGCCGGCCTTGGCGATGGCCCCGGCGACGACTTCCTGGACGTTGGTCCAGATCTCGTTGGCGTCGTGCTCGACCCAGCCCGGCTTCGGGAAGATCTGCTCGTGCTCCTTCTGGTCGACGGAGACGATCCGGCCGTCCCGGTCGAAGACGATGCAGCGGGACGAGGTGGTGCCCTGGTCGATCGCGGCGATGAAGGGGCCGGCGGTGTGGGCGTCGGTCACTGTGTGCTCCTGGAAGGTCCGTGGGTGAAGGGCGGTGCGTACGGCGCGTGCCTGCGGTGCTGCCGAAGCCGGGTGTCTTTAAGCAAATGCGACGTTGTAGATGCCCGCAGCGATCGCGCCGCCGATCAGCGGACCGACGATCGGGATCCAGGCGTAGCCCCAGTCGGAGCCGCCCTTGTTGGGCAGGGGCAGGAGGGCGTGCACGATGCGCGGACCGAGGTCACGGGCCGGGTTGATGGCGTATCCGGTCGGGCCGCCCAGGGACAGACCGATCGAGACCACCACGAGCGCGGTGATCAGCGCGCCGAGGGTGCCGAGGCCGTCGCCGTCGGCGTTCAGGCCCTGCGTGAGGACGGCGAGCACCAGCACCACGGTGCCGATGATCTCCGTGGCGAGGTTCTGCACCGCGTTGCGGATCTCCGGGCCGGTGGAGAAGATGCCGAGGACCGGGCCCGCGCCCTTCTCCTGGGCCTCCACGGCCTTGGCCGTCGTGGCCTGCGCCCCCGGACCGCCGACGATCTCCTTGTCGGTGAGGTGCGCGTGGAACTGGCCGTAGTAGGTCACCCAGACCAGGGCCGCGCCGATCATGGCGCCGAGCAGCTGACCGGCCCAGTAGGTGGGGACGTCGCTCCAGTCGCCGTCCTTGATCGCGAGCGCGAGGGTCACGGCCGGGTTCAGGTGGGCGCCGGAGAGCGGCGCGGAGGTGTAGACGGCCGTCAGAACGGCGAAACCCCACCCGAAGGTGATGGCGAGCCAGCCGGCGTTGCGTGCCTTGGAGGCCTTCAGCGTGACGGCGGCGCAGACGCCACCGCCGAGCAGGATGAGTATGGCGGTACCGATGGTCTCGCCGATGAAGATGTCGGAGCTGGACACCCGCGACTCCTTTGTCCTTCGTCCAGGGAAACCGAACCCCGGGTCCCTCCGGGGGTCTGGCGCCCTCGGGGGTGAGAGCGATGCCGGTCTCTGGCGTTGTCACACTCTAGCGCCTATTGCCGGTAGGTGTTCGACAATGCCGACCGATGGACGGGAGTCTTGCTCCGGCGTCACGTGTGCGTCAAGAGTCCTGTTATCGAAAGCACGATCGTTATTGATCGCCGTGGACTATCGGCCTTCGGTGCGGAACTCGGCCGGAGTCGGCGCCGCGCAGGATCGGGCGCAGAACCGAACACGGCCGCGCAACAGCATCGAACACAGTCCAAAATTTGCGGATCTCGCCGCTCTCGCCCCGAATGTTCTTTTCAGGGTAGGCGAACACCGGAACGCCGTCCGGCGTCCCGGTGTTCTCTTACGGTCTTCTCGGTAGACGTCCTTCTCGGCTGACGCCGGCGCTCAGAACCGCGCGGCGCCCAGGTCCCGCGAGACCGCCCGGGCGCAGTCGCGCACCGCCGCGATCAGCTCGGGGCGCAGCTCGCCGTCGCGGCACAGGCGCTCCACCGCGCCGGTGATGCCGACAGCCCCCACCGGCATCCGCCGCCGGTCGTGGATCGGCGCGGCGATGGAGGCGACGCCCTCCCAGGTCTCCTCCACGTCGGCCGCGTACCCACGCGCGCGTGTGACGTCGAGGATGTGCTCGAAGTCCTCGAGCTCGCACACCGTGCGCTCGGTGAAGGGCTTGCGGTCGGCTTCCAGCGCCTCGCTGTGCGCGACCGGGTCGTAGGCCGACAGCACCTTGCCCAGGGCCGTGGAGTGCAGCGGCTGCATGGCACCGATCTCCAGTACCTGCCGGCTGTCGTCGGGCCGGAAGACGTGGTGCACGATCAGCACGCCCTGCTGGTGCAGCACGCCCAGGTGGACGCTCTCGCCGCTGGAGCGGGCCAGGTCGTCCGTCCAGACCAGGGCCCGCGCCCGCAACTCGTGCACGTCCAGATACGTGGTGCCCAGGCGCAGCAGCTCCGCGCCCAGCTGGTAGCGGCCGGAGGTGTCGTCCTGCTCGACGAAGCCCTCGTGCTGGAGGGTGCGCAGGATGCCGTGGGCGGTGCCCTTGGCCAGGCCCAGCGCCGAGGCGATGTCCGACAGGCCGAGCCGTCGCTCGCCGCCCGCGAGCAGCCGCAGCATCGCGGCCGCCCGTTCGAGCGACTGGATGTTCCGTGCCATCGCCGTCCTGCCTCCGTCCCCATCGACCGTCCACGGGCAGCCCGTGCCACCGTCGTTCACCCGTGTCACCGTCGTTCGGCAATGCCGAACACTACCGGTCGATGTCGACCTCCCGCTAATGGTCGGTCGATTCCTGTTGCGTCACGTGTCCCGCACAGTGACACAGACGCCGTCCTCGTCCCGTCCCGTGGACGCCCTGACCATAAGCCCACGGACCCGGCTACCCTGGCGGCGTGCGCTCTCCTCGGGAAGCCGCCCGGCCCCCACCCGAGGTGCCGCAAAGCCGACAGCCGTCGCATCAAAGGGAGCCCCTTCATGGCCTCAGTGCCGCCGACCCCTTCCGCCGACAGCCGGACCCGCGTGTCCGCGCTCCGCGAAGCCCTCGCCACCCGAGTGGTGGTCGCCGACGGAGCCATGGGCACCATGCTCCAGGCCCAGGAGCCCACCCTCGAGGACTTCGAGAACCTCGAAGGCTGCAACGAGATCCTCAACGTCACCCGGCCGGACATCGTCCGCTCCGTCCACGAGGCGTACTTCGACGCCGGCGTGGACTGCGTCGAGACCAACACCTTCGGCGCCAACTTCGCCGCGATGGCCGAGTACGACATCCCCGAACGGGTCCACGAGCTGTCCGAGGCCGGTGCCCGCATCGCCCGCGAGACGGCCGACGCCTTCGCCGCCCGCGACGGACGCACCCGCTGGGTCCTCGGCTCCATCGGCCCCGGCACCAAGCTGCCCACCCTCGGCCACGTCGCCTACACCACCCTGCGCGACGCCTACCAGCAGAACGCCGAGGGCCTCATCGCGGGCGGCGCCGACGCGCTGATCGTCGAGACCACCCAGGACCTGCTCCAGACCAAGGCCGCCGTGCTCGGCGCCCAGCGCGCCCGGCGCGTCTGCGGCCTGGACGTCCCGCTGATCGTCTCCGTGACCGTCGAGACCACCGGCACCATGCTGCTCGGCTCCGAGATCGGCGCCGCGCTGACGGCCCTGGAGCCGCTCGGCATCGACATGATCGGCATGAACTGCGCCACCGGCCCCGCCGAGATGAGCGAGCACCTGCGCTACCTGGCCCGCAACGCCCGCGTCCCGCTGGCCTGCATGCCCAACGCGGGGCTCCCGGTGCTCGGCAAGGACGGCGCCACCTACCCGCTGACCGCCCCGGAGCTGGCGGACGCCCAGGAGAACTTCGTCCGCGACTACGGCCTGTCCCTGGTCGGCGGCTGCTGCGGCACCACCCCCGAGCACCTGCGCCAGGTCGTCGAGCGGGTCCGTGACCTCA
Organism: Streptomyces sp. A012304; assembly: GCF_026008495.1. GTDB lineage: Bacteria > Actinomycetota > Actinomycetes > Streptomycetales > Streptomycetaceae > Streptomyces. Next base: position 18,052 of record NZ_BQUN01000031.1, read on the forward strand.
CCCCCGTCGAGCGCGACCCGCGCCCCGAGCCCGGCGCCGCCTCCCTCTACCAGTCGGTCCCGTTCCGCCAGGACACCTCCTACCTCGCCATCGGCGAGCGCACCAACGCCAACGGCTCCAAGAAGTTCCGCGAGGCCATGCTGGAGGGCCGCTGGGACGACTGTGTGGAGATGGCCCGCGAGCAGATCCGCGAAGGCGCCCACATGCTGGACCTGTGTGTGGACTACGTCGGCCGCGACGGCGTCGCCGACATGGAGGAACTGGCCGGCCGCCTGGCCACCGCCTCCACCCTGCCGATCGTCCTGGACTCCACCGAGGTCGAGGTCATCCGCGCGGGCCTGGAGAAGCTCGGCGGCCGGGCGGTCATCAACTCCGTCAACTACGAGGACGGCGACGGCCCCGAGTCCCGCTTCGCCAAGGTCACCCGGCTGGCCCAGGAGCACGGCGCCGCGCTGATCGCCCTGACCATCGACGAGGAGGGCCAGGCCCGCACCCCGCAGAAGAAGGTCGAGATCGCCGAACGGCTCATCGACGACCTCACCGGGAACTGGGGCATCCGCGAGGAGGACATCCTCATCGACGCCCTGACCTTCACCATCTGCACCGGTCAGGAGGAGTCCCGGGGGGACGGCATCGCCACCATCGAGGCGATCCGCGAGCTCAAGCGCCGCCACCCCGCCGTCCAGACCACCCTGGGCCTGTCGAACATCTCCTTCGGCCTCAACCCGGCCGCCCGCATCCTGCTCAACTCCGTCTTCCTCGACGAATGCGTCAAGGCCGGCCTGGACTCGGCCATCGTCCACGCCTCCAAGATCCTGCCGATCGCCCGCTTCGACGAGGAGCAGGTCACCACCGCCCTCGACCTGATCTACGACCGCCGCAGCGAGGGCTACGACCCCCTCCAGAAGCTGATGCAGCTCTTCGAGGGCGCCACCGCCAAGTCCCTGAGGGCCGGCAAGGCCGAGGAACTCGCCGCCCTGCCGCTGGAGGAGCGCCTCAAGCGCCGCATCATCGACGGCGAGCGCAACGGCCTGGAGCGGGACCTCGACGAAGCCCTCCAGAGCCGCCCCGCCCTCGACATCGTCAACGAGACCCTCCTGGACGGCATGAAGGTCGTCGGTGAACTCTTCGGCTCCGGCCAGATGCAGCTGCCGTTCGTCCTGCAGTCCGCCGAGGTCATGAAGGCGGCCGTCGCCCACCTCGAACCGCACATGGAGAAGACCGCCGACGGCGAAGAAGGGGCGGGCAAGGGCACCATCGTGTTGGCCACCGTGCGCGGCGACGTCCACGACATCGGCAAGAACCTCGTCGACATCATCCTGTCCAACAACGGCTACAACGTCGTCAACCTCGGCATCAAGCAGCCGGTCTCCGCGATCCTCGAAGCCGCCGAGGAGCACCGCGCCGACGTCATCGGCATGTCCGGGCTCCTGGTCAAGTCCACGGTGATCATGAAGGAGAACCTGGAGGAGCTCAACCAGCGCGGCCTGGCCGCCAACTACCCGGTCATCCTCGGCGGCGCCGCCCTGACCCGCGCGTACGTCGAGCAGGACCTCCACGAGATCTACGAGGGCGAGGTCCGCTACGCCCGCGACGCCTTCGAGGGCCTGCGCCTGATGGACGCCCTCATCGGCGTCAAGCGGGGCGTCCCCGGCGCCAAGCTGCCCGAGCTGAGGCAGCGCCGGGTGCGCGCCACGGCCGCCGCCGAGGCGGAGGAGCGCCCGCAGGACGGCCACGCCCGCTCCGACGTCGCCACCGACAACCCCGTCCCCACCCCGCCCTTCTGGGGCACCCGTGTCATCAAGGGCATCCAGCTCAAGGAGTACGCCTCCTGGCTGGACGAGGGCGCCCTGTTCAAGGGCCAGTGGGGCCTGAAGCAGGCCCGCACCGGCGACGGACCGACCTACGAGGAACTCGTCGAGACCGAGGGTCGGCCCCGGCTGCGCGGCCTGCTGGACCGGCTCCAGACCGAGAACCTGCTGGAAGCCGCCGTCGTCTACGGCTACTTCCCGTGCGTGTCCAAGGACGACGACCTGATCCTGCTGGACGAGCACGGCAACGAGCGCACCCGCTTCACCTTCCCCCGCCAGCGCCGTGGCCGCCGGCTCTGCCTCGCGGACTTCTTCCGCCCCCAGGAGTCCGGCGAGACCGACGTCGTCGGCCTCCAGGTCGTCACCGTCGGCTCCCGCATCGGCGAGGAGACCGCCAAGCTCTTCGAGTCCAACTCCTACCGCGACTACCTCGAACTGCACGGCCTGTCCGTGCAGCTGGCGGAGGCCCTCGCCGAGTACTGGCACGCGCGCGTGCGCTCCGAGCTGGGCTTCGCCGGCGAGGACCCGGCCGACATCGAGGACATGTTCGCGCTGAAGTACCGCGGCGCCCGCTTCTCCCTCGGCTACGGCGCCTGCCCCGAACTGGAGGACCGCGCCAAGATCGCCGAGCTGTTGCGGCCCGAGCGGATCGGCGTCCACCTGTCGGAGGAGTTCCAGCTCCACCCCGAGCAGTCCACCGACGCGATCGTCATCCACCACCCGGAGGCCAAGTACTTCAACGCCCGGTGAGCCCACACGCACGGCACGGTGTGTCCCATCCAGCACACTGATCCGATAAGTCGTACACTGGTCGGTCCACCGCAGGCCGGTCGCCTCTTGTGAGTGAAGAGGCGACCGGCCTGCTCGTCCCTCACGGAGGTACGTGGATGACCAGCACGGTTTCCGCGCCAGGAACACGCACGGCCGAAGGCTCCGCCCTGCAGGCGGTACTCCTCGACATGGACGGCACCCTGGTGGACACCGAGGGCTTCTGGTGGGACGTCGAAGTCGACATCTTCGCCCGCCTCGGCCACACCCTCGACGACTCCTGGCGCCATGTCGTGGTCGGCGGCCCCATGAGCCGCAGCGCCGGGTTCCTGATCGAGGCGACCGGCGCCGACATCACCCTCGCCGAACTCACCGTCCTGCTCAACGAGGGCTTCGAGGACCGCATCGGCCGCGCCCTGCCGCTGATGCCCGGAGCCGCCCGGCTGCTCGCCGAACTCGCCGAGCACGAGATCCCCACGGCCCTGGTGTCCGCCTCGCACCGGCGCATCATCGACCGTGTCCTCACCTCGCTCGGCCCCCAGCACTTCGCCCTCACCGTGGCCGGCGACGAGGTGCCGCGCACCAAGCCGCACCCCGACCCCTATCTGGCCGCCGCGGCCGGCCTCGGGGTGGACCCGGCCCGGTGCGCCGTCATCGAGGACACCGCGACCGGGGTCGCCGCGGCCGAGGCGGCCGGCTGCCATGTCGTCGCGGTGCCGTCCGTGGCCCCCATCTCCCCGGCCGCCCGACGGACCGTCGTGCCCAGCCTGGAACAGGTCGACCTGACATTTCTGCGCGGCCTGATCCCCGTCTCATGACCGTTCGAAGATCACTGTCGATCGACCCGATGACGGAAATGCGATAGCCCTTCACCCAGCGTGCACCGCCGATAACAAGGAAAATTCGGCGCGTGTGCGCGGTGATTCGACGCGTGCGCGCACGGTGAATTCCGATCATCAACCGAGGCGCCGCGGACGGCCGAATTTCGCTCTTCCCGCACCCCTGCGCGCATGTGACCTTCCCCACGCGGTGGGGGGTCGACAGCGGGTCTCTTCCGTGCATTCCGCCCCCGTACGGGGGGTGTCGACGCGTCCTTGTGTCCCGATTCATGGAACGCTGCACTAATCATTCCACTGTCGGTTTTTCGGTGTGTCCGCACCCGGTTTCGCTGCGTGATGGGCTTTCAACTCCGGTGCCCGCGAACCCTGCTGCTGGTGCGGACTAATCTCATCGCGAGAACATCGCCCTAACCCCGTGTCCCGCCGCGACACCCCTGCATGCCGGGTACACGGACCGAACAGCTGTGGAGAAACTCGAGCATGAACCGCAAGACTTTGGTGCTGCCGACCGTGGTCGGTCTGCTCGCTCCCGTCCTCGCCGGCTGCGGCGGGGCCGACGGCGGCAGCGGCAGCGGCGACGCCATCGTCGTGGGCACCACGGACCGGTTCACCGCCACCAAGGACGCCCCGGCACCGCTCGACCCGGCGTACTCCTACGACGTCGGCACCTGGAACATTCTGCGCCAGACCGTGCAGACCCTGATGATCCAGCCCAAGGGCGAGGGCGACCCGGTCCCGGAGGCCGCCAAGAGCTGCGGCTTCACCGACAGCGGCAACGAGCGCTACGCCTGCACGCTGCGCGACGGACTGAAGTTCTCCAGCGGAGACCCCATCACCGCCGAGGACGTGAAGTTCTCCATCGACCGCGCCCGCGCCATCAAGGCCGACTCCGGCGTGTTCGCCCTGCTGTCCACCATCGACACCGTCGAGACGCAGGGCGACGACGAGGTCATCTTCCACCTCAAGACCGCCGACGCCACCTTCCCGTTCAAGCTGTCCACCCCGGTCGCCGGCATCGTCAACCCCGACGACTACGACAAGGGCAAGCTGCGCGACGGCTTCGCGGTCGACGGCTCCGGCCCGTACACCCTCAAGGCCGAGGCCGACGGCGACGAGATGACCAGGGCCGTCTTCACGAAGAACCCCAACTACAAGGGGACGCTCGACGTGAAGAACGACAAGGTCGAGATGGTCTCCTACAAGGACGCAGAGGACATGGGCACCGCCCTCGACAAGGGCGACATCGACCTGATGACCCGCACCATGACGCCGGAGCAGATCAAGAAGCTCTCCGACGCCTCCGCCGACGGCGCCGTCGACCTGACCGAGCTGGCCGGCCTGGAGATCCGCTACCTGGCCTTCAACACCGACGCGCCCACCGTCAAGACCAAGGCCGTCCGCCAGGCGATGGCCCAGATCATCGACCGCAGCCGCCTCGTCTCCGAGGTGTACGGCACCCAGGCCGAACCGCTCTACTCGCTGGTCCCGGCCTCCGTCACCGGCCACTCCAACGCCTTCTTCAACACCTACGGCGACCCGGACCCCGCCAAGGCCAAGGCCCTGCTGGAGGAAGCCGACGTCAGCACGCCCGTGAAGCTGACGCTGAACTACACGACCGACCACTACGGCGCGGCCACGAAGAAGGAGTTCGAGCAGCTCCAGAAGCAGCTCAACGACAGCGGCCTGTTCGACGTCTCCCTCCAGGGCACGCCCTGGGCGACGTTCGTCCCCGCCGAGCGCAAGGGCGAGTACGCGGTCTACGGCATGGGCTGGTTCCCCGACTTCCCCGACGCGGACAACTTCCTCGCGCCGTTCCTCGACAAGGACAACTTCCTCAAGTCCCCGTACAGCAACGGCGACATCATCAACAACCTCATCCCCGAGTCGCGCCGTGAGGCCGACCGGCTCTCCGCGGCCAAGAGCCTGACGGAGATTCAGGACATCGTCGCCAAGGACGTCCCGGTCCTGCCGCTGTGGCAGGGCAAGCAGTACGTCGCCTCCCGGGACAACGTCACCGGCTCGGCGTACGTCCTCAACTCCTCCGCGACCCTTCAGCTGTGGGAACTCTCCCGCGGCGTCAGCGGCTGACGCACCACCTTCGCCCGGGCCGGTGACCTCGGCCCCGGGTTACGAGAACGACGACAAGGCACCCTTACGTGAACATGCGCAACCAGTGGCCGGTCCTGCCCATCGTGGCGGGGCTGGCCTCCGGCCTGTTGACCGGATGCGGCTCGGAGCAGGGGGACTCCGGCGGCGGCGACGGCTCCTCCGTGGTCGTGGGAATGTCCGACAAGGTCCTGGCCACGGACCCCGCGTCCGGCTACGACCCCGGCTCCTGGCTGTTGTTCAACAACGTCTTCCAGTCTCTGCTGAGCTTCCCCAAGGGCGGCACGGAACCCGAGCCGGACGCCGCCGAGAGCTGCTCCTTCACCGACACGCAGACGAAGGTCTACGAGTGCACGCTGAAGGACGGACTGAAGTTCAGCAACGGTGACGCGCTCACCTCGGAGGACGTGAAGTTCTCCTTCGAGCGCATGCTGAAGATCAACGACGACGCCGGTCCGGCGATCATGTTCCCCATGCTCGACAAGGTCGAGACGCCGGACGACAAGACGGTCGTCTTCAAGCTGAAGGTCCCCGACGCCACCTTCCCCAGCAAGATCGCCTCGGGCGCCGGCTCCATCGTGGACCACCGCCAGTACGACGCCGGCGGGCTGCGCGAGGACGGCCAGGCCGTCGGCTCCGGCCCCTACAAGCTGGAGTCCTTCAGCGACGCCGAGGCCGTCTTCACCGTCAACGAGAACTACAAGGGCACCGCCGACGTGCAGAACACCGGCGTCACCCTGAGGTTCTTCGACGGCGACCAGGGCGCCCTGAAGAAGGCCCTGCTCGACGACGAGATCGACATCGCCTACCGGGGCCTGACCGCCGCCGACATCGCCGACGTCGAGCAGAGCACCGGCGACGCGGGCGTGGAGGTCGTCGAGGGCAGCAGTGCCGAGGTCCAGCACCTGGTCTTCAACATGGACGACCCGGTGGCCGGGAAGCTCGGCGTCCGCCGGGCCATCGCCCATCTGATCGACCGTGAGGCGCTCATCAAGGACGTCTACCAGGGCACCGCCGACCCGCTGTACTCGATCGTCCCGGCCGGCATCGCGGGCCACAACACGGCCTTCTTCGACCGCTACGGCTCCCGGCCCGACAAGGCCAAGGCCAAGGCGGCTCTCCAGGACGACGGCATCGACGGCAAGGTCAAGCTCACCCTGTGGTCCACCCCGTCCCGCTACGGCCCGGCCACCGACCAGGAGCTGAAGACCATCGCCGCCCAGCTCAACGACAGCGGCCTGTTCGACGCGGACGTGAAGTCCGTCGCCTTCGACCAGTACGAGAAGGACATCGCCGCCGGCAAGTACGGCGTGTACGTCAAGGGCTGGGTGCCCGACTACCCGGACGCCGACAACTTCACCGCCCCGTTCTTCGGCGAGGGCAACGTGCTCGGCAACAACTACGCCAACCCCACCATCACCGGCACGCTCATCCCGCGTACCGCCGCCGAGACCAACCGCTCCTCCACGGACTCGGACTTCGGCAAGCTCCAGGACGTCGTCGCCGAGGAACTGCCCGTCCTGCCCGTCTGGCAGGCCAAGCAGTACGCCGTCGTCCACGAGAACGTCTACGGCCTGGAGAACTGCCTGGACGCCTCGACCGTCTTCCGCTTCTGGGAACTCAGCAAGGGCTGAGATCCGGACGGACCACGCGAACGGACGGACAGACGCGAGCGGAGGGCGCCCCTTGCCGAAAGGGGCGCCCTCCGCTCGCTGTTCGCCGTCACGCGCTACTGCGCGCCGGGACGCACCAGCCCGCTCTCGTACGCGTACACCGCGGCCTGCACCCGGTCGCGCAGCCCCAGCTTGGTCAGGACATGCCCCACGTGCGTCTTGACGGTGGTCTCGCTGACGAACAGGTCGGCGGCGATCTCGGCGTTCGACAGCCCGCGCGCCACCAGCTTCAGCACCTCCACCTCACGGTCGGTGAGCGTGTGCAGGGTGTCCGGCACCGGCTCGTCACCCGAGGGCAGATGCGTGGCGTACTTGTCGAGCAGCCGGCGCGTGATGCTCGGCGCGAGCATCGCCTCCCCGGCGGCGACCACCCGGATCGCCTGTACCAGCTCGTTGGCGGGCGCGTCCTTCAGCAGGAAGCCGCTGGCGCCGGCCCGCAGGGCCTCCACCACGTACTCGTCGAGATCGAAGGTCGTCAGCACCAGCACCTTCGCCGGGCCGTCCCGACCGGGGCCGGTGATCTGCCGCGTCGCCTCCACCCCGTCCATACGGGGCATGCGGATGTCCATCAGCACCACGTCGGGCTGGAGCGCCCGCACCTGGTCGAGGGCCTGGAGGCCGTCTCCGGCCTCACCGACGACCGCGATGTCCTGCTCGGCCTCCAGGATCATCCGGAAGCCCGTGCGCAGCAGCGGCTGGTCGTCGACCAATAGGACGCGGATGGCCACGTAAGTCTCCTTCTCTAGCCCGGCCCCATTCTGCCCTGCCCCCACCCCCCGAACTCGGCCGCCCTCACCCGATCAGGACAGGACCGCGCCGGACAATGGCCGGAACCACGACTTTCCGCCGCGGGCCGTCATCACTCGCCCGCCGGAGCCGACGCCTCCGCTCCTGCCGCGCGCACCGGCAGCGGATACGGCGGGGGAGTGCCGCCGAACTCCGGGCAATGCGCCTGGTGGTCGCACCAGCCGCACAGCTTCGTCGGCCGCGGCCGCCAGTCACCCGTCTCCGTCGCCAGCCGGATCGCCTCCCACAGCGCCAACAGCTTGCGCTCGACCCGCTCCAGGTCCGCGAGGACGGGATCGTAGGTCAGCACGTCCCCGCTGCCCAGGTACACCAGTTGCAGCCGTCGCGGGATCACCCTCTTCAGACGCCAGACGACCAGCGCGTAGAACTTCATCTGGAACAGCGCCCCTTCGGCGTATTCCGGCCGGGGCGCCTTGCCGGTCTTGTAGTCGACGATCCGCACCTCGCCGGTGGACGCCACGTCGACCCGGTCGATGATCCCGCGCAGCGTCAGCCCCGACTCCAGCTCGGCCTGCACGAACAGCTCCCGCTCGGCGGGCTCCAGCCGGGTCGGGTCCTCCAGCGTGAACCACCGCTCGACCAGCTGCTCCGCCTCCGCCAGCCAGCCCGCCAGCCGCTCGCCCTCCGGATCGTCGGCGAACAGCTCCACGACCTCCGGCCGGGACTCCCGCAGCCGATCCCACTGCCCGGGGATCAGCGACTTGGCCCGCGGCGCGGTCCGCTCGGCCGCCGGAGCGTCGAACAGCCGCTCGAGGACCGCGTGCACCAGCGTCCCCTTCGTGGCCGCCGGGCTCGGCTTCTCCGGGAGCCGGTCGATGACCCGGAACCGGTACAGCAACGGACACTGCATGAAGTCGCTCGCCCGCGAGGGAGACAGCGAGGCGGGCGCGGTCGCGACGACGGCCTCCTCGGCGGGTGCCCGCCCGGACGCGGCGACCCCCGCATCCGGTACCGCCACCCGCGGCTGCGCCTCCACGACACCCCCGTCGTCCGCGCGGACGACACCTTCGCTGCTGCTCTCCATGCCCACAGACCTTACGGCCCGCCACTGACAGTGACCCCACCGCGACCCCGGCACCGCGCACCACCGGGAAAACACAGGGGTGCCGGGGCGTAACACCCCCCGACGGCCGCATACCATCGGTCCCAGACCCTCCCGTCCGGCAGGCGCGGGAGACGCTTCGAACAAGGGGACACCGTGGTGGAAAGCGGCGGGAGCGGGCGGCCGCGGCCGGACAGGGACGAGTCGGCCGAGCGCCCCACCACACCTGCGGCCCGGCCCGACACCCCCACCGCCGAGCAGCCCGCCGACACCCCGCCGGCCACACCCGCCCCGACGCCGACCGGCCAGGACGGCAAGACCGGCAGGGACGGCCAGGAAGGCGCGACCGCCACGGACGGGAAGGACGCTGCGACTGCCACGGACGGGAAGGACACCGAGGCCAGCACGGACACGTCAAGCAAGGAGCCCGCGCACCAGGACCCGGACGGCACCCCGCCGACCGCAGGCTCCGCGCCCGACACCGCCGGAACCGCCGGCACCCCGGCCACCGGAGCCGACACCCCCACCAAGACCCGGCCGCCCCACCGCCCCCCGGAGCCCCGAGGCGGCCTGCTCATGGGCCGCCCCTTCGGCGTACCCGTCTACGTCGCGCCCAGCTGGTTCCTCGTCGCCATCCTGATCACCTGGGTGTTCGGCGGCCAGCTCGACCGCGTGCTGCCCGAACTCGGCGCCGCCCGCTACCTGGTCTCCCTCTTCTTCGCGGTCGCCTTCTACGCCTCCGTCCTCGTCCACGAACTGGCCCACACGGTCGCCGCCCTCCGCTTCAAACTCCCCGTGCGCCGCATCCAGCTCCAGTTCTTCGGCGGTGTCTCCGAGATCGAGAAGGAGGCCGAGACCCCAGGCCGGGAGTTCTGGCTGGCCTTCGTCGGCCCCCTGCTCTCCCTCGTCCTGTCCGGCCTCTTCTACCTCGCCCTGCAACCCGTCGAGCCCGGCACGGTCCCCGGCGTCCTGCTGGCCGGCCTGATGATCTCCAACCTCATCGTGGCGGTCTTCAACCTCCTCCCCGGCCTCCCCCTCGACGGCGGCCGCATGCTCCGCGCCGTCGTCTGGAAGATCACCGGCAAGCCCATGAGCGGCACCGTCGCCGCCGCCTGGGTCGGCCGCGCCCTCGCCGTCTCCGTCCTCGTCGGACTGCCCCTGCTCACCCAGTCCGGGGCGCTCGGCGCCTCCGCCGAGGACAGCGTCGGCATGGACACCGTCATGGACGCCCTGCTCGCCGCCATCCTCGCCGCGATCATCTGGACCGGCGCCGGCAACAGCCTGCGCATGGCCCGCCTGCGCGAGCACCTCCCCGAACTGCGCGCCCGCAACCTCACCCGTCGCGCCGTCCCCGTCGAGTCCGACACCCCGCTCTCCGAGGCCCTGCGCCGCGCCAACGACGCCGGCGCCCGCGCCCTCGTCGTCGTCGACGCCCACGGCGAACCCCTCTCCCTGGTCCGCGAGGCCGCCATCGTCGGCGTCCCCGAGCACCGCCGCCCCTGGGTCGCCGTCAGCGGCCTCGCCCAGGACCTCACCGACGGCATGCGTCTCTCCGCCGAACTGGCCGGAGAGGACCTCCTCGACGCCCTGCGCGCGACCCCCGCCACCGAGTACCTGGTCGTCGAGGAGACCGGCGAGATCTACGGCGTCCTGTCCGCGGCCGACGTCGAGCGCGCCTTCGTCAAGGCGATGGCCCGGCCCTCCTGACATCCCGCCCCTCAGGCGGCCCGGCGGCCCCCCTGCCCTGGTGGTCGGCGGCCCCCGCAAACCCCGGTAGGCTGGTCACATGTCCGAACCGACCGGTGCCGCCCGCAGGCGCGGGCCCTTCAAGGTCGGGGACCAGGTTCAGCTGACCGACCCCAAGGGCCGCCACTACACGTTCACGCTCGAGGCCGGGAAGAACTTCCACACCCACAAGGGTTCCTTCCCGCACGACGAACTGATCGGCGCTCCCGAGGGCAGCGTTGTCCGCACCACCGGGAACGTCGCCTACCTCGCGCTGCGCCCCCTGCTCCCCGACTACGTCCTGTCCATGCCCCGCGGGGCAGCCGTCGTCTACCCCAAGGACGCGGGGCAGATCCTCGCCTTCGCCGACATCTTCCCCGGCGCGCGCGTCGTCGAGGCCGGCGTCGGCTCCGGCTCGCTCAGCAGCTTCCTGCTGCGCGCCATCGGCGACCAGGGCATGCTGCACAGCTACGAGCGCCGCGAGGACTTCGCTGAGATCGCCCAGCAGAACGTGGAGCGCTACTTCGGCGGCCCGCACCCCGCCTGGCAGCTCACCGTCGGCGACCTCCAGGACAACCTCTCCGACACGGACGTCGACCGCGTCATCCTCGACATGCTCGCCCCCTGGGAGTGCCTGGAGGCCGTCTCCAAGGCGCTCGTCCCCGGCGGCATCCTGTGCTGCTACGTCGCGACCACCACCCAGCTCGCCCGGACCGTGGAGTCCATCCGGGAGATCGGCTGCTTCAACGAGCCGACCGCCTGGGAGACGATGATCCGCAACTGGCACATCGAAGGCCTCGCCGTCCGCCCGGACCACCGCATGATCGGCCACACCGGCTTCCTCCTCACCGCCCGCCGCCTCGCCGACGGCGTCGAGCCGCCCATGCGCCGCCGCCGCCCCGCCAAGGGCGCCTACGGCGAGGACTACGCCGGCCCCAACGCCGACGGAGGCACCGCCCGCTGAGGCAACCGCTGCCCTGCGCCACAGACACCCCGTGCCGCAGTCAACGCACCGGCATCGTGGCCGAGTTCCCGGGGAGCGCCCGGAACTCGGCCACGACGCTGTCCCCTTGACACCCCTCCGGTGCGACCTCGCACCCCGCCGTTCCGTCGGCCTGTGACGTGTGGCACGATGCTGGCCACCTCACCCCCACCGGCACAGCCCTCACAGGAGAAACTCCTCGTGCAGCAATCCGCCGTCCCGGAACTGGCACACACCCACGCCCGGCCGATCCACTGGATCGCCACCGCCACCGCCGTGGCCGGCGTCGTGGCCCTCTCCTCGGTCCTCCAGCCCGGCCCCGCGACGGCCGCCCAGCCCACCACCCCCGGCGCCGAGCCCGGGCCCGTCACCGTCGCGGCCCCCGCCACCACCGGCGTCGACTTCCCGATCGAATGCGGCCCGGTCAAGGCCCTCGTGGTGAAGCAGGCCACCGGAGACCTGGACGGCGACCGCAGGCCCGAAACGGTCGCCGTCGTCCACTGCGACTCACCCATGGGCACCCCGCCCGACGGCGTCTACGTCCTCACCCAGGCCGCCGGAGCGAGCGGCGCGCGCGTGGTCGCCACCCTCGTCGACCCCAAGGACCGCCTCACCGTCACGAGCCTCTCCGTCGGCAACGGCGCCGTCCGCGCCGCATTGCTCGGCTACTCCTCGGCCGACGTGCCCAGTTGCTGCCCCGACGTGAAGGACAGCGCCAAGTGGCAGTGGAAGGACGGCGCGTTCATCCGCTCGGCACCCGCCGGAGCCCACAGCGTCTGACCGACGCCAACCCCACTGTGAGAAATCAGACAGCCGTGACGCGCTGAACCCGAACGCTCACTCAGCGTCAGGGCCGTAGACCTCCACGCTGTCCGAAACCCGCCGCACATGGATGCACTCGCCCGGACACTCCTTCGCCGAGTCCACCACGTCCGTCAGCAGCGGCAGCGGAACCGGCGTCGCGGCCCCCTTGTCCTGCAAGAGCTCGTCGTCCGGCCCCTTCACATAGGCCAAGCCGTCGATGTCCAGCTCGAACACCTCGGGCGCGTACTGGGCGCAGATGCCGTCACCGGTACAGAGATCCTGGTCGATCCAGACCTCCAGCGCCTCGCCACCGACACCGGCCTCCTGCTGCACGCTCATGTCTCCTGCCGTTTACTGCCGAGCCCTACGGGAACGATGCAGGCTCTGACGGGTGTTGAACACTTCGACCCTACCTCCGGCAGCTTTCCAATCATGTTCGGTGGGTATCCCCCTGGCGTGAGGGAGAGCGCAAGGGTGAAGATCGGACACACCCCGACAGTGTTTCTGATCTAGGGGTTTCAATCGACACCCGCCCAGGTAGGGTCTGGAAGCGTCCAGCTCCCCTTGGAGGAGGTGAGGACCGTGGCAGCCCACGACGACGACATGAACCGCGGCATCCGCCCGGGACGAGGGTCCGACGACCCGGCCGGGCAGATCGCCTACCTTGAGCAGGAGATCGCCGTCCTGCGACGCAAGCTCGCCGACTCTCCGCGACACACGAGGATTCTCGAAGAGCGGATCGTCGAGCTGCAGACCAACCTGGCCGGCGTGTCCGCCCAGAACGAGCGACTCGCCAACACGCTCCGCGAGGCCCGCGACCAGATCGTGGCCCTCAAGGAAGAGGTCGACCGGCTCGCCCAGCCACCGGCCGGCTTCGGTGTCTTCCTCGCGGCGAACGAGGACGGTACGGCCGACATCTTCACCGGTGGCCGCAAGCTCCGGGTGAACGTCAGCCCCAGCGTCGAGCTCGACGAGCTCAGGCGCGGCCAGGAAGTGATGCTGAACGAAGCGCTCAATGTGGTCGAGGCCATGGAGTTCGAGCGCGTCGGGGACATCGTCACCCTCAAGGAGATCCTCGAGGACGGCGAGCGCGCCCTGGTGCTCGGGCACACCGACGAGGAACGGGTGGTACGGCTCGCCGAGCCGCTGCTGGACGTCACCATCCGCCCCGGCGACGCCCTGCTGCTCGAACCCCGCTCCGGCTACGTCTACGAGATCGTCCCCAAGAGCGAGGTCGAGGAACTCGTCCTCGAAGAGGTCCCGGACATCGGCTACGAGCAGATCGGCGGCCTCGGCGGCCAGATCGAAGCCATCCGCGACGCGGTCGAGCTCCCCTACCTCTACCCCGACCTGTTCAAGGAGCACGAACTGCGGCCGCCGAAGGGCGTCCTGCTGTACGGGCCCCCCGGATGCGGAAAGACGCTGATCGCCAAGGCCGTCGCCAACTCGCTGGCCAAGAAGGTCGCCGAGGTCACCGGCCAGGCCGCCGGCAAGAGCTTCTTCCTCAACATCAAGGGCCCCGAGCTCCTGAACAAGTACGTCGGCGAGACCGAGCGGCAGATCCGCCTGGTCTTCCAGCGGGCCCGTGAGAAGGCCAGCGAGGGCACGCCCGTCATCGTCTTCTTCGACGAGATGGAATCCCTCTTCCGCACCCGTGGCTCCGGTGTCAGCTCGGACGTGGAGAACACCATCGTCCCCCAGCTGCTCGCCGAGATCGACGGCGTGGAAGGCCTCCAGAACGTGGTCGTGATCGGCGCCTCCAACCGCGAGGACATGATCGACCCCGCCATCCTGCGCCCCGGTCGGCTCGACGTGAAGATCAAGATCGAGCGTCCCGACGCCGAGGCGGCCAAGGACATCTTCGGCAAGTACCTCACCGAGCGCCTCCCGCTCCACGGGGACGACCTCGGTGAGCACGGCGGCGACAAGACCACCACCGTCCAGAGCATGATCCAGACGGCCGTGGAGCACATGTACGCCGAATCCGAGGAAAACCGCTTCCTGGAAGTCACCTACGCCAACGGCGACAAGGAAGTTCTCTACTTCAAGGACTTCAACTCCGGCGCCATGATCGAGAACATCGTGGGCCGCGCCAAGAAAATGGCGATCAAGGACTTCCTGGAAAAGAACCAGAAAGGCCTTCGCGTCTCCCACCTCCTCCAGGCCTGCGTGGACGAGTTCAAGGAGAACGAGGACCTGCCGAACACCACCAACCCGGACGACTGGGCCCGGATCTCCGGAAAGAAGGGCGAGCGGATCGTCTACATCCGCACCCTGATCACCGGAAAGCAGGGCTCCGACACCGGACGCTCCATCGACACGGTGGCGAACACCGGACAGTACCTGTAAAAAACAGGGCGGCTGCGGGTGCCCTTTACGGGGTACCCGCAGCCGACTGCTTTTCGGGCCACGGCTGGAGCAGGCAATGACGCAAATGATCTCCCCACCAGCGCAGAGGCGTTCTAGGCTCTTCCGTACCGCCAGGTCGCGCAGTGCGGGGACGGGCACCGCACACGCACCGGAGCACCTGCGGTATCTGAGCGGCGCCCACGACCGAGGGAGCCGCCGGGCAAGGAGGGCCGCATGACCGTACGGCGAGTAATGGGCATCGAGACGGAGTACGGGATCTCCGTCCCCGGCCACCCGAACGCCAATGCCATGCTCACCTCGTCCCAGATCGTCAACGCCTACGCGGCGGCGATGCACCGGGCCCGCCGGGCCCGCTGGGACTTCGAGGAGGAGAACCCGCTGCGGGACGCGCGAGGCTTCGACCTCGCCCGCGAGGCCGCCGACGCCAGCCAGCTCACCGACGAGGACATCGGGCTCGCCAACGTGATCCTCACCAACGGCGCCCGTCTCTACGTCGACCACGCGCATCCCGAGTACAGCGCCCCCGAGGTCACCAATCCCCGCGACGCCGTCCTCTGGGACAAGGCCGGCGAGCGGATCATGGCCGAGGCCGCCGAACGCGCCGCCGCGCTCCCCGGCGCACAGCCCATCCATCTCTACAAGAACAACACCGACAACAAGGGCGCCTCCTACGGCACGCACGAGAACTACCTGATGAAGCGGGAGACCGCCTTCTCCGACATCGTGCGCCACCTCACGCCCTTCTTCGTCTCCCGTCAGGTCTTCGCCGGCGCCGGTCGCGTCGGCATCGGCCAGGACGGCCACGAGCACGGCTTCCAGCTCAGCCAGCGCGCGGACTACTTCGAGGTCGAGGTCGGCCTGGAGACCACCCTCAAGCGCCCGATCATCAACACCCGCGACGAGCCGCACGCCGACGCCGAGAAGTACCGCCGACTGCACGTGATCATCGGGGACGCGAACCTCTCCGAGATCTCCACCTACCTCAAGCTCGGCACGACGGCCCTCGTCCTGTCGATGATCGAGGACGGCTTCATCGCCGTCGACCTCGCCGTCGACCAGCCCGTCCGCACCCTGCACCAGATCTCCCACGACCCGTCGCTCAAGCGTCTGGTCACCCTGCGCAGCGGCCGCACACTCACCGCGGTCCAGTTGCAGATGGAGTACTTCGAGCTGTCGCGCAAGTACGTCGAGGAGCGCTTCGGCGCGGACGCCGACGCGCAGACCAAGGACGTCCTGGCGCGCTGGGAGGACACTCTCACCCGCCTGGAGAACGACCCGATGAGCCTCGCCGGGGAACTGGACTGGGTCGCCAAGCGAGAGCTCATGGAGGGCTACCGGCGCCGTGACGACCTCGACTGGGACGCGGCACGCCTGCACCTGGTCGACCTCCAGTACGCCGACGTACGGCCCGAGAAGGGCCTGTACAACCGTCTCGCGGCCCGCGGCCGCATGAAGCGTCTGCTGGACGAGGCCGACGTGGAGCGGGCCAAGAGCAAGCCGCCGGAGGACACGCGCGCGTACTTCCGCGGCCGCTGCCTGGAGCAGTACGCCGACGACGTCGCCGCGGCCTCGTGGGACTCGGTCATCTTCGACCTGCCCGGCCGCGACAGCCTCCAGCGCGTTCCAACCCTGGAACCGCTTCGCGGAACGCGAAATCACGTCAAGGAGCTGCTGGACCGCTGCCGCACGGCGGAAGACCTGGTCAGGGTCTTGTCGGGCGGCTGAACGGGTACTCGGCCGGACCCGGGCGAGCGGGGTGGAAACCCCGCCGTCCGGGAATCATCGAGGTGGCCCCCGTACGTTCTGGTAACTACGGGGCCGATGTCGGACCCGGCTTGTAGGGTCTGATCATCACCGATCGGCAGGAAAGCCGACCTGTCGACCATGTCGGGCGAACTGAGCGGGGTGAGGGTAATGGCGACCAAGGACACCGGCGGCGGCCAGCAGAAGGCGACGCGCTCCACGGAGGAGGTCGAGGAGCAGGCGGCGGAGGCGCAGGCTTCGGAGGACCTCAAGGAGCGGCACGAGAAGCTCAGCGACGACGTCGACTCGGTTCTCGACGAGATCGACGACGTGCTTGAGGAGAACGCCGAGGACTTCGTGCGGAGCTTCGTGCAAAAGGGTGGGCAGTAAGCCATCTTTGCCTTCGAATCGAAGGTTCGAGGGGGCGGGGGTGTGAGCGACCGGTGAACCCGCGATCTGGCATGGGTTCACCGGTCCTCGTGCTGACGACCGGGTGCCAGGTGGTCCGCCACAAGGCTTCGGCCGCACATGTGGATCACCGCCGCGAGCCGGGTAAGGTCCCTGCCATACCGATGCTTCAACTGTGAAATTCGGCTCATCCGGAAGGAAACTCGTGGAAGCCAACTCTCGTGGCGTCGGGCGTCTACCAGCTGCCTTCCTGACGCCTGGGTCCTCGTCCTTCATGGACTTTCTCTCCGAGCACCAGCCGGAGCTGCTGCCCGGCAACCGGCAGTTGCCGCCGACGCAGGGCGTGATCGAGGCGCCGCACGGCACCACGATCGTGGCCGTGACGTTCCCGGGCGGTGTGGTGCTCGCCGGCGACCGTCGGGCCACCATGGGCAACGTGATCGCTCAGCGGGACATCGAGAAGGTGTTCCCGGCCGACGAGTACTCGGCCGTCGGCATCGCCGGCACCGCCGGCCTGGCCGTGGAGATGGTCAAGCTCTTCCAGCTGGAGCTGGAGCACTTCGAGAAGGTGGAGGGCGCGCAGCTCTCGCTCGAGGGCAAGGCGAACCGGCTGTCGACCATGATCCGCTCCAACCTCGGCATGGCCATGCAGGGCCTGGCCGTGGTGCCGCTCTTCGCGGGGTACGACGTGGACCGGGGCAAGGGTCGGATCTTCTCGTACGACGTCACCGGTGGCCGCTCCGAGGAGCAGAACTACGCGGCGACCGGCTCGGGCTCGATCTTCGCGCGGGGCGCGATGAAGAAGCTCTTCCGGGAGGACCTGACCGAGGAGCAGGCGACGACGCTCGTGGTGCAGGCCCTGTACGACGCGGCAGACGACGACTCGGCGACCGGTGGTCCCGATGTCGCGCGCCGGATCTACCCCATCGTCACCGTGATCACCGAGGACGGCTTCCGCCGGCTCACCGAGGACGAGTCCTCCGGGATCGCCCGTTCGATCCTTGAGCGCCGTCTGGAGCAGCCGGACGGCCCGCGGGCCGCGCTGCTGTAGCGGGCCGCTCCCGTTGGCTAGGTGATCGAGTGACTTCCACAGAAAGGGACGGATAACCGGTGTCGACGCCGTTCTATGTCTCACCCCAGCAGGCGATGGCCGATCGCGCGGAGTACGCGCGCAAGGGCATCGCCCGTGGACGCAGCCTGGTCGTGCTGCAGTACGCCGACGGCATCGTGTTCGTCGGCGAGAACCCGTCCCGCGCGCTGCACAAGTTCAGCGAGATCTACGACCGGATCGGTTTCGCGGCCGCCGGCAAGTACAACGAGTACGAGAACCTCCGTATCGGTGGTGTGCGCTACGCGGACCTGCGCGGTTACACCTACGACCGGGACGACGTGACCGCGCGTGGCCTGGCCAACGTGTACGCCCAGACGCTCGGCACGATCTTCTCCTCGGCGGGCGAGAAGCCGTACGAGGTGGAGCTGGTCGTGGCCGAGGTCGGGGAGACCCCGGACGGCGACCAGATCTACCGGTTGCCGCACGACGGGTCGATCGTCGACGAGCACGGCTCGGTCGCGGTCGGCGGTAACGCCGAGCAGATCAGCAGCTACCTGGACCAGCGTCACCAGGACGGCATGAGCCTGGCGGAGGCCCTGAAGCTGGCGGTGCAGGCCCTGTCGCGGGACACCAACGGCACCCAGCGGGAGATCCCCGCCGAGCGGCTGGAGGTCGCGGTGCTGGACCGTACGCGGCCGCAGCAGCGGAAGTTCAAGCGGATCGTCGGTCGCCAGCTCGCCCGGCTGCTGGAGGCCGGCGGCGCGGCCACGGAGGCGGAGAGCTCCGAGGAGTCGGACGAGAAGTAGCCCCACGCTCCTGCTGTGCCCCGGCCGTCGCGACGGCCGGGGCACAGGCGTCTCAGAGGGCCCCTGGCGGCGCCGTGGAGCCCCGGACTACGAGTTGGACGGGGATGTCCCCTTCGTCCGGTGTGCGGCCGTCCAGGACGGCCAGGAGGGCCCGCATGCCCCGTTCCCCGAACAGCTCGGCGTCCAGTCGGACGGTCGTCAGTTCGGGGTCCAGGGCGCCGGCCAGGGCGATGTCGTCGACGCCGGTGACGGAGACGTCGTCGGGGACGCGCAGTCCGCGTCGGCGCAGTGCCTTGTAGGCGCCGGCTGCCAGCTTGTCGTCGTCGCAGACCACGGCGGTGGGCAGGGGGCCGGGGGCCTCCAGGGCGGCCTCGGCGGCGGCCAGGGCGCCTTCGATCGTCATCGGGGTGCGGGCGGTGCGCACCGAGGTGCCGGGCACGGCGGCCACGCGCGCGGCCAGCTCACGCGCGCGTACCTCGAACGTCCAGGACGGTACGTCCGCCGCCAGGTGCAGGAAGCGCCGGTGGCCGAGACCCAGCAGGTGGTCGGCGATCTGCCGGGTGCCGTCGACGATGTCCAGGTTGACGGTGGCCGCGCCGAGGCTGCCGGAGGGGTCGCTGTCCAGCATGACCAGCGGCAGCCGCTCGCCGCGGATGGCGGTGACGGCGTCGGCGGCCATGGAGGAGGCCAGGACGCCGTCCAGGGCGGCCTGGGCGGAGGCGAAGGGGTCGCGGGCGGGACCGACGCCCTCGGGGGAGGGGTAGAGCACGACGCCGAAGCCGTGGTCGGCGGCGACCCGGGCCGCGCCCGTGTACACGCCGGCGAAGAATTCGGTGGTCAGCGCGGGGACGACGAGCAGGACGGTGCGGGTGCGGCCGAGGCGGAGGTTGCGGGCGGCGAGGTTGGGCCGGTAGTCCAGCTCCCGCGCGGCGTCCCGTACGCGCTGCGCCGTGGCCTCGGAGACCCGGCCGCGCCACTTGTCGCCGAGGACCAGGGAGACCGCGGCCTGCGACACTCCCGCGGCCTGGGCGACGTCACGGCTGGTCGGGCGCGTGCTACCTCGTGCCACCGTCGGCCTGCTCTTTCGTCTGTCATGTGGACTCTGGACGTGTGAACAGCGCACATGGTATGTATGACAAGACACGTTATACGTAAAACCCGTGTGCGGCGCCCCGCCTCGGGCCGGGGCGAGCAGACGGAGGCGGGACATTGGCCGCGGGATACCGGGAGATCCTCGCGACGAGGCATGCGGCGCGCCTGCTGGTGGGCACGCTCGTGGGCCGGCTGCCCAACGCCACGGCCGCCATCGCGATCGTGCTGTTCGTACGGGCCGAGGGTGGCACGTACAGCCTCGCGGGCGCGCTGGCGGCCGTCTACGGCGTCGCCAACGCCGTCGGGCAGCCCGTGCTCGGACGCCTCGTCGATCTGCGCGGCCAGCCGCGCGTCCAGCTCCCCGCGGTGCTCGTCTCGGCCCTCGCGATGGCCGTCTTCGCCCTCGTCGGCGTCGAACCGCTGCCGGTGGCGTACGCCGCCGTGGCGGCCGCCGGGCTGTTCACACCTCCCCTGGAGGGCGGCCTGCGGGCGCTGTGGCCCTCGGTGCTGCGCCGTGAGGACCAGGTCCACACGGCGTACGCGATGGACGCCGTGGCGCAGGAGGTGATGTTCACGGTCGGTCCGCTGCTGGTGACCCTGTGCGTGTCGCTGTGGTCGGCGCAGGCCGCGCTGCTCGTGCTGAACGCCGTCGGGGTGCTCGGGGCGCTGTCGGTGGTCGTCTCGCCGCCCTCGCGCGCGTGGCGCTCGGCTCCGCGTGAGGCGCACTGGCTCGGCGCCCTGCGCTCGCCCGGGCTGCTGGCGCTGCTCGCCGCCTTCCTGTTCGTGGGCATCGCGCTCGGCTCCATCACCGTCGCCTCCGTGCCGTACGCGGACGACCACGGCGGTGACGTGGTGTACGGCTGGCTGATGGCGGCACTGGGGCTCGGGGCGCTCCTCGGCGGGGTCGTGTACGGGGCGCGGCCGTGGCCGGGTGTGCCCGAGCGGCGACTGCGTGTCCTGGTGGCCTTGCTGGCGGTGTGTTACCTGCCGCTGACGCTGATGCCGGGCGCCGTGGCCATGGTGGGGCTCACCGTGCTCGCCGGTGTGTTCCTCGCGCCCGCCATCGCCTGCGCCTTCGTCATCGTCGACCGGCACGCGCCGCGTGGCACGGTCACCGAGGCGTTCTCCTGGCTGGTGACGACGTTCACCGTCGGTCACTCGCTCGGAACAGGCCTCGCGGGGCCCGTCGTCGAGGCCGGCGGGGCGTCGTGGGGGTTCGCCGTACCGGCTGCGGCGGGGGCCGTGTCGCTGCTGGTTCTGGTGGCCACGCAGCGGGTACTCGCAGCTCCCGCCGGGAGTGCGGTGGTTGCGGCTTCATCGGAAAATGATCCGAACCGTGCCGTCGAACCCCGTTTCAGTTCGAGGGATCGGGCGTAATGTTCAGTCATGGACCGCCGCATTTTCGGGCTGGAGAACGAGTACGGCGTCACGTGCACGTTCAGGGGACAGCGCCGCCTGTCGCCTGACGAGGTGGCGCGGTACCTCTTCCGCCGTGTCGTGTCATGGGGCCGAAGCAGCAATGTCTTTCTGCGGAACGGCGCCCGCCTCTATCTCGACGTGGGATCGCATCCGGAATACGCCACACCCGAATGCGACAACGTGACCGAACTGGTCACCCACGACAAGGCCGGCGAGCGCATTCTCGAAGGACTCCTGGTGGACGCGGAACGACGCCTGCACGAGGAAGGAATCGCGGGCGACGTCTACCTCTTCAAGAACAACACCGACTCGGCGGGCAACTCCTACGGTTGCCACGAGAACTACCTGGTGGCCCGGCACGGGGAGTTCTCCCGGCTCGCGGACATCCTGATCCCGTTCCTGGTGACCCGGCAGCTGCTGTGCGGCGCCGGCAAGGTGCTGCAGACGCCCCGCGGGGCCGTGTACTGCGTCAGCCAGCGCGCGGAGCACATCTGGGAGGGCGTCTCCTCGGCGACGACCCGTTCGCGACCCATCATCAACACCCGCGACGAACCGCACGCGGACGCCGAGCGCTACCGCCGGCTGCACGTCATCGTGGGCGACTCGAACATGTCCGAGACGACGATGCTGCTGAAGGTCGGTGCCACCGATCTGGTGCTGCGCATGATCGAGGCGGGCACCGTGATGCGTGACCTGACCCTGGAGAACCCGATCCGGGCGATCCGCGAGGTCAGCCACGACATCACCGGCCGGCGCAAGGTGCGCCTGGCCAGCGGCCGCGAGGCCTCCGCGCTGGAGGTGCAGCGCGAGTACTACGAGAAGGCCGTGGACTTCTGCGAGCGCCGAGGCATCCGCACCGGCACCGTCGAGCAGGTCCTGGAGCTGTGGGGCCGCACCCTGGACGCGATCGAGACCGAGGACCTCGACCGCATCGGCACCGAGATCGACTGGGTGATGAAGTACAAGCTCATCGAGCGGTACCGGGCCAAGCACAACATGACCATGTCGCATCCGCGGGTGGCGCAGATAGACCTCGCCTACCACGACATCCACCGCCGTCGTGGGCTGTACTACCTGCTGGAGAAGAAGGGCCAAGCCACCCGGATCTGCAACGACTTGAAGATCTTCGAGGGCAAGTCGGTTCCCCCGCAGACCACTCGGGCCAGGCTGCGCGGCGACTTCATCCGCCGGGCCCAGGAACAGCGCCGTGACTTCACGGTCGACTGGGTTCACCTGAAGCTCAACGACCAGGCACAGCGCACCGTTTTGTGCAAGGACCCGTTCCGTTCGGTGGACGACCGGGTGGAGAAACTGATCGCCGGAATGTGAGCCACGCGATCCGGCCATGCGTGCCGGAACGCAACACGGGCGCCGTACGTTTCCCGTACGGCGCCCTTCTCACGCCGTAGAGTTGCGCGCACGCCATCCACAAGATCGACCGATTACGAGGCCCCCACCGTGCGCCGACGCTCACTCCTTCTCGCCGCCGTTCCCGCAGGACTGGTCACGCTCGCCGGGTGCGGCGACGACGGGTCCGACTCCTCGAGCGCGGCCGACGGCAACGCGTCGCCCTCCGCCTCGGACGGCTCCGCCGCGCCCGCGCCGAAGATCGTCGACGGCCCGCTGCCGGCCGTCACCGCGGGCACGAAGTTCGGGGAGAAGCCGACGGTCGCCAGGGGCAGTGGCGCCCCCTCCGACCAGCTCGCGGTCAAGACGCTGATCGCCGGCGGCGGCCAGACCGTCGCGGAGAAGGACTACATCTGGGCCCACTACCTCGGCCAGATCTGGGACACCGGCAAGGTCTTCGACAACTCCTACGACCGCAAGACGCCGCTGTTCATCCAGCTCGCCCCGGGCGGCATCATCGACGGCTGGCGCTACGGACTGGCCGGCAAGAAGGTCGGCAGCCGTGTCGAGCTGGCCGTCCCGCCGACCTGGGGATACGGCAAGGAGGGCCAGCCGCAGGCCGGCATCAAGGGCACCGACACGCTGGTCTTCGTCGTCGACCTCCAGGGCACGTTCAACGGGAAGAGCTCCGCCAAGGGCAAGGAGGTCCCGCAGGACGACGCCGCGCTGCCCAAGGTCGGCACCAACACCGACGGCAAGTCGCCCTCCATGGATATTCCCAAGGCCGCCCCGCCGAAGAAGCTCGTGGCGAACTACGTCATCGAGGGCGACGGCCCGGTGGTCGCGGCGGACGCCAGCGTGGTCGTGCAGTACAAGGGCGTCGTCTGGGACACCGGCAAGGAGTTCGACTCCAGCTACACCCGCAGCGCGCCGACGTCGTTCTCGCTCCAGCAGGTCGTCAAGGGCTGGTCGCAGGGTCTGACCGGCAAGAAGGTCGGCAGCCGCGTCGTCATCGTCGTCCCGCCGGACCTGGGGTACGGCGACAACCCGCCGAGTGGCAGCGGCATCGAGAAGGACTCCACGATGGTCTTCTCGGTGGACATCCTCGCGGCGTCGTGACGCCGTCCGGGATGTAAGACTGTGCACGTTGCCTTTTCGAGACAAGCAGGAGCTACAGACGTGAGCATCGACAAGCCCGAGATCGACTTCCCGGGCGGCGAGCCCCCGGCGGACCTCGAGATCAAGGACATCTGGGAGGGCGACGGCGAGGTGGCGCAGGCGGGCCAGACCGTCACCGTGCACTACGTCGGTGTCGCCTTCAGCACCGGCGAGGAGTTCGACGCCAGCTGGAACCGTGGCACGCCGTTCCGCTTCCCGCTGGGCGGCGGCCGGGTCATCAAGGGCTGGGACCTCGGCGTGCAGGGCATGAAGGTCGGCGGCCGCCGTCAGCTGACCATCCCCGCGCACCTCGCCTACGGCAACCAGAGCCCCGCCCCGGCGATCAAGCCCGGCGAGACGCTGATCTTCGTCGTGGACCTGCTCGGGGTCTGACCGGGATCCGACCGGAGCCGATCACCTGGGGCCCATGCCTGTCCGGGCATGGGCCCTCGGCTTTGCCGGGGCACCGCGGAGCGGTACGGTCATCCGTCAGAAGCATCATGAGGAAGGCGAAGGGCGTCGATGGCCATTGCCAAGGCCGAGCGGCTGATGAATCTGGCGCTGTGTCTGCTCGGGACGCGGCGGCCGCTCAGCAAGCGCGAGCTGCGCGACTCCATCGAGGCCTACGTCGAGGCCTTCGGGCCGGGGAACGGCGCGACCGGCTCCGACGACTCCTTCAACCGCATGTTCGAGCGGGACAAGGACGATCTGCGCGAGCTGGGGCTCGTCATCGAGACCGTGGAGAGCCTGGACGGCGAGGTCGGCTATCTCGCCCGCCGTGACAGCAACCGCCTCCCGCCCATCACGCTCGACGCCGAGGAGGCCGCCGCGCTGGGGCTGGCCGCCAAGGTCTGGCAGCAGGCCCGGCTCGCCGGAGCGGCCAGCGGTGCCCTGCAGAAGCTGCGGGCGGCCGGACTGCCCGAGGATGTCGACCCGTACGAGGCGCACGGCGCGCTCGAGCCCCGCATTCCGGTGCACGAGGCCGCGTTCGAGCCGCTGATGCTGGCCTGCCGCGACCGCCGTCCGGTGGTCTTCGACTACCGCAAGGCCACCGCCGCCCGCCCCGAGCCCCGGCACGTGGAGCCGTGGGCGCTGGAGTGCTGGCGCGGACACTGGTACCTGGCCGGCTGGGACCGCGACCGGGGCGCCGAGCGGGTGTTCCGGCTGTCTCGCATCACCGGCAAGGTGCGCTCGCGCGGAACGGGCTTCACGGCGCCCGTCCCCGACGTCGTCACCGTCCGGGAGACCGTCGCCGGCTGGGCGGGGGAGACCGCCGACCGCAGCGCGCTGATCCGGCTGCGTGCCGACGCCGGGTACCCCTTGCGGGCGAAGGCCACCGCCGTGCGGGAACTCGGCGACGGCTGGGACGAGTTGGAGATTCCGTACGGGCACGGGCTGGACGCCTGGCTGGTGGAGTTCGGGCCGGACGTGGTGGTCCTGGAGCCCGCCGAGCTGCGTGCGGACGTGGTCGACCGGCTGCGGGCCGTGGCCAAGGGCTGAGGGGGAGCGAGCGACACAGTGGCAGGCAAACCGGTCAGGCCGGCGAACGCGATCGACCAGACCCGGCGGATGCTCTCCCTGGTGACGTATCTGCGGGAGCGGCCCGGAGCGCGCATCGAGGACGTGGCGCGCGCCTTCGGCATCACCGAGGACGAGCTGGTCTCGGACCTCGACGTGCTGCCGATGTGCGGCACCAGCTTCCGCGGCGGCGATCTGCTGGACATCGACACCGACGGCGAGCGCATCTGGTGGCACAACCCGGCCGCGCTCGGCGCGGAGGCCGCCGAGCCGCTACGGCTGGCCGCCGACGAGGCGACCGCGCTGCTGGTGGCCGCGCGCGCCGTGGCGACCCTGCCGGGGCTGCGCGAGGGCGACCGGCAGGCCCTGCTGCGGGCCACCGCCAAGGTGGAGGCCGCGGCCGGTGAGGCGGCGGGCGCCAGCTCCCGCCTGTCGGTGACCTTCGAGTCCGAGGGCGGGGTCTTCGCCGACGTCGACCGGGCGATCTCCGAGCGGCGCCGGCTGTGGATCCGCTACTACTCGCCCGCGCGTGACGAGGTCACCGAGCGCGAGATCGACCCCATCCGCCTGGTCAGCGTCGGACACACCTATGTCGAGGCCTGGTGCCGCCGCTCCGAGGCCCGGCGCACCTTCCGCCTGGACCGGGTCGCCGAGATCCGGATCCTCGACGAGCCCGCCGCGCCGCCCGAGATCGAGCTGCGGGACCTGTCGGAGGGGCTGGTGCAGCCGGCCGCCGAGGACCCCGAGGTCGTGGTCGAGGTCGGCCCCGGCGGGCGCTGGGTCGCCGAGTACTACCCCCACGACAGCGCCGAGGAACTGCCCGACGGCGGCCTGCGCATCACCCTGCGCACGCCCGACCCCGCCTCGCTGCGCCGCCTGGCCCTGCGGCTCGGCCGTGACGGGCGGATCGTCTCCCCTCAGGCCCTCGCCGCCAGCGCCCGCCAGGCGGCCCGCGAGGCGCTGGCCGCGTACGACGGCGTGGACGCGCGGGAGACCGGCCCCGACACGCCGGCCGACAGGCGGCCCACCGGGCCCGGGAGCGGACTCACGGGCGGCGGGATACCGTACGGCGTCGTCGGCCAGGGCGGGCCGGGCGGCCTGCCGCCCGCGGTGAACCAGGGCGCGCGCGGCGACGTAGACCACGGTGAGCAGGTGTTCGGGTGGGTCGACGGGCGGGAGCCGGGGATTTGAGCGAGTCGGGGTCGTCCGGCGGACGGGGCATCTCCGTGGCCTCCGCGTTCGCCGGGATGAGGAATGTGGCTCCGGTGGTGTTCAGGGCCGGGTGCCCGGACTGCCGGGGGCGGTTCGAACTCGCCGCGAGCGCGCTGCGGCTGGCCATCGGCGCCTCCAGCAGCACCACCTTCTACTCCTTCACCTGCCCCGACTGCGGGGCGGCCGTCCGCAAGCCGGCCGGCGAGCGGATCGTGGAACTGCTCACGGGCGGTGGCGTCAGGACCCTGCGGCTGCATTCGGCGCCGTAGCAGGGTCTAGGCTCGGCGTCATGTTCTGGCCGATGTTCGCGGTAGCCATGGGTTTTCTGGGTCTCGCCGTTCTCGCGGTGTTCGCGGTCCGGGTCTTCCTGGAGGCGCGGCGCCTGGGGCGGCAGGTCGCGGACTCCGCGCGCCGGATCGACAGGGCCGCCGAGGACCTGGAGCGGGCCGCGGTGAGCGCGGCCCGCGCCGTGGACGCGCTGTGAGTCCTGCTCCGGTGGTCCTGTGAGTCCCGAGCCTCACGCGGTTTGGGTCACTTCGCCCTCCCGCGTCGGTGTGTCCGGCAGGTACGCTGCTGGTCGCGGTCCGGAATACGAGGCTCGGATCGCTGACCGGGAGTACGCAAGGGGATTGCCTCACGTTTACCCCTGAGCGTTACGATCGCTGCCAACACGATCGTTCGGACATATGTCCGACCGGTCGGACAGCACCCCACCCAGCCGCCTCGGTGAGAAGGTAAAGACTTATGTTCGGAAGGCTCGGCGCCCCCGAGATCATTCTCATCCTCGTCGTCATCATCCTGCTGTTCGGCGCGAAGAAGCTTCCGGACATGGCCCGCTCGCTCGGCAAGTCCGCGCGCATCCTGAAGAGCGAGGCCAAGGCGATGAAGGAAGAGGGCAGCAACTCGGCCACCCCGGCCGGCCCGCCGAACACCGGCGAGCAGCCCCCCGCTCAGCGCACCATTCAGGCCGCCCCCGGCGACGTGACCAGCTCCCGTCCGGTCACCGAGCCGACGGACACGACCAAGCGCTGACGCAAGGCCGGTGACCCCCGGCCTGCCGCACGAGATGGGAACGTGGGTTGCTCAAGCCTGCCCGCAATTCTAAGGAGAAGGATCCCGAGGGGCGGATGCCCCTCGCGGAACACCTCCGTGAGCTTCGCAACCGGCTCGCGAAGGCGCTGCTCGCCATCGTCCTCGTGACGGTTGTCGCCGCCTTCTTCTACAACGACATCATCAACTTCCTGACCAAGCCGATCCTCGACTCGGTCGGCTGCGGGAAGACGTTCGAGGAAATCGCGAACAACCTGAAGTCGGCCGACGACACCAATCAGTGCGCACGGATCACGATCAACGGTCTCCTCGCCCCCTTCACGCTGGCCCTCCAGGTCTCCCTGATGGCCGGCATCGTGTTCGCCTCCCCGGTCTGGCTCTACCAGCTCTGGGCCTTCGTCGCGCCGGGCCTGCACCAGCACGAGCGGAAGTACGCCTACGCCTTCGTCGGCACCGGTGTGCCGCTCTTCCTCGGCGGCGGCTACTTCGCCTACATGGTGTTGCCGACCACCGCGAAGGTGCTGATCGAGTTCACCCCGAGCGACGTCAACAACTTCCTGCCGCTGGACGATCTGCTGCAGCTCGTCACACGCATGGTCGTGGTCTTCGGTCTCTCCTTCGAGCTCCCGCTGCTGCTGATCATGCTCAACCTGACCGGCGTCATCACCGGTCAGCGCATGCTCGGCTGGTGGCGCGCCATGATCATCGGCATCACGGTCTTCGCCGCCGTCGCCACGCCCAGCACCGACCCCGTCTCGATGCTGGCGCTCGCCGGACCCATCTGGATCCTGTACTTCGGCGCCGTCGCCTTCTCCCTGCTGAACGACCGCCGCAGGCGCCGTCGTGACGCCCTGGGCCCCGCCGACGACGAGGCCTCCGAGCTGGACCTCACCCCCGAGGACATCGGCGCGGTCGAGACGGTGACCGCGAGCCGCGCCCTGCCGGAGCAGACCAGCACGGAACGGGTCAACGGGTACGACGACGTGACCTGACGCCGCCGGGCTCGCGGGACCACCCCCGTGACCGGCGAGCCCACCCTCACCGACACCCCCACCGCGGGCCGCGGCCGGGGCGCCCGCATGGCGCCGCCGGCCGCTTCCGCTGTGCGCCCGCCGCGCTCCCGGTCACACGTCCGTGAGCTGCGCCGACGCAGGTTTGAGAGCATCCGATCCGGATAATGATCGTCCTGTTGTCAGTGGAGCCCGGTACGCTCGAAAGCACGATGACAGAGGACCTCTCACCGGCCGAGCGGTACGCGGCTGCGCGCAGGCGCGCTGCCGAGCAGGCCACCGCGCTCGCCTCCTTCCGCGAGATGTACGACTTCGGTCTCGACCCCTTCCAGATCGAGGCCTGTCAGGCACTCGAGGCGGGCAAGGGCGTCCTGGTGGCCGCACCCACCGGCTCGGGCAAGACGATCGTGGGCGAGTTCGCCGTCCACCTCGCCCTCCAGCAGGGCAAGAAGTGCTTCTACACGACACCCATCAAGGCGCTGTCCAACCAGAAGTACTCCGACCTGTGCCGTCGCTACGGCGCCGAGAAGGTCGGCCTGCTCACCGGCGACAACAGCGTCAACTCCGACGCCCCGGTGGTCGTGATGACCACCGAGGTGCTGCGGAACATGCTGTACGCCGGCTCGCAGACCCTCCTCGGCCTCGGCTACGTGGTGATGGACGAGGTGCACTACCTCTCCGACCGCTTCCGGGGCGCCGTCTGGGAAGAGGTGATCATCCACCTCCCCGAGTCGGTCACCCTGGTCTCGCTGTCGGCGACCGTGTCCAACGCCGAGGAGTTCGGCGACTGGCTGGACACCGTCCGCGGCGACACCGAGGTGATCGTCTCCGAGCACCGGCCCGTGCCGCTGTTCCAGCACGTGCTCGCCGGACGGCGGATGTACGACCTGTTCGAGGAGGGCGAGGGCCACCGCAAGGCCGTCAACCCCGACCTCGCGCGCCTGGCCCGCATGGAGGCGAGCAGGCCGTCGTACCAGGACCGCCGGCGCGGCCGGATGCGGGAGGCCGACCGCGAGCGCGAGCGCCGGCAGCGCTCCCGGGTGTGGACGCCGGGCCGGCCCGAGGTGATCGAACGGCTCGATGCCGAGGGCCTGTTGCCCGCCATCACGTTCATCTTCAGCCGCGCCGCGTGCGAGGCCGCCGTCCAGCAGTGCCTGTACGCGGGGCTGCGGCTCAACGACGAGGTGGCGCGCGAGCGGGTCCGCTCCCTCGTCGAGGAGCGCACCGCCGCCATCCCCACGGAGGACCTGCACGTCCTCGGGTACTACGAGTGGCTGGAAGGCCTGGAGCGGGGCATCGCAGCCCACCACGCGGGCATGCTGCCGACCTTCAAGGAGGTCGTCGAGGAGCTGTTCGTGCGGGGCCTGGTCAAGGCCGTCTTCGCCACCGAGACCCTCGCGCTGGGCATCAACATGCCCGCCCGCTCGGTGGTGCTGGAGAAACTCGTCAAGTGGAACGGCGAACAGCACGCCGACATCACCCCCGGCGAGTACACCCAGCTCACCGGACGGGCCGGCCGGCGCGGCATCGACGTCGAGGGACACGCCGTCGTGCTGTGGCAGCGCGGTATGAACCCCGATCAGGTCGCCGGTCTCGCCGGCACGCGCACCTATCCGCTGCGCTCCAGCTTCAAGCCGTCGTACAACATGGCGGTCAACCTGGTCGAGCAGTTCGGGCGGCACCGCTCGCGTGAGCTGCTGGAGACGTCGTTCGCGCAGTTCCAGGCCGACCGCTCGGTCGTCGGCATCTCCCGGCAGGTGCAGCGCAACGAGGAGGGGCTCCAGGGCTACAAGGCGTCCATGACCTGCCACCTCGGCGACTTCGAGGAGTACGCGCGGCTGCGCCGCGAGCTGAAGGACCGGGAGACCGAGCTGGCCAAGCAGGGCGCGGCCCAGCGGCGGGCCGAGGCGGCGGTGGCGCTGGAGAGGCTGAAGCCGGGGGACGTCATCCATGTGCCCACCGGCAAGTACGCCGGGCTGGCGCTGGTGCTTGACCCGGGCCTGCCGGCGGGCCGGGCCAACGGCCACCGGGGCTTCGACCACCACGACGGTCCGCGCCCGCTCGTCCTGACCGCCGAGCGGCAGGTCAAGCGGCTCGCCGCGATCGACTTCCCGGTGCCCGTCGAGGCGCTGGAGCGGATGCGGATCCCGAAGACCTTCAACCCGCGCTCACCGCAGTCCCGCCGCGACCTGGCGTCCGCGCTGCGCAGCAAGGCCGGGCACATCCCGCCGGAGCGGGCCCGCAAGAAGCGGTCCCAGGCCGCCGACGACCGGGAGATCGCCCGTCTGCGCAGCGCGCTGCGCGCGCACCCCTGCCACGGCTGCTCCGAGCGTGAGGACCACGCCCGCTGGGCCGAGCGCTACCACCGGCTGCTGCGGGACACCTCGCAGTTGGAGCGGCGCATCGAGGGGCGGACGAACACCATCGCCCGGACCTTCGACCGGATCGTGGCACTGCTGACCGAGCTGGACTACCTGCGCGGCGACGAGGTCACCGAGCACGGCAGGCGCCTGGCCCGGCTGTACGGCGAGCTGGATCTACTGGCCAGCGAGTGCCTGCGGGCCGGCGTCTGGGAAGGACTGGCTCCGGCCGAACTCGCGGCCTGTGTCTCGGCCCTGGTGTACGAGGCGCGCGTCGGCGACGACGCGCTGGCGCCGAAGCTGCCCTCGGGCAAGGCGAAGGCCGCGCTCGGCGAGATGGTGCGGCTCTGGGGGCGGCTGGACGCTCTGGAGGAGGAGTTCCGGATCAACCAGACGGAGGGCGTCGGGCAGCGCGAGCCCGATCTCGGCTTCGCCTGGGCGGCGTACATGTGGGCCTCCGGGAAGGGGCTCGACGAGGTGCTGCGGGAGGCGGAGATGCCGGCCGGGGACTTCGTGCGGTGGTGCAAGCAGGTCATCGACGTGCTCGGACAGATCGCCGCGGCGGCTCCGCCGGAGGGATCCAGCGTGGCGAAGGCCGCGCGCAAGGCGGTCGATCAGCTGCTGCGGGGCGTCGTCGCCTACTCGTCGGTGGGGTGAGCGGCACAGGAAGCCGGGGACCCGGCTTCCGCCCATCAGGCGCATCGCGCCCGGCCGTCCATCAGGCGCATCGCGCCCGGCGCCGTCCCTCAGAAGCACCTCGCCCGGCGTCTCGTCGGGCGAGGTGCTGAGCCCTGCGCCGCTCCGAGCGGTCGACTTGTCGACACAGCTCCCCGCCCTCGCGCGCTGATCCGCCGCCGAGGTGCCCCTCGTACGGTCATGGGCCGAAGGTGCCGTTGAAGGCGGCCGGGATCCGGCCCGAGCCCCACCGCGACTCTCCACCCTCGTAGTTCACCCTCCTCGGTGAACCGCTTTCGCATGCCTGTTCGCCGTCACCTGCTGTGTTCGAATGTATGCGCAGGGTTTAAATGGAGATGAGATTACTCCAAGTGTCGGCCCGGATTCAGGCGGTTGCCGAATATGACACGGCGATGATCCCGTGGGACTAAGCTCGCCCGCGGCGCACCGGGTTGAGGCGAATTCGTGCGCTTGTTCCCAAATCTTCTGAAGATACCGAGAGATCCCTACAGAGGGTGCCCACATGGTGAGTGTTCAGTCCCCACCC
Organism: Streptomyces sp. A012304; assembly: GCF_026008495.1. Classification (GTDB taxonomy): domain Bacteria; phylum Actinomycetota; class Actinomycetes; order Streptomycetales; family Streptomycetaceae; genus Streptomyces. Next base: position 50,375 of record NZ_BQUN01000031.1, read on the forward strand.
GGCAGGCGAGAACTGGCGTATGTGCGCCTGCTGGTGCTGCCGGCGATACTGATGGCCGCGGCGACCGGAGCCGCCGTCGCCCTCGTGGCGCCGCAGGCCCGGCTCGCCGTCGGCGTCTGCGGAGCCCTCGGGACGCTCCTGGTGATCGCGGCCGGGACCGAATCCGTGCGCCGGGGCCGCAAGCTGCGCGACGTGCGGGCGGAGAAGGAACAGCGCCTCGCCTACCTGGAACGCAAGGTCGCCCTCGACGAGCAGCACATCCGCCACCTCGCCGAGAAGTACGTGCCTCAGGCGGTGACCTGGATGCGCTCGGGTCCCGGACCCGAGGAGGTGATCCGCCACCTCAGGAAGACGGATCCCGTCTTCCGTGAGATCGCCGAGGGCCAGCAGAACCTGTTCTTCAAGCTGCTCTGCGTCATCGACCACGAGCAGACCCTGCGCGATTCCGCCCACCGCGCCTTCGTCAGCGTCGCCCGGCGCGTCCAGGCCATCGCCCACCAGCAGGCCAAGGAACTGCGCGAGATGGAGGAGGACCACGGCCGCAACCCCGAGGTCTTCGACGACCTGCTGCGCATCGACCACGGCAACGCCATGATCGGCCGCCTCGCCGACTCCATCGCCGTACTCGGCGGCGGCCGCCCCAGCCGCAGCTGGCCCCGGCCGATCCCGCTGTACAGCGTGCTGCGCGGCGCCATGTCCCGGATCCTGGAGTACCGCCGGATCCAGCTGGACTCCATCGCCAAGGTCAACATCCGCGGACTGTCCGCCGAACCGCTCATCCACGCGCTCGCCGAACTCCTCGACAACGCCACCCGCTACTCGCCCCCGCAGAGCAAGGTGCACGTCAACGCCGTCGAGGTGCAGACCGGCATCGCCGTCGAGATCGAGGACGCCGGCGTCAGCCTCAGCGAGGAGAGCCGCGCCAGGGTCGAGGGCCTGCTGGAGCAGGCCAAGCAGGGCCTCGACATCCAGGACGCGGCGGGCCACCCGCGCCTGGGCCTCGCGGTCGTCGGCCGCCTGTGCACGAGGTACAACCTCGACGTGGCGCTGCGCAAGTCGGCGTACGGCGGTGTGCGCGCCGTGCTCATCGTGCCGAGCGAGATGATGACCAGCGACCCGGCACCCGGCTTCGCGCACGGCATCGGCGCCACCGCGACTCCGCAGATGACGCTCAACGACGCCGTCGAGGGCCCGAAGCGCCCGCCGAAGAAGCGCCGCCCCACCAGCCCGCGCATCCCGGAGGGCGTGTCGCTGGAGGACGACGTCCCCGAGATCACCGAGTGGACCGAAAAGGGCCTGCCGCAGCGCCGCAGCAAGATGAAGGTCTCCCTGCACCAGCGCTACGCCGAGGCGGCCGCCGCCGAACGCGCCGAGCGCGAGGGCATCCCCGACCCGTTCAAGGCCCGCATCGAGGCCGATGCCGCCAAGAAGAAGAGCAAGAAGAAGAGGTCCGAGCCCGGATTGGCGTTCGAGGCCTTCTGGGAGGGCCTCAAGAAGGCCAGCCCGGGTGTCCACCCGACCGACTTCACCCGCAATCCCACCGCATACCTGCACCTGATCGAAGACAAGGCCGACAACAAGGCCGCCAACGAGGCCGACGACGAGGGGGACCTCACGTGATCCAGCAGCGCGCCAACCTGGACTGGATGCTCAAGGAGCTCTACGACGGAGTCCCGGGCATCGAGATGATCGTGGTGCTCTCGGCCGACGGACTGCGCATCGCGCGCTACGCCGGCGAACCCGACGCCGCCGACCGTGTCGCCGCCGCCTGCGCCGGCCTGCAGAGCCTCGCGGGCGCCGTCGCCGACGAAATGCACAGCGTCGAGGGCGAGATGAACCTCGTCGTCATCGAGATGGAGGGCGGCTACTTCTACCTGATGGCCGCCGGCGCCAACGCCTACCTGGCGGTCCTCGCCGACGTCTGCTGCGAGCCCGGCCGGATGAGCGGCATGATGCGCGACCTCGTGGTCCGCATCGGCGCCCATCTCACCAGCCCGCCCCGGCGGAACGGGCAGAGCGTATGACGCCTCCGCGACGCAGGCGGCGACACCCCCTGCCCTCAGTGCCGGCGCAACCCGCACCCCCGTCCCCGTCCCCGCCTCCGCCGCCCCCGCAACCCGTGGCGCAGGGCGAGAAGAAGGAAAAGGACGTCGAGCGGCTGTACGTCATCTCGGGCGGCGAGGGAGAGCGCGCGCCCGTCGACCTGGTCACGTTAATCGTGGCGCACGCCGAACCGCCGACCTCCGCCACTCCCGAGCAGATCGCGGTCCTGCGGATGTGCCAGTCCCCGCTGGCGGTGGCCGAGGTGTCCGCCTACCTCAGCCTGCCGTTCAGCGTGGTGACGGTGCTGCTCACCGAGATGCTGGCGGCCGACCTCGTGCAGGCGCGCGCCCCGATCGTCCGGCAGAAGCTCCCCGACCGTTCCCTCCTCGAAGCGGTGATGCATGGACTTCAACGACTCTGACACCATCCCCGGCCCACGGGCCGAGGACCATCTGCCGCACACCGTCCAGGCCGCGGCCAAGATCGTCATCGTCGGTGGCTTCGGCGTCGGCAAGACGACCATGGTCGGTTCGGTCAGCGAGATCAGACCGCTGACCACCGAGGAGACCATGACGCAGGCCGGCGTCGGGATCGACGACAACTACGGTTCCGAGTCCAAGACCGCCACCACCGTGGCGATGGACTTCGGCCGCATCCGCATCACGGACCAGATCGTGCTCTACCTGTTCGGCACGCCCGGACAGGAGCGCTTCTGGTTCCTCTGGGACGGCCTGTTCGAAGGAGCGCTGGGCGCCGTCGTCCTCGTCGACACCCGCCGCCTGGAGGTCAGCTATGAGGTCATGGGACGGCTGGAGGAGCGCGGCGTGCCCTTCGTGGTCGCCGTCAACACCTTCCCCGACGGGCCTCGTTACCCGCTGGAGGACCTGCGCGTCGCCCTCGACCTGCCGCCCGAGCTGCCGATCGTGGAGTGCGACGTGCGCCGCCGTGCCTCCAGCCGTGACGTGCTGACGACCCTGGTCACCTTCCTTCAGAACCTGCACCTGACCGGCAGCCTCTCCTGACCCACCATCCCCGACACCGGATCCCCCAGTCTCGGAGCGACACCTGTGACGCCTGAACACCCCACGACGACAGGTCTTCACGACCTCGCCCTCGATCCGCCCCCCGGCTGCCCCGCGCACAGCCGCGGTCCAGGAGGGCTGCGCCGGCTCTACGGCCCCGGCGCGGAGGACCTGAGCAGCCTCTACGAGGAACTCCGGGACCAGCACGGCCCCGTGGCGCCCGTCCTGCTCCATGACGACGTACCGATCTGGGTGGTCCTGGGCCACGCCGAGAACCTGCACATGGTGCGCACCCCTTCGCAGTACAGCCGCGACAGCCGCACCTGGACCCCGCTGCGGGAGGGCATGGTCAAGCCCGACCACCCGCTGATGCCGCACATCGCCTGGCAGCCCATCTGCTCCCACGCCGAGGGCGACGAGCACAAGCGGCTGCGCGGAGCGGTGACCGCGGCCATGCAGACCATCAACCAGCGCAGTCTGCGCCGGTACATCTACCGATCCACCCAGGAGCTGGTCAACGGCTTCTGCGAGAAGGGCGAGGCCGAGCTCGTCGGCCAGTTCGCCGAGCACCTCCCGATGTCCGTGATGTGCCATGTCCTCGGCATGCCCGAGGAGTACAGCGACCGGATGGTCCACGCCGCCCGTGACGCGCTCAAGGGCACCGAGACCGCCATCGCCAGCCACTCCTACGTCATGGAGGCGCTGTCCAGGCTCACCGCCCGCCGCCGCGCCCAGCCCGAGGACGACTTCACCAGCCACCTCATCACCGACCCGGCGGCCCTGACCGACGACGAGGTCCGTGAGCACCTGCGGGTGGTGCTCTTCGCCGCCTACGAGGCCACGGTCAACCTGCTGTCCAACGCGCTGCGCATGGTCCTCACCGACCCGCGGTTCCTGGCCCGGCTGAGCGGCGGGCAGATGACGGTTCCCGAGGCGGTCGAGCAGTCCCTGTGGGACGAGCCGCCGTTCAGCACCGTCTTCGCCTACTTCGCCAAGCAGGACACGGAGCTGGGCGGCCAGGCCATCCGCAAGGGCGACGGTCTGCTGTTCGCGCCCGCGCCGGGCAACGTCGACCCGCGGGTGCGCCCCGACCTCGCCGCCAACATGCAGGGCAACCGGTCCCACCTCGCCTTCGGCGGCGGCCCGCACGAGTGCCCCGGCCAGGACATCGGTCGCGCCATCGCCGACGTCGGTGTGGACCTGCTGCTGACGCGGCTGCCGGACGTCCAGCTCGACTGCGAGGAGGACGACCTGCGCTGGACGACGTCGATCGCCTCGCGGCACCTGGTGGAGCTGCCGGTGCGGTTCGAGCCGAAGGCGCAGCAGGACGTCATGGCCCGGCCGGCCATCGGCGCGGCCCCGCAGGGCGGCATGGGGATGGCAAGCGTCTTCCCCACGCCGATGGCCGAACCGCCGGCCGCCGCCGGGCCGACCGGGGCCGCGACCGGCACCTCCGCGGCGGCGTCGGCGGCGACCGGGTCCACGACCGGCACAGCCCCGGCGGCAGGGCCCGCGCCGTCCGCCGCCGAGGCGACGGCCGGTGAGCCCGGCCCGCGGGCCACGCCGCGCGGCCGGCCGGACGCGGAGCCCCGGCGCCGCCGGCCCAAGGTCTGGCGCCGTTTCCTGGCCCGGTGGCGGGGCTACTGACCGCGCTCGCCTCCGCCGCCGGGCCCCTCCCACGCGGCGTACGACGACCAGGCGGCCAGCGTCCGTCCGCTGCGCAGCCGGTGGGCCGTCCCTGTGACCGGATCGGTGAACTCCAGCTCCCGCGCGAGCAGTTGCAGCGGGCGCCGGAAGTCGCCGGCCGGCACGGGGGCGGCGACCTCGGGGTAGAGCGGATCGCCCAGGATGGGCACGCCCAGCGCGGTCATGTGCACCCGCAGCTGATGTGTCTGACCCGTCAGCGGGGTCAGCCGGTAGCGGGCGAGCCCGTCGGGCCGGTGCTCGATCAGCTCGACGCGGCTGACCGCGTTCGGCTCGCCCGGCACCTCACGGGCGGTCAGCGTCCCGCGCTCCTTCACGATCCGGCTGCGCACGGTGACCGGCAGGTCCAGCCCGGGATCGTACGGCGCGACGGCCTCGTACACCTTGCGCACGCGGCGGTCGCGGAACAGCGTCTGGTAGGCGCCGCGCTCCTCGGGGCGCACGGTGAACAGCACCAGTCCGGCGGTCAGCCGGTCGAGGCGGTGGGCGGCGCCGAGCGAGGGCAGCCCCAGCTCCCGCCGCAGCCGCGCCAGGGCGGTCTCGGTGACGTGGCTGCCGCGCGGGGTGGTGGCCAGGAAGTGCGGCTTGTCGGCGACGACGACGTGCTCGTCGCGGTACACGACCTCCAGCGGGAAGGGCACCTGCTCCTCTTCGGCCCGCTCGCGGTGGAACCACACGAACATCCCGGGCGTGTACGCCGTCTCCGGTGCCACGGCCCGCCCGTCGGCCCCGACGATCCGCCCCGCCGCGAACATCCCCTCGACGACGTCGGCCCGCGCCGCGCCGAACCGCTCCAGCAGATGCTCCCGTACGGTCGTCCAGCGGCCCTCGCCCGGCAGCCGCACCCGGACCGGGTCGACCCCGTCGCGCTGGGGGAGGGGGGAGGGCGGGGGAGGGGTGCGGCGTCTCATCGGCGTCCAGCCTACGGGGGCGCGAAAACCCGTTGGCCGAGCCGGACCCGGTCGGCAGGATACGGATCATGCCCTTCCTCACCTCACCGGTCCTGCCCGCCGGCGCCCTCTCCCGCACCCCGCAGCCCGTGCTCCGCACCGGCGACGGACTGATCCTGCGGCCGTGGCGGGCCGAGGACGCGCCCGCCGTCCACGCGGCCTTCCAGGACCCGCTGATGCACCAGTGGCACGTCCGGGCCGCGGAGTCGGTGGCGGAGGTCACCGGCTGGATCGAGGAGTGGCGGGCGGCCTGGGCGAAGGAGGACAACGCGCAGTGGGCCGTCACCGACGCGGAGACCGACGTTCTGCTGGGGCGAGTGGCGCTGCGCTGCGTCGTGCTGGCGGACGGCGTGGCCGAGGTCGCCTACTGGACGACGGCCGAGGCCCGGGGCCGGGGCGTCGCCGCCCGCGCCACGACCGCCCTCTCCCGCTGGGCGCTGGACGAGATCGGCTTCCACCGCCTGGAGCTGATGCACGCCACCGCCAACGCGGCGTCCTGCCGTGTCGCGGTCAAGAGCGGTTTCGCGCTGGAGGGCACCAAGCGCAGCGCACTCCTCCACCCGGACGGCTGGCACGACATGCACCTGCACGCGCGCGTGCGCGGCGACTGAGGCAGGGGAGCGGCGCCGCCGCGAGGACGCCCACCCAGCGCAGGCCCTCCTCGCCCGCGTGCCGAGCCGCTCCCGGTGCGTCAGGCGGCCGGGGCCGCGCCCTCCTGTTCCGCCTCCACCCGGGCGTTCCACTCCCGCTTGGCGGCCTGCCAGCCGTCCTCGTCGTGGCCGAGGCGCCAGTAGCCGGAGATGGACAGGTCCTCGCGGGGGATCGCCAGCTCCACGCGCAGGAGCCGGCGCAGTTCCTTCACACCGGCCGCCTCGCCGTGCACGAAGGCATGCAGCCGGCCCTCGGGGAACTCCAACGCCCGTACGGCCTCGACGAGTTTCTCGCCGACGGGCCGGTCGCCGCGGTGCAGCCACACGACCTCCACGTCGGAGTCGATCTTCTGCTCCTCCTCGGGGCCGGCCACCTCGATGAAGGCGTGGGCCACGGCGCCGGACGGCAGGGACTCCAGCGCGGCGGCGATGGCGGGCAGGGCGCTCTCGTCGCCGGCCAGCAGGTGCCAGTCGGCGGCGGGGTCCGGCGCGTAGGCGCCGCCGGGGCCCATGAAGCGCACGGTCTCGCCGGGCTGGACGCGCGCCGCCCACGGCCCGGCCAGGCCCTGGTCGCCGTGGAGTACGAAGTCGAGAGTCAGCTCACGGTGTTCGGCGTCCCAGTGCCGCACGGTGTAGGTCCGGGTCACGGGCCACTGCTCCCGGGGGAACTCGGCGCGGATCCGCTCCAGGTCGAAGGGCTCCGGGTAGGTCACGCCCTCCGGGCCGAACAGCAGCTTGACGTAGTGATCGGTGCACGTGCCGGCGGTGAACTCGGCCAGCCCCTTCCCGCCGAGGACGACGCGCTGCATGTGGGGGGTCAGCCGTTCGGTGCGGACGACCTGCGCGGAGTGGGGCTTCCGCGGCTGCCGTGCCGGACGTTCTGCCATGACGTCCTCCCAATCTTCTTTGGTTAGGTTTACCTAAGTTAGCATTCTTCCCCCCTCGCGTGCTTCAGAGTTTTCTATTCGGCCAGCGTCGTCAGCAGCCGCTGCAACGACCCGCCCAGCCCCCAGCGTCGCGCCAGCTCCTCCAGTGCCGCCGGTTCCCGCGGCGCCCTCGGCAGCGCCGTGACAACCTCCGGCAGCGGCACGTCGTGGGCGACCCGGACCACCTTCGGCGCGACGGCGAGGTACCCCCGCGCCTCGTCCAGCCGCTTGCGCTGGGCCGGCGTGAGTCTCGCTCCCGGGTCGCCGACCGCGGCGACGATCCCGGCCAAATCGCCGAACTCGGCCAGCAGCTTGGCCGCGGTCTTCTCCCCGATGCCGGGCACCCCCGGCAGCCCGTCGCTCGGGTCACCGCGCAGCAGCGCGAGATCCGCGTACCCGCGGCCGTCCACGCCGTACTTCTCGCGCAGCCACGCCTCGTCCGTCGTCTGCAGGGTGCCGACGCCCTTCAGCGGGTACAGCACCCGCACCCCGCGCGCGTCGTCCACCAGCTGGTACAGGTCGCGGTCGCCGGTGACGATGTCCACCGGACCCGCCGCCCGCGCGGTGAACGTGCCGATCACGTCGTCCGCCTCGTACCCCGCGACCCCCACCCGGGCGATGCCCAGCGCGTCCAGCACGGCCTCGATGACCGGCACCTGCGGCGAGAGGGTGTCCGGCACCTCCTCCACGTCCGGGCCCACCGCGTGCTCCTCCGCCACGCGGTGCGCCTTGTAGGAGGGGATCAGCTCGACCCGCCACGCGGGGCGCCAGTCGGCGTCCATGCACGCGACCAGCTCGTCGGGCCGGTGGTCCTTGACCAGGCGGTCGATGAAGTCGAGCAGCCCGCGCACGGCGTTCACCGGCGTGCCGTCCGGCGCCCTCACGGAGTCCGGGACGCCGAAGTAGGCGCGGAAGTACAGCGAGGCGGTGTCGAGGAGCATCAGTCGTCCGGTCACGCCACGCATCATGCCGCACGGGTCCCACGCCCAGGCACGCGTATTCACTCCCGTGGCACCTGTGAAGGCCCTGTGAACTGGCCCACTCGCGCGTTTGCCCCATCCGGACCCGGGAAGGCGCGGCCTCGGAGCGGTGTCGTTTGCATATTCAACCGTTAGTGACGCTCACGACACTCCTCCGCCCCCGCCCCCGATGCGAGAAGGTATGTGTGTCCTCCAGGCTTGAGGCCGAACATCTCTACAAGGTGTTCGGCAGACGACCGGACGAGGCAGTCGGCCGGCTCCGCGACGGAGCCGACCGGGAGGAGCTGCGCGCCGACGGCACCACCGCGGCCGTGATCGACGCCTCCTTCACCGTGAACCCGGGCCAGATCTTCGTCGTCATGGGCCTGTCCGGCTCCGGCAAGTCCACGCTGCTGCGCATGCTCAACGGACTGCTGGAGCCCACGTCGGGACGTGTCCTCTTCGACGGCCAGGACCTGACCGCGCTCACCGACCGTGAACTGCGCGAGGTCCGCGCCAGGAAGATCAGCATGGTGTTCCAGCACTTCGCGCTCTTCCCGCACCGCAGCGTCCTCGACAACGCCGCCTACGGCCTGTGCGTCCAGGGCGTCCCGCGCGCCGAGCGCGAGCGGCGCGCCGCCGATGCGCTCGCCCTGTGCGGACTGGCCGGCTGGGAGAAGTCCTGGCCGGACGAGCTGTCCGGCGGCATGCAGCAGCGCGTGGGACTGGCCCGCGCCCTCGCCACCGACGCGGACCTGCTGCTGATGGACGAGTCCTTCAGCGCCCTGGACCCGCTGATCCGCCGCGACATGCAGGACCAGCTGCTCACCCTCCAGCAGACGCTGAAGAAGACGATCGTCTTCATCACCCACGACCTCAACGAGGCCATGCGCCTCGGCGACCGCATCGCCGTCATGCGCGACGGCCGCATCGTCCAGACCGGCACCGCCGAGGACATCCTCGTCCGCCCGGCCAACGACTACGTCGCCTCCTTCATCCAGGACGTCGACCGCTCCCGCGTGCTGACCGCGGGCGCCGTCATGGACACCTCCATCACCGCCGACGCCCCCCTCTGCGGCTGCGAGACCGCGACCCGCGAGACGCCGTTCGCCGAGCTGTGCGCGATCAGCGCCCGTCTGCCGCACCGCGTCTCGGTCGTGGACGAGGCGAACAGGGTCATCGGAGTCGTGCCGCGGCAGCGGCTGGTCGGCTTCCTCGGCGACGAGACGGGCGACCCCGTGCCCTGCGACAACCCGGAGGGGAAGGTGACCGCCCGTGCCTAGGCTCCACCTCGGCGACTGGGTCGACTCCGGCGTCGACTGGCTCGTCACCCACATGTCCTGGCTCTTCGACGCGATCAAGACGGTCGTCGAAGGCATGTACGACGGCATCGACGCCGCCCTCACCGCGCCCGAGCCGCTGCTCCTCGCGGGCATCCTCGCGGTGCTCGCCTGGTGGCTGCGCGGTCTGGTCGCGGGCGTCCTCGGCTTCGCGGGCTTCGCGCTCATCGACTCCCTCGACCTGTGGGAGGAGGCGATGTCCACCCTGTCGCTGGTGCTCGTCGCCACGGTGATCGCCCTGGTGATCTCCGTACCGCTCGGCATCTGGGCCGCCCGCTCCCGGACGGTCAGCGCGATCGTCCGCCCGGTCCTGGACCTGCTCCAGACCATGCCGTCGATGGTCCTGCTGATCCCGGCGATCCTGTTCTTCGGCATGGGCGTCCCGGCCGGTGTCGTCGCCACCCTGATCTTCGCGCTCGCCCCCGGCGTACGGATGACCGAACTGGGCATCCGCCAGGTCGACGCCGAACTCGTCGAGGCGGCCGAGGCGTTCGGTACGACGCCCCGTGACACCCTGCTGCGGGTGCAGCTGCCGCTCGCCCTGCCGACGATCATGGCGGGCGTCAACCAGGTCATCATGCTGGGCCTGTCGATGGTCGTCATCGCCGGCATGGTCGGCACCGGCGGCCTCGGCGGCGCCGTCAACGAGGCCATCGGCCAGCTCGACATCGGCCTCGGCTTCGAGGCGGGCCTCGGCATCGTCGTCCTCGCCATCTACCTGGACCGGATGACCGGCGCCCTGGGCACCCGTATCTCCCCGCTCGGCCGCCGCGCCGCCGCCAAGGCCCGCACGACCGTGTGGACGTACCGCCCCCGCGCGGCCGTGGCCGTGGTCGGCGTGGTCGTCCTCGCGCTCGTCGCCGGCGGCGTGGGCGTGTTCGGCTCCAACGCCGGCACCGCCGAGGCCTCCGCCACCGACGTCGGCAAGGGCAAGGAGATCACCATCGGCTACATCCCCTGGGACGAGGGCATCGCCTCCACCTACCTGTGGAAGGAACTCCTGGAGCGGCGCGGCTTCAAGGTGAAGACCACCCAGTACGCCGCCGGCCCCCTCTACACCGGCCTCGCCACCGGCCAGGTCGACTTCCAGACCGACTCCTGGCTGCCCACCACCCACGCCGAGTACTGGCAGAAGTACGGCAAGCGGCTGGACGACCTCGGCCAGTGGTACGGACCCACCTCCCTGGAGCTCACCGTCCCCGCGTACATGAAGGACGTGAACTCCCTGGCGGACCTCAAGAGCAAGTCCTCCGCGTTCCAGGGCCGGATCACCGGCATCGAGCCCAGCGCCGGGATGATGGGCCTGCTCAAGGACAAGGTCCTCAAGGAGTACGGCCTCGACGGCACCTACCGGGTCGTCGACGGCTCCACCCCGGCGATGCTCGCCGAACTCAAGCGCGCGTACTCCAAGAAGGAGCCGATCGTCGTCACCCTCTGGTCGCCGCACTGGGCGTACAGCGAGTACGACCTGAAGAAGCTGAAGGACCCGCGGGGCGCCTGGGGCAAGGGCGACCAGGTGCACACCCTCTCCCGCAAGGGCTTCGCCGCCGACAACCCCGAGGTCGGCACCTGGCTCAGGGACTTCAGGATGACCGAGGCGCAGCTCACCGGCCTGGAGGCACGCATCCAGAAGGCCGGCAAGGGCAAGGAGCAGGACGCCGTCCGGGTCTGGCTGAAGGAGAACCCCACCCTGGTCGACCAGTGGGCCCCGGTGGCCGACCCGGGGCACCGGAGCCGGGCGGCCGGGTGACCTGACAGTCCCGCCACCGCCCGACGAGGGGCGGGCACCGCCGTACGCCGACGTGCGCCGGGGCCCGCCCCTCGTGCCGTCTCCACCACGGCAAGGATCCGGCCAACCACGCAGAGCGAGGCCCATGCCCCGGGCCGGCGTCTTCCCGCAGGGAACACTCCGGACGCCGCACGCATTGAACGTAAGAACGCGCGGACCCGACCACCGCCCGGCGACCCCTTGGGGATGATCGACTGGCGTGAACTGTCAGGTCATGTGTGACGCCAGGTGTCCTCCTTGTGACGGGCACATGAAACGGTTTGCCGAACATGCGTAGGGTGCAGAGAACTCATCAGAGGACGTGCCCCCGCGGCGGGAACCCGGACAGCGGGCGGCAGGGCAGCGGCAGCGACGAGCGAAGGAGGGAACCGGAGCGATGGGCGACCACAAAGAACAGCCCCTTCGGGTGGGCGCGGCCGTCCGGCGGCGGCGCCGGTCCCTGGAGCTCACCCTCGCCGTCGTGGCCGAACGCAGCGGCCTGTCCGTGCCGTTCCTCAGCCAGATCGAGAACGACCGGGCCCGGCCCAGCACCAGTTCCCTGGAGAAGGTCGCCGACGCCCTGCGCACCACCGCCGTCGAACTCCTCGCCGCCGCCGACCCGGCGTGCAGCGTCGACGTGGTGCGCGCCGAGATCACCGAGCCCGGTCCCGAGCCGCGCTCCCGCTCCCTGGTACGCGGCCACCATCAGATGCACGCCTCGGAGTTCACCGGCGACCATGACGCGGGCCGTGAGTTCCAGTACCGCAACGACCAGCTGATGTACGTCGCCGACGGCGCCGTGGAGATCGAGGCGGAGGGCCGCGCCTACCGTCTCGGCCGCGGCGACACGCTCTACCTCACCGGCGGGGTCCGCCACCGCTGGCGGGCGACCGTGCCGGACACCCGGGTGGTCGTCGTGGCGGTCGCCGAGCACATCGAGGCGGTCCGGAACCGGAAGCGGTAGTGCGCGTCGTCTCCCTCGTCCCGTCGCTGACCGAGGCGATCGCCGTCTCCGTGCCCGGCGCGCTGGTCGCGGCCACCGACTGGTGCGCCCACCCGGCGGACCTCGACGTCATCCGTGTGGGCGGCACCAAGAACCCGAAGGTCGACCGGATCCTCGCCCTCGCCCCCGACCTGGTGGTCGCCAACGAGGAGGAGAACCGTGCGCCCGACCTCGCCGCCCTGCGCGCGGCGGGCGCCGAGGTGCTGGTCACCGAGGTCAGGGACGTGCCGCAGGCCTTCCGCGAGCTGGCCCGGGTGCTCGACGCCTGCGGCGCCCGCGCCCGCCCGCGCTGGCTGGACGAGGCCGAGGCGGCCTGGACGGCGCTCCCGAGCCCCGCGCACCGTACGACGGCCGTGGTGCCGATCTGGCGCCGCCCGTGGATGGTGCTGGGCCGGGACACCTTCGCCGGGGACGTCCTGGCCCGCCTGGGCGTCGACCACCTCTACGCCGGCCACGACGACCGGTACCCCAAGGTCCCGCTGGAGGAGCTGCGCGTGGCCGGCGCCGGCCTGGTCGTCCTGCCCGACGAGCCCTACCGCTTCAGCCCCGACGACGGCCCCGAGGCCTTCCCCGGCCTGCCCTGCGCGCTCGTCAGCGGACGGCACCTGACGTGGTACGGACCGTCGCTCGCCGAGGCGCCACGGGTGCTGGCCGGGGCGCTGCGAGCAGCTCTCCGCTGACCAGCCCGCGCACGGTGTGCCCGGCGGCGACCGCCCAGGCGGCCACGAGCACGACGTACAGACCGGTGGCCAGGACCGCGCAGGCGGCCAGCCCGGTGTGCCGGGCCAGGGACTCGGCGCCGGTCACGCAGGTGCCGACGGGGAAGGTGAACGCCCACCACGTCATCGTGAACCGCATGCCGTGCCGGCGGGCGCGCACCACATGGGCGCCGGCCAGGCACAGCCACAGCAGCGCGAACCCCATGACCGGCACCCCGTACAGCACGGCGAGGGCCGCGAAGCCACGGCTGTCCGGCGCGGGCACCACCCCCGGGGCGACCTCCGCGAACGTCCCCACGGCGGTGGTGGACTGCCCGAGAGGGCCCAGCACCAGGAACAGCGTGGGCGTCAGCGCGAGCGGCAGCGGGCCGGAGGTGACCAGCCGGCCGAAGACGAGCGGCAGCATCACCAGCGTGGCGAGCAGACTCAGCCCGAACAGCGCGAAGCACGCCAGCAGCAGGGTCTGCCGCGGCTGCCCGTCCGGCAGATGGGGCACCAGACGCGGGCCCGACGCGGCCGACACCATCGGCGCGACCAGCGGCAGCAGCCACACCGGCGTGGCCTGCCCCGCCTCGACCCGGAGCCGTACGGCCATCAGGTACGGCACGGCCACGGCGGCCGCCAGCCCGACGGCCGTACCGGCGCAGAACAACACCGCGTCCAGGGCGACGGCCGCCTCGATGCCGATCAAGTCCCGCCCGACGGCGAGCGCCCCGCCGCCGACCGCGACCAGCGCCATCGCCAGGCAGCCGTAGAACGGGACGGTCGCCGGGTCGAGGAGGTGGGCACGGGCCTGGTCGCGGTGGTGCAGCCAGTGCAGGGCACGGGCGGCGAACAGGGCCACCAGCACGAGCAGGGACAGCGCCCAGACGGCCGTGCACAGCGGGCGCAGCCCCGGGACGCGGAGGGGGAGCGCCGCGCCCGCCGTGGCGACCACGGCGGTGCCCATGACGGTGGCGTACCAGTTCGGGCCGAGGTGGCGCACGGCGGCGACGCGCGGGCGGGGCAGGGCGGACAGGGGCTGCGCTGCGGTGACCATGCCCCCACCGTCCCGGGGCCGCACGCCCCCGACCAGGGACTATGTCTCTATGGGGGCATAAACTCGCCTTATGGGCAAGGAACTGGAGCCGCAGGCGCGTCCGACGGGTGCGGCGGACGCGCCGGGATCGCTCGCGCATCGCGTCCCCGACCTCGGCGCGCTGGAGCTGCTGCTGGCCGTGGCCCGGCTCGGCAGCCTCGGCGCCGCCGCGCGCGAACTGGGCATCACCCAGCCGGCCGCCAGCAGCCGCGTCCGCTCCATGGAACGCCAGCTCGGCGTGGCGCTCGTGGACCGCTCGCCGCGCGGCTCCCGGCTCACCGACGCCGGCGCGCTGGTCACGGACTGGGCGCGGCGCATCGTCGAGGCGGCCGAGGCCTTCGACGCCGGCGCGCAGGCACTGCGGGACCGGCGGGACTCCCGGCTGCGGGTGGCGGCGAGCATGACCATCGCCGAGTATCTGCTGCCCGGCTGGCTGCTCGCGCTGCGCGCCGAGCGCCCCGACACGGCGGTGTCGCTGCACGCGGGCAACTCGGCGGCGGTGGCGGAGCGGCTGCTGTCGGGGGAGGCCGACCTGGGGTTCGTGGAGGGCCTCACCGTGCCGTCGGGCCTGGACTCGGTGGTCGTCGCCCACGACCGCCTGATCGTCGTCGTCGCACCCGGCCACCCATGGGTACGGCGGCGGCGGGCGCTGGCCGCCTCCGAGCTGGCGTCGACGCCGCTGATCCTGCGGGAGAAGGGCTCGGGGACGCGGCAGGTCCTGGACGCCGCGCTCGGCGGGCTGGCCCGCCCGCTGATCGAACTGTCCTCGACCACGGCGGTGAAGGCGGCGGCGGTCGGCGGCGCGGGACCGGCGGTGCTGAGCGAACTGGCGGTGGGGGACGAACTGGCGCTGCGGCGTCTGGTGCGCGTGCCGGTCGAGGGCGTCCGCCTGGCCCGCGACCTGCGAGCGGTCTGGCCCACCGGCCACCGCCCGGCGGGCCCGGCCCGCGAACTGCTGTCGTTGACGCGGGGCTGACCGGGGAACGCTGTCGCCGACGCGAGGCTCATCAGGGATCGTGCCGGTGACGCGGGGCTGATCCGGGGCCGCCGCCGCTGACGCGGGGGTGATCTGGGATCGCCGCTGGTGACGCCGGGCCGGAGCAGGTCGCCGCTGTCGCCGCTGTCGCCATTGTCGGGTTGGCCATGGAGGCGCTTGCCGCGCTCGGCGTGCGTGTGGGGCCCCGGCAAGGGAGTGCGCGGGGCCTGTTCGGAGGTGACGAGGGGCCCGGCGCGGAGCGCTGTCGCGCGCGTGGGGCCCGGAGGCGGGGACCGGCGTTGTCGGCGCGGGGCCTAGGTCGTCGCGCCGGCCGCCGTGACCAGGGCGCGCATCACCCGTACGTCCTCGCCCATCTCCGGATGCCACTGCACCCCCAGCACCCACCCGGAGGCGGATGGCAGTTCGACCGCCTCCACCGTGCCGTCCGCCGCGTGGGCCGCCGCGACGAGGCCGGTGCCGAGGCGGTCCACCGCCTGGTGGTGGTAGGTCGGCACGGAGGTCTCCTCCGGGACCAGCTCGGCGTACCGCGTCCCCGGGACCGGCTTCACGGGGTGGCTGCCGAAGACGCCCACGACCTCGACATGTCCGTCGAGGTGCTGCAAGAGCGTGCCGCCGAGGGCGACGTTCAGCAGCTGCATGCCCCGGCAGATCCCGAGCAGCGGGACACCCGCGGCCAGCGCCGCCTCGATCAGGGCAAGTTCCCACGCGTCCCGCTCCGCCGCCGGCGGCCCGGTGCGGGGGTCGCGCTCGGCGCCGTAGCGGACCGGCTCCACGTCGGGACCGCCCGCGATCACCAGGCCGTCCAGCCGCGCCACGGCCGCCGCCGCGTGCTCCGGCGCGTCCGGCGGGAGCATCGCGGCGAGCCCGCCGGCCCGCTGCACCAGCCGCGGATACCCGGCCGGCAGCAGCGCCGCGTCCAGTTCCCACACGCCCCAGCGCGTCCCGGCCTCCAGATACGTGCTGACGCCGATCAGCGGCCTGCCCGTCACGCCCGCCATGCCCCGACCTCCCACCCCGAGAATGGACTCCTTCCGAACCATTGAACACGCCGGCGCCTCACGTCAAGAACCCCCTGAGCAGCGCCGCCGTCCCCGCGCAGTGCTCGCGCATCATCTCCCGCGCCCCGTCCGCGTCCCCGTCGAGCACCGCCTCCACCAGGGCGGTGTGCTGGCGCTGCGAGTGCTCCAGGTTGCGCACCAGCAGCGGTATGCAGTCCAGCAGGTCGTTCACCGTGGCCCGGACCGCCGCGTACTGGGCGGTCAGCGACGGCGAGCCGCACAGCTCGGCCAGGGTGAGGTGCAGCATCGTGTCCAGGCGGCGGTACTCGGTCGGCGGCGCGTCCCCGGTGCGGGCCAGCGCCTCGCGCAGCCGGCCGGCCTGTCCGTCGGTCAGGCCGTGCGCCGCGCACAGCCCCGCCGCGCCCACCTCCAGCACCTCCCGGAACCGCAGTACGTCCTCGATGTCCACCTCGGCGACCCGGCGCCGCAGCTCGTCCTCGCCGCCGACCTCCGCGCGCGGCAGCACAAACGTTCCGCCGTAGCGGCCCCGGCGGGCCTCCACCAGCCCCTGGTCCTGGAGCACCTTCAGCACCTCGCGCAGCGTCACCCGGCTGATCCCCAGCCGCTCCGCCAGGTCCCGCTCGGCGGGCAGCCGCTCCCCGGCCGGCACCAGGCCCAGCCGGACGACCTGAAGGATCTGCTCCAGGGCCTCCTCGAAGCCGTTCCCGGCCCGCACCGCCCGCAGGACCGGCGTCAGCCGGTCGTCCGGCCCGCCGCCCGTGCCCACCGACATCCGCCCGTGCCCCCTTCCCAAGCAATGGTTCTCCGCAATACCTTATGGCTCCCGGCCGCCGAACGAAGCAGCACAGCAGCAGAGAAGCAGCACAGCAGCAGAACAGAGGAAGCCTGAGGAGGCCCTCCCGTGGCAGACCGCACACCCCCGCTCGGCGTCGAGGAGCTGCACGCCCTCGTCGCGGGCGGTGAGATCGACACTGTCGTCCTCGCCTTCCCCGACATGCAAGGGCGCCTCCAGGGCAAGCGGTTCGCCGCCCGCTTCTTCCTCGACGAGGTCCTCCACCACGGCACCGAGGGCTGCAACTACCTGCTGGCCGTCGACACCGAGATGAACACCGTCGACGGATACGCGATGTCCTCCTGGGAGCGCGGATACGGCGACTTCGCCATGCACCCGGACCTGTCCACCCTGCGGCGCGTGCCCTGGCACCCCGGCACCGCGATGCTCATCGCCGACCTCGCCTGGGAGGACGGCTCCCCGGTCGTCGCCGCGCCCCGCCAGATACTGCGCCACCAGCTGAAGCGCCTCGCCGACCTCGGCTACACCGCGCAGGTCGGCACCGAGCTGGAGTTCATCGTCTTCAAGGACACCTACGAGCAGGCCTGGGACGCCGGCTACCGGGGACTGACCCCGGCCAACCAGTACAACATCGACTACTCCATCCTCGGCACCGGCCGTATCGAGCCCCTGCTGCGCCGTCTGCGCAACGACATGGCCGGCGCCGGCCTCACCGTCGAGTCCGCCAAGGGCGAGTGCAACCCCGGCCAGCACGAGATCGCCTTCCGCTACGACGAGGCCCTGGTCACCTGCGACCAGCACGCCGTCTACAAGACCGGAGCCAAGGAGATCGCCGCCCAGGAAGGCGTCTCGCTCACCTTCATGGCGAAGTACAACGAACGCGAGGGCAACTCCTGCCACATCCACCTCTCGCTCACCGACGCCGACGGCACCAACGTGATGGCCGGACCGGACGGGATGTCCGAGGTCATGCGGCACTTCCTCGCCGGACAGCTGGCCGCCCTGCGCGACTTCTCGCTCCTGTACGCCCCGAACATCAACAGCTACAAGCGGTTCCAGCCGGGCTCCTTCGCCCCCACCGCCGTCGCCTGGGGCCACGACAACCGCACCTGCGCCCTGCGCGTCGTCGGCCACGGCCGCTCCCTGCGCTTCGAGAACCGCCTCCCCGGCGGCGACGTCAACCCGCACCTCGCGGTCGCCGGACTGGTGGCCGCCGGGCTGTACGGCGTCGAGCAGAAGCTGGAGCTGCCCGAGGCCTGCCCCGGCAACGCCTACGCCGCCGACTTCGCCCACGTCCCCACCACCCTGCGCGAGGCCGCCGAGCTGTGGGAGAACAGCCCGATCGCCCGGGCCGCCTTCGGCGACGAGGTCGTCGCGCACTACCGCAACATGGCCCGCGTCGAGCTGGCGGCCTTCGACGCCGCGGTCACCGACTGGGAGCTGCGCCGCTCCTTCGAACGCCTGTGAAAGGTCATCCCGTGTTCGACCCGCACGTGCTGAAGGTCCTCAACCCGGCCACCGAGGAGGTCGTCGCCACCGTCCCCGCCGCGGGCATCGCCGAGGTCGACCGCGCCGTCACCCGCGCGGTGGCCGCCCAGCGGTCCTGGGCGGCCGTCACCCCCGCCGACCGGGCCCGGCTGCTGCGCCGCTTCGCCGACGTCGTCGACGCGCACGTCGAGGAGCTGGCCCTGCTGGAGGTCCGCGAGGCCGGCCACCTCCTCGGCAACGCCCGCTGGGAGGCCGGCAACGCCCGCGACCTGCTGCTGTACGCGGCGGGCGGCGTCGAACGCCTCACCGGCCGGCAGATCCCCGTCCCCGGCGGCTGGGACGTCACCTTCCACGAGCCCCTCGGCGTCGTCGGCGTCATCGCCCCCTGGAACTTCCCGATGCCCATCGCGGCCTGGGGCTCCTTCCCCGCGCTCGCCGCCGGCAACGCCGTCCTGCTCAAACCCGCCGAGACCACCCCGCTCACCGCGCTGCGCCTGGCCGAACTGGCCCTGGAGGCGGGCCTGCCCGAGCACCTCTTCCAGGTGCTGCCAGGACACGGCCACATCACCGGCCGCGCCCTGGTCGACCACCCGGACGTCGCGAAGATCGTCTTCACCGGGTCCACCCGCACCGGCCGCGAGATCATGGAGCGCTGCGCCCGGCACGTCAAACCCGTCACCCTCGAACTCGGCGGCAAGAGCCCCAACATCGTCTTCGCCGACGCCGACCTGAAGCCGGCCGTCGACCCCTTCTCCTTCCTGGACAACTCCGGCCAGGACTGCTGCGCCCGCACCCGCGTCCTCGTCCAGGAGTCCGTCTACGACGAGGTCCACGCGCTGCTCGCCGACGCGCTGGCCGCCGTCGTCGTGGGCGACCCGGCCGACGACAAGACCCAGATGGGACCGCTGATCTCCCGTCAGCAACGGGACCGCGTCCGCTCGTTCGTGCCGGACGACGCCCCCGCCCTGCGCGGGACCGCCCCCGACGGCCCCGGCTTCTGGTTCCCGCCGACCGTCCTCACCGGCGAGCGGCCCGACTCCGAGGCCGCCCGCGAGGAGATCTTCGGCCCCGTCGCCGTCCTGCTGCCCTTCACCGACGAGCAGGACGCGATCCGCCTCGCCAACGACACCCCGTACGGCCTCTCCGGCTCCGTCTGGACCCGGGACGTCGGACGCGCGCTGCGCGTCTCGCAGGCCGTACGGGCCGGCAACCTGTCCGTCAACTCCCACTCCAGCGTCCGCTACTGGACCCCGTTCGGCGGCTTCAAGCAGTCCGGCGTCGGCCGCGAGCTGGGCCCGGACGCCCTGACCGCCTTCACCGAAACCAAGAACGTCTTCATCAGCACGGAGGGCCCCGCACAGTGACCGACGAAATCATCTGCCGCCGCCTGGTGGGCCGCACCGCCGTCATCACCGGCGCGGGCAGCGGCATCGGCCTCGCCACCGCCCGCCGGCTCGCCTCCGAGGGCGCGCACATCGTCTGCGGCGACGTCGACGAGGCCCGCGGCAAGGCGGCCGCCGAGGAGGTCGACGGCATCTTCGTGAAGGTCGACGTCACCGACGCCGACCAGGTCGAGGCCCTCTTCCGGACGGCGTACGACACCTACGGCAGCGTCGACATCGCCTTCAACAACGCCGGCATCTCCCCGCCCGACGACGACTCCATCCTGGAGACCGGCCTGGAGGCCTGGAAGCGCGTCCAGGAGGTCAACCTCACCTCCGTCTACCTGTGCTGCAAGGCCGCGATCCCCTACATGCGGCGCCAGGGCAAGGGCTCCATCATCAACACCGCCTCCTTCGTCGCCCGGATGGGCGCGGCCACCTCGCAGATCTCCTACACCGCCTCCAAGGGCGGCGTGCTCGCCATGTCCCGTGAGCTGGGCGTGCAGTTCGCCCGGGAGGGGATCCGCGTCAACGCCCTGTGCCCCGGGCCGGTCAACACCCCGCTGCTCCAGGAGCTGTTCGCCAAGGACCCCGAGCGGGCCGCCCGTCGCCTGGTCCACATCCCGCTCGGCCGGTTCGCGGAGGCAGAGGAGATCGCCGCCGCCGTCGCCTTCCTCGCCAGCGACGACTCCTCCTTCGTCAACGCCGCCGACTTCCTGGTCGACGGAGGCATTTCCGGCGCCTACGTCACACCCCTGTAGGGCCCGTCCTACAGTGCCGGGATGAGCATCACGCCCCCGCCCGGCTGGTACCGCGACCCGTCGGCCCCGCACCAGGAACGCTGGTGGGACGGCACGGCCTGGACCGAACACCGGCGCGCCCCCGAGGGCTTCGGCCCCGTGGCGGCGCCGGTGCCCGGCCCGCCGTCCGCCGTGCGCGGCGGCGGGCGCGCCAGGGCCGTCGCCCTGGCCGTGACGGGGGCCGTCCTGGTCGCGGCGGTCGTCACGGGGGCCGTCCTCCTGCGCGAGGACCCCGGGGGCGGCGAGCGGACCGCGCCGCCGGCGTCGCCCCCGACGGCCGCCGCCTCGTCCCCGCCCCCGCCGTCCTCCCCGTCACCGTCCCCCTCCGAGGACCCGTCCGTCGTCGTCGACGAGCTGAACGGCATCACCCTGCCGCTGCCCGACGGCTGGGTCAGACCCGAGTACGTCGCCCAGGACGACGTCGTCATGACCACCGACGGCACCTACGACTGCCCGGTCGACCCCGGCGTGTGCCGGCGCGGGCTGGTCATCTCCCGCACCGTCACCGACACCGCCGAGACCTCACCCAAGGTCCTGGCCGAGGCCGACATCGCGGACGCGGCCGAGCTGGCCTACGGCCGCGACACCATCGGCCGGCGCCCCTTCGGCGGCATCGAGTCCCACCGGGTGGTGGCCTTCGGGCAGGTCGCGGTCGCGAGCCGCGCCGGGTACTACGTCCGCTGGCGGGTGACGACCGCCGAGGGGCCCGGCGGCTACGTCCAGTCCCTGGTCTTCCCCTCCACCGTCGGCACCGAGGCACCCGTCCTCGTCCGGTTCGTGTTCGACGCGGGTGAGGACGGGCCGCCCCTGGCCGACATGGACCGCATCACCAAGGGCATCCGCCCGATCGGCGACGCGGACACCGGCGGCGGGGTGGGCAGCGGCATCGGCCGCACGCCGTGACCCGGCGACCCGGGTGACCCGGTGACCTAGAGGAAGGTGTGCCCCTCGCCCCGGTACGTCGGCACCGTCGCCGTCACCGTGTCGCCCTCGATCAGGTGCAGTTCCTCGAACCGCTCGCACAGCTCACCGGCCTTCGCGTGCCGGAACCACACCTTGTCCCCGATCAGCAGGTCGTCGGCCGGGGAGCCCAGCAGCGGCGTCTGCACCTCTCCGGGGCCCTCCTGGGGGTCGTAGCGCAGCCCCTCCGGCAGATACGGCACCGGCAGCCGGTCGGGCCCGGCCGCACCCGAGGCGGGATAGCCGCCGCCGAGGACCGTGACGACACCCACGCCCGGCCGGCGGACGACGGGCTGGGCGAAGAGGGCGGCCGGACGGCCGGTGAAGGACGTGTAGTTGTCGAACAGACGCGGCACGTACAGCCCCGAGCCGGCCGCGATCTCGGTGACGGCGTCCTCGGCGGCGGTGTGCTGCACACTGCCGGTGCCGCCGCCGTTGACGTACTCCAGGTCCGGCGCCACCGCCCGCACCGCGCGCACCACCGCGGCGCGCCGCTCGGCGAGTTCACGGCGGGCCGCGGCCTGCATCAGCCGGACCGCACGCGACCGCAGCGGGCGCCCGGCGACAGCGTCACCCACACCCGCGATGTGCCCCTCGTAGGCCATGATCCCGACCAGCCGGAACCCGGACCGCCGGGCCACCGCCCGTGCCACGTCGGCGACTTGGGCGGGGGAGTGCAGCGGCGAGCGCAGTGCCCCCACCCGCACCCGCCCGCCGAGCAGCTTCAGCGAGGTGTCCAATTCCAGGCAGACCCGCACCACTTCGCGTCCACCCGCCCGCGCGGCGTCGATCAGGTCGAGCTGGGCGACGTCGTCGACCATGACGGTGACGGCGGCGGCGAGCTTGGGGTCGCCGGCGAGTTCGGCGAAGCCGGCGCGGTCCGCCGAGGGGTAGGCGAGCAGGATGTCGTCGAAGCCCGACCTCGCCAGCCACAGGGACTCGGCCAGGGTGAACGACATGATGCCCGCGAAGCCGTCCTTCGCCAGGACGCGTTCCAGCAGCGCCCGGCAGCGCACGGACTTGCTGGCGACCCGGACCGGCTTGCCGCCCGCCCGGCGTACGAGATCGTCCGCGTTGGCGTCGAAGGCGTCGAGGTCCACGATCGCGAGGGGAGCGTCGAGATGGGCGGTGGCCCGGTCGTAACGGGTCCGGTCGGCGGCGCGCGCAGTCATGAACGCAGCCTGCCAGACCCGATTACCGCAGGGTAGGGGGACGATCCGGGCAGATGCCCCCGGGGGCGCGGACTGGTTCCCGTTCGCGCCGCGACAAGCCGTAGAGTGACGCGCACGCACGGAGGAACGGCTCCGGCCGCGCATCCGTGCCGGGATGACGGTCCACCCGTGCGGGTATGCGTGCCCAGAACGGACCCGTACGTCCGCACCGGGCCGCCCGGGCCGGCCAGGAGGGGCCCGAGCAGGAGAACGACGGCCCGGGCATGAGGAAACGGGGGGTGCATGAGCACGGAAGCACGCCGCGCCTCGATCCCCCCGCGCCCGAGCGTGCCTCCGCGCCCGACCGCGCCCCCGCGCCCGACCCGGCCGCCGGCGGAACCGTCCGGCACCGGACCGGAACCCCCCGCCGCGACGCCCGACGAGCCGACGCGCCCCCCGTCCTCCCCCCAGCCCACGG
>NZ_BQUN01000032.1:0-31782 GCF_026008495.1 Streptomyces sp. A012304
CCGTCCGGCACCGGACCGGACCCCCCCGCCGCGACGCCCGACGAGCCGACGCGCCCCCCGTCCTCCCCCCAGCCCACGGACCCCATGAACCCGCCCCCACCCCCCGCCTCGGCCCGTTTCCCGGACAACCCACCGACGACGGGCCCCGCGGATCGGGACGCGGAGGGCGCCCGCTCCGGGACCGCGACCGACGCCGGCTTCTTCGACCGACGCGGCATGCGTCCCCCGGCCTCGGGCGGCCCCGGTCCCCAGGACATAGCCGTGGGCGGCCCCGCGGCCTCGGGCACCGGCTTCCCGGGCAGGACCGGGGGCGGCCCCGCGGCCTCGGGCGAGGCTCGTTCCGCAGGTCCGGACGGTGCCCGCTCCTCGGCCGCCCGCCCCGTCGCCCGGGACGACGACCGCACCACCAGGCCAGGCACGTCCGACTCCGCCAGGCCAGGCACGTCCGGCTCCGCCAGGCCGGGTACCTCCGGCTCCGCCAGGCCGGGTGTTCCCGGCTCCGCCGCCCAGACCCCGCACTCCACCGACTCGGGCGGCCCCCGCCCCAGCTCCCGCATCTTCCGCCTGGACGGCGCCCGCCCGGCCGACTCGAACAACGCCCGCGTCCTTGGTGAGGGCGCCACCTCGGCCGTCCCCCGTCCCGCCGGGCCGGACGGTTCCGGTCCCGTGGATGCGAACCGTGCCCGTCCCGCCCGCTCGGACGCTCCCCGCCCCGCGGCCACGGACACCTCCCGCTTCCTGGGCGTCGACACCTCCCGCGCCACGGGCGCCGACACCCCCCGCCCCGCCCGCCCGGACGTCCCGCGGCCCGCGACGCCCCCCGAGAGCATCCGGCCGTCCGGCCTCGGCTCGAGGTCTCCCGGTAGCGTCCGGCCGTCCGGTCTCGGCTCGACGCCCCCCGAGAGCGTTCCGCCGGCCGGCGTAGGCCTCGGTGCCGAGCAGGACGGCGTCGCGTGGAGCCCGCTGCCGCGTGCCTGGGCGCCGGCACCCAGCGGGTCCCCCCGGGAGGGGCTGTCCAGTGCCGTGCCGGGGCGTCGCACCGATTCCCCGGTGCCCCAGGACACGGAACGGGAGGCCGGGCCGGCCTGGACACCCGGTACGTCCGCGCGCCACCCGGAGTTCGACGTCCCGCCCGCCCCGAGCGCCCCGCCCCCGGAAGCCCCACGCGGTCCCGACCCCGCGCTGTCCTGGAGCGCGCCGATGGCGCCCGGCGGTGCGGGTGGGGCCACCCGGCCGGTCGTGACGTTCGCGGAGCCGGAGGGGTACGGGGACCGGGCGCGGCGGGGGCGGATCGTCGCCGCGGCCGCCTGTGTCGTGCTCGGCCTCGGGCTCATCGGCGGTGCCGTCACGGGGAGTTGGCTGATCGGTGACTCCGCGGAGGCCGGGGAGGCGGGCTCGTACGCCGCCGCCGGCGGCCTGTGGCACAACGTCCCCGTCGATCAGCTCTTCCCGCCCACCGTGGACGGACAGGGCGCCGGCCCCGGCGGAGCCGACCGGACCTGGACGCGGATCGCCGTCGCCCCGGACACCGGCTGCGCCGGCGCCTTCGACCCCCTGCTGCTCAAGGCCCTCGCCCCGGTCGGCTGCGCACGCCTGCTGCGGGCCACGTACACCGACGCCACGCAGAGCTACGTCACCACCGTCGGCCTGCTGTTCACCACGGCCGACGCGGACGGCATGCGGGCGCTCGACACCCGCTTCGACAAGGAGGGCCTGGCCCGCCGCACCGACCTGATGCCCCGCCCCTACGCCGCGCGGGGCACCGTCGCCGCCGCCTTCGGCGACCGGCAGCGCGCCTCGTGGACGATCTCCGTCCTCACCGACGCGCCCGTCGTCGTCTACGCGGTCTCCGGCTGGGCCGACGGCCGCCGCGTCGCCACCCCGCAGCCGGCCGCCGAGGCCACCGCGTCCGGCGCCACCACGGCCCCCGCCCAGGCCGGCCTGGGCAACGAGGCGAAGGGCCTCGCCGACCGCATCGAACGCAGCCTGCGCAGGACCGCCGCCTCGCCCTCGGAGCAGCCCTCATGAGCAGCCGCCGGACGCCGTCCCGCCGTACCCCCACCCGCCGGGCCGGACTGCTGTGCTGCCTGCTCGCCGCCTCCGTCGCCCTGCTGCCCGCCGCTCCCGCGTACGCGGACGGCATCCGCGCCAAGCAGTGGGCGCTGGAGGCACTGCACACCGACGAGGCCTGGGAGATCACCAAGGGCGCGGGCATCACCGTCGCCGTCCTCGACACCGGCGTCGAGGCCGACCACCCGGACCTGGCCGGCAACGTCCTGAACGGCAGGGACATGGTCGGCTTCGGCGCCGAGCCCGGCGACCGCGCCTGGGCCCGACACGGCACCGCGATGGCCGGCATCATCGCCGGCCACGGACACGGCGAGGGCAACGCCGACGGCGTCCTGGGCATCGCCCCCGAGGCGAAGATCCTCCCCGTCCGCGTCATCCTCGAGGACGGCGACCCGCAGCGCACCAAGGCCCGCAACACCCGCGGCAACGCCCTCGCCGAGGGCATCCGCTGGGCCGCCGACCAGGGCGCCGACGTCATCAACCTCTCCCTCGGCGACGACTCCGCCTCCGCCCACCCCGAGCCCGCCGAGGACGAGGCCGTCCAGTACGCGCTGAAGAAGGGCGCCGTCGTCGTCGCCTCGGCCGGCAACGGCGGCGAGAAGGGCGACCACATCTCCTACCCGGCCGCCTACCCCGGCGTCATCGCCGTGACCGCCGTCGACCGCTACGGCACCCGCGCCTCCTTCTCCACCCGCCGCTGGTACGCCACGGTCAGCGCGCCCGGCGTGGACGTCGTCATCGCCGACCCCGACCACAAGTACTACGAGGGCTGGGGCACCTCCGCCGCCGCCGCGTTCGTCTCCGGCGCCGTCGCCCTCGTCAAGGCCGCCCACCCCGGACTGACCCCCGCGCAGATCAAGAAGCTCCTGGAGGACACCGCCCGCAACTCCCCGGACGGTGGCCGCGACGACTCCCGGGGCTTCGGCTTCATCGACCCGGCCGCCGCCATCGAGGCCGCCGCCGGCCTGAAACCCGAGGGCCTTCGGTCGACGGCCTACGGCCGGCGGTACTTCGGCCCCGGCCCCGACGCGCCGAAGACCGACGACGACGCGTCGAACTGGGCCGGCCCGCTCGCCGGCGGCACCGGGGGAGTGCTGCTGGTGGCCGCCGTCGTCCTGTGGCAGGGCCGCCGCCGCGAGCACGAACCGTACGACGGCCTGTAGCCCCTCAGGACGCCGTGAACGCCGACACGGCCGCCTTCGCCGCCGCCTCGACGAGCGCGATGCCCGCCGCCAGTGCCGCGTTGCCGTCCGACACCACGGCCACCAGAAGGACCCGCCCACCGACGGTCACCCGGCCGATGCTGTTGACGTCCCACAGACCGGTCGTGCCGCGCGGCAGCCACCCGTTCTTGAGGGCCCACGCCGTGCCGTCGGCGGCGGCCGAGACCCCCCACCGCTGACCGGCGGCTATCTCCCCCATCAGCCCCTGGACGTAGGTCCGGGAGGCCTCGTCGAGCTGCGAGTCGTCCCCGAAGACCTGCCGCAGCAGGGTCAGCTGGTCGGCGGCCGTCGTCCGTGTCAGCCCCCAGAGCCCGCCGTCGCCGCCCACGGTGTCCGTCAGCCCGAACCGCGCGTTCGCCGCGTCCAGCCCGTCGGCCCCGCCGATGGCCTTCCACAGCGCCGTCGCCGCGTCGTTGTCGCTGCTGCGGATCATCACGGCGGCGTACGCCTCCTCCCGCGCGGTCAGCCGCCGGCCCTCGTCCTGCGCCTGGAGCAGCAACGCCGCCAGGATGTCCACCTTGACGATGCTCGCCGTGTCGAAGACGCCCGAGCCGTACCCGGCGCTCTCCCCGGACCCGATGTCCAGCACGGCCACGGAGACCCGAGCGCCGTCCGGCACCGGCACCGGCACCGCCGCCGCCGGCGACGCGCCGTGATCCACCTCGGGCTCCGCCTCGGCCACGGGTTCCACCGACGCCTCCATGCTCACCGACACCGACGCCGGGGACGACGGCGCCGCCGACGACGATAGGGCGTCCGCGCGGGAGTGCGCCCATGCCCGCACCCAGACGGTTCCGGCCGCCGTGACGCCGAGGACGGCGACGCAGAGCACACAAGGGGGCGGCGCCGGGCCGGACGAGCGTCCGTGAACACCGTGAAGGCGTGATTCCGGCCCCGCACAAGCCCGGCCCCATCCCCCCGATAGGGTCGGTGACCGTGGCGAACAAGAACATTCCCGACCCCGGCTTCTCCGACGACGACGGCTCCGCCGACCCCCGGCTGAGCGCCGCGCTCGCCGCCTGGGCCGAGGACCGCACCGCCGTGGGGCCCGTGCTGGAAGCCCTCGAGGGCGCCCGGCTGCTGGTACCCGTGGTGGCCGTCCTGGGGGAGGTCGAGGAGGACGAGAACGGGCTGCGCCGCGAGAAGACCAGCGACATGGCCGTCCCGACGCTCAAGGCCGGCGGCCGCACGGCGCTGCCCGCCTTCACCTCCACCGAGTCCCTAGCCCGCTGGGACCCCGCCGCCCGCCCCGTCGCAGTCCCCCTGCACCAGGCCCTCCAGGCCGCCGCGCACGAGAAGGCCGACACGGTCGTCCTCGACCTGGCCGGACCGGTCGCCTTCGAGCTGACGGGCCCGGCCCTGCTCGCGCTCGCCGAGGGCCGCACCACCACCGACCCGCTCACCGACCCGGCCGTCCGCGCGGCGGTCCGGGAGGCGGTGGCCGCCGAACCCGCCGTCCTGAGCGCCCACCTCGGGCCCGGGCAGGCCGACGGCACCCTCGCCCTGGTCCTGGACCCGGCCGCCGCGCCCGCCGAGGCCGCCCAGGCCGTGGCCCGGCGCCTGGCCGCCGACGAGACACTGCGGGCCCGCCTGGTGCGCGGCCTCGACCTGGCACTGCTGCCGGCCGGGACGACGCCTCCGGGCGAGCCCTTGTACGTACGCGGATGAGCGGGGTCTAGCCGTAGACCGGGCCCGTGTACTTCTCGCCCGGCCCCTGGCCCGGCTCGTCCGGGACGATCGACGCCTCGCGGAACGCCAGCTGGAGCGACTTCAGGCCGTCGCGCAGCGGCGCCGCGTGGAACGAGCTGATCTCGGTCGCGCTGGCGTCCAGCAGACCGGCCAGCGCGGTCACCAGCTTGCGGGCCTCGTCCAGGTCCTTGTACTTGTCGCCCTCCCCTTCATGGGGGGCCAGGCCGAGCTTCACGGCGGCGGCGCTCATCAGATTGACGGCGACCGTCACGATCACCTCGACCGCCGGGACCTCGGCGATGTCGCGGGTCATCTCGTCGAAGTCGGCGCCGCCGGGCGTCTCGGGGCTGTCCGAGGGGGAGGTCTCACTCATGCAGAACACGATAGGGCCCGGTCCACGCCCCCTTGACAGCAGGAGGCGGGAGACACCGGATTAGCGCACGTGTCCCTGAACTGCTAGCCTTGTGTAACGACCGGCTGGACATGACTGTGTCCGGCCCACAAGTGGAGGCTCCGAACTCCCACCCGACCGCCCTCCGGGACGGCGGGTCACCCCGGTCAGGCGACCACCATCGTTCCGTACGGACGATGGAGTCGCCCGGTAGCGCGCCCCGCGATCCTCGCGGCGGTGCTCCGGTAGTGCTTGGAGCCCCGCCTGTGATCGTTCGGGGCATTTTTTCTGTCTCGGCGTGGTTATAGGTCTAACGACACAAGACGTTACGCGGCCGTCCGCCAGACCGCCGCGTGGTGCTACCGAGGAGGATCCATCAGCGCCGAGCCCCGCATCAACGACCGGATTCGCGTTCCCGAGGTGCGACTTGTCGGTCCCAGTGGCGAGCAGGTCGGCATCGTGCCGCTCGCGAAGGCACTGGAGCTTGCGCAGGAGTACGACCTGGACCTGGTCGAGGTCGCGGCGAACGCCCGCCCGCCGGTCTGCAAGCTCATGGACTACGGGAAGTTCAAGTACGAGTCGGCCATGAAGGCCCGTGAGGCGCGCAAGAACCAGGCGCACACGGTCATCAAGGAGATGAAGCTCCGGCCGAAGATCGACCCGCACGACTACGACACCAAGAAGGGTCACGTCGTCCGGTTCCTCAAGCAGGGCGACAAGGTCAAGATCACGATCATGTTCCGCGGTCGTGAGCAGTCCCGGCCCGAGCTGGGCTACCGACTGCTGCAGCGTCTCGCGGAGGACGTCCAGGACCTCGGGTTCGTCGAGTCGAACCCGAAGCAGGACGGCCGCAACATGATCATGGTTCTCGGTCCGCACAAGAAGAAGACCGAGGCGATGGCCGAGGCCCGTCAGGCGCAGGAGGCCCGCAAGGCCGAAGCGAAGGCCCACCCCGGCCGCTCGCAGGACCCTGCCGCCGCCGAGACGCCGGCCGAGGAGCCTGCCGAGGCGTGATCCATCCGTGGGGGCGCCAGTCCCCTGGATGCCAACCGAAACAACGACGCTCCATCCGTGCCCGGTTTTCGGACCGGGCACCGGAGCGCCACCGACGAGGAGAGAACGGCGCTATGCCGAAGAACAAGTCGCACAGCGGTGCCAGCAAGCGCTTCAAGGTCACCGGCTCCGGCAAGGTGCTCCGTGAGCGCGCCGGCAAGCGCCACCTGCTCGAGCACAAGTCGTCCCGTCTGACGCGTCGCCTCACCGGCAACGCCGAGATGGCCCCGGGCGACGCCAAGAAGATCAAGAAGCTTCTCGGCAAGTGACATCGGGCGCGAGCGTCTCGCGCCTGATCTCTGACCGGGACCCAATCGTTTCCGGGTCGTGTGAGGACACCCACGACCCCGCTACAAGGAGTTAACAAGTGGCACGCGTCAAGCGGGCAGTCAACGCCCACAAGAAGCGCCGGGCGATCCTCGAGCAGGCCTCCGGCTACCGCGGTCAGCGTTCGCGCCTGTACCGCAAGGCCAAGGAGCAGGTCACCCACTCGCTGGTCTACAACTACAACGACCGCAAGAAGCGCAAGGGCGACTTCCGTCAGCTGTGGATCCAGCGCATCAACGCCGCTGCCCGCGCCAACGGCATGACGTACAACCGCTTCATCCAGGGTCTGAAGGCCGCGAACATCGAGGTCGACCGCAAGATCCTGGCCGAGCTGGCCGTCAACGACGCGACCGCGTTCGCCGCGCTCGTCGAGGCCGCCCAGAAGGCGCTGCCGAGCGACGTCAACGCCCCGAAGGCGGCGTGACACCACCTCGGCTCTAGGCCGACGTGACCGAGGGACCCGCAGGCTCGCAGAAGCCTGCGGGTCCTGTTGCTGTGTCCCGTCACGAACCACTCCGCTCCTGAAAGTGAAGAGGATGCCCCCCGCCACTCCCGACCTCATCTCCCCCCGCTCCCCCCGCGTCACCGCCGCCCGGCGGCTCGCCAGGCGGAACTTCCGGGGGAAGGAGCGGCTGTTCCTGGCGGAAGGGCCGCAGGCCGTACGGGAGGCCGCCGGGCACGGGAACACGCTGGTGGAGCTGTTCACCACGGTGGAGGCCGCGGAGCGCTACGCCGACATCATCGGCGAGGCCCGCACCGCCGGCGCCCGCGTCCACCTCGCCGCCGAAGAGGTCATCGAGGACATCTCCACCACCGTCACCCCGCAGGGCCTGGTCGGCGTCTGCCGGTTCCTCGACACGCCCTTCGACGACATCCTCGCCGCCCGCCCCCGGCTCGTCGCCGTCCTCGCGCACGTCCGTGACCCCGGCAACGCCGGCACCGTGCTGCGGTGCGCGGACGCCGCCGGCGCCGAGGCCGTCGTCCTCACCGACGCCTCCGTCGACCTGTACAACCCCAAGGCCGTACGCGCCTCCGTCGGCTCCCTCTTCCACCTGCCCGTCGCCGTCGGCGTCCCCGTCGAGCGCGCGGTGGAAGGGCTCAAGGACGCCGGGGTGCGGATCCTCGCCGCCGACGGCGCCGGGCGGCACGACCTCGACGAGGAACTCGACAAGGGCACCATGGGCGGACCCACCGCGTGGGTGTTCGGGAACGAGGCCTGGGGGCTGCCGGAGGAGACCCGCGAGCTCGCCGACGCCGTCGTCCGCGTCCCCCTGCACGGAAAAGCCGAGAGCCTGAACCTGGCCACCGCCGCGGCCGTATGTCTCTATGCGTCGGCCCGTGCACAGCGCGCCCCCGGAGGGTGCCGCTCCGTCACCGACAGCTAGTAGGGTGACCAGCTCGGGGGCCCTCGTCTGTGGAGGTGGGGTACGGGGATGAGTGTCGGTACGAGCAGCGCACGGGGAGCCGGTACGGCGAGGCGCCCGCCCGCAGCCCGACCGGCCGGTGACCTCACCGAACTCGGCATCGACCCCGACGACCTGCCCGACGGGCTGGTCGTCGCCGACGAGCACGGACACGTCGTCTGCTTCAACGCCGCCGCCGAGCGCATCACCGCCGTCCCCGCCGCCGACGCCCTCGGACAGCGGCTGGAGAAGGCCCTGCCGTTAGAGGACCTGGAAGGCCGCCGCTGGTGGCAGCTGACCGACCCGTACGGCGGGCTCGCCATCCGGGTCCGCCAGCCCGAGCGCAACCTGCTCCTGCCGGGCGGACGGGAAGTCCTCGTGTCGGCGCGGTACGTCCGCAGCGAGCCCACCGGCCCCGTACGCCGCGTCGTCGTCTCCCTGCGGGACACCGAGGCCCGCCGCCGCACCGAACGCAGCCACGCCGAGCTGATCGCCACCGTCGCCCACGAGCTGCGTTCCCCGCTCACCTCCGTCAAGGGCTTCACCGCCACCCTCCTCGCCAAGTGGTCGCGCTTCACCGACGACCAGAAGCGGCTGATGCTGGAGACGGTCGACGCCGACGCCGACCGCGTCACCCGGCTCATCGCCGAACTGCTGGACATCTCCCGGATCGACTCCGGGCGGCTGGAGCTGCGCCGCCAGCCCGTCGACATAGGCGCCGCCGTCGGCCGTCACATCCAGGCCTACGTCGCCGCCGGACAGCCCGCCGACCGGTTCCTGCTGCGCATCGAGCAGCCGCTGCCCGCCCTGTGGGCCGACCCCGACAAGGTCGACCAGGTGCTGAGCAACCTCATCGAAAATGCGGTGCGCCACGGCGAGGGAACCGTCACCATCGACATCACGCCCGCCCCGTCCCCGCGCGAAGGCGAGGACGGGGAGCACGCGGCCACGTCGGTCATCGTGAGCGACGAGGGCACCGGCATCCCGGAGGAGTCCATGAACCGCGTCTTCACCCGCTTCTGGCGGGGCAGCAAGCGCGGCGGCACGGGCCTTGGGCTGTACATCGTCAAGGGCATCGTCGAGGCCCACGGCGGCACCATCACGGTCGGGCGCGCCCCCGCGGGCGGCGCGCAGTTCCGATTTACGCTGCCCGTGGGGGCCCCGGCGTATCTCTCGTAGATCGGCCCGGACAGCCCGCGGGCGCATCCGTATTCCTTCACCCCGTTAGACTCGGCCTTTGGCACCTTTGTGTCCTGCATACGGCCCACCGAGCGACTCAGAGCCGGTCACGGGGACCATCCGCCAGCCAATCGGAAGCACGGGAAGAGATGTCGGCACCCAATAAGTCGTACGACCCTGTCGAGGTCGAGGCGTTGAAACCGGAAGAGATCGAGCGCATGCGGGACGAGGCGCTCGCCGCCTTCGCCGCCGCGGACTCCCTCGACGCGCTCCAGGAGGCCAAGGTCGCCCACACCGGCGGCACCTCCCCGCTGGCGCTGGCCAACCGCGAGATCGGCGCCCTGCCCCCGCACGCCAAGGCCGCCGCCGGCAAGCTCGTCGGCCAGGCCCGCGGCGCGGTGAACAAGGCCCTCGCGGGCCGCCAGGCCGAACTGGAGGCCGAGCGCGACGCGCGCGTGCTGGTCGAGGAGGCGGTGGACGTCACCCTGCCGTACGACCGCGTACCGGCCGGCGCCCGCCACCCGCTCACGACGCTCTCCGAGCGCATCGAGGACGTCTTCGTCGCCATGGGCTACGAGGTCGCCGAGGGCCCGCAGGTCGAGGCCGAGTGGTTCAACTTCGACGCCCTCAACATCGGCCCGGACCACCCGGCCCGCGGCGAGGCCGACACCTTCTTCGTCCAGGCCCCGGACGGCGGCAGCGACTCCGGCGTCGTGCTGCGCACCCACACCTCGCCCGTGCAGATCCGCTCCCTGCTCGACCGCGAGCTGCCGGTGTACGTGATCTGCCCCGGCCGCGTGTACCGCACCGACGAGCTGGACGCCACGCACACGCCGGTCTTCCACCAGGTCGAGCTGCTCGCCGTCGACGAGGGCCTGACCATGGCCGACCTCAAGGGCACCCTCGACCACATGGTCCAGGCGCTGTTCGGCGAGGGCATGAAGACGCGGCTGCGGCCGAACTTCTTCCCCTTCACCGAGCCGTCCGCCGAGATGGACATGGTGTGCTACGTCTGCCGCGGCGAGTCCGTCGGCAACCCCGACCGGCCCTGCCGCACCTGCTCCAGCGAGGGCTGGATCGAGCTCGGCGGCTGCGGCATGGTCAACCCCAAGGTGCTGACCGCCTGCGGCGTCGACCCGGAGAAGTACAGCGGCTTCGCTTTCGGGTTCGGCATCGAGCGGATGCTGATGTTCCGCCACAACGTCGAAGACATGCGAGACATGGTCGAGGGTGACGTCCGGTTCACCCGGCCGTTCGGGATGGAGATCTGATGCGGGTCCCGCTTTCTTGGCTGCGGGAGTACGTCGACCTGCCGGCCACCGAGACCGGCCGCGACGTCCAGGCCAAGCTCATTTCCGCCGGTCTGGAGGTCGAGACCGTCGAGCACCTCGGCGCCGACCTCAAGGGCCCGCTGGTCGTCGGCCAGGTCCTCACCATCGAGGAGCTGGAGGGCTTCAAGAAGCCGATCCGCTTCTGCACCGTCGACGTCGGCCAGGCCAACGGCACCGGCGAGCCCCAGGAGATCGTCTGCGGCGCCCGCAACTTCTCCGTCGGCGACAAGGTCGTCGTGGTCCTCCCGGGCGCCACGCTGCCCGGCGGCTTCTCGATCTCCGCGCGCAAGACCTACGGCAAGACCTCCCACGGCATGATCTGCTCCAGCGACGAGCTGGGCATGGGCGACGACGGCACCAAGGGCATCATCGTGCTGCCGCCGGAGACCGAGGTCGGCAAGGACGCCATCGAGCTGCTGGAACTGGTCGACGAGGTCCTGGACATCGCCGTCACCGCCAACCGCGGCGACTGCCTGTCCATCCGCGGCGTCGCCCGCGAGACCGCCATCGCCTACGGCCTGCCGCTGCGCGACCCGGCCCTGCTCGACGTGCCCGGCCCGAACGCCTTCGGCTACCCGGTCCAGGTCTCCGAGCCCATCGGCTGCGACCGCTTCACCGCCCGCACCGTCACCGGTCTGAGCCCCGAGGCGCGCTCCCCGATCTGGCTGAAGCGCCGGCTCCAGAAGGTCGGCATGCGCCCGATCTCGCTCGCCGTCGACGTCACCAACTACGTGATGATGGAGCTGGGCCAGCCCCTGCACGCCTACGACCGCACGCTGGTCCAGGGCACCATCGGCGTGCGCCGGGCCGCCGAGGGCGAGAAGATCGTCACCCTCGACGGCGTCGAGCGCAAGCTGCACGCCGAGGACCTCGTGATCACCGACGAGCGTGGGCCCATCGGCCTCGCCGGGGTCATGGGCGGCGCCGACACCGAGATCGCCGACCACGACGACACCGAGGGCGCGGAGAACGCCACCACCGACGTGGTGATCGAGGCCGCCCACTTCGACGCCGTCTCCATCGCCCGTACGGCCCGCCGGCACAAGCTGTCCTCCGAGGCGTCCCGCCGCTTCGAGCGCGGCGTCGACCCGCAGGCCGCCGCGGCCGCCGCGCAGCGCACGGTCGACCTGCTGGTGCTGCTCGCGGGCGGCACCGCCGAGGCCGGCGTCACCGAGGTCATCGCGCCGTCCGCGCCGCACACCATCACCGTCCCGGCCGACCACCCGGACAAGGTCGCGGGCGTCACCTACGGCCGCGAGACCGTCGTACGGCGACTCCAGGAGATCGGCTGCGACGTGTACGGGCAGGACGAGCTGATCGTCACCGTGCCGTCCTGGCGGCCCGACCTCGCCGAGGCCAACGACCTCGCGGAGGAGGTCATCCGCCTGGAGGGCTACGAGAACCTGCCCTCCACGCTGCCCAAGCTCCCCTCGGGCCGCGGCCTCACCCACCGGCAGCGGCTGCACCGCCGGGTCGGCCGGGCCCTGGCCGGCGCCGGCTACGTCGAGGCGCCGAACTACCCCTTCGTCAGCGAGCAGGTCTTCGACCAGCTGCTGCTGGAGGCCGACGACCCGGCCCGCCGTGTGGTGAAGCTGGCGAACCCGCTCAACGACGAGGAGCCCGCCCTCCGTACGTCGCTGCTGCCGGGCCTGCTCGGTGCGCTGCGCCGCAACGACGGGCGGGGCGGCCATGACCTCGCCCTGTTCGAGACCGGGCTGGTGTTCCACCCGCGCGAGGAGCGGCGCGCCGCCGGTCATCCGCCGGTCGACCGGCGGCCCACCGCGGAGGAACTCGCGGCGCTCGACGCCGTGCTGCCCGAGCAGCCGCGCCATGTCGCCGTCGTCCTCGCGGGCGCCCGCGAGCAGGCCGGCTGGTGGGGCAAGGGCCGGCCGGCCGACTGGGCCGACGCCGTCGAGGCGGGCCGTGCGGTCGCCCGGGAGGCCGGTGCCGAGCTGATCGTGCGCAAGGGCCAGTACGGGCCGTGGCACCCGGGCCGCTGCGCCGAGCTGGTCGTCGTCGTGGACGGCGCCGAGCGGGTCGTCGGCCACGCGGGCGAGCTGCACCCGCGCGTGGTGAAGGCCCTGGGTCTGCCCGCGCGCAGCTGCGCGATGGAGCTGAACCTCGACGTCCTGGAGGCGGTCGGCGACGACACCCCGCAGGCGCCGAGCATCTCCACCTTCCCGGTGGCCACGCAGGACGTCGCCCTCGTCGTCGACAAGTTCGTCCCGCACACCGAGGTCGAGGCCGCGCTGCGCGAGGGCGCGGGCGAGCTGCTGGAGGGCATCCGGCTGTTCGACGTGTACGAGAACGACGAGCAGCTCGGCGACGGGCGCAAGTCGCTGGCGTACGCCCTGCGCTTCCGCGCCGGGGACCGCACGCTGACGGTCGACGAGGCCTCGGCGGCCCGGGACGCGGCGGTCGCCCTCGCGGGCGAGCGGACCGGGGCGGTCCTGCGCGGCTAGTCATGGCGGGGGACCGCGTGGAGGTCCGGCCGCGGCGTTGTCGTGGCTGATCGCGCGGTTCCCCGTGCCCCGTCCGGGGCATAGCGGTCACCTCACTCAATAGGGTGAGTTCTTCCGGTGATCCGGTCCCCGCGGGCCAGGACGTCGACAGAATCGGACCGGCCTTTCGAGGCCGGTCTGTCTGCGCGGTCAGGGCCTAGATGGGGGGCCATCGACATGTTCGGCATCAGGCGGCCGCTGCGCCGGGCCCTCTCACTGGGGTTGCCCACGGCCTGGGGCGCCGTGGCGATCGCCTACAAGCTGGCCTGCCCGCTCGCCCAGCAGGACGGGTGGGGCGCCAGGATCGTCACCAGCTTCGTTTTCTTCGCCGTCGGCACCGGGCTGATCCTGCACGTCCGGCAGCGGCTGCTGCGGGAGCTGCGACAGGCCCGCCGGATCGCCACGGCCGCCCAGAACGTGCTGCTGCGGCCGCTGCCGCCGCACGTGGACGGCCTCGGCGTTGCCGCCGCCCAGCTCTCCGCGGACCGCGGCGCCACCGTCGGCGGCGACCTGTACGAGGTCATCGCCACCGAGCACGGCGTACGGGTGGTGATGGGCGATGTGCGCGGGCACGGACTGCCCGCCCTCGGTACCGTCGCCGCGCTCCTCGGCAGCTTCCGCGAGGCGGCGCACGACGAGCCCGACCTCGACCGGCTGCTGCGCCGGCTGGACCGGGCCCTCGCCCGCCACCTGCGTGAACGGCACCGCGAGGAACACCCCACGAGCGGCCGCACCCCCGACGCCCCGGTCGCCGAGGAGTTCGTCACCCTCCTGCTGCTGGAGATCGGCCGGGACGGCGAGATCACCGCCCTGAACTGCGGGCACCCCTGGCCCTACCTGCTCAGCAGGGGCCGGGCCGTGCGGTCGCTGGCCCGCGCGGATCCGCTGCCGCCGCTCGGCCCGTTCCCCCTGCCGACCGGTCCGCTGCCGGCCACGCGCTGCGGCCCGCTGCTCCCCGCGGAGGCCCTGGTCCTCTACACGGACGGCGCCGAGGACGCCAGGGACGCCAGGGGCCGGTTCTTCTCCCTCACGGCCGCCCTGGAGAAGGCCCTCCACGACCACCCGGTCTCCCCGCAACAGATCCTGCGCACGGTGCAGAGCTCACTCCTGCGTCACACCGGGGGCCACCCGACCGACGACGTGGCGCTGCTGGTGCTGGAGAACGCCCGTCCCCGTCGGCTCACACCGAGCGCCCCGCCGGGCCGCCGCTGTACGAGGGGGAGCCGGCGGCCCGGCTGACCTCTTTCGAGGCATTTCAGTCAACCGGTCGGAAACCCTCCGCAACAGCGCGCACACGGTACGGATACGCGCACTCGCTTCACACCCCGTGTGAAGCCGCTCCCACTACTCTGACCGCACGGAGCCACCGGGGGGCACTCATGCAGCCCAACACACTGCTCGACGCGATCCTGGACGAGGCGGGGATCTCGCACGCGGGTCTGGCCGCCCACGTCAACCAGGCCGGACGCGCCCGCGGACTCGCCCTGCGCTACGAGCACACCGCCGTCGCCCGCTGGCTGAAGGGGCAGCGGCCGCGCGGTCAGGTGCCCGACCTCATCTGCGAGGTGCTCGCCGCCCGTCTGCACCGGCCGGTCACCCTCGACGACATCGGCCTCGGCGTCCCGGGCGAGCCGTCGGCCTCGCACGGCACCTCCCTGTCCGGGTTCGTCGAGCGGGCCACCGCCCTGTGGCGCTCGGACGAGCAGCAGCGGCCGCACCTCCTCGGCGCACCGGCGGTCACCGGCACACCCGCGGTGATGCCGGTGTGGGAGTGGGAGAACCCGCCCGAGGACGTCGACGTCTCCCGCGGCGGCCGGCACCGGGTCACGCCCGCCGACATCGAGATGCTGCGCGCCGCCCGCACCCACTACGAGCAGATGTACCGCAAGGCCGGCGGGGTGGCGACCCGCAGTCGCATCGTGGGCTTCCTCAACGCCGAGGCGGCACCGCTGCTGCGCGGCGGCTACACCGACGCGACCGGCCGTCAACTGCACCGGGCCACCGGCGGGTTGGTGGCGATCGCCGGCATCTGCGCGTACGACTCGGACGCGCACGGCCTCGCCCAGCGCTACTTCCACCAGGCGCTGCGGCTGGCCAAGGCCAGCGGTGACCGGGGGCTCGGCGCCTACGTCATCGCGCTGCTGGTCAACCAGTCGCTGTTCATGCGGGAGTACCGGCAGGCCGTGGCCTTCGCGGAGGCCGCGCTGCGCACCGCGGGCAAGCACATCACGCCCGCCCTCGCCTCCGACCTGTACGCGATGCAGGCCAAGGCGTACGCCCACCTCGGCGACGGCAGCAGCGCCCTGTCGTGCATCCGGCGCGCCGAGACGGCCGCCGACCGGATCCGGCGCGGCCGGGAACCCGACGAGACCGGCTATGTCCAGCCCGGCCTGGTCAACGTCCAGGTGGCGGAGGCGCTGCTCAACCTCGGCGACCTCACGGCCGCCGCCGAGCACGCCGCGGCCGCCGTGGACACGCCCGCCCACGATCGCGGCCGGGTGCACCGGCTCGCCATGCTCAGCACGATCGAACTGCGCCAGGGCAACGCCGACCGGGCGGTGGTCACCGCCGTGCGGATGGCCGAACAGGCCCGTGGAATGGAGTCGCAGCGCCTGCGGGACAGACTGCGGGCGGTGCGCGAACACCTCGTGCGCAACGGCTGCGCGGGCACGTCCGAAGCGGCCGAACTCATCGACGGGGCCCTGCGCGTACCGCTCTAGTCACCCGCGGTGCACAGTCCCTGCTGCGATATTGCCCCTTACTCGACGGAAGGTGGCAGAACCGTGCAGTGGACGAAGCAGAACGAACGAACTGTCTATGAGAACCGCTGGTTCAGCGTCAACCTCGCGGATGTCGAGCTGCCGGACGGCCGGCACCTCGACCACTTCCTCATACGGCTGAGGCCCGTCGCCGTGGCGACGGTGGTGAACGCGGCCAACGAGGTCCTGCTCCTGTGGCGGCACCGCTTCATCACCGACAGCTGGGGGTGGGAACTCGCGGCCGGCGTCGTCGAGGACGGCGAGGACGTCGCCGACGCGGCCGCCCGGGAGCTGGAGGAGGAGACCGGCTGGCGACCGGGACCCCTGCACCACCTGACGAGCGTGGAACCGTCCAACGGTCTCACCGACGCCGTGCACCACATCTACTGGGCCGACGAGGGCGAGTACGTCGGGCACCCCGTGGACGACTTCGAGTCGGACCGCCGGGAGTGGGTCCCCCTCGAACTCGTCCCGGACCTGGTCGCCCGGGGGGAGGTCCCGGCCGCCAACATGGCGGCCGCGTTACTGCTGCTGCACCACCTCAGGCTGGGCCAGGACAGCACACCCTGAGGCGTCGCGGAGGGCTCAGCGTCCGAAGACCTGCCAGAGCGTCACCACCAGGGCGCCGACGGCCGTGAGCGCCGCGATAGACGGCAGCGGCCAGCGGGCGTGCTCCAGGGTGACGATCCGGGTGCTCAGTTCGTCGACCTCCTTGGCGGTCTCCTCCGTGCGGTGTGTCAGCAGAGCGAGGCCGCCCTCGACGCGGGCGTACGCCACGTCGAGCCGGCGCCGTAACTCCGCGAGTTCTCCTTGGACGACGGGATGCTCGGGATCGGCGGTCACGTGTCCGCTCCTTTCCGTGGTCGTCTCACATCCCTTGCGTGCGCATGGTGAGTGAACCCGCCCGGTGGACCGGAGGGGAGAGTGTGCGCGCGGCATATGCGGGTCCGACGCGCACACGGCGTGTGAACGGCGCGGGCCCGGCACTCCGAGGAGCGCCGGGCCCGTACGGGTCACCGGGGGTGATCAGCCGTAGGTGTAGAAGCCGGAGCCGGTCTTGCGGCCGAGCCGGCCCGCGTCGACCATGCGCTGGAGCAGCGGGGGAGCGGCGTACAGGGGCTCCTTGTACTCGTCGTACATCGACTGCGCGACCGACGCGACCGTGTCCAGGCCGATGAGGTCGGACAGCTTCAGCGGGCCCATGGGGTGGGCGCAGCCCATCTCCATGCCGTTGTCGATGTCCTCGCGGCTGGCGATGCCGGTCTCGAACATCCGGATCGCGGAGAGCAGGTACGGGATCAGCAGCGCGTTCACGACGAAGCCGGAGCGGTCCTGGGCGCGGATGGCGTGCTTGCCCAGCACCTTCTCGGTGAACAGCTGCGCCCGGCCGAGCGTGCCCTCGGAGGTGGTCAGCGCCGGGATCAGCTCGACGAGCTTCTGCACCGGGGCCGGGTTGAAGAAGTGGATGCCGACGACCTGGTCGGGCCGCGAGGTGGCGACCGCGAGCTTCACCAGCGGGATGGAGGAGGTGTTGGAGGCGAGGATCGCGTCCGCGCGGGTCACGACCTGGTCCAGGACCTGGAAGATCTCCGTCTTGACCTGCTCGTTCTCCACGACGGCCTCGATGACCAGATCGCGGTCGGCGAACTCGCCGAGGTCGGTGGTGAAGCTCAGCCGCGCCTGCGTGGCGTCCCGCTCCTCCTCGGTGATCTTGCCGCGCTCGGCGGCCTTGGCGAGGGAGTTGAACAGCCGGGTGCGGCCGATCTCCAGGGCCTCGCCGGTGGTCTCGGCGACCTTGACGTCCAGTCCGGCGCGGGCGCAGACCTCGGCGATGCCCGCCCCCATCTGGCCGCAGCCCACGACTCCCACGCGTTCGATGTCGGTCACATCGTCCCTTTCCTGCGCTGTCTGGCGATGGCTGTGTCAGGTCTGCCGGGTCCCGGTCGGCCTGCTCCGAACGTGCACGTTACTAGCAAGTATCGATGATCGATCGCCGGGGTGGGGGCATGCTGGGGCGCGAAGACGATCCGTGACCGAGCGGATCCACGGTGTGTGGGGATGTGGCGATGGGGCGACTGACTCGGCGGGCGTTCGCGCTGGCCGCGCTGTCGGCGTTCACGACGACGGGTGCGGCGGCCCCGCACGGGGAGCACCCGCGCGGGGCGGCGGCACCGCTCGGGGAGCACCCGCGCCGGGCCACGACCGAGATGCGCGGGCTGTGGCTCGCGACGGTGGCCAATCGCGACTGGCCCTCCCGCCCGGGCCTGAGCGCCGAGCAGCAGCGCGCCGAGCTGATCGACCGGCTGGACCTGGCGGTCCGCAACCGCCTGAACACGGTGATCTTCCAGGTGCGGCCCACGGCCGACGCCCTGTGGCCCTCGCCGTACGAGCCCTGGTCGCAGGTCCTCACCGGCATCCAGGGCCGGGCGCCCGGCTGGGACCCGCTGGGCACGGCCGTCGCGGAGGCCCACGCGCGCGGGCTCCAGCTGCACGCCTGGTTCAACCCGTACCGGGTCGCCATCCACGACGATCCGACGAGGCTCGTCGCCTCCCACCCCGCGCGCCGGCACCCCGACTGGGTGGTGCCGTACGCCGGGAAGCTGTACTACAACCCCGGGCTGCCGGAGGTCCGCGCGTTCGTGCAGGACGCGATGCTGGACGCGGTACGGGCGTACCCGGTGGACGCCGTGCACTTCGACGACTACTTCTATCCGTACCCGGTGGCCGGGCAGACCTTCGACGACGACGCGGCCTACGACCGGTACGGCGGCGCCTTCCCCAACCGGGCCGCCTGGCGGCGCGACAACATCGACCGGCTGGTGCGGGAGACGGCGGCGCGGATCAGGGCGGTGCGGCCGGGCACGCAGTTCGGCATCAGCCCGTTCGGGGTGTGGCGCAACGCCGCCACCGACCCGCGCGGCTCGGACACCCAGGCGCTCCAGTCGTACGACGCCATCCACGCCGACACCCGTAAGTGGGTGCGGGAGGAGTGGATCGACTACATCGTCCCGCAGCTGTACTGGAACATCGGCCTGTCCGCCGCCGACTACGCCAGGCTCGTGCCCTGGTGGGCGGAGGTCGCCCGGGGCAGCAGGACGAAGCTGTACCTCGGGGAGGCGCTGTACAAGGCGGGGGATCCGGCACAGCCGGCCGCCTGGCAGGACCCGGCCGAGCTGTCCCGGCACCTGACCCTGGCCGCCGGCCATCCCGAGGTGCGCGGACATGTCTTCTTCGCCGCCAAGGACGTGACGGCGGACCGGATCGGGGCGATGGCGCGGGTGGTCGCCGACCACTACCAGCGGCCGGCGAGTCCACCGCGCTGATCTACCGTCCCCTCGACGGGCCGGTCTCCTTGTGGCGGATCTCGGTGTCGGGACCGGGCGAGCACAGTCCCTCGTGCCCGTCCTCGAAGCGGACGCGGTACGGGGGATTGCCCTCCTGACCGAGTACTTCGACGATCTCGCCGACCTTGTCGTGTTGGCCGACCACCCTGCCGTGCTGCACAAGCTGGTCGCCGACGGTTGCACGCATCTTCGGGGGCCTCCTCACCATGTACGGGAGCAGCGGTCCGTGGCCTTGAGTCCAGTGAGGCCCGCTCAGCCACGCGCCCGCTGGGTGACGGCGATGCAGACCAGGACGGCCGCTGCCGTCAGCGGGGCGGCGGGTGTCAGGCGCTCGCCCAGCAGCAGCACCGACCACACCAGTGTGAGCAGGGGCTGCGCCAACTGCAACTGGCTGGCCTTCGGGATGCCGATGGCCGCCATGCCCCGGTACCAGACGACCAGGCCGAGGAACTGCGAACCGGCCGCGACCCACAGCAGCCCGGCCACGCTGTGCGCGGTCAGCCGGACCGGCTCATGGGCGAGCGCGACCGCGGCGGCGGGCACGGTGAGCGGCAGGCACAGCACCAGCGCCCAGCCGATCACCTGCCAGCCCGGCATGACCCGGGCGAGCCTCCCG
Organism: Streptomyces sp. A012304; assembly: GCF_026008495.1. Taxonomy (GTDB): domain Bacteria; phylum Actinomycetota; class Actinomycetes; order Streptomycetales; family Streptomycetaceae; genus Streptomyces. Next base: position 19,887 of record NZ_BQUN01000032.1, read on the forward strand.
CCCTCGGTGTAGCCGGCCGCGCACACCAGCAGCGCCCCGAACAGGTACAGGTCGGCCGTCGTCAGGGTCCCGCCGCTCTGCTGCACGGTGAACGCCGCCACCGCCCCGGCCCCCGCCAGCGCCGCCGTCCAGAAGGTGCGGGAGGGGCGGGAGCCGACACGCAGGGCGGACAGCGCAGCCGTGGTCAGCGGCAGCAGGCCGACCACGACGGCGGCGTGCGCGGTGGTGGAGGTCCGCAGGGCGAGCGTGGTGAGCATCGGGAAGCCGACCACGACTCCGGCGGCGACCACGGCGAGCCCCGGCCAGTGCCGCCGGGCCGGCAGACGCGCCCCCACGGCGAGCAGACAGCCGCCCGCGATCAGGGCGGCCAGGACGCTGCGCACGGCCACCAGCGACCAGGGCCCGAAGCCCTCCAGGCCCCAGGCGGTGGCGGGGAAGGTGAGCGAGAAGGCCACGACCCCGAGGGCGGCCTGGAGGGTGCCGAACCCGCGGGCCGACGGGGCGCTCACCGCTATCGCAGGCTGAGCGATAGCGCTACTCTGTGTCTTCATGCATGAGCGTAGCAGCGTGGGTGAACTGGTGGAACAGCTGCGGCGTGAGCTCGACCGCTACTCTCCGGGTGAGAAGCTCCCGTCGAGCCGGGCCCTCGTCGAGCGGTTCCGGGTGAGTCCGGTGACCGTCTCGCGGGCCCTGGCGCACCTGGCCGCGGAGGGGCTGGTCGTCACCCGGCCCGGCGCCGGGGCCTTCCGGGCCCGTCCCTCGCGCACCGTCGCGGCCCGCGAGGGGGACACCTCCTGGCAGGAGGTGGCGCTCAGCGCGGACGGGGCCGCCGACCTCGTCCCGCGCTCGGTGGACGCCTCCGGGGTCACCGTCTCGCTGGCCGCGCCGCCGCCCGGCGTCATCGAGTTCAACGGCGGCTATCTGCACCCCTCCCTCCAGCCCGAGCGGGCGATGTCCGCGGCCCTCGCGCGGGCCGGGCGGCGCCCCGGCGCCTGGGGCCGCCCGCCGATGGAAGGGCTGCCGGAGCTGCGCGAGTGGTTCGCCCGCTCCCTCGGCGGCTCGGTCGGCGCGGCCGAGGTGCTGGTCAGCGCGGGCGGACAGACGGCGCTCACCACCGCCCTGCGCGCCCTGGCCCCGCCGGGCGCGCCGGTCCTCGTCGAGTCGCCCACCTACCCGGGCATGCTGGCGATCGCCCGCTCGGCGGGGCTGCGCCCCGTACCGGTGCCGGTCGACCGGGACGGGGTGAAACCGGAGCTGCTCGCCGACGCGTTCCGGGCGACCGGCGCCCGGGTCTTCGTCTGCCAGCCGCTGTTCCAGAACCCGACCGGCGCCGTCCTCGCCCCCGCCCGGCGCGGCGAGGTGCTGCGCATCGCGCGCGAGGCGGGCGCCTTCGTCGTCGAGGACGACTTCGTGCGCCGGCTCGCGCACGAGGACGCCGGGCCGTTGCCGCGCCCGCTCGCCGCCGACGACCCCGACGGCGTCGTCGTCCACGTCGGCTCGCTCACCAAGGCGACCTCCCCGAGCTTCCGGGTGAGCGCGCTCGCCGCCCGCGGCCCGGTCCTGGAACGGCTGCGCGCCATCCAGGTCGTCGACACCTTCTTCGTGCCCCGCCCGCTCCAGGAGGCCGCGCTCGAACTCGTCGGCTCGCCCGCCTGGCCGCGCCATCTGCGGGCGATCGCCGCCGAGTTGCGGGCCCGGCGGGACGCGATGACCGCCGCGCTCGCGCTGCGGCTGCCCGAACTCGCCCTGCCGCACGTCCCGTCCGGCGGCTACCACCTGTGGCTGCGCCTGCCCGACGGCACGGACGAGGGCGCGCTCACGGCCGCGGCCCTGCGGGCGGGCGTCGCCCTCACCCCCGGCCGCCCGTACTTCAGCGCCGAACCACCGGCCGCCCACGTCCGGTTGAGCTTCGCGGCGGTCGCCGGGACGGAGGAGATCGCGGAGGGCGTACGGCGGCTGCGGGCGGCGTGCGACGAGGTGATCGGGGAATCCGTTCGACACCCGGTACCCGATCTGTGAGCCTCCCTCCATGACCGACGTCCCGCCCCTCGCCGAGGGCTACGAGATCTCCGCCGACCCCGCCCGCGTCGACGCCGTCCGCGTGCACCGGTGGCTGTCCACCGACGCCTACTGGGCGCTCGGCCGCGCGCGCGAGAAACACGACCGGGCGATGGCCGGGTCGCTCAACTTCGGGGTGTACGACACGGCGTCGGGCGAGCAGGTCGCCTACGCGCGGGTCGTGACCGACCTGGCGACCTTCGCCTGGCTGTGCGACGTGTACGTGGACCCCGCCGTACGCGGCAAGGGCCTCGGGACGGCGCTCGTCGCGGGTGTTCGCGACCACCTGCGGCCGCACGGACTGCGCCGCCTGCTGCTCGCCACCCACGACGCGCACGGGATGTACGAGAAGATCGGCTTCGAGGGGCTGGAGAAGCCGGAGCGCTGGATGGCGCTGTTCTTCGACCAGCTCGACCAGCCGGACGAGCCGGACGAGCTGCTGAAGCCGGACAGGAGTGAGGAGTCCGAGGGATTCGAGAAGTCGTCCGACAACACCCCTTGACCTGCGCACTTGCGCGCCTCACCATCACCGCATGGCACTGCGGGTCACGTTCGTCGCGGCCGCGCGCAGCTCCCCGCTGCTCGCGGAGCGTTTCGACGACGACCAGCCGCTGGATCAGGCCGGCTGGGACGAGGTACTGGGCGTGGCCGGCGACCTCCTGCCGCTCGCGGCCGCCGAGCTGCGCTACTGCTCGCCCACCCCGCGCAGCCGCGCCACCGGAGACGCCCTCGGGTACGCCCCGCTCGTGCAGCTCGCGCTGCGCGACTGCGACATGGGCCGGTGGCGCGGGCTCACCCTCGGGGAGGCGATGGCGCGGGAACCGGAGGCGGTGGACGCCTGGCTCGCCGACCCCCAGGCCACCCCGCACGGCGGCGAGTCGCTGCTCGCCTTCATCTCCCGGGTGGGTGGCTGGCTCGACACCCGGCCGGTCGAGGACGGTGGCCGGATCGTCGCCGTGGCGGAGCCCAGCGTGATCCGCGCGGCCCTGGTCTACGCTCTCAAGGCGCCGCCCTCGTCGTACTGGAACATCGACGTGCGCCCGCTGTCGACGACCGCGCTCACCGGGCGGTGCGGCCGCTGGAACCTGCGGTTCGACGGGGCGTCGGCTCAGCGTTCCCGGACGTAGTCCGTGGTCAGGACCAGGTTCTTCGCGGGGCCGCCCACCCGCCACACGGTCCGCCAGTGGTCGGCGTCGCGGACGGTGAACTCACCGCGGTAGAGGTCCGCCGAGCACGGGTGGTCGGCGAGATGGCGGCCGGTGGTCAGGTCCAGGTCGTGGAAGGGGCGCCCGTCCTGGAAGCGGACGTCCGCCGTCCCGGGTGAGGCGCCGGGCAGGAAGCGCAGGGTCCGCTCGGCGGGGCGCGCGACGCCCTGCCAGACGAACGTGCCCGACTCGTGGTGCAGCAGGCCGCCGTCCCCGAGTGGCCGGAAAGTGGTCGTCCCCTCGAAGCGGCCCTCCGTCCCGCTCGCCGGATCCCGCGCCGACCGGCGTACCCGCCAGCTCCCGGCCAGGTACGCCAGCACGTCCGGCACTGGCCAGAACTCGCCCATCAGGCCCCGCTCTCCGTCCCGTCCGTTGCCGCGCGCCCCATTGACGCGCTGCCGCCCCCTCCCTATCTTGCCGTTCGAAGTGCTGATCATTGTCTGATATTTCGAACGACCCATCCTTTGAGCCGCGGAGTATCCATGTCACGCACCACCCGCACCGGCTGGAGACTCGGCCTGTCGGCAAGCGCTTTCCTGCTTGCCGCGGCCGCTGTACCGGCCCCCGCCCAGGCCGCCGAGGTCATCGACTACGAGATCACCGTCGACCCCACCGCCAAGGGCGCGACGATCGACGACACGATGTACGGCGTCTTCTTCGAGGACATCAACCGCGCGGCCGACGGCGGCCTGTACGCCGAACTCGTGCAGAACCGCTCCTTCGAGTACTCGACCGTCGACAACCGCTCCTACACCCCGCTGACCTCCTGGACGGTCGACGGCACCGCCGAGACCGTGAACGACGGCGGCCGCCTCAACGAACGCAACCGCACCTACCTCTCCCTGGGTGCCGGCTCCTCCGTCACCAACGCCGGGTACAACACCGGCATCCGGGTCGAGCAGGGCAAGAAGTACGACTTCTCGGTGTGGGCCCGCGCCGAGGGCGGCACGACCCTGACCGTCTCGTTGCGGGACGCCGACGGCACGCTGGCGACCGTCCGCCAGGTGGCCGTGAAGGGCGGCTGGGCCAAGTACAAGGCCACTTTCACCGCCACCCGCACCAGCAGCACCGGCCGCCTCACCGTCGGCTCCGCCGCGGCCGCCGCCCTCGACATGGTGTCCCTCTTCCCCCGCGACACCTACAAGCATCAGCCCAACGGCCTGCGCAAGGACCTCGCCGAGAAGGTCGCCGCCCTGAACCCGGGCTTCCTGCGCTTCCCCGGCGGCTGCCTGGTCAACACCGGCTCCATGCAGGACTACAGCGAGGCGTCCGGCTGGCAGCGGGCCCGCTCCTACCAGTGGAAGGACACCATCGGTCCCGTCGAGGAGCGCGCCACCAACGCCAACTTCTGGGGATACAACCAGAGTTACGGCCTCGGCTACTACGAGTACTTCCGCTTCGCCGAGGACATCGGAGCGATGCCGCTGCCCGTGGTCCCGGCCCTGGTGACCGGCTGCGGCCAGAACAAGGCCGTCGTCGACGACGCGCTGCTCAAGCGGCACATCCAGGACACCCTGGACCTCATCGAGTTCGCCAACGGGCCGGTCACCTCCACCTGGGGCAAGAAGCGCGCCCAGATGGGCCACCCCAGGCCGTTCCGCCTCACCCACATCGGGGTCGGCAACGAGGAGAACCTGCCGGTCGAGTTCATGGACCGGTTCAAGCAGTTCCGCGCCGCCATCGAGGCGAAGTACCCGGACATCACCGTTGTCTCCAACTCCGGCCCGGACGACGCCGGTTCGACCTTCGACACGGCGTGGCGGCTCAACCGCGAGGCCGGGGTCGACATGGTCGACGAGCACTACTACAACAACCCGCAGTGGTTCCTGCAGAACAACGACCGCTACGACTCCTACGACAGGAAGGGCCCCAAGGTCTTCCTCGGCGAGTACGCCTCCTGGGGCAACGCCTTCAAGAACGGCCTCGCCGAGGCGGCCTTCATGACCGGCCTGGAGCGCAACGCCGACATCGTCAAACTCGCCTCCTACGCCCCGCTGTTCGCCAACGAGGACTACGTCCAGTGGAGCCCCGACATGGTGTGGTTCAACAATCACGCCTCCTGGAACTCGGCCAACTACGAGGTCCAGAAGTTGTTCATGAACAACGTCGGCGACCGCGTCGTCCCCTCGACGGCCACCGGCACGCCCTCGATGCAAGGCCCCATCACCGGCGCCGTCGGCCTCTCGACGTGGGCGACCAGCGCCGCGTACGACGACGTGAAGGTCACCTCCGCCGACGGCGGCACACTGCTCGGCGACGACTTCTCCGGTGACGCCTCCCGGTGGACGCACACCGGCGGCGGCAGCTGGTCGATCCAGGACGGGCAGTACGTGCAGACGGACGCCGCCGCCGAGAACACCATGGTCTCGGCCGGCGACAAGGACTGGCACGACTACGACCTGCACGTCAAGGCCACCAAGAAGTCCGGCAAGGAGGGCTTCCTCGTCGCCTTCGGCGTGAAGGACACCGGCAACTACTACTGGTGGAACCTCGGCGGCTGGAACAACACCACCAGCGCCGTCGAGCAGGCCGTGGACGGAGGCAAGTCGACGCTGATCTCCAAGCCCGGGACGATCGAGACGGGCCGCGCCTACGACATCGACATCAAGGTGCGGGGCCGCCAGGTCACCCTCTACCTCGACGGCCAGGAGTGGGGCAGCTTCACCGACGACAAGCCGGCCGAGCCGTTCCGCCAGGTCGTCACCAAGGACAAGCGGACCGGTGACCTCATCGTCAAGGTCGTCAACGCCCAGTCCGCCGACGCCCGGACCGCGATCGACCTGGGCGGCGCCAAGGTCGCCTCCCGCGCGAAGGTGACCACCCTGGCCGCCGCGCCGGACGCGGTCAACACGCAGACGCAGACCCCGGTCGCCCCGGTCACGTCCACCTTCACCGGGGTCGCCGGCGAGTTCACGTACACCTTCCCGGCGAACTCGATCACGTTCCTGAGGATCAAGCAGCGGTAGACCGCCGGTTCCGGTGCGTGGTCAGCCGTTCTTCCGCCGGAACCAGCCCCGCTTGGGCGGCGTCTGCGGCGCTTGCGGGGCGTACGGCGGCTGAGCGGCGTACGGCGGCTGCGGGGCCTGCGGGTACTGGTGGGAACCATGCGGTGCCTGCGGGTGCTGCGGCGCCTGCGGGTGCTGGGGTGCTTGGGTCCCCTGTGGACCCTGGGGTGCCTGGGATGCCTGCTGGGTCGCCGGGCCCGCGAACGGCGGCAGGGCCTTGAAGCGCTCGTCGAGGGTGACCGTGGGCGTGATCCGGTTCAGCGCCGCCCGGACGAGGGTGAGCGGGTGGTCGGGGAACCGCGCGTCCCACTGCTCGTGGTCGCCGACGTGGTACGGCAGCCCGCCCAGCTGCCCGCCGACGTACGGGTGGGGCCGGAAGTAGTCGGCCGGCCCCACCTGGGCCATGACCATCGCCTCCCGCATGCCGGTCGTCGCACCCTCCGCGGCCTGGACCTTCAGGACCGTGCTGCATCCGGCCCTGGGGATGGTCCAGGTGCCGAGGAAGGCCTGCCCCGGCCGGCTGGACAAGGGCATCTTCACCAGCTGGCGGAGCGCCGGGACGCCGTCCACGGCACCCGGCACCGCCTCGATCAGTCCGCCACCGGCCGCGGCCACGCCCTGCGCGAGCCCGGCCCCCAGCCGCTCCGTCTCGTGCAGCGGGGCCGGCAGGTCCGGGACGAGCGGAAAGAAGTGGACCGACAGGACGAGTCCCGCCGCGTCGGTCCACACGCCCGGCTCACGCTCGGTGAAGCCGGTCAGATCCAGTCCGGTGATCGGTGTCATGTGATCATCATGCCGGGGCTCATCGGTGGCAGAAGACACACCCCTCCCACAGCGGCAGCCCGCTCAGCACCCGGTGCGCGGCGCACGAGGCGACGGCCGGCGCGGGAAGCGCCTCGCCGGGCGGGGCGGTGGCAGGCGGCTCGAACGCCTCGACCATCCGCCGGAACCGCAGCAGGTGGTCCGAGACGTACGGAGGGTCGTACCCGAGTTCGTCCCAGCGGTGCCGGCCGGCGGCGAGGTCGATCACGCGCAGCAGGAAGCCCCTGGCGGCGGCCCGTTCCGCCGCGGTGGCACCCCAGTCCAGCTCAGTGAGGTCGAAGCCGACCGCTCCCCGGCCCATCACCCGCTGGTCCTGCGCGGCCAGCAGCGCCCCGAACCGCAGCTCCCACGGCTCGGCGGCGAGCTCGGCGACGGCGAGGGTCAGCACCTCCACGAACACCTCGGTGCCGCCGTTCGACAGGTACAGGTTGTCCGCGCCGGCCCGGAAGACGTTGCCCATGGCATGGAGATTACGGGGCTGAACCACGGCCTTGTCCCCGGGCGACTTGTCCCGTTGGCTTGCGGTGGGCAGCTCGAAGCGAGGCGTACCAGTGACAGGTCAGGGCACCGCTAGGTTCTGTCCGCGTCGCCGGCGGCGCCCAGTCGCACCCGGTGACGCTGGAGGTCGACCTCGGCGACCTTCACTGTGATCAGCTCGCCTTCATCGACGAGCTGATCCGGGGTGTCGACCGGCTCGTCAGTCAGGTCTGAGAGGTGAAGGAACCCCACAACGTCGGGAGCAAGCTGCACGAATACGCCAAAAGGAACGATCTTGGTGATCGGCCCGGTGAGGGCCTGGCCGACCTGATCCGCAAAGCGAATGAGTGGATCCTCCTGGAGAGCCTTCAACGAGAGCGTGACCTGTCCGGAGCGCGTCTCGGCAATGATCACCTCAGCGGTGATCCGCTGGCCGGCTTCGACTGCCTCGGAGGGGTGGTCGATCCAGCCCCACGTCAGGTCCGGCACCCGGATGAAGCCGGTGCACAGGCCGTCCGGTTCGCCATCGACGTGGACGAAGACCCCGAAGTGGTGAACCTCAGAGACCGTCCCAGTGACGACCTGCCCTCGCTCGAACGCGAGCAGAAAGGACCGCAAGGCCGGAATCTTGCACGCCCTGGCGGAGAGGTGAAGCTGACCTTCGCGCCAGCGCCCGATCTCTTCGGCACAGATCTCCTGGCCGACCTCGAACAGCTCGGATGGATGCTCCATCCGACGCATCGACGCCTCATGTCGAGGAATCCGGCCGATCTCGACTTTCTCCCCTTCGGCATCTACGAGCCGCACCAGGACGTCCGCTCCGTCGAACCCGATGACCTTCACCGTTCTCACGGCCCCCGGCCGGAGCTGGTTGATCAAGGACTGCATGCGAGGGTCAGGGGCTGGCTCGGACATGGAGGTGAGCCTAGTCGGCGCCGGCCACACTGGTTCCAACCAGCGTGTCAGGGCTCACCCGCAACACAGCGTGACGGGACTACCCCAAGTACAAGGGCGGGAGGCCAAGAACCTCGCCTTGTCCACGACGTCGCGTAGGCGTTCGTCGGCGGCGTGCTTCGCCGACGAGGCCAACCGGTGGCTCGCGCTCGCCGACGCCCCCATCCGGCTGACGGGATTGGTGCGGCAGGCCACGACCTACAGCCCTTCGTCGACCTCGTCGACACCCACGGACCCGACGCCATCCTCGCGGCCGTATCCGAACTCACCGATTTTTCACGATGCACACTGCTCACTGAACGTGCCCGGCTCCCGCGTGGACCACTGGCCCGGCGTCGGGCACAACCTGCACGAGGAACACGCCGAGCGGGCCACGCAGCTCATCGGACAGTGGGCGGACTCGGCGTGAGGCGCGCCGAGATTGCCGGGCCTGCGTTCTGTGCCGTCACCACTGGTCGCTGCCGCGGTGTCTGTGAACCTTTGAAGTCCATCGAACGGTTGAATCCGGTCCCGGCTTACGGGCGACGCGGAACAGGGCCCCGTCCCGCAAGACTGGTCAGGCCGTCGCGCCTGAGTCGCCGACGACATCACGGATCAGACACGAGGAGAGGATTCCCACCATGTCCACGGACTTCAGCAGGCGCCGACTGCTCGCCGCGGGCGCGGGCGCCGCGCTCGCCGGGGCCGCTGCCGTCCCGGCGTCTGCCGCATCGGGCCCCCGCACTTCCGGGGCTGCCCTGTTCGGAGTCCGTGAGGAGCGGCGCTCGCTGGATGAGCTGTACGAGGCCGCTGTCGCCGAGGGCGGCAAGCTCGTCCTCTACCAGGGCGGCGACGTCGACAGCCAGGCCGCGGCCGTTCGGACCGCCTGGGCCACTGCCTTCCCCGAGGTCGAGCTGACGGTCGTCGTCGACTACAGCAAGTACCACGACGTCCGCGTCGACAACCAGCTCGCGACCGGCACCCTGGTCCCCGACGTGGTCCAGCTGCAGACCCTTCAGGACTTCACCCGCTGGAAGCGCCAGGGCAAGCTGCTCGCCTACAAGCCCGCCGGCTTCTCCGAGGTCCACAAGGGTTTCAAGGACCCCGACGGTGCGTGGACGGCGCTGATGGTCATCGCCTTCAGCTTCATGTACGACATCCAGGCCGTCGGCACCGACGCCCCGAAGACGGCTGCCGATCTGGTCGACGCCCGCTGGAAGAACGCCATCGCGTCCTCCTACCCGAACGACGACGACGCGGTCCTCTACCTCTACTCCCTCTACCAGCGCACCTACGGCTGGGACTGGGTGGCCGCGTTCGCCGCCCAGCAGCCGCAGTTCGCTCGCGGCACCAACACTCCCGGCGCCGCGGTCACCAGCAAGCAGAAGATCATCGGCGTCGGTGGCTCCGGCAGCGCTGTCTCCACCTCGACGACGCTGAAATGGGTCCTCCCGGACGAGGCCCCCTTCATGGCTTGGGGTCAGCGTGCCGCCATCCTGAAGCAGGCCGCCCATCCGGCGGCGGCCAAGCTCTACATGAACTGGCAGCTGTCCGAGGCTCGTCAGAAGGCAGCCTTCAACGGCTGGTCGGTCCGTGAGGACATCACCCCGAACGCGCGCCTCAAGCCCGTCTGGGACTTCCCGAACGCCCACGTCGACGGCTTCCCGACATTCATGGAGGACCGTGCCGGGATCGAGCGGCTGAAGCAGACCTTCGCCCTGTACTTCGGCGAGGTCAAGGGCGACCCGTCGCCGGGGTGGCTGGGCCTGCACCCGGGGCGGTGACCGCGGCAGAAGGCGGTTTATCCGGGACACACAGGGCTCGTCCTACACTTCTGGCACCGTTGTCACTGCGTCCGGCCCGCCGCAGGGAGTCCGAGTGCCCCCCACCATCCCCGTCGTACGCCACCGGCTGTCCCCGACCGTGCGGCACCTTCCTCACCTGGTCTTCCTGCTCCCGGTCGCGGGCACTCTCGTGCGGCTCGTCGAGCTGGACAACGAGGTGTGCTGGAGGGTCGCACCGGTCATCGCCGCACTCGGACTGCTCTACATCGCCGGGCCGGCCCGCTGGGACCGGTTCGGTGTCGCGGGACGGCCGGTCTGGCTGGGGACGCTGATGCTGCTGTGGGCCTGGGTGTCCTGGCAGCTCCCGGTATCACTCGCCTTCGCCTACACATGGCTCGCCGTTCCGCTCGCGGTGCTGGCGCTGCGGATGCCCGGGCGCCGGGTGGCGGCGACGGCACTCGGCGCGATCACGGCCGGCCTGCTTGCCTCCCTGGTGCGGATCGGCGGAGGCGTCGACCTCGATGTGTTGGCGCCCCCGCTCGCCGCCGTCGGCGCCACGGTCGTCCTTTACCGCTCGCAGCAGCGCCTGAACAGCCAACTGGCTGCCACACGAGGTGAGTTGGCGAAGCGTCAACGCGATGCTGGACGACTCGCCGAGCGGACGCGGATCGCCCGGGACCTGCACGACACCCTCGCCCAGGAACTCGCGGGCAGCCGCATGCTCCTGCAGGCCGCCGAACGGGACTGGGAACGCAACCCGGACGCCGCCCTGCGCCAGGTGCGTGCCGTCTCCCAGGCCCTCGGCGCGCACCTGGAGGAAACTCGCAGCATCATCAGCGACCTCACACCGCCCGCACTGGAGCGGGACGGCCTGGAAACGGCCCTGCGTGACCTGTGCACCCGCCCTCAGCCCTCCACCACCGCACCACACGTCGCCTTCCATACCGAAGGAAGACCGCTTCTCCTGCCCACCGAACGGGCCGTGACGCTGCTGCGGGTGGCTCAGGGCCTCCTCGCCAACGCCCGAGAACACGCCCAAGCAACCCATGTCCATGTCACCCTCACCTACGAGGACGGCGGCGCCGCCATCGAAGTCCGGGACGACGGACGGGGCTTCGACCAGCAAACCACTCACCCCATCGGTCCCGACCGCGGGTTCGGACTGGCCGCCGCTCGTGAACGCCTGAAAGCCATCGGTGGCACGCTCACCCTCGACAGCGCCCCCGGCTGCGGCACCCGCGTCCGTGCGATGCTGCCCGCGGCCGACCGCGTCCTGGCCGGCACACCGTGACCATGAAGACGCTGCGGATCCTGATCGTGGATGACCACACGGTTGTCCGGGCCGGCCTGCGCGCCCTGCTGGAGGGCGAGCCCGGCCTCGACGTGATCGGCGAGACCGGCGACGGCGCAGAGGCAGTGAGCCTTGCCCGGCGACTGCGGCCCGACGTGGTGCTCATGGACCTGCGTCTGTCGGATGCCGCCACGTCGGACGACGGCTTGGACGGCATCGAGGCCACACGCCGAATCACCGCCGCCGCACCGGATGTCCATGTCGTCATGCTGACCAGTTACAGCGGTCGTGGCGATGTCGTCCGCGCCGTGGAGGCGGGGG
>NZ_BQUN01000032.1:31996-52104 GCF_026008495.1 Streptomyces sp. A012304
TCCGACTGCTCGCCCAGGGCCTCAGCAACCGGGCCATCGCCTCCGCCCTGTTCCTCACCGAGGCCACGGTCAAAACCCACCTGGTCCGCATCTACCGCAAGCTCGGCACCGAGAACCGGGTCGGCACGGTCAGCGAGGCCGTCCGGCTCGGGCTGCTCGAACTCGACCTGGGCTGACCGGTCGGCGGATGCCGTACGCCCGCGCGTCGACGGCCTCACCGTCAGCCGGTCGCGGGGCTGAAATCGGCACAGATGTCCCTACGGGAGTCGACCGTGTGGCGAGAGGGTCAGCCTGGCGGTGGCCGAGGACGGTGGCCGGTTTCGACGTCGGTGCCCAGGGCGGGGTTCCACGGCCTGACCGCAACTGCCCTGGCTGCCGCCATCAGTGGGGCGCGGAAGCGTCGGCCCACCGTTGGGCGGTAGTGAAGGCGATAAGGGGGTCGTGGCTGTCGTATCCCCAGGGGAAGGGGGTGACGATGCCGGCGATGGCACGGAAGACCGGGGCGGCGCGGGCCTTCGTGCTGCTCTCACGCAGCCACGACCAGGGTGGCGCCGAGGAAGGCAAGGGTCTTGATGTCGCCCCAGCCGTAGTCGGGGGCCAGCGTGACGGGATCAAGATTCGCCAACCGGCGCGCTCCATGTGCCAACTAAGATTCTCCGTCGCACCCCGACCCGGCACGGCCCCCGAATGGATTGCATAAACGTGCAGCGAAACGTATAGTCATGCCATCCAGGAGGAGGAGTCCATGGCGGTACGTGCGGCAGTGGCCGGAGCGAGCGGGTATGCGGGCGGCGAGGTGCTGCGCCTGCTCCTCGCGCACCCCGAGGTCGAGATCGGCGCCCTGACCGGCAATTCCAACGCCGGCCAGAAGCTGGGCGCGCTCCAGCCGCACCTGCTGCCGCTGGCCGACCGCGTGCTCCAGGAGACCACCGCCGAGGCGCTCGCCGGACACGACGTGGTCTTCCTCGCCCTGCCCCACGGCCAGTCCGCGGCCGTCGCCGAGCAGCTCGGCCCGGACGTCCTCGTCGTCGACATGGGCGCCGACTTCCGGCTGAAGGACGCGGCCGACTGGGAGACGTTCTACGGTTCCCCGCACGCCGGGACCTGGCCCTACGGCCTCCCCGAACTGCCGGGTGGCCGCGCCGCGCTGGAGGGGTCCAAGCGCATCGCGGTCCCCGGTTGCTACCCCACGGCCGTCTCCCTGGCGCTGTTCCCGGCGTACGCGGCGGGGCTGGCCGAGGCCGAGGCCGTGATCGTCGCCGCCTCCGGCACCTCCGGCGCGGGCAAGGCGCCCAAGCCGCACCTGCTGGGCAGCGAGGTCATGGGCTCCATGTCGCCGTACGGCGTCGGCGGCGGCCACCGGCACACGCCCGAGATGATCCAGAACCTCAGCGCGGCGGCGGGGGAGCGGGTCTCCGTCTCCTTCACCCCGACCCTCGCGCCGATGCCGCGGGGCATCCTCGCCACGTGCAGCGCGAAGGCGAAGCCCGGCGTCACCGCCGACTCCGTGCGCGCCGCCTACGAGAAGGCCTACGCCGACGAGCCCTTCGTCCACCTGCTGCCCGAGGGCCGGTGGCCCGCCACGGCGTCCGTCCACGGTTCCAACGCCGTCCTGGTGCAGGTCGTCCTCGACGAGGCCGCGGGGCGGGTGATCGCCATCAGCGCCATCGACAACCTGACCAAGGGCACCGCGGGCGGTGCCGTCCAGAGCATGAACATCGCCCTCGGGTTCCCCGAGGAAACGGGACTTTCCACGATCGGAGTCGCACCGTGAGTGTCACGGCAGCCAAGGGATTCACGGCGGCCGGCATCGCCGCCGGGATCAAGGAGAACGGCAACCCGGACCTGGCCCTCGTGGTCAACACAGGGCCGCGCCGCGCCGCCGCGGGCGTCTTCACCTCCAACCGCGTCAAGGCCGCGCCGGTGCTGTGGTCGCAGCAGGTCCTCAAGAGCGGCGAGCTGACCGCCGTGATCCTCAACTCCGGTGGCGCCAACGCCTGTACCGGACCGAAGGGCTTCCAGGACACGCACGCGACCGCCGAGAAGGTCGCCGACGTGCTCGGGGTGGGCGCGGGCGAGGTCGCCGTCTGCTCCACCGGCCTCATCGGCGTCCTGCTCCCGATGGACAAGCTCCTCCCGGGGGTCGAGACGGCCGCCGCCCAGCTCTCCGAGCACGGCGGTGAGAAGGCCGCCATCGCCATCAAGACCACCGACACCGTCCACAAGACGTCCGTCGTCTCCCAGGACGGCTGGACCGTCGGCGGCATGGCGAAGGGCGCGGGCATGCTCGCCCCGGGCCTGGCCACCATGCTCGTGGTCCTCACCACCGACGCGGACCTGGACAGCGACGTACTGGACCAGGCGCTGCGGGCCGCCACGCGGACGACCTTCGACCGCGTCGACTCCGACGGCTGCATGTCCACCAACGACACCGTGCTGCTGCTCGCCTCCGGCGCCTCCGGCGTCACCCCGGAGCAGGCCGAGTTCGCCGAGGCCGTACGGGCTGTCTGCGACGACCTGGGTCAGCAGCTGATCCGGGACGCCGAGGGCGCCAGCAAGGACATCAAGGTCGAGGTGATCAACGCCGCGACCGAGGACGACGCCGTCGAGGTGGGCCGCTCCATCGCCCGCAACAACCTCCTCAAGTGCGCGATCCACGGCGAGGACCCGAACTGGGGCCGTGTCCTGTCCGCCATCGGCACCACCCGGGCCGCCTTCGAGCCCGACCAGCTCAACGTCGCCATCAACGGCGTATGGGTGTGCAAGAACGGCGGCGTCGGCGAGGACCGCGAGCAGGTCGACATGCGCTACCGCGAGGTGCACATCGTCGCCGACCTCGCGGCCGGCACCGAGACCGCCACCATCTGGACCAACGACCTCACCGCCGACTACGTCCACGAGAACAGCGCCTATTCGTCATGAGCATCACGCGTAAGCACACCGCGCTCCCCAAGGCCCAGATCCTCATCGAGGCGCTGCCCTGGCTGGTCCGCCACAACGGCAAGACGGTCGTCATCAAGTTCGGCGGCAACGCCATGATCGACGAGGACCTGAAGGCCGCCTTCGCGCAGGACGTCGTCTTCCTGCACCACGCCGGCCTCAGGCCCGTCGTCGTGCACGGCGGCGGACCGCAGATCAGCGCCGCCCTCGACAAGCACGGCATCGTCAGCGAGTTCAAGGCCGGCCTGCGCGTCACCACCGAGGACGCCATGGACGTCGTGCGCATGGTGCTCGCCGGACAGGTGCAGCGTGAACTGGTCGGCCTGCTCAACCAGCACGGCCCGCTGGCCGTGGGGCTGACCGGTGAGGACGCGCACACCATCACCGCCGTCAAGCACCAGCCCGAGATCGACGGCGAACCGGTCGACATCGGTCGGGTCGGCGAGATCACCTCCATCGACACGGGCGCGATCGAGGCCCTGCTCGCCGACGGCCGCATCCCGGTCGTCTCCTCGATCGCCCGATCCCAGGACGACAGCGATTCGGGGCATGTCTACAACGTCAATGCTGATACGGCGGCTGCGGCACTCGCTGCGGCACTGGGCGCCGAAACCCTCATGGTCCTCACCGACGTCGAGGGCCTCTACGAGGACTGGCCGAACTCCGACGAGGTGATCAGCCGCCTCACCGCTTCCCAGCTGGAGAAGCTGCTGCCGGAGCTGTCCTCCGGCATGGTCCCGAAGATGGAGGGCTGTCTGCACGCCGTGCGCAACGGCGTCACCACCGCCCGGGTCATCGACGGGCGGGTCCAGCACTCGATCCTGCTGGAGATCTTCACCGACGAGGGCATCGGCACGATGGTCGTGCCCGACGAGCGACAGGGGGAGTCGTCGTGAGCAACCAGGACCTGACCGCACGGTGGCAGGGCGCGCTGATGAACAACTACGGCACCCCCCGGCTGGCCCTGGTACGCGGCGAGGGCAGCAGGCTGTGGGACGCCGACGGCAAGGAGTACGTCGACTTCGTCGGCGGCATCGCGGTCAACGCGCTCGGCCACGCCCACCCGGCAGTCGTCGAGGCCGTCAGCCGGCAGGTCGCCGCCCTCGGCCATGTCTCCAACCTGTTCATCGCCGAACCGCCCGTCGCCCTCGCCGAACGGCTGCTCCAGCACTTCGGCCGCGACGGCAAGGTCTTCTTCTGCAACTCCGGCGCCGAGGCCAACGAGGGCGCCTTCAAGATCGGCCGGCTGACCGGGCGCACCCACATGGTCGCCACCACCGGCGGCTTCCACGGGCGCACCATGGGCGCCCTCGCCCTCACCGGCCAGCCCGGCAAGCAGGAGCCGTTCCTGCCGCTGCCCGGCGACGTCACACACGTCCCGTACGGCGACGCGCAGGCGCTGGCCGCCGCGGTGACCGAGGAGACCGCCCTGGTGATCGTCGAGCCGATCCAGGGCGAGAACGGGGTCGTCGTCCCGCCCGCCGGCTATCTGAAGGCGGCCCGGGCGATCACCGCCGCCACCGGTTCGCTGCTGGTGCTGGACGAGGTGCAGACCGGCATCGGCCGTACCGGGCACTGGTTCGAGTACCAGGCCCACGAGGGTGTCCTGCCGGACGTGGTGACCCTGGCGAAGGGTCTCGGCGGCGGGCTGCCGCTCGGCGCGACGGTCGCCTTCGGACGGGCCGCCGAACTGCTCCAGCCCGGCCAGCACGGCACCACCTTCGGTGGCAACCCGGTCGCCTGCGCCGCCGGCCTCGCCGTCCTCGACACCATCGAGAACGAGGGGTTGCTGGAGAACGTCAAGCGGCAGAGCGAGAGGTTGCGCGACGGGATCGAGGGTCTCGGCCACCCGTTGATCGCATCTGTCCGGGGTGCGGGGCTACTCCTGGGTATCGTGCTCACCGAGCCACTCGCGCCCCAGGCGCAGCAGGCGGCTCAGGAGGCCGGTTTCCTGGTGAACGCGCCCGCCCCCGATGTCGTCCGGCTGATGCCGCCGCTGAACCTCGGCGACGACGCGGTGGACGCCTTCCTCGGGGCGCTGCCCGGCCTCCTCGACGCAGCGAGCGGGGACGGACGATCCGGAGAATGAGACGACGATGAGCCAGGCGCAGGACCACGAGCAGCCGGGGGCGAACGGGCCCGCCGTGCCGCAGACCCGCACCGCCCGCCACCGCCGGATCGTGGACATCCTCAACCGGCAACCGGTGCGCTCGCAGAGCCAGCTGGCGAAGCTGCTCGCCGACGACGGGCTGAGCGTCACCCAGGCGACGCTCTCCCGGGACCTCGACGAGCTGAACGCGGTGAAGATCCGCAACACCGACGGCGACCTGATCTACGCGGTCCCGAGCGAGGGCGGTTTCCGCACGCCGCGCGCTCCGCTGGGCGAGTCGGCGAAGGAGGAGCGGATGCGGCGGCTCTCCCAGGAGCTGCTGATCTCGGCGGAGGCCTCCGCCAACCTCGTGGTCCTGCGCACCCCTCCGGGTGCCGCGCAGTTCCTGGCCTCGGCGATCGACCAGGCCGAACTGCACGACATCCTGGGCACCATCGCCGGTGACGACACGCTGCTGCTGATCAGCCGGGAGCCGACGGGCGGCCAGGCCCTGGCGGACCATCTGCTGCGCCTGGCGCAGAACGGTCACTGAGGGGTGGCTACGTAGATTCGCGGGCCGCGGGTGCGTGGGAGCCCCTTGTCGCGCGGTTCCCCGCGCCCGTGAGGCTCGCCGTCGGCCGGCAGGCCGAGCCGTCGATCCGCGGGCAGTCGTGCCGTCCGGGGGCGGCACGGGTGGGCGCGGCGGCACCCCAGTCGATCCGCGGGCAGTCGCCGTCTGCGGGGGCGCGGCGGCACCCCGTGGCGCCCGGAGCCGCGCGCACCCCCAGCCCCGGCGCCACGGGGTGCCCTCATCCCAACCGCCGGGCCAATCCCCCGGTACAGCGCACCTCGTCCCCGGCCGTGATCAGTAACGCCTCCACGTCCGGCAGCGCCTCCAGCCACCCCAACGCCTCGCGCGACCCCATCGCGAACGCCGCCGTGGCCCAGCAGTCCGCCCAGGTCAGCTTCGGGGCGACGACGGTGACGGCGACGAGGTCGGTCACCGCCGACCGCCCGGTCCGCGGGTCCACGATGTGCGCCCCCCGCTCGACCGTCCCGGAGGTGGCCACCGCCAGCTCGTCGGCCCCGGCGGCGGAGACCACCGCCGCGAGCCCGCCCGGCCGCAGCGGGTCCGACACCCCGACCCGCCAGGGCCGGTCCGGCCCCGGCACGCCGAGCAACTGCACGTCTCCGCCGCCGTTGACGCTGACCCCGCTCACGCCGGCCTCGGCGATCAGCCGTGCCGCCCGCTCGGCGGCCCAGCCCTTCACGATGCCGGTCGGGTCGAGCCGGCCGTGGTAGCGCAGGCTGAACCAGCCGCCGCTCGCCCGCTCCGCCTCGGCGCCGAGCTCCAGCACCTCGGCTACCTCGGGGTCGCACTCCTCGACGCTCAGTTCGCCGCGCACCAGCCGGGAGACCTGGCTGTCCTCGCGGTAGGTGCTGAACACCTCGTCGACCCGGTGCAGGGAGGCGACCGCCTCCCGGACCGCCGCCCGCACCGTGTCGCTCTCCCCGCCGCGGACGTCGAAGGAGAAGACCGTCCCCATGACCTCCTCCGCGTGACGCACCGTGGCGGGAGCCTGCGCCGACTCGGCCACCGTCTCAGCCACCGGCCTGGTCCAGCGCCGACTGGAGCGACTCCTTGTAGCCGGCGCTGGTGTACGTCGCCCCCGACACCGCGTCGATGTCGGCGCTGCCGGCCGCGACGGCCGCCTGGTTGAGCTTGGGCACCGCGCTCGCGGTGATCTGGTCGCTCTGCCCGCCCTTGGGCGCCTGCACCGCCTCCGCCTTGGTGATCTTGCCGTTCGTGACGGTGACGCGGACCTGCACGGCCCCGTACTGCGTGTCCGCGGCCTCACCGGTGAAGGTGCCCGACGCCTGCGCGCTCCCGGAGCCCTGCGACCCCGAGCCCTGCGAGCCCGAGCCCTGCGAGCCCGAGCCCTGCGAGCCCGCGTCCTGCGACCCCGATCCCTGAGACGCCGATCCCTGAGATGCCGATCCCTGCGACCCCGACCCCTGCGATCCAGCGCTGGCGTTCGCCTTGTCGATCGCGGACTGGAGGGACTGCTTGTACCCGGTGCTGGTGTAGGTCGCCCCGGACACCGCGTCGATGTTCGGGCTCTGCGTGGTGACCACGGCCTGGTTGAGCTTCGGCACGGAGTTGGCGGTGATCTGGTCGCTCTGGCCGCCCTTGGGCGCCTGGACGGTCTCCGCCTTGGTGATCCGGTTGTTGCTCACCGTGATGCGGACCTGCACGGCCCCGTACTGGGTGTTCGCCGCGTCACCGGTGAAGGTGCCGGAGACCTGGGCGGCGGCGCCGGACCCCTGGGAGGCCCCCGCGCTCGCCTTCGCCTTGTCCAGCGCCGACTGGAGCGACTTCTTGTAGCCGTCGCTGGTGTACGTCGCCCCGGACACGGAGTCGATGTCGGCGCTGCCGGCCGCGACCGCGGCCTGGTTGAGCTTGGGCACCGCGCCCGCGTTGATCTGGTCGCTCTGACCGCCCTTGGGGGTCTGCACGGCCTCCGCCTGCGTGATCTTCCCGTTGGCCACGGTCAGCCGGACCTGCACCGGCCCGTACTGGGTCTGGACCGCGTCACCGGTGACCGTGGCGGTTCCCGCGGCCTGCGCGGCCCCGCCCTGCACCGAGGACTGCGGGGGCAGGGTGCCGGCCGCCGAGGAGGCGGGGTCCGAATCCGGCTTCAGCGCCAAAAGCAGCACGATGCCGGACACGGTGGCGGCGGTGGCGAGCACGACACGCCGAAGGGGGTGGCTCTTCCTCATCTCTTTCTGAGCTCCTGATTCCCGTCGCTCACATCTCGAACGACTCGTGATGGATGCGGCGGGCGGGGACCCCGGCGCCGCGCAATGCCTCGTAGACCGACTGGGCGAAGCCGTTCGGCCCGCACATGAAGACGTCGTGGTCCTCGATGTCGGGGATCTTCCGCTGGAGCGACTCCGCCGAGATGTCGGGACGCTCCCCGTCGGGGCTGTTCACCGCGTACATCAGCCGCGCCCCGCGCTCGTCGGCGATCTTCGCCAGCTCGTCCCACAGCGCCAGGTCCTGGGTGCTGTTGGCCCGGTAGAGGAGCGTGATGTCACCGGGGGCGCCCGGCAGCGTCTCGAACAGCGTCCGCATCGGGGTGATGCCCACACCGCCGGCGACCAGCAGCACCTTGCCGCGGCTGCGCCGGGACGCGGTCATCGCCCCGTACGGGCCCTCCGCCCACACCTTGGTGCCGGGCCGCAGCTCGCGCAGCGCCTCACTGTGGTCGCCGATCGCCTTGACCGTGATCCGCAGCAGCTCGGGACGGGGGTTGGCGGACAGCGAGTACGGGTGCGAGCTGAAGCGCATGCCCGGCGCCAGGAACCGCCAGCGGAAGAACTGCCCGGCCTCGGCGCCGATCCGGTGCAGTTTGCGTCCGCCGATCAGCACCGACACGATGCCCGGCGTCTCCTCGATGACCGCCTCGACGTACATGCGGTGACGCAAATTCAGCCGGATGGGGGTGATGATGCGGTACCAGACCACGAGCGCGGTGACCGCCCCGTACAGCACGTACCAGAAGGTCTTCGCGGTCGGTTCCACGGCGAAGTCGTTGCCGGTGGTGATCTGGTGCCAGAACGTCAGGAACACCGCCGCGTACGTCATCAGGTGCACGTGGTACCAGGTGTCGTACGGCATCCGGCGGCGCACCGGACCGATCGAGACCAGCCCGATGACCAGCAGCAGACCGGTGCCGATGGCGGCCTTGCCCATGTCGGGCAGCTGGTTGATGGAGTCGACGGTCTGCTGGACGATGTCGCCGAGCGACTTGCCGGCCTGAAGGGCGTACCCCCACATGATGAGGAACACGTGGGCGAAGGTCAGGCAGAGCGTGTACCGGCCGGTCATCGCGTGCCAGCGCGCCACCCGGTCCGATCCCACCCGCCGCTCCAGCGCCGGCACGCGGGCCATCTGGAGCACGACGAGCGCCATCAGGTAGCCGGCGAGCAGACCGGTGATCCGTCCCGCGTTGAGGATCATGCCGTTGGTGTCCGCGATGGACGGCGTGTTGCTCCACCACAGCCACAGCACAGCCGCCGCGCCCGCCCAGAGGGCGATCAGCAGCGGGACGGCCGGGGAGCGGCGCGGACGGATGCGGCGCATCGTCTGACGGCGGGCGGCACGGCCGCCGGCGATCGTGGTGGTCACGGTTCCTCCGTGGGGTACTGACCCTTGGCCCACAGATACGCGCCGCGACCGCGGAGTGTTCAGACCCGCACACGCGAAGGGGCCGACCGGGTCGTGCCCGGTCGGCCCCTTCGTCCCGCCGTGTGCCGTCAGCCGCCGAAATCGGCAGTGATCACGGACCCAGCGGGTTGAGCAGGTCGGCGCGCTCCTCGAACGCGTACAGCAGCAGGTCGGTCATCTCGAAGACGTCCTTGGCGTTGCGGTCCTGGACGGGGCTGAGGAAGGGACGCCAGAAGGGGTCGCGCACGATGGAGTGGCGGCTGCCCTCGATGGCCCGGGGGAACACCTCGGCGACGAGGCGTCCGCCGACGCCGGTGAGCTTGCCGCCGCCCCTGACCTCGGCCTCGCGCAGGACGTAGAACCACAGCGGGCAGTTCTCGCTGAGGTCGTCGCGCAGCGCGTCGTCGACCTGTGCGCCGCCGTTGCCCTGCACCAGGTCGTCCACGCCGAGCGGCTCCACGTCGACCTTCCGGTCGACGAAGTGCTCGACCATCTGCTGTCCCGTCGCCAGCCGCAGCATGGAGGCCCGGGTGAGGTTGCGGAAGGCCAGGTTCAGCTCTTCGGCCGGAGGCTGCTGCCCACGGCCGCCGAACGAGCCGAGCGGCAGGTTGGCCAGCGGGTTGACCAGCAGTGTGTCGATGCGCTTGGCGACGTTGAACTTCTCGGCGGGCACCTGGAGTTCGGTCTTGCCCGGCAGCGCCTCCTGGAAGGCGAACAGACGCCGGAAGTCCGCGATCCAGTTGGTGGGCAGACGCTCGAATTCGCCGGCCTCGGGGTCGGAGACGTCGGCGGGCGGCGGGGAGAGGATGCCGCTGGTGCCGGAGAACCGGAACAGCAGCTCCAGCGTGCCCCGGCCGTCGTCGAAGACCCGGTTCCAGTTGTAGGCGCCCCGGACCATGCTGTGGCCCATCCGGAAGGCGGCCACCGAGAACTCGATCGGCATCGTCGGCCGGTCCTGCTCGGCCGGCGCCGGCTCGAACACCTTGCGTCCGTTGGTGAAGACGTCCGCGACGATGTCCGGGTCGACGAGCCGGGGCAGGAAGTCGTGGCGCAGCATCCACTGGTAGTGCTTGACGACCGTCTCGCGCGCCGACTCGAACAGCACCGCGCTGGACACGCCCTTGGCGACCAGGTCGGCCACCACACGGTTGTGGAAGCGGATGAAGGCGCAGTGCACCTGGGCCACGGCGAGGTTCTCGTCGTTGCGCGCGTCCGGGATCAGCGGCCGGCGCCGCTCGGACCGCTGCGAGCCCATGCCGACGCGGGGCAGGTCGAAGCCGGCGAGGGGCTGGCCGACGATCGACCCGTCGCCCGGCACGCCCTGGGTCGTCCCGGTCTTCAGCCGGATCCCGTCGTCCTCGTAGAAGCGGCGGTCGAAGGCGTGGTGCGGGCCGAGACCGTACAGGGAGTCGAGGTCGAGCGCCGGGGAGCGGCCCTGGAGGAGCTGACGCACCGTGACGTCCTCCTCCAGGTGCACCGCGGTGGCGTCCAGGGTGAGGTCGTGGTCCACGAACTGACCGAGGTAGGTGAAGCCGGCCGGCAGCCCGTCCTGGTCGGGTTGGCCCTGCGCGGTCGTCATGGCCCTGGCCAGTTCGGCGCGGGCGTTGCGGTCGAGCTGCTGGTTCGGCGTCGAGCGCGGGCCGAGCCGGGAGAACTGGAAGCGGCGCAGGGCCGCCACCGTGGTCGGTGTCAGCGCTTCCAGGGACGGGCCGTCGGCGGATTCGCCGAGGATGCCCTCGCCGACGACGTAGAAGGAGGAGCGGAGATGGCGCTTGCTCTGAGGCTCGCGGGTGGGTCGGAACATGTTTCCCCCATGATTCCCGTGCGCGGCTTTGCGCACGTTTGTGCCCACCGTAGGAGACGAGTGGGCACGAAAGGGAGAATTCCGTCAAATATCGCGCGAATGGTTCAAGCAGCTCCCAACCCGTATAGATCTCATAAAGACGCCTAAATCGGGCTCTTCGGCAGGGGGAGCGGCAGCCCCGGCAGTCCGTCGATGCTCGCGGCGATGTGCTCCTTCTTGGTGAAGTACGCGCTCAGCGACTCGTCGTCCTCGCGCGCGAACCGCTTCGCGTGCAGGTCGCGCTCCTCGTCGTAGGTCATGAAGGGCACCGCGTACCCGCAGGTGTCCCGTACGAGGTCGGCGTGAACGACGATGATCGCGCGCAGTCCGTGCGGGCTCGGGTCGATGTCCGGGAAACGGGTGAGGAGGTCCGGGAAACGCGGGTCGTCCCGGAAGACGGGCTCCCCGCGGCCGTGCACCCGCACGATGTTCGGCGGCCCCTGGAAGGCGCACCACATCAGCGTGATCCGGCCGTTCTCGCGCAGATGCGCGACGGTCTCCGCGTTGGAGCCCGCGAAGTCGAGGTAGGCCACCGTGTGCTCGTCGAGAACGGCGAACGAGCCCTTCAGGCCCTTGGGGGAGAGGTTGACCGTGCCGTCGCCGGCCAGGGGCGCGGTCGCGGTGAAGAAGAGGGGCTGCTCCTCGATGAACGTGCGGAGCCTGCCGTCGATGCGCTCATAGGTCTTTCCCATGACTGATCATTGTTCGGGAAATTCCTTCGAGTGTCTAACGAATTGCCGATTCCGCGGACGCCGTGGCGGCCGCCCCGGCCGGCGCTGGTTCGGGGCGGCCACCACGCCTGTCACGTCACTTGTTCAGCGTGCAGGCGGCCAAGGCGTCGAGGCCCTGCGGCTTGGCGGCCGTGCGGCCGATGGCGGTGGCGATGCGGTTGACGGTGGCGACGCGCTTGTCCTTGAGGGGGCCGAGGATGGCGTTCTGGACGAAGTTCGGGCCGCCCTGGCCGACGGTGTCGACGAGGCGCTTGTTGGCCTCGGCGATCTGGGTGTTGAGCAGGGCGAGGTTGCGGTCGACCTCGGCCTTGGCGGTGGCGGGGACCGCGGGCAGCTGCGAGGCCACGTCCGGGCAGGAGATCGTACCGGCGGCACCGGCGTTGCCTGCGTTCCCGCCGTTGCCCGCGTTGCCTGCGTTGCCGGTGTTCCCGGCGTTGCCCGCGTTGCCCGCGTTGCCCCCTGCGTTGCCTGCGTTCCCGGCGTTGCCCGTGTTCCCGCCGGCGTTCGCGGCGCCCCCCGCGTTGAGGGCGCACGGCGCGAGGGCGTCGAGGCCCTGCGGCTTGGCGGCCGTGCGGCCGATGGCGGTGGCGATGCGGTTGACGGTGGCGACGCGCTTGTCCTTGAGGGGGCCGAGGATGGCGTTCTGGACGAAGTTCGGGCCGCCCTGGCCGACGGTGTCGACGAGGCGCTTGTTGGCCTCGGCGATCTGGGTGTTGAGCAGGGCGAGGTTGCGGTCGACCTCGGCCTTGGCCGTGGCGGGGACCGCGGGCAGCCGCGAGGCCACGTCCGGGCAGGAGATCGTGCCGGGGGACGCGAGGGTCCTGGCGTTCGTGCCGCTGTTCTTGGACGTCTCCCCGGCGAGAGCGGAGTTCACGACCACCGCGCCGGTCAGCGCCAGAGCGGCGGCGCCGCCGATGACCGCCACGCGACGCTTGTTGTACTTCGGAAGAGCCCTGGACATGCGGATGCCTCACTTGGGTCAGGAGTGGGTTTACAAACGCGGCGCCAGCGTTCGGTTCTGAGTACGGGCAAGCGGTTGCTGTTGTTCAAAGCTCCCTCAAAAAACCTTCTGCGGCTCACGGCGTCCCGCCCGGCTCGATTGACGAATCATGCATAGGACTGCATACTCATGCATGACGGTGAGTTGGCACCTCCACACCTAGGAGCAGCGCAAGTGAGCAGCAACAGCGGTGACGTACGGCTCTGGGGCGGCCGTTTCGCCGACGGTCCCGCCGAGGCCCTGGCGAAGCTGTCCGCGTCCGTCCACTTCGACTGGCGGCTCGCGCCCTACGACATCGCCGGCTCGCGCGCCCACGCGCGCGTGCTGCACAAGGCGGGGCTGCTCACGGACGACGAGCTGACGGACATGCTCGCCGGCCTCGACCGGCTCGAGGCGGACGTGGCCTCCGGCGACTTCGTGGGCACCGTCGCCGACGAGGACGTCCACACCGCCCTGGAGCGCGGTCTGCTGGAGCGCCTCGGCCCCGACCTCGGCGGCAAGCTGCGCGCCGGCCGCTCGCGCAACGACCAGGTCGCCACCCTCTTCCGCATGTACCTGCGCGACCACGCCCGGATCATCGGCGGTCTGATCGCCGACCTCCAGGACGCGCTGATCGGCCTGGCCGAGGCCCACCCGGACGTGGCGATGCCCGGCCGCACCCACCTCCAGCACGCCCAGCCGGTGCTGTTCGCCCACCATGTCCTGGCCCATGTGCAGTCCCTGTCCCGGGACGCCGAGCGGCTGCGCCAGTGGGACGAGCGCACGGCGGTCTCCCCGTACGGCTCCGGCGCCCTCGCGGGCAGCAGTCTCGGCCTCGACCCGGAGGCGGTCGCCGCGGACCTCGGCTTCGAGCGCGGCAGCGTCGGCAACTCCATCGACGGCACGGCCTCCCGTGACTTCGTCGCCGAGTTCGCCTTCATCACCGCGATGATCGGCGTGAACCTCTCCCGGATCTCCGAGGAGATCATCATCTGGAACACGAAGGAGTTCTCCTTCGTGACCCTGCACGACGCGTTCTCCACCGGCTCGTCGATCATGCCGCAGAAGAAGAACCCGGACATCGCGGAGCTGGCGCGCGGCAAGAGCGGCCGTCTCATCGGCAACCTGACGGGCCTGCTGGCCACGCTCAAGGCGCTCCCGCTCGCGTACAACCGCGACCTCCAGGAGGACAAGGAGCCGGTCTTCGACTCCTGCGACCAGCTGGAGGTCCTGCTGCCCGCCTTCACCGGCATGATCGCCACCCTCACCGTCAACCGGGAGCGCATGGAGGAGCTGGCCCCGGCGGGCTTCTCGCTCGCCACCGACATCGCCGAGTGGCTGGTCAAGCAGGGTGTGCCGTTCCGGGTGGCGCACGAGGTCGCCGGTGAGTGCGTCAAGGCCGCCGAGGCCGAGGGCAAGGAACTCGACGACCTCACCGACGAGCAGTTCGCGAAGATCTCCGCCCACCTCACCCCCGAGGTGCGCTCCGTCCTCAACGTCCCCGGCGCCCTCGCCTCCCGCGACGGCCGCGGCGGTACGGCCCCGAGCGCGGTGGCGGTCCAGCTGGCAGAGGTGAAGGCGGACGTGGCGGCCCAGCACCAGTGGGCGGCCGCCAAGAAACAAGGCTGAACCCCACCGAGGTGAACGGTGTCGCGGGTTACGTTGGGCGCGAAGCCCCACGCAGCCGACCGAAACGGAACCCGCGATGCCGTTCGCCCGCCTGTCAGCAGCCACCACCCCCACCTGCCACCTCGGCCTGGGCCTGGCCGCGGTGGGCCGCCCCGGCTACATCAACCTGGGCCGGGACCACGACCTGGGAGAGGACCGCAGCGCACAGGCGCTGCGCGCCCGCACCCACGAACTCCTCGACGCCGCCTACGCCCAGGGTGTCCGCTACATCGACGCGGCCCGCTCCTACGGCCGCTCCGAGGAGTTCCTCGCCGACTGGCTGCGGGCCCACCCCGAGGCCGACGACGTCGTCGTCGGCAGCAAATGGGGCTACACCTACACCGCCGACTGGTCCACCGACGCCGAGAAACACGAGGTCAAGGACCACAGCCTCGCCGCCTACGAGCGTCAGCGCGCCGAGTCCGCCGAGCTGCTCGGCGACCGGCTCGACCTCTACCAAATCCACTCGGTGACCCCGGACAGCCCGGCCCTCACCGACAAGGAACTCCACGCGAGGCTGGCGGAGGCCGCCGCCGAGGGCCTCACCGTCGGCTTCTCCACCTCCGGTCCCGCCCAGGCCGCCGCCATCCGCGCCGCCCTCGCCGTCGAGGTCGACGGCGCCCCCCTCTTCCGTACCGTCCAGTCGACGTACAACGTCCTGGAGACCTCGGCCGCGCCGGCCCTGGCGGAGGCCCATGACGCCGGGCTCACGGTGATCGTCAAGGAGGGCATGGCCAACGGCCGGCTCGCCGAGCCGCACGCCCCGGACGCCCTGAAGGCCGTGGCGGCGCAGACCTCGCTGGGCTGTGACGCGGTGGCCCTCGCGGTCGTCCTGCGGCAGCCCTGGGCGACAGTCGTCCTCTCCGGCGCCGCGACCGTCACCCAACTCGCCTCCAACCTGCACGCCGCCGTCGTCGACCTCGACGAGGACCAGACGGCGAGGCTCGCCGCGCTCGCGGAGGAGCCGCACGCGTACTGGGAGCGCCGCGGCCGGCTGCCCTGGCACTGACAGACGCGACGACGTCCACCCCTGTGAGACGCTCATGCCCACTCTGAGACACGAATGTCTCATATGGGCTAGAGTTGTCTCATGGCTGTCGACCGTGACCATGTACTGCGCAGCGCCGCGGCCCTGCTGACCCGAAGAGCCACCGCGACCATGGACGAGGTCGCCAAGGCCGCCGGCATCAGCAGGGCCACCCTGCACCGCCACTTCGCCGGCCGCGACGCGCTCGTACGGGCGCTGGAGGCCCTCGGGATCGCGGAGTGCGAGGCCGCGCTGGACGCCGCCCGCCTCGACGAGGGCCGCGCGAGCGAGGCCGTGCGCCGCCTGGTGCGCGAGATCGAACCGGCCGCCGGCCTGCTCGCCTTCCTCTACACGGAGAACCAGCTCTTCGAGGGCGAGGAGCAGAACCAGGGCTGGGCCCGGATCGACGACCGTGTCGCGGCCCTGTTCCGGCGCGGCCAGGCCGACGGCGAGTTCCGCATCGACCTCACCCCGGCCTGGCTCACCGAGGCGCTCTACGGCCTGCTGGCCTCCGGCGCCTGGGCGGTCACGGAAGGCCGCGTCGCCCGCCAGGACTTCACCCACATGATCGCCGAGCTGCTGCTCGGCGGCGCACTACGGAGAGAGGAACCATGACCAGCACCCTGCGGCCGGTGACCACGCCCGAGGCGGTGAAGCGCCCGGGCCGCTGGCTCGCGCTCGCCGTCCTCGTGCTCGCCGTGCTGCTGGTGGCCGTCGACGCGACCGTCCTCGGCCTCGCGACCCCGTACATCAGCGAGGACCTCAAGCCCTCCGGCACCCAGCTGCTGTGGATCGGCGACGTCTACTCCTTCGTCATCGCCGGACTGCTGGTGTCCATGGGCAGCCTCGGCGACCGCGTCGGCCGCAAGCGGATCCTGCTCGGCGGCGCGACCGCGTTCGGCGCGGTCTCCGTCCTGAACGCCTACGCCACGACCCCCGAGACGATGATCCTGGCCAGGGCCCTGCTCGGCGTCGCCGGCGCGACCCTGATGCCGGCCACGCTGGCCCTGATCCGCAACCTCTTCCACGACCCGCGCGAACGCAGTCTCGCCGTCGGCATCTGGGGCGCCACCGCCTCCGCGGGCACGGCCGTCGGCCCCCTCGTCGGCGGATTCCTGCTCGAGCACTTCTGGTGGGGCTCGGTCTTCCTCATCAACCTGCCCGTGATGGCGGTCCTCGTCCTGGTCGGCGTCAGGACGCTGCCCGAGTCCCGC
This sequence comes from Streptomyces sp. A012304, assembly GCF_026008495.1. Lineage (GTDB taxonomy): Bacteria > Actinomycetota > Actinomycetes > Streptomycetales > Streptomycetaceae > Streptomyces. The sequence continues at coordinate 48,719 of NZ_BQUN01000032.1, forward strand.
AACCCGAACCCGGGCCCCTGGGACCTGGCCAGTGTCGTGCTGTCCCTCGTCGGCATGATCGGCCTTGTGTACGCGGTCAAGGAGGCCGCGACGCACGGCTTCGCCTGGGCCACGCTCGCCGCGGGCCTGCTGGGCGCCGCCGCGCTGTACGGCTTCGTACGCCGCCAGCTGGCCCTGCCCGCCCCCCTGCTGGACATGCGGCTGTTCCGCGACCGGGGCTTCAGCGGCTCGGTCCTGGCCGACCTGCTGACCGTCCTCGGCCTGTCCGGGCTGGTCTTCTTCCTCTCGCAATACCTGCAACTCGTGCAGGGCAGGGGCCCGTTCGAGGCGGGCCTGGCCGAACTGCCCGCCGCCGTCGGCGCGGTGGCGGCCGGTCTGGTCGCGGGCCGCGCGGCCCGGCGCTTCTCGGTCCGGGCCGTCGTCTCGGGCGGCCTCGCCGCGATCGGCCTGGCCCTGGCCGTGCTGACGGTGATCGACGAGACGACCGGCTACCCGCTGCTCGGCGCGTCCCTCCTGGTCGTCGGCATCGGCGCCGGATTCTCCTTCACGGTCACCGCCGACGTGATCCTGTCGTCCGTGCCCAAGGAACAGGCAGGTGCGGCCTCGGCGGTCTCCGAGACCGCGTACGAACTGGGCGCGGCCCTCGGCATCGCCGTCCTGGGCTCGATCGTGACGGGCGTCTACCGGGGTTTCGCCGCCCCGGCCGGCACACCCGCCGAGGCGCACGAGTCACTCGGCGGCGCGGTGGAGGTGGCGGGACACCTGCCGCCGTCGACCGCGCAGGAGCTGCTGGCCTCGGCACGCGAGGCCTTCGTCGACGGACTGGCCCTGGCGTCCGGCGCGGGCGCGGCGGTCCTGCTGGCGGCGGCGGCAGCGGCATGGTTCCTGCTGCGCGGCCGACGGCTGGACGACCTGCCGTGAGCGACGCCGGCAACCAACGCCGTGAGCGGCGCGGGGGACAAGGCCGCGGCCGCACCGACAGCGCGGCCGCGACGGTACGGCCGCCTCGCCGGAGGCGTCAGGCCGCCTTCGCCTTCGTGGCGTACATGTCCACGTACTCCTGCCCGGACAGCCGCATCACCTCGGCCATCACCGAGTCCGTCACCGCCCGCAGCACATAGCGGTCCCGGTCCATGCCGTCGTAGCGGGAGAACTCCATCGCCTCCCCGAACCGCACGGTGACCCGGCTGGGCCGGGGCATCCCCGCACCCCCCGGCTGGATCTTGTCCGTGCCGATCATCGCGAACGGCACCACCGGCGCGCCGGTCATCAGGGTCAGCCGGGCGATCCCCGTACGCCCCCGGTACAGCCGCCCGTCGGGGGAGCGGGTGCCCTCGGGATAGATCCCGAAGACCTTGCCCTCCTCCAGGATCCGCCGCCCGGTCATCAGGGCTGCGACCCCGCCCTTGCCGCCGTCGCGGTCGACCGGGACCATGCCGACGCCGGTGAAGAACCACGCCATCAGCCGGCCCTTGACCCCCTTGCCGGTCACGTACTCGTCCTTGCCGATGAAGAAGACCTGCCGGTCGCAGACGAGCGGAAGGATCATCGAGTCGATGAAGGTGAGGTGGTTGCCGGCCAGGATGACCGGGCCATCGCCCGGGATGTGCTCCACGCCTTCGACCCGGGGGCGGAACATCAGGCGCATGACCGGTCCGAGCACTGCCTTGATGAGCGCGAAGCGGGACAACGAGCCCTCCGATGCCAAGGGAAAACGGTATGAGTCTGTGCAGGTGAGGACGATACTCGCGGCCCCCGGGGTGACGCACATCGGGTTCACCGAGGTCTTACGCACTATTGACGTACGTTTACCTGTACGGCCGATCCCGTCACGCGGCCGTCACCCGGGCGGAACGGGGTGAGAGACCCCGCGACCGCCGCACCAGGGACGTCACCGACCGGCTACCCCGGCCCGCCCCGTCGAATCCGACGGCCCGTCACATCAAGGTGGTTACCGGCCATCCGCCGTCACCCAGGTGTTCGAACCGAGGCCTCCCGCCGGTCATGTCCACGCCCCTACGATCGGCGCGCACGGGATGAGCCGAGTGGCAGGAGGACCCTCATGGGTACGCAGGAGTCGCACGACACGCAGGAGCCGAACGGGCAGGCGAACGGAACCGGACGCCGGGCGCTCCTCGGCGCGGCGGTGTTCGGCGCGACCGGTACGGTCCTCGGCCTGTCGGGCACGGCGAGAGCCGCCGACGCCGCGCGCCACGGCGCGGGCCAGGGCGGCAAGGGTCTCAAGAGCCTCCCCGTGCCGACGATCATCGGGCACCGCGGCGCGAGCGGCTACCGGCCGGAGCACACCTTCGGCGCCTACCAGCTGGCCCTGGACCTGGGCGCCGACATCGTCGAGGCCGGTGACCTGGTGCCGACCAAGGACGGCCATCTGGTCTGCCGGCACGAGCCGGAGATCGGCGGCACCACGGACGTCGCGAACCACCCCGAGTTCGCCGGCCGCAGGACCACCAAGGTCCTCGACGGCGTCTCCACCACCGGCTGGTTCACCGAGGACTTCACGCTCGCCGAGCTGAAGACCCTGCGCGCCACCGAGCGCATCCCGGCCAACCGTCCGCACAACACCCTCTACAACGGCCGCTGGGAGATCCCCACCTTCGAGGAAGTCCTGAAGTGGCAGGACGAGCAGACCCGCAAGCGCGGCAAGCAGGTCTGGATCTACCCCGAGCTCAAGCACCCCACCTACTTCCGCAAGCTGGGCCTGGGCCTGGAGGAGCGGGTCGCCAAGCTGCTGCGCAGGCACGGCAAGGACGGCAAGAACGCGCCGGTCATCCTCCAGTCCTTCGAGCCGACCAGCATCCAGCGCCTGAACAAGCTGGTCGACACCCCGCTCGTCGTCCTGCTCTCCGGCCCCACCACCCGCCCCTGGGACTTCGTCGAGACGGGCGACCCGCGCACGGTCGCCGACCTCGTCACCCGCAAGGGCCTGCGCGAGATCGCCGGCTACGCCCAGGGCATCGGCCCCACCCTCGACCTGGTCATCCCGAAGGACGCCAACGGCAACCTCACCACGCCGACCACGCTGGTGAAGGACGCCCACGCGGTCGGCCTGGTGCTGCACCCCTGGACGCTGCGCAACGAGAACCCCTTCCTGCCCGCGAACTTCCGCAAGGGCACCGACGCGGACGCCTACGGCGACGTCTTCGGCGCCTACCGCGCCTACTTCGCGACCGGCATCGACGGTGTGTTCACCGACCACCCGGACACCGGCCTGCTGGCCCGCGAGGACTTCGTCAACGGCTGAGCGACCCGTTGGAGTGACAAACCGGCCGCCCGGGCAACCCGCCACCGGGCGGCCGCGTCGCTCCGCACATGAACCACCCCCCGCCCGCCCCGCTCCTCCCCCCGCCCGCCCCGCTCCTCCCCCC
>NZ_BQUN01000033.1 GCF_026008495.1 Streptomyces sp. A012304
GCCCCCCGGCGCCCGAAACCGTCCCCGCCACCCCCGACCCCGGCGATCGGAGACTGAGACGCCATGCTCGACGAATCGCTGCTCGACACGCCGGAGGCCCTGGCCGAGGCAGACCACCGCTCCCTCCTGCGCGGAGCGGCCGAGGCCGGCGCCCGCGTCCGCACCGCCGTCCGGCACGCCACCGAAGCCGGCCTCCCCGACCTCAAACCCGACGGCCGCCCCCGCGCCATCCTCATCGCCGGCCCCGGCGCGGCCGCCACCTGCGTCGCCGACCTCCTCGGCACCCTCGCCGGCGCCGCCTGCCCGGTCACCCGCCTCGCCCCCACCGGCGTCGCCCCCGCCGCGGGCGCCCTCCGCTGGGACCTCCCCGGCTGGACCGGCTCCGTCGACCTCCTCCTGATCGCCACCCCCGACGGCACCGAACCCGGCCTCTCCCTCCTCGCCGAACAGGCCTACCGCCGAGGCTGCACCGTCGTCGCCGTCGCCCCCGCCCGCACCCCCCTCACCGAAGCCGTCAGCGCCGTGCACGGCCTGTTCGTCCCGATGGCGACCGCGCCGTACGAACACGACGAGCAACCCCCCATCGCCGCCTCCGCCCCCGGCGTCCTGTGGGCCCTGCTCACCCCCCTGCTCGCCCTGCTCGACCGCATCGCGCTCCTCTCCGCCCCGCCCGACGCCCTCGAAAAGGTCGCCGACCGCCTCGACCACATCGCCGAACGCTGCGGCCCCGCCATCGCGACCTACAGCAACCCCGCCAAGACACTCGCCGCCGAACTCGCCGACGCCCTCCCCGTGATCTGGACCGAGGGCACCTCCGCCGGCCCCGCCGGCCGCCGCTTCGCCGCCGCCCTCGCCGAACTCTCCGGCCGCCCAGCCCTCGTCGCCGAACTCCCCGAGGCCCTCGCCGAACACAGCGCCCTGCTCGCCGGCCCCCTCGCCGCCAGCGCCGACCCGGACGACTTCTTCCGCGACCGCGTCGAGGAACCGCCCGCCCTCCACGCACGCGTCCTGCTGCTGCGCGACCGCCCGATCGGCGGCCTCACCGCCGCCCCGGCCGCCCGCGACCTCGCGCTCAGCCACGACACGGCGATCAGCGAACTCGAACCCGAACCCGGCGACGAACTCGTCGCCCTCGCCGAACTGATCGCCATCACGGACTTCGCCGCCGTGTACCTGGCACTCGCCTCAGGAGCCTGACCCGACGACCGCCCCTCGCCGGCACCCCCTCGGCCGACAGCGGACCGCCGACACCGCCGACACCACAGACCCACCACACAGGCAGGCAGAGACACCGCATGGACCGCCTCGACAACACCATCCGCCCCTACGCCTGGGGTTCCCCCACCGCGATCCCCAGCCTGCTCGGCGTCGAGCCGACCGGCGAACCCCAGGCGGAGATGTGGATGGGCGCCCACCCCGGCGCGCCCTCCCGCACCGACCGCGGCACCCTCGTCGAGGTGATCGACACCGCCCCCGAGAAGGAACTCGGCCCCGCGTCCGTCGCCAAATTCGGCCCCCGCCTCCCCTTCCTCCTCAAGATCCTCGCCGCCGGCGCCCCCCTCTCCCTCCAGGTCCACCCCGACCTCCAACAGGCCAAAGACGGATACGAGGACGAAGAACGCCGCGGCATCCCCGTCGACGCCCCCCACCGCAACTACAAGGACGCCAACCACAAGCCCGAACTCATCTGCGCCCTCACCGAGTTCGACGGCCTCTGCGGCTTCCGATCCCCGGCCCGCGCCGCCGACCTCCTCGACGGCCTCGGCGTCGACTCCCTCAAGCCCTACGTCGACCTCCTCCACGCCCACCCCGAGGACGCCGCCCTGCGCGAAGTCCTCACCGCGATCCTCACCGCCGACCCCGAGGAGATGACCCACACCGTCGCCGCGACCGCCACCGCCTGCGACCGCCTCGGCGGCGACTACGCCCCCTACGCCGGCATCGCCCACCACTACCCCGGCGACCCCGGCGTCATCGCCGCCATGCTCCTCAACCACGTCCGCCTCCAGCCCGGCGAAGCCCTCTTCCTCGGAGCCGGCATCCCCCACGCCTACCTCAGCGGCCTCGGCGTCGAGATCATGGCCAACTCCGACAACGTCCTGCGCTGCGGCCTCACCCCCAAACACGTCGACGTCCCCGAACTCCTGCGCGTCGTCCGCTTCCAACCCGGCGACCCCGGCATCCTGCGCCCCGAAGCCACCCCCGACGGCGAAGAGGTCTACGACACGCCCATCGACGAGTTCCGCCTCTCCCGCTACGTCCTCCCCGAAGGCACCCCCACCCACGACCTCACCCTCCCCACCCCCCAGATCCTGCTGTGCACGGCAGGCTCCGTACAGGCCGGCGAACACGTCCTCACACCCGGCAACTCCGTCTTCGTCCCGGCAGGCGAGAAAGCCGAAGTGAACGGCGCGGGCACGGTCTTCCGCGCCACCGTCGTCGCCTGACGCATCCCACCCGCCCGTCCGGGCACACGCACCTCGGCCACTGCTGCAACAATGACCCACCGCAAAGGACGGGCAAAGCCGACAGGCGCCCCGAGCCGCCCCGACGGCGGCCCCGGGGAGGGGCCCGGAGGACGAGAAGGGACAACGCGAACACATGAGCGCGTCAGGCGGCACCAAGGCGATCGTGGCGGCACTCGCCGCCAACCTCGCGATCGCGGTATCGAAGTTCGTGGCGTTCGCCTTCAGCGGCTCGTCGTCGATGCTCGCCGAAGGCGTGCACTCGCTCGCCGACTCCGGCAACCAGGCCCTCCTCCTGGTCGGCGGCAAGAAGGCCCAGCGCGAAGCCACCCCGCAACACCCCTTCGGCTACGGCCGCGAACGCTACATCTACGCCTTCCTCGTCTCCATCGTCCTCTTCTCGGTCGGCGGCATGTTCGCCATCTACGAGGGCTACGAGAAGATCAAGCACCCGCACGAACTGGAGCACTGGTACTGGCCCGTCGGCGTCCTCGTCTTCGCGATCATCGCCGAGACGTTCTCCTTCCGGACGGCCATCAAGGAATCCAACCTCCTGCGCGGCGAGAAGTCCTGGACCGAGTTCGTCCGCCGCGCCAAAGCCCCCGAGCTGCCGGTCGTCCTCCTCGAAGACCTCGGCGCCCTCGTCGGCCTGATCCTCGCCCTCGCCGGCGTCAGCCTCGCCCTCATCACCGGCGACGGCGTCTGGGACGGCATCGGCACCATCTGCATCGGCATCCTCCTCGTCCTCATCGCCCTCGTCCTCGCCGCCGAGACCAAGTCCCTCCTCCTCGGCGAGTCCGCCGGCCTCGAAGAGGTCCAGAAGATCGAAGCCGCCATCGTCGACGGCGACACCGTCACCCGCGTCATCCACATGCGCACCCTCCACCTCGGCCCCGAGGAACTCCTCGTCGCCGCCAAGATCGCCGTGCAGCACGACGACACCGCCACCGAGATCGCACGCGCCATCGACGCCGCCGAGGCCCGCATCCGCCACGCCGTCCCCACCGCCCGCGTCATCTACCTCGAACCCGACGTCTACAGCGAGGCCGAAGCAGCCAAGGGCGCCGACCGCGAAGCCACCCCCGGCGGCCCCGCCCACCCCCCGGCCGACCACTGACCTTCCCACCACCCGACGGGGCCCGCCGCACACCGGCGGGCCCCGCCGCCTTTCCCGCGACCCGCCCCACAACGGCGCGATCTGTTCGGAGGCTGACTGGGGCCGCCCGCCGCCTCCGGTGTAGCTTGGAACGGAGCCAGACGTCGCTGCTGATGGCGGTCGGGCGGTCCACGACGGACCGACCGAGGGAGAGAGGGCCTCCGACGGACTGCGCTGCGCGCACGCGGGCATGCCTGTGTCCCCTTCGGGCACCCCTGTGTCCGCTGCCGCGCAGACCAGCCGTACCCAGACCTCGACCCAACCCCGAGGAGCAGCTCACCATGACGACTGTCGAGAACCGACAGGACTTCAAGGTCGCCGACCTCTCCCTGGCCGAGTTCGGCCGCAAGGAGATCACCCTCGCCGAGCACGAGATGCCGGGCCTCATGGCGATCCGCAAGGAATACGCCGAGGCACAGCCCCTCGCCGGCGCCCGCATCACCGGCTCCCTGCACATGACCGTGCAGACCGCCGTCCTCATCGAGACCCTCGTCGCCCTCGGCGCGCAGGTCCGCTGGGCCTCCTGCAACATCTTCTCCACCCAGGACCACGCGGCCGCCGCCATCGCCGTCGGCCCGAACGGCACGCCCGACAACCCGCAGGGCGTCCCGGTCTTCGCCTGGAAGGGCGAGACCCTCCAGGAATACTGGTGGTGCACCGAGCAGGCCCTGACCTGGCCGGACAGCCCCACCGGCGGCCCGAACATGATCCTCGACGACGGCGGCGACGCCACCCTCCTCGTCCACAAGGGCGTCGAGTACGAGAAGGACGGCAAGGTCCCCTCGCCCGACACCGCCGAGTCCGAGGAACACCGCGTCATCCTCGAACTGCTCACCCGCACCGTCGCCGAGACGCCCCAGAAGTGGACCCAGCTCGCCTCCGAGATCCGCGGCGTCACCGAGGAAACCACCACCGGCGTCCACCGTCTCTACGAGATGCAGCGCGACGGCGTCCTCCTCTTCCCGGCGATCAACGTCAACGACGCCGTCACCAAGTCGAAGTTCGACAACAAGTACGGCTGCCGCCACTCCCTCGTCGACGGCATCAACCGCGCCACCGACGTCCTCATCGGCGGCAAGACCGCCGTCGTCTGCGGCTACGGCGACGTCGGCAAGGGCTGCGCCGAGTCGCTCCGCGGCCAGGGCGCCCGCGTCATCGTCACCGAGATCGACCCCATCTGCGCCCTCCAGGCGGCGATGGACGGCTACCAGGTCACGACCCTCGACGAGGTCGTCGACAAGGCCGACATCTTCATCACCACCACCGGCAACAAGGACATCATCATGGCCTCCGACATGGCCAAGATGAAGCACCAGGCCATCGTGGGCAACATCGGCCACTTCGACAACGAGATCGACATGGCCGGCCTCGCCAAGATCCCCGGCATCGTCAAGGACGAGATCAAGCCGCAGGTCCACACCTGGACCTTCCCCGACGGCAAGAAGATCATCGTCCTCTCCGAGGGCCGCCTGCTGAACCTCGGCAACGCCACCGGCCACCCGTCGTTCGTGATGTCCAACTCCTTCGCGGACCAGACCCTGGCCCAGATCGAGCTGTTCACCAAGCAGTCGCAGTACCCGATCGGCGTCTACACGCTGCCCAAGCACCTCGACGAGAAGGTCGCCCGCCTCCACCTGGACGCCCTCGGCGTGAAGCTGACCCAGCTCCGCCCCGAGCAGGCCGCCTACATCGGCGTCGAGGTGGAAGGCCCGTACAAGCCGGACCACTACCGCTACTGAGTCCGCGGCCCGCGTCGCCGAGAGCGCGTCCGCGCGTTGACGCGCTCCCCGGCACCAGGTCCCGAGAGGCAGGCCCCCGCACCCCCGTGTCGGGGGCCTGCCCCATGGGCCCGCGGCCACACGGCCACAGGCAGCGCCGGACCGGCTCACCGAGGCGACCCGGACCAGCCCGTCACACCCCAGGACCCCCATGCCCCGAGGCCGATATTCGCTCCACGATCCGCACGATCACACCCCTCTCGCACACGAACACTTCCACTGCGCCCCCGGCCCCTCCGGCTGGCGCTATGTCTCCCAGCTGACCACCCCCACCGGCGACCACCACGGCTCCGTCGACCTCACCCTCGACGCCCTCGGCCGCCCCCTGCGCCTCGAGCTCCACGCCGGCAGCTGGCAGGTACGCGGCGCCGCCCTGGACGGCGTCACCTGGGTCCGCACCGACCCCACCGGCACCCACGCCACCGAAGGCAACGCACCCGCCCACGCCTTCACCGGCACCTCCCCCGCCTTCCTGATCGCCACGACCCGCCTCCTACGCCTCACCCCCTCCGCGCCCGCGACCCGCGTACGCCTCGTCGCCTTCACCGACCCGGTCCTCGCCCCGCGCACCGTGGACCAGTCCTGGGCCTTGGTGAACAGCGAAGCACACGCCACTGACAACGCCCCCCTCACCGTGGACGAATACCAGGTCACAGCCCTGGACACGGGCGAACAGCACACCGTCCACATCGCCGGCGACGTGGTCCTCGCGGCACCCGGCATCGAACTCGAAGACCTCGACTCACCCCCGTCGACCTTCGACTGAGAGCGACGCCTCCCGACCGGCCTACGCAGGCGGCACGAACCCCGTCGCCCGGCGCTCACCGGACGCCTGACCACCCGGCGCCACCGACCGCCGAGGGGCCTCCTGACCAGCTTCCGCCACAGTCCGAGCCCCGGACTCCCGACCGACCGACTCCCCACCACCCACCCCAGCAACAGACACCCCACCACTCCCACCGAACACACCCCCCGGCGCACCGGCGACAGTCGCACCGGCGACCGGCCCCCCGAACGCCCGCCGAGCCTCCCGCACCTGCCGCTCCTGCACCACCGCGGCCAGATACGCCGCCGACGGCACCCCCTCAGGCACCGGAACACCCGTGAAGGCCGCCACATCGCCGGCCAACCGCTCCGCCATCGCCCACCCCACCTGCGGATCCAACTGACCCATCCGCCCCAGGTACTGCCGGACCGCCAACCACAGACCGTCCGGCACCGCCGACAGATCCAGTTCCGAGAACCGCCCGGCCAGCCACGGCGCAGGAGCCGGCACCGCCCCCACCCGCGCCCCAGGCACCCGCTCCCGCACCACCAGCGTCCCCGCGAAGACATCTCCGAGCCGCCGCCCCCGCGCCGACACCAACGACGCGACACACGCCACCACCCCGGCCGTCAGCAGGATCTCCACCACCCCGAGCGCCCCACGCACCAGCGCATGCCGGAAACGGATCGGCCCGCCGTCGTCCCGCACCACCCGCAGCCCGCACGCCAGCTTCCCCAGCGACCGCCCATGGCTGAGCGTCTCCACCGCGATCGGCCCACCCACCAGCACCAACAGGAACGACGCGATCGACACCGCCAGCTGCGCCGCCTCGTCCAACGACGCTGTCGCCGCGACCAGCCCGACACTCACGACGACATAGACCGTCAGCCCGACGACCAGGTCCAACAGCGCGGCCAGCATCCTGCTGGGCAGCCTGGCCGGTCGCAGCTCCAACGCCACCGCCTCACCCGTCACCAGCTCGCTCACGCCCACCGCCCCTTCCCCGACCGCCCCGCGTACGGTCAGTCTGCCAAGCTGAGAAACACCCCGCCCGGCCGCCGACGAACAGCCGAGGAGCAGCCACACCCATGGACCTCGACGTCTTCGTCTCCGCCCACCGAAATGAGTGGGACCGCCTCGACGCCCTCCTGCGCCGACGCGCCCTCACCGGAGCCGAGGCCGACGAACTCGTCACCCTCTACCAGCGCACCGCCACCCACCTCTCCCTCATCCAGTCCGGCGCCCCCGACCCACAGCTCACCGGCCGGCTCAGTCAACTGGTGGCACGCGCGCGCAGCACCGTGACAGGCACCCGCCGCGCCTCATGGCGCGACGTCACACACTTCCTCACCCATGGCTTCCCCGCCGCGATCTACCGCTCACGACACTGGTGGATACCGACCGCACTCGTCTCCACCGCGGTCGCGGCCCTCCTGGGCTGGTGGATCGGCACCCACCCGGAAGTGCAGTCCTCCATAGCGGCCCCCAGCGAACTCCGAGAGCTCACCCGACCCGGCGGCCAGTACGAGACGTACTACTCGAGCCACCCCGCCGCCTCCTTCGCCGCCCAGGTCTGGACGAACAACGCCCAGGCCGCCGCGCTGTGCCTGGTCTTGGGCGTCTTCCTCGGCCTTCCGGTCCTCTGGATCCTCTTCCAGAACATGCTCAACCTGGGCATCGGAATCGGCCTCATGTCCTCCGCAGGCCGGCTCGACACCTTCCTCGGCCTGGTCCTCCCCCACGGCCTCCTCGAACTCACCGCGGTCTTCGTCGCCGCCGGCACGGGACTGCGCCTGGGCTGGACCGTCCTCGACCCCGGCCCCCGCTCCCGTCGCGCCGCCCTCGCCGAGGAGGGCCGATCCGCACTGGGCATGGCCATCGGCCTTGCCCTGGTCCTCTTCGTGTCGGGCGCCATCGAAGGCTTCGTCACCCCATCAGGGCTGCCCACGTGGACCCGCATCACCATCGGCCTCACCGCCGAAGCCGCCTTCCTCGCCTATGTCTATGTCCTCGGAGGCAGGGCCGCCCGCACCGGGGACACGGGCGACGTCGCAGCAGCGGAGCGCAGCGCCAGCGTGCCGACAGCCGCCTGATGTGCGACCGCGCCTCCGGAACTGCTAGTCTCCTCTTCGCCCCACGAGAGCCGTTGACACGGAGCGCGTGGGGAGGTAGATTCGAACAGTTGCCTGGACTGGACAGGGTCCGGTCGGCAGCGGGTTAGTATCTATAAGGCCTCCTGGAACTGGAACTCCCATTCCTCGCAGGCCACCCCCGATGAATCGGAATGAATGGCCGGTCAGACTGGTCCGGAACTTCTGATAAAGTCGGAACCGCCGGAAAGGAAACCGCGAAACAAAAGCGGGAACCTGGAAAGCACCGAGGAAATCGGATCGAGAAAAGATCTGATAGAGTCGGAAACGCAAGACCGAAGGGAAGCGCCCGGAGGAAAGCCTG
>NZ_BQUN01000034.1:0-75762 GCF_026008495.1 Streptomyces sp. A012304
ACAACGCCACATCACCCGACACCACCGCCACCGCCCCCGGACACTCCCCCACCCGCGCCTCGAAGAGCCGTACGAGGGTGTCGACAGGGGCCGGCTTCGGCTCGGGCGTCGGCAGCAGCAGGCCGCGTTCGGCGTCGGTGAGCACGTCGAAGCGGCTCAGGCGTCGGTGCGGGTCGGCGATCGCGGACGTGAGCAGGCGGATCCAGCGCTCGATCATGCCGTCGACCGTCGCCGGGTCGAACAGGTCGGTGCTGTACTCCACGACGCCGGTGAGTCCGGCCGGGGTGCCGTCGGGCGCCGTGCGCTCGGTGAGGTTGAAGGTGAGGTCGCACTTGGCGGTGCGGGTGGAGACGAGGCTGGTGGTGACATGCAGGCCGGGCAGGTCGAAGTCGCCGAGGGGCGCGTTCTGCAGGGCGAGCATCGTCTGGAACAGCGGGTGGTGGGCGAGGGAGCGGGTCGGGTTCAGCTCCTCCACCAGGTGCTCGAAGGGCAGGTCCTGGTGGGCGTAGGCGGCCAGGGTGCCCAGCCGGACACGGCCGAGGAGTTCGGTGAAGGTCGGGTCGCCGCTGGTGTCGGTGCGCAGGACGAGGGTGTTGACGAAGAAGCCGATCAGGTCGTCCGCGGCCTCGTCGGTGCGGCCGGCGACCGGCGCGCCGATGGGGACGTCCGTGCCGGCGCCGAGCTTGTGCAGCAGGGCGGCCAGCCCGGCCTGGAGCACCATGAAAAGGCTCGCGCCGTGGGTGCGCGCCAGGTCGCGCAGCTCGCGGTGGAGGCCGGCGTCCAGGCGCAGTTCGCGTTTGTCACCGCGGTAGGTGGTCGCGTTGGGCCGGGGCCGGTCGGTGGGCAGGTCGACGCGTTCGGGAAGCCCGGCCAGGTTCTGCGTCCAGAAGGCCAGTTGGCGGGCGGAGAGACTGTCCGGGTCGGTGGCGTCGCCGAGGAGGTCGCGCTGCCAGAGGGTGTAGTCGGCGTACTGCACCGGCAGCGGCGCCCAGTCGGGCTGCTCGCCTCGGCGGCGGGCCGCGTAGGCGAGGGTCACGTCGCGGGCCAGGGCGCCCAGGGACCAGGCGTCGCCGACGATGTGGTGGAGGACGAGCAGGAGGACGTGCTCGTCGGGGGCGAGGGTGAACAGCTCGGTGTGCAGGGGTGGTTCGGCGGCCAGGTCGAAGACGCGGCGCGCGGCGGCGGTGAGCCGCTCCGGCAGTTCGCTCTCGGTGCTGTCGGTGGCGGGCAGGTGCGGTGCTGACCGCGGGGCGTCGAGGATCCGCTGGACGGGCACTCCGCGCTCGTCGGGGAAGACCGTGCGCAGGCTCTCGTGCCGGGAGACGACGTCGGTGAGGGCCTGGGCGAGGGCGGCGCGGTCGAGGGTGCCGGACAGGCGCAGGGCGAGGGGGATGTTGTAGGTGGGCCCGGTGCCCTCGATGCGTTGCAGGAACCACAGGCGGCGCTGGGCGGACGACAGCGGCACGGCCCCGGGCCGCGGGTGGGGGCGCAGGGCGGGACGGGTGCGGCCGGAGTCCGCGGCGTCGAGGGCGGCGGCGACGCCGGTCACGGTGGGGGCGTCGAAGAGGTCGCCGAGCCGCAGGTCGGCGTCGAGGGCGGTGCGGATCCGGGACAGCAGGCGCATGGCCAGCAGCGAGTGCCCGCCGAGGGCGAAGAAGTCGTCGTCGACGCCGACCCGGGGCACGCCGAGGACGTCGGCGAACAGCTCGCACAGCAGTTCCTCGCGCGGGGTGCGTGGGGCGCGGCCGGACGTGGGGGCGGTCGGCGCGGGGGCAGGCAGGGCCCGCCGGTCGAGCTTCCCGGAAGGGGTCAGGGGCAGGGCCTCGAGCGGGACGAAAGCGGCCGGGACCATGTGGTCGGGCAGGTGGTCGCACAGGTGGTCGCGCAGCAGCTCCGGACGGGGTTCGGCGCCGGGTGCGGGAACCACGTAGGCGACGAGACGCGGGCCCGACCCGTCGTCGTCACGGGCGACGACGGCCGCCCGGGCCACGGCCGGGTGGGTGGCCAGCCGTGCCTCGACCTCGCCGGGTTCGATACGGAAGCCACGGATCTTGACCTGCTCGTCGGCCCGGCCGAGGTATTCCAGCGCCCCGTCGGAGGTACGTCGGACCAGGTCGCCGGTGCGGTACATGCGGCTGCCGGGCGGGCCCCAGGGGTCGGCGACGAACCGCTCGGCGGTCAGGCCGGGCCGGTTCAGATAGCCGCGGGCCAGGCCGGCGCCCGCGATGTACAGCTCGCCGGGGACTCCCGTCGGCACGGGCTCCAGGGCGCTGTCGAGGACATGGGCGCGGGCGCCGGTGACCGGGTGGCCGATCGCGGGGCGCGGCGCGGCGGCGACGGGGGTCGTGAGCGCGTCGACGGTGCACTCGGTCGGCCCGTAGAAGTTGAAGGACCGTACGCCCTCGGCGGCGCGCAGATCCCGCCAGAGCCGCTCGGGCACGGCCTCGCCGCCGACGACGACCACGGACGGCCGCCACCGGCCGCCGTCACCGCCGTTTCCGTCGCTGTCGTCTCCGTCGCTGTCGTCGAGGAGGCCGTGGTCGAGGAGGACCCGCAGATACGACGGGGTGGTGTTGACGAGGTCGAGCCGGTGGCGGGCGAGATGGGCGAGGAAGGCGTCCGGGTCGGCCCAGGTGTCGCGGTCGAGGACATGCAGTTCGTGGCCGGCGAACAGGCAGGCCAGCTGGTCCCAGGAGGCGTCGAACGACACCGACGTCGTCAACGCGACACGCATCCGAGGTCCTGCGGCCGACTCCACTGCGGGGAACAGGGTGCCCCGCTGGTGGAAGAACAGGTTGGCCACGCCCGCGTGCGAGGCGACGACGCCCTTGGGGCGTCCGGTGGAGCCCGAGGTGTGGATGACGTACGCCGGGTGGCGGGGGTCGCGGGCGACGGCGGGCGGAGCGGTCGCGGTGCGGGCGGCGAGCGCTGCGGCGGTGTCGGGGTCGTCGAGAACGACCAGGTGGGCCGCGGGGCGTCGCGGCAGGCGGGAGCGGACCGGATCGACGGTCACCAGGACGGCGGGGCGGGTGTCGTCGAGGAGGTCGGTGAGCCGGCCGGCCGGGTGGTCGGGGTCGAGAGGGACGTAGCCCGCGCCGGTCTTCAGCACGGCGAGGAGGGCCGCCACCAGCTCGGCGGAGCGGGGCAGCGCGAGGGCCACCAGCCGCTCCGGGGCGGCGCCGTGGGACGTCAGCAGGTGGGCGAGGCGGTTGGCCCGGGCGTCGAGTTCGGCGTAGGTGAGGGTGGCGTCCGGGGCGGTGACGGCGACGGCGTCGGGGGTGCGTCGGACCTGTTCCTCGAAGAGGTCCGCGAGATGGGCCGCGCGGGCCGGGGGCGGCTGCGGGGTGCTCACATCGGTGGGCGGCGCGAGCAAGAGGCGTCCGACGGGCAGGTCGGGGTCGATCTCGGCGAGCTGCTCCAGCAGGTGACCCAGGGCGCGCTGGTGGCCGCGCCGCTCGTCCTCGTCCCAGGCGTCGGCTGCCGCGTGGAGTTCGACACGCGGCCCGTTGCCGTCGCGGCGGTCCAGCGCCCAGACGGCGAGGTCGGCGACCGAGCTGCGGGAGAGACTGTGCGCGGTGGCCGGGAGCCCGGCGAAGCGCAGGTCGCTGTCGTAGGACATGACGTTCACGACGGCCGAGCAGAACGAGCCGGGGACGCCGGGCAGGCCCAGGTCGCGGTGGATGTCCTCGCCGCGGTAGCGCTGGTGGTCGGTGGCCGCCCGGACCTCGCGGGCGACGTGCGCGACGAGCGCGGACCAGGTCGTGTCGGGGCATACGGTCAGCCGCAGGGGCACCATGTTGGAGACCACGCCCGGGGTGGCCAGCAGGCAGGGGTCGGCGGCGCGGCCGGTGACGGGCAGACCGAGGACGAGGTCGTGGGCGCCGGTGCGGCGGTGCAGGTACAGCGCGACGGCCGCGATCAGGACCCGCGACCAGCGCACGCCGACGCGTTCGGCCGCCGCCTCCAGCACACCGCAGCCGTCTCCGGTGGTGATCGGCAGGCGCTGCGAGCCGCTGCCCGGGTCGGCGGAGGCCCGGCCGATGCGGACGGGTTCGGAGAGAGCCGTGAGGCGTGCGGTCCAGTGGGCCCGGTCGGCCGCGCGCTGCTCGGAGGCGTGGTAGGCGGTGTCGGCGTCCACGACGTCGCACAGGGAGGGGAAGGGAGTGGGCTCCGGCGTGCGGCCCTCGACGAGCGCCGTGTGGACGGCGGCCACGCGCCGGGCGAAGAGCGCGTAGCCGAAGCCGTCGCTGACCAGGTGGTGGTAGCTGTGGTACCAGAGGTGACGGTCGTCGGAGAGCTTGATCAGTGCTTGGCTGAAGAGGGCGTCGCGGGCGAGGTCGAGGGGCCGGTCGCGGTCGGCGGTCATCCACTCCAGGGCGGCGGCGTGCGGATCGTCCCGGTCGCTCAGGTCGAGGTGGTGGGGGTTCCAGTCGGTGGGCACCCGCAGGATCTGCCGCGGTCCGTCGGCGCTCTCGGTGAAGCGCACGTGCAGGGCCTCGTTCTCGGTGACGGCCTGGCGCAGCGCCGAGAGGAACAGGTCGGCGTCGAAGGGTCCGTGGAGTTCCAGATACTCGCCCACGCGGTAGCCCGGCAGCATCCCGTCCGTCCGCTGTTCGGCGAGCCAGAGTTCGCGCTGAGCCGCCGTCAGGGGCAGGGCGACGTCATCGCGAGCAGACATGGGGATACCTCCAGGAGTGCTGTGGGCGGAGCTCGAGGCCGCCGGCGCGCGGCGGAAGGAAGCGAGGGGCCCTGCGGGGCGGGGCGGGGGGCGGCGCTCGCCGGGACGGAGCACGAGCGGGGCCGGGACATGGCCGGTCGGTCCCCCTCGCCCTGGGCGGGACGCGGGCGGGCCGACGGCAGCGGGCGGTTCACCGGTCGTCGTGCGGACCGCCGCGGCGGGATGCCGCCGGACGGCCCGGCGCCACGGGGAGAGGCGGGGCGCGGGCGGTTCGGCCTGCCGTGACGCGCGGTCGCGGCGGGACAGGGGACGGTGGAGGGCTGGCGACGCGGAGTCGGGGCGGGACGAAGTGCGGCGGGGGTGACGACGCGGAGTCGGGAGGCGAGGCGAGGTGGCAGGGTGCGGCAGGGTGGCGCGGGCCGGTGGGCGTCGGGTCAGGCCGCCCTGTCGCCGGCCTGGAGGTGCCACAGGGAGGCGTAGAGCCCGTCGCGGGCGAGGAGTTCGGTGTGCGTGCCCTGCTCGGCGACGAGGCCGCCCTTGTCCAGGACGTAGATGAGGTCCGCGTTGCGGATCGTCGACAGGCGGTGGGCGATGATGATCAGGGTGCGGTTCTCGGCGAAGGTGCGCAGGGTGCGCTGGATGGCCGCCTCGGTCTCGTTGTCCACGGCGGAGGTGGCCTCGTCGAGGACGACGACGGGTGCGTCCTTCAGGATGGCCCGGGCCAGGGCGATGCGTTGTTTCTGACCGCCCGACAGGGTTGCGCCGCGCTCACCGATCATCGTGTCGTAGCCATCGGGCAGGGCCGCGATGAAGGGGTGGGCCTCGGCCATGCGGGCGGCGTCGACCAGGCGGGCGTCGGGGGCGTCGAAAGTGCCGTAGCGAATGTTGTCGGCGATGGTGCCGTCGAAGAGGAACGGGTCCTGCGAGACGAATCCGACGGCGCGGCGCAGGTCGTGCCGGGACAGCTCGCGCACGTCCCGCCCGTCCAGGAGGACCCGGCCGGAGTCGGTGTCCTGGAAGCGCATCAGGAGTTTGGCGATGGTGGTCTTGCCGGAGCCGGTGGCGCCGACGATGCCGGTGACCCGGCCGGGGTCGATGCGCAGCGAGAGGTCCTTCAGGACGGGGGGCCGGCCGGGGTAGGAGAAGTGGACGCGCTCCAGGGCGACGGCGCCCCGGACGTCCGCCACGTCGACGGGGTGTTCCGGGCCGACGGGCTCGGTGGGCAGTGCGTGCAGGTGGCGGACGCGGTCGTAGGCGGTGAGAGTGCGCTGGTACTCGTCCACGATGGTGCCGAGGCGGGTGAGGCGCAGCAGGACCTGCTGGGGCAGGCCGATGAGGGGGCTGAACACTTCGAAGGGCAGGGTGCCGTTGAGGACCGAGCGGCCGCCGAGGAGGAGGGTGCCGGTCATGGAGGCGGTGGTGCAGGCACGGATGGTCTCGGCGTGGCGGACGGTGCTGCGGTCGGTGCGGTGGTCGCTGTCCCGGCAGGCGTCGCTGAGCCGTTCGACGCGGTCGGCCTCGTACTCCTCCGTGCAGAAGCTCTTGACGGTGGCGCCGGCCTCCAGGCTGTTGATCAGCCGGCTGTGCAGCTGGGTCTTGTGTTCGCTGGAGACGGCGTAGTCGGAGGCGACGCGGTCGTGATAGTGGAAGGACAGCCAGGCCACGATCGGCATGGGCAGGAAGGCGATCCAGGCGATCTCTGGGGCCAGGAACAGGAAGGCGGGCACCAGCACCAGGAAGCTGGTGGCGAGTTGGACGATGTCGTTGGCGGAGTGCGCGAAGAAGTTGCCCAGTTGGGTGACCTCGTCGGTGAGGACGCCGGCGATGCGGGTGGTGCGCTCGCCCTCCAGGTGGCCCAGTTCGAGTTTCTGCACGTGGGCGTAGGTGGAGTTGCGCCAGTCGTGCTGGACGTCCTGGCCGAGCTTGCGCCATTCGACGTTGGCGGCGTAGGAGAGGCCGGCGACTCCGGCGCAGGCCACGGCGGCGGCTCCCGCCAGGAACCACAACTGGGCGGAGGCGGTGGTCAGTCCGAGGGCGAGGAGCGGGGCGGCCTCCCCCTTGATGAGCACCAGCGCGATCCAGCCGAGGAACACGCCCAGCGCCACCTCGGTGAGCTGGCACACGGCGGAGAGCGCGGTGGCGAGACACAACCGCGGTTTGTGGGGGCCGACCATGTCGAGCAGGGAACGCAGCGACGCCCTGGGGGGCGACGGGTCGTCGCGGACGGTGGTCGTGGAAGGCGGCGCCGCCGCGCGCATGGCGCGGCGGACGACGACGGCAGTGGCGGTGACGACCGCGCCGAGCACGACGAGCGGCTTGCGCAGGAGCTTGCCGGGTCCGAGGGCGATGGCGGCGGCCGTCGCACCACCGGCGACCGCCACGCCCGTGACGCGCGGCCGCCGTGGCGGGGTGGTTTTCTCGGGCGCCGGCCGCGGATCACGGGGGGACTGCGGATCACGGGGGGACTGCGGGCGCGTGCACCGGGAGACGGCCGACAAGGTGTCCCGTATCATTTTTCCGACGTCGGCGGTTCCGAGCCCGCGGCTGTGACGTACGAGGACTCCTCCGGTGACATCGCTGACCCGGACCGACTCGATGCCGGGAATTGCCTCCAGTACGCCTCTGAAGACTTCCACGAAGTGCTTTCTTCCCACCATCTCGGGAATCTTCCAGCGCTGCCGTCCGGGAATCGCGGAGCACATCCTCGGCGCGTACGCCGTCCCCGTGTCGTCCCGGGCGGGCCGGTACTCGGCCGCAGTCCCCACCAGCAGTGTCATTTTCTGTCGATCCCCGAGTGTCTTGCCGAACGCGGTGTTTCAGTGACCCTTGCCGGCGACGGCGGGTGGGCGCCCCTTGGCGGGTCCCTTGGGCTGTCCGTCAGACGCGGCGCCGTCCTGGGGCGCCGACTGAGGTTGTGGCTGCGGCTGCGGCTGCGGCTGTCGCTCACGGTCCCCGCCGTCGGCCATCTGCGCGGCCACGACCTCGGCGGTGACCTCGGCGGCGAGGTCCTGCAGACCCTCGCCCGCCTCATGGGCGGCCCGTTTCACTTCCAGCACCAGTCCCACGGAGGTCTTGACGAGACCCCGCATCAGCGGCTTGACGACCCTTTTGGCCAGGGGGGCGGCGATGAGGCCGATCAGGAACGGCGGAACTACAGGAGGCATGACTCAGTGCTCCTTTTATCCTCAAGGGGTTCAGGCGGTTTCTTCGGCTTTTTGCTCCGTCGTATTCCGCCGGAGGCTGCGGACCAGAAACAGGCTAACGGAGTTTCAGCAACGCAAACGCCACAGGTCGGAGCACCTTCACCCGGACGGGTAACCGAATGGCGGCAAACCGATGGGTTCAGGCCACGGGACGGGTGCCGGACGGCGCGGAAGCCCGTGTGCCGACCGCCGGAATCAGAGGACGACGGCCGACCTTTCCCTATGGATTTCACTCACTGTGCGGTTCCTTATTCGGCCAAGAAAAACCCTGTCAGGGCCGAATGCAAAAGCCTTCACCACAACGGGGGAATACGAGGATGCTTTCACGCCACACGCGACGGGTGTGACGGACGGGCGGGGCACCCCGTGTGCCCAGTGCCCGCACGGGCCGCGGCGTGTGCGCGGTGGGCCGTACGGGGCGTCATCCGGACACGGCGCGGGTCCCCGCGCCCACGCCGGGCGGGGCACCATGGGCGGATGCCGTGCCCGCCTCCGCCCGTCGGACGGCGCCCGGGCGTGACCTACGGCCGCGCCCTCGGCGTGACGGCCGTGCCTCCTGGCGTGACGGCCGCGCCCCGGCATGACGGCCGCCGAACGGCTCCGGGCGGTGGCGGTGACGACGACGTCACCGTGCGGGCTCCTCGTGCGGGTCGTCGGCCTGCTGCCCGTCATCCGCCTCGCGGGTGTCGGCGTTCCGCGCCGTGATCTTCGGCGCGGGGGCGCGCGTCGCGCGGCTGTCGGTGTTCTGCGCGGTGGTCTTCGGCGCGGCACGGCGGACGGGCGTGCGCCGGGTGGTGTGCCACTTCCCGGGCGAGCCCGGCCGGCGACCGGTGAGGGCCCTGTCGGTGCCCCCGCCGATCGCCGGAACGGGTCCTCAGGACGTGGTGCAGGGCGCCCCGTTGAGGGTGAACGCGGCCGGCGCCGGGTTGGTGGCGCCCTTGGCGCCGATGAAGCCGACGGTGACCGAACCGCCCACGGAGATCGTGGACGTGTACGAGGCTGCGGCGACGCTCACCGAGCCACCGTTCTGCGTGGGGGCCCCGCCCCACATGTTGGTGATGGTCTGGCCGCCCGTGAAGGCGAAGGCGAGCGTCCAGCCGTTGACGGGTGAGGTGCCGGTGTTGCGGATGGTGATCTCGCCCTGGAAGCCGCCCTGCCACTCGTTGACGGCACGGTAGGCGACGGCACAGGTGCCGGTCGGGGCGCTCGCGGTGGTGACGTTCACCGTGGCCGAGCGGGCCGAGCGGTTGCCGGCCGCGTCACGGGCGTACACCGCGAAGGTGTAGGGGGTGGCGGCCGTCAGGCCGGTGACGGTGACGCTGTTCGCGGTGGCGGCGGCCACCGTGGTCTCGGAGCCGCCGCTGACGCGGACGACGTCGTAACCGGTCACGCCAACGTTGTCAGTGGCCGCGCCCCAGCCGAGGGTGACGGAGGTGGCGGTCACGGCCGAGACGGTCGGGGTGCCGGGTGCGGTCGGGGCCTGGGTGTCGCCCGGGGTGCCGCCGCCGAAGACGGTGGCCTCCTTGGACGTCTGGACGATGCCGTTGGGGCCGTTGAAGATGCGCTGGCCCCAGGAGCTGAGGCGGCTCGGGTCGAAGTCGATCGCCAGGTCGAGGATCGGGTCGGTGTTGCCGCTCCAGGACCACGCCAGGTAGCCGAGCTTGAGCTGCTGGGCGGTGGCCATCATGGTGTCCTCGTCCGGGTCGCCCCACTGGTCGGCCGGACCTCCGAACTCACCGATGAGGATGGGCAGTTTCGCTGCGACGAAGGCGTTCAGGTAGTCGGTGATCTCCGCCGCGGTGTCGAAGACGCTGTACATGTGGATCGAGAAGATCAGATTGCCGGTGGGGTCGGCGTCGTAGACGGACCGGGCGTTGGCGCGCATCACGCCCTGCCAGTCCTGGCCCCAGTTGGGGGCGTCCACCATGATCGTGTGCTGGAAGCCGGCGTCGCGCAGCTTCTTGACGGCGGCGATCGTCGGCGCGGTCCAGCCCTCGGGGTTGGTGTTGCCCCAGGGCTCGTTGCCGATGTTGACGATGATGTAGTCCTCTTCGCCCTCCAGGACGTCCTTCAGGCCGATCCAGTAGTCGGCCGCGTGGTCGAGGGTCCCGGCCGCGGCTTCCTCGCCGTAGCCGGTGGTGTCGTGCACCTCCAGTACGCAGATGAGCCGGTTGGCCTTGCACTGGGCGATCACGTTGGCCACGTCCTGGGCGCTGTTCTCGGTCCAGCGGTGTCCGTCGGAGAGGACGACACGGACGGTGTTGGCGCCGAACGCCTTGACGTCGGCCAGTGACTGGGTCTCGCCGGGGTACCAGGTGTGGGCGTGGTTGACGCCGCGCATGACGAAGTCGTTGCCGTTGCCCTCGAGCAGACGGCCGTTGCTGATGTGCAGGCCGGTGGCGAGGGTGCCGGGCCGGGGCGGGGCCGCCTGGGCGGCGGCCGGTGTGAGGAACCCGAGGGTGACGGCCGTTCCGAGGAGGGCGGCCAGTAGGGTCCTGGTGATGGTGCGTGACGTGCTTCTTGCTCTTCTCACTGCGACTCCAGGGAGTGAGCGCCCGGGTGGGTCCGGGCATCGGAAAGAAGCTTGGGAGCGCTCCCATCAAGCCACCATGCCGGGTACACGTCAACCCGCTTGGCATGGTGCTCCCCCGAGAGAAAGAAGGACGGAGGCCTCTGTGGACCGCTTTCGGACCCCGTCGGTGACCGAACTGCCCGTCACGGACGAGAAGGCCGGCCCTTACGGCATCACCACCGGTCCCGACGGCGCTCTCTGGCTCACCCTGGTGCACGCCGGCCGGATCGCACGGCTCACCCCCGGCGGCGAGCTGACGGAGTATCCGCTGGACTCCCCCGGATGCCGCCCGACCGTCATCGCGCCCGGCCCGGACGGCGCCCTGTGGTTCACCCGGTCGGGGGACCATCGCATCGGCCGGATCACGATCGAGGGCGAGCTGCGGTCCTTCGAGGTGCCGACGCCCGACAGCGGGCCCTTCGGCATCACCGCCGGTCCCGACGGCGCGCTGTGGTTCACGCAGATGAACACCGATCGGATCGGCCGGATCGACGGCCGGGGCGAGATCCGCGAGTTCGTCGTGCCCGTCCCGGGCGGCTTTCCCTCGGCGATCACCGCGGGGCCGGACGGCGCCCTGTGGTTCACCCTCAACCAGGGCGACGCGCTGGGCCGCGTCGGCCTCGACGGCGATGTCACCGTGCACCCGCTGCCGACGCCCGGGGCGGGGCCGGTGGGCATCTGCGGCGACGGCGTCGCGCTGTGGTTCGTGGAGATCGCCGCCGGGCAGATCGGCAGGGCCTCGGTGGACGGCCGGATCGAGGAGTTCCCCCTGCCCGACCGGGCGGCGAGGCCCCACGCGATCACCGCGATGGCCGCCGGAGAGTGCTGGTTCACCGAGTGGGGCGGCAACCGCGTCGGCCGCGTCACCGCCGACGGCACGATCACCACGTACGACCTGCCGTCCCCGGCCAGTGAGCCGCACGGGATCACGGTGGGCCCGGACGGCGCCGTGTGGACGGCCCTGGAGACGGGGGCGGTCGCCCGGGTCCAGCCGTGAACGCGTCGAGCCCGTGCGAACCCGTGGGACCCATGGGAAGAGGCTCCGGCCACGAGGTCCGGGAAAGGGCGGGACGCGTCGAGCCCCGTGAAGCGGTCCCGGACACGACGCTCGGGGACGGTGGGGCGCGTCAGCGGGTGACGACGTGGCGTTCGTCGGGGACGCAGTGGGTCATGGTGAGTCCCCGCACGTCGCGGGGCGGGTTCTTGCCGAGGTGGGCGAGGCGTTCGCGGTCCTCGTCGGTGAGGTCCTGGCTCGCCAGCGGTTCGAGGCCCAGGACGTCGTCCGGGGTGATGCCGAGGCCCTCCCCGATCCGCAGGCCGAGCTC
Source organism: Streptomyces sp. A012304 (assembly GCF_026008495.1). Lineage (GTDB taxonomy): Bacteria > Actinomycetota > Actinomycetes > Streptomycetales > Streptomycetaceae > Streptomyces. Next base: position 11,779 of record NZ_BQUN01000034.1, read on the forward strand.
GTTCTCGACCAGCAGGAAGTGCCAGACCATGCGCTCTTGCACCGGCCGGTCGCACTGGGCGAGGGCCCGCACGAGGTTGTCGACCAGGTCGTCGCGTTCCCACTGCTCCATCAGCAGGTAGCGCTGGCCGGCCTGCTGGTAGTCGTTGGTGCGGGGGATGCGTTTGCGGGTGAGCCGGCCGTGGATCTCCGGGCCCTGCTCGTCGTGCGTGGGGTACTGGGCCTCGCGCAGGCCGCCGGTGATCGAGGGCTCGTAGTTGACGCCGGGGTTCTCGCCCCCGCCGTCCACCTGATAGGTCATCAGCCCGTCGCGCTGGTTGGTGCGGACGTCCGCGTTCTTGGCCTGGTTGACGGGGAGTTGGAGGTAGTTCGGGCCGACGCGGTAGCGCTGGGTGTCGCTGTAGGAGAAGGTGCGTCCGACGAGCATCTTGTCGTCGGAGAAGTCCAGGCCGTCGACGAGGACGCCGGTGCCGAAGGAGATCTGCTCGTTCTCGGCGAAGAAGTTCTCCGGCATCCGGTCGAGCACCATCTTCCCGACCGGCTTGGGCGGGAACTCCTGCTCGGGCCAGGTCTTGGTGTCGTCCAGGGGGTCGAAGTCCAGTTCCGGGTGGTCGTGGTCGTCCATCATCTGCACGAGCAGTTCCCACTCGGGACGGTCGCCGCGGGCCACCGCCTCGTAGAGGTCCTTGGTGGCGTGGCCGAGGGACTCGGCCTGGACGTTCGCCGCGTCCTCCTCGGTCATGCTGCGTACCCCCGCCTTGGGCATCCAGTGGTACTTGACCAGCTTGGTCTCGCCCTCGGCGTTGACCCACTTGTAGGTGTTCACGCCGAAGCCCTGCATGTGGCGGTAGTCGGCGGGGATGCCGCGCGGGCTGAACAGGTTGACGAGCATGTGCATGGCCTCGGGGGTCTGCGACATGAAGTCGAAGATGCGGCGGGGCTGTTGTTCGAAGGTGACCGGGTCGGGTTTGAGGGCGTGGATGACGTCCGGGAACTTGATCGCGTCCCGGATGAAGAAGACACCCAGGTTGTTGCCGACCAGGTCCCAGTTGCCGTCCTCGGTGTAGAACTTCACGGCGAAGCCGCGCGGGTCGCGGGCGGCCTCGGAGGAGTCACGGCCGCCGATGACGGTGGAGAAGCGGACGGCCAGCTCGGTGCGCTTGCCGCGCTCCTGGAAGAGCTTGGCGCGCGTGTAGCGGCTGATGGGCTCGTCGCCCCAGGCGCCGTACGCCTCGAAGTGGCCGTAGGCGGTGACACCGCGGGCGTGCACGACGCGCTCGGGGATGCGCTCACGGTCGAAGTGGCTGATCTTCTCCAGGAACTGATAGTTCTCCAGCGTGGCCGGGCCGCGGGCGCCGACCGTGCGCTGGTTCTGGTTGTCGTGGACGGGGTGGCCCTGCCGGTTGGTGAGGACCTTGCGGTCGTCCTCGGGTGCGGGGCCCATGCTCGATACGTCCGTCATGCCCGTGAGTTCCTTCGGCTCGTACCCCGTCGGTGCGGGGCGCGGATCGCGGTGGACGGCTCGGGTACCCGGCACTCCCCGTCGAAGTCACGCCGGGGCGCCTCCGCGGGTGTCGGCGGCCCGGCCGGTGGAACCCGGCTCGCGCGGTCGAGGTCCGCCGAGCCGGAAGGCCGTGTGCCCGCTCCGCCGGACGCCGTGTACGGCCGTGTCCAGCGGGAGGTGGCGCGGCGGGCCGACGCCCTGTGGGGCATCGCGTCGGCGCCGCACGCCGATCCCGAGTACGCCTTCGCCGAGCGGCGGGCGGCCGCGCCGCTCACCGAGGAGCTACGGCGGGCCGGATTCGCGGTGCGGCAGGACGTCGCGGGCGCGCCGACCGCCTTCACCGCCCGTTCGGGTGAGAGGCCGCCCGCTGTGCCGCTGCTGCTGGAGTACGACGCGGAAGAGGGCGGCGGGGGCAAGGTCCTGGAGGTGGAGGCGGCCCTGGCGGGGGCATGGGGGTGAGGGTTGAGGGGTGAGCGCGGGGGCCGCCGGGCCGGTCACGGCTCCTTCGGCGGTGGCCCGTCCGGCTCCTTGGCGGGGCGGTTGTGGGGGGCGTCTCCGGCGGTGAGGTGCTCCAGGACCTCGACCAGTTCCTGGCAGGCGCGTTCCACGGAGCGTCTGGTGTTGCGTTGTTCGGTGATGACGGCCGACAGGAGCAGGGCGGTCAGGGCCATGGTGCCGTTGAAGGCCTGGAGTTTGATCATGACTTCGACGCGGGTCAGCCGGGCGAAGGGGCCGACCGCGTCCGTGGCCGCGACGGTGGCGAGGACCGAGGCGAACAGGGCGCACACCATGCTGCCCGCGAGCTGGAAGCGCAGGGCCGCCCAGATCAGCAGGGGGTAGACCAGGAAGAGCACGCTGATGTGGCTGTGGGTGGCCAGGGGGACGAGGGCGAGGGTGATGAGGGCCAGGCCCGTGGCCTCCCTCCAGCGGGCCAGGCCCGGCGGGCTGCGGAGGGTGTACAGCAGGAGCAGCACGGGGGTGACGAGCAGGACGCCCATCGCGTCGCCGACCCACCAGGCCAGCCAGACGGGCCAGAAACTGTCCGTGGCGAGCTCGTCGGTGACGACGAGGAGGCCGACGCCGATGGTGGAGCTGAGCAGCATGGCCGTCAGGGCGCCGAGGAAGACCAGGGCCAGGCCGTCCCGTAAGCGCGCGAGGTCATTGCGGAAGCCGACCTTGCGCAACATGAGACAGGCGCAGACGGGCGCGACCGTGTTGCCCACCAGGTTGACCAGGACGACGGGCCGCAGCGAGGTGAGCGACATGATCACCAACAGCGCTCCGAGGGCGATGCCGGCCCATGAACGGAGGCCGAGGATCAGCAGGCCGGCCACCGCGACGCCGGAGGGCGGCCAGATGGGGGTGAAGATCGCGCCCTCGACGACGAGCTGCCGCAGCAGGCCGAGCCGTCCGGCCGCGTAGTAGCAGGCGGCGACCGCCACCGTCTCGACGGCGAGGACGGCCGGCCGGCGCAGTTCGCTGGTACCCACCACAGCAGCCATCAGACACCGGCACCGCACGGTGTGCGAGGTGAGAGGCGCGCCGTCCGCCCCTATGGCTGAACCGGGCGCCGGCGCCGCGCCGCCCGGCGCCCGTACGCGCCGAGGATCCCGTCGTGTCCGACGACCAGGACGGCGGCGTCGTCCTCGTGGCCGACGCGTTCCGCGCCCTTGATCACCGCGGCGGCGAGGGAGCCGGCCTCCATGCCCGCGACGGCGGCTGTGCCGGCGAGCCGGACGACCTGGTCGAGCCCCTCCTCGACGCTCATCGAGGGCCCCTCCACCACGCCGTCCGTGAGCAGGACGAACACCCCGCCCTTGGTGAGCCGGTACCGGGTGACCGGGTACTCCATGCCCTCCTGGACGCCGAGCGGCGGTCCGCCCTCGTCCTCGGCGACGCCGGACTTGCCGTCCGCGGTGGCCCAGACGCACGGGATGTGGCCGGCCCGGGCACTCTCCAGGATCCCGGTGGTGGGGTCGAGGCGCATGAAGGTGCAGGTGGCGAAGAGGTCGCTGCCGAGGGAGAGGAGCAGGTCGTTGGTCCGGGCGAGGAGTTCGCCCGGCTCGCTGGTGACGGAGGCGAGGGCCCGCAGGCCAACCCGGATCTGGCCCATGAACGCGGTCGCCTCGATGTTGTGGCCCTGGACGTCACCGATGGACAGGCCGATACGGCCGTCGGGCAGGGTGAAGGCGTCGTACCAGTCGCCGCCCACGTTGAGGCCGTGGCAGGCGGGCGCGTACTGGACGGCGAGGCGGAAGCCGCGGGCCGTGGGCAGGTCCCGGGGCAGCATGCCGCGTTGCAGGGCGATGGCGAGCTCGACCCGGGAGCGCTGGAGTTCCGCGCGTTCGCGCGCCTGGGCCGTGAGCGAGCCGAGCCTGGTCAGCAGCTCGTCGCCGTCGTCCGTGGGGCGCTTGCGGGACATGGATCACTCCGGAGAGGACGGTGGCCCCTTCGGGGCGAATGTCGCATTTTTACGTTTAGTGGATGATAGCGACTCCGTGCCGGGGTGAGACAGTGCGAGCCGGGGCCGGGTGGGACAGCGGGCGGCGGGGCGTCCCGTCTCCCGCGGCCCGTCCCGCCCGGCCGGGTGCGGCGGTCAGCCGCCGAGGGCCGCCATGACCACGTCCTTGGCCTCCTCCTGCACCTGCCGCAGATGGCCGGGGCCCTGGAAGGACTCGGCGTAGATCTTGTAGACGTCCTCGGTGCCCGAGGGGCGGGCGGCGAACCAGGCGTTGGCGGTGGTCACCTTGATGCCGCCGATGGCCGCGCCGTTACCGGGAGCCTCGGTGAGGACTCCGGTGACGGCTTCCCCGGCCAGGGTGTCCGCCGTGACCTGGGCGGGCGAGAGCTTGGCGAGCAGCGCCTTCTCCTCGCGGGTCGCGGGCGCGTCGATCCGGGCGTAGGCGGGTTCGCCGAAGCGGGCCGTCAGCGCGGCGTAGTGCTCCGACGGTGTCTTCCCGGTGACCGCGGTGATCTCGGAGGCGAGCAGCGCCAGGATGACGCCGTCCTTGTCGGTGGTCCACACCGAGCCGTCGCGGCGCAGGAACGAGGCGCCGGCCGACTCCTCGCCGCCGAAGCCGAGCGAGCCGTCGACCAGACCGTCCACGAACCACTTGAAGCCGACGGGGACTTCGACGAGCCGGCGGCCGAGGTCGGCGGCCACCCGGTCGATCATCGAGGACGACACCAGGGTCTTGCCGATGCCCGTGCCGTCCGGCCACCGCTCGCGGTGGGCGTAGAGGTAGGCGATGGCGGCGGCCAGGTAGTGGTTGGGGTTCATCAGGCCGGCGTCGGGGGTGACGATGCCGTGCCGGTCGGCGTCGGCGTCGTTGCCCGTGGCGATCTCGAAGCGGTCCCGCTGTTCGATGAGCGAGGCCATCGCGTACGGCGACGAGCAGTCCATGCGGATCTTTCCGTCCCAGTCCAGCGTCATGAAGCGCCAGGTGGGGTCGGTGAGCGGGTTGACCACGGTCAGGTCGAGCCGGTGCTGCTCGGCGATGCGGCCCCAGTAGGCGACGGAGGCCCCGCCCAGCGGGTCGGCGCCGATGCGGACGCCGGCGGCGCGGACGGCGTCCAGGTCCAGCACGCTCGGCAGGTCGCCGACGTAGGTGCCGAGGAAGTCGTAACGCCCGGTGCCGGGGGCGGCGAGCGCCCGCGTGTAGGGCACGCGGCGTACGTCCTTCAGGCCCGCCGCGATGATCTCGTTGGCCCGGTCCTGGATCCAGGAGGTGGCGTCGGAGCCGGCGGGGCCGCCGCTGGGCGGGTTGTACTTGAAGCCGCCGTCGGCGGGCGGGTTGTGGGAGGGGGTGACGACGACGCCGTCCGCGAGGCCCGTGGCGCGGCCCCGGTTGTGGGCGAGGATCGCGTGCGAGACGGCCGGAGTGGGCGTGTAGCCGTCGGCGCTGTCGATGAGCACCGTGACGTCGTTGGCGGCGAAGACCTCAAGGGCGGTGACCCGGGCGGGCTCGGACAGCGCGTGGGTGTCGGCGCCCAGGAAGAGCGGGCCGTCGGTGCCCTGGGCGGCGCGGTACTCGCAGATGGCCTGGCTGGTCGCGGCGATGTGGTCCTCGTTGAACGCCGTGTTCAGCGATGAGCCGCGGTGCCCGGACGTACCGAACGCCACCCGCTGGTCCGGGTCGGCCGGGTCCGGGTGCAGCGCGTAGTACGCGGTGACCAGCCGGGCGACGTCGACGAGGTCCTCGGGGCCGGCCGGCCCGCCCGCTCGCTCGTGCTGCATGTGCCCGCTCCTCCACAGTGGTTGACCGAAGACGTACGGCTCCCATCTTCCCCTGTGGTGACGACACCACGCGAGGGTGGGAACCGGGCCCGCGGCGACTGTGGAGGGGTCGGCGGGGCTGTGCTCAGCGCCGGCGGCCGCGGACGCGCCGGCCGCCGCCGATGCCCGCGACGTGCAGGGCGAGGAGGGTCAGGCCGAGGAGCATGACGTTGGTGGAGGTGAAGACGTCGTCGGTGGAGATGTCCGCCGCGTCGATGAGAAAGGCGATGAAGAACGCCACCGCCGCGATGATGGCCAGCACGGTCTTCCGTCCCTTCGGGATGTCGGCTCGTTCGGGGCCGTTGCTCTGCGGATGCCCGGAACGGACCTGAGTAGCCGTACTCAGGCGGGACGGACCCGGCGCCATGACACTGGGTCCGGATCGAACCCGTCGGAAAGGCCCCTCGTGCTCAGCCGTGCCGCCACCGCCCTGACGCCGTTCTTCGGGCGGCTCACCGTCTCCAGCGACCTGCGCGCGCGGGTGCCCGTGGGGAGCATCTTCGTCGCCAACCACGACTCCCTGGCCGACCCCGCGGTCGTCCTGGCCGCGCTGCGGCGGCTGGGTGTGGAGCCGACCGTCATGGCGGCGGCCGGGCTGTGGCGTGTTCCGGTGCTCGGGCGGGCCCTGGCGCGCGAGGGTCACATCCCCGTCCACCGCCGGTCGGCGCGCGCGGCGGACGCGCTCGACGCCGCCGCCGAGGCGCTCGCCGGTGGCCGGCACGTCCTGCTCTACGGTGAGGGCCGCCTGCCCGACCGCAGGGACGCCGCCCCCCGGCCGCCCGAGCAGTTCCGCACCGGACTCGCCCGCCTCGCGGGGGCCTCGGGCGCGCTGGTGGTCCCGGTGGGGCACGCGGGCGCCCGGCGGATCTCCTCCGGCTCCACGGCGAAACAGCTGGCGGGCGCCCTGACAGCACCGCTGCGCCGCCCCCGCTGCCATGTCCACGTCGGCGCCCCGATGTGCCTGCCCACCGAGCCGGGCCCGGGCACGGTCGCCGCCCGCCACGCCGTCACCGCGGCCTGGCGCACAGCCGTACGGATGGCCGACAGGACACACCCGGAGCAACCGCCGCGCGGATGACCGACAAGCCTCCGGGGGTGGCTTGCGGGTCCCACCCCCGTGCGGGTGACGGCGGGAGACACCCGGTGCGGCTCCCGGCATGACGCTCGTCCGGCTCAGTGCCGCTCGGGTGGTGGTGCGGTGCTCTCGCGCACCACCAGACGGGTCGGTACCAGCGTCGTCCCGTGTTCGGGATCGTGGCGGCGCATCTTGCGCAGCACGGCCCGCACGCAGAGACGGCCGACCTCGGCGAAGTCCTGGTGCAGGGTGGTGAGCGGCGGCAGGAAGGAACCGGCCTCGGGAATGTCGTCGAAGCCGATGACACTGACGTCCTCGGGCACGCGCCGCCCGCGTTCGTGGAGGGCGCGCAGCAGGCCCAGGGCCATCTGGTCGTTGGCAGCGAAGACGGCGGTGCAGTCCTCGCGGGCCGCGAGCTCGAGACCGGCGTGGTAGCCGGACTCCGCCGACCAGTCGCCCCGTACCACGGGCGGGGCCGGGCGGCCGGCCTCGGTGAGCGCCCCGCGCCAGGCGTCCGCGCGGCGCTGCGCGGCGAAGGAGCCCTCGGGTCCGGCCAGGTGCCAGACCGTGGAGTGGCCGAGGTCCAGCAGGTGCTGCACGGCGGTGCGGGTGCCGCCGGCCTGGTCGGTGTCGACGACCGTGTAGTGGCTCCCGGCGTCGGAGTCGACGACCACGACCTGGACGTGCGGCGGCAGCTTGACCGTCGCGGCGTCCAGCAGGTGGACCTCCATGATGACGATCACCGCGTCGACGGCGAGTTCCTCCAGGCGGGAGAACGCCCCGCGCACCTCGTCCTGGGTGGGGACGGCGACCGGCAGCAGCGTCACCGCGTACCCCTCCTCGGCGGCGGACGTGGCGATCGCCTCCAGGGTGCGTACGTTGCCGGTCGTGGAGAGGGTGAAGGTGATCACGCCGATGGTCCGGAACTCGCCGCGTTTGAGCGCGCGGGCCGCGCTGTTGGGCCGGTAGCCCAGCTCCTTCATGGCGGCCAGCACCTGCTGCCGGGTCTCCTCGTTCACTCCCGCGTAACCGTTGGAGACACGGGAGACGGTCTGCGACGACACACCGGCGAGCCGGGCCACGTCCGCCATCGAGGCGGTGGCGCGGGGGCGGCCGCGGGGGCGTTTCACGGCGCCGCCGGGCTCCGGCGCGCCGGTGGCCGGATCCGTGGCCGGGCCCGTTCCGTTCGCCCGGGTTCTTTCAGCCATGTCCATGCGTTGTCCCCACCTCTCTTTCGCCGCGGGTGCCACGGTCTCACCAGGGGACCCTTGACCATCGTCATCGGCGCAGTGTAGACATGCCGCCATCAGATGTTTACGTAAACATAACAGCCCGTCGGGTGCGCGCGATGGCCGGATGTTTGCGTAAACATCGCGGCGGTGCGGCACGGCGGAGCGGTGCGGCACCCGGGTTCCAGGACTGCACTAGCGAGGAACGACATGACGACGCTGCAACCGCCGGCGGCCGCAGAACCGCGGCCGGCACCCCCTCCGGCGAGACGGGACCGCCGCTCCTGGACGGGGTGGGGTTTCATCGGTCCCTTCGTGGCCGTGTTCGCCCTGGTCTTCCTGGCACCGATCGTGTATTCGATCTACCTCAGCCTCTTCCGCGACCAGCTCATCGGCGGCACCACCTTCGTCGGATTCGACAACTACACGCAGGCGCTGAAGGACGACCAGTTCTGGGCCGCCCTCACCCGCGTGTCGCTCTTCCTCGCCGTCCAGGTGCCGATCATGCTCGGCATCGCCCTGCTGGTGGCCCTGGCCCTGGACAGCGGACGGCTCTACGGCAAGAGCTTCTTCCGTATCACCATCTTCCTCCCGTACGCGGTGCCCGCAGTGGTCGCCACCCTGATGTGGGGCTTCATGTACGGCACGAAGTACGGACTGGTGGGCGACATCAACGAGGCGTTCGGCGTCTCCCTGCCCGACCCGCTCTCCCCCGACCTGGTGCTGGCCTCGATCGGCAACATCGTCACCTGGGAGTTCGTCGGCTACAACATGCTGATCTTCTACTCGGCGCTGCGCGTCATCCCGCACTCCCTGTACGAGGCGGCGGAGATCGACGGCGCGGGACAGTGGCGGGTCATCACCGCCATCAAGCTGCCCGCGATCCGCGGCGCCCTCGTCATCGCGACGATCTTCTCGATCATCGGCAGCTTCCAGCTCTTCAACGAGCCCAACATCCTGCGGCCGCTGGCGCGCAACGCCATCACGACCGACTACACCCCGAACTACTACACGTACTCGCTGTCCTTCAACGGCCAGCAGCACAACTACTCCGCGACGGTGGCCATCATCATGGGCGTGATCACGATGGTGATCGCCTACGTCGTGCAGCTGCGCGGCATGCGCAAGGGAGCGTGACCCGATGAGCAGCCCTCTCACCACCGACTCCCCCGCCGCCGCCAAGACCTCCGGCCCCGGTACGAGCGCGCCACGGCTGCGCGCCCCGCGCAGGCACTCCCCCGGCAAGCCCCGGCGCAGCGTGCTGCTGACGGTGCTGACCTCGCTGGTCGTCCTCTACACCGTGGTGCCGCTGATCTGGCTGGCCATCAACGCCACCAAGACCCAGGCGGGCCTGGCCGATTCCAACGGCCTGTGGTTCAGCGACGACTTCGCCCTGTGGGACAACATCCGCGACACGTTCACGTACGACGACGGCGTGTTCTCGCGGTGGCTCCTGAACACCCTGCTGTACGTGGTGCTCGGCGCCGGCGGCGCCACCCTCCTCGCGGTCCTGGGCGGTTACGCGCTCGCGAAGTTCGACTTCCCCGGCAAGCGCGGGATCTTCGCCGTGGTCATCGGCGCCGTCGCCGTCCCGGGCACGGCCCTCGCGGTGCCCACGTTCCTGATGTTCAGCAAGATGGGGCTGACCGACACCCCGTGGGCGGTGATCATCCCCTCGCTGGTCTCGCCGTTCGGCCTGTATCTGATGTGGGTGTTCGCGGCCGAGGCCATCCCCACCGAGCTGCTGGAGGCCGCCCGTATCGACGGGGCCGGCGAGGCGCGCACCTTCTTCACGGTCGCCCTGCCGCTCCTCGCCCCCGGCATCGTGACCGTCCTGCTGTTCACCACGGTCGCCACCTGGAACAACTACTTCCTGCCGCTGATCATGCTCAAGGACTCGGACTGGTATCCGCTGACCCTGGGCCTGAGCGTCTGGAACTCCCAGGCGGAGACGATCGGCGGCGACGTGATCTTCAACCTGGTGATCACCGGTTCGCTGCTCACCATCATGCCGCTGATCGCCGCGTTCCTGCTGCTGCAGAAGTACTGGCAGTCCGGGCTCGCCGCGGGAAGCGTCAAGGAGTGAGCCCGCCCCCCGGCACCACCCCCCTCAGCCCCACGATGCGCACCCCCACCCTCACCCTGTCCCACCCACGAAGAAGTGGAAGCACCTCCATGCGCAGAACGACCAGCCGCCTGCTGCGCGGCATCGCCCTCCTGTCGACGCTCGCCCTGGGCGCCACCGCCTGCGGCGGCTCGGACGACGGCACCGACCAGAAGGCCGTCTCCGCCTCGGACATCCAGGCGGCCCTGAAGAAGGGCGGCACGGTCACGGTCTGGGCCTGGGAGCCCACGCTGAAGACGGTCGCCGCCGACTTCCAGAAGAAGTACCCCAAGGTCAAGATCAACCTGGTCAGCGAGCGGTCCGGCGACAAGCACTACACCGCGCTGTCGAACGCCATATCCGCCGAGAAGGGCGTGCCCGACGTCGCCCAGGTCGAGTACTTCGCGGTGAGCCAGTACTCCCTCACCAAGGGCCTGTCCGACCTGGCCCCGTTCGGCGCCGACAAGCTCGCCTCGAAGTACACCCCGGGTCCGTGGAACGCGGTGAGCGAGGGCAAGGCCGTCTACGGCCTGCCGATGGACTCCGGCCCGATGGCGCTGTTCTACAACAAGACGGTCTTCGACAAGTACAAGGTCGCCGTCCCCACCACCTGGGACGAGTACGTCGAGGCGGCCCGCAAGCTGCACAAGGCCGACCCCAAGGTCTACATCGCCAACGACGCCGGCGACGCCGGCTTCACCACCAGCATGCTGTGGCAGGCGGGTTCGCGCCCCTACAAGGTCGACGGCACCAAGGTGAAGATCGACTTCTCCGACGCGGGCGCCAAGAAGTACACCGACACCTGGCAGAAGCTCATCGACGAGAAGCTGCTCGCGCCCATCAACGGCTGGACCGACGACTGGTACAAGGGCCTGGGCGACGGCACCATCGCCACCCTGGCCACCGGCGCCTGGATGCCCGCGAACTTCGTCACCGGCGTGCCCGGTGCCGCCGGTGACTGGCGCGCGGCCCCGATGCCGGCCTGGACCAAGGGCGACAAGGCGAGCGCGGAGAACGGCGGCAGTTCGCTGACCCTGCCCGCGCTGGGCAAGAACAAGGAACTCGCCTACGCCTTCGTCGAGTACGCGAACGCCGGTGACGGTGTGCAGACCCGCGTCAAGCAGGGTGCCTTCCCGGCGACCACCGCCGAGCTGCAGTCCACCGCGTTCCAGAGCACCAAGTTCGACTACTTCGGCGGCCAGGAGGCGAACAAGATCTTCGCCGAGTCCGCCGCCAATGTCGCCGACGACTGGTCGTACCTGCCCTTCCAGCAGTACGCCAACTCGATCTTCAACGACACCGTCGGCAAGGCCTACGTCGGTGGCACCAAGCTCGCGGACGGTCTGAAGGCCTGGCAGGACGCCTCGGTCAAGTACGGCGAGGAGCAGGGCTTCACCGTCGAGAAGTAAGCGACAGACAGCGACGCCGGGCGGCGCGGTCGAGGCCGCGCCGCCCCCTGCACCACCTTCCGGAAGGACCGCCATGATCTCCACCCTCCAGTCCCGCCCGCACAGCGGGGCGGACGGTGCTCCCGCTCCGCGTCTGGCCTACGGCGCCGACTACAACCCCGAGCAGTGGCCGAGGGACGTGTGGGAGGAGGACGTCCGGCTGATGCGCGAGGCCGGCGTCACCGTCGTGTCCGTGGGGATCTTCTCCTGGGCACGTCTCCAGCCGGGCCCGGACACCTGGGACTTCGGCTGGCTCGACGAGGTCATGGACCTGCTGCACGCGGGCGGCATCGGGGTCGACCTGGCCACCGCGACCGCCTCCCCGCCGCCCTGGCTGACCACCGCCCACCCGGAGATCCTGCCGGTGACGGCGAACGGCGAGACGGTGTGGCCGGGCGCCCGGCAGCACTGGCGGCCCACCTCCCCCGTCTTCCGTGAGCACGCCCTGCGCCTGGTCCGCGAGATCGCGACGCGCTACCGGGACCATCCGGCGCTGGTCGCCTGGCACGTCTCCAACGAGCTGGGCTGCCACAACGTCTACGACCACTCCGAGGACGCGGCGCGCGCCTTCCGGGTCTGGCTGCGCGCCCGCTACGGCACCCTGGAGGCCCTCAACCACGCCTGGGGGACGGCCTTCTGGTCGCAGCGCTACAGCGACTGGGAGCAGATCCTGCCGCCGCGGCTCGCCGCCTCCCACCCCAACCCGACGCAGCAGCTGGACTTCAAGCGGTTCTCCTCGGACGCGCTGAAGGACCATCTGCGCGCGGAGCGGGACATCCTGCGGGAGATCACACCCGACGTGCCGGTCACCACCAACTTCATGGTGATGGGCGGCACCAAGGGCATGAACTACGCGGACTGGGCCGACGAGATCGACTTCGTCTCCAACGACCACTACGTCCACCCCGGGCCGCAGGACCGCGACGAGCTGTCGTTCTCCGCGAACCTCGTCAGCGGCATCGCGGGCGGCCGGCCCTGGTTCCTGATGGAGCACTCCACCAGCGCCGTCAACTGGCAGCCCGTGAACGTGGCCAAGCGGCCCGGTGACCTGGCCCGTGACTCGCTGCTGCACGTCGCGCACGGCGCCGACGCGGTGTGCTTCTTCCAGTGGCGGCAGTCGGCGGCCGGCGCCGAGAAGTACCACTCGGCGATGGTTCCGCACGCCGGGGCGGACAGCGACCTCTTCCGCGCGGTGACCGGCCTCGGCGCCACCCTCAAGGCCCTCGCGCCGGTCGCCGGCACCGAGCGCGAGCCGGCCCGGGTCGGCATCCTCTTCGACTGGGAGTCGTGGTGGGCCAGTGAGCAGGACTCCCACCCCACCTCCCTGCTCGACTACCGGCAGGAGGCCCTCGACTGGTACTCGGCGCTCCTCGCCCTCGGCGTGCGCGCCGACCTCGTCACCACCCGCGCCGACCTCTCCCGGCACCAGGTGCTGATCGCCCCGGTGCTGCACATGGTGCCCGCCGAGCTCGCCAAGGAGCTGACGCGCTACGCCGAGCAGGGCGGCCACCTCGTCACCACGTACTTCTCCGGGGTCGTCGACGAGAACGACCACGTCTGGCTGGGCGGCTACCCGGGCGCGCTGCGCGAGCTGCTCGGCATCCGCATCGAGGAGTTCGGGCCGCTCCTCGCCGGGGAGAGCGTGGAGCTGGACGACGCGTCCACGGGCAGCCTTTGGACCGACCGGATCACCGTCACCGACGCCGACACCCAGGTCCTGGCCCGCTACCGCACGGGCGTGCACGCGGGCCGGCCCGCCGTGACCCGGCGGCCCACCGGCGACGGCTCGGCGTCCTACGTCTCCACGCGTCTGGGCGCCGACGGGCTCGCCTCGCTGCTGCCGCGGCTGCTGGAGCCGGCCGGGGTGAGCAGCGAGCTGCCGGCCGAGGTGCGCGGACGAGTCGAGCTGACCGTCCGGCGCGGGGCCACGGGCCGGTTCCTGTTCGTCGTCAACCGCACCGACGACACGGTGCCGGTGACCGGTCTGCCCGGCGAAATCCTGCTCGGGACCACCGAAGCCGACGGCGCGCTCGTCCTCGGCCCGAGAGCGGTCGCCGTACTGCGGCAGCCCTCCGCCTGACCCCGCGCCTCCCCCGTACCCCCATGACTCCTCGGCACGGCACGCACCCGTGTCGGGGGCCATCCCTTCCCGCCCCGACAGCGGGAAGGGCCCACGCAGCGACCGCACCGCAGTTGGGAGCACAGATGGCACGCCGTACCCGCAGCAGACGGTCCCTCGGGGCCGCCGCACTCACCGCCCTGGCCACCGGGGCCGCCCTGCTGAGTGTCCCCGCGCAGGCGGAGGCAGCCGCCTCCGTCACCGTGCAGCCGGACCCGTCCTACCAGCAGGAGAGGTTCGAGGGCTGGGGCACCAGCCTGGTCTGGTTCGCCAACGCCACCGGCGACTACCCGCCGGCGATCCGCGAGAAGCTGGCGCGGCTCCTCTTCGGCGACGACGGGCTGGCGCTGAACATAGCCCGGTACAACATCGGCGGCGGCAACGCCCCGGACGTCAAGGACTACCTGCGCGCGGGCGGCGCCGTCGAGGGCTGGTGGCAGGCCCCGGCCGGCACCACCCGCGAGGACACCGACTGGTGGAGCGCCGACGACCCGGCCGACTGGAACAAGGACGCCGACGCCACCCAGCGCTGGTGGGTGGACCGCATCAAGAAGGACATCACCCACTGGGAGACCTTCAGCAACTCCCCGCCCTGGTTCATGACGGTCAGCGGCTATGTGTCGGGCGGCTTCAACGCCACCACCGACCAGTTGAAGACCGAGTCGGTCGACGACTTCGCCGCCTACATGGCGGGCGCGACGAAGCGGCTGGAGAAGGCGCACGGCATCAAGGTCAAGACCGTCGACCCGTTCAACGAGCCGAACACCAACTACTGGAGCACCCGCCTGGGTGCGGACGGCGAGCCGGTCGGCGGCCGTCAGGAGGGCGCCCACATGGGCCCCGAGCTCCAGCAGAAGGTTCTCGCCGCTCTGGCGCCCGCGCTGAAGAAGGCGAAGACCAAGGCGGAGATCTCCGCGATGGACGAGACCAACCCGTCGATCTTCGCGCAGAACTGGAACGCCTACTCCCAGGAAGCCCGTGACGCCGTCGACCAGATGAACGTCCACACCTACGGCACCGGGCAGCGCACCACCGTCCGGGACCTGGCCAAGGCGGCGGACAAGCCGCTGTGGATGAGCGAGGTCGAGGGCGACTGGGGCGACGGCCAGAGCTTCACCGACATGCGCCCCGGTCTCGGTCTCGCCCAGCGCATCGTCGACGACCTGCGGGAGCTGGAGCCCAAGGCCTGGGTGTTCTGGCAGCCGGTCGAGGACTACGACAACATGAAGCCGGGCGGCGAGTCCGCCAAGGGCGGCAACTGGGGCAGCATCCAGATCCCGTTCAGCTGCACCTCCACGGACACCCTGGAGACCTGCCCGATCTACACGAACACCAAGTTCGACACCGCCCGCAACTTCACCCACTTCATCAAGCCCGGCGACAAGCTGATCAAGGTGAACGACACCTCCAGCGCCGCCGCCGTGACCAAGGACGGCAAGGGCCTCTCGCTCGTCCACGTCAACAGCACCACCGAGGCCCGCACGGTCACCATCGACCTGTCCAAGTTCCGCCGGATCGGCAAGGACGCGACCGTCACCCCGGTCGTCACCAGCGCCGACGGCAAGCTGGAGCAGCAGGCGCCGGTGAAGGTCAGCGACCGCAAGGCCACCTTCACCGTGCCCGCCCAGTCGGTGACCTCCTTCGCCGTCCAGGGCGTGTCCGGTGTCGCGAAGGACGCCCCGCTGATCCGCAAGGGCCACACCTACACGCTGACCGGTGTCCAGAGCGGCAAGGCCGTCACCGTCGCCGCGAACGGCACCAACCTGGTCATCGGCACGGGCAACGGCAGCACCGCCCAGCAGTGGCAGCTGGACGCCCGCTACGGCGAGACCGGCGCCCGGCAGCGGTACGTGTTCGCCAACCCGGCGGAGGGCGAGCGCCTCGCCGTCCGTGACAACGTGCCCGTGGTGGAGCCCGACACGGGCGAGCGGGACCCCGCCACCGAGTGGATCATGTCGACCACCGGTGACGGCACCTGGACGCTGGTGAACGTCGCCACCGGGCGCCTGCTGGAGGTCGGCGGGCAGGCCACCCACGAGGGTGCCGCCGTCACCACCTGGCAGGCCAACTCCGGTGCCAACCAGCGCTGGAGGGTGACGGACGTGACCCCCACGGACTGACCCCGTCCCACGTCACTCCGGCGACCCGCGCCCGTACCGTGTTCCTCGCGGTGCGGGCGCGGGCATTGCGGGTCAGGAACGCAGCGCCTTGCGCGGGCGGCCCCGGGAGACCCGCTTCCACAGCTCGGGGAGTTCCCGCTCCCGTGCGGCGGCGTTCGCCTGTTCCAGGCCGTGGAGCAGACCCCAGGTGAAGCCGGGCTCGCCGGCGGCGTGGGCGGCGACCGCCTGCTGGCGCAGGGTGTCGCGGGCGACGACGCTGTCGTGGTGGTCGCCGAGCGCCTTCTGAACCGCCTTGACCCGCTTGGCCAGCCGCTCCGCCGGGCCGCCGAGGGCGGGACGGGCCGCCTCGGCGGCGTAGCGCAGGCGTTTGGCGCCCTTGCGGGCGTCGTGGAGGGCGGCGTCGCGGTCCGGGCCCGGCGGCTTGTTCCGGGCGCGTTCCAGCCGGTCGGCGAGCCGGTCGTACTCCTTCGAGAGCGCCTTGGGCAGGACCTTCGCGGGCTTGCGGGAGGCCTTGGAGCGCAGCGGCGGTCGGGTGCTCAGCCGGTTCAGCGCCTCCAGGAGGGCCAGGTAGCGGGGGGAGGTCAGCGCGGCGAGGGAGCGTTCGCGGGCCTCGGAGGAGCGGGCGGCGTCCCAGGCCTGGAGGCGGGCGGAGGCGGGGCCGAGGACCAGTTCGCCGGGCAGTTCCTCCAGGGCCGTGCGCATCCGCTCCGCGAGTACCTCCTGGTCGCGTTCGGCGCCCAGTTCGGCACCGAGCCACTTCAGCTCGGCCCGGAGCGGGTCGGTGACCTCGCGGTCGAAGAGGGAGCGGTACGAGCGCAGACAGCTGCGCAGGCGCCGGCAGGCGACCCGCATCCTGTGCACCGAGTCCGGCAGTCCGCGGCGTACCGCCGGGTCGAGGTCCACCAGGGTGCGGACCTGCTCACGGACGTAGGCGAGTACCTGCCCACCGGCGGAGCCCGCCGGCACCTCGGTGGGCCGGTCAGGTGCGGGCGCCGTGTCCGGGGTGGTCTCCGCGAGGGCTCGGGCCAGCTTGGACGGTGTCCGCAGCCGGGTGAAGCCCTCCTTGCCGAGCGCCTTGTCGACGCGGTCGAGGAGGCGACGGTCGCCGTCGCCGACGAGTTCGACCTCCAGTTCCACCCAGTCCGCGCGTCCGCCGTCCACCCGCAGGGAGTCGGCCCGCACCTCGTCGAGGACGACCTCGGCCAGCAGCGCGCCGTCGGCGTCCAGGAGTTCGCGTACGGCCCGGTGGGAGCGGACGCGCACCACCGGCTCCAGGGGGGCGCCGCGGGTCCGGGAGAGGGTCAGCTCCCGCAGCCGGCCGGGGATCTCCTCCTGGAGCGGCGCGTGAACCTCCTCACGGGTGTCGTCGTCCAGCGGCAGCTTGAGGTGCCAGCCGGCGTCGGAACCGCCCGTGCGGCGGCGCAGGGTCGCGGCGCTGCGGGTCAGGCGCAGGTCTTCGGTGTCGTAGTAGACCGCGTCCAGGTCCTGGGTGCCGGCGTCGGCGAGGGAGGTGCCGTCGCCCGCGCCGGTCAGGCCGGGCAGCCGGGGGAAGTGGGCCGAGCCCGGCGCCTCGTACTTTCGCTCCGTCTCCCGTGTCGACTGGGTCATGTGTACCCGGTTGACGCACCGCGCCGAATCAAACCTGTCCGGTGGGCGCCGCCGCCGGGACGCGCTCCAGGACACCGCCCGCGAAGACGTCGTACAGGGGCAGGGTCTCCAGGTGGACGTAGCCGATGTGGCAGTCGCAGGCGGTCAGCGGGCAGGGACGGGGGCGCAGCGCGGCACGATAGGAGCCGTCGTAGAGGTTGCCGAGCGGGGTGCGGACGAAGTGGCAGCGGCGGACGGTGCCGTCGCCGTCGACGGAGATCACGGACTCGCCGGTGCGGCAGGGCAGGCCGGCGCTGGGGTGCGGGTGGCGGCTGTAGGGGAAGAGCGGGTCGAGGGCGGTCCACAGGTCGGCGTCGGCGTCCGGGTAGGTGTGGCCCTCGGCGGCGTTGACCCACAGGTAGACGTGGTCGGGCAGGTCGGCGCGCAGGCGCCGGGCCGCGTCCAGGTGCTCGGGGAGGCCGACGACGCCGACGCTGAAGCGGATGCCGCGCTCGGCCAGGTCGCGGCACTTGGTGAGGAAGCGGTCGTAGGGGGTCTGGCCCGGGTGGTAGGTGCACCACAGGGCGAGGGTGTCGGGGTCGGCGTCGGCGAGCCAGTCGGTGCGGCAGCTGAGGTTGGTCTGGATCGCCACCCGGCGGATGTGCGGCAGGTGGGAGAGGTCGGTGAGGGCGCGCCGGTACCAGGAGCGGACCAGGCCCTCGCCCCAGGGGGTGAAGAGGATCGACAGGCGGTCGCCGGTCTGCGCCGTGGCCCACCGCGTGAACCGTTCGAGGGCGGCGCGGTCGGCGCGCAGCTGGGCGCCGGTGTCGCGCCGCTTGGCGAAGGGGCAGTAGGGGCAGTCGTAGTCGCAGGAGGCGAGCGGGCCGCGGTAGAGGAGGGTCAGGTCCATGGTGGTCCGGTCACTTCCTCTCGTAGGCGGCCATGGCGGCGCGGACGGCCGGGGAGAACAGTTCGGGGCCGATGGCGTCGGAGTGGGCGAGGCCTTCCGGGGTGAGCCTCAGCGTGGCCGGGTCGTCGTCGGCGAGCCAGCCGCGGTCGGCGAACCGGGCGAGTTCGGGCGCGAAGTCGTCGGCCGGGGTGCGGCCGAAGCGGGCGCGGTAGTCGTCCAGAGGCAGGCCGTCGGCCTGGAGGAGGGACTGGAGCAGATGCCGGCGGCGGGCCTCGGCGGGGTCCATGGGATAGCCGATCTCGGCATGGGCGAAGTCGGCGGCGGGCCGGGAGACGTAGTCGTCGATGATCGCGCGGATCTGGTGCATGTCGACGGCGTAGTCGAAGGAGTAGTGCAGGCCGGCCGTGTAGGAGCGGGCCCCGCAGCCGAGGCCGATCATGCCGTCGGTCTGGCAGGCGTAGTCGTCGGCGCCCTGGGGCGGGGCGTCGGCGCGGCGGAACATGCGCATGGACTGCTGGGTGTAGCCGTGGGCGAGGAGGTGGTCGCGGCCGGCGCGGTACAGGCGCAGCCGCTGCTCGTCCCACGCGGGGTCGGGGCCGGTGCGGCGGCGGTCGAGGCCGGTCAGGGGGCGGACGTAGAGGGGGTAGAGGTAGAGCTCCTCGGGGTGCCAGGCGAGGGCCGCGTCCAGGGAGCGCAGCCAGGTCTGCTCGCTCTGGCCGTCGATGCCGTAGATGAGGTCGATGTTGAGGACCGGGACGCGGGCCTCGCGGACCCGGGCGAGGGCCGCCTCCACGTCGGCGCGGCGCTGCGGGCGTACGGCGGAGCGGGCCTCGGAGTCGACGAAGCTCTGCACGCCCAGGCTGAGCCGGGTGGCGCCGCGGGCGGCCAGCACCGCGAGGCGGTCGGCGGTGGCGGTGGCCGGTGAGGCCTCGACGGAGAGCGGGACGGTCTTCAGGTCGGCGCCCATGCGGTGCTCGGCGATGTCGCACAGGCGCTCCAGCTCGGCCGCGGTGAGGAAGGTGGGGGTGCCGCCGCCGAAGGCCGCGGTGGCGAAGCGGGCCTCGTCGGACTCCCCCAGTGCCTCGCGTACGGCCGTCGCCTGGCGCTCCAGCGCGTCCAGGTAGGCGCCGGTCAGGCCGTCCGGGGCGCCGACGCGGGTGAAGAGGTTGCAGAAGCCGCAGCGGACCTCGCAGAACGGTATGTGCAGATAGAGGGAGAGGGAGTGCTTGGGTTCGGCCGCCCACAGGGTGCTCAGCGGCGGGCGGTCGGGGAGCCTGCGGTAGGCGGTCTTGTGGGGGTAGGCGTAGACGTAGCTCTGGTACGGGCTGGTGCGGGTGGGCTGGGGCAGGGTGGTCATCGGGTGGCCTCGGCGGGGTCGAGGAAGAAGTGGGCGTAGGGCACGGTCCACACGGACTCGTGGCCGAGGCGGTGGCCGGTGTAGCCGTCGTCGCCGTAGGCGGTGCCGTGGTCGGAGCAGACGATCGCGAAGCAGCGGCGCCGGCTGCTCACGGCGGCGAACAGCCGTCCGATGTGCCGGTCGACGTACTCCAGCGCGGCGGCGTGCGTCGCCCGGGTGTCGCCGGCCTCGCGGGTGGCGCCGGGCAGGTGGAACCAGTTGGGCTGGTGCAGGGCGGAGACGTTGACGAAGAGGAACAGCCGCCGTTGTGCGGGGAGTCGGCGCACGACCTCCTCGGCGCGGGCGACCTGGTTCTCGAAGGACTCGGGCGAGGTGACGCCGAACTCCGGTGCCCAGTGCGACTCGTGGAACAGGCCGGGCAGCACCGAGCCCAGCGGGCCCTGCTTGTTGAAGAAGCCCACTCCCCCGACGCACACGGTGTGGTAGCCCGCGTCGGCCAGTCCGGTGACGAGGTCGGGGGTGTCGTAGACGAAGGTGCCGTCGGCGGTGGTCTCGCTGCCCGCGAAGCTCGCCGCGAACAGGCGCGGGTGCGGTCCGGGCGCGGCCGGGGTCGGCAGGAAGCCGGCGAAGATCGCCTGGTGGGAGGCGTAGGTGAAGCTGCCCGGGGCGTGCCGCTTCTCCCAGCGGCCGCCGGGGAGGTGGCGGGCGAGGTTCGGTGTGCGGCCGGTGGCCGCCAGTTCGGCGGCGACGTCGAAGCGGAGGGTGTCGAGGGTGACGAGAAGGAGGTCGTGGCTGCCGACGACCTCGTTCATGTCGGGCTCGCCCGGCGCCCCCGCGGTGGTGGGGGCACCGCGGGGCGCGAGCGGCGGCTCGGGGTGCGGGGCGTGCGAGGGCATGCGGGTGTTCCTGTTCTCTTTCTTGGTGCGCCGCGCTCAGCGGGCGAGTGTGGCAAGCGGTCGCCGGAGGGCGGCGGCCACCTGGGCGGCATAGGTGTCCAGGCCTTCCGCTCCGCTGCCGGGCAGGCCCGTGAGGCGGGGCAGCAGGTCGCCGAAGGCGTTGACCTCGCCGACCGCGGCTCTGCGCCAGCCGACGGCCGGCAGGAGGTCGACGCCGACGCAGAGGGTGCGCGGGAAGCAGGCCGCGGCCCGTTCGCACACGCCGAGCACGTCGGTCCAGCGGGCGCCCGAGGCCTCGACGGACCGCCGGGCCTCGGCGAGGTCGCCGCGGCGGCCGCCGAGGTGGAGGTTGGTCAGCGGGGTGCGGCTGGTGCGGACCACCGCGTGGGTGGCTCGGCCGGCCACGACGACGACTCTCAGGTCGGCGGCGCGGCCCTGCTGGGACGCCTTCGGCAGCCAGCGCTCCAGGTGCAGTCCGTCGGGGGCGAGGGCGTCGACGACGGCCGCGACGTCCCGTTCGCGCTCGTAGCGGCGCACCTTGAGGGAGTTGTACAGGCGGCCGTCCGGGGCGAGTTCCACGGAGGTCGTCGCCCGGATCCGGCCGGCCCCGCCGGTCTCCACGGCGAGCACGCCCGACGCCGAGGATCCGTGCGCCGGCTTCACGAACAGCCGCGGCATCCGGTGCTCCCGCATCAGCGCCCGCACGTCGTCCCAGCCGCGGACCGGCGCGGCTGCCGGGCCCGAGGTGGGCGAGGCGGGGACCGGGACGCCCGCCGCGTCGAGGACGGCGTGGCAGCGCCGTTTGTCGAACAGCACGGCGAGGTCGTCCGGGTCGTGGAGGCGGATGCCGCCGCGCAGCCCCGCCAGCGCGGCGGTGAAGGCGGTGTACCAGCGGGCCGAGCCCTCCACCCGGGTGGGGTCGTCGATGCCGCGCAGCAGCCGGTCCACCCGCGGGTTCTCCCCCGGCGAGTCGATGCGGACGATCTCGTCGGGGGCGAACTCGGCCCCGCCCGCGCACAGGACGTCCGTCCAGGGCACGACGCGCGGGGCGGGCAGGCCGGCCGCGCGCACCGCGTCGCCGAAGAGGGTGACCCGGCGGTTCTCGGGGTTGCCCACGACCGCGAAGCGCGGCCGCGGGTCACGTGCCGACGGCGCCATGGCGTCTCCTCGGGGGCGTCCGCGGCGGTGGCGCGGGGCGGGCGGGCTGGTGCACGGCGGGGGTCACTCGCCGACGGCGATGTACCGCCACACCGTGCCGTCGTCCTCCTCGTCCTCCTCGGCGTCGCCGCGGTCGAGGTCGACCTCGACGCCGGCGGGCTCCAGGGTCTGCCGGATCCGCTCCAGGAGGGGTTCACGGATGTAGTGGTGGTGGAGGTCGAGGGTCTTCAGGTGGGTGAGGGGCTGGCCGCCGAGGAGGGCGGCCACTCCCTCGTCGGTCAGGATGCCCATGGACAGGTCGAGCACCTCCAGGCGGGCGACGACCGGCGCGGAGGCGACGGCGGCGGCGACGGCGTCCTGGATCTCGCTGTTGCGCAGCGCGAGATGGCGCAGGCGCGGCAGGCGGGCGCCGGAGAGGATGCCCTCCAGGTCGGCGGCCTCGCTGTCCCCTCCGTACTCGGGGGTGCCCAGCCACAGGTCGAGGTGCTCCAGCGCGGGCAGGTCGGCGGCGCCGACGCCCCGCACGACGTGTGCGGGCAGCCCGCCGCTCTCCAGGGTCAGCCTGCGCAGGCCGGTGTGGCGCAGGGCGGGGAAGCGCAGGCCGGAGCCGCCGCGCACGCCGAACTCCTCCAGCTCGGGGAAGGCGGCGAGCAGGGGCGTGACGTCGGTCTGGTTGATCCAGGAGATCTCGCACTCCTCGCCGACGATGTCGCCGAAGAACAGCGCCCGCAGGGCGGGGAAGCGGTCCTTGGCCGCCACCAGCGCCTCGATGACAGGGGTGGGGTCGGTGTCGTACGCCTCCTTCCAGGCGCCCACGATCAGGGCGCGCACGCGGGTGGTGTCGACGGCGGCGCAGAAGCGGGCGAACGCGTCCGTCCACTCCTCCTCGGCGTCGTACACGTCGCTGGTGATCCGCCAGGCGAAGCCGTCCGCGTCGGGCAGGCCGTCCATGCGCTCGCCGGGGCCCGGGAAGGCGTAGGCGGGCAGCCGGTACAGCGCGTCGAGGTGTCCACCGATGGTCATGCGGCTGCTCCTGTGCAGAAAGGGGGTGCGTCCGTGATGACCGCAGTTCTACCAACAGGCACTGACAACGCCCGGCGGCGGGGCCGAGGTCCCGGGGCGTTGTCGGTGGCGGCCCTGCCGTCGGCGTCATGCCGGAGTACTACGGGCACGAGCGCTACCTGACCGACTCCGGTGCGCGTCCCGTCCACCGGGACGAGACGGGCGCGCTCTGGCGGATCGACCTGGACGGGGACGAGCCGGTCGTCAGGGTGGAGGTCCTCAACTCCACACCGGGGCCGGACGGGACGCGACGGACGTACTGGCCGCGCGTCCGTCGGCCGGGCCCGCCCGGGCGGGGGTCGCCCGGACCTTCGGCTGCACGCGGACGCGTACGCGCCGCTGCGGGAGACGCAGGACGGGTGTGCCGGCGCCTGGTCCCCGCGGCGGGACCAGGTCACCAGGGTTCCCGGTGTCGCTCAGTCCTCGGGTAGGCGCGAGAGGATGTCCGTGACCTGGTCGCGGACGACGGCCCGGCGCTCGGCGGGCAGGTCGGCGAGGTCCGTCCGGTCCAGGGCGTGCAGAACCTGGTCGGTGCCGGTGCCGGTGTCGCAGGGCGTCCGGCCGGTGAGGACCTCGTAGCCGTCGCGGACGGCGACGCGCAGGCTCCTGCGTCCGTCGCCGTCGGCGTGCACGGCGGTGGCGACGACGAAGGGCGGCGGTCCGCCCGCCTCGGCGGGCAGCTTGCGGTAGCCGCTCACCAGCGGATCCTTCCAGCGCAGGCCGAGCATGAGGGGGCGCTTGGCCACGACCTCGGCGAGTTCGGTCTCGTACACGCGGTCGGGTCCGAGGACCGTGGCCCGGGCGTCCAGGACGAGCGCCGCCGGGAGCAGGCAGCGCAGTGTGCTGCCGACGATGTTGCCGCCGACCGTGGCCGTGCGGCGCACGGCTCCGGTGCCGACCGTGGCGGCGGCCCCGCGCAGCACCTCCGGGGCGTCGGCGCCGATGCGGTGGAGCACCACGGCCGCGCCGAGCGTGCCGCGCCCGACGGTGTTGGCCGCGGGCAGCTCGCGCAGGGACATGGCCTGCTCGGGAAAGCCGTCGCGCTGCCAGCCCGCCCAGACGAGGGTGGCTCCGCCGATCGGCACGGCTCCCTCGTTCAGGCACTGCTGGGCTTCGGATATGGAGGTGGGGAAACGCAACAACACGGATACCGACCTGCCTTCCCGTGAAGTCGGCGACGAGGACCGAAAGTCCTCAGCCAAAAATGATCAGCGGCAGACCGAATTCTGCCCACGCCCGCGGGGGCGCGTACAGGGCTCACGTCGTCGCCGCACGCGCCCCTCATGCTGAAGGCCGGTCAGCGGCGTCACCTTGAAAATCCGTTGCGGTCATGCCTTTCTCCCACGGACTCTGACCGCATGTCCTATCTTCTGCGTCCCGCCACGCTCGATGACGCGCCGGCCGTCACCGGTCTGCTCAACGCCATCGACCTGATTGAAATCGGTCAGTCCGAGACCGACTTGCACACCGTCGAGGCGGATCTGAAGCATCCGGAGACCGACCTCGCGCGGGACTCCTGGCTCGCCTTCGAGGGGGACCGGCTCGTGGCCTACGGACTGCTGTGGGACGAGTCGTCGGGTGAGCGCATCGACATCGACCACTACGTCCTGCCCGAGCATCAGCGGGCCGGGGTGCTGCTGCTGGACGCGATGGAGGCCCGGGCGCTGGCCAAGGCACGGGAGAACGGCGCCACGAGGGCGGTGGTGCACCTGCACCTCAACGTGCGGCCGACCACCGACACCGACCTGCTGCGCACGCGTGGCTGGAGCGTCGTACGGCGCTATCACGTGCTGCGCCGGCCCGTCGACGCCGCGCGGGACCTCGCTCCGGACCTCCCCGAGGGCGTACGGGTGCGGCCCTGCGCCACGGAGGCGGACCGGATGCGTGTGCACGAGCTGTACCAGTCCAGCTTCGCCGGGCACTTCGACTTCCAGCCGCGCGGCTACGAGCAGTGGCTGCACGACATCGACGCCACCGGCCTGGACTGGTCGCTGGTGTGGATCGTCGGCACGGACGAGCTGGGCGACGCCGGGTTCCTGCTGGCGCGTGACGACCGGGAGGCGATGGGCTGGATCCGCAGCATCGGCGTGATCGACGCGGCCCGCGGCCGTGGTCTGGCCGGGCTGCTGCTGCGGCACGCCTTCGCGGCCTTCGCCGCCCGGGGCCGGGACACGGTGGGGCTGGGCGTGGACACCTCCAACGCCACCGGGGCTCCCCAGCTCTACGCGCGCAACGGGATGACCGTCCACTACGCCGTCGACACCTGGGAGGCGGTCCTCGACCGCCCCTGACGCGGACGGAGCGTGTTCCACGCCAACTTCCCTTCCCACGCGGCGATTTGTGGCGTACGGGACCGGTCGTCACCCGTAGTCTGTGATCACGGGGCGGGCTTCGCCGTCCCGCACGACCACACGATGTGGCGGAACTGCTCCGTTCCGCACGACGACGCGAGAGGAAACGTGCCTGTGCGCACCCAGAGGCAGCGGGACGAAGCCGGCGCACCCTCGTTCACGGCTCGGAAGCAGCCCACCGCAACGGCGCCACGGCCGCTCCTCGACCGGACGGCTCCCGCGGCGATGGCCGCGCTCCAGCGCGCGGCGGGGAACGCGGCCGTGATGCGCGCGCTGGCGCGCCAGGCCGACCAGGAGAAGCACACGCACGGCGCGGGGTGCGGACACGACATGCCGGTCCAGCGGTCGGCCGTGCACGACGTGCTGCGCTCGGCGGGCCGCCCGCTGGACGCGTCGGTGCGGGGCGAGATGGAGGCGAGGTTCGGCGAGGACTTCTCGGACGTCCGGCTGCACACCGACTCCCGGGCCCGGCAGTCGGCCAAGGAGGTCGGTGCCCTCGCCTACACGTCCGGCAGCAGCATCGTGCTCGGCGACGGGGCCGCCGACAAGCACACCCTCGCCCACGAGTTGACGCACGTCGTCCAGCAGCGCCGCGGGCCGGTGTCCGGCACGCCCACCGCCGACGGCCTGTCGGTGAGCGACCCCGCTGACCGGTTCGAGCGGGAGGCCGAGGCCAACGCCCACCGGGTGATGGCGGGTCCGGTGCCCGCCGCCCGTCCGGACGGCCCGCACCGGACCGGGGGCGGGAGCCCGCAGTCCGTGGAGGCGGGCGGGCATGCGCCCGTGCAGCGGATGGTCACCGTGAGCCCGGAGATGTACCTCCGGGGAATCCAGGCCGACGCCGCGAGTGTGAGCAAGGAGCAGCTTGTGATGTACCTGAACACGGTCGTGTGGGACGACCTGCAGCAGGCGCTGAGCATGCTGAGCGACGACGAGACGATCGCGGACCTCCAACGGCGCAAGAAGGTCCTGATGGGGCTGTTCAAGTCCGGCTCGCCCGACACGCAGAAGATCTTGCAGGAGGCGAACGGCCTGTTCGAGGCCCTGCGGAAGGCCCAGAACAATTTCGACGGCCTGTGGGCCAACCGGGACACGCGGTACGCGACGACGCCCGACGCCGCATCGGGGTACAGCCACACGACACGCAGCAACCCGGTGTGGGGGGACGAACCCGGCATGCGCCAGCAGGTCGCGGAGGGTCTCGGACCGGGGGTGCACGGCAACGCCTACCCCGAGGTGCCGCCCAGGCTCCAGAGCCACAGCAAGGGCGGCGCGAACCTCCCGGTGAAGCAGCTCACCTGGCAGCAGGCCCGCACCCTCCTGCCCCGGCCGCTGATCAACCTCCTCTTCGACGTCCGCTACCAGCTGGAGGCACCCGCCGGCTCCGGACACGTGGTCGACGAGCGCACCCAGGACCAGAAGAACCGCAGGGTGAAGAGCCCTGACGAGCCCGGCACCCTGCGCAGCTGGCACCAGGACGACTACGGCAGGATCCCCGACAACCAGTTCCAGGAAGGTGCGATACCGCCCCACGCGCAGTCGCTGCACCAGCACTACACCGCCCATTCGCAGAGCGGCGCGGGGTCCTCGGTGCAGAACGCCGCCACGGGACCGCGCGGCCTCGCCGAGTACACCGGAACGGGCACCGACGGCTCGCACAACGTCAAGGTGGTCCTGGACTACATCCAGAAGCGGGTCTATCTGACGTTCACCCACTACCAGTACTGGGCGCTCGTCGCCGGTGCGAACGGCGGCGCTCCCTACAGCTTCTGGGGCAGCGACAGCCAGAAGCTGGAGGAGGCGCAGGGCAAGCTCGCCCACGAACACCCCCAAGCCAGCGCCGTCATGCTGAGCCCCTGGGTGGAGATCCTGATGCCCTGAGCGATACGGCCGTTCAGCCGCCGAGGGCCAGCCAGGGCCGCGGGTCGGCGTAGTAGCCGTCGTACACGACCTCGAAGTGCAGATGGGGACCGGTGGACAGGCCGGTGGAGCCGACCCGGCCGACGGGCGTTCCGCTCCGCACGGCCTGTCCGACGGTGACGTCGAGGGCGGAGAGATGGCTGTAGGTCGTCTCCAGCCGCTTGCCGTCGATGGTGCCGTGGTCGACGACGACCCGGTTGCCGTACGCCCGGGTCATGGCCGCGAAGACGACCCGGCCCTCGCGGGCGGCGACGACCGGAGCACCCTGCGGCGCGCCGAAGTCCACGCCGGTGTGGAGTTTCGTCACGCCGGTGAGGGGGTGCTCGCGGGAGCCGTAGGGAGAGGTGATGACGAGGGTGGTGACGGGCGAGGCCAGGATCGCCTCCGCGGTGCCGCCGCCGGTCGAGGGCTCCCGGTCGAACGCCTGGTAGCGCGCGAAGAGGGCCTTCACCTCGGTGAGATAGGTGCGGGCCCCGTCGGGCACCCGGCCCGCCTCGGCCACCGCCTTCGTCCCCACGGCGTAGGCGGCGAGGGTGAGGTCCACGAGGTCGCCCGTGACGGTGCCCTCGGTCCGCAGCTCGGTGACCTTCCCGGCGAGGGAGCAGTCCTGCCGGCCGAGCGCCATGATGGCGTCGGCCGGGTCGCGCGGCGAGGACCGTCCGTTGCCGTCGTCGTCCCGGCCCCAGGTTCGCCACTCCGCGTCCGTGAAACCGGCGATGCCCTGCTCCCCCGACAGCCCTCCGGTGTCGTCGCGCCAGCCGGAGAGCTGGTCGATCTGGGCGGCGAGCACGGACGGCGTGACGACGGTGCAGACCGCGGCGGCCTTGCGCAGCCACGGCCCGTACGTCTCGTTGACGCCGCTCGCCACGTCCTGCCGCGTTCCCTCGCCGGAGTCCGAGGGCAGGCCGCCCGTCAGGGCGAGGAAACCGGCCACCGCCGCCAGGGTGACCAGGCCCGGCAGCACCAGCAGGGCGAAGGGGCCGGGCCCGCGCCGGCGTGGGGTGCTGCCGCTCTGCCGCGGCTGAGGCGGGACGGCCGGTGTCTCGTGCGGGTGGATGTCGACGGTGCCGTCGTCGCTCACCGCGTCGGCCGTCCGGGGAGGATCCTGGTGCTCACGGGCGGACGCTAACCCGCCGTACGGCGGGGGTCACCGGACGGGAAGGCAGAGGTCCCCGTCCCCAGGGGCAGACCTGACACGTCCGCGCGGCCCTGCGCGCCGGGACCGTAGGCGACGGGGAAACCGGGGACGGGAGCGTGGACGTGGCCGGTGGGCGGCACGAACGGCGGCGGGGGCGGCAGGGGTGCCGGCGCCGGGGCCGTCCGCGTCGGCGGGCGGCGGCGGGCGAGCCACAGGACGGCCGCGGCGTACAGGGCGATGCCCGCGAGGTCCACCACCACGGCCTGCCAGGGCATGTCGGCGGCGGTCTCGTCGCCGCGCAGGCCGTCGACGACGGCGGCCGAGGTGCCGAAGGCGATGAGGTTGTTCACCGCGTGCAGGCCGACGGCCGCCTCCAGGCCCCCGGTGCGCACGGTCAGCCAGCCGGCCACCACCCCGAACACGGTCAGGTCGACGAAACCCCCCAGGGTGCCCCAGCCGTGGGAGACGGCGAACAGGAGCGCCTGGGGCACCACCGCCCACCACGGCGAGCGGAGGAAGGCGCCCACCGCCTGGACGAGCCAGCCGCGGAAGGCGTACTCCTCGGCCGCCGCCTGGAACGGCACCAGGACCACCAGCACGGCCAGCGCGGTGCCGAAGGTCTCCCAGCCCGCCCACCGCTGCGGCGTGCCGTCCGCCACGGGCAGCAGGTACATCACCCCCGTGGTGAGGGCGAGGACGGGCAGGGCCGCCAGCGCGCACAGTCCGAGCAGGCGCCACCGCAGGGCGCCAGTCACGGAGGACACCGTGCCGGCCGGCCTGCGGCCGATCCAGCGCACCGCGAGCAGCACCACGGGGATGGCCGCGGCCAGGAGCAGCAGGTCGACGGCGGTGCCCGCCAGCGGCCCGAAGTCCACCCACCCGTCCGGCCCCTCGGGGTAGCCCCTCAGGTCGCCCAGGGCGGAGAGAAGGCCGTAGAGCAGGCCCACCAGGAGCACGTACACCACGATCACGAACAGGGTTCCCAGCACCGGACGCCACCAGCGGTGACGGCCCGACACCAGGGCCAGCCGGTGGTAGGCGAGGGGTTCGCTCGGGCTCGGATTCATCATGCACACCAGCCTTCCGCCCGGTCCGCGCCACCACGTCGGCCCGCGGCACGAACGGCGTCTCCATCGGAGGGTAGAGACCGGCCTCCTCCCCGGGACCGGCGCCCGGCCGTCGCGCCCCGTCTAGGCTCGTCGGCGACATGGAGACGACAAGGAACTGGCTGCTCCCCGCCCTGCTCGCCGTCACGCAACTGGTGTGGCTGTGGTCCGGAGCGCCCCTGGCCGGCCGGACGGTCCCCGAGGCGGTCGCCCTCGCCGGCGTCGTGTGCGCGCAGGCCGTGGAGACGGTGGCGCTCGGCCGGCGCCGACAGGCCCCGGTCCGCACGCTGGCGTGGACACTGGGCGCGCTCGTCCTGGGCCAGATCGTCTGGAGCGACGGTCATTTGGGGCTGGGCACGCCGGTCGCGCTGTACTCGGTCGCTGTGCACCGCCCGCCGGCCGTGACCGTCCGGGCGGTCGCCGTGGTCGTGGGCGTGGAGTGGCTGCTGTCCCTCGCCCGCATCGGATGGCGGCCCGCGCTGGCCGCGGAGTGGGCGCTCGGCGCGCTGGTGTACGTCGTCTGCGCCGGTCTCGGCGAGGCCCGGCGTCAGTGGCTCAAGGGGCGCTCGAGCGCGGCCCGGCGGCTGGCCGGCGCGGAGGAGGCCCGGCGGCGGGCGGGCGAGACGGAACGGCAGCGGCTCGCCCGGGAGTTGCACGACGTGAGCGCCCATCACCTGACGTCCGTGGTGATCACCGCGGACGCGGCGCGCAGGCTGGGCGCCGGCCGGCCCGACATGACCGCCGAGGCGCTGGCGTTCGCGGACCGCACCGGCACCGAGACCCTGACGGCGCTGCAACGGCTCGTCGGGCTGCTGCGGCACGTGGAGCGGCCCGACCCGCGTCCGATGACCGCGCGCATCGAGGAACTGATCGCCGGATTCGGCCGGTTGGGGCTGCCCCTCACCACCGCGCTCCCCGACGACCTCGCCGGACCGGCGGCCGAGGCGGTCCACGGCATCGTCCGCGAGGCCCTGACGAACGCCCTGCGGCACGCGCCGGGTGCCACGGCGTCCGTGCGGGTCCGGCGCGAGGACGGCGTCCTGCGACTGACCGTGGACAACACCGCCCCGCGCGGCCCCGCCGCGCACGGCGTCCACGGCCTGGGGTCGGGGCGCGGGCTCGCCGGGATGAGGGAGCGGGCGGCGGCCGTCGGCGGGGAGCTGACGGCCGGTCCCCGGCCGGACGGAGGCTGGCGGGTGCGGGCCACGCTGCCCGACGGCACGGGGCCGTGGCGGCCGCCCGAGGAGGCGCACCGGCGCGATGTGCTGCGCGAGCAGCGGCTGGCCGATCCCGCCCTGGTGTTCGCCGCGGCGGCGCTGCCGCTGGTGTTCGCCCTGATCGGTGCGGAGGAGTGGCCGCGGGCGAGCGTGCGCGAGGCGGTGCCCGGGCTGCTGGTGCTGACCGTGCTGCTGATCGTCCACGCGCTGCCCCTGCTGTGGCGTCGGCGGGCCCCGTGGGCCGCGCTGCTGGGCGTGCTGGCGTCGTCGTGGCTGTGGCCCGCGGCGGTCGCCTGGGCGTCGGTGCCGTCGCGAGTTTCGCAGCACTTCGCCGCCGGAGCGGTCGCGGAGCTGCTGGCGGTGTACGCGGTGGCGGTCTACGGCCGGGGTGCCGCCCGCACTTGGCCGGCCGTGGGCGCGGCGGCGGTCTCGCTCGCCGGGGTCCTCGTCGCGACGGCGGGCGCGGACGGCGAGTTGTCGCAGGACGGCTCCGCGCTGTTCGTCGCCGTGTTCCTGTTCCTGTCGCTGGGCGTCGCGCTGACCGTGGTGTTCGGCTGTCTGTGGGGCGTCGGGCTCGTCGTGCGCCGCCGACGGCTGCGGGTGCTGGCCGACGAGGACTTCGCGCTGGCCGGTTCGCTGTGGCAGGCGGAGCGGGCGGCGGACGCCGAGCGCCGCCGCCTGGCGGGGAGACTGCGCGAGGCGGTGCTGCACCGTACGGCGACCCTGGTCGAGCGGGCCCGGCAGGGACGTCTGGACGACGTGGCCGCCGAGGCCCGCTCGGCGCTCGCCGCGATGCGCGAACTGCTGCACACCCTGGGCGAGTCGGAGGAGCCGGGGCAGCGGGGGCTCGCCCCGGCGCCCACCCTCGCGGATCTCGACGCGCTGTGCCGGGGCCTGCGGACGG
Source organism: Streptomyces sp. A012304 (assembly GCF_026008495.1). Classification (GTDB taxonomy): domain Bacteria; phylum Actinomycetota; class Actinomycetes; order Streptomycetales; family Streptomycetaceae; genus Streptomyces. The sequence continues at coordinate 43,259 of NZ_BQUN01000034.1, forward strand.
CGGGCCGGGAGGTGACCCTGCGGGGGCTGCCGGAGGCCGCGCGGGACCTGCCGCCCTCGGTGGCTCTGTCGGCGTACCGGATCGTCGAGGCGGCGCTCGGCGCGGGCGACACCGGTCCGGCCCGGGTCACCCTGAGACGGCGCCGGGACGCCCTGCGCGTCACGGTGACGGGCGTCCGCCTGGCCGTCGCCGGCCCGGTGGCCGAACGCCTGAGGGTGCAGGCCGGTACGGCGGCGGGCCGGATCATGTTCGAACCGGCCGGTATCGTGAGGGCGTCGCTGTCGGCCCGGCCTGGTCCGGCGCCCGTCCAGGAGGTGTCCCCGTCGCCGTACGTGTGATGGTCGTCGACGACCAGGCGGTGGTCCGTGCCGGATTCGCCGCGATCGTGGACGCCGAACCGGATCTGACCGTCGTCGCCGAGGCCGGTGACGGGGCGGGCGCGGTGGAGCTGGCCGCCGCCGAGGCGCCCGACCTGGTACTGATGGACATCCGCATGCCCGGGATGGACGGACTCACCGCGACCCGGCTCATCACCGCGTCGAAGAACCGGCCGCGGGTGCTGGTCCTGACCACCTTCGACCTCGACGCGTATGTGTACGAGGCGCTGCGCGCCGGGGCGTCGGGGTTCCTGCTCAAGGACGCCCTGCCCGAGGACCTGCTGTCCGCGATCCGGGTGGTGGCCGCCGGTGAGGGCATCCTGGCGCCGACGGTGACCCGCCGTCTGATCGACACGTTCGCGCGGGGCGCCCCGCGGCCGCCGTCCGTGACCGGCGCGCTGGGCTCCCTCACGCCCCGGGAGCGGGAGGTGCTGCTGCACATCGCCACGGGTCTGACCAACGCGGAGATCGGGGCGGCGCTCGGGGTGACCACGGGCACGGTGAAGACCCATGTGAACGCGCTGCTGTCCAAGCTGGGGCTGCGCGACCGGGTGCAGGCCACGATCCTGGCGTACGAGAGCGGGCTGGTCCGGCCCAGGGGGACGGCGGACGCGTAAGGGAAAGGCACCGCACCTCACAGCCGGCCTGATCCGAACGACAGGACCCCCTAGCCCACCTCGACCAGCAGGTCACCGCCCTCCACCTGCTGGATCCGGTTGATGGCGAGCCTGTTGACCCGGCCGGCCCTCGGAGCGGTGATGGTGGCCTCCATCTTCATCGCCTCGATGGTGGCCACCGTGGCGCCGGCCTCCACCTCGTCGCCCTCGGTGACCGCCAGGGTGACGACTCCCGCGAACGGCGCGGCGACATGACCGGGGTCGGACCGGTCGGCCTTCTCGGTGACGGGCGCGTCGGAGGCCGCCGCCCGGTCGCGGACCTGGATGGGCCGCAGCTGGCCGTTGAGGCTGGACATCACGGTCCGCATACCGCGTTCGTCGGCCTCACCGACGGCCTGGAGCTCGATCAGCAGCCGCACGCCCGGCTCCAGGTCGACGGCGTACTCCTTGCCCGGGCGCAGTCCGTAGAAGAAGTCCTTGCTGTCCAGGACGCTGGTGTCGCCGAAGGCCTGGCGGTGGGTGTCGAACTCGCGGGTCGGGCCGGGGAACAGCAGCCGGTTGAGGGTGGCGCGGCGGGTCTTCTCCAGGCCTTCGCGGTCCTCGGCGGTCAGTTCCGTGACGGGCTTGGGCTCGGCACGGCCCTGGAGGGCCTTGGTGCGGAACGGCTCGGGCCAGCCGCCGGGCGGGGTGCCGAGTTCGCCGCGCAGGAAGCCGATGACGGAGTCGGGGATGTCGTACCGGTCCGGCGTCGCCTCGAAGTCCTCGGGGTTCACCCCGGCGCCGACCAGGTGCAGGGCGAGGTCGCCGACCACCTTGGAGGACGGGGTGACCTTCACCAGGCGGCCGAGGATGCGGTCGGCGGCGGCGTACATCGCCTCGATGTCCTCGAAGCGGTCCCCGAGGCCGAGCGCGACGGCCTGGGTGCGCAGGTTGGACAGCTGTCCGCCGGGGATCTCGTGGTGGTAGACGCGGCCGGTGGGCGAGGCGAGGCCCGCCTCGAACGGAGCGTAGATCCTGCGCACGCCCTCCCAGTACGGCTCCAGGTCGCCGACGGCCTGGAGGTCGAGGCCGGTGGGGCGCTGGGAGTGGTCGGTCGCGGCGACGAGCGCCGACAGCGACGGCTGCGAGGTCGTGCCGGCCATGGAGGCCACGGCGCCATCGACGGCGTCCGCGCCGGCCTGGATCGCGGCGAGGTAGGTGGCGAGCTGCCCGCCCGCGGTGTCGTGGGTGTGCAGATGCACCGGCAGGTCGAACTCCCGGCGCAGCGCGGACACCAGGGTGGCGGCGGCCGGGGCGCGCAACAGGCCCGCCATGTCCTTGACGGCCAGCACGTGGGCGCCGGCCTCGACGATCTGCTCGGCCAGGCGCAGGTAGTAGTCGAGGGTGTAGAGCCGCTCGTTCGGGTCGGACAGGTCGGAGGTGTAGCAGAGGGCGACCTCCGCGATCGCCGTACCGGTCTCCCGTACCGCGTCGATGGCGGGGCGCATCTGGCCGACGTCGTTGAGCGCGTCGAAGATGCGGAAGATGTCGATGCCGGTGCCCGCGGCCTCCTGCACGAAGGCGTCGGTCACCTCCGTCGGGTACGGGGTGTAACCGACGGTGTTGCGGCCGCGCAGCAGCATCTGGAGGCAGATGTTGGGGACGGCCTCGCGCAGCGCCGCCAGCCGCTCCCAGGGGTCCTCGGCGAGGAACCGCAGGGCGACGTCGTAGGTGGCGCCGCCCCAGCACTCCAGGGAGAGCAGGCCGGGCAGGGTGCGGGCGACCGCCGGGGCGACGGCGAGGAGGTCCTTGGTGCGGACGCGGGTGGCGAGCAGCGACTGGTGGGCGTCGCGGAAGGTAGTGTCGGTGACGCCGATGGTCGGGGACTCGCGCAGCCACCGGGCGAAGCCCTCGGGGCCGAGACCGACCAGCCGCTGCCGGGAGCCCGCGGGCGGCTCGCCCTCGGGCAGCGGCGGCAGCTTGGTGGTCGGGTCGATCAGCTCGGGCCGTTCGCCGTGCGGCTTGTTCACCGTGACGTCGGCCAGATAGGTGAGCAGTTTGGTGCCGCGGTCGGCGGAGTGGCGGGCGGTCAGCAGGTGTGGCCGCTGTTCGATGAACGACGTCGTGACGCGCCCGGCCTGGAAGTCGGCGTCGTCGAGGACGGCCTGGAGGAACGGGATGTTGGTGGCCACGCCACGGATGCGGAACTCGGCCACGGCACGCCGGGCCCGGCCGATCGCGGCCTGGAAGTCCCGGCCCCGGCAGGTGAGTTTGACCAGCATCGAGTCGAAGTGGGCGCTGATCTCCGTACCCGCGTGGGTGGTGCCGCCGTCGAGGCGGATGCCGGAGCCGCCCGGAGAGCGGTAGGCGCTGATGCGGCCGGTGTCGGGACGGAACCCGTTGGCGGGGTCCTCGGTGGTGATACGGCACTGGAGGGCCGCGCCGCGCAGCGTGACGGTGTCCTGCGCCAGCCCGAGGTCGGCGAGGGTCTCGCCGGAGGCGATGCGCAGCTGCGCCTGGACGAGGTCGACGTCGGTGACCTCCTCGGTGACCGTGTGCTCGACCTGGATGCGCGGGTTCATCTCGATGAAGACGTGGTTGCCGTCCCGGTCGAGGAGGAACTCCACGGTGCCCGCGTTGCGGTAGCCGATCTGGCGGGCGAAGCGGACGGCGTCGGCGCAGATGCGGTCGCGCAACTCCGGGTCCAGGTTCGGGGCGGGCGCCAGCTCGATGACCTTCTGATGGCGGCGCTGGACCGAACAGTCGCGTTCGAACAGGTGGATGACGTTCCCCCGGCCGTCGGCGAGGATCTGCACCTCGATGTGGCGCGGCTCGACGACGGCCTTCTCCAGGAAGACGGTGGGGTCGCCGAACGCGGACGCCGCCTCCCGGGACGCCGCCTCGATCGCCTCCCGCAGCTGCGCGGGGTTCTCCACGCGCCGCATGCCGCGTCCGCCGCCGCCGGCGACCGCCTTCACGAACACCGGGAAGCCGATCCCGTCGGCGGCCCGCACCAGTTCGTCGACGTCGGTGGAGGGCGCCGAGGAGCCCAGCACCGGGACGCCCGCCGCGCGGGCGGCGGCCACCGCGCTGGCCTTGTTGCCGGTCAGCTCCAGGGTGCGGGCGTCGGGCCCGACGAAGGTGATGCCCGCCTCCTCGCAGGCGCGGGCCAGTTCGGGGTTCTCGGAGAGGAAGCCGTAGCCCGGGTACACGGCGTCGGCGCCCGCCCGGCGCGCCGCGCCGACGATCTCCTCGACGGAGAGGTACGCCCGCACCGGGTGTCCCGGCTCGCCGATCTCATAGGCCTCGTCGGCCTTCAGCCGGTGCAGCGAGTTGCGGTCCTCGTGGGGGAAGACGGCGACCGTGCGCGCTCCCAGTTCGTATCCGGCGCGGAACGCCCGGATCGCGATCTCACCACGGTTGGCGACCAGCACCTTGCGGAACATTCTGGATCCCTTCAGCCTGCCCGGTGACGGGACCATCGTGTCGGTGCGGTCCCGGGAGTGCCATGTGAGTCGGGCCACTCGGTCACCTGGTACCCGGCGCGGCCGGCCGGTCACGCCCCGGCCGGCCGGGCGCCGCGGCCGGTGGTCGGGCCCTGTCGGTCCGGGCCACTAAGCTCCGGCGCATGAGTGAGGCGGACAGCGACAGACGGGTCGTCGACGGGCGCTTCGAGCTGGTGGCACGGCTCGGGGGCGGCGGCATGGGCATGGTGTGGCGCGCCACGGACCTGGTGCTGCACCGCAGCGTCGCCGTCAAGGAGGTCCGCCCGCCCGACCCGGGGCTGGCCGAGTACGACCCGGCCGGGGCGCGGATGCTGCGGGAGCGGGTGCTGCGCGAGGCCAGGGCGCTGGCCCGGATCGACCATCCCAACGTGGTGACGATCCACCATGTGGTGGACGGGGGCGAGGACGGCTTTCCGTGGATCGTCATGGAACTGGTCAGCGGCGGTTCACTGGCCGACCGTCTCGCCCGCGGGCCGATGGACCCGGTCGAGGCGGCACGGCTCGGCCTGGAGATCCTGGCCGCGCTGCGCGCCGCGCACGAGGCCGGCATCCAGCACCGGGACGTCAAGCCCGCCAATGTGCTGCTGCGTCCCGACGGCCGCCCCGTGCTCACCGACTTCGGCATCGCCGCGATCCGTGAGGCGACGGCGCTGACCGCCACCGGATCCATCATCGGTACCCCGGACTACATGGCGCCGGAGCGCGTGTCCGGTCAGGAGGGCGGGCCTTCGTCGGATCTGTGGTCGCTGGCGATGATGCTGTACGCGGCCGTCGAGGGCCGGCATCCGCTGCGCCGCTCGACGACGCTGGCGACGCTGGCCGCCGTCCTCAACGAGGAGGTCCCGCCGCCGGTGCAGGCCGGTCCGCTGCGGGACGTGCTGACGCGGGTGCTGGTACGGGATCCCGCGGCCCGGCCGGACGCGCGGACGCTGGAGCGGATGCTGACCGACGTGGCGCAGGGGCGGGCGGGGGCGGCGCAGGACACGTACACCTCCTACCCCCTGTCCTCGCCGCAGGACACGTACACCTCCTACCGGCTGTCGCCGCCGCGGGGTGCGCCGACCGGCGAACCGGCCACTCGGCCGGGCGTGTTCGGACCGCCCGACCCGTCCTCGCCATACGGTTCCCCGCCCCACTCGTTCCCGCCATCCGCGTCTCCGTCAGCCGGGCACGGCGCACCGCCGCCGCCATGGCACGGCTCCCCCACGGCGCCCGGGGACGGCCCCGCCCCGTCGGTGACCGCCCCCGCCCGCCGGCCGGTCCGGCGTGGGCGCCGGGCCGCGTTCGCGCTGGCCGGCACGGGTGTCGCACTGGCCGGTGTCCTCGTGTGGACGCTGCTGCCGGACCAGGGCGCCGACTCCCCCTCCGGTGACTCGGCGAACCCGGCCCCGAGCGCCACCCGCTCGGCGAGCGGCGCGGCACCGGCGAAGGAGACCGGGCGGACCGCCACGACCGACCTGCTGACCGCGGACGGCATCCGCACCGCCATCGAGGCGTTCGAGACGGAGACCGGCCGGGACCGCTTCGGCAGCTTCTCGGTGTACCCGGAGTACGTTTCCGCGTACCTCATGGTGGAGGGCAGCGACACCCAGTACGACATGTACACGTACCGTCCCGGCGAGGGCGTGCGGAAGGGCATCATCAAGGGCTCGTTGTCCGGCGGGCGGCAGCCCGTGCGGCTGGACGGCTTCGCCTGGGACCGGGTGCCGGCGCTGCTCGCCGAGGCGGGGCGGAAGCTGAACGTGGACGCCCCGGACACCCGCTATCTGCTGCTGAGGGAGCCGAGCACGGTGTTCGACAGGCCGGCCGGGATGGCGGTCTACCTCAGCAACGCGTACGGGCAGAGCGGCTATCTGGAGGCCGACACCAAGGGCCGGGTGACCAAGGTGATGCCCTTCGAGGGGTAGCCGCTCCGCCCGTCGCCACGGGACCGGGGGACCGCGGGCCTCAGCCCTTGGCCAGTGTCCGCAGCGCGTCCGGGGTCCCGTTGAACCGGTCGTGGTCACCGACCGTGGGTCCGGTGGAGGTGTACTGCCAGAAGGTGTGGTACTTCCAGCCGGCCGGGAGCGGGCCCGGTGTGCTCGCGTACCGCGCGATCCACAGCGGGGTGGTGGCGGCGAAGCCGGCGTGGTTCCCGGTGCACTGCGTCCACCAGCTGGTCGCGGTGTAGATCACGGCGTCGCGGCCGGTGCGGGCCCGGTAGCGGCTGAGGAAGTCACCGATCCAGGCGACCATGCCGCTGGGCGACTTGCCGTAGCAGGCGTCGCCGTAGGGGTTCCACTCGATGTCGAGCACGCCGGGCAGGGTGACGCCGTCGCCGGACCAGCCGCCGCCGCGGTCGACGAAGTAGTCGGCCTGGGCCGCGCCGCTCGTGGTGTCGGGGGTCGCGAAGTGGTAGGCGCCGCGGATCATGCCGACCGCCTGAGAGCCGCCGTACTGTTCGCCGAAGTAGGGGTTGGAGTAGTAGGTGCCCTCGGTGGCCTTGACGTAGGCGAAGCGGGTGCCGTCGGCCCACAGGGTCGGCCAGTCGACGGTGCGTTGATGGCTGGAGACGTCCACCCCCTCCGGCTGGCCGGCCGCCCGGTCGGCGGGGGGAGCGCCGGAGCGGCCGTCGTGGGACACGACGCCCATCCCCATGTACGCCGTGCCCCGGGCGGGCACGGTGCGGGACGCGTCGGGGGACGGCGGCAGCGCCGTCCAGAGCAGGGACACGGCGACCGGGAGACCGGTCGCGTACAGACGAAGGCGGAGGGCCGCGGTTGCTATTCGATTGCGCACGCTCCCATCTGACGTGCTGTCGCCGCCGGCCGCACGCCGTGCGCGGCCGACGGCGGTGCGAACGGGTGAGGGCGGCGGTCCGCACCGGCCTCCCGATCGCGCCGCCGGCCGGTCGGGATCACTGCTTCTGGGCGTCGAGCAGCTCCTGGAGCCGGACCATGCACGGCGCGCAGTGGCGGTCGGTGTCGTGCGTGGGCTTCGCTCGGACGGCCGACAGGTCGGTGCCGCACAGACTGCTGTCGCCGTGCGGCGACACCACGTGCCATACGTGTCCACCGCCACCCGACGCGAGGCCCACCTTCATCTCGTACACGGTTCTTCCCTTCTGTCGGGCTTGCCTCCAGAAGACCGCGCACGCGGCCGCGCGTCCCGCCGGGCCGAGCCATTCGGAGTCATTCGGAGTAGCGCGTCCCCGAACGGCCGCCGTCCCGTGGCCCGGACCCGCCGGCCGTGTCATGGTTCGCTCATGCCGACGCCGGCCGGCACACGGTGAGGCCTGACACCTCGAAGGACATCTCGGTCGTCTCCGGGCCGGGCGCCGGATGGTAGCGGCCGGCGCACACCGACAGGTTCACGATGAGGTACGCGTGCCAGTCCTCGCCCACGCCCCGGCCGTCGGCGAAGACGGAGCGGCCGTTCAGGGACCAGACGACGTTCTCGGCGCCGAAGTCGACGGCGAGCCGGATCCGGCCGCCGGGGCGCACGGAATCGTCCCGGTGGTAGCGGTGGGCGCGGCGGACGTGGTGGGAGAACTCCAGCAGGTCGGGGTTGTCGGGGTGGTACTCGAAGACGTCGATCTCCTGGTCCCCGTCGCGCCAGGTCCAGATGGCGGGCCACGCGCCGGTCTCGACGGGCAGCCGGACCTCCGCCTCCAGGCGGTCCCCCGCCCGCACGGTGAAGCCCTCCTCGCTGCCCTCCGTGGTGAGCAGCCCGGTGTCCCACAGGCCGTCGGCGCGGCGGGTGGCCCGGAAGGCACTCCACCGGGGGACGGGCACGGACGTACCCATCGCCGGACACTGTCCCGCCGCTCGCCGGGCGCCGTCCCACAATGACCACGCGCGGGGGTCGTTGGTTGCACACCCCCTCTTTGTTCGACCTGTCGGACATTGTTCGAGGTCTCTTGACGTCACACCGCGCCCCGTTTGACACTCTCGCAACACCACGTCACACAGCTGAAACGGCGGCCCCCATGACGCACACCCCACGACTGCAAAGACGCGCGAGACGCCGGGTGGGCCGGCTCGCCGGGCTCACCGCCGTGTCACTGCTCCTGGGGCTCGCCGGCACCACGACTCCCGCGCAGGCGGAGAGCGCGGACATCACCGACGGGCTGGCCCTGCGGTACACGTTCGACGGCGCGTCCGGCACCACCGTCCCCGACGCCTCCGGTCACGGCCGCAACGGCACGGTCCAGGGCACCGCCAGCTGGTCGGCCACCGGCCAGGGCCTCGCCTTCAACGGCACCGACACCTACGTCAAGGTGCCGAACGACGTCATGAAGGGCATGAACTCGATCACCGTCTCCACGGACGTGCTGATCGACGCCGCCCAGAGCACCCCGTACTTCCTCTACGGCTTCGGCAACTCCAGCGGCAGCAGCGGCAACGGCTATCTGTTCACCACGGGCAACTCCTTCCGCACCTCCGTCGCCACCGGCAACTGGTCGACCGAGCAGACCACCAAGCCGGCCGACTCCCACAACCTGACCCGGTCGGTGTGGAAGCACATCACCTACACCCAGACCGGCACCACCGGCGTCCTGTACGAGGACGGCGTCGAGGTCGCCCGCAACACCTCGGTTACCATCACGCCCGGCGCCATCGGCTCCGGCACCACCACGGCGAACCACATCGGCAAGTCCGTGTACTCCGGCGACAAGCTCTTCAAGGGCCGGATGCGCGACTTCCGCGTCTACGACCGGGCCCTGGCCGCCTCCGAGGTGGAACAGCTCGCCCTGCCCGTCGCCACCCAGGGCGTCGCCGACGACAAGGCCGCCCTCACCCTCGGTGACACCGGTGCCGTCGTCTCCGACCTGACCCTGCCGAAGACCGGCACGGCCGGCGGCTCCACGATCACCTGGGCCAGCGACAACACCGCCGTCGTCTCGGACACCGGCAAGGTGACCCGCCCCGCCGCCGGCCAGCCCGACGGGCACGCCACGCTCACGGCGACCCTGAGGAAGGGCACCGTGACGGACACCAAGTCCTTCGAGGTGACCGTCCGCCCGGCGTTCGACGAGGCCACCGCCGCCCGGGAGGCGGCCGAGGCCCTCACCGTCCACAACCTCGACGATGTGCGCGGCAACCTCACCCTCCCGGCGAGCGGCACCTACGGCACCGAGGTCACCTGGTCCTCCGCGCGGCCGGACGTCGTCGCCGCCGACGGTGTGGTCCACCGGCCCGCGCACGGCACCGGCGCCACCACGGTCGAGCTGACCGCGACGGTCACCAAGGGCGAGGCCCGGGCGACCCGCGTATTCACCGCGAAGGTGCCCGAACTGCCCGCCCCGGCGGCCCTGAAGGGCTACCTCTTCAGCTACTTCACCGGCGAGGGCACCGCCGACGGCGAACAGCTCTACTTCGCGCTCAGCAAGGGCGACGACCCGCTGAAGTGGCGCGAGCTGAACGACGGCCGGCCCGTCCTGACCTCCACCCTCGGCGAGCAGGGTCTGCGCGACCCGTTCATCATCCGCTCCCCCGAGGGCGACAAGTTCTACCAGATAGCCACCGACCTCAAGATCTACGGCAACGGCGACTGGGACGCCTCCCAGCGCACCGGCAGCAAGTCCATCATGGTCTGGGAGTCCACCGACCTCGTCCACTGGACGAACCAGCGCCTGGTGAAGGTCTCCCCGGACAGCGCGGGCAACACCTGGGCCCCGGAGGCGTTCTACGACGCCGCGCGCGGCGAGTACGTCGTGTTCTGGGCGTCGAAGCTGTACGACAACGCGGCCCACTCCGGCGACACGTACAACCGCATGATGTACGCGACGACGCGTGACTTCTACACCTTCAGCGAGCCCAAGGTCTGGATCGACCGCGGCTACTCCGTGATCGACTCGACCGTCGTCCAGCACGACGGGACGTACTACCGCCTCTCCAAGGACGAGCGGAACAACACGTCCTCCACGCCGAACAGCAAGTTCGTCTTCGAGGAGAAGAGCGACTCGCTGCTGAGCACCTCCTGGACCGCGGTCGCCGAGGGCATCGGCAAGGGCGCGATGAACGCGGCCGAGGGCCCGCTGGTGTTCAAGTCGAACACCGAGAAGAAGTGGTACGCCTTCCTCGACGAGTTCGGCGGCCGGGGCTACATCCCGTTCGAGACGACCGACCTCGCCTCCGGCGTCTGGACCCCGTCCACCGGCTACGACCTCCCCGCCCGGCCCCGGCACGGCACCGTGCTCCCGGTCACCCAGGCCGAGTACGACCGGCTGCTCAGGACCTACCAGCCGGACCAGATCATCACGAGCGTCGAGGACGTCAAGGTCGAGACGCGTATCGGTGACGCCCCGGTCCTGCCGGCCACCGTCATCGCCGAGTCCGCGGACGGTGTGAAGCGTCCCGTGGCCGTCACCTGGGAGGACGTGGCCGAGTCGCAGTACGCGCAGGCCGGCGCCTTCACGGTGAAGGGCGACCTGGCGGGCGACTCGGCGATCGATGTCGACGCCGAGGTCACGGTCTCCGCCGAGGGCCCGGACGTCCCGGCCGATCTCCTCCTGCGCTACGACTTCGACGAGACCGGCGGCAGCATCGCCCGTGACTCCAGCGGCCACGGCTACCACGGCACCTACGTCCGTACCCCCGACTTCGGGACCGGCGTCGACGGCGGTTCGTTCAAGATGTCCGGCGGCAACAGCGGCTCGAGCTCGCCGTACGTGAAGATTCCCAACGGCGTGCTGAAGGACGTGAACAGCGTCACCGTCTCCACGTACGTCAAGTGGAAGGGCGGCGACAACTTCCAGTGGCTGTTCGGGCTCGGCCCGGACAGCAACAAGTACCTGTTCGCCACCCCGTCCAACGGCGGCGGCAAGCTGTTCTCCGCGATCACCAAGGCCACCTGGTCCGGTGAGAAGCAGATGATCGGCGGCTCCCGGCTCACCCAGGGAGAGTGGAAGCACCTCACCGTCACCCTGAACGGCGCGACCGAGACGGCGGTCCTCTACGTGGACGGCGCCGAGGCGGCACGCGTCAACGGTGTCACCATCAAGCCGTCGGAACTGTACGACGCGGCGAAGGACCACTCCGGCTACATCGGCAAGTCCCTGTACTCCCCGGACCCGTACTTCGGTGGCGAGGTCGACGACTTCCGGATCTACAACCGGGCCCTGACGCCCGCGGAGGTCCTGGAGCTCAGCGGCAACACCACCGGCGTCGCCGTGGCGACCCACCCGGCGCTCAAGGTCGGCGCGATCATCAACGACAAGGACAGCAAGATCGTCCTGCCGCTGAACCAGGGCAGTGACGTCACCGCCCTGGCACCGGAGTTCACCCTGGCCCACGGCGCGACCATCAGCCCCGCCTCCGGCACCCTGCACGACTTCACCGAGCCGGTGACGTACGAGGTGACGGGCTCGGACGGGAAGAAGCGCACCTGGACCGTGTCGGCGCTGATCATGAACAGCCCGGTGCTGCCGGGGCTGACCGCCGACCCGAACATCGTCCGCTTCGGCGACACCTTCTACCTGTACCCGACCACCGACGGCTTCCCTGGCTGGAGCGGCACGCAGTTCAAGGCGTACTCCTCCACCGACCTGGTCCACTGGAAGGACCACGGCGTCATCCTCGACCTGGGGCCGGACGTGTCCTGGGCGGACAGCAGGGCCTGGGCGCCGACGATGGCCGAGAAGAACGGGAAGTACTACTTCTACTTCTCCGCCGACGCCAACATCGGTGTCGCCGTCTCCGACTCGCCCACCGGTCCGTTCAAGGACGCCCTCGGCCGGCCGCTGCTGAAGGCGGGCCAGCTGACCGGCCAGATGATCGACCCGGCGGTGTTCACCGACGACGACGGCCAGTCGTACCTGTACTTCGGCAACGGCCGGGGATACGTCGTCCCGCTCAACGACGACATGATCTCCTTCGACGCCGCGAAGCTGAAGGACATCACCCCGAGCGGCTACAACGAGGGCTCCTTCGTCATCAAGCGCGACGGAACCTACTACTTCATGTGGTCGGAGAACGACACGCGGGACGAGAACTACCGCGTCGCCTACGCGACCGGCCCCTCCCCCACCGGCCCGTGGACCAAGCGGGGCGTGATCCTGGAGAAGGACCTGTCGCTGGGCATCAAGGGCCCCGGCCACCACTCGGTGGTCCAGGTGCCGGGCACCGACGACTGGTACATCGCCTACCACCGCTTCGCCATCCCCGGCGGCGACGGCACCAACCGCGAGACCACCGTCGACCGGCTGGAGTTCGACGCCGACGGGCTGATCAAGAAGGTCGTGCCCACCCTGACCAGCGTGGACCCGGTCGCCGTCGTCCACGCCGGCCCGGACGCCTCCGGGACGGAAGGGGACGCGATCACACTGGCCGGCACGCTCTCCGGGGCGGGCACCCCGAAGTGGACGGTCGAGGCCGGCGCACCCTGCGCCGTGGCCGACCCCGCCGCCGCCCGCACCACGCTCACCTGCACCGACGACGGCAGCTTCACGGTCACCCTGACCGGCGGCCGCAGCCGCGACACCGCCACGGTCACGGTCGCCAACGCGGCCCCGGCGATCAGCTCGGCCACCGGCCCCAAGGCCCCGGTGTCCGTGCGGCAGAAGGCCGTGGTGAGCGCCGTCTTCGGTGACGCGGGCAGCGCCGACACGCACATCTGTGCGGTCGACTGGCAGGACGGCACCCAGCCCACGTCCGGCACGGTCACCGCCGCCGGCTGCCGGGCCGAGCACGTCTACACCCGGGCCGGCCTGTACCGGCCGGTGGTGACGGTCAAGGACGACGACGGCGCCTCCGACAGCACGACGCTCCCCGAGCTGGTCGTGTACGACCGGGCCGCGGGCCCGGCGTCCGGCGCGGGTGTGGTCACCTCTCCGGCCGGCGCCCACCCGGCCGAACCGCTCCGCACGGGTGAGGCCTCCTTCTCCTTCACCGCGCAGTACCGGGAGGGAGCCGTCGTCCCGACGGGGCAGGTCGCGTTCGACTTCCGGGCGGCCCATGTGAAGTTCCGCGCCCAGGGCGCCGACTGGCTCGTCGTCACCGGCAACCGGGCCGTCCTCCAGGGCTCCGGCACGGTCAACGGCGTGACGGGCTACGCCTTCCGCGTCACCGCCACGGACACCCCGGACACCTTCGACATCCGGATCTGGAAGAAGTCCACCGGGCAGGTCGTGTACGACCTGCCCACGGCGGCCAAGGTCACCGGCGCGATCAGCGTCGGTCCTCGGAGCTAGCCTCCGACCGGGCCCGCCGCCGGCGACGGCGGCGGGCCCGGTGCGGGAGCGGCGGAGGAAGCCGCCGGAGCGTGCGGATGCCGCGGCAGCGTCAGGGGGTGCCGCGGAGCCTTCCGGGGGCGCGGAGGCGTTGTGGGAGCGCTCCCAAGCGTGGCAGCATCCGGGGCCATGACCACCGTTCCCTTCGTGCGCCCCTACCGGGACTCCGACCGACCGGCCGTCGCCGACATCTGCGTCAGAACCGCGCTGAACGGCGGCGACTCGTCGTCGGTGTACCCCGACCGCGAGCTGATGCCGACGATCTTCGCCTACCCGTATCTGGAGCTGGAGCCGGAACTGGCCCATGTGCTGGACGACGGCGGCGGACGGGCCGTCGGCTACATCCTGGGCGCGGCCGACACCCCGCGGTTCGCCGACCGCTTCCGGACCCGGTGGCTGCCCTCGGTGGCCGACCGGTATCCGCGGCCGGCCGGCGCGCCGGGCACCCCGAGCGAGGCGATGACCGCCCTCCTGCACGACCCCGAACGCATGGTCCTGCCCGAACTCGAGCCCTACCCCGCCCACCTGCACATCGATCTGTTGCCGCCCTGGCAGGGCCGCGGTTTCGGCCGGGCCCTGACGCACACCCTCCTCGACGCCCTGCGGGTGCGGGGCGTCGAGGCGGTGCATCTGTGCATGGTGCGGGCGAACACCCCCGCGAGGGCGTTCTACGACCGGCTGGGGTTCCGGGAGATCGCCGTCCCCGACCCCGGGCCGGTCTGGTACCTGGGCCGCTCCACCGCACGCTGACGGCGGGGCGGCCCGTGCGCGTCAGGCGCCGGCCAGCAGGCTGTGCAGCGCCGTCGCCGTCTGCGGGTGACGGGCGAGGAGGGCCGCACCGCGCGGGGCCGGGGAGGCGCTCTCCCAGGCGTCCTCGTAGCCGAGCAGGTCCGCGAGGGCGTCACAGGTCGCGGGATGGGCGGCGAGGAGCGCGACGCCCCGCGCCCCGCCGGGTTCCACACGGACGGCCTGCGGTTGCTCCGGGAGGCGCCACGGCGGCACCCAGGCGTCCAGGGCGGCGAGCCGGGCCGGGAAGACCCGGCCCGCCTCGCGGATCAGCAGGGGGGCCAGTTCGGCGCCGCCGTCGCGCAGGGTGGTGATCAGCGTCGGCAGCCAGGGCAGCAGCACCGGGTCGGGCAGCCGGGCGAACGCGTTGGACACCGCCTCGACGACGAAGTCGGCGAGCCCCGGCACCGGTTCCAAGGCGTGCACGAACCCACTGAGGTAGCGCGGGTAGGCGGGCACCACGAGCGGGTTGCCGAGCAGGTCGTCGCAGCGTGCGCGCAGCTCGGCGCGGGACAGCGTGCCCAGGTGGGTCCGCGCCGCCCACAGCAGGGCCGTCCGGGACGGCTCCTGGGGGTGGGACTGGGCCAGGGCCAGTTCCAGCTGGGTGCGGTCGCAGCCCAGGGAGAGGGCCAGGCCCTCCATGCCGAACAGGAAGCCCAGCATGGCCGCGACCTGCCGGACCGTCGCGTCCTCGTCGGTGAACGCCGTCGGCAGCAGGGTGCAGTAGTGCGCGTACCCGGTCTTGACGAAGGACTCGATCCAGGGCGGCAGGACCGGCTCGCTGGTGCGGTAGTGGGCGAGCAGCCGGCGGACGCGGCGCAGCACCTCCGGCGCGCCGTCGACGGTGCGTTCGCCGGCCAGGACCTCCAGGGCGCGGGTGCCGAGCTCGTCGGCGAGGCGACGGCTGCGCAGATGGAGGATGGCGTCCTCGACGGCGGCCAGGACCTGAGCCGTGGTGGCCTGCGGGGCGTACGCGGCGCGCCGCAGCCGCTGCTCCAGGACCTGCTCGATGCTGACGCCTTCGTAGCCGAGTTCGATCAGGGCCCGCTGGTGGGTGCCCAGGGCCAGGTCCCAGGACTCCTGGATGGGGCGCTCACCGAGGCTGCGGTCGCCCATGATGGGGCGCGCGGCGCCCGGTGGCAGCAGCCGGCGCAGCATCCACAGCACGTCGGAGCACCGCTGGAGTTCGGGCCGGGAGGCGATGTCCAGCAGGGCCCGCTGCACGCCGCGCTGCTGGAGCCTGAGGTTCAGCGGCGCGAGCCGGTCGTGCACGTCCCGGGCCAGCGGCGGCAGCGCGTCGTAGCCGACCTGCCCGATCCGGTCGCCGCCGAGCATGCTCTCCACGAGCCGGCGCACGTCCCGTCGCCCGGGCACGGCGTCCTTCTCGATACAGGTGACGGCCGCGTCCTGGAAGTCGTACGGCGTCGGCTTGACGCGGTCGCGCAGGCCGGCCAGCAGGATCGACGTCTCGAAGACGGCGATGGCGTCGGCGGTGGAGGCGAGGTAGCCGGCGCGGCGGGCGGCCCGCACGATGTCCACCGACCAGCCGAGCAGTTCGGCCTCGTCGAGCGGATCGAGGGCGGGCGGCCGCTGGAGGAAGCCGGTGAGCCGGTCGGCGGGCGCGGCCGGGGCGACCGGCGCGGGCAGCGCCTTGCCGGGCCTGGTGCTCTTCCTGGTGCCCGCCTGTCCTGCCAGGCGGTACGGCTCGACGCCGGTGCGCCTGAGGTTCTTCGCCCACTGCGTCGCGGCGACGGACACCGAGCCGGCCGCCAGGCCGAACTGTGCCTCGATCGCCGCGTGGCTGGAGGGGATCAGTCCGTGCCGCCACTCGGTGGCGGTGCGCTCGGTGATGGTGAAGGTGTCACTGCCGTGCACGCCGAACTCCGCGACCCGGCTTGCCGCGTGGAACGCGCCGCACACATAGAGGCAGTCGGCGGGGTCGGTGCCGGTGGCGGCGAGGTGCTCGCGCATCCTGGTCCACATGTACCGCTCCCGGTCCTCGTCGACGCGGACCCGGCGCGGATCGCCGGGCGCCAGGCGCCGGAAGAGGCTGCCGATGAGCAGCATGACCTGCCGGTAGGTGTCGTGGTCGCTGTCGCCGAGGGGCAGTTCGACGTACTGGTGCCACCACTCCGACCAGTGGCGCACACGGCCGTGGCGCAGCAGGTGCTCCTCCAGTTCGGCGAAGCGGGGGCGCAGGTCACCGATCTCCACGCCGACCGCGTCGCCGTGCAGCGCGGACTCCTCGTCGGCCGGCGCGTCGGGGTCGGTCTCGGCGGCGGGCCGCGCGTCCCACTGGAAGACGTGGTCGGAGGAGCGGTCGACGAGGACGAGTTCGACGCCCGGGGTGTCCAGGGCGTAGGCGATCGCCTGGTACTCGGCGGAGGCCTCGGTGACCGGGGCGACCACCGACAGGGGCGACCAGTCGGCGGGGAAGCCGTCGACCTCGGTCGCGAACGCCTGGACCGCCACCGGCAGGCGGCAGTTGCGCAGCTCGGTGAGGAGGGGCGCCATGTCCTCGCACAGCTCCAGGTAGACCACCTTCGGCTGCTTCTCGCGCAGTCGGCGGGCCATGGCGAGCGCCGAGGCCGGGGAGTGGTGGCAGACCGGGAAGATCTCCAGCGGCTCGCGCACCGCCCGCTCCACGTCGTCGACGATGCCCCGCAGGATGCCCGCCAGGGCGTCGGGGCCGTCGGCGAACGCGGTGGCCGCCTCGTGGAGTTGGCCGCGCAGCGCCTCGAAGGTGCCGCCGCTCATGACAGGGTCGCGATCGCGTCGCGGCCGCCCTCGAGGAACTCCGGCCAGGAGCCGCCTTCCGCCTTGCTGCGCGGTTCGACGACGCCGTGCAGGTACTTGTTGAGGATGGCGAGGTCCTCGGGTTCGCGCCGGGCCAGGGAGCCGACGAGGGAGGAGGCGAGGGTGTGGGCGGTGAGGGCGCGTTCGCCGAAGAAGTTGCTGTGCAGGATCGCGTCCTCCAGGACGCCGATCTGTTCGGCGGTGGACAGCGCGGACTCCAGTTTCTCGTCGTCGCTGCCGGCCGCGGCGGCGGAGGCGCGCAGGTCGGCGAAGCTCTGCAGCAGCACGTCGAGCAGGGTGGGCGGGACGTCGAGTTCGATCTGGTGGCGGCGCAGCAGTTCCTCGGTGCGGAAGCGGACGATCTCCGCCTCGCTCTTCTTGTTCGTCACGACCGGGATGCGGACGAAGTTGAAGCGTCGCTTGAGCGCGGAGGAGAGGTCGTTGACGCCGCGGTCGCGGCTGTTGGCGGTGGCGATGACGGAGAAGCCGGGCTTGGCGAAGACGATGTTGTCGCTGTCCAGCTCGGGTACGGAGATGTACTTCTCGGACAGGATCGAGATCAGGGCGTCCTGGACGTCGCTGGTGGAGCGGGTCAGCTCCTCGAAGCGGCCGATGGCGCCGGTCTCCATCGCGGTCATGATCGGGGAGGGGATCATCGACTCGCGGGACTGGCCCTTGGCGATGACCATGGACACGTTCCACGAGTACTTGATGTGGTCCTCGGTGGTGCCGGCCGTGCCCTGCACCACCAGGGTGGAGTTGCGGCAGATCGCGGCGGACAGCAGCTCGGCCAGCCAGCTCTTGCCGGTGCCGGGGTCGCCGATCAGCAGCAGGCCCCGGTCGGAGGCGAGGGTGACGATGGCCCGCTCGACGAAGCTGCGGTCGCCGAACCACTTCTGGGCGATCTCCCGGTCGAGGCCGTCGGCGCGTTCCGAGCCCAGCACGAACAGGCGGACCATCTTCGGCGACAGCCGCCAGGAGAACGGCTTGGGGTGGTCGTCGATCGACTCCAGCCAGTCCAGCTCCTCGGCGTACTTGATCTCGGCGGGGGCGCGCAGCAGGTCGGTCATGTCAGGGCCTTTCACGGGTCCTAGGCGAAGAAGGTCTTGAGTTCGTGCACGAGCTTGCGGATGTGGCCGGAGACGACCGGGGTGCCGAGGGCTTTGAAGCGTTCCCGGAACCAGGGGTTGACCTCCTGGCGTCCGGAGCTGGTCACCGAGCCGACGGGGATGAACTTCACGCCGGAGCGGTGCACCGCCTCGATACCTTCGAACAGCGGCTGGGAGCGGCTGAACTCGTAGAAGTCGGAGATCCACACCATCACCGTGTTGCGCGGCTCGGTGATCTTGGGGCGGGCCATGGCCATCGCGACCGGGCCGTCGTTGCCGCCGCCGAGGTTGGTGCGCAGCAGCACCTCGAAGGGGTCCCCCACCCAGGGGGTGAGGTCGATGGCCCGGGTGTCGTAGGCGATCAGGTGGACGTCCACCTTGGGCAGGCCGGCGAAGATCGAGGCGAGGATGGTGCAGTTGACCATGGAGTCGACCATCGAGCCCGACTGGTCGACGACGACGATGAGCCGCTGGGGGGTCGTCCGGCGGGCGGTGTGCCGGTAGTGGAGGCGGTCGACGTAGAGCCGCTCCTCCTGCGGGTCGTAGTTGGTGAGGTTCTTCCAGATGGTGCGGTCGAGGTCGAGGTTGCGGAAGACCCGCTTGGGCGGGATCGAGCGGTCGATCCGGCCGACGGTGGCCTTCTCGACCTGGCTGCGCAGCACCTCGGCGACCTCGTCGACGTACCGGCGGATGAGGGCCTTGGCGTTGGCCAGGGCGACGCCGGAGAGGTTGTTCTTGTCGCGCAGCAGTTGCTCGATGAGCGACATGCTGGGGGTGAGCCGTGCGGCGAGTGCGGGGTCGGCGAGGACCTCGCGCAGGTGCATGCGCCGGACGAGGTCGGCCTCGATGGTCCCGAGTTCGGGGCCGATCGCGGGAACGGCTCCGCCCGCGGCGGGCGCGGGGCCGCGGCCGCCGCGCAGCGAGCCGGGCGGGCAGCCGAGGGCCCGCTCCAGCCAGCCGGCGTCGGACTGCCAGCGCGCGAGCTGTCCGGCGCTGACCGCTCCGCCGCCGGTGGAGAAGACGTTGAGCAGCACCTTGGAGACCAGCGCGGCGCGGCGCACCTCGGCGGCGCGGTCGCGGCCGTCGGCGGGCTCGTCACCGTCCGCTTCCGTGTCCCCTTCGGGCGGGGGGACCATCAGGCCGTCGAACTCGGCGGCCAGTTCGGGGTGGCGCTGCACGATCGAGTCGACGGAGGTCTGCGGGTCCAGCAGGGCGGGCGGCAGTGCGATGTCCTCGACGACGGCGAGGCTCGCGGATTCCAGCGCGGGCTGCTCGTCGTGGTCGAAGAGGCGGGCGAGCAGTCGCCAGTAGAGGACCTGGCGGCGGTTGTCCTGCGGGGCCGGCTCGGGCTGGGGGTGGAGGGTGGGCTCGGTCATTTCCGCAGCAGCCTTCCCGCCCGCTCGCGCAGGACGTTCACCGCGTCCGTGGCGGCCTTCTCGGCCCGGACGCCGGCCTTGTCGGTGGTGCCCGCGGCCCACGCGCCGGCGTGCAGGGCGACGGTCTTCCTGCGCACGGTGGTCTCGACGGCGAGCGGCTGGAGCCGGAACTTGCCGTCGTCCCAGCGCAGCAGGCCGACGCAGGCACCGGAGGCCGCGACGGCCTCCGGGGTGAGGGGGCCGGCGGCGGGGACGCGGTCGGTGTCGACGGTGAGGGTGCGTCCGGCGACGGTGAGGGTGAGCAGGTCGCCGTCCTGCCGGATGGTGTAGCCCTCCAGGAGCACCGGTTCGGCCAGGCCCGCCGGGTGGCGGTCCAGGGGCGCGGTGGCCGGGGCGGTCGCGGCGGACAGGGCGACGCGGGCGGTGGCGAGGGCGTCGGCCGGGTCACCGGCGCGGGCGTGCTCGTCGTCCCAGATCAGGTCGCCCTCGGCGGTGAGGGGCATGTCGGTGAGGTCCATGGACCGGCCTTCGCCGAGGGCCGCGAGCAGGGACAGGTGCGGTCGCAGCAGCTGCCAGACGCCCGCCGCGACGACGGTGTCCGGCTTCGGCACCGAGACACTCGCGCGGACCAGGCGGGGTGGGGTGCCGTCGGCCGGTTCGAACACGGCGTGGACCTGGGCCTGTGCGGCGGTCGCGTGTTCGTGCAGGTCGACGCCGAGCGGCAGCAGCCGCCCGGTGGCGGTGCCGCAGACCCGCGGTGCGGCATTGCCGGGCTGGGTCAGCAGCAGGGCGCGCGCCCACAGGTCGCCCCAGCGGCGGGCGGGGAACCGCTCCAGGGCGGCGCCCGGGCAGGAGGCGGCGAGTTCGGCGGCGAGTCCGTCGAGGAGGGTGGCCAGGCGGCGCAGGGCGGGGTCGGGAAGCATGGCGGAGACGATCTGCGCGGCGGAGCCGACGAGTTCGTGGTCGATGCCCTGCCAGCCCGCGCGGGCGAGGTCGCAGAGCCAGGTGCGGGCCGCCGCCAGCAGGTTGACGGCCTGCCGGTCGCCGGGGGCCACGGGCGTCGTCTCGCCGCGGGTGCGGCCGGTGAACTCGTCGGCGCGGGCCGTCAGCGCGTCGTGGGCGGCGCCGAACAGGGCGGTGCGGGCGGCGGCGAGCGCGACGAAGTGGTCCTCCGCCGCGGTACCGGCCGCGGCCTTCTCGGCCGCTTCGGCGACCCGGGCGGCCAGCGGCGAACCGGCGACCGCGTGGGCGAGTGCGGTCAGGTCGGCGGCGCGGGCGGGCTGCGGGCGCAGCAGGCCCGCCACCAGGGCGCGGTCGAGGGCGTCGGCCGCCGTCAGGGCCTCCTCCAGCCCGTCCACCGGCGCGGCGAACGGGTCGGTGGCCTCCCCCGCGCCCGGCTCCCCCGCGCCCGCGCCCGGCTCGCCCGGGGTCTGCCGCGTCGCCGTGGCGCGGGTCGGCGCGAACCACTGCATCTCCGGCAGCGGCGCGGTGGTCGGGGCGAGTTCCAGATAGGCGAGGTGGCGCAGGAACCTGCTGAAGACGGGAGCCGCCGCGGCCTTGCCGTCCGCCTGCGCGGGACCGGTGGCGGTCATGGCGGCGGTGAGGGCCGCGGCGTCCCGCTCGCCGCCCGCGGGCTCGACGCGCAGGTAGCGGGCGACGCGTTCGCCGCCGTACTGCAGGACCGCCTCGGTGATCAGGGCGCGGATGTGGTTGCAGAACGAGCCCCGGGCGCCGCCGCAGGGGCGGTTGTTGTTGGTGCTGCACGCGAACGCGTAGGTGCCGGCGGCGACCGACGAGACGTACACCCGCTCGATGTCCGAGCCGCTGGAGACGACGCCCTGGAGACGTCCGTCGGCCAGTTCGACGAAGGGGACCTTGGCGAGTTTGCGGGGCCGCGCGGGCGGCACCACCCGGGCCGTGCTGGACCTCTCCCAGTCCGTCAACGCACCATCTCCTTTGCAGCACAAGGGGTGTCACGCCGTGTCGGCGCAGCACAGGGGGGTCGTCATGCCAGAGCGGCGCGACAAGAACGAACGTAGTGGCCACCACTGACAACGGCCCTCGCCCAAGACGGCGACGGCCCTCGTGGGAGGTGGCGACGGCCCTCGCCCGCGCCGGCGAGAGTCCTCACCCGCGGTGGCGCCGGCGCCCGGCCCTCGGTGGCGACAGCGCCCGCCCGTCTCCTCTTCTAGAATTCGGGATGATCTTGCCCGGGGTCGTGGGTGGGGGCGTGTCGTGCGGAGGGGACAGGGTTGAGCGGGGAGCGAGGGGCGTTCGGGTCGCTGCTGCGGGAGTTACGGCTGTCCGCGTCGTTGACCATCGAGGGCCTGGCGGAGGCGTCGGGCGTGAGCGTGCGGGGCATCGGGGATCTGGAGCGGGGGCGTCGTGCGGCCCCGCAGCGGCGGACGGTCGCCGCGCTCGCGGACGGCCTGGGGCTGGACGAGGCGCTGCGGGAGCGCCTGCTGGCAGCCGCGCGCGCCGGGCGCACGCCCGGTTACAGCCCGGTCGGCGTGCGGATGTTCCCGCGCGGCGTCGACGACTTCGTCGGCCGGGAGCACGAGCTGGCGCGGCTGGAGCAACTCGCCGCAGGCCGGGACGCCGCCCAGCCGGTGGTGGTGGCGGTGTCCGGGCCGCCGGGGGCGGGCAAGACGACCCTCGCGCTGCACGCCGCCCGGTCCCTCGCCGGCCGCTTCCCCGACGGGCAGCTGGTCGTCGATCTGCGGGGCACGGACGACGCGCCGCCCGGCCCGGCCGAGCTGGTCCTGAGTGTCCTCAAGGCGCTCCAGGTGACCGACCGTGAACTCGTCAAGGCGGGGCCGCAGGGCCATCTGGCGCTGTACCGGGAGGTGTTGGCCGAGCGGCGCTGTCTGGTGGTCCTGGACAACGCACGGGACGAGAGCCAGGTGCGTCCGCTGCTGCCGGCGGCGGGCGCGGGCATGCTGGTGGTGACGAGCCGGCGCATGCTGACCGGGCTGGACAGCGTGCACCGTCTGCCGCTCGGCGAGCTGACCCCGGCGGAGGCCGCCGTGTTCCTGACCGGACTGGTCGGGGCCGGGCGCGCGGAGGCCGATCCGGCGGCCCTCGCCGAGGTGGCCGAGCGCTGCGGGCACCTTCCGCTGGCCCTGCGGGTGGCGGGCAACTGGCTCGCCACGCGGACCGGTTGGAGTGTGCGGCGTCTCGCCGACCGGCTCGCGGTCGACGACCGGCGGCTGGACGCGCTCGCCGCCGGGGACGTCCGTGTCGACGCCGCCTTCGAGCTGTCGTACCGGCAGCTGACGCCGTCGGCGGCGCGGCTGTTCCGGCGGCTCTCGCTGGTGCCCGGCGCGGACGTCGGGGCCGCCGGGGCGGCCGAGCTGACCGGGCAGCGGGTGTTCGACGCCGAGGACGCGCTGGAGGAGCTGGTCGAGGCCGGGCTGCTGGGCGCCGACGCGGACCGGTACCGGCTCCACGACCTGCTGCGGCTGTTCGCCCGGTCCCGGCTGACGGCCGAGGAGAGCGGGCCGGACGCCGAGCGGGCCCGTGCGGCGCTGTACCGGTGGCTGCTGGGGACGGCCGTGGTGGCGGGCCGTTGGTTCGAGCCCGACCACGGCGCGCCGCCGCCCGGCTGGCAGGGCACCGTCGACCTGTCCTCCGCCGATCTCGCGCGGCGCTGGCTCCAGGCCGAGGGCGCCAACTGGCTGGCGGCCCTGCGCGCGGCCGCGGCCGCCGGTGAGCACGCCACCGTGGTGGAGGTGGCCGAGGCGCTGCACTGGTTCTCCGACCAGTGGGTCTTCTGGGGGCACTGGCCCGAGGTGTACGGCACCGCAGCCGCGTCCGCGCGGGCGCTCGGCGATCCGCTCGTCGAGGCGACCCAGCTCAACTACCACGCCTGGGCCATGCTCCTGTGCGAGGGCCGTCCCGCCGACAGCCTCGCGCTGTCCGCCCGGGCCCTGGAGGCGGCGCGGCGCGCGGGCGATCCGTCCCAGCAGGCGTGGGCGCACAACTACACGTCGTGGGCCCAGCAGTTGCTCGGCGACTACGCCGCCGCCCTCGACGCCAACCGCCGGGCGGCCCGGCTCTTCGAGGCCGCCGACGACCTGCACGGCGCTCTGCAGAGCATGGCCGGGCAGGGGCTCATCCTGCTGGAGGCGGGCCACGCCGAGGAGGCCCTCGCCGCCGACCTGCGCACGCTGGCCTTCCTCGACGAGGCCGGCGACCGGCTCGAACCGCACATCGCCGAGATCGGGCGGCTCAACCTCCAGCTGGGCATAGGCCGTGCCTACGCCTCCCTGGAGCGTTGGGAGGAGGCCATCGGCTCCCTGCGGACGGCGGTCGGCCTCAGCGACGCCACCCGCAACACGGGTGTCCTGAGCCGCTCCCTGGTGCCGCTGGGCGACGCCCTGCTGGCCGCGGGACGGACCGCGGAGGCACGGGAGGCCTTCGCCCGCTGCGCCGCCCTCGGTGTCGACGCCGACCCGCGGCGGGTCGCCGACGCCCGTGACCGTCTCGCCCGCCTCGACACCGAGTGACCTGCGTGTGACGTCCTCGCGCCGCCGCCGCGCGAGGACGTGACCGGGGTGTGGGTGGTGTCGCCGGCGGGCGGGTTCCCCTCGTCGTGCCGTCCATCCTCGCCGGTCCGGCCCGGCGTGTCTTGACTCTCGGCGCACGGGACTGTTCCCTCGGCGCACTGCGGGTGCTCCTGACGGTGCCCGTCGTTTCTGCCTGCTTCCTGCCTGGAGTGCGCCGTCGGCCGCTGCTTGGCTGAGGGCTGGCGGGGACGATCCGGGCGGCAGGGCGGCCGCTTCCCCGGCGACCGGGCGGCGGGGCCCCTTGGGCCCTCCTCCGCCACTGCGCCGTCCGTTCCAGGTCTCCGCCGGTACCGCACAGGTGGAGAGGAGAACCAGGTGAACCTGGTGGCGACGACGGCTTCGGTCCCCGACGAGGAGGGACGCGACGACTGGCGCGAGGCGTGGGCCCGTGCGCTGGGGCCGATGACGGTCACGCCACGCGCCGAGGGTCCCTTCGTGTGCCGGGTCTCCACCGCCCGGCTGGGCTGGCTGCGCGTCTGCACGATCGAGGCCGGCCCGCTGCGCGCCGGCCGCACCTCGCGGCACATCGCCCACGGGGCCGAGGGGTACGTGGCGCTCGGTGTGCAGACGGCCGGCCGGGCGACGCTCCTCCAGGACGGCCGCCGCGCCGACGTGGGCCCGGGCGACCTGATGGTCTACGACACGACACGCCCGTACTCCCTGGACCACCCCGAGCCCTTCACGACGCGGGTGGTGCTCCTGCCGCGCCGGGCCGTGGGGGTGCCGCGGGAGCACCTGCGCGAGGTCACGGGGACCGCGATCACCGGCTCCGAGGGGCCGGGTGCCCTGCTGCTGTCCTTCCTGACCGCCCTGACCGCGTCGGTGCCGGCCTGTGCCCCGGCCGTCGGGGCGAGGCTGGCCACCAGCGTCGTGGACCTCTTCGCCACGCTCGTGGACGAGCGGACGGGGCGCGCGGAGCAGCCCGCCGACCCGCGAGAGCACCTCGTCCAGCGCGTCCGCGAGCACATCGACCGCCATCTGCGGGAGCCGGCGCTGTCCCCGCACACGGTCGCCGCCGCGCACCACATCTCGGTGCGTTACCTCCACCGGCTGTTCGAGGCCGAGGGCATCACGGTCGGGCGTCTCATCCAGCGGCGCCGTCTCGAGGAGTGCGCCCGCGAACTGGGCCGCGGCGGCCCGCCCGCCCTCACGGTCTCGGCCGTGGCGTACCGCTGGGGTTTCGCCAACGCCGCCCACTTCAGCCGCGTCTTCCGCACGGTCTACGGCGTCTCGCCCCGCGAGTGGCGTGGGGCGGGGGTCGGGGCCCCTGCGGGCTGACGCCGCCCCGCGCCCCGGTGTCGTCGACTGCCGTCAGGTGTCGAACTCGCCGTACCAGGACCGTTCGACGAGGTGCTTCGGCAGGTGGGGCGAGGCGGTGTCGACGGTGAAGCCGCTGTCGTGGGCGAGGCACGCCATGGCCAGCGGGCCCAGGGCGACGTGGGCGCGCGGGTCGGTGGAGCCCTCGTAGTGGCGGGCGTGGTGGGCGAGGGCCTCGGTGAGCGTCTCGGCGAAGACGTCCTCCTGGCGCCTGATGAGGCGGTGGAAGAGGGCGACGGGCTGGTAGTCGACGAGGTTGAGGAAGTCGGCCGGGGTGCGGGTCGCCACGTCCGGGTGGGAGGTCTCGATCGTGGCGAGCAGCTTGGGCACGATGTCGTTCACCGGGGTGCCGCCCACGTAGCTCTGGAGGGTGTCGATCCAGTGGAACAGGTAGTCGTCGGACTCCGGGGAGGCCCGGCGCAGTTCCTTCAGCGGAACCCGGGCGAGGGTGCGCGCCCGGTCGCTCTCGCGGCAGACGAGCGCGAGCCAGAAGGCGTCGAGCCAGGCGCGCGGGCCGGCGTGGGACGCCGGGCCGGTGGCGGGCAGGGTGTGCGTCCGCTCGCCGATACGGCAGTCCACGGTGCCCTCGTCGGCGAGGACGGTGGTGAAGAGGGCGCCGCCGATCTGCGTCGCGGTCACCCAGGCCTCCCAGGTCTCCAGCGCGGACGCGTCGGGGTCGTCGGCGCAGCGGGCGTGGGCGTGGGCCACGGCGGTGTCGAGGGCGGCCGGGAAGAGGGACGGGTCGTGTGCGAGGCGACCGGTCAGCTCCGTGACGGCCTGGCCGAGTCGCTCGGGTCCGGCCGGGCCCGCCGGGGCGGAGGCGGCGTCGGGTCCGGCCGGGGCGGAGGCGGCGGGACCGGCCTTGCGCAGGCTTCGGATGAGGTCGAGCAGCTCCGGCGGCGGGACGACGGACAGGGCGCGGGTGTCGTGGTCGACGGCCGTGACGCAGACGAGCCGCCCCTGGTGCCACCAGTACATCCGGGGGGTGAGCGAGCCGGGGCCGTCCTCGTAGGCGCCGAGGGCGTACGCGCCGAGGTCGTTGACGGCGTCCACGACACTGCCGTCCACGACGGGGTGGAAGGCCAGCAGGTGCCGGGTCGGTACGACGACCAGCGCGCCCGCCTCCGGCAGGTCCGCCCCGGTGACGGCGCGGACCAGCTCCGGCAGGACCAGCGCCTTGCTCGCGACGAAGTGGGAGTCGCCGTACACGGAGTGCAGGACGGCCCCGTTGGGGCCGGTCACCCGGGTGTGCTCGACGGGTTCGGCGAGCAGGTTGGCCCGCGCGGCGTCCCACAGGGCGTCCAGCCCGGCCCGCGCCACGTCGTGGTCGTCGAGGATCCGCACGGACTCGGGCGTGTCCAGGGCCAGGGCGGCGATCAGTTCCTCGGCCACCGGGCGGACGTAGCCGAAGTTCGTGGCCTCGGCGGGGAGCGCGTCGTCGGGGAGCAGGCGCGGGAAGGTGTGGCTCAGCAAGTGCTGCGCGTCCTCGCCGCCGCGGGAGGCGGACTCCAGCCGGGCGAAGTGCTGCCGGACCAGGTCGGGCCAGCTCTCCTCGGGCGTGTCACGGCACCACCGGGCGAGGTTGACGAGCGGGTACCGGCGGCCGTCGTGCTCGGCGGTGTCCGCCGTGACCGCCGGGCGTATGCCGTGCCGGGCGGCGAGGTGGTCGGCGGTCAGGGCGCGCAGGCGGTCGGCCTGCGCCACGGTGAGCTGGGGCAGATGGGTGTCGGGTGTGTCGTGTGGCGTCACATGATCACTTTACGGAGGCGGCGCGGCGCTCCCCGGCCGGTGGCCGCCGGAGCCGCCCGCCGCCGAAGCCACTCGCCGGGCCCGTCAGCTCCTCGGCCAGTCGCGGTAGGCGATGCGGGCCAGTTCGTGGACGTCGCCGATGGTGCTCCACTCGTCGCGGCCGAGGCGGGCCAGCGGCCGCAGCCGGCGGATGTCGGGGTGTCCGTCGACGACGGCGTCCTCGTGGACGGCGGCGTGCACGACCTGGCCGAGGACGAGGGTGGAGTTGCCGATGCCCAGGGTGGAGTGCAGCCGGCATTCCAGGGCCACCGGTGAGGCGGCCACGCGCGGCGGCTTCACCCGCAGCGACGGCTCCCGTTCGATGCCGACGGCGTCGAACTCGTCCTGCTCGGCGGGGAAGTCGACGGCGCTCGCGTTGATCTGCTCGAACAGCGGCTCGGGGGCGAGGTTGACCACGAACTCCCCGGTGTCCTCGATGTTGCGCAGCGAGTCCTTGCGGCCGACGGAGGTGAACTGGACGATCGGCGGGTCGGTGCAGGCGACGGTGAAGAAGGAGTGGGGTGCGAGGTTGGCGGTGGTGCCGTCGGCCGCCAGGGTCGACACCCAGGCGATCGGCCGGGGCACGACGACGGCGGTGAGCAGCCGGTAGAAGGCTCCCGCGCCCAGGGACTCGGGTGCGAAGTCGATGCGCATGGCAGCCAGTTCTACCGGAGGGGGAGGTACGGGCCGTGACCGGCCCCGGCCTCAGGGGGCCTGTCGTCGACCAGGAGGGGTCCCACGATCGATTCAGTCGTCCGAGTGACCGGCTCCGTCGTCCGCCGAGCGGGCCGGGGTCCGTGCCCGGACCTTGGCCACCGCCGCCGCCACCTGCGTCTGCACGGTGTCGTCCGGGGCGGGTCCCTGGACGGCGGAGACCAGGTCGTGGGCGAGGTGGTGCAGCTTGGTGTTGGTGTGCTGGGAGGCCTCGACCAGGACCCGCCAGGCGTCCTCGGCACTCAGGGCGAACGAGGCCATGAGGATGCCGCGGGCCAGGTCGATCACCGGGCGGGTCTGCATGGCCCGCCGCAGCTGGACCACCTCGATCCGCAGGTCCTGCTCGGCGGGGCCCGTCGGCGCCTGCCCCTGCGCGGCGGGCCGGCCGTCGGAGGCGGGGTCGGGGTCGGGGTCGGCGAACAGGGCGTCGGTACCGGTCAGCGACAGCAACCGTTCGACCGCGGGGCCGGCGCTGCGCAGGACGAGCGGCTTGCCCTGCCGCAGGCCCTGTTCGCGCATGCCGAGCAGCACGTTGAGGGCGGAGCAGTCACAGAACGCGACCTCGCCCAGGTCCAGGTCGACGCCGCTGACGGCGGTGGTGAGGGCGGTACGCAGGGCGCGCTCCAGGTGCCCGGCGGACTCAAGGTCGAGTTCGCCCCTGACCGCCACCACGACCCGGTCGGCGCCGGGACGCAGGACGATGTCCGGCCCGGGCGCGGGCCGAACCGGCGAGCCACCGCTCTCCTCCGCCCGTACACAGCTCTCCTCTTCGCCGTGGTTCGCGCCGTACGCAGGTTCTGGCATGACCGCCTCCCCCGGTCACTCCGCTCATGACGTCCAGCGTCACTCGCGGACCCGTCATACGTCAACCAATACACGAAACAGAGTTCCGGCGTTGGTATACGTGAATCCCTGACCCTAGGATTGCCTCATGGAGGGAGTGCCTGAACCGCATACCGGATGGACGTTTCTGACCAACCACGCCCGCGTACTGGCGGCCATCGCGGACAATCGCAGCGCCCGCATCCGCGACATCGCCGCGCACTGCCGGCTCACCGAACGCGCCGTCCAGAAGATCATTTCCGACCTGGAGCAGGAGGGCTACCTGTCCCACACCCGGGAGGGCCGCGGCAACAGTTACCGGATCGAACCGAGCAAGGTGCTGCGCCACCCCGCGGAGGCGGGCCTGACGGTGGCGTCCCTGCTGTCGCTGCTGGCACAGGACGAGGCGGACCGCATCCGGCAGCCCGAGCCCGATGCGCAAGGGGCGTGACCGGGGCTCGCGCACCGGCGGCGGCGAGGCGTATCGGTCAAGTCGGGCCGATTCAAACATCGTTGCCACCGAGAGAGACGAAGGTCACGAATACGTATCGGACATTTAACACTTGAATCTTCACACCAGCCACACAAGTTGGCTAGGTTGACGCGCAGGCCGCACGACCGACTCCGGCGAACCCCGCCGGCCGCGCGGCTTCCGCCGAGTCCGTGACACCAGTGGTACGGCCGGAAACCGGCGCCCGAGGGCGCCGCGCTGCCGGGCGGTAGAGCCGCCCACTCGGCCGGCGGAGACGGAAGGAGTACGTCTTCCATGGCGACGGATCGCACCCCCCTCTCCACGGGCAAGGCGCGTCTGGAGGAGGCCGGCGAGCCGAGCCGCGCGGAGATCCAGCAGCGGGTCAGCTCGCTCTACGACCGTGCGGAGACCGACACCGGGACCTTCAACGCCACCCGCGCCATGAAGAGCCGTACCCGCAGGACCGTCACGTCCGTCGCCAACAGCGGGCGCCGGGCCGCCGATCCCTCCCTGGACGCCGTGGCCCGGCAGTGGTTCGACGTGGCGCGCGGCCGGCTCGGACCGACCACGCCCGCGACCCTCCCGGCGGACCGTCTGCCCGACCGCCCGGCCGGGGACCCGCGCCCGGCGCAGGCCGCCCAGCAGCCGGCCGACCGGGGCTCCGTACGGGAGTTGGAGGCGGGTGGCAGACGGGAACTGGAGTCGGGTGAGCGGCCGGTGCCGGAGCTGACCGGGGGGCGGGCCGTGGCAGCCCTGCCGGCCGTTCCCGAGCCGCGTCAGGAGGCGTCCACGGCCCTGCTGCCGGCCCCCGTCGCCGCACCGCCGGTCACGCCCTCCTCGCCCGGGGCGCCGCAGACGTCGCTGCGGTCCGGCAAGGAGCAGATCCGACAGAAGCTGACGGCGGCCCGCGAGATGCTCGCCCGAAGCGCCTCGCAGCCGACACCGTCCCTTCCCTCGGTCGAATCCCGGCCTGTCCAACAGCCCTGGGACAGCGGCGAGTTGCCGGCCTACCGGTCGACGGCGGACGCCTGGGCGGGACAGCAGCCGGCCGGCGGCGCCGACCTGTCCGCCCAGACCGATGGAAGCGGCTTCTTCCCGACGGCGGGGACCGGCCTCACCGCCCCGACGACGTCCGCCCCGGCCTCCGCCCCGGCGACGAACGGCGCAGGCTTCAGCGTCTCCACGACGACCGGCACGGGTCTCACCGCCCAGACGCCGGCCGGCGCGACGAACGGCGCGGCTCTGGCCACGACCGACTCGGTCTACGCCACGAACGGCGCGGGCCTGGCCGTGCCCGGTTCCGCCTTCGCGGCGCCCGCGCCCGCCCTGCCGCCCACCAGATCCGCTTTCCCGCCGCCGGAGCCGGGCCTGCTCGCGGCCAGTTACGGCGACCTCCTGGCGCCCGCCTCGGCCACCCTCTCCGCGCCGGCCGCCACCGCGCTCCCGACGCCGGAGCTCTCCGTCCCCGTCCCGGAGTTCACCCTCCCGACGACGGGCCTGCCCGCACCCGCGCCCGCCCCGGCGCCTGCCCCCGCCCCCGCCGAGGCCACGACCCACGTGACGGGAACCGCGTACCTCGGCAAGGCGGAGAAGGCCCTCGCCTTCGCGCGCGCCCAGATCGGGCGGCCCTGTGTGTGGGGCGCGACGGGGCCGGAGTCCTACGACTGCTCCAGCCTCACCCAGGCCGCCTGGAAGGCCGCCGGGGTGACGCTGCCGCGGACCGCGATCGACCAGGCGCGGGCGTTCACCCGGGTCGGCCTCGACGAACTCAAGCCCGGCGACCTCGTCTTCTTCCACGACGACCTGAGCCACACCGGCCTGTGTACGGGCAACGGCATGATGATCCACGCGCCGGGCCCCGGTGCCTACATCCGTGAGGAGTCGCTGTTCGCCCCCGGGGAGGGCACCCTGCGCGGCGCGGTCCGCCCGTCCTGACGCCGCGCGGGACGGCGGCTCAGCGTGTCGCCTGGGCCGCGCGCATCTGCCCCCTCCTGGCGTTGTTGTAGGCGCGCAGAAGGTGCTTGGAGACGGCACACGGCACGGTGTCGACGTGACACTGGCGGCAGGTGCGCACGTGCTCCTCGTAGGTGGCACGGGTCTGCTGCAGGGCATCCTCGGGAGAGGTCATGGGGGGTCCTCCAGACGGTAAGACGGACGCCGAAGCCTACCCCTACTCGTGAGTAGCTCCAGCTACTTGAAAGTTGATCATGTTACTCACGGTAGTGGAAACTCTGATTCCGGCCGCATCCGTGAACCCTGTCCGCCCGGCTGGCCTGAACGGCTCGTTCCGACGCGACCCGCGAGCGCGGGCGCGGCGGCTCGGGGGCGAGGCGGGAGCGCTGACTCGTGGACGTGCGGGGCGGGAGCGGTGGTCCGCTCCCGCCGAAGGGGTCAGCGGTCGCGCCGGGACGCGACGGCCATCACCAGCGCCGCCGATCCGGTGCCGAGCAGGGCGCCGGCCACGACGTCGCCCGGATAGTGCACGCCGGTGTGGACCCGCGAGTAGCCCACCGCGCAGGCGAGCAGGCCCAGCGGGACGGCGGCGGCCGGGAGGGCCGGGCCGACGGCGGCCGCGAAGGCGACGGCCGACGCGGTGTGCCCGGACGGGAAGGACGCGGAGTCCGGCATCGGCACGTGCCGCCCCGGGAACGGCGAGTCCGCGGACCGGTGCGGGCGCGGGCGCCGTACGAGCTGCTTGCCGAGGAGGTTGGCGGTGGCCGAGGCGACGCCGATGGCGGCGACGCCCAGGGCGGCGGCCCGGCGGGACCGGCCGCCGCGCACCGCGAGCAGCCCGGCGACCGCGAAGGACAGCTTGGAGTGGTCCGCCGCCGCGGACAGCCGGCGCAACGCGGTGTCCAGGGTCGGGGTCCTGGTCACGGTGACCGCCTCGTACAGGGCCTGGTCGAGGGTGGCGAGGTCGCGCACCAGGTGCGGGGTGCGGATGCGTGGCGTCGGACGGCGGTCGGACATCGTCGGTCTCCTGGTCGTGCGGGTGTCGGGCGGCCGGGGCCGGCGGCGTCGCGCCGCCGGTGGGCGGCGGGTGGCGGGAACGCGGCGGCCGGGCGG
>NZ_BQUN01000034.1:75920-86212 GCF_026008495.1 Streptomyces sp. A012304
TCCATGCCGCAGCACCCGGTCGGATCGGCGGGCCCGGTGACGCCCACGGACGTCGTCGTGGAGGCGGTGTCCAGGCGGCAGAAGCAGGACGCCCGCACGGGGACGTCCGTCAGCGCGGCCGCGAACTTCAGCTGCTGGGCGACGATCCGCGCCTCGGCGTCCTTGCCCTGCCGTCGGAGGCACTCGTGGAGCCCGTGCAGGGACCAGACGTTGCCGGGGTGCTGGGAGGGACGCGGCAGTGTGTCGTCGAGGCCGAGGTCGGCGCGGTAGACGGCCTCGGCCTCGGCGATCCGGCCCTGCTCCAGCAGCAGGGCGCCGTAGGCGTGCCGGGTGGGCTGCATCCAGCCCCACGGCTCGTCGTAGGGAAGGTTGTCGTCCAGCTCGATCGAGCGTTCCAGGGCGGCGAAGGCGGCGTCGTGGTGGCCCTTGCGGTACGCGAGTTCGCCGTCGAGCATCGCGGAGGCGATCGCGAGGATGTCGGCGCAGGTGTTGTTGAAGAGCATGCGGGTCTCGGGGACCCGGAGCACCGCCTCCTGGAACAGGGTGCGTTCGGCCTCCGCCTCCTCGATGCGGCCGGTCGCGGAGAGCGCGACGCCGCGGGCGTAGTGCCGCAGCACGCTGGTCATGCTGTACAGCTCGGGGTCGGTGGGCTCCGGAAGGGCGAGGATGTCGTCCCAGCGGCCGAAGCGGATCAGGACGTGCACCCGCATGGAGAGGAAGGCCTCCAGCCAGTCCGCCATGGGCGGGCTCTCCACCCTCAGCAGTTCCTCCGGCAGGGCCTCCTCCAGCCGGTCGGCGGCCTCCAGGGCGACCTGGGCCTGGCCGAGGAACATCGCGCCGTAGATCTTGAAGTGGTGGTTGTGGGCCCGGTAGAGGGTGTAGAAGTTCATCGCTCCGGCCCGGGCCCGGTACTTCTCGTCGGCGGCGATCGCCCTGTTGTTGTCGGCGACCACCGCGCGGTAGTCGCCGCACAGCACCTCCAGGTGGGAGGGCATGTGCTGGAGGTGTCCCGCGTCGGGGACCAGGTCGCGCAGCCGGTCGGCGACGGGGAGGGCCGCCTCGGGCGTCGGGGACATCTCCATCAGGTGGATGTACAGGTGCAGCAGGCCCGGGTGCCGTGACCCGGCCCGCCTGGCGAGCGCCGGGGCGAGGACGGCGTGGGCCTCCCGGGTGCGGGCGCCTTCGGCGGGCTCGCCGGTGCGTACGTCCCACAGCTGCCACGGTGTCAGGTTCATCAGCGCGTCGGCGTACAGGGTGGCGACGTCGAGGTCGTCGGGGGCGAGTTCGTGGACCGCGCGCATGGCGTCGGCGTAGGGGGCGTTCCACACCGAGCAGTCCCGCGCCGGGCGTTCCTGCGGGTAGCGGGCGCGCAGGGCGCCGATCAGGGCCCGCTCGACGGACGTGGAGTGCGCTGCCTTCTCATGGGCGCGTTCGACGGCGGCGTGGGTGCGGGCGACGGTCCGGATCAGGTCCTGGTCGTCGAAGAACTCCCAGGGCTTGTTGTAGTTGGGGCCGAGGGCGTAGGCGATGCCCCAGTGGGCCATGGCGCAGTCCGGGTCGGCTCGGGCGGCGGCCTCGAAGCAGGCGACGGCCTCCTCGTGGTTGAAGGCGTACGACCAGACGAGGCCTCGGTCGAACCATAGCTGCGCCTCGGGGGACGAGGTCGTGACGGTCCGGCCGTGGGTGCCGAGGTCGTAGTCGTACTCCGTGTGCTCCATGGCGCTCCCCTGCTCGCGTGGCGGCCGCCCGGCGTCCCGGGGCATTGTCGCTCGGAGCGGCGTGGCCGGCCGCTCCGAGCGACATATACCGCGCGACCCGGTGACGGGGCGGCTTCTCGCGTCGGGGAGCACCCGAATGTGCCCCTCCCCCGACGGGCCTCAGTACCGGCGGGCGGCGGTACGGCGCAGCAGGACGAACCCGCCGATCACCAGGAGTCCGCCGGCGGCCGCGGGCCACAGGTCGGCGCCGGTCTCGGCCAGCCCGCCCTGGGCCTGGGGAGCGGTGACGACGGGGGTGTCGCCCGCGTCGGCCGGGGGCGGGGTCTGCTGCGGGGCGGTCGCGGCGGCGCCGATCTCTTCCTGCGGGGCGGCGTCGGGCGCGGGCGCGGCGGCCTGGTCCTGGTCCGGGTCCGTCGTCGCATCGGTCTTCGGCCCGGTCTGCGGGTCGGCCTTCGGGGCGGCCTTCGGGTTCGTCGTCGCCTTCCCGTAGGCGCGGGGCTCCGCGCTGCGGGGGACGTCTACGGCACCGACGTCGCCCGCGGCGGGCCCGGTCTGCGGCGCCTCGGGGTTCTGAGCGGGCGGCTGTCGGCCCTGCCCCTCGTCCTGGCCCTGGTTCTGGTCCGGCCCCTGGTTCCCGCCCTGCTCCTGGTTCTGACCCTGGCCGGCGTCCTGGTCCTGGCCGGTGTCCTGGTCCTGGCCGCCGTCGCCGCCCTCACCGGCGCCGTCGCCGCCGCCCGTGCCGGCGCCGCAGGTGCGGCCGTCGTTGATGCAGCCGACCATCTCGTTCATCAGATCCTCGCCGAAGACGTTGATGAAGTCGCCGTGGTCCGTGACCGGCTTGTGCAGCTGCTCGGGGAAGGCGTCCACCGCGAACAGCGGCGTGGTGCGGCCGCCGTCCTCCAGGCTCGGCGCGTCGACGTCGTACACGATCCGCTGCACCAGTTGCGGGATGGCCTGGAAGCCGGCCGGGCACGCGCCGTCGGGGCCGGCGAACGCCACGTGGGTGCGGTGGTTGGCGCTGTCGATGTTGTCGCCGTCCCAGCAGCTCTGGAAGCGGAAGGTGCGCACGACGTCGCTGCCGTCCGGGCACAGCGGGTACTTGTCCTTGAGCTGCCGGTCCTCGAAGCCGGTGCAGCTCCAGGAGGCGTTGGCGTTGGCGGTGCCGTTGACGAAGGCCTTGGCGTCGCCGGTGATGATGCGCAGCAGCCGGGGCATGGCCGTGACCTCGGTGGTCGGATTGCCGACGAAGGTGAGCGTGACCTCCTTCGGCGTGACGATCTCCCCGGCGTTGCCCTCGATCCCGCCGCCGGGAGCGTTGGCGTCCTGCTCCTGCGTGCCGTTCTGCAGACGCAGCACGGGCCAGTAGTAGGAGGACTTGTCGCCCTGGTCGACGCAGCTGGTGTCGGCGTTCGCCAGGTCGTCGTCCGAGGCGAAGGCGTCGTTGGCCTGGTTGCCGATGTAGTCGTGGAAGTGGTGGGCGCCGTTGCTGACGCCGGGGGCGACGATCACGTTGTCGGAGTTGAACAGGCCGTTCTCGTTGACTCCGCAGCTGGTGACGAAGGTGCCTCGGGAGGCCTCGGCCCGCAGGGGCGGGTTCTGGGCGGAGGGCTGGACGGTGGTGATGTCCGCGTAGTCGGCGGCGACGGGACCGTTACCGGCCTGACCACCGTTGCCCTGCTGCCCGCCGTCCTGGCCCTGGCCTTGGTTCTGACCCTGGTTCTGGTTCTGGTCCTGGCCCTGGTTACCTTCGCCGCCCGCGTCCCCGTCGGCCTGTCGCTCATCGGTCCGCAGGGTGCAGGCCGCGAGGTCCTCCAGGCCCTCGGGGCGGTCGCCGGTGCGGTCGAGGGCGACGGTGATGCGTTCGATCGTCGCGCCGCGCTTCTCCTTCAGCGGGTTCATCACCGCGTCGTCTGCGAAGCCGGCGTCCTGCCGCACCGCCTGGGCCGACTCCTGGAGCCGGGCGTAGGCGGCGGCGATCTGCTCGTCGAGGAGGGCGAGTTCGCGGTCGACCTCGGGCGCGGCGTCCTCCGGGACGGCGGTGAGCCGGCTGCCGACGTCGGGGCAGTCGATCGTGACGGAACCCGACGTCCAGGGGGCCGCGGTGCCGTCCTCGGTGGCCGAGGCGTAGACGTTCACGGCCATCAGCCCGCCGCCGCCGAGGATCAGCGCGACCGCGGCAGAGGTCGCGCGCCGTCCGCCCGTAGGGCGCCTGCGTCTGTTGTGTCCCACGGAGTCGCTCCCACGCGTCGTCGTCGGCCGCCGGGGCATGGAAAGCCCCCGCCCTATACGCGTCGGACCCCAGGAGTGTTCAACCGTTTCGGGAATTCACAGCGACTTCTCAGAAAGGCGCTCTGTCCCGCCGCTTCACCGGCGTCCCGGCGAGCTCACGGACGGGGGCGCTGTCCGGGTCCGTGGGACGGGAGGGCGGTTCGCTTCCGGTGTCCCGCTCCGGTTCGCCGTCCGGCACGCGTCGTGACAGCGCCCGGCGCAGCCTCCGCCCGCGCCCGTGCAGCAGCCCCAGGACGATCGCGGCGGCCACCGCTATCAGGTGCTCGCGGCCGGCCAGGTTGGGCTTGGCGATCGACTCCCACACCATGGAGCCGCCGGTGAGGGTGAAGACGACGGGGGCCCGTCTGATGACGGCGAGGTAGGTGAAGAGGCCGACGACCGCGGCGGACGGCCCGGTGTCGAGCACCTGACCGGCCTCGGGCGGGAGGCCGAACCCCCACCAGCCGGGCCCCATGGCGATCATCAGGCGGGCGGTGAGGGTGCCGGCCAGCGTGGTGGCGTAGGCGATCACGAGGGTCCTGGCGCGGCCGAGGGTGACCTCGGCCAGGGCGAAGGCGAGGAACAGCTGGGTGATGCCGGCCCATACCGGCAGGTCGAGCGCGGGGACGTAGAGGGAGACCGGGGTGCGCAGCAGCGCCAGCCACAGCGGCAGGTCGCCCTGGACGCCGCCGAGGATCCGCACCACGTCCGCGCCGGCGGGCCGCTGCGCGAGGGCGTGGAAGAAGATCACGCCGCCGCACGCGAGGAGGGCCAGCAGCAGTCCGGCGGGGCCGCGCCGGCGCAGTGCGCGGACGGGGTCGACGACCATGCCGTACCACTCGGCGCGCAGGGTGCGCAGGACGAACGCGCCCGCCCTCGACGCCCGGCCGGAGCGCCGCTCCCGGTCGGCGCCGCGCGGGGGCCGGCCGCGTTCGTCCACGCTTTCCCCACGGGCGGCGCCGCCCCCGTGGCGCCGTGGTCTTCCTGGACGCACGTTCCCCAAGCCTTTCCCCAACCGCTCACCGCACGCGCGGGCGCGCGCAGCCGAATACCGTCCCGTGCGGGCGGCGTCCGCCGAGATGGCAGGGCCGCGCGCCGGGTTCGTTCGTCCTTGTAGACGCCAGGAGGGGCCGCCGGGATCACTCCGAACCGGTGGGATAATCTCACTACGTGGAACGCACTGACCAGCGGAACATGACACCGGCCGGCTTAGGTCGCCCCGGGAGCCCGACCGGCTCCGGCGCCCTCGGCCCCTTCCCGGCACGGAAGCCTGCCGCGTGAGCGGACCCTCGCCCGTGACGGCCCGGCCCACCGCCGAACCGGTACCGGCCCTGTTCGCCGACGGCCTCCTCACCGACCCGCTCGCGCTCGCCGTGCCGCAGGGCACACGGGTTGTCGTCGCGCGGTACGAGATCCCGCCGGGCGGTGAGCTGCCCTGGCACTACCACGAGGGAAGGGTCGTCGCCGTGGTGACCGCCGGCACCCTCACCCGGACGCTGGCGGACGGATCCGAGTGCGTCACCCCGGCCGGACAGGTCATCGTCGAGCCGGTGGGGCCGCGGGGCGTACACAAGGCGGAGAACCGGGGGTCGCGGACCCTGGAGCTGTGCGCCCTGTTCTTCCTCCCCGTGGACGCGCCCCTGTCGACGCGCGCGGCGCCGCCCGCGGTCTGACGCGTCCGGGCGGCCGTAGGGAACCACGCGGGGTTCGAGTCCCGGCCGGATCGGACGTGGGGGAAGTCGGCGCCGGCCGGGAGCGGCCGGTGGTCCCGGGGGACCGCGTCCGCTCCCCCACCGTAGGGCCGTGGCGCGAGGGCCGCTCGACGGGCGTGTGCGACGGGTGACGGCAGACGCGTGGCGCATGACCTCGGATACAGTGCCCGCCGGTATCGAGAGGGGACACGAGCGGTGCGCACTGGGGTGGGGATCATGGGGCGGGGCCTGGCACTGGCGGCCTTGCTCATAGGTGTGACGACGGGCTGCGCGGACACCGACGACGGCTCGGACACGCCCGGGAAGAAGACGAAGGCGCGGAGCACGGCGACCGCCACGGCCGGCACGCCCGCCGAGGTCGCGGCGAGCGGTGGAAGCGTCGGCGCCGAC
Source organism: Streptomyces sp. A012304 (assembly GCF_026008495.1). GTDB lineage: Bacteria > Actinomycetota > Actinomycetes > Streptomycetales > Streptomycetaceae > Streptomyces. The sequence goes on from NZ_BQUN01000034.1 coordinate 82,009, forward strand.
GGCTCCGCCTGTGAACTCCCCGTCACCTTCGACACCGCGGAGTTCTGGACCGCCGAGGCCGTCGGCTCCGGGACGGAGAGCGGCGGCAACGGCGACGAACTGGGCCAGGAACTCGCCGACGCGCTCCTGCGTCAGGGACCGGTCACCCTGGCCTGCGAGATCGACGCCAAGCCCGCCGGCAAGATCGGCTTCCTGCGGGTCTGGACCGGCAAGCCGGGCGGCGCCGCCGCGCGGACCGTCCTGGAGGGCTTCGTCACCGCCGACAGCACCGCGAGCAAGCCCCGCTACAGCACGTTCCGCACGGGCGGCCTCACCGGAGCCGAGGTGCGGTACGTCACCACGAGCGAGCTCATGGAGGAGTCGAAGACGGAGCGCGCCCTCGCCGTGACCACCGCCGCCGGCCCGGTCGTCGTGCACCTCGGCGGCATGGACGACGCGGAGCACGAGGCGATGCTCCCGGCCTACGAGCTGGCCAAGAGCACGCTCGAGGCGACCTCCTGACGGCCTGCCTCAGCACTCTGACTCAGGCACCGCCTCAGGCACCGCCGAGCAGCTCGCGCATCCTCGCGGCTGCCCGCACCGCCGCGTCCGCGCAGCAGTTGTTGAACAGCACATGCACCTGCTCGGCGCGCGCCGCGAGCGCACGCACCCTGGGCAGCCACTGACGGAGTTCGCCGTCCGCGTACTCGTGCCGGAACCGGTCCTCCTTGCTGCCCGTCCCCCAGGCGTGGCTGCGGCCGTGGAACCGCACGACCGCGAGCCGCCCGGAGGTGACGGGCGTGTCCGGCGGGATCGCGGACGGCAGCGACGGCTCCATGTCGACGGCGACGGCGGACCACCCGTGCGACCGCAGCAGGTCGGTGGTCGTCCGCCGCTGTTCGCCACGCCACCAGTCGGGGTGCCGGAACTCCACGCACACCGGCCAGCCGGCCGTGCGCTCGGCACACCGGGCGAGGACCTCCCGCGCCCGCGCGCCGGGCCGCAGCCACGGCGGGAACTGGAAGAGCACGGCCCCCAGCCGCCCCGCCTCCCGCAACGGCCGGACGCCGTCCGCGAACCGGCGCCACACCTCGTCCAGCGCCTTCGGGGAGCGGACGTCGGCGGGCAGCCCCGGCGGGAGCACACCGGGCCGGGTGGGGTGGCCGGTCAGCAACGAGAAGGCCTTCACGTCGAACACGAAGCCCTCCGGGGTGCGCCGCGCCCACAGGCCGCTGGTGCGCTCGTCGGGCAGGGCGTAGTAGGTGGAGTCCACCTCGACGACCGGGAAGCGCTCGGCGTAGTGCCGTAACCGGCCCTCCGCGTCCCGTCGCCCCGCCGGGTACCAGCCACTGCCGACGAGCGCCCGATCCGTCCAGGAACAGGTGCCGACCAATATCTCGCCCATGGCGGGCGGTTACCCCGAAGCCGGGAAGATCCGCCTCGGCCCGGCATCCGGTCCACCTGGCGCACGGGCACGCGGGGCCGGACGGACGGGCGGTCCGCCTGGCGCAGGCACGCGGGCTGCCTCCGGACGACCGGTCCACCTGGCACGCAGGTGCGCGGGGGCCGGACGGGCGGGTGGTCGGCAGGGCAGGGCCGGACGGACGGGGCGGACGGGCGAATGGGCCCCGGGGGCCGCGCGGATGCGCACCCGCCCCCCTGTGGCGCATTCTTGCTGTGTCGCTCCAGGGAAGCGGCGTACGGACGAGGTAGGGGCGATGACTGGGAGCGCCGGGGACCAGCGGGAGCCGTCCGGGCCGCCGGCCGCACTGCTGACCGGGGCCGCGGCGGACGCGCTGCGTGCCACGGGCGGCCGTGCCGCGGGCGTGTACCTGTGCTCCAGCACGACGGGCCTGCTCCGGCTGGCCGTCCTCGCCGGGCTGCCCGGACCGCTGTTCAAGCCCTGGTGGCGGGTGACCGTGGACCGGCCCTTCCCCGTCACCGACGCCTACCGGCTCGGCGTCCCCGTGGTGCTGGCGAACGCCACCGAGGCGATGCGCCGCTACCCGCAGTTCGCGGCGGGGCTGCCCTTCCAGTTCGCGACCCTCAGCGTGCCGGTCACGGCCCGGGGCCGGTCCCTCGGCGTGCTGACCCTGCTGCGGTCGGCGGCGGGCGACGCGGGCGAGATGCTCGCGGAACGCGAACGGCTCACGCGCGGGGCGGACGACCTGGCCGCGGCGCTGCTGCGCCTGGAGGCTGCCGGGGGCGTCGTGACCTGGGACGACGAGCCGATGTGCGTACGGCCGCCGGTCGCGGGGCCGGCGCCGGGCCGGGCCGGGTGGCTCGCGTGGGACCCGGCGACCGGTCTCGTCACCGCCGACGAGCCCGCCCGCACCCTGCTCGGCCTCCCGCCTGACGAGCCGCCCGGCACGCTGGGCGCGCTCGCCCGCGCCGTCGACCCGACGGACGCCCACGGGCTGCCCGACCTGCTGCGGGAGGCCGCCCAGGGCAGACCGCCGCCCCTGCCGCTCCAGGTGCGCACCGCCGACGGGAGTCTGCGGCTGCTCGAACTGAGCGCGCCCGGCGCGACGACGGACGGGCCGCGGCCGGTCACCGGTGTCCTGCTCGACCCGGGGCCGGGCGCCCTGGCCGACGGAGCGGCCGACCTGCTGCCCGAGGGCGTGTTCTGCCTGGACCGGCTCGGAGTGATCGTCTACGCCAACCCGCGGGCCGCGCACCTGCTGGGCGTGGCGCGCTCGGGGCTGCTCGGCCGGCCGCTGTGGGACGCCGTTCCGTGGCTGGAGCAACCCGCGTACGAGGAGCAGCTGCGCGGCGCCCTGCTGGCGCCGGAGCCGGTCCACTTCCATGTGCGCCGTCCCGCCCCGGTCGGCCACCGGACCGACGGCCCGCGGCCCTACGAGGGCGACTGGCTGAGCCTGGCCGTCTATCCCGGCCCGGACCTGCTCACCTGCACCGCGGTTCCGGCGAACCGGGTGGCGCACGACCCGGAGCGCCCGGCGCCCGCCGACGCGGCCGACACCGAGGCCGAGACACCGGCGCCGGACGCCGCCGCGTCGGCCGCCCCGCTGTACCGGCCCATCGTGCTGGCGATCGCGCTGACGGAGGCGGTGACCGCCCGCCAGGTGTCGGCGGTGGTCATGCAGGAGCTGCTGCCCGCGTTCGGCGGCCGCCGGCTGGCGATCTATCTGCTCCAGGACCGGCATCTGTACCTGGCCTGGGAGAGCGGCTTCCCGGAGGGGTTCCTGGCCCCGTTCGAGGGGGTGGGCCTGGACGCCCGGCTGCCCGGCGTGGAGACCCTGACCACGGGCCGCCCCCTGTTCTTCGACTCGATGGAGCAGCTCGCGCGGGCCTACCCCGGCATCGCGCTCGACGCGACGGAGGGCGCGCGTGCCTTCCTGCCGCTGATCGCCTCCGGCCGCCCGGTCGGCTCGTGCATCCTCGGCTTCGACCGCCCGCGCAGTTTCAGCTCCGAGGAGCAGACCGTGCTGACCGCGCTGGCCGGTCTGATCGCCCACGCGATGGAGAAGGCCCAGCGCTACGACACCGAGGCCGCCCTCGCCCGCGGCCTCCAGCAGGCCCTGCTGCCCCGGCGGCTGTCGCAGCACGCGGGCGTGGAGACGGCCGGACGCTATCTGCCCGGCACCGAGGGCATGGAGGTGGGCGGCGACTGGTACGACGTCGTGGAGGCCGGGGACGGACTCGCGCTGGTCATCGGGGACGTGCAGGGGCACGGGGTGCAGGCGGCGGCCACCATGGGGCAACTGCGCAGCGCGGTGCGGGCGTTCGCGCTCGGCGACCGGCCGCCCTCGGAAGTGCTGAGCGGCACCAACCACCTGCTCATCGACCTCGACCCCGGCCAGTTCGCCAGCTGCTGCTACGTCCGGCTGGACCCGGCCACCGGTGTCGCGCGGGTGGTCAACGCCGGGCATCTGCCGCCGCTGCTGCGCCACCCCGACGGACGTACCGAGGTCGTGGAGCTGCCGGCCGGGGTGGTGCTCGGGGTCGACCCGCGCGCCCGCTATCCGGCCGCCGAGCTGCGGCTGGAGCCGGGCGCGATCCTGGCGCTGTACACGGACGGGCTGGTCGAGCGGCCCGGCCATGACATCGACGACGGCATCGCGGACCTGCGGGCGGCCCTGGCGGGGGCCGGCACCGCTTCGGAACGGCCGCTGGCGGACGTCGCCGACCGGCTCACCGCGACGGCCCGGCAGGCCGCCGACCGGCCGGACGACATCGCGCTGCTGCTGGCGACCCGGCTCGGCCC
>NZ_BQUN01000034.1:86283-90560 GCF_026008495.1 Streptomyces sp. A012304
GCGGGCCCGCTCCATCACCCTGCGTAGTGCCTCTCGCCTCTCGCGGCCGGGCAGTGTAGACATGGCACATGGTCCGACTCCTGGGGCGATCGGGTGCCCGGCCGGTCCGTCGTCCCGGAGGCCCCCGGGTGCGGCGCACGTCCGAGACCACGCTGGGCGGGCGCAGTCTCGCCGCGCAGGTGTTCGTCCTGCAGGTGGTCATCGTGCTGCTGCTGGTCGTCGGCGCCGTGGTGGCGCTGGTACTCCAGGTGCGGCACGACTCGACCCGGGAGGCCCGCAACCGTTCACTCGCCGTCGCCGAGACCTTCGCCAACGCGCCGGGCACGGTGGCGGCGCTGGACAGTCCGGACCCGACGGCGGTGCTCCAGCCGCGCGCCGAGGCCGCCCGCGAGGCGGCGGAGGTCGACTTCATCGTCGTGATGAACCCCGAAGGGGTCCGCTACACGCACCCCAAGCCGGACCGGATCGGCAAGAAGTTCGTCGGGACGCTGGCACCGGCGCAGGCCGGGGGCACGGTCGTGGAGGAGATCGACGGGACGATCGGCCGGCTGGTGCAGGCGGTCGTACCGGTGAAGGCGCCCGACGGGACGGTCGTGGGTCTGGTGTCGGCGGGTATCACCACCGAGCGCGTCGGCGGCACCGCGGACCGTCAGCTGCCGCTGGTGCTGGCCACCGCGGCGGCGGCCCTCGCCCTGGCCACCGGCGGCACGGCGCTGGTCAGCCGCCGGCTGCTGCGCCAGACCCACGGTCTGGGCCCGCGCGAGATGACCCGCATGTACGAGCACCACGACGCGGTCCTGCACGCGGTGCGCGAAGGGGTGATCATCGTCGGCGGCGACGGTGACCTGCTGCTCGCCAACGACGAGGCGCACCGGCTGCTGAACCTGCCCCCGGACGCCGAGCGGCGCAAGGTGCTCGACCTCGGGCTGGACGCCGGCACGGCCGAACTGCTCGCCTCCGGGCGGGTCGCCACGGACGAGGTGCACCTCGTCGGGGAGCGACTGCTGGCCATCAACCAGCGGCCCACACAGCTCGCGGGCGGGCCGGCCGGCAGCGTCGCCACGCTGCGCGACTCCACGGAGCTGCGCGCCCTGTCGGGCCGGGCGGAGGCGGCCCGCGAGCGCCTCGACATGCTGTACGCGGCCGGGGTGCGCATCGGGACCAGCCTGGACGTGACCCGTACGGCGGAGGAGCTGGCGGAGCTGGCGGTGCCCCGGTTCGCGGACTTCGCGACCGTGGACCTCTTCGACGCCGTGCTGGCCGGGGAGGAGCCGGAGGCCCGGGCCACACTGCGGCGCACGGCGCTGGCCTGCGTCCGCAAGGGCGCGCCGCTGTACGCGGTGGGCGAGCAGATCCGGTTCGTCGACTCCGCGCCGCAGGCCCGCTCGCTGGCCGCCGAGCGGCCCGTCCTGGAGGCGCGGCTCGCCGAGTCCCCGGGGTGGCGGGCGCAGGACCTGGAACGCACCGAGCAGGTCGTGGAGTTCGGCATCCACTCGCTGATCACGGTGCCGGTGCGGGCCGGGGCGCTGGTGCTGGGCGTGGTCAGCTTCTGGCGGTCGGAGCGGCCCGATCCGTTCGACCCGGAGGAGGTGGCCCTCGCGGAGGAGCTGGTGGCGCGGGCCGCGGTCTCCATCGACAACGCGCGCCGTTTCACCCGCGAGCACGGGATGGCCGTCACGCTGCAGCGCAGCCTGCTGCCGCGCACCCTGCCCGAGCAGGGCGCCCTGGACATCGCCTACCGGTATCTGCCCGCGCAGGCGGGGGTCGGCGGCGACTGGTTCGACGTGCTGCCGCTGTCCGGGGCCCGGGTGGCGCTGGTGGTGGGTGACGTCGTCGGGCACGGGCTGCACGCGGCGGCCACCATGGGCCGGCTGCGCACCGCCGTGCACAACTTCTCCGCGCTGGATCTGGCGCCGGAGGAACTCCTCGGGCTGCTGGACGAGCTGGTGGCGCGGATCGACCAGGACGAGGCGGCCGACGGCGCGACCGCTCCGGTCGCGGGGGCGACCTGTCTGTACGCCATCTACGATCCGGTCTCCCAGCGGTGCACCGTGGCCCGGGCCGGCCATCCGCCGCCCGCGCTGGTCCACCCGGACGGGCAGGTGGAGTTCCCGAAGGTGCCGGCCGGTCTGCCGCTCGGCCTGGGCGGGCTGCCGTTCGAGACGGCCGAGCTGGAGCTGGCGGAGGGCAGCCGACTGGTGCTGTACACGGACGGGCTGGTGGAGGACCGGCGGCAGGACATCGACACGGGTCTGGAGCGGCTGCGCGGCGCGCTGGAGCGGACCGACAGCTCACCGGAGGAGACCTGCCGGACGGTCCTGGAGTCCCTGCTGCCGGCCCGCCCGAACGACGACATCGCGCTGATCGTCGCCCGCACCCGGGCGCTCGGCGCGGACCGGGTCGCCGAGTGGGGCGTGCCGGTGGATCCGGCCGCGGTGGGCGAGGTGCGCGCCGCGGTCGCCGAGCAGCTGGTGCGCTGGGAGCTGGAGGACCTGTCCTTCACGACGGAGCTGATCCTGAGCGAGCTGGTCACCAACGCGATCCGCTACGGCACCGCCCCGGTGCGGGTACGGCTGCTGCGGGACCGCACCCTGATCTGCGAGGTCTGGGACGGCAGCAGCACCTCGCCGCATCTGCGGTACGCGGCGATGACCGACGAGGGCGGCCGCGGTCTGTTCCTGGTCGCCCAGCTCACCGACCGCTGGGGCACCCGCTACACCCCCACCGGGAAGGTCATCTGGGCGGAACAGCCGTTGCCGTAGGGCGAATTGGGCGCCATCTGACTCATAAAAGCCGTTTATGAGCTCATAGACCGGACCCGCGTACCGAGTTAGGCATGCCTTAGTTTAGGCTTCCCGTCGAGATCGTTCTGTCGCCGCTCGAAGGGAACCTGATCATGCCCCGCCCCCTGCGGGTAGCCATCGTCGGAGCCGGCCCCGCCGGGATCTACGCCGCCGACGCGCTGCTCAAGTCCGATGTGGCCGCCGACCCCGGTGTGTCCATCGACCTCTTCGAGCGCATGCCGGCCCCGTTCGGACTGATCCGGTACGGCGTGGCTCCGGACCACCCCCGGATCAAGGGCATCATCACGGCCCTGCACCAGGTCCTCGACAAGCCGCAGATCCGCCTGTTCGGCAACGTCGACTACCCGACCGACATCAACCTCGACGACCTGCGCGCCTTCTACGACGCCGTGATCTTCTCGACCGGCGCGATGGCCGACCGCGAGCTGTCGATCCCCGGCATCGAGCTGGACGGCTCCTACGGCGCCGCCGACTTCGTCTCCTGGTACGACGGCCACCCGGACGTTCCGCGCACCTGGCCGCTGGAGGCCGAGAAGGTCGCCGTCCTCGGCGTCGGCAACGTCGCCCTGGACGTGGCCCGCATCCTCGCCAAGACGGCGGACGAGCTGCTGCCCACGGAGATCCCGCCGAACGTCTACGAGGGCCTGAAGGCCAACAAGGCGCTGGAGATCCACGTCTTCGGCCGCCGTGGCCCGGCGCAGGCCAAGTTCTCCCCGATGGAGCTGCGGGAGCTGGACCACTCCCCCACCATCGAGGTCGTCGTCGACCCCGAGGACATCGACTACGACGACGGCTCGATCGCGACCCGGCGCGGCAACAAGCAGGCCGACATGGTCGCCAAGACGCTGGAGAACTGGGCGATCCGCGACATCGGCGAGCGCCCGCACAAGCTGTTCCTGCACTTCTTCGAGTCCCCGACGGAGATCCTCGGCGAGGACGGCAAGGTCGTCGGCCTGCGCACCGAGCGCACCGCCCTGGACGGCACCGGCAACGTCAAGGGCACCGGCGAGTTCAAGGACTGGGACGTCACCGCGGTCTACCGTGCCGTCGGCTACCTGTCGGAGAAGCTGCCGAAGCTGCCCTGGGACCTGGAGTCGGGCACGGTCCCCGACGAGGGCGGCCGGGTCATCGAGGACAGCGGCGCCCACCTGCAGTCGACGTACGTCACCGGCTGGATCCGGCGCGGCCCGGTCGGTCTGATCGGCCACACCAAGGGCGACGCCAACGAGACGGTGGCCAACCTGCTGGACGACTTCGCCAACGGCCGTCTGCACACGCCGGCCGCACCGGCGCCCGAGGCCGTGGACGCGTTCCTCGCCGAGCGCCAGGTCCGCTTCACCACCTGGGAGGGCTGGTACAAGCTGGACGCGGCGGAGAAGGCGCTGGGCGAGCCGCAGGGCCGCGAGCGCGTGAAGATCGTCGAGCGTGAGGACATGCTCCGCGAGAGCGGCGCGTAGACACACACGCGTGGGC
>NZ_BQUN01000034.1:90716-158178 GCF_026008495.1 Streptomyces sp. A012304
TCACCCGGCTGCGCGAGGCGCGGCGGGTGCTCGTCGCCGGCGCCGGCGGCGGCTTCGACGTCTACGCCGGTCTGCCGCTGGCGCTGGCCCTGCGGTCGGCGGGCAAGGACGTCCATCTGGCCAACCTGTCCTTCTCCGACCTGTACGGCCTGCCCACCGAGGTCTGGCTGGAGCCGGAGGTCGCCGCGGTGCGCCCGGACACCCCGGTGCGCGGCGACTACTTCCCCGAGGGCACCCTGGCCCGCTGGCTGGACCGGCACGGCCTGCCGTCAACGGTGTACGCGTTCACGCGGACCGGTGTGGCCCCGCTGCGGGACGCCTACCGGGCGCTGCTGGACCGTCTGGGCGGGGTGGACGCGGTGGTGCTGGTGGACGGCGGCACCGACATCCTCATGCGGGGCGACGAGCACGGGCTGGGCACACCCGAGGAGGACATGGCCAGCCTGGCCGCCGTGGCGGACCTCGACGGGGTCGAACACCGGCTGGTGGTGTGCCTCGGCTTCGGCGTGGACGCCTACCACGGGGTCAACCACGCGCTGGTGCTGGAGAACCTGGCCGCGCTGGACCGCGAGGGCGCCTACCTCGGCGCGTTCTCCGTGCCGCGCGACAGCCGCGAGGGCGCCCTGTACCTGGACGCGGTGGCCCACGCCCAGGAGCACACCCCGGGGCATCCCAGCATCGTCAACGGCTCCGTCGCCGCCGCCGTGCGCGGCGACTTCGGTGATGTGCGGTTCACCGAGCGCACCAAGGACGGCGAACTGTTCGTCAACCCGCTCATGGCGCTGTACTTCTGCGTGGACGCCGTCGCCCTGGCCCGCCGCAACCTGTACCTCGACCGGCTCCGGGACACCGTCCTGATGCGTCAGATCAGCAGCCGGATAGAGGAGTTCCGCGACGAGCTGCCCCGGCTGCGGCAGCCCCGCGCCTTCCCCCACTGACCTCCCCCCCACTGAGGACGGCGGCCGCGGAGACGGCCGGGGGCGTTCAGGTGTACGGCGTGCGACCGCCGCTCCGACCGGAGGAGGCATCACACGAATGGTCCGCATGGGCACGGGCATGCTGTGAACGAGGTCACTTCCGATGGGCCGTGCCGGATCCAGCCCGGAGGCCCGAAGTGCCGACCCGCCCGCCCGCCTCCCACGAAGGACATGTGGTCTTGGCTCTCACCTACCCTGACGCTCCATCAGCCCGCCGTCCCGGGCGTTCCTGGACGATCCGTGTGGTCGGGCACCGGGACCGTACCGCGTCGGTCACCTGCTCCTCGGCGTGCGCCATGCCGCCGCGCTCCCGCGACCTCGCGGCCCTGCGCCGCTTCGCCGAGGCCCATGCCGCCGCCCACGCGCGCGCGGCGGCGGTGCGCCCCGACGCCGCCTGCTCGTGCCGCCGCCAGCGGTGTGCGCTGCACGAGGGCACCCGGGTCGCCTGTGCGGGCACGGTGGTGCTCGTCCTGCGGCACGATCCGGCCGTCGGCCAGGTGTGGACGCTGAGCGAGGTGTGCTCCGCCTGCGCCCCGCTGATGCCGCACACCCGTGTGGTGGGCCGCCCGGCCCGCCCCGCCGACCCCGGCGGTCCCCCGCGCGCGGACAGCGAGCCGGGCGGCCTGCCCGCACCGCCCCCGAGCGTGGCGCCGCCGCGTCTCGTGCCGGGCGGCTTCAGCGCCCCCGCGGCGGGCGCCGGCTCACCCGCCGAGCGGACCACGTCCCGCCGGCGCGACCTCGGCAGACGGGGCGGCCGGGCGGGGGCCGGCAACGGCGGTGGCTGAACGCGGACCGCTCTCGCCCCCTGCTCGCCGCCCCCGCCGGCTCATGGCCGTGGCCTCGGCGGAAGCACCGTCCGGCTCGGCGCGGGAGGACCGGGACGGCCGTCCCGGACACGCGGGCAGGGCCCGCCCCGACGCGGATGGTGGGCGGGCCCTGTCCGCCGGGTCGATTGTGGGGGCCCGGGCCGGCGGGGACCACGGGTGCGCGGCGGCGACCGTGGTGAACGCCGCACACCCCGTGCGCGCCGATCGCACGGCCCACTTGCTAGACGGGCCGCGACCGGCGACGGCTACGGCAGCACCGAGTCGACGTAGCCACCGTCGGCCCGCAGCGCGCCGCCGGTGGTGGCGGAGGCCAGCGGGGAGCTGAGGTAGACGACGAGGTGGGCGATCTCCTCGGGTTCGATGAGCCGCCGGAGCAGTGACTGGGGGCGGTGGTCGCGCATGAAGAGGCCCTGTGCCTCGTCCCAGGGCAGATCGGCGCCGACCAGCTCCCGCACGAACTCCTCGACACCCTCGGTGTGCGTCGGCCCGGCGATGACGCAGTTCACGGTGACGCCGCTGCCGGCGGCCTCCTTGGCGAAGCCGCGGCTGACCGCGAGCAGCGCGGTCTTCGTCATGCCGTAGTGGATCATCTCGGGCGGGATGACGACGGCGGAGTCGCTCGCGATGTAGAGCACGCGCCCCCAGCTCCGGGCCATCATCCGGGGCAGGTAGGCCCGGGTGAGCCGCACGGCCGCCAGGACGTTGATCTCGAAGTAGCGGCGCCACTCGTCGTCGGTGATCTCCAGCGCGGGCCGGGGCTCGAAGACACCGAGGTTGTTGACCAGGATGTCGGCGGTGGGCAGCGCGTCCACCGCGCGGACCGCGCCCTCCTCGGTGGCGACGTCGGCGGCGATCGCCACGAACCGGCCGTCGGGCACCTCGGCCCGCAACTGCTCGATGCCCTTGTCGAGGCGTTCGGCGTCGCGTCCGTTGACGCCGACCATCGCGCCGGCGCGGGCCAGACCGGCCGCGATCGCCGCGCCGATGCCCTGCGAGGACCCGGTCACCAGCGCGATTCGTCCTTCGAGGTCCAGCTTCATCGGTTCGCTCCTCGTGCGGTGCGGTCGGCTGCGGTCCTGCCAGCCACCCTCGCCGACCCGGCACGTGTGCGCAGGACGACTGCTCCGCCACGGGGACGCGCGGCGGCGCGCGGGCGCGCCGTACAGGTGCCCCGATGCGCGCGCGTGACGCCTCCCGCGCGGGGGAAGGCGCACCTCGAGCGGGATTCACCGGTTTGCGCGGCCCCCCGCTCGATCACCTGCCCGCCGCGGCGACGATACTGGCAGTCGCACGTCGTCCCCCGCCCTGCCGAATGGACTCATGCTCACCTCCCCGACCGTCCCGCCCACGACCCCGTCCACCGTGTGGCTGGCGCGCGGCCGTCACACCGGGCCCGCCGCGCCGGACGTCCTGCGCAAGCACCTCCGGTCGCTCAAGGACGACGCGACCCTCCAGGACTTCCTGGAAGTCCCCGACACCGACACCGCCGAGGGCGAGCTGGCCTTCGAGGCGCGGTGGCAGGTGCCCGAGAAGGTGACCGTGCGCGCCCGGCTGACGCTCGCGCAGTGGTCGGGGCGGGGGCAGGAGTGGACGCTGGTCGCGGAGGCGGAGCGGCCCTGGGACCTGCGGTGGCCGTCGCCGGCCGCGATGTTCTGGCCCTGGGAGGCGGACACGCCGTGGGGCCATGAGACCGTCACCGGACAGCGCTACCTGGAGGCCAACCCGCTTCCGGAGGACGACAAGGAGCTGCGTCGCGCCCTGCGCAACGCGCTGCGCGACACCTGGACGGTCCATGTCGTGGTGCACGAGGCGATGACGCCCGACGAGCGGGGCCGCCGGTCGATGGTCCCGCTGCTGCCCGTCGGCCTGCACCACCGCGTGGTGGAGCACCGGGCGGCACCGCAGCAGCTGCGCACGGTCAACTGGGCGCTGCGCGAGTCCGGGGTGGAGCTGCCGCGCGGCGGCGCCCTGGTGCTGCCGGGGACGCCCGCGCCGCCCGCGTACGACGCCGCCGACCACTCGGTGCGCAGTGTGTTCCTCGACGGATCGCACCCGACCGAGCTGCTGCACGCGGTGCGCCGGTTCGCCGCGCTGCCGAAGCCGCTGCCGGACGGCGGCGAGGCCGCGCTGACCGCGCTGCGCGAGGAGTGGCAGCTGCTGACGCTGGAGGAGGAACTGGCCCGCGAGCGTCGGCTCGTGGCGATGTACCGCGAGGCGCTGGAGGCGATGACACAGTCCCGGGACCTGTACCGGGAGGCGGCCGAGCAGGCCCACGAGGCGCTGGCCGCCTACCGGGAGGCGGCCGAGGCCGGCGAGCGTCCGCAGCCGCAGGCCAAGCCGGGCGGCTCCCCCTTCCAGCAGCTCGGCCGCACCCTGGAACGGCTGCGGGAGTCGGCCAAGGCCCTGCGTCCCACACCGCCGTCCCCGCCGTCCGCCCCGGAGGTTCTGGACGTTCCCGACGCCCCGGACGCCGGGGAGGTCCCGGAGCGGGGGCGGGACGGCGGCGGCGAGGGCTCCGGGCCGGCCGGCCGCTGACCGGCCGGGCCCGGCTCAGCAGAACAGCGGCAGCCGGCCGGCGTCCGCCCCGAGCGCGCGCCGCTCCTCGGGGGTGAGCGGTGTCCGGCCGGTGGCCGCCCGCGCGTAGTGCTCGTCGCTCCAGTCCACCGGCACCGGCCGCCCCAGCAGACCGTCCAGGGTCCGCCGTACGGCGGTCAGCCCGGCGGGGGCGGGACGGGGCGCGTCGGGCAGCTCCCGCACCAGGTCCAGGTGGTGGACGGCCGCCTCGACGGTGAGGGTGGTGACCAGGTCGCCCGCGGTCAGGACGTGGCCCTGGGTGGCCACCGGTCGTGCGGGGTCGGCCGCGGCCGCCGCCGTGACGGTCGCCGCCGCGGTCTCCAGGTACAGGCCGCGCAGCGGGCCGAAGTCGAGGAACATGCTCGCGCCCACGCGTGACCAGCGCCGTCGGTGGGCCGCTCCGGCCGGGTCGGGCCGCCAGTCCCGCCAGTAGGTCACGGCGTCGCGGTCGGGCGCGGCGGAGGCGGGCGTGTGCAGGGCCACCAGGGCGCGCTGGGCGTCGGCGAGGCAGTGGAAGACCAGGTCGCGCACCGCCCATCCGGTGCAGCCGGTGGGCAGCCAGGACTCCTCGTCGCCCAGGTCCCGCACGACCGAGGCGAGCGCGCGGTAGGTCGCGCGCAGCACGGCCGCCGGGTGCGGGTCCTGGGGGTGGTGGGGGTCGGGTCGGGTCATGACGGCAGCTTAGGAAAGCGGGATTCCGGGCGGACCACAGGTGTCGTCCGGCGCGACGTGGATACGCGGGTGCCACGGCACCACGGATCGAAGGGCTCGACGACATGGGCAGCGAGCACGACCACCGCTCCGGGACGACCCTGCGCGTCAACGGCAAGCCGCACACCCTCACCGTCGACCACCGCCGGGTCCTGCTGGACGTACTGCGGGAGGACCTCGGCCTCACCGGCGCCAAGAAGGGCTGCGACCACGGGCAGTGCGGGGCGTGCACGGTCCTCGTCGACGGGCGGCGCGTCAACAGCTGTCTGCTGCTCGCGGTCGCCCTGGACGGCTGTGACGTCACCACCGTCGAGGGTCTGTCCGGGGACGGCGAGGAGCCGCACCCGCTCCAGCGGGCGTTCCTGGAGCGCGACGCCTTCCAGTGCGGCTACTGCACCCCGGGGCAGATCTGCTCGGCGGTCGGGGCGATCGCGGAGGCGGAGGCGGGCCATCCCTCGCAGGTCACCGACGCCCGGGCGCCGTACGGGCCGGTGCCGCTCGGCCGGGAGGAGATCCGTGAGCGGCTCAGCGGCAACCTGTGCCGGTGCGGCGCGTATCCCCGCATCGTCGACGCGGTCGAGGACGTGATCCGGTGAAACCTTTCGCCTATGTGCGGGCGGCGAGCCTCGCCGAGGCCGCCGACGCCTACGCCTCCCACCCCGGCGCCCGTTACCTGGGCGGCGGCACCAATCTCGTCGACCTGATGAAGCTGGGCGTCGAACAGCCGACCGCCCTCATCGACGTCACCCGGCTGCCGCTGGACGAGGTGACCGAGCTGCCGGACGGCACGCTGCGGATCGGTGCCCTGGTGCGCAACAGCGACCTCGCGGCGCACCGGCTCGTGCGCGAGCGCCACCCCGTGCTGTCGCAGGCGGTCCTCGCGGGCGCCTCGGGTCAGCTGCGCAACGCCGCCACCACGGGCGGCAACCTGCTCCAGCGCACCCGCTGCCCCTACTTCCAGGACGTGTCCAAGCCGTGCAACAAGCGCGAGCCGGGCAGCGGCTGCGGCGCCCTGGACGGCGTCCACCGCGACCACGCGGTCCTCGGGTACTCCGAGCGGTGCGTCGCGACGCACCCGTCGGATCTGGCGGTGGCGCTGGCCGCGCTGGACGCGCAGGTCGAGCTGTACGGCCTCGCGGGGGTGCGCCGGGTGCACGCCGCCGAATTCCACCGGCTGCCCGGCGACCACCCGGAGCGGGACACCGTGGTGGAGCCCGGTGAGCTGGTCACCGGCGTGCTGCTGCCGGCCGCGACGGCCGGGCTGCCGTCGGCCTACCGCAAGGCCCGCGACCGGGCGTCGTACGCCTTCGCGCTCGCCTCCGTGGCGGCGGTGCTGGAGGTGGCGGACGGTGTCGTGGCGCGGGCCGGGATCGCCTTCGGGGCGCTGGCGCACCGGCCCTGGCGGGCGTGGCGGGCCGAGGAGGCGCTGGTCGGGGCGGCGCCCACCGCGGCGGCCTTCGAGCACGCCGTCGACCTCGAGCTGTCCGCCGCCCGGCCGCTGCGCGACAACGCCTACAAGGTGCCCCTCGCCCGCAATCTCGCCCTGGACGTCCTGACGGGTCTCGTACGCCACCGGGAGGATGGATGACCGCCACCGCGGTGGGCGCTCCCGCCGAGCGCCGCGAAGGCCGGGAGAAGGTCACCGGGACCGCCCGGTACGCCGCTGAATTCCCCTCCCCGGGGCGGCTGTTCGCCCGCCCGGTGCCGGCGGAGGTGGCGCGCGGGCGGGTGACGGGCGTCGACGCGACGCGGGCGCTGGCCCAGCCGGGGGTCGTCGCCGTGCTGTCCCACGAGAACGCCCCGCGCCTCGCCGAGCCGGACGATCCCACCCTCGCCGTGCTGCAAGGGCCCGAGGTGCCGCACCGGGGCTGGTTCGTCGCCCTGGTGGTGGCCGACAGTGCGGAGGCCGCCCGGGCCGGCGCCGCCGCCGTACGCGTCGAGTGCGCCGAGGAGCCCCACGACGTCACGCTGTCGGCCACGCACCCGCACGCGTACGTCCCCGAGGAGGCGAACGGCGGATACCCGGCCGTGCGGGAACACGGCGACCCGGAGGGGGCGTTCGCGGACGCGGCCGTCCGGGTCGACGCCGGTTACCGGGTGCCGCCGCTGCACAACCACCCCATGGAGCCGCACGCCAGCACCGCGCACTGGGACGGTGAGCGGCTGACGGTGCACACCTCCAGCCAGGGCACCACGACCGTACGCGCCGTGCTCGCCGGGCTGTTCGGGCTGGACGAGGAGCGGATCACGGTCGTCGCCGAGCACGTCGGGGGCGGTTTCGGATCGAAGGGGACGCCGCGGCCGGACGTCGTGCTCGCGGTGATGGCCGCGCGGCACACCGGGCGCGCGGTCACCGTCGTCCTGCCGCGCCGCTTCCTGCCCTCGGTCGTCGGTCACCGGGCACCCACGCTGCACCGGCTGCGTCTCGGCGCGGACCCGGACGGGCGGCTGACGTCCCTCGTCCACGAGGTCACCACGCACACCTCCCGGCTGACGGAGTTCGTGGAGCAGGCGGCGACCCCGGCGCGCGTGATGTACGCCGTCCCGCACAGCCGCACCCTGCACCGGGTGGTGCCGCTCGACGTGCCCACGCCGTCCTGGATGCGCGCGCCCGGGGAGGCTCCGGGGATGTACGCCCTGGAGTCGGCCATGGACGAACTCGCCGTGGAGCTGGGCATGGACCCGGTCGAGCTGCGGATCCGCAACGAGCCGGAGACCGAGCCGGACAGCGGCCGGCCGTTCAGCAGCCGGCATCTCGTCGAGTGCCTGCGTGAGGGAGCGCGCCGGTTCGGCTGGGCCGGACGCGATCCGCGCCCGCGGTCCCGCTCCGAGGGCCCGCTGCTGATCGGGACGGGCGTGGCCGCCGCGACCTACCCGGTGATGGTGCAGCCGTCGACGGCGGCGGCGCGCGCCCTGCCCGACGGCTCCTTCCTCGTCGAGGTCAACGCGACGGACATCGGCACCGGCGCCCGTACCGTGCTCGCGCAGATCGCGGCGGACGCGCTGGGCGTCCCGCCGGAGCGGGTGCGGATCCGGGTGGGCAGCAGCGACCTGCCGTCGGCGCCGCTGGCCGGCGGCTCCTCCGGCACCGCCTCCTGGGGCTGGTCGGTCCACGACGCCTGTGTGCGGCTCGCGGAGCGCCTGACCGGCTTCCCCGGCCCGGTCCCGGAGCGGGGGCTGGTCGCCCACGCCGACACCACCGGCACGGCGGACGCCGAATCCCCTTACGCGCGGCACGCGTTCGGGGCGCACTTCGCGGAGGTCGCCGTGGACACGGTCACCGGTGAGGTACGGGCGCGCCGACTGCTGGGGGTGTACGCGGCGGGCCGCATCCTCAACGCCCGCACCGCCCGTTCCCAGTTCATCGGGGGCATGACGATGGGCCTGGGCATGGCGCTGACCGAGGGCAGCACCATGGACGCCGCCTTCGGCGACTTCACCGAGTCCGACCTGGCGTCCTACCACGTCCCCGCCCACGCCGACGTGCCGGACATCGAGGCGCACTGGGTGGAGGAGGACGATCCGCATCTCAACCCCTTGGGCGGCAAGGGCATCGGGGAGATCGGCGTCGTGGGCACGGCGGCCGCCCTCGGCAACGCCGTCCACCACGCGACGGGCGTCCGGCTGCACGCCCTGCCCCTCACGCCGGACCGGGTGCTGACGGGGTTGCTGGGGTTGTCGGAGAGCGGACGCGGGGACTGACCGGGAGGGCCGGCGGGCCGGCCCCCCGGTCGGTCTCCCGCATCCGTGCCCCCGGGAGGCGACACGCGACGCGATCGTGACCCTGAGCGCGTGCGCCGTCCGGGGGAACTCCCGTGCCGCCGGTGCGATATTCACGCCGGAAACGGGGAATTCGGGGATCGGAAACGGGGAAATCGAGAACCGGGGGAACAACCGGACACCGCGCGGCGGACCGCGCACAGGGAGGGCCCGTGGATGCGACCACCACGCTCGTCACCGTCGCCGCGGTGCTGGCGGCGGCGCTGTTCGCCGTGGCCGCCTGGGTGCTGGTACGCCTGGTCCGGGCCCGGCGGGGCCTGCGGCGGGCGGGCCTTCCCACCGGGCCGCGCTGGGTGTTCTGGGGCGCGATCGCGTACTTCGTGCTGCCGGCCGACGTGATGCCCGACCCGGTCTACCTCGACGACATCGGTGTCCTGCTGCTCGCCCTGCGCTCCCTGCGCCGCGCTCCCGACCGCGCGGGCACGGTCAACTGACCGCGCGGGAAGACGTTCTGACCGTCCGGGAAGACGTTTTCACGCCTGTTTCACATCTGTTTCACCCCTGCACCAGGCCTATCGCCCCTGCTCAGCTCCCTGCGCCGCGTCCCCTCCCCGTGATGATCACGGAGAGTAAGGAAACCAACCACCCGTTCGATTCGTATAAGTGACTGAAGGTCGCACCAATGCAGCGGGCCCGAGTGACGTCGCACAGCGGCACCGCTTGATCGAGGCAGTACCGACGAGGGAGAGACGATGCAACCGTTCGCGCTCAACTACGCACGCCCTGCGGCGGAGTTGGAGTTCGCCACTCCATACGCCTATGACCCCGGAATGCAGTTGAACGTGCTCCTCGACGGCCGGATCGCCGCCCGCGACCACGCCTTGTTGAGAGAGCTCGGGACGACGACCTCGACGGCGGGTTCCAAGACGCACTTCGACGACTGAGCGCGGGCCGACGCAAGATGACCGTGCTCATCCTGACCTGCGAGGAGGACGTCACGGCGGACATGGTGGTCGTCCACCTGAACGCCGCGGGCGTCCCCGTCGTACGGCTCGATCCCGCCGACCTCACCGGCACCGTCGCACTCTCCGGGGAGTACGTGCACGGTGCCTTCCGGGCCCATCTGTCGTCCGCCGGACGGCTGGTCAGCCTCGACTCGCTGCGGTCCGTGTGGGTCCGCCGGCCCGGGGCGGCGGCGGCCCGGGCACCCCAACCGTCCGCCTGGCTCACGGAGGAGGCCTCACAAGCGCTGTACGGCATGCTCCGCGGCAGCGGGGCACGCTGGATGAACCATCCGGACGCGGCCCTGCGCGCCCGGCACAAGCCCTGGCAGCTGCGGCTCGCCCAGCGCAGCGGGCTGCCGGTGCCGGCGACGCTCATCACGACGTTCCCGCAGGCCGCGCGCGACTTCGCGGAACGCTACCCGGACCTGGTGGTCAAGCCGGTGTCCGGGGCGCATCCGCAGGATCCGCCGCGGGCGGTGCCGACCACCCGGGTCCCACCCGGCACGGACTTCGCCGCCGTCGCCTACGGGCCCACCCTGCTCCAGCGCCGGGTGGCCAAGCGGGCCGACATACGGCTGACGGCGGTGGGCGACCGGCTGCTGGCCGCCCGCAAGGCGACGTCCCCGGACGGCGACCCGGAGGTGGTGGACGTGCGGTTCGCGCCCTCCACCGAGCCGTGGTCGCCGGTCGAGGTGCCGCACCGCCTCGGCGAGGCCGTGCGGACGTATCTGCGCGATGCCGAACTGGCCTACGGGGCCTTCGACTTCGCGGAGGACGCGGATGGGACCTGGTGGTTCCTGGAGTGCAACCAGTCGGGTCAGTTCGGCTTCGTCGAGGTGGACACCGGCCAGCCGATCGCCCGGACCATCGCCGAGTGGCTCGCCGGGCCGCCCGCGCGGACGGCGGACCGGGCTCCCCGGCCCGCCAACCGCTGCGGCTCCGCGGTGTCCTGAGCCGGGGCGGCGGGGGCCGGGGAGGACATGCGCTCAGACGGTCAGGAACAGCCCGTCCTCGTCCTTCTCGGCTTCCGCCGCCGATGCCGGGGCGGTGTCGGCGGCCGCCGTGCGCGGAGCCGGGGTCTTCCCCGGCGCGCGCCCGGCCGGGGGCCTGACCGCCGCGGCCAGCAGGGCGTCGGCCGCGGCGATCGCTTCCCGGACGTCGGAGGTGCCCATGAGGACGCACAGCGTGTACGTGACGTCCTCCAGTTCGCGGGCCGTCGCCGGCCTCGCCCTCTCCGCCTGATCGATCTTCAGCGACGCGAACCGGGTCAGCAAGGTCCTGACGGTCTTCGGGTCCGGAACGATCACGAGCGCCCCTCTCTCCAGGTGTGTGCGCAGCGTGTGCCCGGACCCGGGCGTTTCATGCACGTGGGAGGCACATCTCACCCGCCGGGGGCACGGTTTTCGCCACACGGCCCACAGGTCAGGCGGCGTCCAGCTCGGCCAGTTCCTCCGCGGTGAGGACCAGCTCGGTCGCGGCCACCGAGTCACGGGTCGTCTCCGGGCGGCTTGCGCCCGGGATCGGCACGACCACCGGCGACTTGGCGAGCATCCAGGCCAGGCAGACGCGCTGCGGGCTCACCCCGTGCGCCGCGGCGATCCGGGCGAACGGCGCGTGGGCGGAGCCCAGTTCGCCGGCGCGGGAGATGCCGCCGAGCGGACTCCACGGCAGGAAGGCGATGCCGAGTTCGTCGCACAGCCGCAGCTCGGCCTCGCTGGAGCGGAACGCCGGGGAGAACTGGTTCTGCACGGACACCAGTCGGCCGCCCAGGATGTCGTCGGCCTGCCTGATCTGCTCGGGGTCGGCGTTGGAGACGCCGGCGCGCAGGATCTTGCCCTCGTCGAGCAGGTCGCGCAGCGCGCCGACGGACTCGGCGTAGGGGACGCGCGGGTCGGGGCGGTGGAACTGGTAGAGGCCGATCGCCTCCACGCCGAGCCGCCGCAGGGACGCCTCGCAGGCCGCCTTGAGGTGCTCGGGGCTGCCGTCGAGGGTCCAGCTGCCGTCGCCCGGGCGCAGATGACCGCCCTTGGTGGCGACCAGGACGTCACCGCCCCGATCGTGGGTGGCGAGGGCCTTGGCGATCAGGGTCTCGTTGTGGCCGACCTCGTCGGCGTCGCGGTGGTAGGCGTCGGCGGTGTCGATCAGTGTGACGCCGGCGTCGAGGGCGGCGTGCAGGGTGGCGAGGGAGCGGGTCTCGTCGGGACGGCCCTCGATCGACATGGGCATCGCGCCCAGGCCGACGGCGCTGACCTCGACGTCACCGATGCGGCGGGTGTGCATGGGCTGGTGACCTCTTTCCGGCTGTCGCGTGGAGGCAAGTCCGGTGCGCCCCAAGGGGATCGCGGCGCACCGGAAGCACTCGCTCCAGCCTGGCCCGGCCGTCGTCCGAGGTCCAACGCGAGAAAGCGAACGCATTCAGCAGCGGGGGCGCTGAATGCCGCCGGGTCAGGCTCGGTCCGCCGCCACCAGGGCCAGGCTGATCTCCACCACGTCGACCGGACGGGACAGGGAGCGGCCGGTGAGGTGTTCGTAGCGGCGCAGACGGTTCAGGACGGTGTTGCGGTGGCAGTACAGCCGCTCCGCCGCCCGTTGCGCGGAGCCGTCGCAGGCCAGCCAGGTGGCGAGCGTGTCCAGGAGGACGGTCGCGTCGGCGGGTTCCAGGGCGCGGAGCGGACCGAGCGCGCGTTCGGCGAGGGCGGCGCCGAGGTCGGGTGCGGAGACCACCAGGGCGGCGGGCAGATGCTCGGTGAGCCGCAGGGTGCCGCCGGTCCGCGGGCACATCCGCAGCGCGGTGTCGGCGAGCCGGCGGGCGTCCCCGACGGCGGCCAGTCCCGACACGGCCGTGCTGACGCCCACGCGGGCGGCGGACGGAGGGCACCGGGTGGGGTCGTCGGCATCGACGCCGGCGCCGTCGCCACCGCTGCCGCCCTCACCGTCCCCCGGCCTCTCCTCGGATCCGTCGAGGAGCACGATGCCGTAGTCCACCTCCACTCCGGTGTGCCAGTGGACCCGTCCCCGTGCCTCCCGCCCGGCGGCGGCGCGCGCGGCCGCGGCCTCGGACGGGGAGCCGCCGGCCACCGCCACCACCGCGTAGCGGCCCTGCTCGGGCAGGCCCAGGGCGTGCGCGGTCTCCGGCAGGTCGGCGATGCGGCTGGTGCCGTCGAGGAGGGCGGCGGTCAGCAGCCGCAGCCGGTTCTCGCGCCGCCAGGCCAGCTGCCGTTCGACCTGACGGTAGGCGTCCGCGACGAGGGTGCAGTGCTCGTCGACGAAGTTCCACACGTCGGCGGCGACGTGCACGAGCAGGCGCACGTCCTCGGGGGCGGTGCGGGAGGTCTCCTCGACCAGGCCCTGCCACACCAGCGCCCCGCCCAGCCGGAAGGCGTGCAGCAACGCGTCCAGCGGCAGCCCCTGTTCGGCGCGGGTGGCGCCGGTCCGCCAGGAGCAGCGGCGCGCCGCGTCCCGGTTGCCGCGCGGGTCGAGCAGTGAGGACACACTGTGCCGCAGCGAGCGGTGCACCTCCTGCCAGGTGGCGCCGGGGTCGCTCTCCATGGCCGCGCGGTAGGCGGGTTCCTGGTCCTGGAGTACGGCGACCAGCCGGTCGGTGAGGTCGGGCAGTTCGTCCAGCAGGACGCGTGCGGAGCGGTGCAGCACGCGCAGGGCGTCGGCGTCGGTCAGCGACCGCACGCGCCGTGGGCGCGGGCGCGGGCGTGGTGTCGTGGCGGTCGGTGCCGTCGCGGTCGGTACCGGGTGCGACACGGTGCGGGGCCGTGGGGCGTGGGGCATCGCGGTCCTCCCCCAGGGTCGGTGTCCCGGCGGCTGTGCGGCGGGGCTCCTCGTGGCCCGGGGTCGGCCGTGGAGTCCGCGCGGTCCCCGCCGGCTGGCTCGTCCTGCCTCGAAGGATGACATACCGTCCGGTCGGTCCCTAGGGGTGTGCACCGGTCCTTTCCGCCTGCTGGACCAGGCGTGCCAGTTCGACGCGGGAGCGCACACCGAGCGTGGCGAAGACCTTCCGCAGGTGGTAGTCGACGGTGCGAGTGCTGACGGACAGGGTGAGGGCCACCTCCCGGTTGGTGGCGCCCTCGGCGACGCACCGGGCGATCCGCAGTTGCTGCGGTGTCAGGACCGACAGGGCCGGCGGGGCGGTCAGGCCGAAGGGGACATGGTGGGCGGCCGCCGCCCGTCCTCGCGGTCCGGCCGCCGACACCCCGTTCGCCCGCAGCTCGTCCCGCGCCTGGTCGGCCCAGGGGCGGGCGCCGCAGCGTTCGAAGCCGACCAGGGCGGCGCCGAGGCGGTCGCGGGCCTCACTGAGCCGGCGTCGGCGGCGCAGCCACCGGCCGTGCAGGAGTTCGGTGCGGGCCCGTTCGAAGTCGCCGCCCGCGCTGTCGTGCCGGTCGAGGGCCCGCCGGTAGAGCGCGTCGGCCCGGTCCGGCGGGGCCAGCAGGGCCTGGCAGCGCAGCAGTTGGGCGGGGGCGTGCGGGTCGGCGCCGAGTCCGGCCCAGCGGGCGAGGTCGGCGACGGCGGTGCGGGCGCCGTCGGGGCGGCCGGCGCGGACGGCGGCCTCGACGAAGCACGGCACGGCGAGCATCCACACCGCGAAGTGCCCCCGTCGTGGGCCCGGGCCCACCAGTGGGCCGAGCCGCTCGGCGGCCTCCCGGGGGCGGCCGTGGGCCAGGTCGGCACGGGCGGCCGCCCACTCCGCCAGCGTCGCGGCCTGGGCCAGGCCGTGCCGCCGGGCGGTTCTCAGCGCGGCGTCCGCGTGGGCGGCGACCAGTCCGCTCTCCCCCTCGATCGACGCGGCCAGCGCCAGCACGGCGTGGTGGTGGGCGGCGGTGTTGCGCTGCCCGGCCCGGTGCGCGGCGCGCAGCCCTTCCTCGGCGTGGGCGCGGGCGACGGCGTGCCGCCCGGCGCGCAGTTCGGCGTAGGCGAGGTACTCGCGGGCCCGGGGAACGATCGTGGCGGCGGCGTGGGTGCGGGCGGCGGCCAGGGCCCGCGCGGCCGAGTGGCGGGCGGCGTCGACGTCGCCCAGCATCAGGGCGGCGGTGGCGGCGCGCAGGGCCTCCTCGGGTGCGTCGGCCTCCGCGGCGGGCTCGATCACATGCCGCAGCGACCGCGCGGCGCGTGCGACGTGCCCGGCGAGCAGGGCGTGGGCGCCGAGCCGGTAGTCGTGCACGGTCCGGGGCCGGGGCCCGGCCACCTCACCGCACCGGTCGAGCGCCCCGCGACAGCCCGCCGGGTCGCCGCCGGCCCAGGCCGCGTCGAAGGCGCCGAGCGCCGCGGCGCCGGCCGCCGCGGGGTCCCGGCCGGCCAGCAGGGAGGCGGCGAGCAGCAGGGAGGCCTGGGCCTCGTCGACGGGACCGTCGTGCAGCGCCACCGTCCCGCGCAGCAGTTCGGCGCGGCCCCTCACGTCGGGGGGTGCGGAGCCGGCGCGTGCCGCGTCCAGCAGCCGCCGGGCCCGGTGCGCGCGGCCGGCGAGCAGCGCCTGCTCGGCGGCGGCCGTGCGGTGCTCGGCGCGTTCCCGTGCGCCGTCGGCCAGTTCGGCGGCCCGGGTGTACGCCGCGCACCGCCGGGCGGGACCGCCCGCCTCGGCCGCGGCCAGGGCGAGTTCGGCCGCCGGGCCGGGCCCCGGCTCGGCCCGGGACCAGGAGCGGTGCAGCAGCACGCGCAGGGCCGGCCCGCCCTCGTCCTCCAGGGCGTGGGCCAGCGCGCGGTGCACGGCCCGGCGCCGCTCGTGCGGGGCCCCGGCGTACACGGCCCTGCGCAGCAGTTCGCTGCGGAACCGGACCGCGCCGTCGGCGGACATGAGCAGATCGGGCAGTGACGGGGAGCCGCCGTCACGCAGCCGGCCGACGGCGCGCAGGACGGTGTCCACGTCGGCCGGCGCGTCCTCGTCGTCCCGTGCGGCGGCCGCCACCGTGAGCAGGACGTCGTGCTGCTCGGGCGTGAGCCCGGACAGGTGTCGGCCCACCAGGCCGGTCAGGACCCCGGCGTCGGCCAGCGGCCGGGGCAGCGGGCGGTCGCCGCGCACCTGGGCGGGCGAGAGCCGCCGGACGAGGGCGAAGAGCAGTGCCGGGTTGCCCTCGGCCGCGTCGACCAGGTCGTCCCGGACGCCCCCGTCGACGTCCCCGCGGGTCACCTCGTCGAGCAGGTCGGCCGCCTCGGCCGGGGAGAGTGGATCCAGTTGTCTCACCGGCAGCCGGGCGAACTCCCGTCCGAGCGGCCGGTGTCCGGGGACGGTGAGGAGCAGGCGCACGTCCGTGCTCGCGCACAGTTGGGCGGCGGCCCGGCCGAGCGCGGCGCGGGAGGGGGCGTCCCACAGGTGCGCGTCGTCGACGCACACCAGCAGCGGTGCGCGGGCGGCGACGGCCCGGAGGGTTTCCAGCAGTCCACGCCGCATGCCCGCGGTGGGGTCGCCGAGGGTGTGCAGCAGGCTGCGCAGACCGGAGTAGGGGACGGCGGACCGCGCCGGGTCGGCCCGTACGTGCGCCACCGGCCCGGCGGTGAAGGTGCGGGCGGCCCGGTCGAGGAAGCGGGTGCGGCCGCAGCCGGGTTCGCCGGTCACCACCCGGGCCCCGGCCCCGAACCGGTCCGGCGTCGCACGGTGCCGCGGGCCGTCCGGGCGGGGCGGTGGCGGGACGGGACGTGTGGTCGTCTGTCCGCTCATTCCCGCGACGTTACGCACGCGCGGGGCGGGGCGGAAGCCGTGCGTCCACGCGGTCCGGGGCGCGCTTTCGCCCCGCCACCTGCGGGTTCACGGGTGACGGGGCCGGGCGCGGCTTGTGCCGGTGCCCAACGCGCGGCGGCACGCGCCGGGCACCGGCACAACCGCGCCGGGGTGCGGGGTCAGGAGGTGTGCGGGCAGTTGCCCCGGTACTCCTCGATGGTGGTGCTCGGGCCCGGCAGCGGGCACAGGAACTGCTCGTAGCGGGTGTCGTTGTCGATGAACCGCTTCAGCCAGGACACGCTGTACTTCGCGATCGTCGTGTTCGGCGTGTTCGGGGCGAGGTGGCCGGCGCCGTTCAGCTCCAGGTAGGCACGGTCCAGCGCGGACGGCAGACTGCCGTAGAACGGCTCGGCGTGGTCGGCCACGGGGGCGATGGTGTCGCCGTCGGCACCGACGATCAGGGTGGGGGTGGCCACCTCGGGCCAGGTCTTGTCGAGGTGCCACGGCGTCAGCGGGATCGCGGCCTGGAGCGCGGGCCGGCTCTTCGCGGCCGCCAGGCTTCCGCCACCGCCCATCGAGTGCCCCATGACGCCGAGCCGGGTGGCGTCGACGCGGGAGCGCACGGAGCTGGTCCCGGTGAGGTAGTCGAGAGCGGCGAGCAACTGGCGTCCGCGCGAGTCGGGCTGGTCCAGGGTGGTGAGGGTGTCGATGGTGAAGACGACGAAGCCCTGGGAGGCCAGGCGCGGCCCCAGCCAGGCGATGGACGCCTGGGTGCCCGTGAAGCCGGGCGAGACGGCGACCGCGCCGAAGGTGCCGTCGGCGGTGCTCGTCGGGTAGTAGATCGTGCCGCCGCCGAAACCGGTGACGGCCAGGGAGGAGACGGTGGTCTGCGAGACGGCGTAGGGGCCGCGCGCCGCCTCGATGCTCGCGGTGGTCGGCGCCGGGCCGCGCTCGTAGGGGTTGTCCGCGGCGTGCGCCCCGGGGCCGCCGAGGGTGGTGAGGCCGACGACCGCGGCGACGGCCGCCGCCGCGGCGGCGATCCGTCCGGGCCTGCGGTGGGGGGAACCGGTGGACACGCCGGGGGCGGCACCGGTGCGCGCTTGCTGCTGCACGACGAGGCGTCCTCTCTGTCGCGACGGCCCGCCCGGCCGGCGGGCCCGTCGACGGGCTGGCGGTGCCACTGTCGGGGGTCGTCCGGCGCGCGGGGACCGGCAAAGTCACCGGTCTCCCCGAAAGCCGACGGGACCGACGGCCCGCGAAGTCGCCCTGTCCGGCAGGTGGCCTGAGAAGGACCGCCGTCCCCACGAGCGGACCGGCCTGGCCGCCTGGGAGGGATCGCCGCACCACGGCCGGAGCGCGCGAGCGCCTTGAGAGGGACGGCCCTCCCACCACCCGACCGGACGAGCGCCATGACACCAACCGCCCTCCCACGACCCGCGCGGGCGAGCGCCTAGACGCAACCGGCCTCCCACCTCCCGGGCAAGCGAGCGCCTTGAGAGGGGCCGCCCTCCCACGACCGAGCAGGCGAGCGCCCTGAGAGGGACGCCTCCCACGGCCGGAACGGGCGAGCGCCTAGACGCAACCGGCCTCCCACCTCCCGGGCGAGCGAGCGCCTTGAGAGGGGTCGCTCTCCTGCGGGCGGAGTGGGCGGGCGCCTATCCTCGGCCGCGACCACGCGACAGCTGTCGCGCCGCCCGACAGCGGGGAGCAGGCCGGTGACCGAGGAGCCCGAACCGCCGGCGGGCGGCACGCCGGCCGCGACGCTGCGGTCGTTGCTGGCCTTCGAGGACGGCGACGCGCTGCGCCTGCTGTGCGCGCCCGCGTCCCCCGACGTCGTCGTGCGCCGGGTCGCCGTCGGGGCGGACGACCTGACACCCCGCCAGGACGGCACCCTGTTGCTGGCGGTGGGGGCGGCCCCCGACGCGGCGACCGTGCGGGAGGCGGCCCGGCAGGGCGCGTGCGCCGTGGTCCTGGGCGACGCGGGTCCGGCCGGCGCGGACGTGGTGGCGGCGGCCCGGGAGACCGGGGTGGCGCTGCTCGCCCGCGCCGAGGGCACCGACTGGGCGCAGACGGCCGCGCTGCTCAGGTCGGCCCTGTCCTTTCTCGGCGCGGGTCACGCCGATCACGCCGACGCGTCGCGCCATCCCGAGGCGATCCCGTCCCTGGCCGTGCTGGCGGCCCGGGTCGCCGGACAGGTGAGGGGGTCGATCACCATCGAGGACACGCGGTTGCGGGTGCTGGCCCACTCCGCGACCGGCCCCGGCGCCGATCCGCTGCGCCGGGCCGTCATCCTCGGCGGCCGGGTGCCCGAGTGGCGCGTCGCCGAGCTGCGCCGCAGCGGCCTCCTGCGCGCCCTGTGGACCTCACGGGACGTCATCTACCGGCCCGCCGACGGCGACACACCCGAACGGCTGGTCGTCGCGGTGCGCAGCGGGACGGAGGTCCTCGGGTCGATCTGGGCCGCCGCCGACGGCGCCGCACTGGCCCCGGACGCGGCCCGCCATCTGCGCACGGCCGCCGGACTGGCCGCCCCGCTCCTGGTGCGCGAGCGGCTGCGCGAGAGCGGTACGGCGCACCGCCGGGAGGCCGCGCTGCGCGGTCTGCTGCACGGACTCGGGGACCTGCGCACCCACGCCTGGTCGCTGGGTCTGTCGCCGGACGCGCCGTGCGCGGTGGTCGTGGCCGAACGGGCGGCCGGGGCCCGGGACGGCGACCGCTCTCTGGACGTGCTGGTGCTGGAGCTGGCGGCGCACCGGCCCGGCACCGGCGTGCTGCGGGACGGCGACCGGCTGACGCTGCTGCTCACCGGTGCGGCGTCGGCCGCGGCCCACGAGGCCGCCGTGCGGGCCGTGGTCCGCGACCTGGACGCGGCGGTGTCGTCGCTGCCCGACGGTGGGCCGGTGTGGCTGGGCGTCGGGCCGGTCGTCCCGCCGGAGCGGGCGGCGCGGTCGCACGAGCGGGCCGCGCTGGTCGTCAGGGCGCTGCGGGAGCGGGAGGCGCGGGCGCTCGCCGGGGGCGACTCCCGGCCGCCGCGGTGGGCGGACTCCGCCGGGGTGGGCGCGTCGGTGGAGGTGCTGCGGATCCTGGACGCGGTGCGTCCGCTCTGGGAGTCCGGCGCCGGCCCGGTCCACGACCTGATCCGCGCCGACCTCGCCGCCGGCGGCGACCTCGTGCGGACGCTCGCGGCGTACCTCGACGCCGGGGGCGACGTACCGGCGGCGGCCCGGCGTCTCACCGTGCACCCCAACACCCTGCGCTACCGGCTCGCCCGCGTCCGCGACCGCCACGGCGTGGACCCGGACGACCCCGACACACGCCTGCTGCTGACCCTCGCGACCCGGCTCGTCCTTCCCCCGGCGCTGTGAGAACCGTCCGCCTTCCCGCGAGGACTGTGCGTGGGTACGAAGAGTGCGGTGGATTTTGTGGGGGACTCCAAAGACGGAGGGACCGGCTCCGGGTGACGCTGGAGTCACCGCCCGGGCCCGGCGGTGCCCTGACGCAGCTCACGAAGGAGACCAGGACGTGTTGCTTCCCACCGAGAAACCGACCCCGGCCGCCGCCTCCCGTGTCGCACCCGCCGTCCGCCAGGCCGTCGCGGAGGGCCTGCTGAGCGAGGACCGGCCGCTGGCCGGGTTCGTCGACGTGCCGGGCGTGCGCGAGAGCGTCGCCGCGCTGCACGCGGCTTTCGCCGATGTCCCGGACGTGCTGCACGCCTTCGCCGCCAAGGCCTGCCCGCTCGTGCCGGTGCTGCGGCTGCTCCGCGACGCCGGGATGGGCTGCGAGGTGGCGAGCCCCGGCGAGCTGTGGCTCGCGCTGGACGCCGGGTTCGACCCGGCGCGCATCGTGCTGGACTCGCCGGCCAAGACCCGGCAGGAGATCCGCGAGGCCCTGGCCCTCGGTGTGGCGGTCAACGCCGACAACCTCGACGAGCTGGAGCGGATCGACGCCCTGCGCCCGGCCGGCTGCGCGTCGGTCCTCGGGCTGCGGGTCAACCCGCAGGTCGGCGCCGGGGCGATCGAGGCGATGAGCACCGCCACCGCGCACTCCAAGTTCGGCGTGGCGCTGCGCGACCCCGGCGCCCGCGAGCGCGTCGTCGAGGCCTTCGTACGGCGGCCGTGGCTGACCCGGCTGCACGGGCACGTCGGCTCCCAGGGCTGCCCCCTCCCCCTGATCGCCGAGGGGCTCGCGGCCCTGCACACGCTGGCCGAGGAGATCAACGCACGCGTCGGCCACCGCCAGGTCACCAGCCTCGACCTGGGAGGCGGGCTGCCGGTGAACTTCGCCGACGACACGGTCAGCCCGACGTACGCCGACTACGTCGCCGCGCTCACCGCCGCCGAGCCGGCCCTGCTGGACGGCCGCTACCGGCTGGTCACCGAGTTCGGCCGCTCCCTGCTCGCCAAGAACGGCTTCCTCGCGGCGCGCGTCGAGTACGTCAAGGACGCCGGCGGCCGGCGCGTCGCGGTCACCCACGCCGGCGCGAACGTCGCCACCCGCACGGTGTTCATGCCGCAGGCCTGGCCCCTGCGGGTGAGCGCGTACGGCCCCGACGGCACGCCCAAGCAGGCGGCCCTCCTGCGGCAGGACGTCGCCGGGCCCTGCTGCTTCTCCGGAGACGTCGTGGCGCACGACCGGGCGCTGCCCGAACTCGCCGAGGGCGACTGGGTCGTCCTCCACGACACGGGCGCCTACTACTTCTCGGCGCCCTGGTCGTACAACAGCCTGCCCCGGCCCGCCGTGTACGGCTGTCTGCCGCGCGACGGGCGCGTGCTGTTCGCCACCGTGCGGCCGGCGCAGACGGTGCGGGAGATCTCCGTGGAGAGCGGACTGGCCCGGGCGGACGCGCTGCTGACCGGGTTCGCGGTCCCGTCCGTGCCCTGACGGCGTTCGCCAGGCATCAACGGCGCGAATCGGAGCACCCGGAACCCGTCGTCTGACGAGGAGAGTTTCCGTGCTCTGGGTCGCCGTACTCCTGTTGCCGGCGTTGTCCGTCCTGCTCGTGGTCCTGGACCGCGTGGAGGACCTGTTGTTCGGTCCCGCCCCGGCCAGGCGCCGGCACGCCGCCGTGCGCAGGCGGCATCTGCGTCTGGTGCGCGGTGGCGCCGAGAGCGGGGAGCCGGTCCCCGACGAGGGCCGGTCTCGGCCCCGGGCGGCCTGACCGGCCCCTGGCTCCCCCTTGGCGCCGTCCGTGTGCGAGGCTCGCTCACGGACGGCGCCGCTCACGGCGTCGGCCGTCACCCCGACCGGCCAAGGGAGAGTCAGCGACATGCGCATCGGTCTGCTCGGCACCGGCCCGTGGGCGCGGATGGTCCACGCGCCCGTCCTGGCCACGCACGATGATCTGGACTTCGCGGGGGTGTGGGGCCGTCGCCCCGCCGCCGCCAAGGAACTGGCCGACCGTCACGGCACCCGGTCCTACGACGACGTCGACGCCCTGCTGGCGGAGGTGGACGCGGTCGCCGTGGCGCTGCCGCCGGACGTGCAGGCGGAGCTGGCGGTGCGGGCCGCCGCGGCCGGCTGTCATCTGCTGCTGGACAAGCCGCTCGCCGCGACGGTGGCGGGGGCGCGGGAGGTGGCGCGGGCGGTCCGGGATGCGGGCGTGGCGTCGGTGGTCTTCTTCACCACCCGCTTCCTGCCGGAGCCCGACGCGTGGATCGCCGAACAGGCGGGTGCGGGAAAGTGGTTCACGGGCCACGCGCAGTGGCTGGGGGCGGTCTTCTCGGACGACGGCGACAGCCCGTTCGCGACCCCGTGGCGGCGGGAGAAGGGCGCGCTGTGGGACGTGGGCCCGCACGCGCTGTCGGTGCTGCTGCCGGTCCTGGGCGACGTACGCCGGGTCGCGGCCGCGGTGCGGGGGCCGGGCGACACCTCGCACCTGGTGCTGGACCATGTCGGGGGTGCCTCCAGCACCCTGACGCTCAGTCTGACGGCCCCGTCC
Organism: Streptomyces sp. A012304; assembly: GCF_026008495.1. Lineage (GTDB taxonomy): Bacteria > Actinomycetota > Actinomycetes > Streptomycetales > Streptomycetaceae > Streptomyces. Next base: position 113,129 of record NZ_BQUN01000034.1, read on the forward strand.
TCGGCGGCCGGCGCGGCCGTCGAGTTCCGGGGCGGGGCGGGGGTGACGCGGCTGCCGGAGAGCGCCTCGAACGCCGCCGACGCCCTGGCCCGGGCCGCGGACGCGTTGCGCGCCGCGGCCCGGGACGGCTCTCCGCACGCCTGCGACGCCGCCTTCGGCCTGCGCGTCACCGAGATACTCGCCGAGGCCGAGGGCCTGTTGGCCGCCGGCACCGGCTGAGTACGGGCGCGCGCCGGCTCAGGCGTGCCGGTGCCGGTGCGTGCGCCGGTTGCCGGTGACGGCCCGGTAGAGCACGAGCAGGATCAGCGAGCCGACGACCGCGGCGACCCAGGTGGACAGATCGAAGAAGCCGTCGATCGAGTCCACCCCGAAGATCACCTTGCCCAGGAAGCCGCCGAGCAGCCCCCCGGCGATGCCGATGAGCATGGTGACGAGGGCGCCTCCCGGGTCCTTCCCCGGCAGCAGCAGCTTGGCGATGGCACCGGCGAGCAGGCCTATCAGAATCCAGGCGATGATGCCCACGATTCCTCCTCTCTCCGTCGGAAATCCGGTGTCGGAAAATCCGGTACGCCTTCCGAATGCACGCACACGGCGTCCGCAAACCACCGAAGTGCGCGACGCGGCTGACGGATTCCGGGCCGCACCGCCTCCCGCTCGTCCGGTGCGCGTCCAGGTCGCCCTCCCGCGGGGCGGGTTCAGCAGGTCACTCGAACTCGAAATGGGCCCTTTCCCGCACGACGGGGTACCCCGCCTCGGTGAAGTGGGCGGCCATCGGGAAGTTGCCCCGGTCCGTGGCGGCGGCGATGAACTCGGCGCCCCGTTCGACCAGGAAGTGGGTGCACTCGGCGAGGAGGTCGTAGGCGTAGCCGTGGCCGCGGTGTTCGGGCAGGACGCCGATGAAGCCGACGCACGGGCCGGAGGGGTTGTGGGCCGGGATGTGGATGCCGGCGAGGTCGCCGTCCGGGGTGCGGGCGATCTGCCACCACTCGCGGGGCGACGGGCACCAGCGGAAGAAGTCCAGCTCCTCCTGGGCGGCCAGGTCGAGGCCGCCCTTCCCGATGGCCTTGCGCGCGTGGGCGTCGAGGGTCACGGAGTGGATGCGGCGCAGCGCGTCGAAGAACACCGCGTCGTCCGGTTCGGCGGCGAAGGTGAGGCGGCCGGGCCGTTCCGGCAGACCGCACTCGGGGGTCCAGCGGTAGACCAGGCGCTCCACCCACAGCCGTTGGCCGGCGGCGCGGGCGGCGGCGAAGCGGGCCTCGGCGGCGGCGTGCCGGACGGGGTCCTCGCGCCAGCCGGCGGGCAGGACCAGCTGGAGGCCGGTCTTCCAGGGCGCGGTGCGCAGGAGTTCGGCGCCGGCCTCCTCCTCGCCGTCGGCGAAGTCGAACCACTCGGCGCTGAGCGGTTCGGTGTCGTCGGGTCCGCCCCACCAGGCGGCGCGGGCGACGACCCGGCCGTCGCGCAGGGCGACCCGCTTCCAGTCGGGGCGGTAGGTGGCGTTCTTGAACGCCTCGGCGGCGTCCAGCGGGTCGGGCAGGGTGTCGAACAGGTGGGCGTCGCTCTCGTCGAGCGCGCGGACGACCAGATCGGTCACGGATTCCTCCGGGACGCGAAAGCGGTGGCGCTCCCGGGCGGTCGGACGCGAGGTCAGACGCGGCACGCCGGGGTCACGGTGAGGGAGCGCGAGGGACAGGGCGACTGCATGGCGCTCACCTCCTTCCGTGAGTCTCGGGCGTGCCGTCAGACCGTAGCGGTGCCGTCGCCGGAGCGTCCACCGGTTTTCCCGGCGGCCGCTCCAGCGGCCTTCCCCTCCCCTTCCGCGTCGATGCGCGGCAGCAGCCTGTCCAGCCACCGGGGCGTCCACCAGGCGTGCCGGCCGAGCAGTGTCATCACGGCCGGCACCATCAGCAGCCGGACGACGGTGGCGTCGATGAGGACGCTGACCGCGAGGCCGAGACCGAGCATCTTGACGACGATGTTGTCGCTGACGACGAACGCCGCGAAGACGCTCACCATGATCAGCGCCGCGCAGGTGATGACCCGGGCGGTGATCTCCAGGGCGTGGGCGACCGAGGCCTTGGCGTCGCCGGTGCGCAGCCAGGCCTCGTGGACGCGGGAGAGCAGGAAGATCTCGTAGTCCATGCTCAGGCCGAAGATGATCGCGAACATCATCATCGGCACATAGCTCTCGATGGGCACCTCGCCCGAGACGCCCAGCGCCGGCCCGCCCCAGCCCCACTGGAAGACGGCGACGACGACGCCGTAGGAGGCGGTGATCGACAGGACGTTGAGGACGGCCGCCTTGACGGCGACGAGGAGGCCGCGGAAGACGGCGAGGATGATCAGGAAGGCGAGGGCGACGACGACACCGATGATCAGCGGCAGCCGGCCGGCGACGATGTCCCGGAAGTCGACCTGGGCGGCGGTGGTGCCGGTGACGTAGCCCTCGGCGTCGTAGCCGGACAGCGCGTCGGGCAGGGTGTCGTCGACCAGGCGGTTGGTGAGGTCGGTGGTGGTGGCGCTCTGCGGGGACTCGGTGGAGTAGACGGTGGCGGTCAGGACGTCGCCGTCCTGGGTCGGTGTGAGCGGGGTGACGGTGGCCGCGTCCTGTACGGCGTTCAGGGTCTGCTGCGCCTTCGAGGAGAGGTCGTCGCGCTGGTCGGCGGGGACGTCGCTCTGGTCGATGACGACGGTGAGGGGCCCGTTGGAGCCGGGGCCGAATGCGTCGGTCATCAGGTCGTAGGCGCGCCGGTCGGTGAAGGACGTCGGGTCGGCGCCGTCGCCGATGTGCCCGAGCTGGATGGAGAGGACGGGAACGGCGAGGACGGCGACGGTGGCGACGCCCGCGGCCAGGTAGCGCAGCGGATGCCGTTCCACGCGCTGTGCGTAGCGGTGCCAGGTGCCCCGTGGTGCGGCGCCGGGCTCGGTGTCGCCCTCGGCGACGGGGCGGCGCACCCGGTAGCGGTCGATGCGCCGGCCGACGAGCCCGAGCAGCGCGGGCACGAGGGTGAGGGCGCCGAGCACGGCCGAGACGACGGTGACGGCGGCGGCGAGCCCCAGCTTGCCGATGAAGCTCACGCCGGACGCGTACAGACCGGCCAGCGCGATGATCACCGTGCAGCCGGAGACGAGGACGGCCCGTCCGCTGGTGGCGGTGGCGTGCCCGGCGGCGTCCGCCGGGTCGGCGCCGTCCATGAGGCCCTGCCGGTGGCGGGTGATCAGGAACAGGGCGTAGTCGATGCCGACGCCCAGTCCGATCATGGTGGCGAGGGTCGGTGAGACGGTCGCGAAGGTGAAGGCGGCGGCGAGCAGACCGAGGCAGGCGAGGCCGCCGACGACGCCGAGCAGCGCGGTCAGCAGGGGCAGTCCGGCGGCGATGACACTGCCGAAGCCGACGAGCAGGACGACGATCGCGACGGCGAAGCCGATCAGTTCGCTGACCCGGTCGTCGGGCGCGGGCCGGGCCAGTTCGCCGAGGGGCCCGCCGTACTCGACGTCGGCGCCGGCCGCGCGCAGCGGTTGGACGGCGTCGTCGACGCCGTCGAGGTAGCCGTCGCCGAGGGTGGAGGGCTGGACGTCGAAGCGGACGGTGATGTAGCCGGTCCTCCCGTCGCCGGAGAGCGGGCCGACCTTCGACGAGGTCTGCGTCAGCGGATTCTGGACGGCCAGCACATGCGGGAGTTTCTCCAGGTCGCCGACGGTGGTGGACATCTGTGTGCCGAGCGCGGCGAGGGACTCGTCGGCGTCGTGCAGGACGATCTGGCTGCTGTAGCCGCCGGCCTGCGGGTCGTGCTCCTTCAGTACGTCGAGACCCCGCTCGGACTGTGTGCCCGGCAGGGAGAAGTCGTCGGAGTAGGTCCCGCCGTGCAGGTGGTTCAGTGTCTGGAGCGCCGCGAGGACGACCAGCCAGGCGACGACGACGATCACGCAGTGGCGGGCGCACCACGCGCCGAGCCGCCGCAGCCCCCCGCCCCCGCGTTCCCCCGCTGCCGCCCCCGCTCCCCCTTCGTCGGCGTCGCTGGTGTCCATGACCTGGGCCTTTACTACCGCCGGATGGTTCGGGATCTTCCGATAAGGACCATTAGACGCTGTGGGGAGGATCCCGGCATCCCGGAGAACGGCCCTCGCGGGGGTTACGTCGCGGCTGCGGGCGGTACTCCTGGGCCGAGGGAGCGTCCGCCTCCGGATGCAGGGTGCGCTCCCGCGTTGAATGGTGTTAGTGGACCCGGTGACTGCACCGGGCCGAAGCAGCCCTCCGGACCGAGGAGCAGACCATGACGACGTCACAGCCCGACGCCTCCCGGCCGAACCCCGACCGCGCCACCCCGGACAACCTGCTCCACACGCGCACCGGCACCGATGTGTCGCCGGAGGACATGGTCCTCGGCTCGGGCCGGGACCTCACTCCGCGCAACCTCGAATGGGCCCGGCGCAAGCTCGAGAAGGAGGGGCCGGAGGCGATCGAGAAGCTGCTGCCGTGACCCGGTGACGGGCCGCCACGGGGTCACCCTTCCGAAGGGCGCCTTCGGGCTGTCAGACTGCGGAGGGTGCCCGACTTCGACATGCTCGTCCTCGGATCCGGTCCGGGCGGTCAGAAGGCCGCCATCGCCGCGGCCAAACTGGGCCGCCGAGTCGCCGTCGTCGACCGCCCCGACATGGTCGGCGGGGTCTCCCTCCACACCGGCACCATCCCTTCGAAGACCTTGCGTGAGGCGGTCCTGTACCTGACCGGCCTCACCCAGCGCGACCTCTACGGGCAGAGCTACCGCCTGAAGGAGGACATCACCGTCGCCGACCTGACCGCGCGCACCCAGCATGTGGTCGGCCGTGAAGTCGACGTCATCCGCAGCCAGTTGTCCCGCAACCACGTCGCCCTGTTCGCCGGCACCGGCCGGTTCGTGGACGACCGCACGGTCGCCCTGAGCGAGACGGGCGGGCGGGAGCGGCGGCTCAGCGCCGAGCACATCGTGATCGCGACCGGCACCCGGCCCGCGCGGCCGCCGAGCGTGGAGTTCGACGGGCGCACGATCCTCGACTCCGACAACGTGCTGACGCTGGAGCGGGTGCCGCGGTCCCTGGTGATCGTGGGCGCCGGGGTGGTCGGCATGGAGTACGCGTCGATGTTCGCCGCCCTGGGCAGCAAGGTGACGGTGGTGGAGAAGCGGTCCGGGATGCTCGACATGTGTGACGTCGAGGTCGTCGAGTCGCTCAAGTACCACCTGCGGGACCTGGCGGTGACGTTCCGCTTCGGGGAGACGGTGGCGGCCGTCGAGCGGCATCCGCGGGGCGCGCTCACCGTGCTGGAGAGCGGCAAGAAGATCCCGGCGGACGTGGTGATGTACTCGGCGGGCCGCCAGGGCCTGACCGAGGGGCTCGACCTGGACAGGGCGGGGCTGGTGGCGGACGCGCGCGGGCGGATCGCGGTCGACGAGCACTACCGCACCCGGGTGCCGCACATCTACGCGGTCGGGGATGTCATCGGCTACCCGGCGCTGGCCGCGACGGCGATGGAGCAGGGCCGCGCGGCGGCCTACCACGCCTGCGGCGAGCCCGTCGGGCGGATGCACCGGCTCCAGCCGATCGGCATCTACACCATTCCGGAGATCAGCTTCGTCGGCCGGACGGAGGACCGGCTCACCGAGGACCGGGTGCCGTTCGAGGTGGGCGTCGCCCGCTACCGCGAGCTGGCCCGCGGGCAGATCATCGGCGACGCGCACGGCGTGCTCAAGCTGCTGGTCTCCCCCGAGGACCGGACCCTGCTCGGGGTGCACTGCTTCGGCAGCGGCGCGACCGAGCTGATCCACATCGGTCAGTCGGTGATGGGCCTGGGCGGCACGGTCGACTACCTCGTCGACGCGGTGTTCAACTACCCGACGCTCGCGGAGTCCTACAAGGTCGCCGCCCTCGACGCCACCAACCGGCTGCGGCAGTTGGACCGGATCGGGGACTGACGGCCCGGACTACGGCAGGTCGTCCTCGTCGACCACGTGGACGGCGGCCTCCTCCGCGCCCGCGGCGCCGCCGTCCACTCCGACGTCGGTGGCGACCTCCTCCTTGGTGGCGTCGGTGCGGGCGCCCTCGTCGGGGGCGACCAGGCGGCCGGCACGGTCCCGGCCCGCCTCGGGGTCGACGGGCTCGCCCTCGCCCCCGGGGAGGTCGCCGATCCCGTCACCGACGGGCGCCTGCACGTCCGGGACCTCCTGGGCGAGGCGCTGGTCGAGGCTCTCGCCGTCGTGCTGTTCGGCCGCGGTGGTGCCGTGCTTGGTGACGCCGAGCGGCTTCTCCGGCGGGGAGTAGCCCTCGTCCAGGGTGTCGTCGTAGGTGCGTTCGTCGAGGGCGTCCTGGAGGTCGAGCGGGGCGGCGTCCTCCTGCTCCTCGTTGGTGCCGGTGGGCTGGTAGGCGTCGTCGCCGGTCGTCTCGGGTTCCGTACCCATCGAGGCCTCCCTGCTGGTGTCGGGGCTGCGTTGTCCCCGTTCGCGTATCCCGTCACGCGGGCCCCAACCACGGCACATGCCAACAGCACGGGCGGGCGCGGACGTTACCCGTCCGTCAATCTTGAAAGCTCAATCGTCTTGGCTATCATCACTCGCACACTCGGTGTGACCGTCCCTCGACGCAGGGTGGACGGTGCCCACCGCGCCCTTCCCCGCCCGTGCCCCGAGGTCATCCCCCGGCGGCCCGCGGCGGCGCACCACCCGCCACCCCCCATTGGCGCCGCCGGACCGTTCCCTGCCCCGGCGGTGTGCACGACGGAAAGCAGCGCGACCATGGGCAACAACAGCAGAGGGCTGCGGTCGAACGCCCTCGGCACGTTCGACACGGTGGTGATGGCCGTCGCGGGCAGCGCGCCCGCGTACTCGATCGCCGCCACCACCGCCGTCCTCGCGGGCGCGGTGGGCCTGGCCGGCCCGGCGGCGCTGCTGTACTGCGCGATCCCGATGCTGGGCATCGCGGTGGCGTTCAGCCGGCTGAGCCGGATCGACGTCAACGCGGGCGCGAGCTACTCGTGGGTGGGGCGGACGCTCCATCCGTTCCTGGGGTTCGTCAGCGGCTGGGCGCTGGTGGTGTCGACGACGATCTTCATGGTGGCGGGTTCGCTGCCGGCCGGGTCGATGACGCTCGCCCTGTTCGACGAGGGCCTGGCCGACGACACGGCGCTGTCGACCCTGGTGGGCGCCGCCTGGTTCCTGGTGATGCTGGGGGTGGTGCTGGGCGGCGCCCGGCTCACCGTGCGGGCGCAGATCGTGATGACGGGCGTGGAGCTGGCCGTGCTGGCGCTGTTCGCGGTGCTGGCGTTCCTGCACACGGACAACGCCCGGGTGTTCGACTGGTCCTGGCTGGGCTTCGACCAGTTCGACGGGGTGTCCGGGTTCGCGGCGGGAGCGCTGGTCGCGGCGTTCTACTACTGGGGCTGGGACGTCACCAGCAACCTCAGCGAGGAGACCCGGAACAGCCGCCGTACGACCGGGCTCGCCGGTGTGCTCGGCGTGGTCGTCGTCTTCCTGCTCTTCGAGGTCTTCACCATCGCGGTGAACATCGTCCTCAGCGGGCGGCAGATCCAGGAGAACGGCGCGAACGTGCTGGCCGTGCTCGGCGAGGAGGTGTGGCCGGGCTGGGGCGGGAAGCTGCTGATCGTCGCCGTGCTGCTGTCCACCGTCGCCACGCTGGAGACGACTCTCGTCCAGGTCAGCCGCTCGCTGTTCGCGATGGGCCGCGACCGCACGATGCCGTCGGCGCTGGGCCGGGTGCACCGCACGTGGAACACGCCGTACGTCGCCGTCGGCGCGGTCGGCGCGGTGGCGCTGGTGATGCTCGTCGCCGCCAACGCGCTGGGCTCGGTGGGTGACATCCTCAGCGAGGCGATCTCGGCGATCGGTCTGCAGATCGCCGTGTACTACGGGCTCGCGGGTCTCGCGGCGGTCGTCGCCTACCGCCGGATGCTGTTCAGGTCCCCGGGGCACTTCCTGCTGGGCGGGGTGTGGCCGCTGGGCGGTGCCCTGTTCATGTTCTGGGTGTTCGCGGAGTCGCTGGGCCGGCTGAGTTCCGCGGCCGTCGCGATCGGTCTGGGCGGGCTCGCGGTGGGGCTGGTGCCGATGGTCTGGTACTGGCGGCAGGGCAGCGACTACTACCGGCCGGCCCGGCTCGACGCCTCGCGGACCGTGACCGCCGCCTATGTGCCCGAGGGGCGCGCGCCGGCGCTGTCTCCCGCCCACGAGGGTCTCCCCACCGACTTCTAGAGAGGGAACCGGATGGCTCGGGGCCGTTTCGTTCCCGACTTCGACGTGGACTGCGGGGACACCGCGCTCTCCCTGGTCCGCCACGACATCGTCATCGGCCGCTGGCAGGGGCCGAGGGAGCTGCTGCGGGCGACCGGCGAGGACTGGGGCGCCCGGGGCCACCGGATCCGGCTGCTCGCCCAGGACTGCGCGGGCAGTTCGACGGTGGAGACGTGGCTCGCGGCCGAGCCGCACAGCGCCGACGCGCTGGTGCTGCGGGCGGCCACGGAGACCACCCGGGCGTTCAACCTGGCGATCGCCGCGGGCCGGGGCGTGCCGATCGACCGGAACCGCGTCGACTCGGCGGTGCTGGCCTGCCTCACGGCGGCCGACGCCTACCCCGAGGACCCGACGCCGTGGATCTCGCTGATCTCGGTCGCCCGGCTGTACCCGTCCGGGGTGCGTCGGCGTGAACTGGCGCGCTGGTGGGACGAGTTGCACCGCCGGGATCCGTACAGCATGGAGGGCCACCTCCAGGTGCTGCACTACTACTCGGCGCGCTGGCACGGCACGCACGGCCTGATGTACGACTTCGCGCGGGACGCGGCCGGCGTGGCCCCGCCGGGCTGTCCGCTGCCGGTGCTGGTGCAGTACGCCCGCGTCGAGGAGTACCGCTACGCCCTCGACGTGGCGCGGGGCCGGACGGCGGTGGGCCTCGCCCAGCACTGGTCCAACGACGGCGCCGTGGGCGACGTCCGCCGCACCTGGGACCGCTGGATCATGGGCCGCACCTCCGACGAGATCGCCCCCGCCGAACTGCGCGACCTCAACCACCTCACCCACGCGGCCTGTTCGGCGGGCGCGGCGGACCTCGCGGCCCCCCTGCTCCGGCTGCTCGGCCGTCGCGCCACCCGGACCCCGTGGTCCTACACCGGCGATCCCGTCCAGCAGATCCAGCGGTGGCGCAAGGAGTGGGAGGTACGCGCCTGAGGCGCCGCGGTCACGGGCCCTCCTCGCCTGGTCCGCCCGGCCGCGGGCGGGCCGGGCCCGCCGTCCACTTCTCCTCCACGCGGGCCCTCCGCCACACCACCAGGGCGGCGATCCAGGTGACGCCGAACAGGCCGACGATGACGAAGCCGAGGGTGTTCAGGTCGAGCGCGCTGATCCAGTCCCAGAACGGGCCGCGCAGGTCGAGCTCTTCCGCGAGCAGGCCGAGGAGTTCGACGGTGCCGATGAGCAGGGCGACGGCGACGGACAGGCCGGTGACGGTGAGGTTGTAGTAGACCTTGCGGACCGGCCGGGAGAAGGCCCAGCCGTAGGCGAAGTTCATGAAGGTGCCGTCGACGGTGTCCAGGAGGGACATGCCGGCGGCGAAGAGGACGGGCAGGCACAGGATCGCGTACCAGGGCAGCCCGGAGGCGGCCCCCGAACCGGCCAGGACCAGCAGGGCGACCTCGGTGGCGGTGTCGAAGCCCAGGCCGAACAGCAGTCCGAGCGGGTACATCTGCGCCGGCCTGGTCACCGAGGCCATGACCCGGCCGAGGAGGCGGTTGAGGAAGCCGCGGTTGTTGAGCTGTTCCTCCAGCGCGGCCTCGTCGTAGCGGCCCGAGCGCATCTGCCGGAAGACCTTCCAGATGCCCGCCAGGACGACCAGGTTGATCGCCGCGATGAGGTAGAGGAACGCCCCGGAGACCGTCGTACCGATCAGGCCGGCGTCGTGGAGGCGGGAGCCGTCGTCGCGGACCGGTCCGGCGAGGGACTTCACGCCGAGCGAGAGCAGCAGGGCCAGCGCGAAGACGACGCTGGAGTGGCCGAGGGAGAACCAGAACCCGACCGACAGCGGGCGCTCGCCCTCCCCCATCAGCTTGCGGGTGGTGTTGTCGATCGCCGCGATGTGGTCGGCGTCGAAGGCGTGCCGCAGGCCGAGCGTGTACGCGGTCACGCCGATGCCGATGCCGAAGGTCTTCTCACCGATGGCGTAGTGGTGCGGCACGACGACCGCGACGAGCGTGACCCAGCCGATCACGTGCAGCCCCACGACCACGGCGGCCATCCCGCCCACCCTGATCCACTCCTGCCGCGTCAGGGAGCCTCGGACGCGGCGCCACGCCGTGGTGGCGGGGAGGAGGGGTGGAGCGGAGTCAGGGGCGGCCGTCATGGGCGGGAGGATCCTTCCGGCGGGACGAACGGCCGCGTTCAGCAGCCTCGCGCCATCCTCCAGCACCTGCAAGTCATGTGCAGTAAAGCCCGTGACAGGTCTTCACCACGACTGCGGAAAGTCCCGGCTAGGGCGCCGCGTTCGGTCCGTCCGGCCTGGCGCGGCGCTGTTCGACCATCTCGCGGCTCAGCCGCTCCGTCTCCGGCTCCGGCAGCCGCTCGAAACCGTCCTCGGTGATGACCGACACGATGGGATAGATCCGGCGGTGGAGGTCCGGGCCGCCGGTCGCGGAGTCGTCGTCCGCCGCGTCGTACAAGGCCTGCAACGCCGCGAGGGCGGCCTCCCGCCGGTCCATGCCCGTGCGGAACAGCTTCTTCAACGCGCCCCGGGCGTACGGCGATCCGGAGCCCTCGGCGTGGAAGTCCGTCTTCTCGTACAGGCCGCCGACGACGTCGAAGCTGAAGATGCGGCCGCGGCCGCCCTCGGGCGCCGACGGGTCGTAGCCGGTGAGCAGCGGCACGACGGCGAGGCCCTGCATGGCCTGGCCGAGGTTCTGCCGAAGCATGGTGGCCAGGCGTCGCGCCTTCCCGTCGAGCGTCATGGCGGTGCCCTCGATCTTCTCGAAGTGCGCCAGCTCCACCTGGTAGAGCTTCACCATGTCCACGGCGAGGCCGACGGTCCCGGCGAAGGCGACGGCCGTGTAATCGTCCGCGGGGTGCACCTTCTCCAGGTCGCGCTGGGCGATCAGGTTGCCCATGGTGGCCCTGCGGTCGCCGGCGATCAGCACGCCGTCGCGGTAGGTGAGGGCCAGCACGGTGGTGCCGTGCGGCACCTGGTCGTCCGCGGCCCGCACGCCGTCCGGGAGGATCCGGCGGGTGCTGAGCAGTTCCGGGCGGTGCGCCGCCAGGAACTCGGTGAAGGACGAACTGCCCGGAGTGAAGAACTCCTCCCCCAGCCGCCCGCCGTTCTCGTTCCACGTCATCGTGCTCCCCCTCGTCTCCGGTCCGGCCAACGGACTCCTACCAGAGGCGGACCGCCGGGAAACGCGGGCAGGACTCACAGTGCCCCGCGCCGCACGAGCAGCCCCAGCACCAGCAGGCCCGGCAGCAGCGGCAGCCACACGGTCAGCAGGCGGTAGCCGAGCACGGCGGAGGCGGCCGCGGCGGCCGGTGCGCCGGCCACGGCGAGGGCGAGTCCGAGGGCGGCGTCCAGGGAGCCGAGACCGCCCGGGGTGGGCAGCAGCGCGGCGGCGCTGCTCGCCGCGAGGTAGAGCAGCGCCACCCGGACCGGTGCCAGCGGCAGGGCGACCGCCCGGCTGACGGCGACCAGCACGAGCGCGTGCAGCAGGGCGAACCCCGCCGAACCGCCCCACAGGGCGGCCGCGCGGCGCGGGCAGGCGTGGACGGCCCGCACGTCCGCGACCACGGCGGCCAGCACCCGTCGGCAGCGCGGCCACAGCCGCCGGCCCAGCAGGACGGTCCCGCCGACCGCCACGACGACCACGGCCGCCCATGCCCCGGAGTCGGGCGGCGTCCGCAGCACCCCCGGGCAGGCGGCGGCGAGGGCGACGATCAGGGCGCCGCGCGCCGCGCCGCCCGCGGTGGCCTTGACCGCGACGGCGGTCGCCGCCCGGCCGGCCGGCAGTCCGCAGCGCATGAGGAAGCGGAGGTTCACGGCGCCCGCGCCGAGCCCGGCGGGCAGTACGTGGTTGGCGGCGCAGGCGGCGAACTGCGCGGCCACGAGCCGCCCCGGCGGCAGCCGCCGCAGTACGGCGCCCTGCTGGGCGAGGGACGCGCACAGCCAGGTCCCGGCCGCGGCCGCCGCGGCCGCCAGCAGCCAGCCCTGGTGGGCGACCGCGAGCCGCAGGGCGCCGGTCTCCAGCACCGGCCAGTGCCGGTGGGCCAGGTACCCGGCGGCCACCAGGACGGCCAGGGTGAGGACGGTCTGCCAGTAGGCGCCTCTGCGTGCCGCCGCGACGGCGACCCGCTCGGACGTCATGCCGGCCCGTTCCCGGGGGCCAGGGGCGCGACATGCAGATCGAGGCGCGCGGACGGGTGGCGCTCCCAGCCGCGGGCGTACGCGGGCGGGGCGACGCCCGGCCGGGTCAGCACCGCGGTCGGGATCCGGCGGGCGGTGTCCACGATGCCCTCGACGGTGGTGTTGGCGTTGTGGCCACGCGGGTTGACGGAGCGGCAGCCGGTGTAGAAGGCGATGGGGACGGCGTCGACCCCGGTGAGCCGGCAGGGTGGGCGGACGCCCTGCCGGTGCAGGTCCGCGGCGACGCGGCTCCAGTCGCCGCGGCCGGCGGCGGTGCGGTCCACCAGCCGGTCCAGGACGGCGTACTGCACCGCCAGATGCCCGGCCAGGCCCAGCGCGACGAGCGCGGCGGCGGCCGGACGCCATCGGCCGTTCGTCCCGGTCACCAGGTGGAAGAGGGCGTCGGCGACGGGGATGGCGAGCAGGAGGTAGGCGGGCTGGAGGAAGCGGGGCGCCGCGTAGCCGATCAGGAACAGGTAGGGCAGGGCCGCCGTCGTGGCACAGGCGAGCAGGAGCAGGGTCGGGAGGGTGCGCCCGGCCCGGATCGCGATCACCAGGCCGACGGCGGCGAGCACCGGGAGGACGAACCACCAGGTCATGACGGCCGGATGGGGCAGTGAGCCGGTGCACGGGCGGCACAGGCCCCGGCCGGCGAGGCTGCGCAGCTGGTCGTCGACGGCGAAGTGCCAGCCGAGGCCGCCCTGGATGCGGGAGCCCTCGGCCAGCCGCTCCAGCGGGCCGCCGTGGGAGAGGAAGGCTTCGATCACCCACTGCCCGATGCCGGTGGCGAGCCCGGCCAGGAACACGAGCGCGAGGCGCAGCCGTCGGCCCGCCGCCACCAGGACGAGCAGCGGCAGGCTCGTCCACACGGCGTCGGTCGGCCGCATCCAGGCCATGAGCGCGCCGCCCGCCGCCACGCCCCACAGGGCGGCCCGGTCGCGGTGGTCGGCGTAGGCCCGCAGGCAGCAGCCGACGCAGGTCAGGGCGCCGATCGCGACCCAGTAGTTGGGCATGGCCGCCGGGCCGTAGAAGAGGGTGATCCACAGGGTGGCGAAAAGGGCGCCGGCGGCGGCCAGGACCCGGGCGGGGAAGAGTCCGCGCCACACGCGCAGGGCCAGGTACAGGGCGAGACCGGACAGCAGCGCGAGGTAGACCCGCAGCAGCTCGCCGGAGGTCGACCAGGTGGTGATCGGCGCCACGAGCAGCGAGACGCCCCGGGCGCGTGGCGCGCTGAAGAAGGCCGGGGGCGCCTGGGCGCTGTTCTGGCTGATGTACACGGCCTCGTCCCAGCCGATGCCCAGGCCGGGGCGGACGAGGAGGAGCTGTGCCAGGGTGAAGGCGCCGGCCACGGCCGCGAGCAGCCACGCGCCGCGCGGGTGCCAGGACCCGCCCGGCACGGCCGCCGGTGTGCCGCGTCGCGCCCCGACGAGCAGGGCGTTCGTGCCGTGCGCCATCGCTTCACCCCTCACCGATGATCGGAAAAACATCCCCAAAGTAACCCGTATCGCCCGGGCGGGCAGGGTGGGATACGGCCAAGTGCGCGACCGGTGTTCTTCCGGTGTTCCGGTGAGGGGGCCCGTTCAGCGGCCGTGGGGGGCGCGGTGCGCGGGCTGCTGCGGGGTGGGGCGGACGGGCGCCGGGGGAATGATCCGTACGGCCGGACCGTCACCGTTCAGGGTCATCGGCGTGTCGTGGTGGCGGATGGTCAGGGGCGGTCCGGACAGCAGGGTGTAGGTGGCCTTGTCGGGGCCGACCTCGACGTGCAGCCGCCGGCCGCGGAACTGGAGGGAGAAGGCCAGACGGCTGAACTTCTCCGGCAGTCGGGGCGCGAAGCGCAGGCTGTCGGCGTCACGGCGCAGCCCGCCGAAGCCGGCGACCAGGGCCGTCCAGGTGCCGGCCAGGGACGCGATGTGCAGCCCGTCGCGGGTGTTGTGCTCCAGGTCCGCGAGGTCCATCAGCGCGGCCTCGGCCGTGTAGTCGTAGGCCAGGCCCGGGTGGCCAGCCTGGGCGGCGACGACGGCCTGGCAGCACGCCGACAGCGAGGAGTCCCGCACGGTCAGCGGCTCGTAGTAGGCGAAGTTGCGGGCGACCTGCTCCTCGTCGAAGAAGCTGCCGCAGGTGTACATCGCCAGCACCACGTCCGCCTGTTTGACGACCTGTTTGCGGTACAGGTCGAAGTAGGGGAAGTGCAGCAGCAGCGGGTACTGGTCGGGGCGGGTGGCCTCGAAGTCCCAGCGCTGGTAGCGGGTGAAGCCCGCGTGCTGCTCGTGGACGCCGAGTTCGTCGTTGTACGGGATGTGCACGGCCTGGGCGGCGTCCCGCCAGGACGCGCTCTCCTCCGCGTCGACGCCCAGCGCGGCGGCCTGTCCGGGATGCCGTTCGACGACGTCGGCGGCGGCCAGCAGGTTCGCCCGGGCCATGAGATTGGTGTACGTGTTGTCGTCGGCGACCGCGCTGTACTCGTCGGGGCCGGTGACGCCGTCGATGTGGAAGACGCCGTGCGCGTCGTGGTGGCCGAGCGAGCGCCACAGACGGGCGGTCTCCACCAGCAGCTCCACCCCGGTGTCGCGTTCGAAGTCGCCGTCCCCGGTCGCCTCGACGTACCGCACCACCGCGTCGGCTATGTCGGCGTTGACGTGGAAGGCGGCGGTGCCGGCCGGCCAGTACGCGGAGCCCTCCGAGCCCTCGATGGTGCGCCAGGGGAAAGCGGCGCCGCTCAGTCCGAGCTGGGCGGCGCGCTCGCGGGCGGCGGGCAGGGTGTTCTGTCGCCAGCGCAGCGCCTCACAGACGGCCTCGGGCGCGGTGTAGGTGAGCAGCGGCAGCACGAAGGTCTCGGTGTCCCAGAAGGCGTGGCCGTCGTAGCCCGAGCCGGTCAGGCCCTTGGCGGGGATCGCCCGGCCCTCCGCGCGGGCACCGGCCTGCAACACGTGGAACAGGGCGAAGCGGACGGCCTGCTGGATCTCCTCGTCGCCGTCGACCTCGACGTCGGCGCGCGCCCAGAAGTCGTCGAGGTAGGCCTTCTGGTCGTCGAGCAGGCCCTGCCAGCCGCTGTGCCCGGCCGCCGCGAGGGCCGCCTCCACCTGGTCGCTCATCGCGGGCCGGGAGCGGGCGCCGGACCAGCCGTGCGCGACGAGTTTCTCCACGCGCAGCGTCTCGCCGGGCTCCAGCACGGAGGTGACGGTCAGCCGGGCCACGTCGACGTTGCTCTCGCTGCTGACGGTGGTGCGTTCGGGCCCGGTGACGTCGTGGTCGGCGGCGACGGCGACGCGCAGACCGCTGCGTTTCGTACGGTGCACCAGGCGCAGCCGACGGCCGACGGCGACGTCCTCCTCCGGTTCCAGCGGCGACTTCAGGGCCCGGGCCGCGCGCGGGTCGCCATTGGGTTCGGGCAGGCTCTCGTTGGCGACCAGCTCGGACTGGATGACGACCCGTGAGCGGCTGCCGACGGCCTCCACCTCGTAGGCGACGGCGGCGACGGCCCGCTGGGTGAGGGAGACCAGCCGGGTGGAGCGCACCCGGACCGTGGAGCCGGCCGGCGAGGTCCACTCGCAGGTGCGCTCCAGCACGCCCCGGCGCAGGTCCAGGGCGCGTTCGTGGGAGACGAGCCGCCCGTAGCGCAGGTCGAACGGCTCGTCGTCGACGAGCAGCCGCAGGATCTTGCCGTTGGTGACGTTGATGACGGTCTGCCCGGACTCGGGGTAGCCGTAGCCGGCCTCGGCGTAGGGCAGCGGGTGCAGTTCGTGGACGCCGTTGAGGTAGGAGCCGGGAAGGCCGTGGGGTTCGCCCTCGTCGAGGTTGCCGCGCCAGCCGACGTGCCCGTTGGACAGGGCGAACACGGACTCGCTCTGGGCGAGGACGTCGAGGTCGAGGCGGGTCTCGCGCACGCACCAGGGCTCGACGGCGTAGGACCGGTCGGTGATCACGCGCTCCCTCCGAGTTCGGCGAGGTCCGTCACGACGACGTCCGCGCCGTGCGCGTACAGGGCGTCGGTCTGTCCCACCCGGTCGACACCGACGACGTATCCGAAGTGCCCGGCGCGGCCCGCGTCCATGCCGGCCAGCGCGTCCTCGAAGACGGCGGCCCGGGACGGCTCGACGCCGAGGTCGCGGGCGGCGGCGAGGAAGGTGTCGGGGCGTGGTTTGCCCGGCAGCTTCCGCTCGGCGGCGACCACCCCGTCGATGCGCACCTCGAAGAGGTCCTCGGCGTCGATCGAGCGCAGCACGTCGCGGGTGTTGGCGCTGGAGGAGACGATGGCCGTGCGCAGGCCGTGCGCGCGGACGGCCTGGAGGTAGCGCAGGGTGCCGTCGTAGGCCTGGACGCCCTGGGTGCGGATCTTCTCCAGCAGCAGCTCGTTCTTGCGGTTGCCGAGCCCGTGCACGGTCGGCGCGTCCGGTGGGTCGTCGGGCTCGCCCTCGGGCAGCCGGATGCCGCGCGAGGCGAGGAAGGTGCGCACGCCGTCGGCGCGTGGGCGTCCGTCGACGTACTCGTCGTAGTCGTCGGCCGGGTCGAACGGCCGGAAGCCCTCGCCGTCCCGCTCGCGCAGGAACGCGTCGAACGTCTCCTTCCAGGCCGCCGCGTGCACCACGGCCGTCCGGGTGACGACCCCGTCGAGGTCGAAGAGGCAGGCCTGGATGGTGTCCGGGAGTCCGAGCGTCGTCGTCATAAGGGTCCCGTTCCCCGTTCCGGGCCCGCCCACCGAGTGGCGCACGCCACACCGGGGCGGCGGTCAGTGGTGGGGGAACGAGTGGTGCTCGTGCGCGATCACCCACCGGCCGGACTCCTTGCGCAGGCCGAACGTCAGCCGCAGCCGGTCGGCGGGGCGCGCGGCCAGCTCCCCGGGCGTGGCGCAGCGCACCAGGGCGTGGGCGTAGGCCACGTCGTGGCCGGCGGTGACGTCGAGGGAGTCGATCTCGAACAGGCCCCCTTGCGCCTGCCAGGCGAAGAACGGCGGCCAGATCGCCCGGTAGGCGGCCAGGCCCCGGATGCCCGCGTGGGGCGGCGGCACGTTGTACATCACCAGGTCCTCGGCGTGCTCGGCGAGCACGGCGCCGAGGTCGCCGCGGTGGACGGCGTCGGCCCAGCGGGTGATCAGGGCGCGGATCCGCCTCTCGTCCTCCGACACGTTCTCCTCCTCCCCGTCGCTCCGGGCTCCCTTCCAGACTGCGACACTCTGCTGTGTGCTGACTTTCGACGACCTGCTGGCGCGTGCCCGTTCCCTCGTCCGCGACGGCCGCCGCGCGCTCCTCGGCGTCGCCGGCGGTCCCGGCGCCGGCAAGACGACCCTCGCCGAGCACCTGGTCCGGGAGCTGAACGCGGGCGGTGAGCCGTGGGTCGCGCACGTCCCGATGGACGGCTTCCACCTCGCCGACGTCGAACTCGACCGGCTCGGGCGCCGCGACCGCAAGGGCGCGCCGGACACGTTCGACGCGGCCGGGTACGCGGCGCTGCTGCGGCGGCTGCGGGAGGAGGCGGACGGTCCCGACACCGTGTACGCGCCCGGCTTCGAACGGGTCCTGGAGCAGCCGCTCGCGGGCGCGATCCCGGTACCGCGGTCGGCCCGGCTGGTGGTGACGGAGGGCAACTACCTGCTGCTGGACACGGGCCCGTGGGCGCGGGTGCGTCCCGCGCTGGACGAGGTGTGGTTCTGCGAGGTGGACGAGGACGAGCGGGTGCGCCGACTGGTCGCCCGGCACGAGGAGTTCG
Organism: Streptomyces sp. A012304; assembly: GCF_026008495.1. Taxonomy (GTDB): domain Bacteria; phylum Actinomycetota; class Actinomycetes; order Streptomycetales; family Streptomycetaceae; genus Streptomyces. The sequence continues at coordinate 131,240 of NZ_BQUN01000034.1, forward strand.
GCAAGGCGCACCGGGAGGCGGTGGCCTGGGCGCGGGGCACCGACCAGCGCAACGCGGACCTCGTCGCGACGACCCGGGAGCGCGCGGACCTGGTGGTGCGGGGCGTCGTAGGGTGGCCGCGTGGGGCTGGACATCACCGTGCTGGGGCTGGACTGGGCCGAGTTGGAGCGGACCGCGCCGAGTGAGCGGATGGGCCTGCTGTACGAGGCGGTCTGCCCGGACGACACCGACTGGGACGCGGAACCCCTGACGGGCTGGGTGTTCCCCGCGTCACCGAGGGTGCCGTGGTGCGGCCGCTACGAGTTCCGCGGCACCACCGGGTCCTACAAACCGCACTTCTGGGCGTACGAGGGCTGGGACACCGCGCGGGAGTTCGCCGCTCCGGCGCTGCGGCGGTCCCTGGACGGCTTCCTCCTTCCTCTGCTGGGGGAGGAGGACGCCGTACCGGAGTCGGGTCTCTTCCCGGCGGACGCCACGCCCTGGCGGCCGCGTCTCCTGCTCGTCTGCCCGCCCTCCGTCGTGTCCGCCGTCGCCGCCCACTGGGCCCGCGCGGAGCCCCTGTTGCAGGGGCTGCGCGAGGAGTACGACCGGCACGCGGCGCGCCCCGGCGGCTGGATCGCGGACTTCGACGCCTTCTCCGCGCTGGTGCGTGAATGGGCCGTGGCCGTCGACGAGACGGCACGGCGAGGCTGGGGCCTGCTCGGGCTGCCCCTGTGACGTCCGCCGGCCGGCGTTGTCGGTGGCGTCCGTTACCTTCGCGGCATGACTGACGGAATCGTGTGGCTGGTCGATCTCGAGGGCTGGATGTCCAGCGTCGTGTTCGCGCGCGGTGTCTCCCCGGAGGAACTCGCCGTGCGCATGGGAGGCGCCTCGGACGGAGCGACGGAGCCGGTCACCGACCGGGAGGTGCACGACCTCGGGGTCGAGTGGTGGCGCCCGGACGCCGACGGGGACGGAGTGGTGCGGGTCGGCACGAGCGGCATCTGGTCCTTCGCCGTGGAGTACGGGGACGCCACGGGCGGTGACCTGCTGGAGGAGATCTCCCGGGACGGGGTGGAGGTCGTGCGGTACGTGCCGATGCAGGAGCATCCGCCCGCCATGGTGGACTACGCCCGCGACGGCGTGTTCCTGTGCGGGTTCGGGCTGGCGGAGGAGATCTGGCGCTGGGGGCAGGAGCCCGATCTGCTGCTGCCCGACCTCGTCGCCGCCGGTGTCCTCACCCCCGACGGGAAGACGTACCTCCCGCCGGAGGACGGGGACTACAAGACGGCTTACCGGCGCACGCTGGGCGCCGTCGAGCGGAGGTTCGGGCTGTCCCTCTCCCCCGCCGTGCTGGACGACGCCCGGCTGCCCGCCTACGCGGTGCGCGGCACCCCGCGGATGACGCTCAGACGGTGACGGCGGACAGGGTCAGCTGCGGCTCGCCGTGCACGTCGTCCGCGCCGAGCACGGCGGTGAAGGCGGCCGTCCGTACGGTCAGCCCCTCCTCGCCCCGCTCCACGGCCACCGTGAACGGCTCCCGGGAGCCGTAGCGGACGGCGAAGACGTGCAGGTCGTCGGGGGCGTCCGGGACGGGGCCCGCTTCCAGGGCGGTGGAGCTGACCAGGTGCCGCCAGCCCTCGTCGGGGTTGCCGTAGCCGCGCGGGTCGGCGGCGAGGGCGAAGGCGGCCTGTTCCTGGGTGATCTCCGCCCGGGCGTCGAAGTGGTCCGCGCCCTCGGCCTCGGGGTGCGTCAGCCGCAGCGTGCCCGCGGAGGCCACCGCCCCCTCGGCCGTGCGCCGCACCCGGTCGCCGTCGTCCTCGGCGTAGGGCAGGCCGGCCAGCAGGTACGGCTCACCGTCGAGGCGTTCCACGGCGACGGTCGTCCACAGGCTGGTGCCGTCGGTGACGTAGAGGGACCGCACATGCCGCAGGACGTGGTCGCGGCCGACGACCGGCTTGGTGACCAGCTTGGCGCTCAGGCCGTCGGCGCGGACGTCGCGGACGCGGACCTCGCCCATGGGGCGGCACAGCAGGAACCCGTCGGTGACCGGGCCGAAGCCGTGCTGCCGGCCGACGGCGGCGGGCAGGTAGTAGGTGCCGCCGGCCTCCACCAGGGAGGGGGTCATGCGGTCGTCGAAGGCCACCGAGACGGTCCCGGCGCGCAGTTGGTGGCGGGCGGGGACGGCCGAGGGCTCCCGGTGCCAGCGGGTGGCGTCCTGGATCTGCCACACCAGCATCCACGCGAAGTGGCCGTCGATCCCGCCGTCCGCCTTCACCGCGTGCCGGCCCCAGCGGCTGTCGCCCCGGTAGCGGCCGAGGTCGGAGCCGACGCGGCGGCTGAAGTAGCGCAGTCCGAGGACCGACTCGAAGCCGGAGTGCTGCTCGCTGTAGCGGGGGCCGCCGTTGTCGAAGCCGCCGCCGGTCAGGCGGGCGTCGATGTAGCGGGCGAGAGCGTCGCCGTCCTGCGCGAAGACCTCCTCGCCGCTGACCCGGTGGGCCTGGGCGAGGAAGGACAGGGAGATCGGGCCGTAGTTGTTGTCGTAGGCGCCGCCGTGCTCGGGCGGCAGCAGCGCGCCGCGGTCGCGGACCCGGTGGGCGCGGATCTCGTCGGCGTACAGCTTCAGCGCCTTCACGCGCACCGGCTTCGCCTCGGCGGGCGGCAGATGGCGGGCCAGCATCAGTCCGCCGACCACACAGCCGATCGCCTGGTTGCCCGCCTCCTGCGGGTTGAAGTACGTCGCCTCGGTCAGCCAGCACCAGTAACCGCGCGCCACCTCCAGCAGCTCCGCGCGCTGCTCGTCCACGACCAGGCCGTCGGCCGTGTCGAGGACGTTCACCGCCTGGAGCAGCGCCCACACCGTGCTCGGCCAGTCACCGATGGGGTGGGCGCCGGCCTCCAGGACGTAACGGGCGTACGGCAGGCCGGAGTTACGGACCCGGAGGTTGGGGTAGCCGGGGTTGTCCTCCCGGTAGACCCGCTCGCGCAGATGGAAGCCGAGGCTGCGGCGCACCGCCCCCGGCAGCCGCGGGTCCTTGGTGCGCTGCCAGGCCAGGGCCAGCAGGGAGGTGACACCGAGGGAGGTGTCTCCGATGTCGTCGACGCAGTCGGGGTGTTCGAGGCTGCCCTCGGGGGTCAGCCGGGCGAGGGCCTGCTCGACGATGTCGGCGAGGACGGCGTCGTACGCCTCCGGAGTGTCCGGGAGGTCGTGCAGGGGGCCGCGCTGGTGGAGGAGGTGCACCGGGGATCAGCCCTTCATGCCGGAGGTCGCCAGACCTTCGACCAGCCGCTTCTGGAAGATGAGGAAGCAGATGAGCGTCGGCAGCAGGGCGAGGGTCGACATGGCGAACATCGCGCCGTAGGAGGAGCCGCTGGTCTTGTCCAGGAACAGGGTCAGGCCGAGGGGCACGGTGAAGCGGTCGTTCTGCTGGAGGTAGACGAGCTGGCTGAGGAAGTCGTCGTAGGTCCAGATGAACGAGAAGATCGTGGTGGTGATCAGGGCGGGCCGCATCAGCGGCAGGATGATCTTCCAGTAGATCTGCCAGGGGTTGGCGCCGTCCATCATGGCCGCCTGGTCCAGCTCGCGCGGTATGGAGCGGATGAACTGGACCATCAGGAAGATGAAGAAGGCGTCCGTGGCCAGGAACTTCGGCACGATCAGGGGCAGGAAGGTGTTGATCCAGGTCAGGTTGTAGAAGATCGTGTACTGCGGGATGAGGGTGGCCTGCATCGGCAGCATCAGCGTGCCGAGCATGACGCCGAACCAGATCTTCTTGCCGCGGAACTCGAAGCGCGCGAAGGCGTAGGCGGCCAGCGAGCAGGAGATGACGTTGCCGACGACCGCGCCGATCGAGACGATCAGCGAGTTGGTGATGTAGAGGGAGAAGGAGTTGCCGGAGCCGTTCCAGCCCGTGGAGTAGTTCTCCGGGTGCAGCGCGTTCGGGATGAGCCCGGGGTGGGTGAAGATCTCGGTGTCGGGCTTCAGGGAGCTGCTGAGCATCCACAGCAGCGGGTAGAGCATGACGATCGCGACGCCGATGAGCAGGGTGTGCACGAAGATGCGGCGGCTGCCGGTGAGCGAGCGCAGCTTCCGCAGCGGCGACGGCGACGGGGTGATGGCGGACATGGTGAAGGACTCCTCGCTCAGACGTCAGTCGTCGTAGTGGACCCAGTAACGGCTGGCGATGAAGTTGACCGCCGTGAAGCCTGCGATGACCAGGAACAGCACCCACGCCAGCGCGGAGGCGTATCCCATCTGGAGGTCGGTGAAGCCCTTCTTGTACAGGTAGAGGGAGTACAGCATCGTCGAGTTGAGCGGTCCGCCGGTGCCGTTGCTGACGACGAAGGCGGGGGTGAACGTCTTGAACGCGTCGATGATCTGCAGGACGACGTTGAAGAAGACGATCGGGGTCAGCAGCGGCAGGGTGATCTTGAAGAAGCGGGTGAAGGCGCTGGCGCCGTCGAGGGCGGCGGCCTCGTAGACGTCCTTCGGCAGCTGCTTGAGGCCGGCGAGGAAGATGACCATCGGGGTGCCGAACTGCCAGACGGCCAGCAGCACGAGGGTGTAGATCGCGGTGTCGGGGCTGGAGATCCAGTCCTGGCCCTTGATGCCGAACCAGCTCAGGAAGTCGTTGAACAGGCCGTCGCCGCCGAAGACCTGCCGCCACACGATCGCCACGGCCACCGCGCCGCCGAGCAGCGACGGCAGGTAGAAGGCGGCCCGGTACAGGCCGATGCCCTTGAGGTCGCGGTTGAGCAGCATCGCCACGCCGAGCGCGAGCCCGAGCTTCAGCGGGACGGAGACCAGGACGTACAGGAGGGTGGCGTGCACCGAGTCCCAGAAGACCGGGTCCTCGGTGAACATCCGGTCGTAGTTCGCGCCACCGACCCACTCCGGGGGCGTCAGCAGGTCGAACTTGGTGAAGGACAGGTACAGCGAGTCGAGCATCGGGTAGATCGTCAGCCCGAACAGGCCGACGAACCAGGGGGCCAGGAAGACGTACGGCCACCACCCGCCACCCCGCCGTCTGGCGAGGCGGCGGCGCATACGATCGCGCTCCCGCTGGTCGGACGGGGTCGCCGGAGCCGGCGGCTCCTTCACGACCTCGTCGGTCTTGGCGGTGGTCATACTCATCTCCCTGGACCTCTCCCGGTGGTCGGACGTGCGGCGCGCGTTACTCGGCGAGGATTCCGGCGGCCTGGTCGAAGAACTTGCCGAGCTGGGCCTTGATCGTCGCCTTGCCGAAGGCGATGGCGAGGTTCGACTGGAACAGCAGGTCCCAGATCCGGTCGGCGCCCTGCGGCGGCGGCACCGGGGCGGGCAGGGCGTTGGTCGCCTTGGAGACGCGCTGGGAGATGTAGTCGGCGTTCGCCATGTTCAGCTTGTCGGTCTCGCTCAGACCGGAGGCGATCAGGTTGCGGGCCTTCTCGGTCGGCGGGATGCCACGGAAGAGCTGCATGGTCTTGATCGCCGTCTCGTTCTGCGCGAAGAACGACATGATCTTGACCGAGTCGGGGACCTTCTTGCTCGCCTTGGTGGCGCTGAGCAGCACACCGCCGTTGACGAAGTTGCCCTCGCGGGCGCCCGACCAGTCGCCCTGCGGGGTGGGCAGGAAGTCCAGCTGGGCGTCGGTGACGGAGCCGCCCGCGCCGTAGACGCCGGAGTCGAAGGTGAACAGCGCCTTGCCGATGACGACCGCGTTCTTGGTGAGGTCGTTGTGGGCGGCGGAGGTGATGGCCGGCGGCGGGGAGGCGTTGGTCTTGCGCATCTCGGCCCAGTACTCCCACCACTCCTGGAGGGTGTCGGCGGTGAAGCCGAGCTTCTTGCCGTCCTCGGAGAAGAAGGTCTGGCCCTTCTCACGGGCGAAGATCTCGAAGCACTGAAGGGTGGAGCCGCCGCCGTCGTCGACGCCGTGGATCTTGCCGCCGCTCTTCTTGTAGACGTCCTGGGAGACCTTCTTCAGGTCGGTCCAGGTCCACTCGCGGTCCGGCAGCTTCAGGCCGAGCTTCTCCAGGCCGCTGCGGTTAACGGTGAGCTGGTTGACGCCGATGCCGGAGGGGACACCGTAGAGCTTGCCGTCGACGGTGCCGGCGGCCAGGAGCGTCTTGGAGAAGCCGGTCAGGTCGAGGGTCTTGCCGACATAGGCGTCGAGCGGGGCGAGGACACCCTTGCGGGCGTACTGGGCGACCAGCGCGGTGTCCATCTGCATCAGGTCGGGGGCGCTGCCGCCGGCGACGTTGGTGTTGAACTTGTCGAAGTACCCGTCGTATCCGGAGTAGGTCTCCTGGATCTTGATCTTCGGGTTGTCCTTCTGGAAGGTGGCAAGCGCTTTCTTGTACGCGGCGTGACGCTGGTCGCTGCCCCACCAGATCATCGTCAGCTTGTCGTTGGTGGTGCCGGCGCCGGTGCCGCCGGCACAGGCGCTGAGCGAAGTGCCCAGTGCCGCCGCGACGGTGACGCCGCTCGCGGCGCGGAACAGGCTTCTGCGCGAGATCTCGTGACCCACCGGGTCCTCCCTGGATGTGCGTGACGGATTTCCCGGCCGGTCGCTGGCGGCACGGGTTGGTTCTTGCTCGGAAGGCGCCTTCCGGGGCTGCGGCCTCGCCCGGCCTCGCCCATCCTGACGGGTGCGGATCCCCGGCCGCCATGGCCGTCGTCACGCGAGCACGCCCTCGCGTGGCTGCCGTACCTCGGGTACGGGCGGGACGCCCACCCCAAGCCGGTGTCCCGACCGGCTTAGAAAGCGCTTGTCCGGACATTGGCAGACCAAGTCGGAGGGCGTCAATCCTTCGTCCGCGCCGCCTGGGTCACGGTTTGGACTCCCCGGGCCACGGCCAGCCGGGCGGCGCCCACGACGGTGCCGAAGTCCCCGACCGTACTGCTGACCACCTCGGTGGGCCAGCTCAGCCGCTCCACCTCGGCCCGCACCCCGGGCAGCAGCCGCGGGTCCGCGCCGGTGCTGCCCCCCAGCACGATCAGCCCCGGGTCCAGTACGGCGGTCACGGCGGCGGCGAGCCGCCCCACGTCCGCGGCGTGGCGGTCCACGACGGTGCGCGCCGCGGCCCGGCCCTCCCCGGCGAGGTCGAGCAGCCGCTCCATGGTGCGCGGGCACGGGCCGTCGGTGTCCTGCCAGGCCTCGGCGGCCCGGCGCAGCAGGGAGCGGGCGCCGATGTACTCCTCCAGCGCCTCGTGCCGGGGCCGTTGGTCGTCGGCCCACGGGTAGGGCAGCCGGGCCAGCTCGCCGGCCGCGCCGTTCGCCCCGCGCAGTACCTGTCCGCCGACCACGATGCCCAGACCGATGCCCACGCCGATCCGCAGGTAGCCGAAGGTGTGCCGGCCGCGCGCCGCGCCCTCGTGCAGCTCCGCCAGCGCGGCGCAGTTGACGTTGTTCTCGAGGTGGACGGGGACGCCCGGGGGCAGTGCGACGGCCACGGCGTCGAAGACCGGACCGGCCTTGGCGGTCGCCGGACGCATGCCGCCCTCCCCCGCGTCCGGCGCGGTGACGTCACCGACGGCGACCACGATGGTCCACAGCGGGGCATCGGGGGGCAGCGCGGCGAGCGCCTCGCGCACCACGTCGGCGGCGTCCGCCCGGGAGCCGGTGGCCTCGGCCAGCAGCGTGCCGTCCAGCGCGCAGCCGCGCACCCGGGTGAGGGCGGGCCCGAGATCGACGGCGAGCACCGCCCCGGCGGCCGGCCCGAGCCGGTAGACGGCGGCGGAGCGGCCCGTGCCGCTGGAGGCGGTGCCGGAGTGGGCGGCGAGCCGGACGCTCTCCAGTTCCGCGACGGCTGAGGACACCGTCGGTTTGGACAGGCCCGCCAGGCTCGCCAGCTGCGGCCGGGTCGCACTGCCGGCGCCGGCCAGCACGGCGAACACCGCACTCGCGCTCTCGGTCAGGCGGGGGGCTCTTGCCACGACGTGTTCCACGGTTCCCCACTCAAGGTCACGGACCGCACTCCCCGAGGCGATCGTCTCTGCGGAATGCGGCGATGGGATGCACGGCTCACGCGTCCCCGCCCCGCGGCGGCCCGGATGGGCCCCCGGTGGTCGAGTGCGCGACGACTCTTGACGCACTGTACTTCGTTAGTTAACTTCCTAACGAACATCACGGTACTCGCCTGCCGTACTCCGCCAGAAGCCCGTCCCGGGGCTTCCCTAGTTCCTCGATCGCCCCTCCCACCAGCACGGTTCGCCCGCCGTCGCGGCACACGCAACGACGAAAGAGGACCTGTGCAGGACTCCGCGCCCCTCGTGGTCGGTATCGACGTGGGCGGCACCAAGACGCATCTGCGCGCGCTCGCGGGTGACACCCCGGTGGCCGACCACGTCCGCACGAGCAGCGGCTGGCGGCCGCACGACCCGGTGGCCGCCGCCTCGTGGCTGGCCACCCTGGTCTCCGACGCCCTCCCGGCGCGCGCCCGCCCGTCCGCGGTGGCCGTGGGCGGCCACGCCTGCGAGACCCCGCGCCAGTGCGCGCAACTGCGCACCGCGCTGCGACTCCACTTCGACACCCCCGCGCTGGTCGTCGGCGACGCCGAACTCCTCGTGCCCGCCGCCGGACTGGACAAGGGGGTCGGCCTGGTCGCCGGCACCGGCTCGGTGGCCGTGGGCCGGCTGCCCGACGGCACCCCGGTCCAGGTGGGCGGCTGGGGCGCGGTCCTCGGCGACGAGGGCGGCGCCGCCGGTCTGGTCCGGGAGGCGGCACGCGCCGTGTGGGCCGCGCACGACCGCGGGGAGGAGCCCGACGCCCTCGCGCGCGGACTGATCGGCTCGCTCGGTGTGTCCGAGGTGCCGGCGCTCGGCGCGGCCCTGGAGAGCGCCTCGGACGTCTCCGCCGAGTGGGGCCGGCACGCCCCCGCCGTCTTCGCGGCCGCCGCCGAGGGCTCGCCGCTCGCCCGGGCCGTGATCGCGGAGGCGGGCGAGGCGCTGGCCGCGCTCGTCGCCCGGCTCGCCGTCCGTGGGGTGCCGGTGGACGACGTCGTCGTCGCGGGCGGCACCGTGCTCGCCCAGCCCGCGCTGTACGAGGCGTTCACCGCCGCGCTCGCCGGGGCCGTGCCCGGGGCACGGGCCCGGCCGTTGCGCGTCGCCCCCGTGACCGGGGCGGTGGCGCTGGCACGGGCGCTGCTGTGAGCGCGGCGCGACGGTGACGACGGGTCATGAGGAGCCCCGGATGCCGGTCGGCCGCGTTCACCCGAAGGACATGCCACGGTCGCCGGGGGCTCCCCGAGGGGACACAACTCGGCCGTAGATCTTCGCGCGTACGCACATCTTCGACTCACGGTCCGTCAAAATCCGACAGAGTCGCTCCTGATCGCACGTCCTTTCCCCCGGCCGCACGGCCGAAGAACTGCAGAGAGGCACATCCATGCCGTCAACCGCCGGGCACCGCGCACCTTCGGCCGTGAACAGACGAGGCTTCCTGAAGGCCTCGCTGGGCGGCTCGGCCGCCCTGGTCGCCGCGCCCACGCTCGTCTCCTGGCTGGGCGCCGCCGACGCCAAGGCCGCCACGGCGCCCGCCGCGTTCGTCGACGACTACAAGACCAACGTCCTGACGAACTTCACGCCCGAGACCAACGCCGTGGTGCGGATCCTCGGCGGCATGGCCGAGGTCTGGAAGACCGGCTCGGCCTGGAACACCGGGACGGCGCTGCGGCCCGAGGTGCTCCGTGCCAACATGCGCTACTGCGCCCGTGTCACCGCCACCCGCACACCGGAGCAGGCCAAGGAGGCGTTCGTCTACGACCGCCAGCACCAGAGCTACTCGGTGATCGGCGGCCTCGGTCCGCTCGCGGAGCTGTACAAGGCGGGCGCCAAGGCGGTCACGTCGATCACCAGCGCCCCGGACACCACGCCCCCGACCACGATCAGCGACGCCGTGCCCGCCGACGCCCCGGCCGGTTCCGCGGTCGGCGCCGGTTCGCACACCTCGGACCTCGGGCAGGTCGCCAAGCTGGTCGACACCGTGCGCGGCCCCTTCGCCTCCAGCAACCCCGGCAAGTTCGCCTACCAGTACCCGCGTCCGTGGCGCTTGAACGAGGACAGCCAGGTCGTCGACACCGGGAAGACCGACGCGTTCGGCTTCCCGGTCTACGACTCCCAGGTGATCGTCGCCCCGCAGCTGCTGCGCCAGCGCGGCACCTCCCCCGCCGATGACGGCGGCTACCCCAGCGGGCACACCAACGCCATCCACCTGGCCGCCCTGGCCTTCGCGTACGCGGTGCCGGAACGGTTCCAGGAGCTGGTGACCCGCGCCTTCGAGCTGAGCCACACCAGGATCGTCTCCGGCATGCACTCCACCGTCGACGTCATCGGCGGGCGCGTCATGGCCACCGCCCTCGCCGCGGCCGCGCTGGCCGATCCGGCGAACGCCGCGCTCAAGGCCGCCGCCCGCGCGCAGGCCCTCGCCTACTTCACCGAGAAGACGGGCACGACCGCCGACACCCTGTTCGCGTACGCCCACTCGGACGCCGGTGACCGCTACGCCGACCGGCGCGCCAACGCCCGTCTGGTCGAGCCCAAGCTGACCTACGTGCTCACCCGGGAGGGCCGCGACCGGGACCTGACCGTGCCGAAGGGCGCGGAGGTGCTGCTGGAGACGCGGCTGCCGTACCTGGACGCGGCCCAGCGCCGCGAGGTGCTGCGTACGACCGCGCTGCGCGCCGGGTACGTGCTGCTGGACGGCTTCGAGCAGTGGGGCCGGCTCAACCTGTTCGCCGCGGCCGACGGCTACGGCGCCTTCGACTCCGACGTCACGGTCACCCTGGACGCGGCCGCGGGCGGCTTCCACGCGGCCGACGCCTGGCGCAACGACATCGACGGCCGGGGCGGTCTGACCAAGCGCGGCTCGGGCACGCTCACGCTGACCGGCGCCAACCACTACCAGGGCGGCACCGTGGTCGAGGCGGGCACGCTGGTCGCCGGCTCGGCGAAGGCGCTGGGCCACGGGGAGGTCCGGGTCCAGGGCGGCACGCTGCGGGCGATCGGTCCGGTGCGGGTGCGCGGGCTGTACGCCCAGGAGTCCGGGACGGTGCTGGACCTGACGCTGCGCAAGAACCACGGCGCCGTCCTGTCGGTGGCCGGGCGGGTGGTCCTCGCCCAGGGCAGCGTGCTGTCGCTGCGGCTGGACGGCGAGCGGCCGCCGGTCGTGGGCGGTGTCGTCCCGGTGATCGGCGCGCAGGCGCTGCGCGGGCGGTTCGACCGCGTGGAGCTGGCCTCCGACACGCTGCGGGCGGTGCCGGTGTACACGGCGGACGGTCTGTCGGTACGCATCGTCAAGCGGTAGCACTCCGTTTCGGGGGCGTCGGCTCCGTCTCGGGGCCGCCTCTGGCTACGCCGCAGGGCTCTGCCCGGGTGCTGGGTGGATGACGGTGGGCTCGGTTTCCCCGTCCCGTCGATCCACCCGGGCCCGGCCGGGGCCCTGCGGGGCACCCGCCACCGCCGCCCTCGGGCTCGTCGTGGCTGGTCGCGCAGTTCCTCGCGCCCCTAAGACGCCGTCTAAAGCGCACCAGCCCACACGGCGGCGCCCCGCTGCACCGCCCGAAACCCCGGCCGGGGCCCTGCGGGGCACCCGCCATCGCCGCCCGCGGGCCCGTCGTGGCTGGTCGCGCAGTTCCCCGCGCCCCTGAGGCGCACCCCCCGCCCGCCAGCCCTGCGCGGCTGGTCGTATCCCACTTCGTAGGTGCTCGCGTGTCGCGTCCGTGCCCGGTGCTCGTGCTCCGGGGGGCCGGAGCAGGCCGTGGGCTATGTTGAGCCCCGTGGGAGACAAAGGAGGAGGACCGGTGCCATCGCCTCAGCAGGCACGCGCACAGGCGACCACGATCACCTCGGGCAAAACCGCTCCGGAGGCGGAGGTGTCCCCCACCTCCCGGCTCAGGGCCCTGTTCGACGGACCCCATCTGTCCCCGGGCCAGCGGCGCATCGCCCAGTACCTGATCGAGAACATCACCGAGGCGGCGTTCCTGTCGATCACCGATCTCGCCGACCGCGTCGGCGTCAGCCAGCCCTCGGTGACCCGGTTCGCGGCCGCGGTGGGTTTCAGCGGTTACCCGGCGCTGCGGGAGAAACTCCAGTCGATCGCGCTGGGCGCCCTGGCCGGCGGTCCCGCCGCGGCCGAGGTGAACCGGAGCAACGAGCTCCAGGCGGCGGTCGACGCGGAGATCGAGAACCTGGAGAACCTGCGGCGCGACTTCGCCGACCCGGACCAGGTCATCGACGTGGGCCGGCAGCTGTCGGCGTCGACGCCGCTGACCATCCTGGGCCTGCGCATCTCGGCCTCGCTCGCCGAGTACTTCGCCTACGCCGCCCGCCGCATCCATCCGGACGTGCGGCTGGTGACCCGGGGCGGCAGCGTCGCCTACGACGCGCTGTTGCAGTCCCGGGAGGCGGGGGGCACCTGGGTGCTGGCGTTCTCCATGCCACGGCACGCGCAGGAGACGCTCACCGCGGTGCGTGTCGCGCGCAGCGCGGGCCTCCAGGTCGCGCTGGTCACCGACCTGGCGTTGGGGCCGGTGGCCGACGAGGCCGACGTCACCTTCGCCACCGGGACCGGCTCCCGCCTGGTCTTCGACTCCTACGCCGCCCCGGGGATGATGGCCGCCGCGCTGCTCCAGGCCATGACGGACGCGGGTCCCGAACGCACCCAGGCGCGGCTGGAGGAGTACGAGCAGATCGCCGAGCAGCATCAGTTCTTCCTCCGGGACTGAACCCTTCCCCCAGAGCCCCCCCCGGTACAGAAATACGCAAGCGGATCATTCCGGGCAAATCGCGCATGAATGTTTTCATACGCCTTGCAAAGGCGACGGCATATATAAATACTGCTCACGGCCGCACCCGCCCGCCAAGGGCACCAGAACGAGCACCGGAAACCGCCGTCCCCTACCCGCGTCGGCGCCCACGGTGCTCGGGGCCTCGCCGGAGCGAGCGCCCGTGGCGGCCCCGGTCATCCCCTAGACCGGGGCCGCCCCACAACGTCGGACCACCCGTCACGACGCCACATACCCGGAAGCGATGATCATGCCCCTGACGACGACGCGCATCAGCCCGGACTGGCCGTGCCAGGTCAAGACCCCCGGCACCTACGACTGGGAGCGCTCCGCGGCCAAGTGGCTGCGTGAGCTGGTGCCCGCGCGCTACGCCAGCTACCCGGCGCTACTGCGCCACCCGGTGCTGCTCGCCCGCCATGCGCAGATCCAGGTCCAGCACGAGATACGGGTGGCCCGCACCGCCCTGCAGACCGCGCGCGCCGACCTGCCACGTCTCGGGATGCCCGAATCCGTCATCGAGCACACGATCAAGCTGTACGCCGCCGAGGTCCTGCAGCTCCAGCACATCGCCCGCAGCGTCCGCGCCGTCACCGACGCACTCGTCGACCGCGGCGCGGGACGCTGAGCGGTACGTTCCGCTCCGCCGCCCGCCATGGGCATCGTCGCTGGCAAGAGGGTTGCCACAAGACCACGATCGAAAGCCGCCGGGTGTGCCATGCTCGTGCCGTGACGAGCGAACCAGCCCGGCCCGCCGAGTCCGGTGCCGCGCCCGACATGGCCGCCCTGACCAGGGTCGTGGCGCGCCAGCGCGCCGAGCTGGACCGGTTGCAGGACCTGGCGGCCGCCTCGGCCGTGCTGGAGCGGGCCAAAGGCGCCGTGATGGCGCAGACCGGGTGCTCCCCGGAGGCCGCTCAGGAGGAGCTGCAACGCCGGGCGAAGGCCGGGCGGCGGACGGTGCTGGAGCAGTGCTGGCTCACCCTCGGCGCCCTGGCCGCGCCGGGCGGTACGGGCTCCCGGTCGGTGCCCGCCGACACCGCCCCGGACCGCGCGCCGTCCACACCCCCGGCCGACGCCGAGGCCCTCGGCCGCCTCGCCCAGGCCCTGCTCCGCGTCGGCGGCCCGCAGGACCTCGCCCGGTGCCTGCTGGAGCGTCTCGCGCCGGACGTCGGCGCCGACGCGGTCATGATCTTCGTACGGCTCCCCACCGGCGGACTCGAACTCGTCGGGCACGCCGGCATCGACGACACCCTCGCCGGCCAGTGGCACCGGGTCCCCCCGCTCACCGGGATCGCCGCGCTGGACACCCTCGACGCCGGACAACCGCGCTGGCTGGAGGACCCGGCCCGGGACCGCAAGCGGTACCTGCTGATCGGGGATCCGCCCGAGCGGTGGCCGAGTTGTGCCTGGCTGCCGGTGGCCACCGGGCAGTCGACCGACGTCGCCATCGGCATATTCCGCCACCGGGCGGGCCGCTTCTCCGCCCGGGAGCGTGAACTGCTGCTGGCCGTCGCCCGGTTGTGCGCGGGTCCGCTGCGCACCTTCGGCCCCCGGCAGGACGACCCCGCCGTCGGCGAGGCCGCCGACGCCGTGCAGACCGTCTTCGACCGGCTTCCCGTCGCCGCCGTCCTGCTCACCCCGATACGCGGAGCGGCGGGCCACGTCGAGGACTTCCGTATCGACGCCGCGACCGCCGGCACCTCCGACGCGGTCGGCCGCAGCGGCCGCGAACTGATCGGCCTGCGCTTCCTGGAGTGCTGGCCGGCCGCGGCCGGGGACCCCCTGTGGCAGGGCTGCCTGGCCGCGCTGGCCGAGGGACATCCGTACGAGAGCGAGCCGTTCGCCCGTCAGCAGGTCGTGGCCGGGGTGAGCGAGCTGTCCACCTACTCGGCGCGGGTGGCGCGGCTGGGCGACGGACTGGTCGTCAGCTGGGTCCGGCACGACCCCTCCGACCGGCAGGAGCAGCGGCTGGCGGACGTGCAGCGGCTGGGCAACCTCGGCTGGGCCAACTGGAACCTGGTCACGGGCGAGGTGAACTGGTCCTCCCAGGTCTTCACCATCCTCGACCGCGACCCCGCGCAGGGCGCCGTCTCCCTCGCCCGGCTGCCGGGCCTGGCTCTGCCGGAGGACATGCCGACGCTGGCCCGGGCCATGGGCGCGCTGGTCCGCCACGGCCTGCCGTGCGACGTGCCCTTCCGGATCGTCACCCGCCAGGGGGTACGGCATCTGCGGGCGGTCGCCGAGGCGGTGCCGGACGCCCACGGCACGCCCGTCGAGGTGCACGGCTTCGTCCAGGACCTCACCGCGCAGCGCAGTGCCGAACTCGCCCTCGTCGCCACCGAGCGTGCCATCCTCACCCAGCACGGCGTGCTCCAGGCCGAGCGCACGGTGGCCAACCGGCTCCAGGAGGCGCTGCTGCCCCTGCCGAAGCAGCCGGTCCGGCTGGCCGGGCTGCGCGTCGACATCGCCTATCTGCCCGCCCAGTCGGGGCTGAACGTCGGCGGCGACTGGTTCAGCGCCATCCAACTCCCCGAGGGCGACGCCCTGTTCGTGGTGGGCGACGTGGCCGGGCACGGCATGGACGCCGTCGCCGCGATGGCCCTGCTGCGCTTCACCGCCAAGGGCATGATCATCACCGGCTCGTCGCTGACCGGCGCGCTCACCCGGCTCAACGCCCTGCTGCTGCACTCGCGCGACCCGCACGGCACCGCCACCATGATCCTCGCCCGCTACTCCCCCGGCGAACGGCGGCTGAAGTGGGCGCAGGCCGGCCATCCCCCGCCGCTTCTGCTGCGCGACGGCGAGGCCCGCTATCTCACGCGGCCCCTCGGGATGCTGCTCGGCGCGAGCGACACCCCGTCCTATGCGGAGGCGGAGTGCCGCCTGGAACCCGGCGACCGGCTGGTGCTGTACACCGACGGCCTGGTGGAGCGGCCCTCGGAGAGCATCGACCGGGGCCTGGAACGGCTCGCCCGCGCCGCCGCCCAGCGCGGCCCCTCCGGCCCGGCGCCGCTGGACCAGTTGCTCGGCGCGCTGCTGGAACCCGAACGGCGGGACGACGTGTGCGTGCTCGACATCCGGGTTCCGGGCGACGACGAGGAGCCGGAGCACCGGTAGGGGCGCGTCGGGGTCAGCCGGTGCGGGACTCCAGGTCGCGGCGGGTGTCGTCGCCGTAGACGCCGCTCTCGTCGCCGCGGATGCCGTACCAGAGCTGGAAGCGGGCCACGGCCTCGGTGAGGACGGGGTCGTAGCGGCCGTCGGTGGGGCCGTTGTCGTAGACGTTCGGGACGCGTCGCAGGCGCTGCTGGAGGTCGGTGACCTCGGGGCCGGTGTCCCCCTCGCGCAGGGTGCCGGCGCCGTCGGGATCGGTGGCGGCGGGTGGGGTGGTCGCGGGGGCGGCGGCGGCCGGCGCGGAGGTGGCCGGGGCGGGTGTGGCCGGGGGTGTCCCGGCGGCCGTCTGCTGGCCGCGGCCGGGCAGCAGCAGGGCGCAGGCGAAGCCGACGAGCGCCGCCGTGAGGACGGCGACCGAGGCGACGGCGACGCGGTGCGGTCCTCCGCCGGTCTCCCGGGGCGGCCGGCGTCCCGCCGTGGGCGCCGGACGCCGGGTCCGCGCCCCGGTCTCCCGGGCCGGTTCGCGTCTCGCCGCCGGCGGCAGCCGCTCGGTCCTCGCCTCACCGCCGGCCCTCGCACCAGCGCCGGTCCTCGCACCACCGCCGGTGCGCGCCTCACCGCCGGCCCTCGGCCCACCGCCGGCCCTCGGCCCGCCGCCGGTGCGCGTCTCGCCGTCGGTCCGTCGGTCCGGCAGCCGGACGGCGTCGTACGGTCCGGTGTCCTCGGTCATCTCGCGGAACAGCTCCGCGAGGGCGTCGGTGTTGCGCGGCCTGAGGACCCGGATGGGCTCCAGTACCGGTCGGTCGTGCGGCTGCCCTGGTTCGGCCGGTGTCGGCACGCGTGTCTCCCTCCGTCCCGTGGTCCCCGCGAAGAGATACGCGCGCGGGGGCGGCGGGGTTCAGCCGGCGAGGAGGTGGAAGACGTCCCGGAGGTCGTCCGGGCGCCGCCCAGGTGTCGGCGCTTCGTACAATTTGAGGCCGAACGACCGTGGGGGCCCGGACGACGGCTCCCGGGGAAGCCAGACGAAGGAGCCGCCCGTGCCCGGCCAGCGTTCCATCACCGAAGCCGAGAGGCTCGCCTCGGCGAAGCTCGGCGGGACTCCGATCCGCCGGGAGCAGATGGCGGCCGTGGCGAACATCCACCGCGCCGCGTCGGCGGTGCGCCAGCACGTGGAGAACTCCGTCCTGCGCGGCTCGGACCTGACCTGGACGGCGTTCGTCGTGCTGTGGGTCGTCTGGGTGTGGGGCGAGTCGGAGACACGGCACGTGGCGGAGGAGGCCGGCATCTCCAAGGGCACGCTCACCGGAGTGGCGCGCACCCTGGAGTCACGGGGGCTGCTGCGGCGGGCCGGTCATCCGGCCGACGGGCGGCTGGTGCTGCTGAGCCTCACCGACAAGGGCGAGGACCTGATGGTGCGGCTGTTCCCCGAGTTCAACGAGGAGGAGGCCTTCGTCACCGGCCGGCTGTCGGACGCGGAGTGCCGCACCCTCGCGGACTCGCTGCGCCAGGTCGTGCTCCAGGTCGAGGAGCACGGCGAGGAGCGCCGCCGCACCCTGCTCGGCGGGGCGGCACCCGCGCCCCGGCGCAGCGGGCGCCGCCCCCGGGCCTGAGATCGGACGCTCGGGCCCTGGTCGTACGATGACAGGACCGTCTTTCTTCTCCCGAAGGGCTCGTGCACTCCCGTGACCACCGCGACACTCCTCGACGGCAAGGCCGCAGCGGCCGACATCAAGAACGAACTCGCCCTCCGGGTCCAGGCGTTGAAGGAGCGCGGCATCACCCCGGGGCTCGGCACGATCCTGGTCGGGGACGACCCGGGAAGCCGTTCGTACGTGGGCGGCAAGCACCGTGACTGCGCCCAGGTCGGCATCGCCTCGATCCGGGTGGAGCTGCCCGCCGACGCCTCCCAGGCCGACGTGGAGGCGGCGGTGCTGCGGCTGAACGCCGACCCGGCGTGCACGGGGTTCATCGTGCAACTGCCGCTGCCCGCCCACATCGACACGCATGCCGTGCTGGAGCTGATCGACCCGGTCAAGGACGCCGACGGTCTGCACCCGACCAACCTGGGCCGTCTGGTGCTGGGCATCCCGGGGCCGCTGCCCTGCACGCCGCGCGGCATCATCGACCTGCTGCGCCGCCACCACGTGGCGATCACCGGCCAGCAGTTCTGCGTCATCGGCTGCGGCGTCACCGTGGGCCGGCCGCTGGGCCTGATGCTGACCCGAGCCACCGAGCACGCCACGGTGACGCTGTGCCACGAGGCCACCCAGGACGTCGCCGCGCACGCCCGTGAGGCGGACGTGGTGGTGGCGGCGGCCGGTGTCGCGCACCTGGTGACGCCGGACTGGATCAAGCCGGGCGCGACCGTGCTGTCCGTCGGCCTGACCCGCACCGTGGAGGGCATCCTCGGTGACGTCCACCCGGACGTGAGCGATGTCGCCGGGTCGTTCGCGCCGCCGGTGGGCGGGGTGGGCCCGATGACCCGGGCGATGCTGCTGACCAACGTCGTCGAGGCCGCCGAGCGGCTCTGACCTCCGTCGAGGTCACCCTCACCCGACCGAGGGCACTCAGTTCCCCGTCCCGAGGGAACTGAGTGCCATCCCGTGCTACGTTCCCCGGCATGAGCAGCAGCAAGCCGGGGGCCGTGAGACCGCCCATGCGGGACGCCCTGGTCGCGGCGGCCTTCCAGCTGTTCCTGGAGCGCGGGTACGAGCAGACGACCGTCGACGACATCGTGGAACTGGCCGGCGTGGGGCGGCGGTCGTTCTTCCGGTACTTCCCCTCCAAGGAGGACGTGGTCTTCCCCGACCACGAGCGGTGCCTGGCCGACATGACCGCCTTCCTCGCCCGGAGCGGACCGGAGCACGAGCCGGTCGGCCGGGTGTGCGACGCCGCCCGGCTGGTGCTGGGGATGTACGCCGAGAACCCGGCCTTCTCCGTGCAGCGCTACCGCCTCACCAAGAAGGTGCCCGGGCTGCGCGCGTACGAGTTGGGCGTCGTATGGCGCTACGAGCGCGCCCTGGCCGAGTACCTGCGCGGGCGCTTCGCCGGGCGGCCCGACGGGATCCTCCGGGCGGACGTGATCGCCGCCGCCGTGGTCGCGGCCCACAACAACGCGCTGCGCTCCTGGCTGCGCTCGGACGGACAGGACGACGCCACCGCCACGGTGGACCACGCCCTGGGGTACGTGCGGTCGGCGTTCGGCGCGCCGCCCGCCGACGGGCGGGACGGCGCACCCGAGGACGTGGTCGTGGTGGTCTCCCGGCGCGGCGCGCCCCTGTGGCGGGTGGTGCAGGAGATCGAGACGACCCTCGCCCGCGACTGACTCCGCGATTCAAGGGTACGCAGTGCCTTTACGGCTGGCACTCAGTGCCATACTCTGTCGGCGTGCACGGTGGCACGGTGAACCGCGCACCCGCGTGCCCGGCTGACGGCGCACGCTCGATTCCGGCCGAGCGCAGGGAGTTGACCAGCGTGTACCACCACTCAGGACCCGCCGTGCAGCAGGCGGCCGGCTCCCCGGCGGGCGTCATCGACCGCCGGGGCACGGACGCCGAGGCGATCCACTTCCAGCGCTGCACCTGGTGCGGCACCGCCATGTACCACCGGCTGCTGTGTCCGGTGTGCCAGGGCAGCGACCTGCGCACCGAGCGCAGCACGGGCCTCGGGACGGTCCGCCACTCCACGGTGGTGCACCGCAACACGCCCTCCGCGCGCAATGTGTCGCTGATCGAGATGGCCGAGGGGTTCGTCGTACGCGGCCGGGTCATGGGCCCGGCCATCGGCATCCACAGCGGCGACCGCGTCCGGCTGTCCACGGCCAAGGACCCGGTGCGGGGCGAGCCGGTCTTCCAGCTCGTCGACGAGCCCTACCGGGCCTGGCACTGATCGGCGCGCTCAGCCGGTCCGCTCCCCCAGTCCGGGCAGCAGGTCCCTGATCCGCGCCGGCGCACCGGTCTCGAAGCACCGGTTGGCGGCGAGTCCGACGGCGAGCGCCAGCGCGCCGTCGCGTTCGCCGGCGAGGGGCCGGCCGGCCGCCCCCGCCGTCCCGAACAGCGCGTCGAGCATCCGGGTGTCTCCCCCGCCGTGCGCCTCGTGCGCGACGGTGACGGGGATCTCGGCCGGCGGCCGCCACAACGGGCGCAGCGTCAGCCGCACCCCGCCCGCGTGCTCGGCCGCCGTGTCCCCGTGCGGCGCGCCGCCGGTGGAGGTGATCCGGGTCCGGGACGACTGCCAGCGGCTCTCCTCGACCTCCAGTTCCAGCCGGCCCGCGCTGCCGTTGACCATCACCCGGTAGCCCTCCCACGGGGAGTACGCGGTGAGGTGGTACGTCATCGTCGCGCCGCGCGCGTAACGGACCAGGACGGCCATGTCGTCCTCGATGGTGACGGGCCCGCCGAAGACGTTGCGGTCGCGGTGGTAGCCGTCGTCGCCCTCGGCGTCCAGGTAGAGGGCGCGCAGGGTGTCGTCGGCCGCGAGGTCCAGCGCGAACGGGTCGCCGGCGGCGGCGTCGGCGCCGTGGGCGCGCTCGTACGGTCGGCGCAGACCGTGACGGGCGCCCGCCTCCGGCCCGTAGAAGGCGAGCCGGCCGTAGCCGAAGACCTCCTCGGGCTCGTCGTCGAGCCACCAGTTGACCAGGTCGAAGTGGTGGCTCGCCTTGTGCACCATCAGGCCGCCGCTGCTCCGCTTCTCGCGGTGCCAGCGGCGGAAGTAGTCGGCGCCGTGCCGGGTGTCGAGCAGCCACTCGAAGTGGACGGAGAGCACCTCCCCGACCGCGCCGTCGGCGAGCAGCGCGCGGACCTTCTCGTGGACGGGGTTGAAGCGGTAGTTGAAGGCGACGGTGAGGGAGTTGCCCGTCTCGCGGACCGTGTCCAGGATCCGGGCGCAGCGCTGCGCGTCGACGGTCATCGGCTTCTCGGTGACCACCCGGCAGCCCGCCTGGAGGGCGGGGACGATGTAGCGGTCGTGCTCACGGTCGACGGTGGTGACGACGACCTCGTCGATGCCCTCCTCGGTGAGCAGGTCGGTGAAGCGTTCCGGGTCCCACTCGGTGGCGGGCGGCTCGCCCGCGGCGGTCAACAGCCGGTTGTGGAAGGCCATCCGGGTCGGGCTGGGGTCGCAGAGGGCGGCGACGCGGTGGCCGGGGCGGGCGGCGAGGTCCCGGGTGAAGGCCTGGGCACGGTGCCCGGTGCCGACGACTGCCGCCCGCAGTAGGGGAGTTCGGCTCATGGTGGTGGCCTTTCCCGGTCCCCGGGGCGGCCAGTCCCCATGTCCGGATCTTTACCCTCGGCGGACCGAATCCATGGCCACAGGCAACCCACAGCGTGAGTTTCGCTTCCTCCGAGGCGCGAGGGGCTTCCGGTACCGACGGGGCTCCCGCGCTCCCAGTGGTGAGGAGTGGACTCTTGATCCGTGCCCGGCGAATAGGTGTCACCGCCGTGGCCGCGCTCGCGGCCCTGGCGGGAACACCGGGACTGGCACAAGCCCAACAACCTTCCGAGACCCGCCCGTCGACGGCGTCCGCCGGTGACGCGCTGCCGCCCGGATGGCGCGTCAGCGGACCGGACGGCGCACCCGAACTGGTCTGGCGCTCCGACCGGCCCGTGCCCATGGGCGACGCGCGCGTGGAGTTCCACGCGGCGGACGGACTGCTCGGTGTGCCGAAGCCGGCCGCGGACGGCCGCACCTTCCGGCTCGCGCTCGACGACGCCCGCGGCACCTCCCTGAAGGACCTTCAGGTACTGGCGGGCGGGCGCCGACTGGACGCGCCCGCCGCCGGATCCGGCAAGCCCACGCGCGCTCCGCTGGCCGCGGGGCAGCCGTCGGCCCAGCCGCCGGCGAACCCGGTCGACCCCGGCAAGCCGGGCTCGTACCGCACGGTCACCGGCGAGTACGACCTCGACCCGGTGAAGCTGCCCGGGTTCGCCGCCCCGGTCGAGATGAAGGCCGTCGTGGTGTCCCCGGCCGGAGCCACCGGCAAGCGGCCCCTCGCGCTGTTCCTGCACGGCCGCCACTCGACCTGCTACAAGCCGGGCGACGACGAGTACGCGGCCGGTGAGTGGCCCTGCCCCACCGGCACCAAGCCCATCCCCAGCCACAAGGGCTATCTGCGGGACCAGAAGCTGCTGGCCTCCCAGGGCTATGTCACCGTGTCCATCTCGGCCAACGGCATCAACGGCCAGGACTTCGCGGCCGAGGACGGCGGGGCCCAGGCCCGTTCCTCCCTGGTCCGGCAGCACCTCGCCCGCTGGGCCGGCTGGGCCTCCCAGCCGGCCTCCGCCCCGGCGGCCGTCCGCAAGGCGCCGAAGGCGGACCTCGGGCGTGTCCTGCTCGTGGGTCACTCGCGCGGCGGCGAGGGCGTCAACCGGGCCGCCATGGACAGCCTCTACCCGGCGCCCGCGGCCCAGGACGGCTACCGCGGCCCGGTGCGCTGGAAGATCCGCGGGACCGTCCTCATCGGACCGACGATCTTCGGCCAGAATCCGGTCGCCGATGTGCCCTCGGCGACGATCCTGCCGGGCTGCGACGGCGACGTCTCCGACCTCCAGGGCGAGGTGTACGTCGACGGGACGCGCGGGATCAGCAAGGGCGGCGCCCTGCACAGCGCCGTCTACATGGTCGGCGCCAACCACAACTTCTTCAACAGCGAGTGGACTCCGGGCACGTCCGAGGCGCCCTCCTGGGACGACTTCTGGGAGGACGAGGAGCAGCGGGACCCGGTGTGCTCGGTGGGCACCCGCACCCGGCTGACCGCCGACCAGCAGCACCAGGCCGGCGCCACCTACATCGCCGCCGCGGCCCGGCTGTTCGTCGGCGGGGACGACAAGGTGCGTCCGCTGCTCGACGGCACGGGCAGGCGAGCCCCCTCCGCGGGCCCGGCCCGGGTCCTGACCCACGCGGTCGGCGCGCGACGGGGGGCCGGCATCCTGCCGGACGGCTCGGTGAAGGTGAGCGGCGCCACGCTGTGCGCGGCGATCGACCCGGACCCCGCCAAGGCCTGCCTGGACCGCGAGGCCGGCGGATCCTCCCCGCACTTCGCCTCGTGGGAGATCGCGCGGGAGACCGGCCGCCGCGCGGTGGCGCTGAAGTGGTCGGCGCCGGGCAAGGCGGCGCGCGTCACCCCCGCCGCCCCGCTGTCGCTGTCCGGTTCCAAGGAACTGAGCCTGCGGGTGTTCGTGCCGCCGAACACGACCGGCACGAAGCTCGACGTGTCGGTCGCCGACTCCTCCGGTCGCCGGGCCACGCTCGGCCGGGTCCAGGTGGACGGGCTGCCGGGCAGCGAGCGCACGGCCTCCCACTGGGCGCGTGAGGTCCGCGTCCCGCTGACCGCCGCGACCCGCGCGAAGCTCGACCTGAAGCACATCAAGTACCTGGAGCTGACCCCGCGTTCGCAGTCCGGACAGGCCTGGCTGATGGACGCCTGGGGCTGGGCACCCGGTACCCCGGCGGTGACGGCGGCAGCCCTGCCGCGGGTCGACGTCGGCCGTCTGACGGTGAAGGAGGGCGACTCCGGCACCCGCACCTACCGGGTCCCGGTCAAGATCTCCGGCAAGGGCAGCGGCCAGGTCCGCGTGTACGTCCTCGACCAGGACACCGGGCTGAGCACGGACAAGCTGGTCACGGTACGGCCCGGCAGCAACGCCATCGACGTGCCGGTCAAGGTGAAGGGCGACACCACCTTCGCCTACGACATGAGCCACGACATCGCCGTGAAGGCGGTGCGGGGCGCGGTCGTCGGTGCGCACCGGGGCGGGGTGACCGCCGAGAACGACGATCCCATGCCGACGATCACGGTGACGCCGGTCGCGGACCGGGTGACCGAGGGGCAGCCGCTGACCTGGCGGCTGTCGCTGTCCGAGGCGGCCGGTGTGGCGCTGTGGTTCCCCGTGGAGATCCAGGCCGTCACCGAGGGCGCGGAGCTGTCCACCAAGGACGTCGACCCGCGCTGGCTGGAGGAGTTCACCGGAGAGGCCCCCGACCCGGAGCGGGCGCTGTCCTCGCTCGATTCCTGGCTGTCGGTGGACATCCCGGCCGGCGGTACCGGCTTCGAGCTGACCGTGCCGACGGTGACCGACCGGGTGGCCGAGCCGGCCGAGTCGGTGCGGCTTCGGCTGGCCGGCTTCGAGGGTGAGCCGCAGCCCGGTACGCCGGTCATGACGGGCACGGTGCTGGACGCTTCCTGACCCGGCGGTGAGGACGGGGCACGGGCCGCTCGGTCCGTGCCCCGTCGTGTGTCACAGGGTGATGCGCAGGCCGACCGTCCCGCCCAGGCCCCGGCGCAGCCTGCTGCCGAGGAGGGAGAGACGGCCGACGATGCCGTACTTGCGGGCGATCAGCGTGCGGTAGCGGGCGGTGGTGGCCGCGTCGCAGATCTCGGCGGTGGCCGGAATCTGCTTGCCCGTCGGCCTGCCGCGCAGGTCGCAGGGGCCGACGAGGACGTCGGCCCGGGCGCGGATCCGCTTGACCTTCCAGGAGTCGGAGATCGTCCACACCCCGAGCGCGTCCCCGTCGCGCACCACCCACACGGGGGTGGCGACCGGGGTTCCGTCCTTGCGGTAGCTGGTGATCAGCAGGTACTTGCCCGCGGCCAGCCCGTCCAGCGCCGTGTCGTCCATGCTCCGAAGTCTAGGCAGCGGTGTCCGTCACCACCTCGGCAGCCGCGGTGCGTACCCGGGCCGTGCGTGTTCATGCGGCGATCGCCTCCCCTGCGCAGAGCCCGAGGGACGGCACCGTGGGGTCCTGGTCCTCGGCCCGGCGCCGCACCCACCTCCCGAGGATCTCCGCGACCGGTCGCCGGGCCGCGCTGCGGGCCGGGGATCCGGTTCGCCGGGCGTTCCGTGCGGGATGCTGGTGATGGGCACGAGACAGGGGGCTGTGGTGACCTGGGATCACGTGAACGGAAAACCCGTGGCGGACACGGCGGCGATTCCGGACGTCGCCTGCGACGAGTCGGGGTCGGACGGGGAGAACCTCACCGGCGGGAACACGGATGTGTTCGCGCACGCCAGTGTGCGCACACCCGTGGAAACGGCCGCCGCGCATCTGCGCGAGATCCGTGAACGGATCCGTTCACCCGCCGAGGAGTACAAGGCGAACCATCTGCTGCGGGAGAAACACCGGGCGGTTCTGGAATGGCTGCTCTCGCCCGACGGACCGCTGTACGGCCGGGCTCATGTGCATCTCGTGGAGAAGGCGTATTTCGTGGTGGACCGGGCCGTCGACCTGCTGCTGGACGATCCGGCGGCGGCCGTCCTCCTTTTCCGCGACGGCCGCGGAACATTCCGGGAAACGGACTGGCGGGAATTCCTCGAGGCCGCCAACCAACTGCTGCGCGTGCGGACCCACGATGTGTCCGACGCGCCGGTCGAGGATTTCTTCCGCACGGTCGACCGATTGCGGCGGACGTATGCGGGCACCGACGCGGCGGGAATTCTGGACCGGATCGCGCCGACCCGTCCGCGTGCCCTCGCCTACCGGGCGGACGTCCAGCACGGGCCTTTCGTACTGACCCCGGTACTCAATCCGCTGCTGCCGTCGGTGTTGTCCACGGCCGCGCACTGGAGCGCCGGCGGACGTCCGGTCCTGCTCACCCACGACCGGCAGAACATGCTCACCCCCGACCGCATCGCCTGGATCGAGGCGACGGCCCGCCGGCGGGGCATCGCTCTCGCGGGGCTCCGGCTCGTCCAGGCGCGGTTCGACGCCCGGGTGCAGCTCGCCGACTTCCTCGCCGGGATCGCCCGCAAGATCGCCTCCGACGAGCTGAACGGCCGCGGCGACCCGGCACTGACCGCGCTGCTGCGCCCCTACACCGGCGAGCGGGCCGTCTGGGGCGACGAGCGCAGCTGGGCCCGGCTCGGACCGGCGGACGAAAGCGGGGGACCCCGCACGGCGGTCAACTCGGCGGTCTAGATTGCTCATCGGACGCTCGCCGAGAGCGTTCGGCAGCCTCGGCCCTTCCCGTCCGAGGCATCACTCATCAGGCAGCACAGGGGGCTGATCCGTGACCGAGAACCCGCCGGCCGTGGACGTGGCGGCGCAGTCGCTGCGCGACCGCATCAACACCGCCCAGCCGCACACCGCCCGCATCTGGAACTACTGGCTGGGCGGCAAGGACAACTACGAGGTCGACCGCGCGGCCGGCGACCAGATCCGCCAACTGCACCCCGGCATAGGGGAGTACGCCCGCGCCGACCGGCTCTTCCTGGGCCGCGCCGTGCGCCACCTGGTGGCCGACGCCGGGATACGCCAGTTCCTCGACATCGGCACCGGTCTGCCCACCGCGGACAACACCCACGAGGTCGCCCAGCGCGAGGCGCCGGACGCGAGGATCGTCTACGTCGACAACGACCCGCTGGTCCTGGCGCACGCCCGGGCCCTGCTCACCAGCACGCCCGAGGGTCACACCGACTACCTCGACGAGGACCTGCGCAACGTCGACGCGATCCTCGAACACGCCGCGAAGACACTGGACTTCAGCAAGCCGGTCGCGCTGATGCTGCTCGGCGTGGTCATCTTCATCGGCGACGACGAGGACCCGTACGCGCTGGTGCGGCGGCTGGTCGACGAGCTGCCGTCGGGCAGCCACCTGGTGCTGTCGCACACCATCACCTCCCCGGCGATGCCGGACGTGGACGAGGCGGTGAAGTTCTGGAACGAGCACGGCACGCCGAAGCTCACCCAGCGCACGCCCGAGGCGGTCACCCGATTCTTCGACGGCCTGGAGCTGCTGGAGCCGGGCGTGGTGTCGTGCTCGCGCTGGCGCCCCGAGCAGACCGGCGGGGCGGAGCCGGAGGAGGTCGCCATGTTCGGCGGGGTCGCCCGCAAACGCTGAAACGATCACTCCCGGCTGAACGCGAACGGGTCCCGGCACGTATGGAGTGAGGGCGCTCAACGACCGGAGTGCCCCGCGGTGTTGGACCGCGCGTTCGGGGTTTCGGGAGCCATGCATGAGGCACGTACGACGACGGACCGTCCGGCGAGCGACACGGCTGGCGGCGGTCGGCGGACTCCTCCTGGGAGGGGCCATGGTCGCTCAGGCGGCCGTGGCGAGCGAGACGCCCGCCACGTCGGCGGTGGCGGGGGGGCGC
>NZ_BQUN01000034.1:158257-222369 GCF_026008495.1 Streptomyces sp. A012304
GGGTCCGACCTGGTCAAGCGGCTCGGCAGCTCCCGCACCGCGGGCACCTGGATCGGCTCCGACGGCCGTCCGGTGGTCGCGGTCACCGATGAGAACACGGCGGCGACGGTCCGTGAGGCGGGCGCCGAGGCGAAGGTCGTCGGGCACAGCATGAACGAGCTGAAGTCGGCCACGGCGGCGCTGCGCGCGGCGCCCCGGGTCCCCGGCACGGCGTGGGTGCTGGACTACAAGTCCAACCAGGTCGTCGTGCGGGGCGACACCACCGTGTCGGCGTCCGCCTGGGCCGACCTGACGAAGGTCGCGTCGGGCATCGGCAGCTTCGTCCGTATGGAGCGCACCTCCGGCACCTTCACCACCCGCATCAACGGCGCCCAGCCCATCATCTCGGCGGGCGGGCGCTGTTCGGCGGGGTTCAACGTGACCAACGGCAGCAACGACTTCATCCTGACCGCCGGACACTGCGGGCCCACCGGCTCCACCTGGTTCGCGGACAGCCAGGGCACCCAGCAGGTGGGCCGCACGGTCAACTCCAGCTTCCCCGGCGGGGACTTCGCCCTGGTGCAGTACGCGAGCGGGGAGGCCGGCGAGGGCGCCGACATCGTGGCCATCGGGGACGGCAACGGGGTGCGCATCACGGGCGTCGGCGACGCGGCCGTCGGCCAGCGGGTGTTCCGCAGCGGCAGCACCACCGGGCTGCGCGAGGGCGAGGTCACCGGCCTGGACGCGACGGTCAACTACCCGGAGGGCACGGTCTCCGGGCTGATCGAGACGAACGTGTGCGCCGAGTCCGGTGACAGCGGCGGCCCGATGTTCTCCGAGGGCATCGCGCTCGGCATCACCTCGGGCGGCAGCGGCGACTGCACGGCGGGCGGTACGACGTTCTTCCAGCCGGTGACGAAGGCGCTGGCCCAGCTCGGTGTGCAGTTGATCGTGGCGGCGCCGTCCGACGTGGCGCAGAGCGGCGGCTCCCCCGCGCCGACCCAGGGCGAGCCGGAGCCGTCGCCGTCCTCGACGGCGGCCGCGATCGCGCCGGGCGCGGCCTCACCGGGTTCGACGACCCCGGTGACGGGCGGGTCGATCGGCACGTCGCTGGCCGCCCGGCTGACCGATCCCCGCAACATCGGGCCCGGTCTGCTGGTGATCGCGGGCAGCCTGGTCGCGCTCGTCGCCACCCGCTTCATCCGCGCGGAGCAGGACCGCAAGGCCTATCAGCGGTACTACTCGACGACGTGGGGATGAGGTGCCGTCGGGCCCGGGCCGGGTCAGCCGACCGCGAGCAGCACGGTGGCCGCCGCCGCGCCCACCAGCCCCACCGCCTGCCATCGGTCGACCCGCTCACGCAGCAGGACCAGGCCGAGGACGACGGGCAGGGCCGGGTACAGGGAGGCGATGACGACGGCGACCGCCAGCAGCTCACGGTGGGCGGCGAGCTGGAAGAGGGACAGGCCCAGCGCGGCCCCGGCACCGACCGCGAGGGCGGCCGCGCCGAGCGCCGGGGTGCCCGGCCGTCGCATGCGGCGGGCCGCGACCGGCAGCAGCACGGCCACGGCGGCGACCCGTCCCGCCGCCACGGGCCACAGCCCGCTGCCCGGGTCGGCCTGCCCGAGGGCGAGATACTGCACGGCGACGCCCGCGCTGGCGAGCAGCCCGTCCCGCACTCCGCCCCCGGCGACACCGCCCACACCGCCGCCGGCGACCAGCCACAGCGCGGGCACGGTGACGGCGATGCCGGTCCAGGCGAGAAGTCCGGGGCGGTCTCCGAGGAGGAGGACACCGCACACGACGGAGAGGGCGACGGAGGTGACGGCGCTCACGGGCACGACGACGCTCATCGCGCCGTGGCTGAGCCCCCGGTTGAGAAAGTGCATGGCGATCCCGCTGCCGACGCCCGACAGGGCGCCCCACGCCAGGTCGCCCCGGTGGACGGCCTCGGCGGGGACGACAAGGGCGACCGCCACGGCGAGAAGAAGGCCGCCGATCTGCCCGAGGAGGGTGACGGCGGCGAAGTGGGCGCGGCGGGACAGCAGCCCGCCGGCGAAATCGACGAGGCCGTAGAGGACGGCCGAGGAAAGTGCGAGGAGGGCACCCATGAGCTGTGGGGTGCCCTCGGACGGAGCTCCGATGCGGGTCGGCCCCGCGGTCGGACGGCGGTCAGGCCGCCTCGACCGGCTGCGGAACCGCGGCGGCCCACTCCATGACGAGCCGCTGGTACTCCTCGCGCTGCTCGACGCTCAGTGTCCCGCCCGACCGGAGCCACAGGGCCCGGATCTCCTCGTTGACCTCTTCGGCCGATCGCTCGGAGAGGCGTTCAACAGTGGTGGACATGGTGTGAATCTTACGATGTCGAGGGTGAAGGCGCCGTGAGTAATACCTAGTTAAACGGACAGAACGGACGTGTTGCTGATCACGTCCGTCTGTCCGTCCCCACGGCACGCCACGGCGCCCGTCAGGTGCCCGGCTTGCGGCCGTAGACGAAGACGTCGTCGCCGTTCTTCAGCAGCGACCAGTACTTCTTGGCGGCGGTCGTGGTCAGGTTGACGCAGCCGCGCGAACCCGGCGGGTTCCACATGCTGACGCTCGCGGAGTGGAACGCCTGGCCGCCGTCGAAGAACTGGCTGTAGGGCATCGGCACGTTGTAGATGCTGGAGACGTGGTCGATGTTGCGCCAGTAGATCTTCTTCAGGCCAGTGCGGGTCTCGTACCCGTCACGGCCGGTGCGGACCGGGACGGGACCGTAGACGAGCCGGCTGCCGTCCTGGATCCAGCTGAGCTGGAGCGTGAGGTTGACGCAGGCGATGCGGCCCTTGTTGGTCGGGCACTTGCCGTCCTTGTTGGGCTTGTTGCCGACCGCCTTCTGCTTGTTCATGAGATCCATCACTCCCCAGGTGACGGGTCCCGCGTAGCCGATGTTCGGCGTGATGCCGTGCTTGTTCTGGAAGGCCCGGATGGCCTTGCAGTCGGCGGCCGACTGCTTGCCGTCGACCGGCCTGCCGAGGAACTTCTCGACCTGCTTCTGGTACGGCCCGGCCTGCGTGGTGCAGCTCGCGGCCTGGGCCGGCGCCGCGCCCAGTGCGAGCGTCAACGGCGCGACCAGGCCCGTGACCCCGAGCGCGACGGCTCCTCGTCTGCGTATGTCCCCCATGGCTGCCCTCTCCCTGACATGAATGCGGCACGTCTCGTCCCACTAGACCGCTCGGCCGCGGCATCGGTTGTAGGGCTGCCCATGTTGTGACGAAACGGTGAACTTCCTGTCCGTCAGGGCACGCGCGCGGGAGACGCCGTCACCGGCTCCTGGGCGGGGAGTTCGCGCCGGGACCGGACCGGGGAGAGCGACACCGGCAGGAACGCCACCGCGAGCACGGCCCCGCCGACCCACAACGTCGCCCGCACGCCGATCAGTTCCCCGAGCAGGCCGGAGACGGCGGCGCCGACGGCGAGCGCTCCCGTCAGCAGGAACCGGAAGGTGGCGTTCATACGGCCGAGCAGGGCGTCCGGGGTCATGCGCTGGCGCAGGCTCACGCCGAGGACGTTGTCCGTGCCGATCTTGAGCATGGCCAGCACCCAGCCCGCGCCCGCGAGCCAGAGCCACGGGCCGCGTCCGATCAGCGGGACCAGCAGCGCGGCCGGTGCCAGGACGAGACCGGCGAGGGCGAGCGCACGGCCGTGGCCGAGGCGGGCGGCGAGCGGGCGGGCGCAGCGGGCGCCGAGCAGGAGCCCGAGGCCGCCGGCTCCCCAGTACAGGCCCAACGCGCCCGCCGACAGACCGAGTTCGCGGATGAAGAGGATCGGCAGCATGGTGTTGACGAGCTGCGAGCCGAGGTTGCTGAGGGCGGCGGTCAGGGCCAGGGCGCGCAGTTCGCGGTTGCCGAGGACATGCCGCAGGCCTTCGGCGATCTGATCCCGCAGGCCCGCCGTCCCCGCCGGGAGCCGGTCGGTCCCCCGGTGCCGTACGGCGAGCAGCTGGAGCGCCGAGGCGAGGTGGGCGCCGGCGGCGCAGACCACGGCGACGGGCGCGGTGAGGAGCTGGACGAGGCCGCCGCCCGCGCCGCGGCCGGCGATGTTGCCCACCGCCTGGAGGCCGACGACGGCGGAGTTCGCCTGGACGAGGGCGCCGCGGTCGACCAGTCGGGGCAGCACGCTCTGTGAGCCGACGTCGAAGAACACGGTCGCGCAGCCGCTCAGCAGAACGACCGCGTACAGCTGGCCGAGGGTGAGCGCGTCCCACCACCAGGCCAGCGGGACCGAGGCGAGCAGGGCGGCGCGGGCCAGGTCGGCGGCGACCAGGACCCGTCGCTGCCGCATCCGGTCCACCCAGGCCCCGGCCGGCAGCCCGATCAGCAGGAACGCCAGGGTGGACAGCGTCGCCAGGGCGCCGACCTGGCCGGGTGTCGCGTCCAGCGCGGCCACGGCGACGAGCGGGACGGCGACGTAACCGACGTTGGTGCCGAACTGGCTCAGCGCGGTGGCGGAGAACAGGACACGGAAGTCACGGACGTGCCAGGGCGAGGCGGGGCGGGTGGGGGTCTGCACGGGGGAACGCTGCCCGAGAACGCCCTGACAGGACAAGTGAAATGTTCTGCACGAACGATTGAGCGTCTCTACAGCGTCCGTCCCCCGGCGTCACCGCACGGCCGCTCCCGCCGGGTGGCGCCTCAGCGCCTTGTCACCGGTACCCCGTGGTGTCAGCCGGCTTGCCCCGGTCCTGTACCTCGACGATGTAGCGCCAGGCGTCGGGGCGGCTGCCGTCGAGGTCGGTGAACCCGTACTCCGGGGCGAGGCCGCCGCTGGAGAGGGACTGCCCGTTGAATCGGGACACCTTGGGGTCGGCGGCGAGGGCGGCGACCGCCCGGCCGACGTAGCGGGGCGTCTCGGAGATGGCGAAGTGCGGCACCGTCTCCAGGGCGTCGCGCCAGTTCTCCTCGCGTACGCCGTAATGGTCGAGCATCATCTCCGAGCGCAGCCAGCCGGGGGTGAGCGCGACGGCGGTGGCGCCGCGCGGGCCGAGTTCATGGCCGAGGGCGAAGGCCATGCGCAGGACGGACACCTTGGCGAGGTCGTAGAAGAAGCTGTTGCGGTAGGTGTCGCGGTTGTACTCGGCGGTTCCGTCGGTCATTTCGACGACCAGGCCGCCGGGGTGGCGCAGCAGCAGCGGCAGGGCGTGGTGGCTGGTGATCACGTGGGTCTCGACCGCGAGGCGCAGCAGCCGCAGGCCGTTGTCGAGGTCGTGCTCCCAGACGGGCGCCTCCCACTCGAAGAGGTTCTCGCCGCCCCAGATGTCGTTGACCAGGACGTCGAGCCGGCCCCGCTCGTCGGCGATCCGGTCGACGAGCGCGCGGACCTGCGCGGGGTCGAGATGGTCGGTGGGGACGGCGATCCCCTGGCCGCCGGCCTCGGTGACGAGGTCGGCGGTGTCCTCGATCGTCTCCGGGCGGTCGTACTCGGAGCGGCGGGCGCGGGTGGAGCGGCCGGTGACGTAGACGGTCGCCCCGGCCGCTCCAAGTTCCACGGCGATACCGCGCCCCGCGCCCCGGGTCGCCCCGGCGACCAGTGCGACCTTGCCTTCCAGCGAAACGGACATGTCCGGCCTCCCGTGTGTGTTCCGTCGATGCGTGATCGAGGATCGCGTGGAAGCCGGACATCTTCTGTCGTCTTTTGCGGACCCGTCGTCTTTCCTGGTCGCGGTCACCCGGTCGGGCGCAGCCGCTCCTCAAGGGCGTCGTCGTCCGGCAGGAACCAGAGCTGGCCGCCCTGGTTCGACTCGTACACGAAGTCGCGCAGCGCGGAGCTGTCGGCGACCTGCCGGGAGATGTCCCCGACGACGGCGAGTCGCAGCCGGTAGTTGGCGAACTTCTGCACGATCGCGCCCGCGACGCCCGACCGCAGCCGGAAGAACTCCTCCCCGACCCGCTCGGCGGGCACGCAGACGAGCTGCGCCTCCTGCCCGAACGCGTCACCGATCAGGTCGAGCGCCGCGCTCTCGCCGTCCAGGGACGGGCCGTCGGGGGCGCAGCGCAGGACACGGATGCCATGGAGGGTCACGAGCGTCGCAGTGGGTGTCATGTCCGCGATCGTACGGTGATCCGTCGCACCGTTCGCTTCCTTAATGGCCCCGGTCGATCCACTCCTGGAGGTGGGGTGCCTCGGCGCCGATGGTGGTGGCGTCGCCGTGACCGGTGAGGACCTTCGTCTCGGGCGGGAGGGTCAGGAGCCGGTCGCGGATGGAGGTGATGATCGTCGGGAAGTGGGAGTAGGAGCGGCCGGTGGCGCCGGGGCCGCCCTGGAAGAGGGTGTCGCCGGTGAACAGCACGCCGAGCCCGGGGTCGTACAGGCAGACCGCGCCGGGCGCGTGCCCGGGGGTGTGCAGGACGGTGAGGTCGGCCCCGGCTGCCTCGATGACCTGGCCGTCGGCCAGATGGGCGTCGGGTTCGCGGCCGGGGTGGGTCAGCTTCCACAGCGGCAGGTCGTCGGGGTGCAGCCAGATCGTCGCGCCCGTGAGGTCCGCGAGGGCGGGCGCGGCGCCGATGTGGTCGTTGTGGGCGTGGGTGCACACGATGGCGGTGAGGCGGCGGTCGCCGACGGCGGCGGCGATGGCCTGCGCGTCGTGCGCGGCGTCGATGACGACGGCCTCGTGGTCGTCGCCCACGATCCAGACGTTGTTGTCGACGTCCCAGGTTCCGCCGTCGAGGGTGAACTGGCCGGAGGTGACGAGGCGTTCGATGCGGGCGGCCATCACAGCACCACCACCGAGCGCAGCACGTCACCGTGGTGCATCCGCTCGAACGCCTTCTCCACCTCGTCGAGCTGGATGGTCTCGGTCACGAACGCCCCGAGATCCAGGCGGCCTTGCAGATGCAGGTCGATCAGCATGGGGAAGTCACGGGAGGGCAGGCAGTCGCCGTACCAGGACGACTTCAGCGCCCCGCCGCGCCCGAAGACGTCCAGCAGGGGCAGTTCGAGCTTCATCTCCGGTGTCGGGACGCCCACCAGGACCACCGTCCCGGCCAGGTCCCGGGCGTAGAAGGCCTGCCGGTAGGTCTCCGGGCGGCCGACGGCCTCGATGACGACGTCCGCGCCGAAGCCTCCGGTCAGTTCGCGGATCGCCTCGACCGGGTCCGTCTCCTTGGAGTTGACCGTGTGCGTGGCGCCCATCGTCCGGGCCGTCTCCAGCTTGCGGTCGTCGATGTCGACGGCGATGATCTTCGCGGCGCCCGCCAGGTTCGCCCCCGCGATCGCCGCGTCCCCGACGCCGCCGCAGCCGATCACGGCCACGCTGTCACCCCGGCCGACGTTGCCCGTGTTGATCGCCGCCCCGATGCCGGCCATCACACCGCAGCCCAGCAGCCCGGCCACCGCCGGCGACACCGAAGGGTCCACCTTGGTGCACTGTCCGGCCGCCACCAGCGTCTTCTCGGCGAACGCCCCGATGCCCAGCGCCGGCGAGAGTTCCGTGCCGTCGGTCAGAGTCATCTTCTGCCGCGCGTTGTGGGTGTCGAAGCAGTACCAGGGCCTGCCCCGCAGACACGCCCGGCACCGCCCGCACACCGCACGCCAGTTGAGGATCACGAAGTCGCCCGGCGCGACCTCCGTGACGCCGTCACCGACCGACTCCACCACACCCGCCGCCTCGTGCCCGAGCAGGAAGGGGAACTCGTCGTTGATCCCGCCCTGTTTGTAGTGCAGATCGGTGTGGCACACCCCGCAGGCCTGGATCCTCACCACGGCCTCCCCCGGCCCCGGGTCCGGCACCACGATCGTCTCCACCCGTACCGGCTCGTCCTTGCCCGGTGCGATCACACCCCGCACTTCCTGCGCCATGGCACTGTCCCTTTCGTCGGCGGCCAACCGTTGCCCCGACCCTACGCGTGACTGATCGGTAAGGGCACGGGCGACAGGGCCTCCCATCGGCCGGAACACCTCCTTCCGGCCAGCTGCCGGCGCTGTCCGCGTAGCCTGAACGGCGCCATCCGAAACCGTCCCGCGCAACCGTCCCGAGGAGCCTTGTGAGCACCGCAGAATCAGCCGCCGTCCCGCCCCCGTGGCGTCTGCTCCTCGGTTACGTACGGCCGCACCGCTGGGCGCTGCTGGCGGGGGCGCTGCTCTCGCTGGTCACCGGGGCGACCGGGCTGCTGCTGCCGCTGGTGGCGCGGGGCCTGATCGACGACCTGGCGCACGACCGGGCGATCACCGGCGCGCTGCTCGGGCTGTCGGCGCTGGTCGTGGCCAACGCGTCGGTGGGCGCGCTGGGTTCCTACGTGCTGCGGCGGACGGCCGAGTCGGTGGTGCTGGAGGCGCGGCGCGCGCTGTCGTCGTATCTGCTGCGGCTGCGGATCACGGCGGTGGACCGCAGCGAGCCGGGTGATCTCATGGCGCGCATCACCTCCGACACGACCCTGCTGCGGGAGGTCACCACCGACTCGCTGGTCGGCCTCGGCACCGGCGGGCTGACGCTCGTGGCGACGGTGGTGCTGATGGGGGTGGTGGATCCGGTGCTGCTCGGCGTCACGCTGGCGGTGATCCTGGGCGCCGGCACGGTCCTCGGGGTGATCGTGCCGCGCATCAACCGGGCCAGCCGGCGGGCGCAGGACGCGGTGGGCGTGATGGGGGCCTCCCTGGAGCGGGTGCTGGGCGCGCTGCGCACGGTGAAGGCGTCGGGCGCGGAGGCCCGCGAGGAGCGGGCGCTGCACGAGGCTGCCGAGGAGTCGTGGCGGCAGAGCGTGCGGGCCGCCAAGTGGTCGGCGGCGGCGGGCAACACGGCCGGCCTGGCGATGCAGACCGCGTTCATCACGGTGCTGGCGGTGGGCGGGGCGCGGGTGGCGACGGGCGCGATCGACGTCGCGACGCTGGTGGCGTTCCTGCTGTACGTCTTCTATCTGATGTCCCCGATCCAGCAGGTGGTCGGTGCGATCACCCAGTACCAGACCGGTTCGGCGGCCCTCGGGCGGATCCAGGAGGCGCTGCGGCTGCCCGCCGAGCCCGCCGCCCGGCCCGCGCCGCTGCCGTCGCCGGCCGCCGAACCGGCCTCGCTCGCCTTCACCGACGTGCGTTTCCGGTACGCCGACGACCTGCCGTACGTCCACCACGGGGTGAGCTTCGAGGTCCCGGCCCGGGGCATGACGGCGTTCGTCGGGCCGTCCGGCGCGGGCAAGACCACGGTGTTCTCGCTGATCGAGCGGTTCTACGACCCCGAGTCCGGCACCATCAGCCTCGACGGCCGGGCCCTGCCCGACTGGGAGCTGCCGCGGCTGCGGTCCGCGATCGGGTACGTCGAGCAGGACGCCCCCGTGCTGTCGGGCAGCCTGCGCGACAACCTGCTGCTGGGCAACCCGGACGCCGACGAGGACGCCGTGCGGCGTGTGCTGAAGACGACCCGGCTGGAGGACCTGGTCGACCGGCTGCCGCAGGGTCTGGACACGCTGGTCGGGCATCGGGGGACCAAGCTGTCCGGCGGGGAACGGCAGCGTGTGTCCATCGCCCGCGCCCTGCTGCGCGCCCCCCGGCTGCTGCTGCTCGACGAGGCGACCTCGCAGCTGGACGCGGTGAACGAGGCGGCGCTGCGCGACACGGTCACCGACGTCGCCCGCACCACGACCGTGCTGGTCGTCGCCCACCGGCTGTCGACGGTCACCACGGCCGACCGGATCGTGGTCATGGACGCCGGCCGGGTGCGCGCGGTGGGCACGCACCGTGAGCTGGTCGCGGCCGATCCGCTGTACGCGGAGCTGGCGGCGACCCAGTTCCTCGCGACGGCCGAGTGAGCGGACCACCGGCGGCGATGCGTCGAGTGGGGATCGTCCCTTCCGGCGACGCGCCGGACGGCTCGCGGACACGGAGCGGGTGGAGCCGCTCACCCGACAGGCACGGCACCACCCCTGCGCTTGCCGGGGCCGGTGGGGCGGAGGAGTCTCGGAAGGGAGGGCCCGGCGGCCCGTCCTCCCTCGGTCGCGGCCCTCTTCAGGAGGTCACCATGGGTATGGCAGGTTCCACCTTCGACGCCGACACTCTGCGCCGGGGCATCGAAGCGGACACGTCGGAGACACTGTTGTCGCTCTACGCGGACGACGCGGAACTGCGCGTCGTCGACCGCAACACCCAGCCGAGCCGTCCCGCCGTGCTGCACGGCCGGGACGAGATCGCCCGGCTGCTCGACGACGTCTACAGCCGCGACATGACGCACAAGCTGGAGGACTGCGTCGTCCAGGGCGACCGCGCCGCGTACAGCGAGTCCTGCGTGTACTCGGACGGGGTGCGTGTCCTGTCCGAGTCGATGCTCTCGTTGCGCGACGGCAAGATCGTCGATCAGACGCTGATCCAGGCCTGGGACGAGTAGCGGCAGGGACACCGCCCGGCCGGTCACCGCAGCCGGCGGGGCGGTGCGGAGCGGGCCCGTCGGGGCGACGGGAGTGAAGTGGCCGCTTTCGCAGGGTCGTTCACCCCTTCGCCGGCTCCGCGCCCCCATACTGTGCGTCGTGCGAGTGGCGATCATGACGGCGGGCTCCCGGGGCGATGTGGCCCCCTTCACCGGTCTGGGGCACGCGCTGGTGCGCGCGGGCCACGAGGTCACCCTGGTCACCCATGGGCGTTTCGCGCCGCTGGTGGCGGGATCGGGCGTGGGCTTCCATCCGCTGCCGGTGGATCCGCGGGCGGAGCTGGAGTCGGAACGGGGACGCGGGCTGCACCGCAGCACCAGCGGCGTGGGCAAGCTGTTGCGGGTGGCCCGGATGGCACGGGCGCTGGTCGCGGACATGACCGACGACCTGCTGGCCGCCGCCCGCACCAGTGACGTCCTGCTGCTGTCGGCCTCGATGGCGCCGCTGGGCCACACCATCGCCGAGGGGCTGTCCCTGCCCAGCCTCGGCCTCTACCTCCAACCCGTCGCACCCACACGGGAGTTCGCGCCACCGATGCTCGGGGGCGGGTCGTGGGGGGCGATCGGCAACCGGCTCGCCGGGCACGGGGTCGAGCTCGCCGTCGAGCAGGTCTTCGCCCCGGCCCTGCCGGTGGTCCGCGCCCGGCTGGGCCTGCCCGCGGCGCGCCGCCGTGGTGCGGGACGGCGGGCCCGCGAGCGGCACGGGTGGCCCGTCCAGCACGGCTTCAGCGCCGAGGTGCTGCCCCGCCCCCGCGACTGGCGGCCGGGACTGGACATCGCCGGCTACTGGTGGCCGTACGACCGCGAGCGGCGGCTTCCGGCCATGCTGCGGGACTTCCTGGACGCGGGGCCGCCGCCGGTCTTCGTCGGGCTGGGCAGTGCCACGGTGCCCGACCCGGGGCGGGTCAGCGCCGAGATCGTGCGGGCGCTGCGGCGGGCCGGGCTGCGCGGGGTGATCCAGAGCGGCTGGGCGGGTCTGGCGGCGGACGGCCCGGACATGCTGACCGTCGACGAGGTCCCGCACTCCCTGCTCTTCCCCGAGACGGCCGCGGTCGTCCACCACTGCGGCGCGGGCACGACGGCGGCCGGGGTACGGGCCGGGGTGCCGGCGGTGCCGGTGCCGATCCAGTTCGACGGGGGGTTCTGGGCGGACCGGCTGGTGGCGATCGGAGTGGCGCCGCGCGTGGTCCCGTTGCGCGAGCTGACCGCCGACACGCTGGCGTCGGCGCTGGTGCGGGCGACCCGCGAGGACCGCTT
Organism: Streptomyces sp. A012304; assembly: GCF_026008495.1. GTDB lineage: Bacteria > Actinomycetota > Actinomycetes > Streptomycetales > Streptomycetaceae > Streptomyces. The sequence goes on from NZ_BQUN01000034.1 coordinate 169,881, forward strand.
CAGTGAGCGGGCGCGGGAGGTGGGGGCCCGGGTGCGGGCGGAGGACGGGACGGGACGGGTGGTGGAGGCGGTCGGGCGGATGGCCTGACGGGCCGGAGCCCGATCCGGTTGTGCGTGCGGGTGGTTGTCCGGCGAGTTCCGCCCGCCGCGCGGCGAGATGGGCCGTCTGCCGCGGCCCCAGGTACCTGATCGAGGTGCGCGCGCCCGGCCCCGCGCCCCGGGACCACCCCGAGGTGACCGCCGCGTGGGCGCGCGACTGGCCCGGTGAGGAGATCCGGAAGGCCCGGCCGACGGGCTGAACCGCCGGCGGCCGGCGGGTCAGGACGCGCCCGGCGTCCACCCCGTCGGCCGCAGGATGCCGAGCAGTTGGCGGACCAGTTCGTCCACCACCTCGTCCAGGGTGGCGTCCACCCAGCCGGCGCTCCAGTCGTGCAGGAGGCCGTTGACGCTGCCGATGAACGCCGTCGCCGCGAGGCGGTAGTCGCGGGGGGCGGCCTCGCCGCGGGCGGCGGCCTGTGTGGCCTCGGCGCAGATCAGGTCGATCCAGCGGGCGCGGCGGGCCAGACGCTGTTCCTCCAGGCGCGGGCTGACTCCGACGATCTCGACGAAGGTGATGCGGATGCGGCGCGGGTCGCCGGTGACGTCGCCCGCGTAGGCACGGAAGATGGCGGTGGCCCGGTCGGCGAGCGGCAGGTCCTGGGCGTCGGCGAGCGCGGCCACGACCGCCTCCTCGGCCCAGTCGTTGACCTGGAGGTGCAGCGCCGCCAGGACGTCCTCCAGGGTGCGGAACTCCTCGTAGAACTGACGGGTCGACAGACCGGCCGCCTCGCTGAGGGCGGCGACCGTCGTGCCCCGGTAGCCGGGGGTGTCGCCGAACAGCCGCAGCGCCGCGTCCAGGAATCTGCGGCGCCGCTCGGCCTGCCGCTCCGCGGCGGACTTTCCGGCGTACCGGCCGGTCGGCGCCCTCAGCCTGCCCGCCACTGGCCCTCCCCTGTCGCTGTGTCGGTCGATTTTGTCGTGTACGCAGTCTTGTGGCGAAGGCCACCCCTTCCTTACTTTCCAGTAAGTCAACTCTGAACGCACCCGTGTTCAGATCAGGGCGAGCCTTTCCGCGCGCCCACGCACCCGCCCCCACCCAGAGGAGAGAGCACTCATGCCTGCCTTCACCACCAGGCACCTATGCTCCGTGGCCGCCGCCCTCGTCCTGACCGTCACCGTCCCCGCGACCGCCGCCTCCGCCGCCACCGCCGCTCCCGGCGCGGCCGCGCTGCGCGAGGTGATGTTCGTCGGCAACAACTGGGACGGCACCGCCGATGTCATCAAGTCCAGCGGGGACTTCGCGAAGATCGGCCGGATCAACGTCGTCCCCGACAAGGACCAGCGGATGGCGGAGATCAACGCCGACCCGATCCGCTGGATCGCCTTCATGACCATCCGCAACAGCGTCGGCGAGGGCCACGACCAGTTCGTCGACGACATGTACTCCACGCCGGACGGCTCCTCGGTGGTCGTCTCGCGGCCCAGCTTCGCCGACGTGGTCTCGATCGACCTGTCGACGGGGGCCATCAACTGGCGCTTCCCGGTGTCGGGCTTCCGCTCCGACCACATGGCCGTCTCCCCCGACGGCACCCGCGTCGCGGTCTCCGCCTCCACGTCGAACACCGTGCACGTGCTGGACATCAACACCGGCAAGCAGCTCGGTTCGTACTCCACGGGGGACAAGCCGCACGAGAACATCTTCACCAAGGACGGCAAGTACATCTACACCATGTCGATCGGCGAGGTGAACACCGCGCTCGACGCCCCGTGGCTGGACTGGACGAAGGGCGACCGGCGCGTCACCGTCGTCGACGCGACCACCTTCCAGCAGGTCAAGGTCATCGACATGCGTCAGCGCCTGGACGCGATCGGCCTCTCCGACTACTCGGACGCCGTCCGCCCCGCGGTGCTCTCCCCGGACGAGTCCAAGCTGTACTTCCAGGTCTCGTTCTTCAACGGCTTCTTCGAGTACGACATCGCCACCGACAAGATCACCCGGACGAAGACCCTGCCGAAGAACCCGGCGACCAGCGACGACCGCACCACCTTCGTCAACGACTCGCGTCACCACGGCCTGTCGATGAGCCCCGACGGCAGCAAGCTGTGCGTCGCGGGCACCATGGACGACTACGCGACGGTCGTGAACCGCGCCACCCTCCAGGAGGGTCCGCTCGTCACCGCGTCCAAGCCCTACTGGGCCACGGTCAGCGGCGACGGCAAGAGCTGTGTCGTCTCCGAGAGCGGCACCGACCAGGTCACGGCGATCGACTTCGCCACCGGTCGGAAGGTCGTGTCGGTGCCGGTGGGCGACCACCCGCAGCGCGTCCGGCTGGGCCATGTCGCCGCCGACTGGACGAGCCCCGGCGACTGACTCACCCGAACCGTTCCGTCAGGAAGCCGACGACGCGTCCCGCCCCGTCCTCCGTCGCCAGCCGGCGTGCGACGGCCCCGGCCGAGCGGGCGTGCTCCGGCCGGCGCACGGCGCGGTCGACGGCGTCCGCGAGCGCCTCGGCCGTCAGGGACGCGAACGGCAGGGGCGCGGTGGCGGCGCCCAGCGCGGCCAGCCGTGCCGCCCAGAACGGCTGGTCCGCCGACACCGGCACCGGTACCGCGGGCACCCCGGCGCGCAGTCCGGCCGCCGCGGTGCCCGCTCCGGCGTGGTGGACCACGGCGGCCGTCCGGGGGAAGAGCAGCTCGTGGGGCACGTCCCCGACGGTGAGGACGTCGTCGCCGTCGGCGGCGAGCTGTGCGCTGCCGCTCTGCAGGACGCCGCGCAGACCGGCGGCGCGCAGGGCCCGTACGGCGAGGGCACCGAGCCGTTCGCCGTGCCCGGCCGCCATGCTGCCGAAGCCGACGAACACGGGCGGCGGGCCGGCCGCGAGGAAGTCCTCCACCTCGGTGGGCAGGCGCGCGGTGTCGACATGGGGCCACCAGGTGCCGACTATCTCCAGTCCGGGGCGCCAGTCGGACGGGCGCGGCACGAGCGCCGTGCTGAAACCGTGCAGGACGGGCCAGTGCGCCCGCTCCTGCCTGCGGCGCGTCGCGGCGGGGGTGCGGGCGGGCAGCTCCAGACGGCGGCGCAGCGCGGTGACGGCCGGACCGTAGACGCGGTCGGCCATGCGCAGCGCCAGCCGGCCGGCGAGGCGGTTGCCGGGGCGGCTCAGTGAGCGGGTGGCGGTCACGGTGGGCGGGAAGTCGCCGGTGGGCGCGGTGGGTTGCAGGTAGACGCCGACCGAGGGGACGCCGGTGGCCTCGGTGAGGTGCCAGCCGAGCGGGGCGGTGGTGGCCGACAGCAGGAGCAGGTCGGTGTCCGGGGTCACCGCGTCGGCGAAGCCCTGCCCCAGTTCGGTGATGAAGTCGACGGCGCTGCGCAGGAGTTCGCGTCGGCCCAAGGCGTCGCCGCGCGCCCGGCCGGGCAGTCGGCGGAACTCCGCTCCGCACGCCCGCGCCAGCGGAGCGAACTCCTCGGTCGCGGCCAGCGCGACGTCGTGTCCCGCGCCACGCAGCCGCGCGCCCAGTCCGGTGTACGGGGCGATGTCGCCGCGGGATCCGGCGGCGGCGATCAGGATTCTCACGGGTGCTCCTCACCGGGGACGCGGGCCGCGTTGTGGTGCACGGCCTCGCACAGGTAGGCGGCCAGGCCCGGGCGTTGTTCCGCCACGGGCACGACCAGCGCGAAGGCGCGCGGGTCGGCGACGAAGTCGTCGGCGACACGGCGGTGCATAGCGGGCGGGCAGTCGGTGAACCAGCGGGTGATGTGCCGGCGGTGTTCCTCGGCGAGGTCCATGGCCCGCTCGCCGTCGGCGGGTTCGCCGGCGTCGAAGGCGTCGAGCAGCGCGGTGCGCCAGTCGGCGGCCTCGGCCATCAGGCGCCGCCAGTCCTCCTTGCTGTGGGACCCGGCGCGTGCCATGGCCTCCCGCTGCCCCGGAGAGTCGGCCCACTTCAGCCGGGCCTCGGTGGCGTAGCTGAGGTCGAAGGCGATACCGCCGAAGACGTCGAAGCGTTCCTCCGGGGTGAGGGACACCCCGGTCTGCTGGACCTCGATGGCCCGCTCGGCGACCTCCACGAGCCGCTGGAGCCGGGCGATCTCCTCGGTCAACTGCCGCTGTCGCGCCCGGAGCCGGTCCAGGGCGTTGGCCTGGGGGTCCGTCAGGACGGCGGCGATCTCGTCGAGGGGGAAGCCGAGCGCGCGATAGAAGAGGATCTGCTGGAGCCGGGCCAGATCGGCGTCGTCGTAGAGCCGGTATCCGGCCCGGCTGCGGCCCTGCGGGGTGAGCAGACCCGTCCGGTCGTAGTGGTGCAGTGTGCGCACCGACACGCCGGCGAAGTCCGCGACCTGCCGCACGGAGTACCTCATCCATCTGCCCTTTCGTCGAGGTCGAGCCTCGACCCTGACGTAAGGGGAGGGTCAAGCCGCGATCATCCCAGCTTCTGCGCGACCCAGGAGGCGAGTTCCGCGCGGGCCGCCGCCAGCAGGGTGGTGGACGGTGCGCTCGCGCCGTTGGTGACCAGGGCGTAGTGCAGGGTGCCCGAGTCGGAGGTGGTGAGCAGCAGACGGCGGCTGCCCGTGCCGCCCGGCTCGGGGGCCGCGGCGATCTTCGTGGTGTTCGTGTAGGCGGGCGGGGCGTGGACCGTGCCCAGGTCGGAGACGACGGTGGTGCCGGCGGTCGGGAAGGAGGCGGGCAGATGCAGTTCGGTGGGGGCCGCGGTGCCGTTGGAGCGCCAGACCAGCAGGCCGTACTGGCCGGAGCCGACCAGCTGGGCCACGTTCGGCAGGGAGCTGGGCACCGGGTTCCAGGTGAGGGTGGTGGAGCCGTCGCGGGAGCGGTCCTCGTAGGTGAAGGCGAGGGTGGTGCCGCTGGTGGCGCTGGGGTAGATCCGGTCGAGCAGCCGGGCGTCCTGACGCAGCGTCGCCTTGCCGGTGTCGTCGAGGCGTACGGCGGAGAGGTCCTCGTCGTTCCAGGCGTCGCCGGTGGTGAGGACCTTGTCGGGGTTGCCGTTCATCAGCTCGTGGTGGCGGCCGTTGTAGATGTCCCACTGCCACTGCTGTCCGGAGAGGACGGGGCCGGAGGCCGCCGGGGTCGTCCACCAGTTCGCGCCCTTCACCCGTGAGTCGAGCGCCTGGTACATGGCCTTCAGGACGGTCGGCGCCTTGTCCGCGACCGTGCCCGCGAGGGGGTGGCCGAACTCGCTGACCACGGCGGTGGTGCCGGCCGCCGCCGCCCGGTCGCGGACCGTGCCGAAGTCGGTGGCGTACTGGCCGTCGGCCGCCTTGCCCCACATCAGGATGCCGGAGATGGCCTTCTGGTCGTAGAAGTGGGTGTTGAAGACATAGCGGGAGCCGAGGGTGCCCGCGTCGAGGAGGCCGCCCTCCTCCTTGCTGACGTTGCCGTTCCAGAAGAGGTTCGGCTCGACCAGGGCGGGCTTGTCCTGCCAGCCGGCCGCGTCCATCCGGGCCCGGAACTTCACATAGAAGGGCCACAGCAGGTCGCGTTCCCAGGTGCGGCTGTTCTGTCCGGAGTCGTAGGTGCCGGCGTAGGGCTCGTTGTAGGGGTCGAAGCCGACGACGCCGGCGAACTGCTCGGCGGTCAGGTTCTGTTTGACGTAGGCCATGGTCCGCTGGGCGGTGGTGAGGAAGGCGTCCTGGAGGCCGTACGCGTTGTGCCAGAAGTCGTGCTGGGCGGCCTTGACCGCGCCGTTCTGGGTGATGTTCTGGCCCCAGAGGAAGCAGATGCCGCAGGACTCGTCGGGGTAATGGCCCAGGTCCACGGCCCACTGGGGGGCGCCGTCGCCGGTGTACCAGCTGTCGGGGTCGAAGAGGTACCGGGAGTAGAGGTCCTGGTGGAAGTCGGGGTAGACGCGGACGCCGGCGTCGAGGAAGGCGCGCATCTGGTCGGTGGCGGCTGCCAGGTAGGCGGTGTCGACCTGGCCGCGCACCGGCTCGGCGTAGGCCCAGGAGAGCAGGAAGCGCACGGAGTTCCCGCCGCCGAGGGCGCGCAGGGCGGTCGCCGACTTCTTGGCGTCGGTGACCGAGGCGAAGGGCAGACCGTTGTTCTCGGCGAGCTTGGTCTCGCCGGAGACGTTGTAGCCGCGCAGGACGACCTCGCGGCCGGCTCCGTCGACGAAGCGGCCGCCGGAGACCGTGAGGGGGGTGCCGTCGAACGGGAGGGAGTCGGGGAGGGGGGCGGCGGTGGCGGTCGGGGTACCCGTCACCGTCAGGAATCCGCACAGGACGACCAGAACAGCGAGCAGACGTGCCCGGATATTCGGCATGTCCACTACAGTCCGGTGATTTCCGGACACCGTCAATAGCTTCTGACCCCCGAGTAAGTTGGTTATCAGTCACCCCAGGGGTCCGCGCCGTCCCAGCGGCAGCCCGCGCACCCGGCCCCGGCCATCGGAGACGCCCCCCGTCCGACCCGTCTGGGCGCTATGTGTCATACTCGGCGCCGCTCGTAGCACTATCTGACCGGGGGGCTCTTCTGCACGCCATTTCCCTGGCCGCCCCCTACCTGGACACGCATGCGGATCAGCTCTGCTTCTCGCTGGATCCGACCGAGCGGCCGGCGCTCGCCGAACGCCAGGTGACCGTGGGCGGCCTCGACGTACGACTGCGGCTGCTCGGCGCCTCGCACCAGGTCTTCGCGGGCCCCGTGCGGGAGACCGTGGCCTGTCTGCCGGGGACCGTCAAGGGCCTGCCGGCCCGGTACACCTGGCAGCCGCCCGGCTGGACCTACGACTTCGGCGCCCGCACGCTGCGGCTCACCCCCGAGGAGTTCAGCGCCGAGGTGGCACGGATCCTCGACCGGGTGGACGGGGACGAGGACAGCCTGTGCGGGATCTTCCCCGGTTCACCGGAGGCGCTGACGGCGGTGGTCGTCGAGGCGGCCGACGGCTCGCCCGGCGGCGGGCTGGTCTGGCGGACCTGGCACACCTATCCGCAGAGCGGCCAGATCGTATCGACGCACACCCGGCTGGAGGCCCGATGAACAGCGCCCGACTCGTCCGCGCAGCGGTGGCGGCCGTGCTGGCCGCGGCCCTGCTCACCGCCTGCTCCTCCGGCGGCGGCGACGGGGTCCCGCGCGGCTGGATCAAGGACAAGTACACCGTCGGCGGGGCGGGCTGGGTCGACCCGGACAGCAGCCCCACCCAGGTCGCCGACGCGATCCACGGCCACCGCAAGGCGGTCGACCGCGCGTCCGGCGGCCGCATGGAGTTCCTCCGCTACGGCGACGACATGGTCACCGTGTCGCCGTACCGCAACGGCAGCCAGATCGAGATCGAGGACTACCGCAACGGCTACCGCCGCCACAGCCAGTACCTGAACTACTGGCCGGACCCCAACAGCTCGAGCTTCCGCGGCGGCGGCACCGGCTCCGGCAAGTGACTCCCCCGCGCAGACACCTGACTCCCCGGCGCGGGCACGTGCCCTCCCGCCCCTGACGACGCCCTCAAGAAAGGCAACGCAGTGACCGAGATCTTCGAGTCGACCGGCCAGGCCCTGCTCTACGGGGTCGTGGGCCTCGCGGTGATGGCCGCCGGCTTCCTCGCCCTCGACCTCGTCACGCCCGGCAAGCTGTTCCACGTGGTGTGGACGGACCGCAACCGCGGCGCGGCCGTGCTGCTGGGCAGCCAGTCCGTCGCCGTGGGCCTGGTCATCATGGAGGCCATCCGGGCCAGCGAGTCCGAGCAGGGCCTGGGCCAGGGCCTGGTCAGCACCCTGCTGTACGGCCTGGCCGGCGTGCTGGTGATGACGGTCGTCGGCATCGTGATCGGTCTGCTCACCCCGGGCCAGATGGGCGCGATGGTCCTCGACGACCAGGACGGCCGCCCGCACCCCGGCGCCTGGGTGCAGGCCGGCATGTACCTGGGCACCGCCTTCATGGTCAGCGCGGCACTGTCCTGAGCCCTGCCATGAGCACCACCACCCTGGGCCGCGACAGCGCGGCCCCCTCCCGCCCCCCGGCCGTCCGGCACTCTCGGGGGGCGCGTTTCCTTCTCCTCTTCGCCGTCTTCCTCTGCGCGGCCTGCGGCCTTGTGTACGAGCTGGCGCTCACCGCGCTGGGCAGCTACCTCATCGGCAACTCGGTGCTCCAGACCTCCGTGGTCATCTCCGTGATGGTCTTCGCGATGGGCATCGGCTCGCTCGCCGCCAAACCGCTGCGCCGGCGCGCGGTGGGCGCCTTCGCGCTGGTGGAGGGGATCCTGGCGCTGGTCGGCGGACTGTCCGTGCTGGTGCTGTACGCGGCGTTCGCCTGGCTGCGGCTGTACACCCCGGCGATGATCGTGATCACCCTGCTCGTCGGGCTGCTGATCGGGGCCGAGATCCCGCTGCTGATGACGTTGTTGCAGCGGATCCGGCGGCAGGAGGCGGGCAGCGCGGTCGCCGACATGTTCGCCGTCGACTACATCGGGGCGCTGGTCGGCGGACTGTGCTTCCCGCTGCTGCTCCTGCCGACGTTCGGCCAGCTGAGGGGCGCGCTGGTGGTGGGCGCGGTCAACGCGTTCGCCGGGGTCGTCGTGGTGCTGTTCATCTTCCGCCGGCAGACCCGGCGGGTCGTCCGGCTCGGCCTGCTCGGCTTCGGCACGGTGGTGCTGGGGGTGCTGGGCACGGCGTACGCGCTGGCCGACGACCTGGAGGTCACCGCACGGCAGCAGCTGTACCGGGACCCGATCGTGCACGCCGAGACGACGCCGTACCAGGAGATCGTCGTCACCCGATCCACCGCCTTCACCGGCGACGCGGACATGCGGCTCTTCCTCAACGGCGACCTCCAGTTCAGCTCCGTCGACGAGTACCGCTACCACGAGTCGCTCGTCCACCCGGCGCTGTCGGGCAGCCGCGGCGATGTGCTGATCATGGGCGGCGGCGACGGGCTGGCGCTGCGCGAGGTGCTGCGCTACGACGACGTGCGGCATGTGACACTCGTCGAGCTGGACCCGGCGATGACCCGGCTGGCGCGCGACTTCGCACCGCTGCGCCGGCTGAACGGCGGGGCGCTGGACGACCCGAGGGTCGAGGTGGTCGACGCCGACGCCTTCAACTGGCTGCGCGACGCCCGGCAGCGGTACGACGCGGTCGTCGTCGACTTCCCCGACCCGGACACGGCGGCGCTGGCCAAGCTGTACTCGGTGGAGTTCTACGGCCTGCTCGGCCAGGTGCTGACGCCGCAGAGCAGGGTGATCGTGCAGAGCGGGTCGCCGTTCTTCGCGCCGAAGACGTTCTGGTCGATCGCGGCGACGATCGAGGCGGCGGGGTACACCACGACGGAGTTCCAGGTCGACGTGCCGAGCTTCGGCAACTGGGGCTACGTGCTGGCCGCGCCCGGCGACGGTCCGGCGCCGCCGTTGCGGCTGGCGCCGGACGCGCCGCGACTGCGCTACCTGGACGACGCGGTGCTGAAGGCGGCCACGGTGTTCCCCGTCGACCGCCGTCGCGAGGACGTACGGCCGAGCACCCTGATGGACCCGGCGGTGCTGGAGTACGTCCTCAACGAGTGGCGCGACTACTGACCGCCCTCAGATGGTGATGGCGAGCTCCTCGTCCGTGAACGTGCCGTGCGGCGGGTTGACGTCGCTCTCGCCGCCCCTGCCGTCGCAGCCCCGGTCGGGGTTGAACATCAGGTAGGTGCCGGACGAGCAGCTGATCCACATCTCGGCGTCGCCACCGAGGACGAGACTGCCCGATAGGTTGGCGCCGCCCTGCACGATCGCGTTGTCCCGTACGACGACGTTGCCGCCGACCGTGGCTCCGGAGTTCACCCAGGCGAGGCCCTCGATCCGGGCGTTGCCGGTGACGGTCGAGTTGCCGAGGACCGCGGCGCGCGGGCCGACGTAGGCGGTGGCGGCCACGTTGGCGCGGTTGTCCACCCAGCCGCCGCCGTTGGCGTGCCAGTGCCCGCCGCCGGTCGCGGCCGGCTTCTGGTACCCGGACTCGTGACCGGAGGGGGTGGCACCGCTGATCCGGAACTCGTACGCGTAGCGGTGGTTCCTGGGGTAGCCGTCGAGGAACGCGTAGTGGTGCACCCTGCTCGGCGTACCGGTGACGACGAGGTAGACCTCCCGCTCGCCGGGCTGGGTCTGGAAGCTGATCTGACCGTCGGAACCGCTGGAGAGGGCCCCGTAGCGCGGAACACCGTTCCTGACGGCCACGAACCCGTACGACCAGCCGGCCGAGTCCGCGGTGGTGTGCCCCTTGAGGTGCAGCTTGATCAGGGCGCCGTCGGCGGCCGGCACCAGCTTGATCTTGTTGTAGCCGTAGTCGGAGGGAGCGAGCGCGTCGGGAATCGCGTAGTGGCCCGCGGCCTTGTTGACCGCGGTCACCGGGACCCCGTTGTAGGCGTTGATGAAGCCCGCGCCGTACACGTTGGTGACGAACGGCATGAAGTGGGCGCGGTTGGAGTAGTCGTAGGTGACCTGACGCTGGGCGTACTCGGCGATCCGCGTGTTCAGCTGTGCCTGGGTCAGGTTGTTGACGCGCCGGTAGGTCTCCAGGGGGTGCTCGGTGCTGCGGGCCTGGTTCCACAGGTCTGTGAAGGTCTTGATGCCGCCGTACTTGTCGACGAGGTACTGCACCAGCATCCAGTTGCCGTAGTGGTGGCGGCTGGAGGAGTAGGCCAGGTTCTCGGTGCGCAGGAACCGGGTCAGGTCGCCCGCCCCGCCGTTCGGGTACACCTGCATCGCCATGAACTCGGCGCTGGTCTCCCAGAACGTGCCGGCCGACGGGGCGGTGAAGCCGACGCCCGCGCCCCTGCCGAGGAAGGTGTAGTTCTGGAAGACGTGGCCGAGTTCATGGGCCAGGCCCCAGGAGCCGGGAGCCGCGGCGGCGGGCGCGATGTTGATGACCCCGACCCTGCCGTCGGCCGAGCCGCCGGTGGCCCAGGCGTCGAGAGCGGTGCGGTTCCAGGTCCGGGTGACGATCACGACGATCTTGTGCTGGGCCAGCAGACCGGTCTCCGGCGTGAACTTCATGGTGTTCACGTAGTAGGAGTACAGGTTCTCCAACTGGCCGAGGATGTTGTCGGGGTCGAAGCGGTAGTCGGCGGGGGCGTTCTTCGGGTCGGTGCCCGACTTCTCGCCCCACAGCAGGATGAAGTCGGCCGACTCCCGGGTGCGGTTCTGTGCCCACGGCACCTCACCGGTCGCGGCCCAGCTGGGGGGTATGTAGACGCTCTTGGCGGCCTGCGCGGCAGCCGGTGCGGGAGCCGCGGTGGGGAGCGGCGCGGTGGGCGGGCCGGCCGACGCGGGGGCGACCGCGAGGGTCACGCCCGTCGCCGTCAGCGCCAGCAGCACTCCCGAGCGGCGTAGGCACGCCCGAATGCGTTCGATGATCATGTGGGGGGTCTCCGTTCGACGATGCGCGTGCGCCCCTGAGGGCGGGCGGAGCCGCGCCATGGTGGCATGGGAACGCTCCCACTACCAGGGAACCGGCATGACCGAAAGCTTCAGCCGCCCCGCCCTGGCCGGGTTCGCAGGAGGGGGGAACTCGTGCCCTGGGGGGTGCGAGGCCGGCGGTGGCCGGGAAGGAGCGGACCGTGCGTGAGATTCTCCCGGTGCTCGACGGGTGGTACGCGGCCGGTGAGCCGTTCGGGCTGGCCACCGTGGTCGCCGTCAGCCGCAGCGCGCCGCGCGGGCCCGGCGCGGCCATGGCGGTCGGGCCCGGCGACGAGGTGGCCGGCAGCGTGTCCGGGGGGTGTGTGGAGGGCGCGGTGTTCGAGCTGGCGCGGGAGGTCGTGGCGAGCGGTGAGGCGCGGCTGGAGACCTTCGGCTACAGCGACGGCGACGCGTTCGCGGTCGGTCTGACCTGCGGCGGCGAGATCACTCTGCTGGTGCGGCCGGTGACGCCCGGCCGCGACCCGGCGTTCGGGGCGGTGGCGCGGTCGGTGGCGGCGGGCGGGCCGGTGACCGTCGCCACCGTGACGGACGGACCGGCCACGCGCGGCGCCACTCTCGCGGTCTGGCCGGAGCGCACCTCCGGCACGCTCGGCACCGAGGGCCTGGACGCGGCGGTCACCGCCGACGCGCGCGGTGAGCTGGCCCTCGGCGCCACGGGCGTACGCCACTACGGCCCGCGCGGACAGCGGCGCGAGGACGCCGTCTCGGTCTTCCTGCACTCCTTCGCGCCGCCGCCGCGGATGCTGGTGTTCGGCGCGATCGACTACGCGGCGGCCGTGGCCCGTCTCGGGGACTTCCTCGGCTACCGGGTCACGGTGTGCGACGCGCGGCCGGTGTTCGCCACGCCGAAGCGCTTCCCGGAGGGCGTCGAGGTGGTCGTCGAGTGGCCGCACCGCTATCTGCGCGCCACGGACACCGACGGGCGCACGGTGATCTGCGTGCTGACCCACGACCCGAAGTTCGACGTGCCGCTGCTGGAGGTGGCCCTGCGCCGGCCGGCCGCGTACATCGGGGCGATGGGCAGCCGCCGCACCCACGACGACCGCCGTCGGCGGCTGGTCGAGGCGGGGCTGACGGAGCGTGAACTGTCCCGGCTGCGCTCCCCCGTCGGGCTCGACCTGGGGGCCCGTACGCCCGAGGAGGTGGCCGTGTCCGTGGCCGCCGAGATCGTCGCGCTGCGGTGGGGCGGCAGCGGCGCCCCGCTGACCGTGACGTCCGGGGCGATCCACGGGCGGTGAGGGCGCGGCGGGCTCAGCGCGGCGGCAGCCGGTGCAGGACGACGTCCGTGAGGCGGCCGTCGGCCACCGAGGCGGTCAGATAGGTGCGGTACGGCTGGCGGCGGCGGTCGGTCGGGGAACCCGGGTTGAGCAGGCGCAGCCCGCCGGGTGCGGTGGTGTCCCACGGGATGTGGCTGTGGCCGAAGACGAGGACGTCCAGGTCGGGGAAGCGGGCCGCGCAGCGCGCCTCGCGGCCCTGGGCGGGGCCGGTCTCGTGGACCACGCCGAAGCGCACCCCGCCGAGGTCGGCGCGGGCGACCTCGGGCAGCCGGGCGCGCAGCTCGGGCCCGTCGTTGTTGCCGTACACCGCGATCAGCCGGCGGCTGCGGTGCTCCAGCAGGTCGAGGGTGGCGACGTCGACCCAGTCCCCCGCGTGGATCACCACGTCGGCGTGCGGCAGCTCGTCGAGCAGCGGGGCCGGGAGGGCCTTGGCGCGCTGGGGGAGATGGGTGTCCGACGTGATCAGCAGGCGCACGGGACCAGCGTACGGCGGCGCGGCCCCTGGGGCGCGGGTCAGCGCCGTCGCTTCAGGGGCTCCCACCAGTCGCGGTGGTCGCGGTACCAGGCGACGGTCTGCGCGAGGCCGGTGGCGAAGTCCCGGCGGGGGCGGTAGCCGAGTTCGGTGCGGGCCTTGGTCCAGTCGACGGAGTACCGCAGGTCGTGGCCCTTGCGGTCGGCGACGTGCTCGACGCGGTCCCAGCCGGCCCCGCAGGCCTCGAGGAGCAGGCCGGTCAGTTCGCGGTTGCTCAGTTCGGTGCCGCCGCCGAGGTTGTATGTCTCACCGGGGCGGCCCTGGACGCGCACCAGGTCGACGCCCCGGCAGTGGTCCTCGACGTGCAGCCAGTCGCGGACGTTGCGGCCGTCGCCGTACAGCGGCACCTTCTCGCCGTCGAGGAGGTTCGTCACAAACAGGGGGACGACCTTCTCGGGGAACTGGTGCGGGCCGTAGTTGTTGGAGCAGCGGGTGACGCGGACGTCCAGGCCGTGGGTGCGGTGGTAGGAAAGGGCCATCAGGTCGGCGGAGGCCTTCGAGGCGGAGTACGGCGAGGTGGGGGCCAGCGGGTCGCTCTCGGTGCGGGCGCCGGTCTCGACGGAGCCGTAGACCTCGTCGGTGGAGACGTGCACGAACGGTCCGACGCCGTGCCGCAGTGCCGCGTCCAGCAGGGTCTGGGTGCCGAGCACGTTGGTGCGGACGAACACGTCCGCGCCCTCGATGGAGCGGTCCACGTGGGACTCGGCGGCGAAGTGCACCACCTGGTCGGCGCCGGCCATCAGCTTGTCGACGAGGTCCGCGTCGCAGATGTCGCCGTGGACGAACTCCAGCCGGGGGTGGCCGGCCGGCAGGTTGGTGAGCGTGCCCGCGTAGGTGAGCTTGTCGAGGACGGTGATGTCGGTGCCGCCCTCGGCGAGGAGAGCGCGGACATAGGCGGAGCCGATGAAGCCGGCCGCCCCGGTGACGAGGAGGTTCATGCGGGATCTGTACCTCGCCGCACCCGCCGGGGGCCAGCCGGCCCCGCCGGGTGCGCGCCGCGGGTCAGTCCTCGCCCCTGATGATGTGGCCCTCCGGAGCGGACCGTGGGCCCAGGACGACGCCGGGCGCGTCGACGGCGGGGATCCAGGTGCGCAGGGCGGGGCTCTGGCGGCGGAGCCGACGGGCCCTGGCCCAGCCGGTCTCGGGCCGGCGCGCGGCGGGTTTCTCCACGGTGTGCGAGGTCACGACGGTTCAGCACCTTTCTGTGGGTCTCGGTCAGCGGGCACCGGGGCCGCCGCTGCCGAACGAGCCGCTGGAGCCGGGGTCCCACCGCGGGCGGCTCTGGTCGTCGCTGTCGCGTCCGCCGGTGGGACGCAGCTCGTGCGGGGTGAGGCGTTCGCCGTCCGCGGACTGCGGCATCTCGTTCGGCTCGCGCACCCGGTGGCTCTCGCGGACGGGTCCGGAGGCGGGCATCCGGGGCTGGTCGTCGGGCCGGGGCGGCGCGGGCTCGTTCCTGCGGACCCGGAAGCCCAGCCGGAAGGCCCAGATCAGGCCGGCGACGAGGACGACGCCGACGACGACGAACGCCACGGAGGCCAGCACGGAGCTGCCCGAGGCTGCCAGGTGGGCGGTGGCGATGGTGTCCATGGACGCCGGGTACCCCGGGCGCGCCGCGGGACACCCGGGCCGCGCCCGGCTCACTCGGTCAGCGCCACCTCGCTCCACACCTGCTTGCCGCCGCTGACCGGGACCGTTCCCCACGCCTCGGACATGGCCTCGACGAGCAGGACACCGCGGCCGCCGGTCGCCTCCCAGCTGAGGCCGGTGGGTTTGACGGGGCTGCGCGGGGAGGAGTCGGTGACGGCGACGCGCAGCCGGTGGTTGATGAGGGTGAGGTCGAGGCGGACCCGGCCGTCGGTGTGCACGAGGGCGTTGGTGACGAGTTCGGAGACGATGAGCAGCGCGGCGTCCATGGCGGCGTCGGAGACGCCCCAGGAGCGCAGGGTGCGGCGGCTGAAGCGGCGGGCGTGCCGGGCCGCCTCGGGCACCCGCCACACCGTCCAGCCCTCGCGCAGGGGCTTGACGGCCATGCCGTCGTAGCGCATGAGGAGCAGGGCGACGTCGTCGCCGCGGTGGGCGTGGCCGAGCAGGGCGTCGGCGACCAGGCCGAGGTGGGCGGGGTCGGCCACGGACAGGCCGTGGGCGAGGCGGTCGATGCCCGCGTCGATGTCGGAGTCGGCGGACTCCAGGAGTCCGTCGGTGGTCAGCGCGACGACGGTGCCGGGCATCAGCCGCAGCGGGGCCATGGGGAAGTCGGCCTGGGTGACGACGCCGAGCGGGGGGCCGCCGTCGGACTCGACGATGTCGGTTGCGCCGTCCGGGTGACGCAGCACGGGCGGCGGGTGTCCGGCCCGTACGCACCAGGCGGTGCCGGCCTCCATGTCGACGTCGACGTAGCAGCAGGTCGCGAAGAGGTCGGTCTCCAGCTCCATCAGAAGCCGGTTGGCGTGGGAGACGACCACGTCCGGCGGGTGTCCCTCGGCGGCGTAGGCGCGCAGCGCGGTGCGCATCTGGCCCATGAGGGTGGCGGCGCCGGTGCTGTGCCCCTGGACGTCGCCGATGACCAGGGCGACGTGGTGGTCGGGCAGCGGGATCACGTCGTACCAGTCGCCGCCGACCTCCAGACCGGCGGTGGCGGGCAGGTAGCGGGCCACGGCGACCGCGCCGGGGAGTTTCGGCAGACGGCGCGGGAGGAGCTGGCGCTGGAGCATGCCGACGAGTTCGTGCTCGGCGTCGAAGGCGTGGGCCCGCATCAGGGCCTGGCCGACGAGGCCGGCGGAGGCGGTGAGCAGGGCGCGTTCGTCGGGGCCGAAGTCGTGGGGCGCGTCCCAGCCGATGAGGCAGGCGCCGGCCATGCGGCCCGCGGCGGGCAGCGGCAGCACGGCGAGGCCGCCGGGCCCGACCTCGGCGAGGGCGGGTTCCAGGCCGGTGCCGGCGGGCCAGATCTGGGCGCGGCCCCCGCGCAGGGCGGCGGCGAGGGTGGGCATGGCGCGCACCGGCGCGTCCGGCCACTCGGTGCGCCACTCCAGCCGCCACAGCTCGGGCCAGGCCTCGGGTTCGGGCGGGTCCAGGACGGTGACCACGAGCCGTTCGTTCTCCAGCTCGGCGAGCGCGATCCGGTCGGCCCGCAGTGGCGCCCGCAGCGCGGCGACGACGGCCTGGCTGACGTCGCGGACCGTGCCGGCGGTGGCGAGCGCGGCGGCCAGGCGCTGCACCCGGGCCACGTCGGTGACGTCGGAGCGCAGGGTGGAGGCGTCGGCGACGGTGCCGACCAGGCGCGCCGGGTGGCCCTCGCCGCCGGGCAGCAGCCGGCCGCGCAGCCGCAGCCAGCGCGGCGGGCCGGCGGGCCGCAGCACCCGGAACTCCAGCTCCCGCTCACCGATCGACATGTGGTCGGCCTCGACCACGGACATCAGCGCGGGCAGGTCCTCGGGGACGGTGAGGCCGAGCAGGGTCTCGACGCGGCCGTCGAACGCGGTCCGGCTCAGGCCGAACAGTTCCAGGATCTCGTCGCCGACCTCGACCCGTCCGCTGTCCATGGCGAGGGTGAAGGCGTTGGCGGGCAGTTCCTCGCCCTCGACGGGTGCGGCGGGGGCGGGCAGGGTCACGGCCTGTGCGATGAGCTCCAGGCTCTCGCGGTCGTCGGGGTCGAAGCCGCCGGGGTGCTCGCTGACGGCGAGCAGGCAGCCGCCCGCGCCGTCGGCCACGGGCAGGGCCGCCAGGTGGACGTCCCGGGCGGCCATCCGCCGGGACTCGGCGTACTCCGCGAGCTGCTCGGGTCCCAGCCAGACGGGCCGTCGGGCGCGGTGGGCGCCGGCGGCCGGGGAGTTCCCCTCGACGGGGTAGGTCTCGCGCAGCCCGTAGAGGGTGCGCGGGACGCCGGCCGACTCGACCAGGCACAGCAGGTCGCCGTCGTCGCCGGGGGCGTAGACGGCGGCGAGGGCGGCGCCGCTGAACACGAGCGCCTGTTCGAGGACGCGGCGCACCCGTTCGGGTGAGGCGGGATCGACCGTGATCGTCTTGAGGGCAACTTCGGTCCGCAACGCTCTCCTGTCGCGCTCCGCCGCACCCTGACTCACCACGTCGGTATTACAGCGCTTATGCGACGTTCGCGCAGCCCCTGGGGCCGAGTCGTGGAGGCCGGGCGGGGGTTCGACGAGGGACCCGCCGGGCCGGCACTCGAAACGGACCGAACATGTCTTTACCTGTGCGTTCCGCACGTCGATCTGGTGACAGGCGTGACTGTCGGCGCCCCATGGCCCACTGCGAATCTCGTGGCCGGGCCGACGGAGGGGGACGCATGGACAAGCGGTACGAGGTGTACGCGCTGGCGGACACGCACTTCTACGAGACGCCCGACCGGCTGGACGCGGGCGGCGCCGCACCGCTGTTCGAGACGGCGCGGCGGGCGGTGCCGGAGGGCTGGGAGGCGGCGCGGACCGGCGACTGGCTGAACCTGACGCCGCTCGGCCCCGACGGGGCGCCGGCTCCGGGACCGGCCCAGGGCTGGAAGGTCCACGCCTCGGCCACCCGGGCGAACGCGGAGGAGATCGCGGCGATCGTGTGGGACTACTGCGTCCCGCGCCGCATCCCGTTCAAGTTCGTGCCGGGCCCGCACCTGCTGCACCTGCGCAACACCAAGTACGCCGGCCGCGACACCAGCGGGAAGTTCGTCACGCTCTACCCGGCCGACGAGGAGCGGCTGCACACCGTCCTGCGGGAGCTGGGCGAGCTGCTGAAGGGCTTCGAGGGCCCTTACATCCTCACCGACCTGCGCTGGTACGACGGCCCGCTGTACGTCCGCTACGGCGCCTTCGCGCGCGTGTTCACCGTCGACGAGCGCGGTTCGCTGGTGCCGGCGGTGCGCGACGGGTCCGGCACGCTGGTGCCCGACCGGCGGGCGCCGTCCTTCCAGGTGCCCGAGTGGGTGACACTGCCGGCGTTCCTCGAACCGCATCTGGCGGCGCGCGGCGCCACCACGGTGGGCGAGCTGCCGTACCGGATCGAGAAGGCGCTGCACTTCTCCAACGGCGGCGGGGTGTACGCGGGCACCGATCTGCGCGACGGGCGCAAGGTGGTGCTGAAGGAGGGGCGTCCGCACGCGGGGCTGGCCTCCGACGGGGCGGACGCGATCGCCCGGCTGGAGCGCGAGAAGCGGGCGCTGGAGGCGGTCGCGGGCACGGGCGTGGTGCCCGAGGTGCGGGACTGGTTCACCCTCGGCGACCACCGGTTCCTGGTCATGGACTTCGTCGAGGGACGCCCGCTCAACTCGTTCTTCGCCGAACGGCACCCGCTGCTGGCCCCCGACCCCGACCCGGCGGCCGTCGCCGCCTACACGGCGTGGGCGGTGCGGATCCACGGAGCGGTGGAGCGGGCGGTGGAGAAGGTCCACGCGCGCGGGATCGTCTTCAACGACCTGCACGTCTTCAACATCATGGTCGCGCCCGACGAGGAGTCGGTGTTCCTGATCGACTTCGAGGCGGCCGCCCCGGCCGAGGAGAACGGCCGCCAGGTGGTCGCGCACCCGGGCTTCTTCGCCCCGCCGGACCGCCGGGGCGCCGACGTCGACCGGTACGCGCTGGCCTGTCTGCGGCTCGCCCTGTTCATGCCGGTCACCACGCTGTTCGTGGTCGACCGGGGCAAGGCCGCCCATCTGGCGGAGGTGATCGCCGAGCAGTTCCCGGACGTGCCGCGCGCCTTCCTGGACGAGGCGGTCGCGGAGATCACCCGTACCGTGGCCGGCGGTGGTCCGGTGCCCTCGGCGCCCGCCTCCCGGGTGGAGCCCGGTGACTGGCCGCACAGCCGGGACTCGATGGTCAAGGCGATCCTCGCCTCCGCGACCCCGGACCGCGACGACCGGCTGTACCCCGGCGACATCGCCCAGTTCTCCGACGGCGGCGGCCTGGGTCTCGCGCACGGCGCCGCCGGTGTGCTGTACGCGCTGGCGGCGACCGGCGCCGAACGCCACGAGGAGGGCGAGCGCTGGCTGCTGGAGCACACGGCGCCGCCGCCCACGGGCACCCCGCTCGGCCTGTACGACGGACTCGCGGGCGTCGCACACGTCCTGCACCTGCTCGGCCACCGGCAGCGGGCCCTGGACCTGGTCGAGGGCATCCTGCGCGAGCGCTGGCGGAACCTGTCCTGGGACCTGCGGGGCGGCCTGGCCGGCCTCGGCCTGGTCCTCGGACACCTGGCGGTCGAGACGGGTGAGCCGGAGCTGCGGGCGCGGGCCGCCGAGGCCGCGGAACTCGTCGTCGGACGCCTCGCCGAACCGGCGCCCGCCGCGCCGGACCGGCGGCGGGCCGGGCTGCTGCGGGGCGCGAGCGGCCCCGCCCTGTTCCTGCTGCGGCAGTACGAGGCGACGGGCGAGCGGGCGCTGCTGGAGGCGGCGGCGAGCGCGCTGCGCCGGGACCTGGAGTGCTGCGTACAGCGCGCGGGCGGCGCGCTGGAGGTCGACGAGGGGTGGCGGACGCTGCCGTACCTCGGGGACGGCAGCGTGGGCGTGGGAATGGTGCTCGACGCGTACCTGGCCCTCGCCGGGGACCCCGACGGCGCCTTCGAGCGGGCCCGGGCCGGCGTCCTCACCGCGGCCACCTCCCGCTTCTACGCCCAGCCCGGCCTCTTCCAGGGCCGCGCCGGGATGATCCTGCACCTGGCCCGCACCGACACTCCCGGCGCGACACGGGAACGGCTCCGGGAGCAGATCGCCGGGCTCGGCTGGTTCGCGATGCCCTACCAGGGACAGCTCGCCTTCCCCGGACACCAGATGATGCGCCTGTCCATGGACCTCGCCACCGGAACGGCGGGCTGTCTGCTCGCGCTCGCCGCGGCCCTCGGCGAGGACACCGGCCCGGTCCCGGGCGGAGGCCTCCGGGCCCATCTGCCCTTCCTCCCGCCGCCGCACCGGCGGCCCTCATGACGCGGCTCCGCCTCTGAAGGAGTCGTGACGCAACCCCGTCCCCACGGGACGAACACATCATCCGAACGGACGAAAGGACACCACCATGGCCCTGCTCGACCTGCAGACGATGGAATCCGACGAGCTCACCGGGGGCGGCGGCGCCAGCACCCTCAGCCTGCTGTCCTGCGTCAGCGCCGCGAGCGTCCTGCTCTGTCTGTGACGGGCACCAGGCGCTGAACGCCCCGGGCGGCCGTCTCCCGCGAGGGAGGGGCCGCCCGGGGTCCGTCCCGTGATCCCGAGGAAGGACGCCCCGGTGCAGCGGACCACCCGCGAACTGCTCCGTGCGGCGGCCCGCCACAGCGGCGCCCGCTGCACGGTCCTGTGCCTGGTGAGCGTGGCGACGGCCGGCGCCGGACTGCTGTTGCCGGCCGCCCTCGGCCGCGCCCTGGACCTGCTGCTCGCCGGGGCACCGGCCGGCCGCTGGGTCGCGGCCTGCGCGGTCCTGGTTCTGTCGCTGACCGTGCTGGACGCCTGCCAGACGGTGCTCACCGGCACCGTCGACGCCCGCACCACCGCCTTTCTGCGCCGCCGGACGACCGGCCACGTCCTGGCCGCGGGCCCCCGGCCGGCCGCCCGCTTCGGGCCCGGCGACCTCGTCGCCCGGCTCGTCGGCAGCGCCGCCCAGGCCGGCACGTCGCCCGCCGCCCGCGCCGCCCTGCTGGCCGCGCTCGCCGGGCCCGTGGGGGGTGTGGTGGCGCTCGCCCTGATCGACCCGTGGCTGGCGGCCGTGTTCCTGACCGGCGCGCCCGCCCTGACACTGCTGCTGCGGGCCCTCGCCCGGGACACCTCCGCCTGCGTGGCGGAGTACCAGCGGGCGCAGGGGCGGATCGCGGCCGCGCTCGCCGAAGCGGTCGGCGGCGCCCGCACCGTCCGCGCGGCCGGGACGGCCGACCGGGACATGGCCCGGATCCTGCGCCCGCTGCCCGAGCTGGCCCGGGCGGGCCGGCGCATGTGGCACGTCCAGGGCCGCGCCTCCGCCCGGGCCGTCGCCGTCGCCCCGCTGCTGCACCTGGGCGTCGTCGCGGTGGCCGGTCTGCTCCTCGCCCGGCACCGGCTGTCGGCCGGTGACGTCCTCGCCGCCTCCCGGTACGCGGTCCTCGCCACCGGCGTCGGCGTGCTGGTCGGCCGGCTCTCCGGCCTCGTCCGGGCCCGCGCGGCCGCCGACCGCCTGGGCGAGGTCCTGGCCCGGCCGGTCCCGGTGTACGGCGACCGCCGCCTGCCCCCGGACGGACCGGGCCGCCTGGAGCTGCGCGGGGTGACCGCCCGGCACGACGGGCGCACGGTCCTCGACGGCGTCGACCTGGTGGTGCCCGGCGGGAGCACCCTCGCGCTGGTGGGCCGCTCGGGTTCGGGCAAGTCGCTGCTGGCCGCGCTCGCCGGCCGGCTGGCCGACCCGGACGCCGGGCAGGTCCTGCTGGACGGCGTCCCGCTGCCCGACCTCTCCCGGGCCGAGCTGCGCGCTGCGGTCGCCCACGCCTTCGACCGCCCCGCCCTCCTCGGCACCACCGTCGAGGACACGATCGGCCTCGGACTGCCCCGCCCCTCCCCCGCCCGCGTGCGGGAGGCCGCCCGCTCGGCGCGCGCGGACGACTTCGTCCGCCGCCTGCCCGCCGGCTACGCCACCCCGTGCGCGCACGCCCCCCACTCCGGCGGGGAGGCCCAGCGTCTCGGCCTCGCCCGCGCCTTCGCCCGCGGCGGCCGCCTCCTCGTCCTCGACGACGCCCTCTCCAGCCTCGACACGGTCACCGAGCACCAGGTCACCCGCGCGCTCCTCGACCCGGACCGGCCCGGCACCCGCCTCGTCGTCACCCACCGCGCCGGCACCGCCGCCCGCGCGGAGCGTGTCGCCTGGCTGGACGGCGGCCGGATACGGGCGGTGGGCACCCACGCGGAGCTGTGGCGGGAGGCGGCCTACCGGGCGGTCTTCGCACCGGACGAGGAAGGGGCGGACACGTGAGCGCGCCCGACGGACTGCGTCGGCGCGGGCTCCGCTTCCTGCGGGCCCACCCGCGGGTCCTGCTGCGGCTCGCCGGCTGGTCCGTGCTCGAGGCCGGTCAGGCCTTCCTGCTCGGCTTCGCCCTGGCACGGGCCCTGGACGACGGGTTCCTGGCCGGGCGGACGCGGGTGGGGCTCGGGTGGCTGGCGGTGGCCGGGGCGGGGGTGCTCGTCGGCGCGTACGGGACCGGGCGGGTGTACCGGGCGGTCGCGGCGCTGGTGGAGCCGCTGCGGGACCGGCTCGTGGCGCGGGTGGTGGAGTGTGGGGTGCGGGAGGCGGACGGCGGGGCGCTGTCCGGTCTCACCCAGCAGGTGGAGATCGCCCGGGACACCTTCGCCGGGCTGGTGATGGTCTCGCGTTCGTTCGTCTTCACCGCCGCCGGCGCGCTGATCGGCCTGTTCTCGCTGGCCCCCGTCCTGCTGCTGGTGGTGGTGCCCCCGCTGATCGCCGGGGTGGGGCTGTTCGCGGTGACGCTGCGGCCGCTCGCACGCCGCCAGGAGGCGTTCCTCGCCGCCGACGAGGCCCTGGCGGGCCACCTCGGTGCCGTCTGCCCGGGGCTGCGGGACATCACGGCCGCCGGCGCGGAGGACCGGATCGCCGCGGACACCGGCGTGTACACCGACGCCGAGCTGCGCGCGGCCCGCTCCCTCGCCCGCTGGGGCGTGGCCCGGGTGGTCTGCCTCGCGCTGGGCGGCCATCTCCCCGTCGTCCTGCTCCTGGCCGGCGGCCCGTGGCTGCTGGGCCACGGCGTCACCCCCGGCGCCCTGGTCGGTGCCCTCACCTACGTCACCCAGTCCCTCCTTCCGGCCCTCGCCGACCTCGTCCACGGTCTGGGCACGAGCGGCTCCCGGCTGACGGTGGTCCTGCGCCGCCTGGCCGTGCCGGCGGCCGGCGGCCCCCCGTGCGCGACGGCACGGGACGACACACCGCTGTCACCGGACGCCGAGGTCCCCGCCGTCTCCCTCACCGCCGTGTCCTTCGCCTACGGGCCCGCCTCCGCCCCCGTCCTGGACGGTCTCGGCCTCACGCTGCCGGCCGGCGGTCATCTGGCCGTCGTCGGGCCGAGCGGGAGCGGGAAGTCGACCCTCGTCGCCCTGGTCGCCGGACTGGTGGAGGCGGGGCGGGGGGAGGTGCGGGTGTTCGGGCGGCCGACGGCGGAGGCCGGCGGGCTGCGGGTGCTCATTCCGCAGGAGGCATACGTCTTCAGCGGCACGCTCGCCGAGAACCTCGCGTATCTGCGGTCCGGCCCCGTGCCCGAGAGCGAGATGCTGGCCGCCGCCGAGACGGTCGGCCTGGGCCCGCTGCTCGACCGCCTCGGCGGGACGGGGGCCGACGTGGACCCGGCGACGCTCTCCGCCGGGGAGCGGCAGTTGATCGCGCTCACGCGCGCGTACCTGTCGCGGGCGCCGCTCGCCCTGCTGGACGAGGCGACCTGTCATCTTGACCCGGAGGCGGAGGAGCGCGCGGAGCGTGCCTTCGCGGCGCGGCCGGGCGGCAGCCTGGTGGTCGTGGCCCACCGGATCAGCTCGGCCCGTCGGGCCGGCCGCGTGCTGGTCATGGACGGCCCGCGCACGGCGTACGGGACGCACAAGGAGGTGCTGCGGCGCTCGGCCCTGTACCGGGAGCTCGTCGGCCGGTGGGAGCCGTCCTCACAGCCAGCCCTGGCCCTGCGAGATGCGGATGGCGTCGATGCGGTTGCGGGCCCCGGTCTTGCGGGTGATGGCCGCCATGTAGTTGCGCACGGTCCCATGCGACAGGTGCAGGTTCCCGGCGATCTCCGCGACCGACGCGCCCTCGGCGGCGAGGGTTAACACGCTCAGCTCCCGCCGGGTCAGCGGCATCTCGGCGGCCTGGAGGAAACCGAACCCCAGCGACTCGTCGACGAAACGCTCCCCCTGGGCGACCCTGCGGATCCCGTGCAGCAGGCGCTCCGGCGAACCCGCCTTGTCGACGTAACCGAGCGCCCCCGCCTCCAGGGCCCGTTTCAGCAGTCCCGGTCTGTTCGCACCGGCAAGGACCAGCAGCCGCGGCGGCTCCGCCCCGGTACCCCGGGGGCTCAGCTCGCCGAGCGGCGGTATGCCGTAGGTGTCCGCGCACTCGAGGTCGGCGGCGCACACGTCGGGCCGCACGGACCGCACCCGGGCCGACGCGCCACGCCACGGCGTGTCGTCCACCCGCAGGTCGGGCTGGACCGACAGCCACTGCGCGAGGACCGCTCGCACCAGACACTCGTCGTGCACCAGAAGTACCCGGATCACTGCCCCGCCCCTTCGGTCCTGCCGCCGCCGGATTTCCCGATGATGAACGCGTGCCCCATTGTTGGGTCCCCGGACCGTTTCTGGGCGCGAAGATCCGGCCATCGCGAGGCGCGGGGGCGCACGTCCGGCGCCCGTACGCCGCGGCGCGCTTCGACTGAGGAGGCATGGTCACGGGGCGACGGGGTAGGCGGTGGCGCCGCTCGCCGTGCGCTCCGGGCCGCCAGGGGGCAGATTGGGTTCCTGGACGCGCGGGACCGGGCGAGGAGGTGGTCGCCGTGTCCGACGGACCCGGGTCCGGCCGGGCGCCGACGGCCGTCGGGGCGCCGGTCGGCCATCCGCTGCTGTCGCTGGCGCTGACCGGGATGATGGACGCCGTCGGGGCGCACTCCGGCGCCGTCTACCTGCGGGTGGGCGACGAACCGGTCCTGGACATGGCGGTGATGGCCGGGCTGCCCCGGTCGTTCGCGGCTCCCTGGGAACGGGTGGGGCTGAGCGCGCCGGTCCCGGTCGCCGATGCGGCCCGTGAGCGGCGGCTGGTGTGGGTGGGCGGCGAGGAGGACATGGCCCGCAGCTATCCGCGTATCGCCGTGGTGCTGCCCTACCCCTTCGCCCTGGCGGCGCTGCCGGTGGCGACCGAGTCGAAGGTGTACGGGGCGGTCTTCGTGACCTGGCCGGGCTCGCACCCGCCGGAGCTGTCCGACGGGGAGCGCCAGGAGCTCGAGTCGGCCTGCGAGCGGCTCGGGCGGCGGCTGGAGCGGGCGGCGGCGGAGAACCGTCCGGTGCTGCCCGAGACGGATCCGCTGGACACGGGGCCGATCGGCGCCGTCGCCGACACGCTCGGCCCGATCGAGGCGGCGCGGATGGTGGCGCGGCTGCCGTACGGGCTGTGCTCGCTGGACCTGAACGGGCGGGTGACCTTCGCCAACGCCGCCGCGACCGGTCTGCTCGGCGTCGCGGCGAGCCGGCTGCTGGGCACCCAGCTGTGGGCGTCGGTGCCCTGGCTCAACGACCCGATGTACGAGGAGCGCCACCGCGCGGCGCTGCTCAGTCAGGAGGCCACGTCGTTCGTGGCGCTGCGCCCGCCCTCCGACTGGCTGTCGTTCCGGCTGTATCCGAGCACCACCGGGATCAGTCTGCGGATCAGCCGGGCCCGGGGCGTGTCCGAGACGGGCCCGGCCCGGCCGGCGCGGGGGGACGCGCCGACCCGGCTGGTGTCGATGTCGCAGGCGCTGAGCCTGGCGGGAGCGCTCACCGAGACGGTGAGCGTGCAGGACGTGGTGCGGCTGGTGGCGACGGAGATCGCCCCGGCGGTGGGCAGTCAGGCGCTGGCCCTGCTGGGCACGCGGGTGGGCCGGCTGCGTGTCCTGGGGCACCACGGCTACCCCGATCCGCAGGTGGTGGAGCGGTGCGAGGGGATGCCGCTGACCTCGCCGACACCGGGCGCGCACGTCCTCGCGCACGGCGTGCCGGCGTTCTTCGACTCCGTCCAGCAGTTGGAGCGTCTCTACCCCGCCCGGCACGCCACCCCCGACGGCTTCGCAGCCTGGGCCTATCTGCCGCTGATCGCCTCCGGCCGTCCGGTGGGCGCGTGCGTGCTGGCCTACTCCGAGCCGCACGCCTTCTCCACCCACGAACGCGCGGTGCTCACCAGTCTGGCCGGACTGATCGCGCAGGCCCTGGACCGGGCGCTGCTGTACGACACCAAGCACCAGCTCGCGCACGGGCTCCAGGCGGCGCTGCTGCCGCCCTCGCTGCCGCCACTGCCGGGCATCGAGGCCACCGCACGCTATCTGCCGGCCACCCGGGGCATGGAGATCGGCGGCGACTTCTACGACCTGGTGCCCTCACGGCCACTGCCGGCGGCGGTCATCGGGGACGTCCAGGGGCACAACGTGACCGCGGCGGGGCTGATGGGGCAGATCCGTACCGCCGTGCGCGCGTACACGACGGTGGGCCAGGAGCCGGCGGAGGTGATGCGCAGCACCAACCGGCTGCTGATCGACCTCGGGGCCGAGCTGTTCGCCAGCTGTCTGTACCTGCGGCTGGATCCGGGGCATGGGCGCGCGGTCATGGCGCGGGCCGGGCATCCGCCGCCGCTGCTGCGCCGGCCGGACGGCCGGGTGCGTGTCCTCGACCTCGCGGGCGGCCCGCTGCTGGGCATCGACGGCGAGGCGACGTACGCCACGACGGAGGTCGGCCTCTCCCCCGGCAGTGTCCTCGCCCTGTACACGGACGGGCTGATCGAGGCGCCCGGGACGGACATCGAGGACGCCGTCACCGCACTGGGGCGGCGGCTCGGCGAGTCCGGCGACCGGCCGTTGGAGGAAGTGGCCGACGGCCTGGTGGGCTATCACGCGGCCGCGGAGGAGCGCATCGACGACGTGGCCCTGCTGCTCCTACGCGCCCACGAAGGCCCCTGACGGACCGCCGGGACGCCGGGCGTGATGCGCGGTGTCCGCCCACACACCGTCAGGCGCGGGGCAGGAAGCGCGCGGTGTCCGCCCACACACCGTCAGGCGCGGGGCGGGAGGCGCGCGGTGTCCGCCCAGACACCGTCAGGCGCCGGACAAAGGTTCCGAGCGGGAGGCACACAGCCACCCCGTACGCGCGTCGGTCCGGCCCTCCGTGCAGGAGGGCCGGACCGTTGCCGCCGTCGGCCGGAACCGCTGGTGGGCCGGCGGCGGGTCCGCGTCAGTGGGGGGTCAGTGGTTCAGCCCCGAGTTGTCCTCGGCGCCCGCGCCCGTCTGGTCCTCGGCTCCGGCGCCGGCCTTCTCGCCGCCGGCCTCTTCACCGACACCGGCTTCCTGGCCGCCGGCCACTTCGCCGACACCGGCTTCCTGACCGGCGCCGGCCTCTTCACCGGCACCCGCGCCCGCACCCGCGCCGGCCTCCTCGCCCGCGCCAGCTTCCTCACCGGCTCCGGCACCGGCCTCCTCGCCGGCGCCCGCGCCCGCTTCCTCACCGGCACCGGCTTCCCCGCCGGCGCCGGCCTCCCCGCCGCCTGCGCCCGCACCGGCCCCGGCCTCACCGAGGGTGGCGCCGACCGCCGCCAGGGCGGTGGTCACCGGCTGGAAGAAGGTCTCGCCGCCGACCGTGCAGTCCCCGCTGCCGCCCGACGTCAGACCGAGCGCGAGGCCGTCCTGGGTGAAGAGCGAGCCGCCGCTGTCGCCGGGCTCGGCGCAGACGTTGGTCTGGATGAGACCGGTGACGGTGCCCTCGGGGTAGTTCACGGTGGCGTCGAGTCCGAGGACCTGGCCGTCGGAGAGACCGGTCGTGCTGCCCATCCGGAAGACCTGCGTGCCGACCGTCGCCTCGGCGGCCTCGGTGATCTGGACCGTCTGCTGGCCGAGATTGACCTCGCTCGGGGCCTCGACCGCGGGGTCGTCGTACTTCACAAGCGCGAAGTCGCCTTCGCCCGGGAAGGTCGCCTGGTCGACGGTGCCGATCGGCGCGCCGTCCTCGGAGTCGGACCACTGCTCGGCCGCGACGCCGCAGTGACCGGCCGTCAGGAAGGCCGGGGATCCGTCGCCGGCGGTGACGTTGAAGCCGAGGGAGCAGCGCGCCCCGCCACCGAAGATGGCGTCGCCGCCGGAGGCGAAGGTCTTGAAGGTGCCGGCCGACTTCTTGATGGTCGCCATGCCCGCGCCGAGGCTCTGGACGGTGGACTCCAGCTGGTCCCACTTGCTGCCGGTGACCGTGGAGTCGGCCGTCACGAGGATCTTGTTCGTCCGGGGGTCGACCGCCCACGCGGTGCCCGGGATGGTCGCCTCGGTCTTGAGGGTCCGCGACGCCGCCTTCAGCTCGGCGGTGCTGTTCTCGACCTGGCGGACCTGCGCTCCGGCCTTCTTGGCCTGCACGATCACATTGTTGTCGTCGCCGGAGACGTTGACCACGTTGATGACGAGCTGCTGCTGCTCGGAGTCGTAGTACGAGCCGGCGAAGGCGTCACCGAGCAGGTTCTCCAGCTGCGAGGCGAGGTCCGAGGCGTCCGCCGCCTTCAGAGTCTTCGGTGCGGCCGCGGTGCTGTTGCCGCCGTCCTGCGAGGCGTTGGCGTTGGGAAGCAGGAGCGCCGCCGCTCCGAGCGCCGCCACGCCGCCTACCGCGATCGCGGCCTTACGCTTCGGAATTCGCTTGTGACTCAACTTCTCGACCTCCTGGGGGGACGGGGTCTCGTGCTGCCGTGGCCGGCAGCTCCGTACAGCGGCGCCTGGTTGCCGGTGAGTACGCACGGGGCGGGTGGTGCGTTCAACTCGGTTCGACGACTTTCTGTGCGCAATCGTGAATCGGCCATGACCGGCGTCCGGCGTGGCCGGCCGGGGAACAATCGCCCATATGACGATGACCACCGCTGAAGCCGACAAGATCCTTTCCGACAACTTCGCTCCGTGGGTGCTCGCCCTGGGCCTGTCGGTCCAGTCCCTCGGCCAGGACCGCGCGACTCTGCGTCTGCCCTGGTCACAGGCGTTGGCCCGGGAGGGCGGGGGGCTGTCGGGCCAGGCGTTGATGGCGGCGGCGGACACCGCCACCGTGATCGCCGTGTCGGCCGCCCGAGGGGCCTTCGGGCCGATGACGACGGTGCAGCAGTCCACGTCGTTCCAGCGTGCGGTGGTCGATTCCGATGTCCTGATCGAGGCGGTCCTGACCAAGCTCGGGCGCCGGATGGCGTTCGCCGACATCACGATGACGGCCGAGCGGACGGGCGAACTGGCGGCGCGGGCGAGCACGGTCTACGCCCTGCTGGGCTGACGACCCGTCGGAACACACCGATCCAGAACCTCAAGTGACCGGCCGGTAACGGTCCGTTCGGATCGGTGAGCGGAATCCCCGCTTCAGAGAATCTGCACACCGATTGCCCAAGCGGGTCACCGCGAGCCGGGGTTCTGCACAACCACGGGGCCCCGGTCACGCCATTGGGGCGGGAGTGTCGGTTTCGCCGCGACGGCGCCTTCCGCTCATCCGAGCGGATGCCGCCGGAGGTGTGAAGGAGTCATCGACAAGGCGTGGGCGTACCTGCACCGTTCAACGCTCCTGTGACGCAAGTGCCCAGGTGGGACGGGTGGTTGATTGGATGCGTCGGCGCCGGACCTGCTTTGATCCATCGCACCGCAGCGCCACGCAGGGCTCCCGTTCGGACGGGCGCCCGGTGGCCGCGGCCGCGGCCGTCATCTGTCCCCAGAGGGGGCCGCTCCCCCTTGTGAGATATCCATATGAAGGGAAGTTCCACCATGAACTCCACCCCCCAGGTTGAGACCGTCGAGATCTCCGACGCCGACCTCGACAACGTCTCCGGCGGTCTGTCCGTGAACGCCCTCGGCACCGTCACCGGCCTGGTGGACGGCGTCGCCCCGGTCTCCGGCCTGGTCGACACGGCCGTCGGCACCGTCGAGGGTGTCACCGGCCTGAACACCGCCCCGGTCACCAACCTGGTCGCCGGTCTCTGATCGCACCTGTGTGACCGCCGAGTCCCGGAGCCGCCGCCCGCGGTTCCGGGACTCGTCGATGCCGTGACGCCGCTCCTCGACCGGTGAGGGAAGTACCGTGCAGTTCCGCCAACAGGCCCTCGCCAAGCTCCAGTCACCGGAGGAACTCGACCTGCCGGTGCGTTTCGCGCGCCCGCAGGGGTGGCTGGTGCTGTCCGTGACCGTGGTCGCCCTCGCGGCCGCGTCCGTGTGGGCCGTGACCGGCTCGGTCGCCTCCACGGTGAGCGCGCCGGCCGTCCTCACCCACGGCGAGGGCAGCTACATCCTGCAGAGCCCCGCCGCGGGCCAGGTCACCGCCGTCCTCGTCAAGGAGGGGCAGCGGCTGCCCGCCGGCGCCCCCGTGCTGAACGTGCGCACGGCCGAGGGCGACACCGTGGTGCGCACGGTCGCCGCAGGCCGGATCACCGCGCTCGCCGCCACCATCGGACAGATCATCTCCACCGGCGCGAACGTCGCCGCCGTGGAGAAGGTCGCCCGCGCCGACGACCCGCTGTACGCGACGGTGTACGTCCCGGCGGAGAACGCCGCCTCCATCCCCGAGAACGCGTCCGTGGACCTGACCGTGCAGACCGTGCCGTCGCAGCGCTACGGCGTGCTGCGCGGCCATGTGAAGTCGGTCGACCGCACGGCCCAGTCGGCGCAGCAGATCGCCGCGTTCCTCGGTGACAGCCAGCTGGGCGAGCAGTTCACGAAGAAGGGCCGCCCGGTGGCCGTCCTGGTCCGCCTGGACACCTCGAAGTCGACGAAGAGCGGCTACGCGTGGTCGTCCGCGGACGGGCCGCCGTACCCGCTCACCTCCATGACCATGGCCACGGGTTCCATCCGGCTGGCCGATCAGCGTCCCGTCGATTGGCTGCTTCCGTGACGACCACGCAGGAGACCCGGGGCAGACGCCGGGCCGCACCGCCCCGGCGCACGGTTCCCAAGAGCCGGTCGAAGACCGTCCGTACCCCGACCGTGCTCCAGATGGAGGCGGTGGAGTGCGGCGCCGCCTCCCTCGCCATGGTCCTCGGCCACTACGGCCGGCACGTCCCGCTGGAGGAGCTGCGCATCGCGTGCGGCGTGTCCCGCGACGGTTCCCGCGCGAGCAACCTGCTGAAGGCAGCCCGCAGCTACGGACTGACCGCCAAGGGCATGCAGATGGACCTGGCGGCCCTCGCCGAGGTGAAGGCCCCCGCGATCCTCTTCTGGGAGTTCAACCACTACGTCGTCTACGACGGCATGGGCCGCCGCTTCGGCCGGCGCGGGGTGTTCGTCAACGACCCCGGCAAGGGCCGCCGTTTCGTGCCGATGGAGGACTTCGACGGCAGCTTCACCGGTGTGGTGCTGGTCCTCGAACCGGGTGAGGGCTTCGAGGGGGGCGGGCGCCGGCCGGGTGTGCTGGGCGCGATGCCGGCCCGGCTGCGCGGCACCGCGGGCACCCTGCCGGCCGCGGTGCTGGCGAGCCTGCTGCTGGTCCTGGTGGGCGCGGCCGTTCCGGCGCTGAGCCGCACCTACATCGACATGTTCCTGATCGGCGGCCAGACCTCGCTGCTGGACGTGCTGTTCGCGTCCATGGGTGCCTGCGTGCTGCTCACCCTCGCCCTGACCTGGCTCCAGCAGGCCAACCTCCATCACGGCCGGATCATCTCCTCCACCCTGTCCAGCGCCCGCTTCCTGCGCCATCTGCTGCGGCTGCCGGTGACCTTCTTCTCCCAGCGCAGCCCGGCCGACCTGGTGCAGCGCCTCCAGTCCAACGACGCCGTGGCCGAGACCCTGGCCCGCGACCTCGCCTCGGCGGGCGTGGACGCGGTGGTCGTCGTGCTGTACGCGGTCCTCCTCTACACCTACGACCCGCAGCTGACGTTCGTCGGCATCGGCGTGGCCCTGCTGAACATCGTCGCCATGCGGATCGTGATCCGGCTGCGCGCGACGCGTACGGCGAAGCTGCGGGCGGACAACGCACGGCTGACCAACACCGCCTACACCGGGCTCCAGCTGATCGAGACGATGAAGGCGACCGGCGGCGAGGACGGCTACTTCCGCAAGTGGGCCGGGCAGCACGCGACCACGCTGGAGGAGCAGCAGCGGCTCGGTGTGCCGAGCGCCTGGCTGGGCGTCGTCGCGCCGACGCTCGCCACGGTCAACAGCGCGCTGATCCTGTGGATCGGCGGGATGCGGGCCATCGAGGGCCATGTCTCGGTGGGCCTGCTGGTCGCCTTCCAGGCGCTGGTCACCCGTTTCACCGCTCCGCTGACCCGCCTCAACGGTGTCGCGGGGCGCATCCAGGACTTCGCGGCGGACGTGGCCCGGCTGAAGGACGTGGAGAACTTCCGTGCCGACCCGCTCTACGACCGCCGTACCGGCGCCGACTCCACCCGCCGGCTGCACGGCCACGTCGAGCTGGAGAACATCACCTTCGGCTACAGCCCGCTGGACAAGCCGCTGCTGACGGGCTTCGACCTGACCGTCGGACCGGGGCGGCAGGTGGCGCTGGTCGGCGGCTCGGGCAGCGGCAAGTCCACGGTCTCCCGGCTGATCTCCGGCCTGTACACACCGTGGGAGGGCGTGATCCGCATCGACGGGCAGCGCCTGGAGGACATCCCGCGCGGGGCGCTGGCGGCCTCGGTCTCCTTCGTCGACCAGGAGGTGTTCCTCTTCGAAGGCACGGTCCGCGACAACGTGGCGCTGTGGGACCCGTCGATCCCCGACGACGCGGTGGTGGACGCGCTGCGCGACGCGGCGCTGTACGACGTCGTGATGCGCCGGCCGGGCGGCATCCACAGCAAGGTGGAGCAGGACGGGCGCAACTTCTCCGGAGGGCAGCGCCAACGCCTGGAGATCGCCCGGGCGCTGGTGCGCCGGCCCAGCATCCTCGTGCTGGACGAGGTGACCAGCGCGCTGGACGCGGAGACCGAGCTGGTCGTCATGGACAACCTGCGCCGGCGCGGCTGCGCGTGCGTGGTGATCGCCCACCGGCTGAGCACGGTCCGCGACAGCGACGAGATCGTCGTCCTCCAGCACGGCACGGTCGTGGAGCGGGGGCGGCACGAGGACCTCGTGGTGCGCGGCGGTGCGTACGCGGCGCTGGTCAGGGAGCGGTGACGGCCATGCACGACGGTGATCTCGTCCTCGGCGCGCTCGGGCGGTCGGGCGCGCGCCTGGACTGCGCGGGCTTCAGCCGGCTGGACCTGGAGGGCCCGCAGGTGCTGTGGCTGGTCGCGGCCGGCGCGCTGGACCTGTTCGCGGTGGACGCCGGACAGCAGGGCCACTGGCACCACCTGGGCCGGCTGGAGGCGGGCTCGCTGCTGCTCGGCCCGGTCACCGGACCCCAGCACACCCTCGTCGCCCGCCCGTTGCGCGACTGCGTGGTGCACCGGATCAACCTGCGCGAGCTGTACCAGCCCGCGCACACCCAGACCTGGTCCTACGACGAGTACGGCAACCCCCAGTACGTACCGCCGACGTCGAGCCCGCTGGAGTACGCGCTGGCCCTCGGGGTCGGCCGCGGTCTGTCGGTGCTCTTCCAGGCGCCGATGGCCTCCGAGGGGCCGGCCGAGGTCACCGACGACGACGTGTTCTGGATGCAGGTGCCGCCCGGCAGCGTCCAGTACGGCTCGCTGTACGGCGCGGAGGCCGCCGCCGACCTGCTGATGGACCCCGCGGTGTGGCAGTCGATGGTCGACCAGCAGTACCGGCTGCTGACCACGCTGGACCGCTGGATCGAGCAGCTGGAGCGCACCCACGAGACGCGTACGGCCGCCGGGATCAAGGCCGGTGAGGCGGTGCGGGCGCAGGCCGACCGGACACTCCTCGCCTCGATCGGCAAGCGGTCGGACAAGCGCGCGACGGCCGCGGACGCGGACGCCACCTTCGCCGCGTGCCGTCTGGTCGCCCGGGCCGCCGGGATCGCCCTCGCCGAGCCCGCCCAGATGGGGGCGGGCAGCGACCGTCTCGACCCGGTCGAGCGGGTCGCCCTCGCCTCCCGGGTGCGCACCCGGGCCGTCCGGCTGGACGGGCGGTGGTGGCGGGACGACGTCGGCCCGTTGGTGGGGCACCGGGCCCTGTCGGGGGCGCCGGTCGCGCTGTTGTGGCGGCGCGGCGGCTATGTCGCCGTCCATCCCGCGACCGGGCGGGAGACGCCGGTGGAGAAGGCCAACGCGGAGGAGTTCGAGCCGCGGGCCGTGATGTTCTACCGGCCGCTGCCCGAGCGGCGGCTCGGCCCGCTGGGGCTGCTGCGGTTCAGCATGCGCGGCACCGGCGGCGATGTGACGAAGCTGCTGCTCAGCGGGCTGGTCACGGTGGCGATCGGCGCGCTGGTGCCGATCGCCACGGGCAAGGTGCTCGGCGAGTACGTGCCCAGGGCCCAGGAGGACCTGATCGTGCAGGTCTGTCTGGCGGTGATGGTCACCAGCGTGGTGGCGGCGGCGTTCCTGCTGTTGCAGAACCTGACCATCCTGCGCCTGGAGGGCCGGATCGAGGCGACGCTCCAGCCGGCCGTGTGGGACCGGCTGCTCAGGCTGCCGACGAAGTTCTTCGCCGAGCGCTCGACCGGTGAACTGGCCAGCGCGGCCATGGGCATCAGCGCGATCCGCCGGCTGCTGGCGGGGCTCGGCCCGTCGGTGGCGCAGTCGGTGACGATCGGCGCCATGAACCTGGGGCTGCTGCTGTGGTACAGCGTGCCACTGGCGCTCGCGGCGATCGGGATGCTGGTCGTCATCGCCGGTGTGTTCCTGGCGCTCGGCCTGTGGCAGGTGCGCTGGCAGCGACGGCTGGTGGTGCTGAGCAACAAGCTGAACAACCAGGCGTTCCAGACGCTGCGCGGCCTGCCGAAGCTGCGGGTGGCGGCCGCCGAGAACTACGCGTACGCGGCCTGGGCCGACCGGTTCGCGCGCAGCCGCGAGCTCCAGCAGCGGCTCGGCCGGATCAAGAACCTCAACGCGGTGCTCGGCGCGGTGTACCTGCCGTTGTGCTCGCTGCTGATGTTCATGCTGCTGGCCGGTCCGGCGCGCGGCGCGCTGTCGGCGGCGGACTTCCTCACCTTCAACACCTCCATGACGATGCTGCTGACCTCGGTGACCTCGTTGACCGGCGCGTTCGTGTCGGCGGTGGCGGCGCTGCCGTTGTTCGAGGAGATCCGGCCGGTGCTGGAGGCGACCCCCGAGGTGCGTACGGCGAGCACCCGGCCGGGGCCGCTGTCCGGGGCGGTGGAGGCCCGCCGGCTGTCGTTCCGTTACTCCGACGACGGTCCGCTCGTGCTGGACGACGTGTCGTTCGAGGTGCGGCCGGGTGAGTTCGTGGCGGTCGTCGGGCCGAGCGGCTGCGGCAAGTCCACCCTGCTGCGCCTGCTCATCGGCTTCGACCGCCCGCTGTCCGGCAGCGTCCTGTACGACGGCCAGGATCTGGCGGCCCTCGACCAGGCCGCCGTGCGCCGGCAGTGCGGTGTCGTGCTCCAGCACGCGCAGCCGTTCACCGGCTCGATCCTGGACGTCGTCTGCGGCACCGAGTCGTACACGCCGGAGGAGGCGATGGCGGCGGCCGAGATGGCGGGGCTCGCCGAGGACATCAAGCGGATGCCGATGGGGCTGCACACGATCGTCTCCGGCAGCGGATCGGTCTCGGGCGGGCAGCGTCAGCGCCTGATGATCGCCCAGGCGCTGATCCGCCGTCCCCGCATCCTCTTCTTCGACGAGGCGACCAGCGCCCTCGACAACGAGACGCAGCGCACGGTCATCGAGAGCACCCGCAAGCTCAACGCCACCCGGATCGTGATCGCCCACCGTCTGTCGACGGTGATGGACGCCGACCGGGTGGTGGTGATGGAGAACGGCAGGGTCGCCGAGCAGGGCCCGCCCGCGCGGCTGCTGGCGGACACCGGCGGGCGGCTGCACGAGCTGGTGCGACGGCAGCTGGCGTGACACGCACCCGCCCGGCCGTCCCGCAGCGGCGCCCTCCCCCGGCGACGCCACCCGGTGCGCCGGGCTCCGCCGCGGACCTTCGCCCGGGCTCGGCCCGGCGAAAGTCCGCCGTTTTTCGTGGCGGCGTTTCGTGGGCGGACCGGCCCGCGGCGCGGCGGCGGCACGGGTGAGGAGCGCGCCCGGACGCCGCTGCGGGGGGCCGGCGCATGGCCGAGACGCGCCCTGTCGGCGGGCATGACGGCACGCGTCTGGGTACTCGCCCGCCATGAGAGTCAGCGTGCTGGACGTGGGATCGAACACGGTGCGGCTGGTGGTGGCGGACGCGCAGGACGGGGTGCCGCTGCCGGTGCACACCGCGAAGTGGCGGCTGAGGCTGTCCGCACAGATCAAGCCCGGTGAGCCCATCCCCGAGGAGGCCGTCGAGCGGCTCGTCGACGCGGTCGCCGCGGCGGGCCGGACGGCGACGCGGTGGGGGGCGACGAGCCCGTTGGCCTTCGCGACGGCGATGGTGCGCAACGCGCCCAACCGTCAGGAGGTGCTGCGCACGGTGCGCTCGCGCACCGGCGTGCCGCTGAGCACCCTGCCGGGCGAGGTGGAGGCCGAGCTGACCTTCCTGGGGGCGCGGCGCTGGATGGGCTGGCGGTCGGGGCCGCTGGCGCTCATGGACATCGGGGGCGGCTCCTTCGAGGTGGCGTTCGGGCGGGGCCGGCTGCCGGACTTCGTGGCCTCGCTGCCGCTCGGCGCCGGCCGGCTCACCCACGAGTTCTTCGCGGACCAGGACCCGCCTCCCCCGGAGCTGGTCAGGGCGCTGCGCCGCAAGGTCCGCCACCAGCTGCGGGACGTGGCGGCGCGGATCCGCTGGGAGGGGCCGCGCACGGCGGTGGTCACCTCCCGCACGTTCCAGCAGCTCGGCCGGCTGTGCGGGGCGCCGCCCGGCCGTGAGGGTCCCTTCGTCGCACGCACGCTGACCTGCCGCGACCTGGGTGAGGCCATTCCGCGGCTGGCGGTGCTGCCCGCGGCCGAGCGCGCCCGGCTGCCCGGCATCTCCGCGCCGCGCGCCGCGCAGAGCCTGGCCGGCGCGGTGGTCGGCCACACGGCGATGAAGCTCATCGGGCTGAAGACGGTCACGGTCTGCCCGTGGGCGATCCGCGAGGGGGTGCTGCTGCGCCACATCGAGGACGGCGCGTCCTGGTGGGCGGAGGTCACCCGGCTCGCCGAGGAGGAGGCTCCGCCCGGCCCGGTCCCCCTGCGCATCGCCTCCGCCCAGCACTGATGTGATCCACACGGCGAGAGAGGACGTCCCCCGTGCCCGACACGCCCGAGCAGCCCGAGAACCACCCCGGCTCCGCCCTCGAGGAGGTGCTCCGCGAGATCGAGGAGGCCGAGCGCCGCACCACCGACCACCACCACGACGACCACGACGGCGAGGCCGCCGAGGCGATCACCCCCAACCCGCGCGCCCAGGAGGACTCGCGGGAGAAATCCGAGGGAGGGCCGCGGGGCAGGGCTACGGAGTGACGGGACGCTCGAAGAAGGTCTCGAGCACCACGGTGGCCTGGGTGCCGCTGACCCCTTCGATGGCGTAGACACGTCGCAGCACGTCCTGGAGCTGCTGCGTCGTGGCGGTCCTGACCTTGAGCAGGACGGAGGCGCTGCCGGCGATGACATGCGCCTCCTGGATCTCCGGGACGGCGGCGAACCGCTCGCCCGAGTCGCCCACCCACCGGGTGGACTCCACCATGACGAAGGCGAGCACGCCCCGGCCGATCGCCGCGGGGTCGACGTCGACGGTCGTCCGGCGGATGACGCCCCGCTCGCGCAGCTTGCGCACGCGTTCATGGGTCGCCCCCGCGGACAGTCCGACGGCCTGCCCCAGCGCCGCGTACGAGCGTGAGGCGTCCTCCTGGAGGAGGGCCAGCAACTGCCGATCGACGTCGTCCAACGGATCTCCTTCGGTGAAGAGCTTGATCTGCCGAATCTCATTCTGCATAGTTTCGTTTCGTCAGATCAACATCCGATTCCGAGGGTGAGGGTGGCGGGCATGCCCGGCGAGCGAGACCAGTTGTACGAGATCCTCGATGAGCGCTTCCGCCCGTGCGGTGCGGGCGACTCCGCGCTGGAGACCCTCTACGAGGGCTGCCGCTGGGCCGAGGGTCCCCTCTACGTCCCGGCCGGCCGGTACCTGCTGTGGAGCGACATCCCCAACGACCGGCTGCTGCGCTGGGACGAGACCACCGGGACGGTCGGCGTGTTCCGCTCACCCGCCGGTCACCCCAACGGCAACACCCTGGACGGGCAGGGCCGCCTGATCACCTGTGAGCAGGGGAACCGGCGCGTCACCCGCACCGAGCACGACGGCTCGATCACGGTCCTCGCCGACCGCTTCGAGGGCAGGCGACTCAACAGCCCGAACGACGCCGCCGTGAAGTCCGACGGCTCGATCTGGTTCTCCGACCCCGACTTCGGCATCACCAGCGACTACGAGGGCCACCGCGCCGAGAGCGAGATCGGCGCCTGCAAC
Organism: Streptomyces sp. A012304; assembly: GCF_026008495.1. Lineage (GTDB taxonomy): Bacteria > Actinomycetota > Actinomycetes > Streptomycetales > Streptomycetaceae > Streptomyces. Next base: position 208,236 of record NZ_BQUN01000034.1, read on the forward strand.
GTCTACCGCGTGGACCCCGGCAGCGGCGAGGTACGGCTGGTCGCCGACGGCTTCCGCGGCCCCAACGGACTCGTCTTCTCCGCCGACGAACGGCGGCTGTACGTCTCGGACAGCCGGGCCAACCACATCCGCGTCTTCGACGTCCACGACGACGGCACCCTCAGCGGCGGCGAGGTCTTCGCCGAGTGCGGGAACGGCAACTTCGACAACATCCGCTTCGACGACGACGGGCGGCTGTGGGCCGCCGCCCTGGACGGCGGCGTGCACTGCTACGACCCCGACGGCACGCTGCTGGGCCGCCTCCTGGTCCCCGGCAGGTCCGCCAACATCCGCTTCGGCGGCGCCAAGCGCAACCGCCTGTTCATCGCCGCCGACACCACGCTGTACTCCGTCGTCCTGTCCGTCACCGGCACCCCGCCGCTGCCCGCCCCGCCGGCCGGCCCGGCGAAGGAGCGGCCGTGACCGGCCCGGCGTCCACGTCCCTGCGGCAGGAGATCGCCCGGGACCTCGGAGTGAGCGCGGTCTTCGACGCACGGGAGGAGATCGAGCGCCGGGTGGCCTTCCTCGCCGGCCGGCTGACCGCCACGGACCGCCGCTCGCTGGTGCTGGGCATCAGCGGCGGTGTGGACTCCCTCACCGCCGGCCGGCTGTGCCAACTCGCGGTGGAACGGGTGCGCGCCGCCGGGCAGGCCGCGGAGTTCCTCGCGATGCGGCTGCCGTACGGTGTCCAGGCCGACGAGCAGGACGCCCGGCTGGCACTGGAGTTCATCCGACCCGACCGCGTGCTGACGGTCGATGTGCGGCCCGCCAGTGACGCGGCGCTGGCGGCGGTGCTGGCCGCCGGCACGGTCTTCCGCGACGCCCGTCACGAGGACTTCACGCACGGCAACATCAAGGCCCGGCAGCGCATGATCGCCCAGTACGCCGTGGCCGGCGCGCACGACGGCCTGGTGGTGGGCACCGACCACGCCGCCGAGGCGGTCTCCGGTTTCTTCACCAAGTTCGGCGACGGCGCCGCCGACGTGGTGCCGCTCAGCGGCCTCACCAAACGGCGCGTACGTGCCGTCGCGCGGGCCCTGGGCGCGCCGGACGCGCTGGTGACGAAGACCCCGACGGCGGACCTGGAGTCACTGGACCCGGGCAGGCCCGACGAGGAGGCGCTCGGCGTCACCTACGACGACATCGACGACCTCCTGGAGGGCAAGCCGGTCGGCGAGGCCGCCCTGGCCGCCGTCGTCCGCCGCTACCGGCTCACCGAGCACAAGCGCCGGCTGCCGATCGCCCCCTGAGCCGGCCCCGCCGCGTCCGCCGTGCGGTGCCCGGCCGGCTCCGGGGTACCCGGCCCCCATGGCACACCACCTGGAAGGACCCCGTCCGCCGGCCGCCCGGGGCCCGCTCTCCGCGGGCGTCCTGGACCACCTGCTGGGCACCGGCCCCCTGCCGGACGCCGAGGCGGTCGGGGGCGCCCCGGTCGACGGCGACGATCTCCAGCTCGCCCTCTACGTCTGCTACGAACTGCACTACCGGGGCTTCGCCGGCGTCGACCCCGACCGGGAGTGGGACCCCGACCTGCTGCGCACCCGTGCCGCTCTGGAGCGGCGCTTCCTGACCGCCCTGCGCGCGCGGACCCCGGTGTGCGACAGCGTCGAGGACGCGCTCGCGGAGCTGCTCGTCGAGCCGGTCGAGGGAACCGGCGTCACCCACTTCCTGCGCGACGAGGGCGAGTTGTGGCAGCTGCGCGAGTACGCGGCGCAGCGCTCCCTGTACCACCTGAAGGAGGCCGACCCGCACGCCTGGGTGCTGCCGCGGCTGTGGGGCCGGGCCAAGGCGGCCATGGCGGCGGTGGAGTTCGACGAGTACGGCGGCGGCCGCCCGGACCGCGTCCACGCGCGCCTGTTCGCGGACCTGATGACCGACCTGGGCCTGGACACGACCTACGGCCGCTATCTCGACGCGGCGTGCGCGCAGACGCTGGCCACGGTCAACCTCATGTCCCTGCTCGGTCTGCACCGCTCGCTGCGGGGCGCTCTCGTCGGGCACTTCGCCGCGGTGGAGATCACCTCCTCGCCCGGCTCCCGGCGGCTGGCCGAGGCAATGCGCCGCACCGGCGCCGGCCTCGCCGCCGCGTACTTCTACGACGAGCACGTCGAAGCCGACGCGGTCCATGAGCAGGTCGTCCGCCACGACGTCATCGGCGGGCTGCTGGAGGAGGAGCCGTGGCTGGCCCCCGACATCGCCTTCGGCATCGGCGTCACCGGTCTGCTGGAGGACCGTCTCGCCGCACGCCTGCTCGACGACTGGCGGGCGGGGCGCTCCTCGCTGCGCGCCCCCCTTCCCGCTGAGGTGGCCCATACATCCTGAGCACCGGGGTACTTGGTCGCCGTGAATCCGCTGGTCATTCCGGGCGTCTACGCCCCTCAGGAGGACACCGGCCTGCTGGCCGGGGCGCTGTCCGAAGAACCTCTCGCGCCGGGCGCCGACGTCCTCGACGTGGGCACCGGCTGCGGGGCGCTGGCCCTGGCGGCGGCGCGCCGCGCCACCCGCGTCACCGCGGTCGACGTGTCCTGGCGGGCGGTGTGCGCCACCCGCTGGAACGCCCTGCGGGCGGGGCTGCCGGTGCGGGTGCGGCACGGCAATCTCTTCGACCCCGTGGACGGCCGGTCCTTCGACCTCATCCTGACCAACCCGCCGTACGTGCCGGCGCCCGCCGGCGACCAGGTGCCGCGCGGCACGGCCAGGGCCTGGGACGCGGGCGGCGACGGCCGGCTGGTCGTCGACCGGATCTGCCGGGAGGCGCCCGCGCTGCTGCGGCCCGGCGGTGTGCTGCTGATGGTGCACTCGGCGCTCAGCGACCCGGACCGCACGCTCGCGCAGCTGCGCGCGGCCGGCCTGAAGGCCTCCGTCACCCGGCGCCGTCGCATCCCCTTCGGGCCGGTGCTGCGCTCCCGGAAGGAGTGGCTGCGCGGGCGGGGCCTGCTGTCCGACGACGAGAACTCCGAGGAACTGGTGGTCGTCCGTGCCGAACTCCCCAGCTGACCGGCCCCGCAGGATCACCCTCCGGCGGCGGGGCCCGCTGCTCGTCGAGGGCCCGGTGGAAGTGGAGCTGGAGGACGGCTCCACCGTCGTCTCCGACCGCTTCCGGGTCGCCCTGTGCACCTGCCGCCGCAGTCGTCGCTACCCGTGGTGCGACACCAGCCATCGTGACCGGACCCGGGAGAAGCCGGAGTCCGGATGATCCCAGGGGCCGGCGGGCGGCCCCACTCCGCCCGTCCGGCCCCTGGTGCGAGATCGCGGTGGTCCCGTGTCAGTGGCCCGTACTCCCCACGTCACGAGCCTCTCGCGGCGTCCACGTGGCCACGCGATCCCGGTCTCAGAACGTGAAGAGGCTGCTCCCGGAGGAGTTCTTCACGCACTCGTTGGCGAAGGTGCGTTCGTAGGAGACGCGCTTGCCCTGCCACACGCCGTCGACCGTGACGACCACCGGGTCGTACTCCCGGGTGCACATACCGCCGCCGGTGCCCGCCAGCAGCTCGAAGTCGCCGTCCGCGGCGCGCAGTTCGGCGCAGGCGAGGGCGGCGGCGGGGTGGCTTCCGGAGGGCCGCGGCGCGCAGGTGAGGGTGACGGCGCGGGCCGGGCCGGCGACGGCGGCGCTCTCTCCGTGGCCCAGTGTCAGCACCAGGGCGGACGGGGCGTAGAGGGAGGCCGGGGCGGCGGCCGGGGCGGCGAGCGCGGGCCCCGCGAGGGGTCCGCAGACGGCGGCGGCCGTGAGGCCGAGGGTCGCTGCCCAGCGCGCGGTGTTCCGCATTGTGTGCATCCTTCCGCTCGATTCGAGGGTGTGCCGGCCCGGCCCTGTGGGTGCCGGACGCGGCGAGCGCGAGTCTGCCGAGTCCGCAGCCGAAACTCACATCGACCCCATGGGTTTCAGTAACCTTGCGTGTTGAAGCAGTGGCGTGAAGTCACGGAATTCGAACGTTCCAAGTCCGTAAGCAAGCGCTTCATGATCGCTCGGTGCGCCGAAGTGACCGGATTCCATAGCTTCGGCAATCGTCCGGAAACATTCCGCTTCCGCTTCCGCTTGCCCCCGGCCGCACCCCCGCCGGACCTCTCCCGTTCACCCGCGCGGGGTCGCGAGCGGCCGTCGGGGCGGGTGTCGACGCCGGTATCGTCGCGGGCGGCGCGTGCTCGACGACGACAGGCGGGGTGGGACGGATGGCGAAGCACTGGGCGGACTTCCAGTACGAGATCTATCTGAACGGGATGAACGGCGCGGTCCCCCGGCTGCCCACCGACCTGACCCGGCTGGAGGAGCTGACCGAGCGGCGGCTCGGTCCGGGGCCGGTCGGGTACGTGGCGGGCGGCGCGGGCGACGGCGGCACGGCGCGGGCCAACCGGGCGGCGCTGCTGCGGCGGCGGATCGTGCCGCGGATGCTGCGGGACGTGCGCGAGCGGGATCTGTCGGTCGAGGTGCTCGGCCGCCCGTTGCCCGCCCCGCTGGCACTGGCGCCGGTCGGCGTGCTGTCGATCGTGCACCCGGAGGCCGAGACCGCCGCGGCCCGGGCCGCCGCCGCGCAGGGGGTGCCGTTCGTCCTGTCGTCGGCGTCCAGCACACCGATCGAGCAGGTGGCCGAGGCGATGGGGGACGCGGAGCGGTGGTTCCAGCTGTACTGGTCCAAGGACCGCGAGGTGACCCGCAGCTTCCTGGGCCGGGCGAGGGCGGCGGGTTTCACGGTGCTCGTGGTCACCCTGGACACCCCGCTGCTGGCGTGGCGGCCGCGCGACCTCGACCAGGCGTACCTGCCGTTCCTGCACGGCGTGGGCACCGCCAACTACTTCACCGACCCGGCTTTCCTGGCGGGCCTGGCCAAGCCGGTGCACGAGGACCCGAACGCGGCCGTGCTGCGGTTCGTCGGCCTGTTCGCCGACCCCGGCAAGACCTGGCCGGACCTGGCGTTCCTGCGGGAACACTGGGACGGGCCGATCGTCCTGAAGGGCGTCCTGCACCCGGACGACGCCCGGCTGGCCGCCGACGCCGGGATGGACGGTGTGGTCGTCTCCAACCACGGCGGCCGGCAGGTGGCCGGCTCGATCGCCGCCGCCGACGCGCTGCCCGGGGTCGTGGCGGCGGTCGGCGACCGGCTGACCGTGCTGTTCGACAGCGGGGTGCGCACCGGCGACGACGCCTTCAAGGCCCTCGCCCTGGGCGCCCGGGCCGTCCTGCTGGGCCGTCCCTACGTCTACGGCCTCGCCCTGGACGGACAGCCCGGGGTGGAGCATGTGATCCGCTGCCTCCTGGCCGAGCTCGACCTCACCCTCGCCCTCTCCGGCCACGCCACCCCGGCCACCGTCGGCCCGGCCGACCTCGTCGAACAGTCCGGCCCCGGCTGGTGACCGGCCCTCGGGCCGGCCGGCCGCGGACGCTCAGGCCCGGCGCTCCGCCAGGTCCACGGGCCGCGCCGGCGGAGCCTCCGTGCCCGTGATCGACAGGGAACCCGGACTGGCCACGGCCGTCTCCGGCAGCCAGCGCTGACCGGTGGAGTGGTCACGGACCTTGACGACGACGTCGGCGCCGGGTTCCTGCCCGGCGGAGGCCAGGGCGAGCGCCTCGTCCCAGCGGGGCAGCAGCTCGCCCTGGACGGTGAGGTCGTAGCGGACGTCGTCGGCGCGGGTGTCGGCGGAGTCGGCGCAGGCGCCCATGATGACCACGCCGGCGTCCGCGTGGGAGTCCACGCACAGCTCGGGGGCGGCCGCGCTGCGCAGCCGGCCGTCGTCCTCGTACGTCCACCGCTGGCTCGGTTCGGTCGAGCAGTCCGCCAGTTCGACGGCGGCCCCGGCCCTCGCCCCGCCGCGGATGTCCAGGCACAGGTCGGCGGCGGCGTTGCGCAGCCGGGCCTCGCGGAGCGTGGCGGGCACGGGGGCGGTGCCCGGTGACGAGGGGGCCGCGCTGGGCCGGCCGCCCTGGGAGTCGGCGCCGGACGCCACACCGCCGCCGGTGGTGCTGCTCGTGGCGGCGGCCGGGTCGGCGCCCCCGTCGTCGGGCCAGAGGCCGGCGGCGAGGAGGGTGGTGAGCAGACCGGCCGAGGCGAGGCCGACGCCCTTGAACAGGGTCCGCTGCGCGGCGGGGCCGCCGTCCTGTCCGCGACGGCGGGGCGAGGGTATGCGCGCCAGCAGGGTGGCGCGCCTGTCCCGCGCCCGGCGGCCGCGGTGCCGGGCGGAGCCGCGCAGCCGGACCGGCTGCTGCCGGACCCGCCCGGGGCGGGACTCGACGTAGCGGCGGGCGCCCCAGCCGAGCACGGCTTCCGCGAGCAGTACGCCCAAGTCACCCTCGAAGTGGCCGAGTTGTTCGGCGGCGGCCCGGCAGTAGCGGCAGGCGTCCAGGTGCTGACGGACGTCGGGCAGCAGGTCGCCGCCGCGTCGCATGGGCACGTCGAGGAGGCGGTTGTAGAAGCGGCAGTCCTTGCTGGGGGCGAGTTCCCGGTGGGCGCGCACACAGCCCTCGCGGAGCTTCTCCCGGGCCTGTTCGTGGGCGGCCGTCACGGTCTCGGGGTCCATGCCGAGCAGACCGGCGGCGACGGTGATCGGCTCGGCCTCGACCTCGACGTGCCACAGCACGCAGCGGGCGACCGGCGGCAGGTTCTGGAAGGAGCGTTCGGTGAGGACCCGGTTGTCGGGGGTCATGGACTTCGCGGTCCGCATGCCCCGGGCACCCGCCGGTTTGCGCAGGTCCGGCAGCACCCCGGACAGTTGCTCGTCGGCGGCCCACAGCCGGACCGTGTCCCGCACGGTCACCAGCAGCCGGGGGCGCAGCGCGGTCCCCGGCTCGCCCAGCTTCAGCCGGTCGAGGACCTGGTGGAAGGCGGCCGTGGTGACCATGGCGGCGGACGCGGCGCTCGTGGTGGAGGCGAGGCAGACGGCCGCGTACTCCTGCACGGGCCGCCAGTGGCGTGCGATGAGCAGGGCGGTGGACTGGGCGACCTCGGTGTCCGTCCCGCCGCGCGTCCCGGCGGCGAGGGCCTCGTCGGATTCCCCGGGCCCCTGGCCGGGCGGGGGGTAGGGCGGGCGAGGGGGGTGCGAGGTCGGCACTGGGCGGCTTCCTTCGGTACGTACCTGTCCGGCGCGGCGGGGAGTGCGCATTCGCCTCCGCCGGCGAACACAGCGGGCCCCGGCCCCGGCCCCCCGCACGAGTGGTTCACCATTGCACAACTGAGTCGCGCACAACAAGCCGCCCGGACATCCCGGACCTTGTTGAAAGAAAGTCGACAGCGCGAGCCCGATTCGCCCCGCACACAACGGATTTGCTCTTCCCGCGCGCCCCGTGTGAACCACGCGCACACGACGGCGCGGCGCGCACGCTCCCCGGGCACCGGGCGCCGTAGTGGACTGGTCCCGGCCCTTCCTCTCACGAGGCCCCGCGCGGGACGGCGGCTCTCCCCCGCGAAACGGCCGCCGGCCCTGTTCCTCCCGCCCTCGGCCGGCGGCCCGGAAGGCCGCTCCGGGCGAGCGCCGCCCGAGGGCGCCTCCCCCGGACCCCACCGCCGGCCGCGGGCCTGACCCCCCGCACGCTCCTAGAGATCTCTTCCGGACCCTGCCGCCGGTCGTCGCGCGTCCCGGGCGTCCTAGATCTGCCAGGAACGCAACCGGTCGGCGGCGCCGTAGACGTCGGTCTTGGCGTCGAGGAGGTCGCGGGCCAGGTCGACGAGGGCACCGTAGGGCGGGTCGATGCCGACGCCGCTGACGAACATGTACGCCACCGCCGTGGCGCAGGCGAAGCGGGCGTTGGCCGACGGCAGGGGCCGCAGCAGGGTGAGGGTGTGCAGCAGGGCGGCCGCCCGCCAGGCCGGGTCGGAGTCCACGCCCAGGCGCGGCGGATCGACCCGGTGCCGGGCGACGGCGGCGACCAGCGCCGAGAAGTCATTGATGGTCGGCTGGTCCGGCAGGACCTCTTCGTGGCGCTGGAGCAGCCAGGGCACGTCGATGTGGATGACGGGTGTCATCGGTCAGGCGACCCGCCCCTCGCCCTTGTGGGGTGGTTCGTCGTCGGGGAAGGCGGCCGCGAACTCGTCGGCGTGGGACGCGAAGAAGGTGCGGAAGGCCTCCGCGCCCTCCTGCAGCGCCCGGTGCCGCGCGATGTCGGCCGCGGCCGCCTCCCGCACGAGTGCCTTCATCGACGTACCGCGTTCCTTGGCGATCTGCCGCAGGTCCTCCAGCTCGCGATCGCTGAATTCCACATTGAGGGCTGGCATGCCCCTCACGGTACCGCCCGGGTACTTACCCGTAAATATCCCCAGGTCAGGTCGGCGCCCGGGCGGTACCTCACGCAGGTCGGCGGCGGGCTATCCCTGGTCGGCCACGAAGGACGCCATCCGGGTCAGGGCCGCGTTCCAGTTGATCGCGGTCTCGTTCGTCGACCAGGACTGGATGTCGTCGATGTAGCAGAACTGCCCGACGCAGCCCTTGAGTTTGCTCTGTGCGTAGGGGTCCTGGATGCTCGAGTTCGGCCCGCCCGCGAGGGTGCCGTCCGGCGGCGCCGGCAGGGCCGGGTCGAGCTGGCGGGCGTACCAGCGGCTGTGCAGGTTGTGGGCGTTGACCTCGCCGTAGCCGGTGACGTAGGAGATGTTGAGCGCGTTGCGGCCCAGCACGTAGTCCATGCTCTGGACGGCTCCGTCGCGGTACTTCGCGCCGCCCGTGATGTCATAGGCGGTGGCGAGGACGACGGCGTTGTTGAGGACCTGGTGGGCGGAGCCCCAGTCGTAGCGGTTGCCGTCGGGGGTGTAGGGCATGCCGTAGGGGTGGGCGCGCAGGGTGGCGAGGTAGGTGTCGGCGCCCGCGACCACGGAGCGGCGGACCTTGTCGCGGCCGGGGAGCTTGCTCGGGACGGTCGCGAGGTCGAGGCGGGCCGCGGCGGCGGTCCGGGCCCAGTCGAAGCCGTACGGGCCGAAGACGTCCGCCGTGTGGACGGGTGAGTTCAGCACGTGGTCGGCGAACGGCCGCTCACCGGTGGTCAGGTACAGCTCGGCCGCCGCCCAGTAGAACTCGTCGGTGACGTTGTCGTCGTTGTAGGCGCCGCCGCCGATGCCGTCGGCCGGGTCCGCGTACACGGCCGGGTGGGCGAGGGCCGCGGTCCAGGCCTTGCGGGCGGCCGTCAGCGCCCGCGCGGCGAAGGCCCGGTCGTAGGGCTTGTACAGGCGGGCCGCCTGCGCCGCGGTCGCGGCCAGGTTCAGGGTGGCCGCCGTGGTCGGCGGGTGCAGTTCACGCTTCTGCGGGTCGTCGCTCGGCAGCAGCGGCAGGCCGGTCCACTGCTGGTCGTGGATCTTGTGGTGGGCCATTCCGGCCAGCGGCCGCCCGTCCGGCACCTGCATCCGCAGCAGGAACTCCAGCTCCCAGCGGGCCTCGTCGAGGATGTCCGGCACCTTGTTGCCGCTCTCGGGCAGGGTGAGCTTGCCGTCGCCGAGCTTCGCCGGGTCGCCGGTGCGGGCGGTCAGCGCGCGTTCATGGGTGCTCAGCAGTTCCCAGGTGGCGATACCGCCGTTGACGACGTACTTGCCGTGGTCCCCGGCGTCGTACCAGCCGCCGGAGACGTCGAGGGTGTAGTCGCACACGCCCGGCTGGCAGGGGACGGCCGTGTCGCCCTGGTTGGGGGCGACGCCGACGTGTCCCGCGGCGCGGCCGTAGCCGGGGCGCAGGTCGTCGCGGATCGCGATGCCGCTGCGCTGCGGGTAGAAGTACTTCACGGCGTCCAGCCGCAGCCGCTCGTAGGCGGCCGTGCCGATGTCGAACGGGCGGCTGGCCTCCCCGTCGGCGACCAGCGTGAGGCCGGTGCCGCGCGTGCGGTACCCGCCGAAGTCGATGGAGTGGACGTTCTGCCCGGAGGAGACGTCCACCCCGCGCGGTACGGTCCAGCCGCGCGCGACCGTCGCTCCGGCGGCGTTCCTCAACTGCCAGGGCAGCTTCGCGGTCGCGTCGGTGACGAGGGTGGCGTTCTTCGGCCCGGCGGGCAGGTAGCCGACCTGGTTGACGCGCACCCGGGGCCCGGTGTCGGGCTCGTACACCTCCGGCGGCACCCCGCCCAGCAGGGAGACGTCGTCCACGCAGAACCGCCACGGGTCCGCGCTCCCGCCGACCTGGAAGGAGACCTGGCCCTGGGAGGAGTCGACCTGCGAGGTGAAGGTGTAGGAGTACGAGCCGGGCGACTCGGCCAGCACCGGGCTCGCCTCCTGCCAGGTGTCGTACGGGGCGACCGACTGGCCGACGATCGCCCGCACGACATGTCCCTCGGGCAGGCCCGACGCCTTGAAGGAGAACCGGTACGTCTCGCCCTTCACCAGGGTGATGCCGTCCTGGCCGACCGCGGAGTCCCAGCGGTTGACGGTGCCGCCCGGCACGTCCGCGCAGAGCCGGCCCTCGGCCGGGGCGGCGCCGACGTTGCTGGTCCACCACCCGTCGGTGGAGGTGTCGAAGGTGCCGTTCCTGATCTGCTCGGTCTCCTCGGCCCCCGCCTGCTGCGCGGGCAGCGCGGTCATCGCCGTGCCCAGCAGGGCGGCCAGGGTCAGCAGGGTCGTTCTGCGTCGTTTCACGTCCGGGCTCCTCCGGGGGGTGCGGTGGGCGCCCCCGATGGGAGCGCTCCCAAATGCAGACGCAGGCCATGCTTGTTGCAGTCATGACACCCCGTCAACGGTCCGGACGGGACGGTTTTCTCCCGCCCGGGCCCGGGGTGGCCGGATCTCCAGCCTGTTGACGTCTCCCTCATCAGAAATCAGAAGTACTCACACCTCATCGACAACAAACAGAACCTGACGCCGCACCACTCCGGCCCGTCAAGGGCGCGGTCCCGCCCTTCTCGCCCCCCGTCCCGCCCGCGCCGGCCTGGCCGGATATCGCCCTTGACGGGCGCATCACCGGCTGTGCGGGGGTTCTCCGCCGCGCCCGAGCCGTACGCATTAAGGTGGAACGCAAGTGGCTTGCCTGTTCACTGTGAGTGTCCGCGATGGAGTGGGGACGAATGAGCCCGGACTACCCGTTCGACGATGCCTCGGCGGCACGGGCGGTCATCCACGAGGACGGCACGGTGGCCGCGTGGAGCGAGGGGGCGCGCCGGCTGCTCGGCCATCTCCCGTCCCAGGTCGTGGGCCGTCCGGCCGCGGAGCTGCTCGCCGACAGCCAGGGAATCCGGCCGCCCGGGACCGCGGAGGAACGCTGGAGCGGCACCCTCGCGCTGCGCCACAGCGACGGCCACACCGTCTCGGTGTGGGTGCTCGCCCACCTCAGGCGGCCCGGGGGCGACGGCCCGGCCACCTGGCTCGCCGTGACCCCGCTCACGGACGGATGTCCGTCGCCCGAGGACGACGACCTGATGCGGATCGCCCTCACGCAGTCCCCCTGCGCGACGATGGTCTTCGACGAGCGGCTGCGGCTGCACGGCGTCAACGACGCCATGGCCGAGCTGGTCGAGCTGCCGGCCGCCCGCGTCCGGGGCCTGCGCACCACCGACTTCGGCGCCGGCCCGCAGTACGCGGAGATCGAGACGTATCTGCGCCGGGCGCTCGCCACCGGGGAGCGCCAGGAGATGCAGACCTACATGAAGGCCACGAGCGAGACTCGCGCGCACGCCTGGCTGGCCCGGATGGCCCCGCTGACCGACGCCGCCGGCCGGGTGCGGGGCGTCTGTGTGACCGCCCACGACTTCACCGAGCACTTCCTCGCCCGGGAGCGGCTCCAGCTGGTCAACGAGGCGAGCGTGCGCATCGGCACCACCCTCGACATCACCCGCACCGCGCGGGAGCTGGCGGAGGTGTGCGTGCCCGCGCTGGCCGACTTCGTCAGCGTCGACCTGCTCGATCCGCAGGAGTACGGCGGGGAGGCCACCGGCCCGCTGACCGCGCCCCTCCGGCTGCGGCGGGCGGCCCATCACTCGATCAACCCGGACGCCCCGGAAGCCGTCGCCGAGCCGGGCCAGGTGGACACCTACCCGGGCATCTCCCCGCAGGCCACCTCGCTGATCGCGGGCCGGACGGTCGTGACGGCGGTGCCGACGGGCGACCTGGACGAGTGGCGCGCCTGGGACGAGCGGCGGGTCCAGCGGGTCAAGGAGTTCGGCATCCACTCCACGATGTCCGTCCCGCTGCTGGCCCGCGGCACCAGCCTCGGCGTCGTCGTCTTCACCCGGTACCGGCGCCCCGACCCGTTCTCGTCCGACGACGTGCTGCTGGCCGAGGAGGTCACGGCCCGCGCCGCCGTCTGCATCGACAACGCCCGCCGGTACTCGCGCGAGCGGGAGACCGCCCTCGCCCTCCAGCGCAGTCTGCTCCCCCGCAGCCTGCCGCGGACGGCCGCCGTCGACGCCGCCTCCCGGTACCTGCCGGCCGCCCGGGCGGGGGTGGGCGGCGACTGGTTCGACGTGATCCCGCTGTCCGGGATGCGGGTGGCGATGGTGGTGGGTGACGTGGTCGGGCACGGCATCCAGGCCTCCGCGACCATGGGCCGGCTGCGCACCGCCGTGCGCACCCTCGCCGACATCGACCTGGCCCCCGACGAGCTGCTCACCCACCTCGACGACCTGGTGGTGCGGCTGTCGGAGGAGGCCGGCGGCGACGGCAGCACCGGCGAGGTCGGCGCGACCTGCCTGTACGCGGTGTACGACCCGGTGTCCCGGCGGTGCGCCATGGCGCGGGCCGGGCATCCTTCGCCCCTGCTGCTGCCGCCGGACGGCACGCCCCGCCGGGTGGAGCTGCCCGCCGGTCCCCCACTGGGCCTGGGCGGGCTGCCCTTCGAGTCGGCCGAGCTGCATCTGACCGAGGGCACGGTGCTCGCCTTCTACACCGACGGTCTGGTCGAGTCCCGGGAGCGGGACGTGGACGCCGGCCACCGGCTGCTCAGCGACACGCTCGCCGCGTCCTCGGGCCCCCTGGAGGAGACCTGCGACCGTGTCCTGCACGCCCTGCTCCCCCAGGGCGGCGCCGCCGACGACGTGGCGCTGCTGCTCGCCCGCACCCGGGGGCTGCCCGCCTCGCAGGTGGCGACGTGGGACATCCCCGCCGACCCGGCGCTGGTCGCGCCGATCCGCAAGCAGGTCGTCGACCGGTTGGCGCGCTGGTCGCTGAGCGAGGCGTCGTTCACGGCGGAGCTGGTGGTGAGCGAGCTGGTCACCAACGCCATCCGGTACGGCGCCCGGCCCATCCGGCTCCGGCTGATCCATGACGCGGCCACGCTGATCTGCGAGGTGTCCGACACCAACCACACCGCCCCGCACCTGCGCCGGGCGAAGACCTGGGACGAGGGCGGCCGCGGGCTGCTGCTGGTCGCCCAGCTCACCCAGCGGTGGGGCACCAGGCACACCGCCGACGGGAAGACGATCTGGGCGGAAATCGGGCTGCTGGAGGAGTGAGACCGCGCGCCCCCCGCGCGGGAGTGTCGGCCGGGACCGGCCCGGGCACACGGTCCGTGGGTCCGCCCCGCACCCGGAGAGAGGTGGCGCTCATGGTCGCTGTCGGACGTCCCCCGCTGGTGGCGGCGGGCGCCGTCGCGGTGCTCGCTCTGGTGAGCGGCTGCGACACGGGAACGGACAGCGGTGCCGGGTCCGCCCTTCGCACGTCGTCCGCGCCGTCCCCGACCGAGGCCCGGGCCGGCTCCAGCCCGTCGGACGACCCCCGCTGCCGCACCGCGCAGCTGCGGGCGTCCGTCGGGCGCAACGATCCCGGCGCCGGGCAGGCCAATTTCCCGGTCGTGCTCACCAACACCTCCGCGCGGGACTGCACCGTGCGCGGATATCCGGGCGCCGCGTTCCTGGACGCCGCCGGCCGGCGGCTCGGGGCGGACCCGCGGCGCGAGCCGGGCGACCCGCCGGTCACCGTGACCCTGGCGCCGGGCGACAGCGCGTGGGCCGGGCTGACGTTCTCCCGCCCCGAGGTCAGCGGAGCCCGCGCGGCCACGCCCACGACGCTGCTGGTCACCCCGCCGGACGAGCGGGAGCCGTTGCGGGTGGCGTGGACCGGGGGCGAGGTCCCGGTGTCGGGCACCGCGTCCACGGTGCGCCTGACCGTACTCGCGCCCGGCACCGGGCCCTGACACCGGCGCGGCGCGGGCACCGCGCGGGCGGTGCGCTCAGTGGCGCCCGCCGTAGCCGCCCGGGCCGCCGTAGCCG
>NZ_BQUN01000035.1:0-22088 GCF_026008495.1 Streptomyces sp. A012304
CCGCGGCCCGCGGCAGCCGTACGAGCCCGCCCCCCGCCCCGCCGCCCCCGGCCCGTCCCTCACCCTCCGCAACCCCGTCTACGCCACCGAACGCGAGCTGCTCAAGCTCGCCCTCCAGCGCCCGGAGCTGGTCTCCCCGGCGTTCGACGCCTACGGCGTGGACGAGTTCACCGCCGCCCCCTACGCCGCCGTGCGCCAGGCCGTCCTGGACGCGGGCGGCGCCGAGTACGGCACGCAGGACGGCCAGGAGTACCTGGTCCGGGTCCGCGACGCCGCGCCCGACGACACCGTCCGCGCGATGGTCACCGAGCTGGCCGTCGAGCCGATCATGCGGCGGACGGTGGACGAGGTGTACGCGGGCACCGTGCTCGTGCAGGTCCGCCGCCGCGCCGTGGAGCGCCGTGTCCGCGACGTCCAGTCGCAGCTGACCCGCCTGGCCGCCGGCGGCGACCCCGCCCAGCTCGCCGCCGTGCAGAACGAGTTGTGGATCCTCCAGCAGTACGACCAGGCCCTACGGGAGCACGGCGCCGCCGCCCTCTGACCGCCCCTCGAAGGTCGGCGTGACGGCCCGCACCAGACGCTCCACGAACTCCCCCTCCCGGTCCGCGAACCGCGGGTGCTCGGTGACGAAGTGCTCCCACTCGACCTCTCGGACCGCCTCCACCAGGTCCGCCAGGAACACCTCCTGACGGTAGGGGTAGGGCCATTCGCCGGAGATGCGGAACACCTCGTGCAGCAGGTCGTAGGTGAGCGGGTGCCGCTCCGCCAGGAGCACGGCGTCGTACAGGTCCTTGCCCTGCCCGTGCACATCGGTCAGGAGCCACATCAGCTTCCATGCCAGGGACAGCTCGGGCGTCGCCCCCAGCAGGACCGCCCCGTCCGCCACCTCCACCGGCTCGGGCTCCGCCGGAAGCGGCTCGTTGAAGACGAAGTCGAGCTGGACGTGGCCGCCGGGCAGCCCCGGGGCGTCCCACGGCAGCACCATGCGCCGCCCCGGCACCCGGTCGTAGGTCCAGATGTCCTCGACCACCGCGCCGTCCGCCGAGATCCGCGGCCCCTGCCCGTGCGGGTCGTCCCCAGCCCGCGCCTGCGCCGCCGCGGCGATCCCCGCCAGCATCCGTCCCGTGCGCGGGTCGTCGATGTCCCAGGCCCGCGGTACGACGACGAAGTCCAGGTCACCGGGCTCGCGGGCGGCCTCGCCGAACCAGGCCGCCATCAGCACGCTGCCGCGCAGCACCAGCGACTCCACCCACTCCGACTCCGCGACCGCCGTCAGCACCAGGTCCATGGCCCGACGCCGGGCCGCCCGCCAGGCGTCGCCGCGGGCCGGGTCGCGGAAGGCGGGGTCGGTCGCCCGGTAGGCGTTCTGGTAGTGCTTCATCGCCGGGTCGAAGACGGGGCGCTGCACCACGTCGTGGCCCGGCACCCACTGCAACGTCCTCGGCAGGTCCTGCGCGCTGCGTGTCTCCTCGTCCAACGGCTGCCGGGGGATCTCCTTGCTCCGCAGCCAGCCGAAACCCCGCCATGTGCCGCTCATCCGCGTACCCCCGCCGTCTCGTCCAGCCAACCGTCGTCCACCGACACGTCGCTGTCGTGGAGCACGAACTCCCGCTCCACGGACAGCACGTCCGAACCGTCCAGCTCCGCCAGGAGCCGATCCAGCGCCCGCCCCGCGCCCTCGGCGTCCCCACCGTGACAGCGCTGTGTGACGAACCGCTCGTGCCGCCCGCCGCCGCGCACCCGCCGGGCGTTCCACGACAGATGCGCGCCGTGCGGCGCCACGCGCGCCGCCAGGGCGTCGAGGTCCGCGTCGGCGCCGAGCAGCAGCTTCACGTGGTGCTCGAAGTACCGCCCGCCGTCACCGCCCTCGCCACCGTCATCGCCACTCTCGCCCGGGACTTCAGGGGCCCAGGGCGCGCACTCGATCTTCACCCGGACCGGCTCGAACCCGTCCCTCCGCAGCCGCGCCGCCACCCGCGCGGCCCGCGCCCGCTCGTCGGCGTACGACGCCGATCCGGTCAGGGTGAGCATCGGCTGCTCGCGCATCCGGCCCCGGGCCAGCACGATGTGCGTCAGTTTCAGGCCGGCCGACGCCGCCCACCGGTCCAGCCGCTCCGACTCCTCGGGGCCGGCGCAGCGGACCGTCACATGGGTTTCGTACAGGTTCGCGGAAGACACCCGGGGATCGTGGCAGATCAGGGGCGGGCCCGGCATCCGGGTTATGCCAGGGTCACCTCGCGGTCACGGACCGCACGCAAAAAGTCATCGCACGCCCCTCGTGGCGGCGATGTGTCGTACTCCACACTGGGGGCGGTGCCTGAGTCCTCGGAGCGCGGCCGATCCGTTCCCAGCGGGTCCCCCATCCCCGCGGTTCCGCTCAACGCGTACGGGACGGACAGCGGCGAGGCCGCCGACTCCGCTCCTAAAGCAGCGCTGCCGCGCTCGGCAGCGAACATCCTGGAGGTCGCCCCCGTGCAGACCCAGACCCTGACCCACACCGACATCAGTACCGACGGCACGGAAGCGGACACCGAAACGGACGTCCTGGTCGCGGTCCCGCCGCAGACCCGTGCCGCGCACCACCCGGAGACGGAACCGGAGCCGGCCATGGGGACGCCGACGGAGACCGCGGCCGAGCCGGACGACCCGCCCACGGAGGCCCTCGAGGAGGCCCCGGAGCCCGTCGAACCGCCCGCCCCGCGCGCCGCCGAGACGGCCGGCCCGTCCTCCGACCTGTTCCGCCAGTATCTCCGGGAGATCGGCCGGATCCCGCTGCTCACCGCGGCCGAGGAGGTGGAGCTGGCCCGCCGCGTCGAGGCCGGCCTCTTCGCCGAGGAGAAGCTCGGCAGCACCCCCGACCTGGACAGCGACCTCGCCTTCGACCTCGACCGGCTCGTCGTCATGGGCCGGATGGCCAAACGCCGCCTCATCGAGGCCAATCTGCGCCTGGTCGTCTCGGTCGCCAAGCGGTACGTCGGCCGCGGCCTGACCATGCTCGACCTGGTCCAGGAGGGCAACCTCGGCCTGATCAGGGCGGTCGAGAAGTTCGACTACGCCCGCGGCTACAAGTTCTCCACCTACGCCACCTGGTGGATCCGCCAGGCCATGTCCCGGGCCCTGGCCGACCAGGCGCGCACCATCCGCGTCCCGGTCCACGTGGTGGAGCTGATCAACCGGGTCGTCCGCGTGCAGCGCCGCATGCTCCAGGAACGAGGCTGCGAGCCGACCGCCGACGAGGTCGCGGCCCAGCTCGACCTCGCGCCGGAACGCGTCGGCGAGGTCCTGCGCCTCGCGCAGGAGCCGGTCTCCCTGCACGCGCCCGTGGGCGAGGAGGACGACGTGGCCCTCGGCGACCTCATCGAGGACGGCGACGCGGCGAGCCCTGTCGAGTCGGCCGCGTTCCTGCTGCTCAGGGAGCACCTGGAGGCGGTTCTGTCGACCCTCGGCGAACGCGAACGCAAGGTCGTCCAGCTCCGCTACGGCCTGGCCGACGGCCGCCCCCGCACCCTGGAGGAGATCGGCCGCATCTTCGGCGTCACCAGGGAACGCATACGTCAGATCGAGTCCAAGACCCTCAACAAACTGAGGGACCACGCCTTCGCGGACCAGCTACGGGGCTACCTGGACTGAGAGGGCCGCCCTTCGGGGGCGGCCCCCGCACGCCCTAGTCCACCTCGGCCACCGCCTGCGCGAACTGCGCCTCGTACAGCCGTGCGTAAGCGCCACCGGCCGCCAGCAGCTCGGCGTGCGCCCCCTGCTCCACGATCGTCCCGTTCTCCATCACCAGAATCGTGTCCGCGTCCCGGATCGTCGACAGCCGGTGCGCGATGACGAACGACGTCCGCCCGTGCGCCAGCTTCGCCATCGCCTTCTGGATCAGCACCTCCGTCCGGGTGTCCACGGAACTCGTCGCCTCGTCGAGCACCAGGATCACCGGGTCCGACAGGAACGCCCGGGCGATGGTGATCAGCTGCTTCTCACCGGCGCTGACCCCACTGCCCTCGTCGTCGATCACGGTGTCGTACCCGTCGGGCAGCGTCCGGATGAACCGGTCCGCGTGCGCCGCCCGCGCCGCCTCCTCGATCTCGCCCCGGGTGACCTCCCGGGACGCCCCGTACGCGATGTTCTCCGCGATGGTGCCGCCGAACAGCCAGGTGTCCTGGAGCACCATGCCGATGCCGGCGCGCAGCTCGTCGCGGGACATCGCCGCGATGTCCACACCGTCGAGGGTGATGCGCCCGCCGGAGACGTCGTAGAACCGCATGAGCAGGTTGACCAGCGTGGTCTTGCCCGCGCCCGTGGGCCCGACGATCGCGACCGTGTGCCCGGGCTCCACGACCAGCGAGAGGTCGTCGATGAGCGGCTTGTCGGGGTCGTAGCGGAAGGAGACGTGCTCCAGCGCCACCCGCCCGCGCAGTTCCTCGGGCCGCACGCCCGGCACCGGGTCGGCCTGCTGCTCCTCCGCGTCCAGCAGCTCGAAGATCCGCTCCGCCGACGCGACACCCGACTGCACCAGGTTCGCCATCGACGCGACCTGCGTCAGCGGCATGGAGAACTGCCGCGAGTACTGGATGAAGGCCTGCACGTCACCGATGGACAGCGACCCGGACGCGACCCGCAGCCCGCCGACGACCGCCACCAGCACGTAGTTGATGTTCGACACGAAGAACATCAGCGGCTGCATGATCCCGCTGTTGAACTGCGCCTTGAACCCGGCCTCGTACAGCGCGTCGTTCTGCTCGGCGAACTGCCGTGCCGACTCCTCCTGCCGGCCGAACACCTTCACCAGGGTGTGACCGGTGTACATCTCCTCGATGTGCGCGTTCAGCTTGCCGGTGGAGCGCCACTGCTGCACGAAGTGCGGCTGCGACCGCTTGCCCACCTTCGCGGCGACGACCGCCGACAGCGGCACGGTGACCAGCGCGACCAGTGCCAGCAGCCACGACACCCAGAACATCATCGCCAGCACACCGACGATGGTCAGCAGCGAGTTGATGAGCTGCCCCAGCGACTGCTGGAGCGTCTGCCCGATGTTGTCGATGTCGTTCGTCGCCCGGGACAGCACCTCACCGCGCTGCCGCTTGTCGAAGTACGACAGCGGCAGCCGCGACAGCTTCGTCTGCACGTCCTCCCGCATCCGGTACATCGTGCGGTTGACGGCCGTGTTGACCAGCCGGGTCGCCACCGCCATCAGCAGACCGGCCACCAGGAACACCCCGACGGCGAACAGCAGGACCTGGCCGACCGCGTGGAAGTCGATGCCCTCGCCCGGGGTGAAGTCCGTGCTCCGCAGCATGTCGGCGACGTCGCCGTCGCCCCGCTCGCGCATGGAGTCCAGGACCTGTTCCTTGCTGGCCCCCTCCGGCATCTCCCGCCCGATGATGCCGGCGAAGACCAGGTCGGTGGCCCGGCCGAGGATCTTCGGCCCGACCACGTTGAGGCCCACGCTCAGGACCACGCACAGCAGCATGACGTAGAGGGTGGCCCGCTCCGGCCTGAACCGGGCGAGGAGCCGGCGGCCGGACACCTTGAAGTCCAGCGACTGGTTGTCCGGTCCGGTCCCGGCCATCATCCGCCCCATGGGCCCGGCCATCAGGCAGCCTCCGCTTCCGTCAGCTGGGAGAGCACGATCTCCCGGTAGGTCTCGTTGTCCGCCATCAGCTCCTGGTGCGTGCCCGTGCCGACGACGCGGCCCTCGTCGAGGACGACGATCCGGTCGGCGTCCCGGATGGTGGCCACCCGCTGGGCGACGATCACGACGGTCGCCTCGGCGGTCTCCCGCCCGAGCGCCGCGCGCAGCGCCGCGTCGGTGGCGTAGTCGAGGGCGGAGAAGGAGTCGTCGAAGAGGTAGATCTCCGGCCGCTGCACCAGCGTGCGGGCGATGGCGAGCCGCTGCCGCTGACCGCCGGAGACGTTCGTCCCGCCCTGCGCGACCGGGGCGTCGAGCCCGCCGTCGAGCTTGCGCACGAAGTCCTTCGCCTGCGCCACCTCCAGCGCGTGCCACAGCTCCTCGTCGCTCGCGTCGGGATTGCCGTAGCGCAGATTGCTGGCGACGGTGCCCGCGAAGAGGTACGGCCTCTGCGGCACGAGCCCGACGGTCCTGGCCAGCACGTCCGGGGCGATGTCGACGACGGGCACGCCGTCGACGAGGACCTCCCCGTCGGTGGCGTCGAACAGCCGGGGGACCAGCCCGAGCAGGGTGGACTTGCCGCTGCCGGTCGAACCGATCACGGCGGTCGTCTCCCCGGGGCGGGCCACCAGGTCGACGGCCTTCAGCACCGGCTCCTCCGCGCCCGGGTAGCGGAAGCCCGCCCCCCGGAGCTCCAGATGGCCGTGCCGGCGCAGCTCGCGCACCGGCGCCACCGGCGGCACCACGCTCGACTCGGTGGCCAGGACCTCCTGGACGCGCTCGGCGCACACCTCGGCGCGCGGCACCATCATGAACATGAAGGTCGCCATCATCACGGACATGACGATCTGCATGAGGTAGGCGAGGAAGGCGGTCAGGTCACCGATCTGCATCCCCCCGCTGTCGATCCGATGGGCGCCGAACCACACCACCGCGATCGACGACAGGTTCACCACCGTCATGACCACCGGGAACATCAGCGCCAGCAGGTTGCCGGACTTCAGCGAGATCTCGGTGAGGTCCGCGTTGGCCTTGCGGAAGCGTTCCTCCTCGTACGTGTCGCGCACGAAGGCCCGGATGACGCGGTTGCCGGTGATCTGCTCGCGCAGCACCCGGTTGACCGTGTCCAGGCGCTCCTGCATGGACCGGAACAGCGGCCGCAGCCGCCGCACGATCAGCGTCACGCAGATGCCCAGCACCGGCACCACCGCGACCAGCACCGCGGACAGCGGCACGTCCAGGCCGAGCGCCATCACGATGCCGCCGACGCACATGATGGGCGCCGACACCATCAGCGTGAACGTCATCAGGGCCAGCATCTGGATCTGCTGGACGTCGTTCGTGGTCCGCGTGATCAGCGAGGGCGCGCCGAAGTGGCCGACCTCGCGCGCGGAGAAGGACTGCACCCGGTCGAAGACGGCCGCCCGCATGTCCCGGCCGAGCGCCGACGCCGTCCGCGCGCCGTAGTACACGGCACCGATGTTGCACACGACCTGCACCAGCGAGACACCGACCATCAGACCGCCGTAGGTCAGGATGTAGCCGGTGTCGCCGTGGACGACGCCGTCGTCGATGATGTCGGCGTTCAGCGTGGGCAGGTAGAGGGTGGCGCAGGTCTGCAGTAACTGCAGCAGCACCAGTAGGGCGATGGGTTTCCTGTAGGGCCTGAGATAGGTCCGCAGAAGTCGTATGAGCACGCTACGTCTCTCGGAGTCGGCGGTAGGGGCATTGGTTGCCCTTGGCCCCTATCGTCGAACACTCCACCGGCGTTACCTCAACTGATTAACCCGACGGCGGTGTGCTACAGACCCTGCGAGCGGAACGCTGTCGGATGGGTCTGCTCGCGCACCGACACGAACTGCTGGCGCACCGCCTGCCCGACGGCCAGCTCCTCGCCCGGCTCCAGCACCTGCGCCGCCGCCCCGTGCCAGGCCGGCGGCGTCCGCGGATCCAGGGTCCCCTGAGACACCCCGAGCGCCCACGCCGCCTGCCGCGCCGCCCCGATCGCCGCGTAGTCCGCCGGCTGCGGTACGACGACCTGCGCCCCGAACAGCGCGGGCGCCGCCGCCTGCACGGCCGGCAGCTCGGCCGCCGCCCCGAGCAGGAAGATCCGCCGCACCTCCACGCCCCGCCCGCGCAGCACGTCGAGCGCGTCCGCGAGCCCGCACAGCATCCCCTCGAACGCGGCCCGCGCGAAGTGCTCCGGCTTCATCGACTCGCGCCGCAGCCCCGCCAGCGTGCCCGCCGTGTGCGGCAGGTTCGGTGTGCGCTCACCCTCCAGATAGGGCAGCAGCACCAGCCCGTGCGACCCCGGCGTCGACTTCATCGCCAGCTCGGACAGGCTCTCCAGATCCGGCACCCCGAGCAGCTCGGCGGCCCCGCGCAGGGTCCGTACGGCGTTCAGGGTGGTGACGACCGGCAGATGCATGCCGGCCGCGTCGGCCAGGGAGGTGATCATCCCGCTCTGGTCGACGAGTGCCTCGGGGTGGACGGCCATGACGGACCCGGAGGCCCCCAGGGAGACCACCGCGTCGCCCAGCCCGAGGCCGAGCCCGAGCGCGGCGGCCATCGTCTCGCCCGTCCCGGCGGAGATCAACAGGCCCTCCGGGGTCGTACCGGCGGCGTCGGCGGGGCCGATCACCTCGGGCAGCATCGCCTGGTGGCCGAGGGCCAGCTCGACCAGGTCGGGCCGGTAGCCGCCGATGGCGGCCGACCAGTACCCGGTGCCGGAGGCGCCGCCGCGGTCGGTGGTCCTGCGGACCGGCCGCCCGAGCAGCTGCCACACCAGCCAGTCGTGCGCCTGGAGCAGTACGGCGGTGCGCATGGCCGCCTCGGGCTCGTTCTTCGCGAGCCACCGCAGCTTGGTCACCGGGTGCGCGGCCTGCGGCACGCTCCCCACGGCCTGCGCCCAGGCCTCGCGGCCCCCGAGCGCGTCGACGAGGTCGGCCGCGGCGACCTGCGCCCGCTTGTCACCGCCGACCATCGCCGGACGCACGGTGTTGCCCTGCGCGTCCAGCGGCACGACCGCGTTCTGCTGCGAGGACACCCCGATGGCCTGCACGCCTTCGAGCAGCCCGCCCCCGGCCGCCTCCCCGAGGGACAGCAGCCAGGCCTGCGGATCGACGTCGCTGGGGCGCCCCCCGGCCTCCGGGCTCTCCACCGGATGCGGGGCATATCCCTGCCTGAGCACGGCTCCCGTGTCCGTGTCGCAGACGACGATACGAGTGAAATCGGGCGAACTGTCCAACCCGGCGACTATCCCCATACCGAAAATTCTGCCGTACCCCGGGGGGTGACCGTGTCGGCTCCAAGGGGTTCTAGGGGTTGGTGGTTCCCCAGTCGTCCGAGCCGTTGCTGTGAACGGAGCGCTCGCGCAGGGACCGGACCCGGCCCGCCACCGAATCCGGCATGTGGTCGCCGACCTTGTCACTGACGACGTGGTACGCCCGCCCCGCGAACTGGCGGCCCTGCTGCGCCGCCGTCTCCGCGGTGTTGCGGACCGCGGGGTTCTGCGCGAACTGCTGGGCGGACTTCTTCAGCTGTTCGTAGCGCTCGCGCCCGGCCCGTGTGCCCAGCACGTAACCCAGGGCGAGTCCGACGACGAATGTGAGCCGGTAGCGCATGGCGGCCACCCTTCCCTCGTGTAGGTCTTGGCGCGGCAACGGCGCCCGGGGGAACCGATTGGCGAAGCACCCCCCTGCTTGCGCTAATGTATGTGTCGCAGCGAGCGCCCGCCCTCTGGCGAATACCCAGGTGGATGCGTTCGATGCAACGAGGCATTCCTCCGTAGCTCAATTGGCAGAGCAGCCGGCTGTTAACCGGCAGGTTACTGGTTCGAGTCCAGTCGGGGGAGCTCGGTCCTCCGTAGCTCAATTGGCAGAGCAGCCGGCTGTTAACCGGCAGGTTACTGGTTCGAGTCCAGTCGGGGGAGCATCGTGATCGAGGACCCCGGTGGGGTCCTTTTTCATGCCGGTCCCACGCCGATGGGAACCACGCAGGTCGCAGCGCGGTCCTCCTGGGCGTGCGAGGTCGGACCAGCCGGAGCGTGAGATCGTATGAGCGGCTATGCTGCGGCAGACGGCGCGCACACATGTACGCGACACGCCGCTATGGGGCGGTAGCTCAGCCGGTTAGAGCAGCGGACTCATAATCCGTCGGCCGTGGGTTCGAGTCCCACCCGCCCCACCAAGCAGGCGTCTGTCCTGCGGAAACGTCTCAGCGGGCGTGCGGATTCAGGACTTCGGGCCAACGGACTGAATCCGCTGCTCGTGAGTTCAACGGCGCTGCGGTGATCTGTAGTTGGGTGCTTCGTTGACCTGCGGTCATGCCTCGTGCGGTCGCTCTCGCGGACTGAATCGGATGCGCATGACGCGGCCGCCGCGGATTCAGGCCGACCAGCCGCCCGCAGGGGACCCCGTGTATGCCGAGGCGGTGAGGGGTCCGGCAGTGAAGGAGCTTCCCGCGCCGACGGGGTGAGGTGTGCACGCGCCCCCGCCTTCCGGCGAGGCAGGCCAGGGTTCCGTCGGCGCCGAGGGCGATCGCCCGGAGGGTGTGCACCGGCGGCGTGCCAGGTGTGTCTTACGCCTGCTCGACTGAGGTGCTGACGTGGGCCTCGGGATGTTGGTGACATACAATGGATGCATACAAGATGTGTTGGGAGGTGTGGCGTGTCCGTCACTCAGATCGATCTTGACGATGAGGCGCTGGCCGAGGCGATGCGGCTGATGGGTGCCACGACGAAGAAGGAGACGGTCAACACCGCCCTGCGGGATTACGTTGCCCGGGTCAAGCGGCTCGAAGCCGCTGAAAGGCTGGCCGGGCGGGGAGCGCGGGGGGAGTTCGACCAGGCGGCGGCTGCGCATGACGCGGCCAAGCGCGCCCGCCGGGCGGCCTTCGAATGATCACGTACCTTCTCGACACCTCGGCGCTGTGGTACCTGTTCCGCACCCCGGGGGCGTTGAGCCCCTGGGAAGGGCACATCGGCGCCGGGGTGTTCCACATCTGCGAGCCGACCCGCACCGAGTTCCTCTACTCCGCCACCGGCCCGGCCCACCGGGACGAGATCGCAGAAGAGCTGGATGTCCTGTGCCATCCGGCGCCGGTACCGAAGAACGCCTGGCGCTGGGTGGACACCGCCCAGTACAAGCTCACCCAGCACGGGCAGCACCGCGCGGCCGGCCCCATCGATCTCCTTGTCTGCGCGACGGCGGTCCACCACGGCCACACCGTGCTCCACGTGGACAACGACTTCGTCGCCGTGGCGGATGTCCTCAAGGAGGTCCAGCAACGGGACGTGCGTGGCTGAGGTGCCGTACGACCGCTCCGATCCCGCTGTCCGTCGGGACCACAGAATGCGCGCATCTACGGGTGCGGTGATGGGACGCAGGTAAGCAGATGTGGTGTCCCGGGCGGTGTTCGCCGCGACGGGGCCCATCACCGCGCGGGTTCCGGCCGGCTGCAGGTCTGCTGTGCGGGTTACTTGTCCCAGATCTTGCGGTAGGCCTCGCGGTAGCCTTCGGAGTCCCAGGACAGTGCACCGCCGCTGTTGGCCGCAGTGGTGATGTGAACGGGGGCGACGTATCCGCTGGACGGCTTGCCGGCGAAGGCACGGTTGAACTCGTCGATGATCTGCCAGCCCTGTTCGGACAGCGGTTCGGGCACAGTGGCGGCCTGGAAGTCCTTGCCGTTGATGCGTTGGAAGGCCGACGGGTCGCCGTCGCCGGCGCCGATGTTGAACGGAGCACCCGCACCCTCCTTGCCGGCGGCGCGCAAGGCGGGGCCCGCGTAGTCGAAGTAGAGGTCGTTGATGGCGGCGGAGTAGGTCCACCTGTCGCCCAAGCGGGCGGCCAGGGAGGAGACCCTCTCGACGGTGCGGCTGTTGGCCTGGGGGATCGGGATGTTCTCGTAGCTCAGCAGCGCGACATCGGAGCAAGTGGCGAGTTCCTTCTTGATCAGATCGGACTTGCGCTTGGCGAAGGGAATCGAGGCGTCGGTGAACAGCACGACGCCCGCACGGCCGTTGGAGCGCGCGATGATCCAGTCGGCGCTGAGCTTCGCCACGTCCTCGACCCTTGTGGTGATATTGCTGAGCAGTCTCGGGTTCTCGCTGGGGCCAGGGGTGGCGACGGCGTGCCAGCCGATCAGCGGGATGCCGGCTGCGTTCGCCTGCTCGACCTGTTCGGCGGTCGAGGTCGGATCGAATCCGCCGATGACTATGCCATCGGGTCTGAGGGCGAGGGCCTCGTCGAAGGCGGCCTTGATTCCGGAGGGCGTGCCCTGGCCGTTGATGGTGCGGACGCGCCAGCCGATGATGTCGGCGGCTTCCTGAACGCCCTGGGCGACGCCCTGGACGCCGGGATTGGTCAGCGTCTGGGCGATGTAGACGATGGTCCGGTCCGGGACGGCCCGGGGGCCGCTGGTCGGTCCGGACCAAGGGGCGTTGACGTCCTCGGCCGCCTTGACGGCCCGCTTGGCCTTGGCAAGGGCGGTGGGGCAGCCCGGTCTGGACGAATGACCGGGGGACGCGGCGACGGAATCGGTGGTCGTGGAACCGCTCTCGCAGCCCACGGCGACGGTGATGGTGGCCAGGAGGGCGGTGGCCGTCACGGCAGCCTTGCGGGTGGGGTGCACGGGGGTCTCCAACACGGGGGTGAGCGGGGCAGGCAGGACTGGGTGGGGAGGAGGAACTCCACGGTTCTGCGACGGTTCCGGCGCGCAGTCACCGTCGGGACGGCCTGCATCGCCTCGGAAGGAGAGGCCCACGGCGACGGGCAGGCAGGGATGCCCCGAGCGGTGGCTCGGGCGGTGGGCCGGCAGGGGCTTGATGCCGAGGATCATGCTGAACCGGTCGGTTCGCGTCAATTCCCCCGCCGCGCACACTACATCGGCCGGTGGCCTGCGGTGCGACGGACGCCTACCTGGACGAAGCATCACACTATGCAGATACGTTATAAATATTTCGTAATCATCTCTTTATGATCTACAACCTGGCATTTCGCTGTGGGTGCAGTACGCTCACGCAGCCGGTTTCAGACACTTGGCGTGATTGCTTCACTCCTCTCAGCGGCCAGTGCCGCGAAAGTGTCACGTCAGCTGCCGGCCACCGGCGGTCCGGCGACCACGACGCCCCTGCCGCCCAGCAACACGTCGAAGGAGGCCCGGGTGTCCGCGAACAGAGGGAACCCGCCGCTCGTCCCCGAGCCCCCGGGGCGCGAAGATCACAGTCCGCGGTTCCGCCGGAAGGCGGCGACCGTCCTCGACCGGTGGCCGTTCCGCCGCAAACTCAACGTCCTGGTGATCGCGCCCGTCGCGGTCGTCGGCGTACTCCTCGGCGTCGGCGCCTATGGCCAGGTCCAACAGGCCCGGGACGCGGCCCGGGTCGCGGACCTGGTGCGCGACAGTGAACAGGTCGCGAAGCTCATCAATGAGGTACAGGCCGAACACCGGCAGGCCCTGCTGCTCTCCGTGCAGTACGACGCGGCCCGCCCCGGCGTCCCGCTGCCGTCGACCGCCGAATACCGCCGGACAGAGCGGAACACCGACGCGCAGGTCGCCGCCGTGCGTTCGGAGTTCTCACCAAACCTGCCGCGCGAGGAGGCGCAGGCGCTCGCCTACATCCACGGACTCGGCGTCCTGCGCGAGAAGCTCGAACGGGGCTACGTCGCCGCCGCCGACATCGACCCCGCGTACGCATCCGCGGTCGACTACCTGATCGACGGCCTCGGTCTGGACCGTTACTCCAGCACCTCGTCGTCCTCGGTCACCACACTGCTCGACACGGTGCTGCGCGCCGACGCCGCCCACGCCGCCTTCGAGAGCGCGGTGTTCTCCGCACAGACCCGTGACGCCAACGCGCTCACCGAGTACAGCCGCGCGGTCGACGCCCACGGGCTCTACGACCACCAGGTCGGCCGGTTCCAGCGGATCGCCACACCGGACCAGGCGCTGCGCATGGACGGCATCGAACGCAGCGCCGAGCAGAACGGCATCGAAGCCCAGTTCGCGCAGTTGCAGATCGATCCCGGCGCCCTGCAGGACAAGACGCCGGCACAACTGCGCAAGGCGATCGCCGATGGAACCCGGCAGGCCGAAACCCGTCTCGGCATCACCCGGTCGCTGATCGAGCAGATCGCCGCCGGGGCCGACGCCGCCTCGGCGGACGCCCTGCGGGGAGCGCTGTACCTGCTCGGTCTGGCCCTTCTCGGCTTCGTCGTCTGGCTGGTCTTCTGCGTCCTGGTCCGGCGCTCGGTCGTACGTCCCCTGGTGGCCCTGACGGGCGCCGCCCAGGAGGTGGTCGACGTGGCGGGCGAGGAACTCGCCCGGGTCGCGGACGACGAGTCCGACGACACCACCCCCCTGCGGCCGCGGCCGATCCCGGTCCCGGTGCGCGACGAGATCGGCGAGCTGGCCGAGGCGTTCAACCAAGTGCAGAGCACCGCCGTACAGTTGCTGGAGCGACAGGTGCTGAGCCGCCGCAACGTCGCCGAGATGTTCGGCAACGTCGGCCGCAGAGTGAGCAATCTGACTACACGTCAGCTCTATCTGATCGACGCGATGGAACGCGAGGAGACCGACCTCGAGCTCCTCGAACAGCTCTACCGCATCGACCACATCGCCGTACGCCTCCAGCGCAACGCCGACAGCCTGATGCTGCTCGCCGGCATCCGGGAGAGCGGGGCCGAGTCCCGGCCGATCCCCTTGGCCAACGTCATCCGGGCGTCGCTCGCCCAGATCGAGGGCTACGAGCGGGTCTCCCTGCGGTCGGAGACGGAGGTCACCGTCGTGCCCGACATCATCGGCGACCTGACGCTGATGTTCGCCGAACTGCTGGAGAACGCGGTCGCGTTCTCCCCGTCCCAGACGCCGGTCGAGGTGGTGGTCCGCCCCGGCGCCGACGTCACCGAGGAGGGCGGGGCACTGATCGAGGTCATCGACCACGGCCTCGGTATGAACGCGGAGCGCCTCGCCGAGGAGAACGCCCGACTGATCCGCCGGGAGCGGCTCGACCTCGTACCGACCAAGGTGCTCGGTCTCTTCGTGGTCGGCAGCCTCGCCCGGCGCTGGGGTGTACGGGTGACCCTGAGCCGTACGCCGGGCGGCGGGGTCACCGGCACCGTCTGGATCCCTCCCGCGCTCCTGTCGGCCATGAGCCCGGCGGGCCTTCCTCAGCCCGTGTCCACTGGCCCGGTCGCGAACGTGACGCCGCTCCCGGCGAGGACCGGGAAGGAGACGGTCGTGCCGGCGCCGTCGCCCGTACCGGCCTCTGCCGTCGCCGTCCCCACTCGGCGGCCGGGTGCTCCGGCGCCGCGCGGTGACCTCCCCCGGCGCGGCGCGGCCCCCACCGGCGCGGGACTCACCGCCACGGAACCGGATGTCGCGCAGACCGGCGCGGAGCGAACCGACGCCCCGGACGAACCGCCCTCCGCGCGTACCTCCCGGCCGCTGCGCCGACGGGTGCGGGGAGCGACACTCGCCCGGAACACCTCACCGGCCGACCGGGGGTCGTCGGCCGTACGGCAGCCCGCGGACGCCGAGGCCGTCCGTTCGGAACTCGACGAGTTCGAAGCCGCCGTACGCCGGGCGGAGCAGGACAGCGCCCACGCTTCGACCGGGCCGTCGCCCTCTCAGCACCAGGAAACCAAGAAGGAGTCGGGCAGTGACCACGACGACAGCTGAAAGCAGTTCCGAGCAGCCGGAACCGACCGATCTGCGAGCCGCCGCCGCCGATTTCACCTGGCTGCTCGAGCGGTTCGCCACGGAGACCGCCGGCGTGGTGGACGCCATCGCGGTGTCGTCCGACGGCCTGCTGATCGCCGTGTCCCAGCTGCGCGACCAGGCCGACTCCGAACGGCTCGCCGCGATCGTGGCCGGTCTGACGAGCCTGGCCGCGGGCGCCTCCGGCAACTACGGTCTCGGCGGCCTCAACAAGGTCATCATCGACCTGGAGCGCGGCCATGTGCTGGTGTCGGCGATCGCCTCCGGCGCCGTCCTCGGGGTGGTGACCTCCGAGGACGCCAAGCTGGGCAACATCGCCTACGAGATGACCCTCTTCGCCAACCGGGCCGGGGCCGCGCTCACCCCCCAGCTGGTGCTGGAGCTGAAGAACAGTGTCGGCGCGGCGTCGGCCCACTGACCGTCCTGGGGCCAGGGCACGGGAACAGGCACATCGTGAAGGGATCGTGATGGGCGTCGTCGGACCACCACACGAGGCAGCGGGGGACCCCGAAGGCTCGCCGGAGCCGGTCGGCCGTGCCCCCGCGATCCGGCCGTTCCTGCTGACCACCGGCCGGGTGTCCGCAGGCGGCACCGCGCCGCCGATGCCGGTGGAGACCCAGGTCGTGTCGACCTCGGCAGGGCTCCTGGCACTTCACTCGCTCACGTTCGAACACCAGGAAATGGTCGCAGCCTGCCGGCGGCCGCAGTCGGTGGCGGAACTGGCCGCCGGACTGCGACTGCACCTCAACGTGGTGCGCGTGCTGGCCGAGGACCTGCGTGTCGCCGGGCATCTGGCGGTCCATCGGCCGAACGCCGCGATCGCCCAGGATCTCTCCGTACTGCGAAGGGTTATCGATGGTCTCCGTGCCGTCCCCGACTCACGGAACACACTCCGTGACACGAGCTGAACAGACTCCGACGCCGGTCAAGCTGGTCATCGCCGGCGGCTTCGGGGTCGGCAAGACCACGACCGTGGGCTCGATTTCCGAGATACGACCGCTGACCACCGAGGCCTCCATCACCGAGGTTGCGGCAGGAGTGGACGATCTCAGCCACACTCCGGGCAAAATCACCACCACGGTCGCCATGGACTTCGGCTGCGTCACCATCGACGCGACACTCAAGCTGTACCTGTTCGGGACTCCGGGCCAGGACCGGTTCGGCTTCATGTGGGACGACCTGGTACAGGGCGCCCTCGGCAGCCTGGTGATCGTGGACACCCGCCGACTGGACGACTGTTACGCGGCGGTGGACTACTTCGAGCACAAGGACGTCCCTTTTGTGGTCGCCGTCAACGCGTTCGACGGCGGAGTCGAGCACGACCTCGACGAGGTGCGGTGGGCGCTGGACATCGCCGAGGACGTACCACTGATCGTTTTCGACGCACGGAAGACGGGCTCGGTCCGCGATGCGCTGCTGGCCGTACTGGAAGTCGCCTTGCGCCGCGCGGAAGCTGCCGCGGCGCCCTGATGTCGCCGGTCGCGACGCGGCCGGCGCCGATCCTGTCGTCCCCTTCGGCCGTGTTCTGGCGGAGCGGGACGCGGGCGAGGGCAGCGGCGTAGATGAGGTGGTCGGCGACGGTCACTGCTGTCGGTGCGACTCGCGCTGCCCTCCTCTGCGACTCCGTGACGAAGTCCCGGGCCCTGAAATTCGCGCGGAAGGATACGCCTCGCCCTCACCGGCGCCGCCCTCGCCGTCGCCGGCTACGGCGGCTCCTGGCTGGCGGTGCGTCTCGTACCCGGTGCCGCCGAAGCCGTCCGGAAAGCCGAAGAGGGGCCGGGCATGTCGTCCGGGCCGTCCGTATCGCCCGACAGCATCGGCATCTTCGGCGACAGCCCGGCCGGGATGCTGGCCTCCGCCCCGCACAGCGAGGCGACCCTGTCCATCGTGGCCGCCACGGGTGTGGCGATTTTGGTGATCACCGCGTGCCTGGCCGCGATGGACTCCTTCCCCCGCCTGCGCCGCCTGGCCAGGCCCGTCATCGCGGTCGGCTCGATGTCACTGACCGCGTACGTCTACCACATCGTCGCCATCTGGCTCCTGGACACCGAGGAACTGACCGTCCCGCCCCTGTACACCCTGCTCGGCTTCATCATGTCCGTCACCGTCCTCGCCACCATCTGGTCCCGCTTCTTCCAGCGGGGGCCGCTCGAATGGCTGATGGGCAGGGCGACCGGGATCGCCCGGCGCATTCGATGAGAGGAATCCGAAGCGGCGCGGCCCGCGAGATCCCGACCCCGTCCCCAGGGGACCGGTGCTGGTTCGTCGGGCCGAGTCAGTAGCGGTATCGAGCCTGGACGATGATCAACTCATCGTCGGTCGGCTTGTACACGAGTCGGTGCGTGTCGTCGATCAGCTTGTTGATGCGCTTGACCATCTTGCGGGGCCTTGCCGACCTCCGCCTCGGCGATGGAGTCGAGCAGGCGACGGGCGTTCTTGGGGGAGCACAGGAGGTGCACGGTCTCGGTCCAAGAGTTGAAGTCCTCTTCGGACATGAGGACGGCGTTCCCCTTGCGGGAAGTGATGTGAACCGGAGCGTGATCCTCGTTGACCTGTCCACTCGTCGTTCAGCTCGGTCGGCACTGCGCCCTCCGCGGTTGAATACCGGTGTGGCACGGAAAGTCGTGGGATTCGACGAGGGCGATCTGAGGACGCTGGCCGGGGCTCGGTCCTTCGAGCGGGGGCTGGGATATCTGGACGCGGTGAGTGGGCTGGAGGTGGGGGAGGGCTCGGTCACCGCCGTGGTGCACGGTACGGATGTCTACGAGGTGGAGCTCATCCTCGGCGGGGATGACGGAATCTCGGGATGGTGCGACTGCCCGTACGGACAGGAGGGCAACTTCTGCAAGCACTGCGTGGCGGTTGGGCTGACCGTGCTGCGGCGGGCGAAGACGATCCCGCATCAGCGAGCCGCGGCACGGGCGCGATCTTCCGGCTTGGAGGCGTGGCTTTCGGCGCTGTCACGTGACGAACTGTTGGCGCTGGTGCGGGAGCAGGTCGCCGAGGACCGGGAACTACGCCGGCGTTTGGAGCTGCGGGCAGCCGCTGCTCGTTCCGACCTCAGTACGATCCGGGATCGGATCATCGCCCTGATCGATCCGCGGCCCTTCGCCCGGTACGGGTACATCGAGTACGCGGACGCCTCCGGGTATGCGCGGCAAGTCGCCGAGGCGGCGAGCGCCCTGCGCGCCCTGACCGCCGACGGGCAGGCGGCGCAGGCGGTCGGACTGGCCGAGGAGGCGATCCGGGTGCTGGGGGAGGCGTACGGGGAGATCGACGACTCTGACGGTGTGGTCGGGGAGGCCGCCGCCGCAGTGGCCGAGGCCCATCTGGAGGCCTGCGGGGTCGCACGCCCCGATCCGGATCGGCTGGCGGAGTGGCTGGCAGGACGTCTGCTCGCCGACGACGGCGATGTGACGGAGGTGGATCCGCTCGACTACGCCGACGTGCTGGGGCCGAGCGGACTGGCCCGCATGCGGCAGCTGGCGGCCGAGGCACTCAGGCGCAGGCCGTCCGGCTGGGCGGAGCGGTACCTGATGGAGCGCCTGGTCAAGGCGGAGGGCGACATCGACGCACTGGTCGCCCTGCACGCGCAGGACCTCGACCCGTCCGGTGCCACCCATCTGCTCATCGCCGAGGAACTGGAAACGGCGGGCCGTGTGGACGAGGCACTCGCCTGGGCCGAACGGGGGCTGCGGGACTGTGCCGCCGAGACACACATCGACAGCCGTCTGGTCGAGCATGTATGCGTCCGGTACGCGAAGACGGGGCGGGTGGCGGACGCGTTCGCGGTGCGCCGGGACCGGTTCCGTGTCGAGCGGTCGCTCGCCGCCTACCGGCAGCTGCGCTCCGCCGCCTGGGCGGCAGACTGCTGGGAGGTCGAGCGTGCGGCGGCGCTGGCCATCCTGAAGGAGGACGCCCGTCGTGAGCGTGGCGGCCGGTACGGCGGGCCCGTGCTGATCGACGCGCTGCTCGACGACGGCGACCTGGACGCCGCCTGGCGCGAGGCGGCCGACCGCGCGGACGACCGGCAGTGGGAGCGACTCGCTGACCTGTCGCGCGAAATGCGTCCGGCCGAGGCGCTCGGCGTGTACCTGCGGCTGGTCGAGCGGTCGAGGGAGCCGACCGGGGACCGTGCCTACGAGCACCTGGCGGGGTTGCTCCTGGCGGCCCGTGACTGCCATCGCGCGCTGGGAACCGAGGACGCGTTCACCGGGTATCTCGCTGGCCTGCGGGCGGAACTCAAACGCCGACGCAAGCTGATGAGCATCCTTGACCGGCACGGGCTGTGAAAGGGATCCGGGCAAAGGGCTCATCGGCCGTTCAAGGGCGCGGCCGTCGACGAGGCTTCCGGGTCGAAGCCGGAGCATGAGACCCGTGTGGAGAACTCTGAGGCGGCACACGCCATCCTGCGCGGCCTCGGCTATGTGCCGGTAATCGCGTTCGAGAAGCGATGCAGGAACTACGACTTCGAGGCGCGTGGCCGGCGGCTGCTCGCCACGCTCGTGCGGGTACCGGAGCTCGACGGCACGTTCCTCGAGGTCGAGACCCTCGTCGACGAGGCCGACGTGCCTGCGGCCCTGGACGACATCCGCGCCGTGCTGGCCGAGCTCGGGATCGGGGCGGAGGACCTGACGAGGGAGACGTACACGGGCGCGGTCGCCGCGCGGCGGGGCTGAGTCGGAGTAGCGGTGCTGGCCGGGAAGAAGGGTGCGGCTCACGCGCGGGCGCCCCGGGCGTGGAAGACGCGGTGCTTCAGGGTGACGAACTCGTGCGAGCCGTGGGTGGCCTCGCCCATTCCCACCACCGACGCGTCGCCGATCGCCCGGCCGATCGGGTGGAGATCGCTCGGGTCGGCGTCGGGCTCGGTGGTGAGCAGCGGCCGCGCGGCCCGCTCCAGCACCGGCACGACCGGCTCTTCGGCCGCCGCGGGGGCCGTGGCGGCCGTGGCGGCCGAAGGAGCGGCCGAAAGAGTGACGGACAGGACCAGAAGGACGACGGGCCACGCACGCGGGGAGGGCATGGCCGCATCTGTTCCCGGCCCGCGCCCGCCTCACCGAGCCGCGTACCGGCATTCACCCGAACAGGACTCCGGCCCCTGTCCGCCCCGGGTACTGAATAGCGCTCAGAAACAGTCCGCCCAGTCCTGGGACACACCCGGAATCGGCTGCCAGTTGTCGCCGCCCCTGACATAGACCGCGCTGATCCACCCGATCGGGCCGCCGGCTTCCACCTTCACCCACCAGTCGTTCGCGTAGGGGCCGTCGGTGACGGCCTGGCCCTTTTCCTGGCAGTACGCGTCCACCGTCATTCTGCCGACCCTTACGCCGCCGTAGGCGGGGCACTCCCTGGAAGCGCACGTGCGCATGTTCACATCGGTCGCCCACACGTAGACCTGGGTGGTGTCGGCCGCGGCGTGGGCGGGAGCGGTGCCCAGTGAGGACATCACGGCGCCGCCCATGGCTGCCGCGGCCACCGCGGCCCGGCGCAGACGACTGGTTCGTTCGGACATTCGGGACTCCCTCGGCGTTCGTGCCCGGTGGGTGCTGTCGAGGGAGTGACGAACGGCGTGTCCCCGTCGTATGAGCGCGACGGGAGAAGTTTTTTCCGGGCGGCACTCATACGGCCGTGCCGCCCATTCCGTCCCTTTGCCGAAGCCCGGCCCGATCCTTCTCCTCCCTTCCTTCCCCTCCGTTCGAACGATTGCGAGGACAATTCATCAGAAGGGCCTCTTTTTCCAGTCGTTGTTCGATGTGAACGGATTGCCGAAGCTGTGAAAGGAAGTGCGGAAAGGCAATCCGGTTTCAGGCGTGCGCCGTCATTGCCCGCCGGTATCGTGTTCCCGAGACGCGGGACCCGAACCGGGGGAAGACGATGGAAATGCGCCTTCTGGGCCCTGTCGAGGTGTGGGACGGAGGCAGAAGGGTTCCGCTGAACGGCCCCAAGCCGACGGCGATCCTCGCGGCTCTGGTCGTCCATCTGGGCGAGGTGCTCTCCGTCGATCATCTGGTGGACCTGGTCTGGGAGGAACAGCCTCCCGCCACCGCGAGAGCGCTGGTCGCCTCGCACGTCTCCGGGCTGCGCCGCGCGCTCGCCGGAGCCGGTGACGTGGGCGCGATCCGCACACGGTTCCCCGGTTACCTCGCCGAACTCCCCGCGTCCCGCGTCGACGCCCGCCGCTTCGAGGAAGCCCTGGCGCTCGGCCGGCACAAGGCCTCGCAGGGGCAGGCCGCCGAGGCCGTCGAGGTCCTGCGGGAGGCGATGGGGTGGTGGCGCGGGCAGGAGGCCCTGGAAGGGCTGGGCCAGTCCTTCGCGCGGGTCGAGGCGGTGCGCCTGACCGAACTCCGGCTGGTCGCCCAGGAGATCCGGTTCGCCGCCGAACTGACCCTCGGCTGCCGGGCGGAACTGGTCGCGGAACTCTCCGCGCACGTGGCGGCCGAGCCGCTTCGCGAGCGGCCCCGGGGGCAGCTGATGACCGCCCTTTACCGGATGGGGCGGCTCCCGGACGCGCTGCGCACCTATCAGGAGGGGCGGGAACGGCTCCGCGCGGAACTGGGCATCGACCCGGGACCCGAGCTGCGGGCCCTGCACCAGGCCCTGTTGCGCGGGGACACCGAGGTGCTGGGCGCCAGGGTCACGGCCGCTGCCGTGAGCACCGGGCCGGGTGCCCCGGCGGCGTTCCCGCCCGCCTCGTCCGCCGCCCGGCCGGCCGCCCCGGCACCCACCGGCGGTGCCGCCGGGCAGC
>NZ_BQUN01000035.1:22154-41823 GCF_026008495.1 Streptomyces sp. A012304
CGCCGCCGCACCAGGGAGCCCGGCGCGAGGCGGACGCCCACCGCGTCGGGAGACCCACGCCCTCCCATCTCCCGCCGGACGTGGCGGACTTCGTCGGCCGTGCCGAGCAGATCTCCTGGGCCACCACCCTGCTGGAAGGCGTCGGCGGTCCCCGGCGGACCGCGCCGCCCATCGGTGTGATCTCCGGGCGCTCCGGCATGGGCAAGACCGCGCTGGCCGTCCACATCGGCCACCGGACCTCCGCGCTCTTCCCGGACGGGCAGCTCTTCCTGGACCTGCGCGCCTCCGACTCCGAGCCGCTGCAGACCACCGACGCCCTGGCCCGGCTGCTGAGAGCCCTCGGGGTCGGCCCCGAGGAACTGCCCGGCGACGAGAACGACCTGATCGGCCTGTACCGCACGCACACCGCCCGCCGCCGGATCCTGCTCATCCTCGACAACGCGGTCGGGGAGTCCCACCTGCGGCCCCTGCTGCCGTCGGGCGGCGGCTCGGGTGTGCTGATCACCAGCCGGCGAAGGCTGGTCGCCCTGGAGGGGGCGGCCCGTCTGGAACTCGCCGCCCCCTCGGAACAGGAGGCGCTGGACCTGCTGGCACGGGTCGCCGGCGCCGAACGGACCGCCGCGGAGCCCGCCCAGGCCGCCGAGATCGTCGCCCTGTGCGGCCGACTGCCCCTCGCCGTCCGGGTCGCCGGCGCCCGGCTCGCGGCCCGGCCGCACTGGAGCCCGGCGCGGCTCGCCGCCCGCCTGCGCGACGAGCGCCGCCGCCTGGACGAGCTCCAGGCCGGAGACCTGGAGGTACGGGCGAGCCTGGGGCTGGGCTACGCCGACCTGGACGAGCAGGAGCGGCGGGCGCTGCGCAGACTGGCCCTGATGGCCCTGCCCGACTTCGCCGCCTGGATCGCGGCGCCCCTGCTCGACATAGAGGTCGACGAGGCGGAGGAGGCCGTCGAGCGGCTGGTGGACTGCCATTTCCTCGATGTGGTCGGCACCGACGAGACCGGCCGGAGCCGCTACCGCATCCACGGTCTGGCGCGCGAGCACGCCCGGGAGCGCTGCTTCTCGGAGGAGAGCGCACAGGCCAGGGAGGAGGCCGTGCTGAGGCTGGCGGGCCACTGGCTGTCGCTGGCCGAGGCCGCCGCCTCCCGGGGGCCGGGCGGCGCGTCACGCCTGCTCTCCGGCGTCGAGGGTGCCGAGCCCCTCGATCCGCACCTGGAGCGGGAACTCCTGGCCAGGCCCGCGGCCTGGTTCGCCGCGGAGCAGCACTGCCTGGTCGCGGCCGTCGCGCACTGCGCCGACCACGGGCTGCCCCGCACCGCCCGCGAACTGGCGGCCGCCGTGGTGGCCAGCTCGGCGGCCCTGTACAACCAGTTCGACGCGTGGTCCCACTCGCACACCGTGGCCCTGGACGCGGTACGCCGCTGCGGAGACGTCGAGGGAGAGGCGTGGCTGCTGAACGGCCTGGGCCGACTCCGGCTGGAACAGGACCGGTTCGAGGAGAGCCACGCCTTCTTCGAAGAGGCACTGGCGCTGTTCCGGCAGACCGGTGCGGCCCGGGGCACGGCGGACGCGCTGGCCGGCATGGGTTCGGCACGCCGTGAACAGGCCCGCTTCGACGAGGCCCTGGAACTGCTGACCGCCGCCCTCGCGCTGTACCGGGAGCTGGACGACGGCACGGCCGCGGCCCATCAGCACTACGGCATCGGATGCGTGCACCGCGACCGGGGCGCGTACGCCGAGGCGTGGGACGAACTGTCCCGCGCGCACCGGCTGTGGGTGGCGGCGGCGGACCGGCACGGAGAGGCGCTCGCCCTGCGCGCACTCGCGCTGTGCCACCGCGCCCAGGGCGAACTGTCCCGAGCGGAGAAGCTGTCGTGTGAGGCGCTGGAGATCTTCGAAGCGACCGGAGACTCCTTCGGCGCCATGTACGCCGGCCAGTCACTGGCCAAGGTCCACATCCGGCAGGGCCGCCTGACGGAGGCCCGCGAGCGGCTCGACCAGTGCCTTCGGACCACGAGGGAGCGTCAGGACCTGTTCGGGGAGGCCCTGGTGCTCAGAACGCTGGGGGAGTGGTGGCTGGCCGCCGGGGAGTGGGACGCGGCGGCGGACCACCTGCGGCAGGCCCTCGCCCTGTGGACCACGCTGGACCTGCCGCTGTGGCGCGCCCGCACCCTGCGCGACCTGGCGGCCGCCGCGACGGGAACCGGGGACGAGCGGACGGCACACACCCTGCGGGACGAGGCGCTGGAGATCTTCCGCACGCTCGGCGGCCGCGAGGCCGGCGAACTCGACGACCACGGCCGCGAGGCCCACGAACCCCACGAACTCGACGACCACGGCCGGTCCGACTGACACAACAGAGCCTCCCGCAGCGCACCCTGCAGAGTGGTCTGCAGACGATCTGCATCGCTTCTGCAGAGCGCCCGTCCACGCTGTGAGCGTGACAGAGATCATCCTGCTCTCGGATCGCCGTGTCGCCGCCACCCACGTCGTCGACAACGGCGAACCACTGGTCGACACCCGTGAGATCGCCGCACTGCGTGTCGACACCCGCCAGGCCGACGACGACGGCTCGTACGCCCATGTCCGGGCGGACGTCATGCGCCGTCTGCTGATCGCACAGCGCTCGCTCCCCCGCGGCGTCCGCCTCCTGGTGGTGGAGGGCTTCCGCCCTCCCGCGTTGCAGAGCAGCTACTTCGACACGTACGCCGACGCGATGCGTGCCGCCCACCCCGGTGCCTCACCCGACCGGATACGTGAACTGACCAGCGCGTACATCTCACCGCCTGAGGTCGCTCCCCATGTCAGCGGCGGCGCCGTCGACCTGACGCTGTGCACGGACGACGGCGTCGAACTGTGCCTCGGCACCGAGGTCAACGCCACGCCCGAGGAGAGCGGAGGGGGCTGCCGCACGGCCGCCGCCAACATCAGCGCCGAGGCCAGGGCCAACCGTGAGCTGATGTGCCGGGCGATGACCGCCGCCGGCTTCGTCAACTACCCGACCGAGTGGTGGCACTGGTCCTACGGCGACCGGTACTGGGCGCTGATCACCGAGGCACCGAACGCCAAGTACGGCCCCGTCGCCCTGACGGGCGCACGAGCACCGCTGTCCTGAGCCACCGACCACGGCCAGGCAGCACCACCTCACCGGCAGACGCCGCACCACCTGTGATGACAGACCCCGGGGGAACACCGTGGAAAGCACCTGCTTCGCGACGACGACCGCGTCGTCCGCAGCCACCCGCACCGAGCAGTCCGCTCCCGAACCCGTGACCGCCACCGACCACATGACCGCAGCCGAGTTCGACGCGGCGTTCACCGCCGCGATGCCGAGGCTGCGCCACCGGCTGCTGGCCATGACCGGCAACCCGCACGACGCGGACGACGTGCTCCAGGAGACGTATCTGCGGCTCTCCCGGCGGGCCCACGCCCGTTCCCTGGTCCGTCAGGAACACCCCTACGCCTACACCTGCGCGGCGGCGCTGAACCTGCTGCGCGACTCCTGGCTGCGCCCCTCCCGCCGTGAGCACTGCACCGACCGGATACCGGAGCAGAGCTGGGACGGCGGCTTCGCGGCCCGGGAGGCCACGGCGGCGGCGATCGCGCTGCTGCGCGGCCTGTCGCCCAAGGAGGCGGCCGCGGTGATCCTCGTCGACATCGAGGGACTCAGCCACGACCTGGCGGGTGAACGGCTCGGTACCCATCGCGGGACCGTCCAGCGCAACCGCATGCGCGGCCTCGCCAAGATGCGTGCGGCACTCGGCGCATACGAACCGCGCTCCGGCCCCGTCTCCACCACGAAGACCGGCCGGCCCGCACCTCACACGCCGGCGACCCGCACGACAACCGAGGGCAGCTCGACCGACTGCCGTGACCAGCACGGCCGCGCGGACCGCGGCCGCGACCAGGGGGACACCACATGCGCCGCATGAATCGCACACTGGCGACGGCAGGAGGCCTGCTGCTCGCCGCCACGCTGAGTTCCGCCGGAACGGCGGTGGCCGCCGCACCGCAGCCGTCCTCGGAGGCGGTGACGGCGTCGGCCGCCGACTGCCGTGCCCTGGCGAGCGCCTCCGCCCAGGCGCAGGCCGTCGTCGACGCCGCCTGCTCCCAGCTGGGTGTGCCCTACTCCTGGGGCGGCGGCTCCATCCACGGGCCGACCTTCGGCCAGGACTACCCCGGCGGCGGGCCGGGCGCCCACGACAGCCAGGTGCGGGGCTTCGACTGCTCGCACCTGGTGCAGTACGCGGCCTGGCAGGGAGCGAAAATCGCGCTGCCCGAGGGCTCCTGGAACCAGGCCCGGTGGAGCGGCGCCACCGCCCGCTTCACCCCGGCGCAGGGCCTCGGCCCGCTCCAGCCCGGCGATCTGCTGCTGTGGGGTTCGGACCCGGCCAACCTCGGCAGCGTGCATCACATCGCCATCTATCTCGGCAACGGCAAGATGGTCGAGGCCCGCGAGTCGGGCACGACGGTGATGGTGAGCGACGTCAGGCTGAACGCCCAGTACGCCGGCGCCCTGCGCATCACCGGCGGTGACCAGCCCCCGGCGAACACCAAGCGGTTCATGACCTGGGGCACGGATGTCGCCCTCCGGCAGGAACCCAACACCGGGAGCGCCCTGGTGGGCCGGCTGCCCGGTCCCACCGCGGCCGACGTGCTGTGCCAGGTGCACGCGCAGCTGGTCCAGGCCGAGGGTTACGTCAACGACGCCTGGTCGTACCTGCCGAAGTACAAGGCCTGGATCTCCAACATCTACATCGACGACCCGGCCGCATGGCTGCCCGGCGTCCCCACGTGCTGAACACCGGCCGCCGCCGCACACCGAACGACCCGCCCCACATCCCTTTTCCCCACGGAGGAGAAACCGCCATGCGCCTGTTCGACCGTACGAAATCCGTCGGCCTGCTCGCGGCCGCGATCGTCGCGACGGGGCTGATCCCGCTCACGGCCGGCGCCGCCCAGGCCGCGCCCACCGACTACGCGGGCTCCTGCCCGACGGCCGGCACGGTGACCCAGGGCTACCACGCCAACCACGACGGCGTCGACATCGCCAACAGCATCGGCACCCCCATCTACTCCACCGGTCCGGGCACCGTCATCGCCGCCGGCCCCGCCGACGGCTACGGCCTGTGGATCCGCATCCGGCACGACGACAACACGGTGACCGAGTACGGCCACATGGACACCGTGCTCGTGTCCGTGAACCAGCGGGTGAACGGCGGCCAGCAGATCGCCACCATGGGCAACCGGGGGGTCTCCACCGGGCCTCATCTGCACTTCGAGGCGCACAACTCCACGTCCAGCACGCGCGGGACGGACCCCTTCGCGTATCTGCGCGCGCGCGGCGTGGACCTGCCGTGCACGCCGGGCGGCACCTCCAACACCAACTTCACCACCTGGGGCACGTCGGTCAACGTCCGTGAGGACGCCAGGCTGAACGCGCGGGTCGTGCGCACCCTGACCGGGCCGACCCGGGTCCAGGTGGCGTGCCAGAAGCGCGGCGACATGGTGCACGCCGAGGGCTACAGCAACGACGCCTGGTCCTTCATCCCGGCGCTCGGCGGCTTCATCACCAACATCTACATCGACCACCCGGACGCCTGGCTGCCGGGGGTGCGCCCGTGCTGACCGGCATCCGGGCCGGTGCCAGGGGTCTCGCGGCGGCGGCTCTGACCGCCGCGGCGCTCCTGTCGCCCGGCCTCACCGCGCCCGCGCAGGCCGCCGACTCGGCGCCCTGCACCCGGGACCCGAACTACCCGAGCCTGTTCCGCTGCCCGATGTGGGGGACGGACATCAACATGCGTCTGGCGCCCGACCCGAACGCCACGGCCAGCGGCAAGGCACCCGACAACGGGTACATCCTGGCGGATTGCCAGGTCAAGGGAGGCCGCGCGACCTACGGCGGCTACTGGCACACCTGGTGGGTCAGGAGCCCGGCGTCGGGCATGGCACCGACCAGGTACATGAGCGAGATCTTCCTCGTCGGCGGAGGCAACGACGAGCCGGACTCGGGCCTGCCGGTCTGCTGAACCCGCTCGCCCGCACAGCGCTGCGCCCCCGGCACCGTGACCACGGTGCCGGGGGCGCAGCGCTGTGTTCATCCGTGCACGCCGTCGCCGGGCGACACACGGCCCCGCCCCGGGGACGGATGCCGGGACCACGCCGTATGAGCGTCCGCTGAAAGGTTTTTTCATCGTTCGGCTCTCATACGCGGCGGCCCATGGCCCCGTCCGGACAGTGGTGCCGGTGCGGCACCGCGCCGGCCGGTCACGGACGGCGGACACCCGACAGGTCCGAAAGGACGACACCATGGAACGAACGGCGAGGCGCGCAGCCCTGCTGGGCGGCGCCGCGACCCTGCTGGGCGCGCTCGCACTGGGCGCCGGAACGGCACCGGCCCAGGCGGCCCAGACGGCGGGCGCGCAGGCGGCCGCGGGCGCGTACTTCAGCACATGGGCGACCGACGTGAACATGCGGTACGACGTGAACCGCGTGAACGGGGACCGCTGCCCGGAGTCCCCCTCTCCGGCCCACTGCCCGGACGTGCTCGGCCGGGCCCAGCCGGGCGACCGGCTGCGAGTCACCTGCCAGACCCGGGGGGAGACGGTCGGCGGCAACCCGTACTGGGTCTTCGCCCACAACGAGACCCGCGGCACCTACGGGTGGATGGCCAGCTACTTCATCAACCACCCGGACGACGTCCTGCCGGGCGTCCCTACCCCGTGCTACGGGCCGTGAGCGCGCGCCGGCGGCTCGGCCGCGCGAGGGAAACCGCTTCGGCGATGTTACGGCCGGTCCGGCACGCGGCGCGGGCGGGCGTCCTGGCCGCCGCCCTCGCGGCGCTGCTGTGCTCCGCCGCGGCCACCACCGCCACCGCCGCGCCCGGCGGGGCCCCGTTGCCGCCCCCGGTGACCCAGGCCGAGGTGCCGGCCGGAGTGACGGCGGGCGTCGCCGTCTTCGACCGGCAGACCGGCACCTTCACCGAGCAGGTGAACAGCGCCGGCCAGTTCCGGTCCGCGTCCGTGGTCAAACTGCTGCTCGCCCTGGACCTGCTGTGGAACCGCGGCCCCGACACCCTGACGGCGGCCGACAGGTCCCGGACGGACGCCATGCTGCGCGGCAGCGACGACGCCGCGGCCAGCCACTTCTGGTCCGCCAACGGCCAGGGCGCGATCATCGACCGGA
This sequence comes from Streptomyces sp. A012304, assembly GCF_026008495.1. Taxonomy (GTDB): domain Bacteria; phylum Actinomycetota; class Actinomycetes; order Streptomycetales; family Streptomycetaceae; genus Streptomyces. Next base: position 29,336 of record NZ_BQUN01000035.1, read on the forward strand.
TGGTGACCCGGCTCGGCCTGACGGACACCGCACGGCCCCCGGCCACCCACCCCGGCTACTGGGGCTACACGGCCCTGTCGGCACGCGACACCGTGCGGATCTACCGCTACCTGCTGGACTCCGCCGCGCCCCCGGTGCGCGACTACGTGCTCGGCAACCTGCGGCAGTCCACCCGCTGCGCCACCGACGGCTACGACCAGCACTTCGGCATCGCGGGCTCCTTCAACCGCCCGTGGGCCGTCAAGCAGGGCTGGTCGGGCTTCAGTTCGGGCGGCTGCACGGCGGCGGCGACGGCGAGCGCTGGCGCGGGCGCGGCGATTCGGGCCGTGGACCTCTCACGCCCGGCGCTGCACACGACGGGCGTGGTGGGCGCGGGCGACCGCTCCATCGTCGCCGTCCTCACCCTCCACCCGAGCGGAACCCCGTACGGCAAGGCCTACTCGGACGTGAACCGGCTGACCCGTTCGCTGAACGTTCCCGGGGCCTCGCGCCCGGCGGGCACCTGGATCGGCACCTGGGGCAGCCAGGTCCGGGTCCGTGCCGAGGCGACGACCGGGTCCGCCGCGCTCACCACGCTGCCGGCCGGCGTCGAGGTCCTGGTGGGGTGCCAGAAGCGCGGTCAGCAGGTCAGCGCGCCGCCCTACGTCAACGACTGGTGGGCCTACCTGCCCCAGTACGGCGGCTACATGACCAACATCTACCTCAGCTCACCGGACAACCAGGTTCCCGGAGTGCCGGTCTGCTGACCGCGTCACGAGCCGGTCGGAGAGCCGCTCACCGAGCCACTCGCAGAGCCACTCGCACAGACAGGAAGATCCCGTGAACATACGATGCTCGATCAAGAACCTGCTGGTCGCCGGCCTGGTCGCCGGCTCCCTGGCCGCCGGCCCCGCCGCCTTCGCCGCCCCGTCCGCGCAGGCACCGGCGCCGACGGCCGCGAAGACCTCCGCCGCGGAGCTGCCCCCGGTGTACGTCTGGGCGACCGGCGTCAACGTCCGTAACGGCGGCGACGGCTACTGCTCGTACCAGCCCTCCCGCGCGAACTGCCCGACGGTCGTGGCGGTGGTCTCGCAGACCACGCTGTCCGCGTACTGCCAGGCACGGGGCGAGACGATCCAGGACAGCGGCTACAGCAACAGCTGGTGGACGTATGTGCGGACGGGCGGCGGACAGCTCGGCTGGGTCAACAACATCTACCTCCAGGGCGGGGAGAAGATGGCCGGGGTGCCCGACTGCACCTACTGACCCGGCCCTTGGGAGCGGGCCGGCCCTCCGAGCCTCCGCCGGTCACTCCGCGCTCCGCAGCGCCGCCCATGTCTCGCGCCCCACCACGCCGTCCACGCCCAGCCCCTTGTCGCCCTGGAAAGCGCGGACGGCGGTCTCCGTGCCGGAACCGAAGGTGCCGTCCACGCCGGAGTCGCCGACGCCGTAGCCGCGTTTCGTCAGCATGCACTGGACCTGGAGGACACGTTTGCCGCTGTCGCCCTGGCGGGTGCGGCCGCTGCCGGCGTAGTGGGCGCAGTCGGAGATCCACGGTGGGGTGGCGGCGTCGGGGGAGGGGCCGTCGGGAGAGGCGGTCGGGGAGCCGGGCGCGCTCGGGGCGGGGGCCGACGCGCCGGTGGCGGGCGGCGGGCCGGTGGGGGAGGCGTCGGGGGCGGGTGAGGTGACCGCGTCGGGGGCGCTGCTCGGGTCGGTGGCGGTCCTGCCGGAGCCGCCTTCCGGGGACGGTCCGCCCCCCGCCTCGGGGGACGGGGACGCGTCGACGGGCCCGGCGCCGACGGGGGAGGTCGTGCCGGTGTCCGGGGCGTGCGCGGAGGCGGGCGCGTCCTGGCGGGTGAGGACGAAGACGACCGCGGCCACCAGACAGGCGGCGAGGGCGGCCGCCGCGGCGAGGACCGGCTTCCTCCGGGGCCAGGCGCGGGATAACCGTGCGGGTGTCTCGCTCTCGCCCGGGCTCTCCGCCGGGACGGGCCGCGGCGCGGCGGCGGCGGCGGGCTTCCCGGCGACCGGGGTGTGGTGCAGGGCCTCGTACGCCTCCTGACGGGCCCGCACCCTGGCGCCCAGCGGTTCCGGCCAGAAGACGCGGGCGGAGTGCGCCCCCGCCGACTCGGCCGCCTCCGCGGCCCGCGCCGGCGCCGCCGCCTCCGCAGCCTCGATCAGGGCCTCGGGGGTGGGGCGTTCGGTGGGGTCCTTGGCCAGGGAGGCGGAGAGCAGCGAGCCGAGGGCCTCGTCCGTCGCGCCGATCGCGGCGATCACCTCCGGGTTGGGCTCCTCGAACGCCACCCGGTGCATCACGTCGACGCCCGTGCCCTCACCGAACGGCGCCCGGCCCGTCGCCGCGTAGACGAGCGTCCCGGCGAGCGAGAACACGTCGGAGGCGGTGTCGGAGTGGCCGGTCCGCAGATGCTCCGGCGACATGTACGCCGGGGTGCCCACCCGGTTGCCCGTGCCGGTGATGGCGCTGGAGTCCACGGCCTTGGAGATGCCGAAGTCGATGACGTGCGCGCCCCGGACCGACAGCAGGACGTTGGACGGCTTGAGGTCCCGGTGCACGATGCCGGCGGCGGACAGCGCGGACAGCGCCCGCGCCAGCTGCGCCGTCAGCCGCCAGACCGCGGCCGTCTCCAGCGGGCCGTCCTCCCGTACCGCCTGAGCGAGGTCGAGTCCCGGGAGGTACTCGGTGGCCATCCACAGCAGTTCGTCCCGGAAGCCCGTGCCGCGCAGCCGGGGTGTGTGCGGGGTGCGCAGACGGGCGTGGACGGACGCCTCCCGTTCGAAGCGGCGGCGGAAGCGGGGGTCCTCCGCGTACTCCGGCCTGATCACCTTCACCGCCACCAGGCCGGGGCTGCCGTCCACGGGACGGGCGAGATAGACCCGGCCCATGCCGCCGCTGCCCAGGAGCCCGAGCGGCACGTAGGGGCCGACCAGGTCTGGGTCGCCGGGCCGCAGCGGTGCGGCGCCGGCCTGCCGGAGCGCGGCCGCAGCGCTCGTCGTCGAGCCCGGTGGCACCGGCCGCTGTTCTGCCACGAATCCCCCGAAGTGATGTTCTACGTACGTCAGTTCGCTCTCAAGAGAAGACGAGGCTAGCCCAGCCCCGGCGTACGGTCAGGGTTTCCCCTGACTTTCCGCCGGGACCGGGCTGTTTCCCCTGGCCGGTCCGGGTTCAGGGACGGACCGGCTTGCCGCGCCCCCAGCCCCAGGCGAGACGGTCGGCGCCGGACTGGTTGGTGGTCTCCAGCCAGGGACGGGCCGGGTCGCCGACCAGCTTCTGCAGCGAGTACGTGTCGCCGGTGCGCAGGCCCGGCCAGTACACCGAGCCCATCTTCAGCTCACGGAAGGTGTCGGTGACCGCCTGCATGAAGTTGACGAAGTTGTTGTCGGGCATCGGCTTGTTGTAGTCGAGGCCGGTGGTCATGTGGGCGCCGAACTCGTCCGCGACCGTGCGGTTCGCGCAGTCCCCGATGCGCACCTTGAGGTCGGCCACCCACTGGTCGTAGGTGGCGTACTCCTTCCAGAACCCGTAGTGGTGCAGGGAGAGGTAGGTGCCCTTCAGACGCGGGTCGGCGCAGACGGAGGTGACGTGGTCGTTGTAGCCGGCACCGCTGACGAAGACCCGGTCGCGGGGCACGGAGGAGTAGGTGTCGAGCCACTTCGCGGCGATGTCGGCCCACTCGGTGTCGGTGTAGCCGTGCGGCTCGTTCATCGGCTCGAAGTAGACGCGCCGGTCGTTCTTGTAGGCCTTGACGACCGTGTCCCACATGGGCCAGTAGGTGGCCTCGTCGTCGATGAAGCCGTCCTTGCGCGGGCCCGTGCCCTCCCAGTAGGAGAGGATGACCTTGAAGCCCTTGGCCGACGCCGCGTCGACGACCGCGCGGTACGACTTCCAGTAGGCGCCGTTCACCGTGTACGGGTTGATCGGCAGCCGGACGGTGTTGGCGCCGAGGTTCGCGCGGAACGCCGAGATCACCCGGCTGGCCTTGGTGTACGTCTGGGCGTAGGTGTCGGACAGCGACAGGCCCGACAGGACGACCGGGTCGTCGGCGAAGTTGTCCCGGGGGTCGGCCCAGTTGACGCCCTTGAACTGGGTGGGGTCCAGACGCGGCGCGGCCTGGGCGGGGCTGCCGGTGAGGGTGGTGCTCCCGGCGCCGGCGAGCAGCAGCGCCACGAGGGCGGTGCGCAGACGGGCGGTGCGGCGGGCGTGGGGCTTGCGCATCAGCTTGCCTTTCGGGGAGGGCGACTCGGTGAGGGGGGCGGTTCACCGAACGGCCGCAGCGATCGTGTTTGCGCAAACATCCGAGGCGTGAGGGGGGTGATGTTTACGTAAACATCGCGGCGCCGGAATCGTGGCACCCGGCTGGGTGATCGTCAAGGTTTCCGGCGGGTTACGGCTCGGGCGGCGCGAGGGCCTCGTCCGGCCCGGACACGGCTCCAGCACTCGGCGCGCCGGTCATGGCGGGGTGGTCTGCCCCGCGTCACGTACGAGCCACGCCGGTCATGTCGCGTCGACCTGCCCCGCGTCGCGGGCGGGGCCGCCCCGGTCATGTCGTGGCGATCGACTCCAGCGTCAGCGGTTCGATCTTGCCCTCCAGCATGGCGCCCAGGCCCTGCGCGGCGCAGATGTCGGGCCGTTCCGCGATGTGCACCGGCATACCGGTGGCCTCCCGCAGCATCTGGTCGAAGCCGGGGAGCAGCGCGGACCCGCCGACCATCATGATCCCGCGGTCGGCGAGGTCGGCCACCAGATCCGGCGGGCACTCCCGCAGCACCCGGCCGATGCCGTCGAGCACCGCGGTCAGCGGCGTCTCGATCGCGTCCCGTACGGCCGCGGTGTCGACCTGGACGCAGCGGGCGAGGCCGGTGGCGACGTCCCGCCCGTGGATCTCGGTGGAGGCGGGGCCCTGCGGGGTGAGGCCGTTGCCGGACAGGGCGAGCTGGAGCGGCCGTACGGACTGGCTCGGCAGCATCAGCTCGTGCTCGTGGCGCAGGTGCTGGACGATGGCGTGGTCCACGGCCTCACCGCCGACGGGCACGCGTTCGGCGGTGACGATCGAGCCGAGGGAGAGGACCGCGACCTGGGTGGCGGCCGCCCCGCACACCATGATCATGGTGGCCTCGGGCCGCTCCACGGGCAGCCCGCAGCCGACGGCGGCGGCGATCAGCGTGTCCACCAGCTCCACCCGGCGGGCGCCCAGCCCGACGAGCGTCTCGATCGCGGCGCGCTGGGCGAGCGGGTCGGCGTCGTGCGGGGTGCAGGCCGCGGCGCGCAGGAAGGGCTTGCGGCGCAGCTGGCGGCGGACCTTGTCGCCGATCAGGTGCCGCAACATGCGCTGAGCCATCTCGATGTCGACGACCGTGCCGCCGGAGACCGGGCGCACCACGCGGATGTAGTGCGGGGTGCGGCCCGTCATCTTCTCGGCGAGTTCACCGACCGCGATCAGCGCGCCGCTGCGGGTGTTGACGGCGGCGGCGGACGGCTGGTCGACGACGAGACCGGCGCCCTTCACATAGACCCGGGTCCTGGCCGCGCCCAGGTCGACGGCGAAGTGGCAGCGGCGCAGCTGCTCCAGACTGGCGGTCATGGCAGGTCCTCCCGAGAGCGCAGCGTGGCGGCCGCCGGGCCGGCGGGCCTTGGGCGGGGTGGGCCGCCGGGTGGTGGCCCGGTGGTGGCCTCCTTCGCATCGTGCGGGGTCGCGAGGGCGGGCGCCCGTTGGAGGGGGCCGGGCGAGGGAGGCCGTGGCCGTCGCAGGGTGTGGACGGCTTCCAGGAGCGGGGCGAGTGACCGGACGGTCACCTCGCAGCCCGCCCGTCGAGCGGCCCGCGCCCGCCGCCGGCGTGGTGCACCGCCGTACCGTCGGCGACGCCCGGTACGCCCCCTCCCGTAGGACCTGTTCGAGGGGCGGTGCCGTTGGGTCACAGGGTCTGGGCGGCTTCCAGGAGCGGGGTGAGTGACCGGACGGTCACCTCGCAGCCCGCCCGTCGTAGGTCCTGTTCGACGGTCGGGTTGCGGGCGAGGCCGATGAAACGGAGGCCGATCTGCCGGGCGGCGGTCAGCTCGGCCACCGAGGAGCCGATCAGCAGGCCGGTGGACGCGGGGGCGCCCAGCGCGCTGAGGGCGCGCAGCAGGCAGTCCGGATCCGGGGTGAGGAGGGTCAGGTCCGGGGCGCGGCCGAACACCCCCGCCAGCGGCAGCCGGTAGGGCTCCAGGTACCGGTGGGCGGCCGGCACGCAGACGTCGGTCGCCACGGCCACCCGCCGCCCCGACGCGTGCAGCGCCCGCACCAGGGCCACGGAGTGGTGCGTGGTCGGCGCGTGCGGTACGGCCCGCAGCTCCAGCGCGTCCAGCCGGTCCCGCAGGTACGGCCCCATCGGGTCGCGGGCGAAGACCCGCAGCACGTCCAGCGGGTGCACGACCGACTCCCGTGCCGTCGCGACGGCCAGCGGGCGGCCGGTGAACGCGTCCTGCGGGTCCCGGTGCTCTGCGGCGAGCGCCAGCAGGTCCCGCGCGGCCTCCCGCGCGCTCGCCGCCGTGAACACCCGGGCGAGGGGGCCGTCGAAGCCGAGCAGCACGGTCTCCGCCCCGGCGAGCAGACCGCCCGGCGCCGGGTCCGGCCGGCCCGCCTCGGGCGGCGGGGCGTGCTCCGGCGCCAGCGTCACCGCGCACGTCACCGCCAGCCCCGGCACCGGCCACCTCCCCAGCCGCGCGTTGAGCGCGCGCTGCGCGCCGGCCGGCCGGCGGGGGGAGTGGCCCCGGGTGGCGCGGGGCGCGGTCTCCCGCAGATGGGCCAGGAGCCGCTCGGCCACCCGGACCGCCCCCGCCCGCACGAACGCCACGGGGTCCTCGACCCGCCAGGACAGCTCGGCCGTCGCGACGAACTCGCCCTTGCCGGAGCTGGGCAGGGCCAGCCGGTGGCTGGTCCGGTGCGGGGTGAGGTCCACCTCGTAGTACGTCGCCGGCCGGGCCGCGCCCGCGTCGTGCGGCCGGGCGGGGTCCAGGAGGGTCAGCGGCCCGTCGGCGCGCAGATGCACCACGGCGGTACGGCCGGGCGCGGGGATGCCCAGCTCGCCCAGGTCCCGGGTGATGAACGGCCCGCGCACGAGGTCCCGCGCCTCCTCCCGCGCGCGCGGGGCCGGCAGCGCGCACCACCAGGCCAGCGGCGGGGCGTCCGGGCCGCCGCCGTACAGGGGGTGGAAACGGTGTGGTCCGGACGCGGCGGAGCTGCCCGCGAAGGCCTCGTACAGCGACGGCGGCACGAGGACCTGAACGGCGGCGGGACCGTCCGGAACAGCGCGGACCTCCTCCGTGCCGCCGCCGAACGTCACCCGCAGCCGCGGCGGCCGCGCCCCCTCCGCCAGCGGGCCCGGCAGCCAGCGCAGCACGGCGGCGAGGACGGGGAGGAGGTAGGCGTCGGCGGCGACGCGCACCCGGTAGCCGTCCGGGCGGACGAGGACCTCGTACTGGTGCGGGGCGAGGTCACCGCGGGTGAGTACCTGGTGCACGGCGTATTCGAGGGAGATACGCGCTTCGGGGCGGGAGGCGAGGTCGATGTCGGTCTCGAAGAGGAGCGTGGCGCGCGGGGCGGGGGCCTCGGGGCCGCGGCCGCCCAGCCGCCGTACGGTCTCCCCGCTCACCGTCGCGAAGGACTCCCGGGCGTCGCCGCCCGTCCGCACGCGGAACTCCCCCGCCGCCAGGCCCGCCCGTTCGTCGATCAGCGCGCCCACCCGGTCCAGGAGTTCACGGGCGCGGCCCCGGGTGGTGCGGGGCAGGGTGCGCAGGAGGAGGTCGCGCACGCCGGGGCGGAAGGCGTAGGAGCCGGGTGGGCCGGGGACGGCCGTGAGCACGCCGCTGAGGATCACCTCGGCCAGGTGCTGCGGGCGCGGGTCGCGGTCCACCGCGCGCTGCACGAGCCGCATCACCGGCAGCGACGGGTCGGCCAGCGCCAGGTGCCCGGCGAGGCGGAAGGCCTCCGGGGAGGCGGTGGCGCGGAAGCGCAGCACGAGGTCGCGGGCCGGGAGGTCGGCGGGGGCCGGGACGGTCGGCGCGGGCGCGGCGGGCCGCGGCGTGAGCCAGGCCGCCGCCCCCGGGGACCGCGCGCCGGCCGGGGCGGCCACCAGCGCGGCCCAGTGCGCGAGCCATGGCGCGCCCGGCTCCAGGACGGGCAGCGGGACGGCGGCCGGGTGCGGGCGGCCGGCGTCCGGGTCGTACGGGGTGAAGGCGAGGGCGGTCGGCGGGGCCGCCGCCGACGGGGCGGCGAGGACGCCCGGTACGGCGGGCAGGGCGGTGGTCGCCCACAGGTGCTCCGGCAGCGGCTGGACGACGGCCAGGGGCATCCGGGCCGCCCAGTGCCGCAGGGTGCCGTACCAGCGGTCGCCCGCCGGGCCGGGGCGCCACTGCGGGCCCATGCAGTCGCTGACGACCAGGGTGACGGTCCGGCCGTCCGCCGGGTCGGGGACGTGCCGGGCGTGGCCGTCGGGTCCGGCCGGGCGCAGGTCGACCGTGCGGAAGATGCCCGACTGGGCCAGGACGGTGTGCAGTTCGCGGATCAGGGGCCGCCAGACCGGCATGGTGGGGCCGGTGTCGTGCACCAGGTTGAGGCGCAGCCAGCGGTCGTGCGCCGGGCGCAGCACGGGCAGCCAGACCTCCGGATGCGCCCCGAGCCGTGCGATGCGGTCGGCGGTGGCCCGTTCGTCCAGGAGCCGGGTCCGCGCCGACGGCACCGTGCGCTTCAGCGGGCGCAGGGCGCGCTGGAGGGCGAGGGGGTGGGGGAGCATCGGAGGCGCGGGGGCGAGCAGCTGCGCGCCCCCGCCGGTGCCCGGGCCCGCGCCGGAGGAGGGCAGGCGTAGGGGGACACGGTCGGCGGGAGACGGCGGGGAGGGGGCCGGTGTCTCGATCGGCGGTGCCGCGATCGGCGGTTGGGGCGGGGCGGGGGCCTCGCGCACGGCCGGGGACGGGAGCGGGCCGGCGGCCTCGCCCCTGGGCACCGCCCCGGACACCCCCTCCGTCACCGGTTCGGGCTCCGGCCGGGCCTGCGTCCCCTCCTCTCCCAGTTGCGCCGCCAGCCACAGCACCTCCGCCAGCTCCCGCGGCGTGGGCGCGGTCCCGGCGGCCAGGGTCAGGACGGCGGCCAGTCTGCTGACGGCCGTGGACCGGACGGCGCCGCCGTCACCCGACGCCTCCTCAGAATCCATCGCCGTCCGCCGAAGCGCTCAGGTACGGCATCAGTTCGTCCGCCAGCGCGTCGCGGGAGTCCGCGTCCAGGCCGGCGACACCGGTGAGGTAGAGGGCGTTCAGCAGCTGGTCGGTGGCGAGTTCGCCGTCGGCGGCGCGGGTGAGGAAGCGGTCGATGAGGTGGTCCGCCTCGCCGGGCGGGGTGTCGAGGTGGGCGCGGACGATCTCGGTGAGCTGCTCGCGGCCGGGCCGGCGCAGCTTGAGCCGGACACAGCGGCGCAGGAACGCGGGCGGGAACTCGCGCTCGCCGTTGCTGGTGAGGACCACGAACGGGAAGGCACGGCAGCGGACCCGCCCCCGGGCGACCGTGACCGGCGTGTCCGTGCCGTCCGCGAGGACCTCGACGCCGGCCCGCCCGTCCGGGTCGCGCGCGGCGCGCAGCAGCTCGGGGATCTCGTACTGGCCCTCTTCCAGGACGTTCAGCAGGTCGTTGGGCAGATCGAGGTCGCTCTTGTCGATCTCGTCGACCAGCAGCACCCGGGGCCGCTCATAGGGCAGCAGGGCCGTGCCGAGCGGGCCGAGCCGCAGATGGTCCTCGACGCCGCCCCCGAGGCCGGCACCGGTCTCACCGGTCTCACCGGTCTTCCCGGCCCGCCACGCCGCCTGCCGTGCCGCGTACAGCCGGGACAGCGGGTCGTACTGGTAGAGGCCGTCGGCGAGCGTGGAGCGGCTGGTGATGTTCCAGCGCAGCACCGGGCCCAGCCGCAGCTCGCGCGCCACCGCGTACGCGAGGGAGGATTTGCCGGTGCCGGGCGGGCCGGTGACCAGCAGCGGACGGCGCAGCACCAGGGCGGCGTTGACGAGCTGGACGCTCTCGGGGGTCGCCACGTACGTCCGGGCGCGGTGCACGCGGTCCGGGGAGACGGCCGCCTCGTCGTCGCCGTCCCGGGGCGGGGGCAGGACGGGCTCGCCGTCGAACGCCCGCCAGGGCGGCGGGGCGGGCAGCTGGGCGATGCCGTCGTGCGGCTCGCTGTTCCCGGTGTAGACGGACCAGTGCGGCATGGGAGGTTCTCGGTCTCCGTTCTGCGGACTCGGCGGGAGGGGGCGGGACCTGTGGCCGGTCAGGCCACCGGGGAGCGGACGTGCGCCGCCGCTCCCGCGTGCGGGTCGGTGAAGACGCGCGGGTCGTCCCACAGCAGTTGGATGTCGCGCGCCCAGTGGCCGTCCTCCGCGTCGGCCTCCTCCCGCAACGCCAGGATCCGGCGCGGCAGTTCGGCGGGCGGGACGCCCGAGACGCAGGCGTCGAGTTCGTCCAGGAACGTCTTGCCCGCGCATCCGTCGCCGCCCGCGCAGGGCTGCCCGGGGCCGCTGTCGCAGCCGCCGCGGGACCAGACGACCAGCGGGGCGGGCGCGGTGAGCGAGGTGTCGAAGTGGGGGCGGGTACGGGTCGCGGCGGGGACGGTGGAGAAACCGGCGAGGCAGGCGTCGGGCTTGCGCAGCCGCACCCGCAGCCGGGCGGGGTCCTCGGAGCCGCCGCATTCCACGCGCTGCACCCGCGCGCCCGGCAGCGCGTCCAGGCGGTTCCACACCCGGGTCAGCTGATGGCGGGTGCTGGCCTTGCGGCGTGCCTGGTCGGTGACGACCAGCGGATACACACAGCCGAGCGGGGTGTCGTCGTCGGGTGCGCTCGCCCAGCGGTCGACGGGCAGGTCGATCCAGTCGCGGGGCAGCGCGAACGCGATCAACTCGTCGGAGCCGGGCGTCAGATAGCCGAACGCCGCCTCGATGCGGTCCTGTACGTAGGCGTGCAGCCGGGCCCGTGGCACGGTGGCGGAGCCGACCGGGTGCCGGCGTCCGCCGCTGTACGCGGACACCTCGACGCGGACCTGCCCGTCGCCCGCGCCGCTGTGCTGGAGGTCGACCAGGATGGGCGCCCACTCGGGCGCCGCGGTCGTCTCGGCGGGCGGCCGCAGCAGGGCCTGGACGTGCTCGGTGAAGCGGGCGACGGCGGCGGTCGCGTCCTCGCCGTCGATCTCGCTCAGCACGAACAGGGCGGCTGAGCGCAGCGAGTCGAAGCCCTCCCGCGGCGGCTCCGGACCGAACGGGCCGGCGGCGTCCCGGACCAGCCGCGCCAGCCGTACGGGGTCGCAGTCCAGGCCGGCGCGGACGGCCCGTTCGACCAGCTCGCGCAAGCGGGCGCGGTCGGCGGTGGGGTGGTCGGCGGTGGGCACGAGGGCCAGCAGGCCGGGCCAGTAGCGGGCCATGACCTCGGTCGGCATCATCCGCCCGTTGCGTACGCCGTCCGCGCCGCCGTCGGCGGTGACCATGCCGACGACCTCGCCGGTGTCGACGAGGGTCACGGCGGCGCCGCTGAATCCGGGCGCGAGGGAACGGCCGTCGGACTGCCAGGCCTCCAGCTGGATCCACTCGCCGCTGATCAACTGGGGTGCGGTCACCCGGCATTCGGCGAGGGTGCCCTCGTCGAAGCCGAGCGGGAAACCGTACGCGACGAGCTTGCGGGGCCGGCCGCCGGGCGGCGGGTGCGCGGCGTCGACGGGCGCGAGCGCGGCCGGCGCGACGGGGACCTCCTCGGCCAGCTCCAGTACGGCGAGGTCGCCGAGGTCCGTGCTGCCGCCGCCCCAGCCGCCGTCGAGCACCACCCGGGCCGGGACGGGGGCCGTGCCCGGGCGTTCGGTGAAGGTCACCGACAGCGCGTCGGCCGACCCCGCGTGCACGACATGTGCGCAGGTCAGGACGGTTCGGGGGGTGACAAGGAAGCCCGCCCCGAGAACCTGGCCGGCGCACTCGATCCGGGCGTGCCACTCGGCGCTCTTCATGCGGACGGGCCGGGCCCGGCCTCCGGGGCGGCGGACGGCGACCAGGTCAGCCGCACCACCAGGTGGCCCTCCGCGGTCCCCTTGGCGATGATCGCGCCGGTCTCGGCGGCCAGCCGCACCCCGAACTCGATCTCCACGCCGTCGGGCCGCAGCGCGCCGTCGCGGAAGACGCGCAGCGCGGACTCGGCCGCCGAGCGGACGCCCTCCAGGGCGCCTTCGAAGGTGTGGGCCGCCTGGACCGTGCCGCCGCGGGCCACCAGCCGGGACCCCGGCCGCTGCTCCTCGACGGCCTCGACGGAGACCACGGCCCCGTCGTCCGTCGTGAACTCCACCACTCCTGCCATGGCGCCCCCGTACTGTCTGCGTCTGTGAGCACCCCCATTGTTACGGACGGTACTTGGGGTTGTCGTGTGATCCCCGCCCCCACCCCCCGACGCCGACGAAAACCCGCCACAACCGCCCCCGGGGCCGACGAGACCCCCCCC
>NZ_BQUN01000036.1 GCF_026008495.1 Streptomyces sp. A012304
ACTTCGAGGAGAACCCGGGCCTGCTCACCCTCGAGAAGATCGCCGAGCTCGACGGCCGGGAACAGGGCCGCCCCAAGGCGACCGCCCTGTCGACCCTGAAGGTCTACATCTCTCAGGGCAAGCTGGCGCGACCGGACCGCAAGCCGGGCGACGGCAAGACGCCGCCGGTGGAGGAGCCGATGTGGACGCCCGAGGCTGCCCTGCCCTTCCTCGCCACCCCGCGACAGGCCAGGAAGGAGGCCCCCGCTGCTCCGGCGGAAGGTGAGCTGCGGGAGCCGAGTGCGGCCCTGAAGCGGTACTTCGAGAAGAATCCGGGCCTGCTGACCCTCGAGAAGATCGCCGAGCTCGACGGCAAGGAACAGGGCCGCAGCAAGCCGACCGCCCTGTCCACGATGCGGGCGTACCGCTCTCGCGGCCTGCTGGCGCCCCCGGACCGTCTGCCGAACGACGGCAAGACGCCTGAGGTCGACGAGCCGATGTGGACGCCCGAGTCCGCCCGCCCGTACCTGCTCCGCCCCCTCGGCCGGCGCGGCGCTGCCGCTGCGAAGTCCGACCAGTAGTCCGATGCACTCCCGCCCCGACCTCAAGGACGTCCATGACCAACCGCCGCATCGACGAAGCGGGGATCAGCGCCCGGTACGGGGTTAAGCCGAAGGACACCGCCGTGTGGACCACGCTGGTCAACTTTCCGGCGAGGGGCGAGGACGGTCTGTGGGACGTCGCGCTGGTCGATGCGTGGGTGCAGGCCATGCGGCCGCAGTACTGGCCGCCCCGGCCGGAGACGCCTGCGGCCGGCGCGGTCACCAGCCCCCGGAAAGGCCAGCAGAAGAAGGCCGCGGTCGCGCCCGTCACCGAGACCCGGTCCGAGATGGCCAAGCGATTCGGCATGACCTTCAACGCCGTGGACGCCTGGACCAAGGCCACGGAACGACGTGACTCCAGCGGCAAGGTCGTGGCGGCCGCGTTCCCGCCGCCAGTGTCGGAGGGGCGGTGGGACGCGAAGACGGTGGATGCGTGGGTGCGCGTCCACCGGCCCCGCGTGTGGGCGGCCTACGCTGGCGGCGAGCCTCAGTTCGCGAAGCCTCTTCCCGCAGGGGACCCCAGGGACTTGCTCAACATCACCGAGTACGGCGTCATCCGTGGGAACGCGATCAGTGGGAAGCCCGCATCGCGGCGCACCATGCAGTCGTATCTCCTGCGGGGTCAGATCGAAGCTCCTGACCGGCGGCCGGGCGACCGCAAGCGCCCGGAGGTATTCGAGCCGATGTGGTATCGGGAGACGATTTACCAGGAGATCCGTAGACGCCTCACACGGGGAAAGCCGCAGGCGGACGAAAAAGGCACAGAGGATTAGCAGATTCTCTCTGCCTATCGTTTCTCGACAAAATTGCGGCGGTGCAGCCAAGTCCCGTTGTCTTTCAAATTCACCCGCGCCGACCTGGGCGGCTCTGCAGTGATGCGCCGAGCAGCATCCACCACCGGTGAAGTTGCTTAATTGGATATACTGCGGTAACTTGAGGCGGGTCGGCGGGTGAAGCCTCTCCCCGCTCGGCACGAACGAACCACTGCGGTTGCACCGGTCCATGATCTGCGACGGTGCCCCCACCGAGGAGGTCTGCGATGCAGACAGAACCTCGTCTGCCCGCCACCGACGAGTCCGAAGCTCAGGAGTTTCTGGAGCTTCTCGAAGGCGCCCCGTTCAGGGCGCCGTACACGGGGCAGGTCGTCGACTGGCTCATCAGAGACAGCACGGTGCACGCCCCAGACGCGTCCCCGGCAGCCCGGGCAGTCGCCGCACTGTGGCGCTACGCCGACGGACACGACCTGGGTGCGGGCGAGATCGCCGAGCGCGTGCGGGATGTCGCGCACGCCATGTCCCTGGTAGCGGACGAGCACTACGCGGCAGACCCGAGCCCACGCCACCCCCGCCCCGTACACGGGCGCAGCGTGCGCAAGCTGTGCGTGGCTGCCGGCCGCCGAAGGAGCCTGGCAGGCCCTGGGCGGACCGTCGTGATCTCGCAGGGCACTCACGGACACACCGTCTACCGCCCTGTAGCACCCTCCGTGTCTCCCGACCGGGCCGGTGAGGCGCTTCGGCGTGAGGTGCTGACGGTGCTCGCCGCCCATGTCCACCTCGCCGACCGCCGCACCTTCCAGGGCAGCGGGGTGGTCGTCGAATGCCGGCACGAGAGCGTCGAGGTCACCTGGTGGTCCCCGGACCTGGAGGCGGAACCCGATCACCACCATCCCGCCTGGAGCACTGGCGGGGTGCGCCTTCTGTGCTCGGCCCTTCTTCGAGGCGAAGGCATGAAGGTGACCGTCCAGCCCAACGGCGCACTGCTCGTCACACGGTGAGCAACCCCTCCCACCCTCCTACGCGGACGCCCCGGCCCGCTCACTGTTCAAGGAATCACAATGCGCACTTCGCACCGCTTTCTTCTCGGTCTTGTCCTCGGCGCGACCATCACCGTCATCGTCTGGTCCAGCACCGGAAACGCCGAGGCCGCAATCACCCTGGGCGTGACCGTCCTGCTCCTCGTGTGACTCGGGCAGTTCATCCTCGACTAGCTCCTCTGAACGATCTCGATGTCACTTCGCTCCCAGTCCTGGACCACAACCTCATGAACAGCACCCCTCCCTCCCCCCGCGCCTATGAGCGCCTCGTCCAGCGCCTCGCCGACGACGTCGGCACCGCGACTGCGGTCTCCTGGGCCCACGCGACCGCAGTCACCCACCACTGCGTCCGGCACGGCCTGGTCTCCACAACCGAGCCGCCGACCTCACCCGATGCCGTACGCCGGATCCTTGACGAGCTGGCCGGCGCCCACCCCGGGCTCGCCGGCTTCCTCGACCCGCAGGTCGTGCCGCTCTGGACCTCACCGCCCAACACGACTTCCTGGACAGCCCTCGCCGAGTTCTGGGAAGCAGGGGCTGCCATCGACGACGGGCCGCACCGGGTCGACGGATACCGGCTCGGGGACGCCTACCAGGCGCTGTCGCACGACGCGCGCGGGTCGAGAGCCCTGTGCCAGACTCCGCCGTGGATCGCCGAACTCCTCCTGGAGCTCTCGCTGGAGCCGGCGACCGACGAGGTGGGCCCTCAGAACATCCGCATGATCGACCCGGCCTGCGGCACGGGGCACATCCTGCTCAGCGCCTTTCACGCCGCCCGCGTCTACCGCCGCCGCGGCCGCGGGCACGGGGCACCGATCGACGCCCGGGCATCGATTGAGCGCGCTCTGCGGACCGTCCACGGCGTCGACCTGGACCCTTATGCGGTGCTCCTCGCCCGGTACCGACTTCTGGCCATCAGCGCCTCGATTCTCCGTGGCCGCCTCGACCAGCTGCCCCACTCGTGGCCCGTCCAAGTGGCCTGTGCGAACTCCCTGCTGGACCGAGGCGAGCCGCTGCTCGAGCGCGGCCAGTATCACTGCGTCGTCGGGAACCCGCCCTACATCACGGTGGCCGACGCCCAGCAGCGCGATCTGATCCGCAAGGCATATCCGCGTGTGGCCGCAGGGAAGTTCCCGTTGGCGCTGCCGTTCTGTGATCTCATGTTCTCGCTCGCGGTCCCCGGCGGGCATGTCGCGCAGCTGACCTCGAACGCGTTCATGAAGCGGGAGTTCGGTCGCAAGTTCGTCACCGAGTATTTGCCCCAGTTCGATGAGCCGAAGCACGGTAGTTGTCACATAGGCAGTCTTGTTGTCACCTGGGAGGTGCGGCGCCG
>NZ_BQUN01000037.1:0-37440 GCF_026008495.1 Streptomyces sp. A012304
CCCGCCCACCGCCCCGACCTGAGCCCCCATCCCACCCGACCCCGACCCTGAGCCCCACCCGAGCTGACCCCATCGCTCCCCGCCCCTCCGGGGGCCGTTTCCGGGCACGCCGTGGCCGTAATGCGCTGCTCGAGCGCACCTGGATCCGGATCCTGGAATGCTGGACTCGTTCAACGAAAACGGGTGGGCGGGCTGGGGGGCCGAGGATCGTGGAGGACAGGGTGCGGGTGGTCATCGCGGAGGACTCGGTATTGCTGCGAGAGGGCCTGACCCGGTTGCTGACCGACCGGGGCCACGAGGTCGTGGCGGGGGTGGGGGACGCCGAGGCGCTGGTGAAGACGATCACCGAGCTGGATGCCGAGGGGGCCCTGCCCGACGTGGTGGTGGCGGATGTGCGGATGCCGCCCACGCACACCGACGAGGGGGTGCGGGCCGCCGTACAACTGCGCAGGTCGCATCCCCGGCTCGGGGTGCTGGTGCTGTCGCAGTACGTGGAGGAGCGGTACGCCACCGAACTGCTGGCCGGTTCCAGCCGGGGGGTGGGTTATCTGCTCAAGGACCGGGTGGCCGAGGTACGCGAGTTCGTGGACGCGGTGGTCCGGGTGGCCGACGGCGGTACCGCGCTCGATCCCGAGGTGGTCGCGCAGCTGCTCGGCCGCAGCCGCAAGCAGGATGTGCTGGCCGGGCTCACCCCCCGGGAGCGAGAGGTCCTGGGGCTGATGGCGGAGGGGCGGACCAACTCGGCGATCGCCAGGCAGCTGGTGGTGAGCGACGGCGCGGTCGAGAAGCACGTCAGCAACATCTTCCTCAAGCTCGGGCTGTCGCCGAGCGACGGGGACCACCGGCGGGTGCTCGCGGTGCTCACCTACCTGAATTCGTGATCATGCCAGGGCAGGGCGCCGGGCCGTCTCACAGAGTGATCGTCATGCGGATGGCCGAGGGAAGGCGACCTTTACAGACGTAGGGTTGATCCAGGGAGGTCTTCGGGAAGGCCGCCCAGGACAGCCACCTCCAGGGAGGTCCAGTTCAGTGACCAGTCAGGTCAGCAGCCCAGCGGAACAGACCGACGGAGCCGACGGAACCGTCGTGGGAGAGCAGCGCAAACCGGGCGGGACGAAGGACGTCCGCCGTCTCGACCGAGTGATCATCAGGTTCGCCGGGGACTCCGGTGACGGCATGCAGCTCACCGGTGACCGCTTCACCTCGGAGACGGCGTCGTTCGGCAACGACCTGTCGACCTTGCCGAACTTCCCCGCCGAGATCCGCGCGCCCGCCGGCACCCTGCCCGGTGTCTCCTCGTTCCAGCTGCACTTCGCCGACCATGACATCCTCACCCCGGGTGACGCGCCCAATGTGCTCGTCGCCATGAACCCGGCCGCTCTGAAGGCCAACATCGGTGATGTGCCGCGCGGCGCGGAGATCATCGTCAACACGGACGAGTTCACCAAACGGGCGATGCAGAAGGTCGGCTACGACACCTCGCCGCTGGAGGACGGGTCGCTCGACGGGTACCAGCTGCACCCGGTGCCGCTGACGACCCTGACCGTGGAGGCCCTGAAGGACTTCGACCTCACCCGCAAGGAGGCCGAGCGCAGCAAGAACATGTTCGCGCTCGGCCTCTTGTCCTGGATGTACCACCGGCCGACGGAGGGCACGGAGAAGTTCCTGAGGTCGAAGTTCGCCAAGAAGCCGGAGATCGCCGAGGCGAACCTGGCCGCGTTCCGGGCGGGCTGGAACTTCGGGGAGACGACCGAGGACTTCGCGGTCAGTTACGAGGTGGCTCCGGCGGCGAAGGCCTTCCCGGTGGGCACCTACCGGAACATCTCCGGGAACCTGGCCCTGGCGTACGGGCTGATTACCGCCTCCCGGCAGGCGGATCTGCCGCTGTTCCTCGGCTCGTACCCGATCACCCCGGCCTCCGACATCCTGCACGAGCTGAGCAAGCACAAGAACTTCGGTGTGCGCACCTTCCAGGCCGAGGACGAGATCGCGGGCATCGGCGCGGCGCTGGGGGCGGCCTTCGGCGGGTCGCTGGCCGTCACCACGACGAGCGGCCCCGGTGTGGCGCTGAAGTCGGAGACCATCGGGCTCGCGGTCTCGCTGGAGCTGCCGCTGCTGGTGGTGGACATCCAGCGCGGCGGGCCGTCGACGGGTCTGCCGACCAAGACCGAGCAGGCCGACCTGCTCCAGGCGATGTTCGGGCGCAACGGCGAGGCGCCGGTGCCGATCGTGGCGGCGCGCACCCCGGCCGACTGCTTCGACGCGGCGCTGGAGGCGGCGCGGATCGCGCTGACCTACCGCACCCCGGTGATGCTGCTGTCCGACGGCTATCTCGCCAACGGCTCCGAGCCGTGGCGGATCCCGGAGCTGGACGAGCTGCCTGATCTGTCCGTGCAGTTCGCGCAGGGGCCCAACCACACGCTGGAGGACGGCACCGAGGTCTTCTGGCCGTACAAGCGCGATCCGCAGACGCTGGCCAGGCCGTGGGCGGTGCCGGGCACACCGGGGCTGGAGCACCGGGTCGGCGGCATCGAGAAGCAGGACGGCACCGGCAACATCTCCTACGACCCCGCCAACCACGACTTCATGGTCCGCACCCGCCAGGCGAAGGTCGACGGCATCGACGTCCCGGACCTGGAGGTCGACGACCCGCACGGGGCCCGCACCCTGGTCCTCGGCTGGGGCTCGACGTATGGGCCGATCACGGCGGCGGTACGGCGGCTGCGCACGGCCGGTGAGGCGATCGCGCAGGCCCATCTGCGCCACCTCAACCCCTTCCCGGGGAACCTCGGGGAGGTGCTCGCCCGCTACGAGCGTGTGGTGGTGCCCGAGATGAACCTCGGCCAGCTCGCCACCCTGATCCGGGCGAAGTACCTGGTCGACGCCCACTCGTACAACCAGGTCAACGGTATGCCGTTCAAGGCGGAACAGCTCGCCGCGGCGCTCAAGGAGGCCATCGATGACTGAGACGACCCGTTCGTCGAGGGAAGCCACGGGCACGGGCACGATCGAGGCGCTGTCGCTCGTACCCAAGGCCGGGGCGCGCCAGTCGATGAAGGACTTCAAGTCCGATCAGGAGGTGCGCTGGTGCCCCGGCTGCGGTGACTACGCGATCCTGGCGGCCGTCCAGGGCTTCATGCCGGAGCTGGGCCTGGCCAGGGAGAACATCGTCTTCGTGTCGGGCATCGGCTGCTCGTCGCGCTTCCCGTACTACATGAACACCTACGGCATGCACTCCATCCACGGGCGGGCGCCGGCGATCGCGACGGGGCTGGCGGCCTCGCGGCGGGACCTGAGCGTATGGGTAGTCACGGGTGACGGGGACGCGCTGTCCATCGGCGGCAACCATCTGATCCACGCCCTGCGGCGCAACGTGAACCTGAAGATCCTGCTGTTCAACAACCGGATCTACGGCCTGACCAAGGGCCAGTACTCGCCCACCTCCGAGGTCGGCAAGGTCACCAAGTCGACGCCGATGGGCTCGCTGGACGCGCCGTTCAACCCGGTGTCCCTGGCGCTGGGCGCGGAGGCGTCGTTCGTGGCGCGCACGATCGACTCCGACCGCAAGCACCTCACCGAGGTCCTGCGGCAGGCCGCCGCCCATCCGGGGACGGCGCTGGTCGAGATCTACCAGAACTGCAACATCTTCAACGACGGCGCGTTCGAGGCGCTGAAGGACAGGCAGTCCGCCCAGGAGGCGGTGATCCGGCTGGAGCACGGGCAGCCGATCCGCTTCGGGACGGACGACGCGCGGGGCGTCGTACGGGATGCGGCGACCGGTGATCTGAGAGTGGTCACGGTGACGCCGGAGAACGAGGCGGACGTGCTGGTGCACGACGCCCGCGCCGCGTCGCCGACCACGGCGTTCGCGCTGTCGCGGCTGGCCGATCCGGACACCCTGTACAACACGCCGATCGGTGTGTTCCGCGCGGTGGAGCGGCCCGTGTACGACACGCAGATGGCCGAGCAGTTGGACACGGCGATCGAGCAGCACGGCAAGGGCGACCTGGCGGCGCTGCTGGCCGGCGGCGACACCTGGACGGTCATCGGGTGACGTCGGCCGTGATGATCTGCGCGAAGTGATGTCTACGAGGCCCGGGACTGGATTTCCCGGGCCTCGTCGTACGCCCGGCGGGCCTTTTCGACGTCCGCCATGCGCTCGTTCGTCCAGGTGGCCAGCGCCTTCACCTGCTGGGCCGCCTCGCGGCCGAGGTCGGTGAGGGAGTAGTCGACGCGGGGCGGGATGACCGGCTTGGCGTCGCGGTGGACCAGGCCGTCGCGTTCCAGGGTCTGGAGGGTCTGGGTGAGCATCTTCTCGCTGACGCCCCGGCCGCCGTAGTCGGCGATGGCCCGGCGCAGCTCGCTGAAGCGGTAGGGGCGCTCCAGCAGCTCCATCAGCACCAGGACGCCCCAGCGGCTGGTGACGTGCTCCAGAACGAGTCGGTGGGGGCACATGGCCTCGCCGGCGGGCCCCACTTCACTTACGGCCATGCCAGTACCTTACTTCAAAGTGGGTACTTTCGCAGAGTTAGCGCACCTCCTAGGGTTAGTGCCACTGCACCCCACAAGGAGTTCCCACATGAGCATCGTCGTCACCGGAGCCACCGGACACCTCGGCCGCCACGTCGTCGCGCAGCTGCTGGAGAAGGTTCCCGCCGAGCAGATCACCGCCGTCGTGCGCGACGAGGCGAAGGCCGCCGACCTCGCGGCGCGTGGCGTGAAGCTGGCGGTCGCCGACTACAACGCCCCGGACACCTTCGACGGCCTGTTCGCCGCCGGTGACAAGGTGCTGCTGGTCTCGGGCAACGAGTTCGACAAGGGCCGCCCGCAGCAGCACAAGGTCGTCATCGACGCCGCCAAGGCGGCCGGTGTCGCCCTGCTCGCCTACACCAGCGCCCCCGGCTCCCTCACGGCCGCGCTCGCCGACGACCACCGGGCCACCGAGGAGATCCTGACCGCCTCCGGCGTGCCGTACGTGCTGCTGCGCAACAGCTGGTACCACGAGAACTACACCGAGAACCTCGCCCCGGTACTGGAGCACGGCGCCGTCACCCACGCGGCCGGCGAGGGCCGGGTCTCCAGCGCCTCCCGCGCCGACTACGCGGCCGCCGCCGTCGCCGTGCTGACCGGCGAGGGCCACGAGAACAAGACCTACGAGCTGGGCGGGGACACCCCCTGGAGCTTCGCCGAGTACGCCGCCGCGCTGAGCGAGCGGACCGGTCGGCAGATCGTGAACAACGCCGTCTCGGTCGACGCCCTCACCGGCATCCTGGCCGGCGCCGGGCTGCCCGGGCCGCTCGCCGCGATCCTGGCCGGCGTGGACGCGTCCATCGAGAAGGGCGAGCTGGTCGTCAGCACCGGTGACCTGTCCCGCCTGATCGGCCGTCCCACCTCCCCGCTCTCCGAGTCGATCGAGGCCGCGCTCAAGGGCTGACACTCCCGTCCGAGCCGCGCTCAAGGGCTGACACTCCCCCTCGGGCCCTTGGGCTTCCCGGCCCCCGCCTGTCATGACCGTATGCCGATACGGGCATGACAGGCGGGGGCGTTCGGCGTTACCTTCGTCCACGCGTACAGGCCGGTCGGCGAGAACGGCGGCGAGAGGGAGGTGCCCGTGGCGGGGACGTCGAGGAGCGAGGGCCGGACAGGCCTGTTGAACGGCTTCGCGGCCTACGGGATGTGGGGCCTGGTCCCGCTCTTCTGGCCGTTGCTGGAGCCCGCCGGGGCGGTGGAGATCCTCGCCCACCGCATGGTCTGGTCCCTCCTGTTCGTCGCCGCCGCGCTGCTCGTCGTACGGCGCTGGGCGTGGGCCGGCGAGCTGCTGCGCCAGCCGCGCCGACTGGCGCTGATCGCGCTCGCCGCGGCCGTCATCACCGTCAACTGGGGCGTCTACATCTGGGCCGTGAACAGCGGGCACGTCGTCGAGGCGTCCCTCGGCTACTTCATCAACCCGCTGGTCACCATCGCGATGGGCGTGCTGATCCTGAAGGAACGGCTGCGGCCCGTGCAGTGGGCGGCGGTCGGGATCGCCCTCGCCGCCGTGCTGGTGCTGACCGTCGGCTACGGCCGCCCGCCGTGGATCTCCCTGATCCTCGCCTTCTCCTTCGCCATCTACGGGCTGGTGAAGAAGAAGGTCAACCTCGGCGGAGTGGAGTCGCTGGCCGCCGAGACCGCCATCCAGTTCCTGCCCGCCCTCGGCTACCTGCTGTGGCTGAGCGCCGACGGCGGCTCCACCTTCACCACCGAGGGCGTCGGCCACGCCGCCCTGCTCGCCTCCACCGGCATCGTCACCGCGCTCCCGCTGGTCTGCTTCGGCGCGGCGGCGATCCGCGTGCCGCTGTCCACGCTGGGCCTGCTCCAGTACCTGGCGCCGGTCTTCCAGTTCCTGCTCGGCGTCCTCTACTTCCACGAGGCCATGCCGCCCGAGCGCTGGGCCGGATTCGCGCTGGTCTGGCTGGCACTGACGCTGCTCACCGGGAACGCGCTGCGCACCGCGCGCCGGGCCGCCCGCGCGCTGGCCCACGACACGCCGCCGGCGGGCAGCCCCGGCACGGTCCCGGCCGCCACCCCCGACCGGGCGCCCGGCACGCTCCCGGCCGCCACCCCCGACGGGGCGCCCGGGACGGATCGGGCCGCGCACGACGCGCGGGAGCCGGAGGCCGGGGTTCCGCGCGGCTGACCGCCTATAACTGGTCGCATGACGCAGACACCGGTACCACCCGTGCACTGGAAACTCGTCGTCGACGCCCTCGACCCGCACACCCAGGCCGACTTCTGGGCGGCGGCGCTGCACTACGAGGTCGAGGACAACAGCGCGCTCGTCGAACGGCTGCTGGGGGCGGGCGTGCTGCCGGGCGAGGCGACCGTCGAGCACCACGGCCGCCCGGCCTTCCGGGACCTGATCGCCGTACGGCATCCCGAGGATCCGTTCGACAAGGACAGCGGGACCGGGCTGGGGCGGCGGCTGCTGTTCCAGCGGGTGCCGGAGACGAAGACGGTCAAGAACCGGATCCATCTCGACCTGCACCCCGGGGAGGGCCTGCGCGCGCGTGAGGTGGCGCGGCTGACGGCGCTGGGCGCGAGCGTGCTGCGGGAGGTGAACGAGCCGGGCGGATCGTGGGTGGTGATGGCGGACCCGGAGGGGAACGAGTTCTGCGTGCAGTGACACATCCGGGGTCCCGCTGTCCGAACTCGCTGTCCGGATAGCACTCTTGACGGAGTGTTGGCCACAGCTTCACCATCCAGGCACCCCATTCACTGTGGGTTCCCTGTGGCCACCCCGTGGGGAGCCCCGCTGCATTCGGAGCCCCCCACCATGAAGCTCTCCGTCTCCGGGCGGACGTCGGCGGCCGCCGTCGTCGCGGCCGTCACGCTGCTCACCACCGGGTCCATAGCCGGTGCCGCGCCCGCTCCCGCTCAGGGGGCGGTCGCCGTGGCGCCCGACCTTCCCGTGGCCAATGTCAAAGCACACCTGACGCAGTTCCAGTCCATCGCCACCGCCAACGGCGGCAACCGCGCCCACGGCCGGGCCGGCTACAAGGCCTCCCTCGACTATGTGAAGGCCAAGCTCGACGCGGCCGGATTCACCACGACCGTCCAGCAGTTCACCGCCTCCGGCCGCACCGGCTACAACCTGATCGCCGACTGGCCCGGCGGTGACGCCAACCAGGTCGTGATGGCCGGCTCCCACTTGGACAGCGTCAGCTCCGGCGCCGGCATCAACGACAACGGCACCGGCTCGGCGGCGGTCCTGGAGGCCGCCCTCGCCGTGGCCCGCACCGGCTACCAGCCCACCAAGCACCTGCGGTTCGCCTGGTGGGGCGCGGAGGAACTCGGCCTGGTGGGGTCGCGGTACTACGTCAACAACCTGTCCGCCGCGAACCGCGCCCGCATCAGCGGCTACCTCAACTTCGACATGATCGGCTCGCCGAACCCCGGTTACTTCGTCTACGACGACGACCCGGCCATCGAGAAGACCTTCAAGGACTACTTCGCCGGCATCGGCGTCCCCACGGAGATCGAGACCGAGGGCGACGGCCGCTCCGACCACGCGCCCTTCAAGAGCGCGGGCGTGCCGGTGGGCGGGCTGTTCACGGGCGCGAGCCGGGCCAAGACGGCGGCGCAGGTCACCAAGTGGGGCGGTACGGCCGGACAGGCCTTCGACCGCTGCTACCACTCCTCCTGCGACACCGTCTCCAACGTCAACGACACGGCGCTCGACCGCAACGCGGACGCGCTCGCGTACGCGGTCTGGAACCTCTCCGACTAGCGGAGCCGGTTCGGCTCGGGGCCGGCTCAGCTCCGGGGCGGGCCGCCCGCGTCGGCGGCCCGCTCGGCCCGCTCGGCCAGCCGGGTCATCCGGGCGCGGGCCGACTCCAGCTGCTCGATGTCGTCGGCGGCGGGCCCCTCCTCGGTGGTCAGCTCCGTCCACAGGCCGAGCAGCTCGGTCCCGAGGTTCAGCCCCTGCAAGGGGTCGCGTACGGCACGCCAGGCCGCCGCCGCGCTCTGGACGTTGCCGTACGCGCCCTCCGCGTCCCGGGTGCGGCGGCGGATGCGGGCCAGGTCGAGGGAGAGATGGAAGGAGCGGAGCGGGTCGCCCGACAAGTAGGCGATGTAGGCGGTGAGTTCACGGAGCTTCAGCACCTCGGGGTGCTCCGGTCCCAGCGTCCCGGACGTCTCCATCACGGTCCGCTCGGCGAGCGCGGCCGCACGGTCTATGCGGCCCGCCCGCACGGCCTCGTTGATCTGCGCCATCGGCTCTCCGAGGAGGGCGGGGGCGCCGCCGTCGCCGGTCGCGCCGCGGGGGTCGTCCTCGAGCACCGCCTCAGCGACGGCGTCGAAGCCACGGGCGGGCGTCGGCTTGGGATCGGGATCCGGGACGGCGTCCGGGACGGGGTCGGTGTAGAGGGCGGCGGCGGGGACGGGGTCGGAGTCGGAGTCGGGCTCCGGGACGGGGATCGGCTGAGGAGCCTGGTCCCGCACCGGGATCGGCTGAGGAGCCTGCTCCCGCACCGAGATCGGCTGAGGAGCCTGCTCCCGCACGGGGATCGGCTGAGGCGCCTGGTCCCGCGCCGCGTCCGGCTCGGGAGCCGGCTGCTCGTCCATCGTCGGGGCCGGGCCGAAGACGCCCGTAGGGGCGGTGACCGTGCCGGGGTACGGGGTGCCGTCCTCGGCGGGTTCGGGGACCGCCCGGAACGCGGCCGTCGGCACCGGGTCGTCGTCCGGCTCCCACACGGCGGCCGGCGCGTCCTGCGGCACCGGCTCGCTCTGCGGCTCCGGCACGGCGCGCAGCGGGAACGTGGGCGCGGTCTCCTTCACCGGCTCCGGAACCCGCCGCAGGAAGTGTGTGGCCTTGTCGCGGCGCGGCGCGGCGGGGGGCTCTTCGGTGGGGACGGGGGGCGCCGGAGGGGTCGGTGGTGCCTGCGGGGGCCGGGAGGCATGTGGGGCAGGAGGGTTCTGGGGCACCTGAGGGGCTTGGGGACCTTGAGGAGTCCGCGGCGCCGTGGCGGTGGAGTCCCTCGGCGGTGCCACCCGCAGCGGCTCCCCGGTGAAATGGCTGGAACCGTCCGGCTCGACCCGCAGCGGGACGACGTAGCCGATGCGCTCGTCGTGGACGGTGGCGAGAACGGGCTGCGCGGTGGCGCGGGCGATGAGGTGCAGATGGCGCAGGACGGCGTGCTGGATCTCCTGACCCTCCGCCGGCACGACGGGAACGCCGCCGATCGTCGCCGGCCCGCCACCGGGGACCCGCACGTCGAGCGGCGCCACCACGGCGGCCGGCCGTCCGGCGCGCTTCTGTTCCCGCTTCTTCTCGCGGCTGAGTCGAGACATCGGTTCCCTCACTCGGACACGTCACCCCTGCACATACGTCGTGCTCATGACCCGTGCACCCACACGTACACGTACTGTTGAGTCTCTCCGCTCGCTCCCGGTGCTCGCGTCACCACGACGTCACAGCCTCGTTCCAAGAGCCCGTGAGGAGCGGTCCGGCAGGAGCGGTCGCGACGAGGAGGTTACGGGGCATGCGGACGACCGACGGGCAGCACGCGCCGCAGGCGCGCGGACCGGAGATCTGGATCCGCGGTCCGGTGGCCGAGCCGGAGCCCGTGCCGGGCGGGTACCAGCCCGCGGGCGCCTCCGCCGCCGCGCCGCGCCGCTTCTCCTGGCTCGGCACGCACGGCGGCGCGGGCACCTCCACGCTCGCCGCCGTCTACGGCGGGCACGACAGCGGACGCGACTGGCCGGGGCCGGGCGACCCGGTGTCCGTCCTGCTCGTCGCCCGGACGCATGCGAGCGGCCTGGAGTCCGCGCTGCGCGCCCTGGAGGTCTTCCGGCGCGGGGAGGCCCCGCCGGGCCTGGACCTGGACGCGGTCGTCCTGGTCGCGGACGCCCCGGGCCGTCTGCCGCGCCCGCTCGTGCAGCGGGTCCGGCTGATCGAGTCGGTCATCGACGTGTACCGGGTGCCGTGGGTGCAGTCCTGGCGCCTGGGCGACCTGAGCGGCGAACCCCCGCGCGAGACGGACCACCTGGCCCGCCTCACGGGCGCGGCCACCCGGCGGTCCCGCTGAACGTGCCGGGGCGGCAGGGGCGGACTCGACTGGCGTCGGCCTCCGCCGTGGAGATCGCCGAAGCCGTGCGCGGCGGGCGGTCGCGGGCCGTGGACGTGGTGACCGGGGCGCTGGGGCGGATCCGTCGGGGTGACCGCGCGCTGTGCGCGTTCGCCGAGGTGTGGGAGGCGGAGGCGCTGGCGTGGGCGGCCGAGGTCGACGGGCGGGTCGCGGCGGGTGAGCCACTGCCACTGGCCGGGGTGCCGATCGGGGTGAAGGGGGCGTACGGGCTGCGTGCGGCGGGGCCGCTGATCGCCGCCGGGTGCGTGCCGGTGGGGGCGACGTCCGTGCCCGGCTCCGGAACGCCATGGCAGACGTGGGGCCTCGGCGCCCACGGCCGCACGGTGAACCCCTGGCGCGCCGACCGCACTCCGGGCGGCTCTTCGGCCGGCTCGGCGGCGGCGGTGGCGGCCGGCCTGGTCCCGCTGGCGACGGGCAGCGACGGGGCGGGCTCGGTCCGTATCCCGGCGGCCTGGTGCGGTGTCGTCGGCCTGAAGGTCACCAACGGCCGGCTCCCGTCCCCGGACCGTACGGGGCTGACGGCGCCGGGCGTGCTCGTGCGGTGCGCGGCGGACGCGCACGCGTGGTGGCGGGTGATGACGGGGGCGGCGCCGGATGCCCTGTCCGGCCCGCCCGAGCCGCCCACCGCCGTGTTCTCCCCGGACCTCGGCTTCGCCGGCCCCGACCCCGAGCCCCTGGCTCTCGCCCGGGCGGCCGTGGCCCGCCTCGTCGACACCGGTGTCGTACGGCTGCTGCGGCCCGAGGCGCCGCTCGTACTGGAGGACCCCGCGCCCGCCTGGCTCGCGCTGCGCGCACCGGGCTCCGATCCCGGTACGGCCCGGCGGATCAGGGCGGTCAACGAGCGGCGGCTGGACGGTTTCTTCGCGCGGGCCGACCTGCTGCTGACGCCGACGACGCCGACCGCCCCGCACGGCCACGAAGGCCCCGGCGACCGCTATTCGACGGCGCTGACCTGGTCGTTCAATCTGAGCGGGCATCCGGCGATCAGTATCCCGGCGGGCCTGGGCACGGACGGCTGCCCGGCCGGCCTCCAGTTGGTGGCGGCGCGGGGCGGGGAGGACCTGCTGCTCTCGGTGGCGAAGGCGGCGGCTCCCCGCCGGCTCGAATCCCCCTGGCCAAACTAATTGCACACACATATGATGCATACGCGCATTGATGCAGACGCCTGCTTATTGCAGGCGCCTACTTGTTGCATGCGCTTTTTATCCTCGCACGCCGACCATTGGGGGATCCATGAGCACCCGCCGTTTCCTGTTCGTGCTCGGCAGCAGCCGCGACGAGGGCAACACCGAGCTGCTGGCCCGCAGGGCCGCCGAGCAGTTGCCCGCCGACGTCGAGCAGGAGTGGATCAGCCTCGCCGAGCACCCGCTGCCCGACTTCGAGGACCTGCGCCACGACAGCGACCACGTCCGCCCCACCGAGGGCACCACGGCCCTGCTGCTCGACGCCACCCTCGCCGCCACGGACATCGTGATCGCCTCGCCGCTGTACTGGTACACACTCTCCGCGCACACCAAGCGCTACCTGGACCACTGGTCGGGCTGGCTGCGCACCCCCGACCTCGACTTCAAGGCGACGCTCGCCGGGCGCACCCTGTGGGGGGTCACCGCGCTCGCCCACCCGCAGGAGGTGGTGGCCGACCCGCTGGTCGGCGCGCTGCGCAACTCGGCCGCCTACATGGGTATGCGGTTCGGCGGGGTGCTGCTCGGCAACGGCAGCAAGCCCGGGGACGTCCTGAACGACAGCGAGGCGCTGGCCCGCGCGAAGACCTTCTTCGCGCAGGAGGCACCGCTCGCCCGCTTCCCCTACGAGACCGAGTGACGGCAGCCGCTACGCGGTGATGTCCTTCGCCGTGAACCGCGCCCACGCCGCCGAGCCGAACACGGCCACATACAGGGCCTGCAGTCCGAGATTCTTCTGGAGTTCCTGCCAGTAGACGGGGTCGCGCATCAGGTCGGCGAAGGACAGCCAGTAGTGGGAGAACAGATACGGGTGGATCCCGTGCAGCTGCGGGATCTGGTCGAGGATCTGGACGGTCGTCAGCAGCCCCACGGTCGTCGCCATCGCCGCGATCCCGCTGTTGGTGAGCGTGGAGACGAACAGGCCGAGCGCGGCCACCCCCAGCAGGGACGCGGCGACGACCAGGGCGATCAGCAGCGCTCTGAGCAGGCCGTCGGCGAAGCCGATGCGGGTGCCGGAGATGGTCGTGAGGTCACCTAGGGGGAACAGCAGCGCGCCGACCGCGAGCGCCGACAGGGCGACGACCAGGGTGGCGAGCAGGCAGAAGGCGACCGTGGTGGCGTACTTGGCGAGCAGAAGGCGGGTGCGGCCGGCGGGGGCGACCAGCAGATAGCGCAGGGTGCCGGCGTTCGCCTCGCCGGCGACCGCGTCGCCCGCGACGACGCCGACGGCCATCGGCAGGAAGAACGGCAGCGTCGCCGCCAGCGCCGTGAACACCAGGAACAGGCCGTTGTTCGTGATCTGCGCCATGAAGGCGGGGCCGTCACCGCCGCCGCCCTGCGGTCCGGCCGTCGAACCGTCACTGGTCTCGATCTTCACGGCGATGCCGACGAGGACCGGCACGGCGGCCAGGACGCCGAGCAGGGCGAGGGTGCGCCAGCGTCGGAGGGTGGTGACGAACTCGCTGCGGAAGAGGCCGAGCGTCCACCACCGGCTGGGCGCCCGGACGGCCGCGGCGGCAACCGGTGCCGCCGTACCGGCCGTCGTGCCCGCAGTCGTGTCGGCTTCCGTGTCAGCCCGCGACATCGAACCCCTCCCCCGTGAGTGCCACGAACGCGTCCTCCAGTGAGGCCCGCTCCACGCCGAAGCCGCGCACGCGCACACCTGCCGTGACCAACGCCGCGTTCAGCTCGGCCAGTTCCCGCTCGCCGGGCGGCTCGCCCGTGACCCGGTCCTCGGCGACGACGACATCGCCGACGCCCTGCTCCTTCAGCACCCGGGCCGCGTCCGCCGTGTCCGGCGTGGTCACGGCGAGCCGGCCGCGCGCCAGGGCCGCCAGGTCGGCCACCGCGCCCTGGGTGAGGAGCCGGCCGCGCGCCATCACGGCCGCGTGCGTACAGACCTGCTCGATCTCGTCGAGGAGGTGGGAGGAGAGGAAGACGGTGGTGCCGTCGGCCGCCAGCTCCCGGATCAGGACCCGGATCTCCCGCATGCCCTGCGGGTCGAGGCCGTTGGTGGGCTCGTCGAGGACGAGCAGCCGACGGGGCTGGAGCAGGGCGGCGGCCAGGCCCAGCCGCTGCTTCATACCGAGCGAGTACGCCCTGGCCTTCTTGCCGGCCGCGGCCGTCAGCCCCACCCGCTCCAGCGCCGCGGCGACCCGGGCGCGCCGGGTGCGCGGATCGGCGGTCGGGTCGGCGGCGTCGTAGCGCAGCAGGTTGTCGCGGCCGGAGAGATAGCCGTACAGGGCGGGACCCTCGATCAGGGCCCCGACCTGCGGCAGCACGGTCCGCGCGGCCCGGGGCATGGGGTGCCCGAGCACGCGCGCGGTACCGGAGGTGGGCTCGATGAGCCCCATCAGCATGCGGATCGTGGTGGTCTTGCCTGAGCCGTTGGGCCCGAGGAACCCGAAGACGCTGCCCGCCGGGACGGCCAGGTCGAGGCCGTCCACGGCGAGCTGTCCGCCGCGGTAGCGCTTGGTGAGGGCGCGGGTGTGGATGACGCTGTCCAAGGGCTCCCCCGATCGTCGTACCCGTAGCTCCGCAGGGTACTTACCGCCCCGCGTCCGCCGCCTTCACCAGGGCGTCCTTGGTGACGGCGCCGACGTAGACCTTGCCGTCGTCGGTCATCAGGGCGTTGATCAGGCGGGTGGAGAAGACGGTGCCGGAGCCGAACTTGCCGGTGACCTTGTCACCGAGGGAGTCCAGGAAGCCGCCGAAGGCACCCGCGTCGGGCATCTCCGCGGAGCTGGGCACGCCCTGGCCGCCGGTGTCGAAGGTGGCGATGGACGTCCAGCCCTCGCCGAGGACGTTCAGCCCGGCCATGTCCTTCTCGGTGGGGGCCGTGGAGTGCTCCGGGAGCTTCTCCGCGCCGGGCGCGTCCCCCTCCGTCACCTTGGCGCCCTTGGGCGGGGTGAAGTCGAAGGTGGAGGCGGCGGGCTTGGCGAAGCTGATCTGGGTGAAGCCGGCGTCCACGACGGCGGAGCCGCCGCTCTTCGGGGTGAGGGTGAACTTCAGCGGCAGGCCCGTCTGGGCATCGACGGCCACGCTGATCGCGCCGACCGTGGAGCCGGACTGCTTCGGCTTCACCACCAGCCGGTAGGCGTCGCGGCCGGCGACCTGCACGGTGCCGTCGACGGTCACCGAGGTCGTGGTGTCGACGGCCTTGAGGGCCTCCTCGGTGAGATCCTTGGGCGTGGCGGGAACGGGGGTCTCGGCCTTGTCCGTCCCCTCCTCGACGGTGGAGTGGTGCACCTCGTTGGAGGCGCTGTCGTACCCCCACACGTCCTTGCCGTTGTGGATGACGCTGTACTCGGCGGCGTTCTCCAGCAGCGACAGCTTCTGCTTGTCGGGGCCGTCGGCGGCGACGCGCAGGGTGTGGGTGCCCGAGGCGAGCTCGGTGAGCTTGGTGGAGGGGTCGGCGGAGGACCCGTCGCCCTCGCCGGCCGCCCCGGAGAGCAGCCCGCTCTCCAGCCCGCCCAGGTCGGGCAGCCCCAGATCGGTGGTGATCTTCACCGTGCCGGACAGCTGCTGCACGTCCGAGGCGGCGATCTTCTCCAGGAGCTGCTGCGTGGTGATCTTCGGCAGGTCGGGGTCGCCCGAGTCGGCGATCGCCGGGACCAGCCCGATCGTCGCCGCCGCGACACCCGCCACGGTGACCGGGACGACGTACCGCACGGCCTTGCGCCGTCCGACGCGCAGGTCGTCGTCCTCCCCGGCGCGCGTGCTGTCGTCGGATGCGTACGGTGCCATGTGTGCCTTACCTCCGTCGTCGGCGGCGGCTGATCGACTCCCGGGTGAGCGTGCCCACCTCAAGCCGCCATTCT
Organism: Streptomyces sp. A012304; assembly: GCF_026008495.1. GTDB lineage: Bacteria > Actinomycetota > Actinomycetes > Streptomycetales > Streptomycetaceae > Streptomyces. The sequence continues at coordinate 15,628 of NZ_BQUN01000037.1, forward strand.
CACCCGAATCGGTGAGGAGTGGTGTTTTCCGTTGTCTCCATCTGACCAAATCGGCCGGGCGACTTCGTCACCCCGAGGACTCAACTCCGTGTACGCCTGCGGTATGACACGGGGTGGATGTGGGGTGGAGGACCCGTAGGGGACGAGGGAGCGGAGATCAACTGCCGAGACCGACGCGCCACGACGACCACGAGGCCGGCGCCCTACGACGAAGGGTCAGCCGGCGCGGTGGACGACGGCGTCGCAGAGTTCCATCAGGGCCAGCTTCGCGTCGCACTCCCGCAGGGGTGCCAGGGCCGCCCGGGCCTCCCGCGCGTAGCGCACGGTGTCCGCGCGGGCCTGTTCCAGCGCCGGGTGGGCCCGCAGGGCGGTCAGGGCCTCGGCGTGGCGGGCGTCGTCGGTGAGGTCGGAGTCGAGCAGTTCGCACAGGGCGACGTCCTCGGGCAGCGCCAGCCGGGCCGCCCGCTCCCGCAGCCGCAGCACCGGCAGGGTGGGGATGCCCTCGCGCAGGTCCGTGCCCGGGGTCTTGCCCGACTCGTGCGAGTCGGAGGCGATGTCCAGGACGTCGTCCGCGAGCTGGAAGGCGACGCCGAGCCGCTCGCCGTACTGGGTGAGGACGTCCACGACCGTCTCGTCGGCGCCGGACATCATCGCGCCGAACCGGCAGGACACCGCCACCAGCGAGCCCGTCTTCCCGCCGAGCACGTCCAGGTAGTGCTCGACCGGGTCCCGCCCGTCCTGCGGTCCGGCCGTCTCCAGGATCTGGCCGGTGACCAGCCGCTCGAACGCCTCCGCCTGGACGCGGACCGCCTCGGGCCCGAGGTCGGCGAGGATGTGGGAGGCGCGCGCGAAGAGGAAGTCGCCGGTCAGCACGGCCACCGAGTTGCCCCAGCGGGTGTTCGCGCTCGGCACCCCGCGCCGTACGGTCGCCTCGTCCATCACGTCGTCGTGGTAGAGGGTGGCGAGGTGGGTCAGCTCCACCACCACCGCGGAGGGCACCACACCGGGCGCGTACCGGTCCCCGAACTGCGCCGCGAGCATCACGAGCAGCGGCCTGAACCGCTTCCCGCCCGCCCGGACGAGATGCTGGGCGGCTTCCGTGATGAACGGAACCTCACTCTTGGTGGCTTCGAGCAAGCCTTCCTCGACAGCCGCCAATCCGGCCTGGACATCGGCTTCCAGAGCCTGGTCCCGCACGCTCAGCCCGAACGGCCCGACGACGGTCACGAGGAGTCTCCTGTCTGCTGGTGTCTACTGGCGATTACGCGGTTTGTCGATAGGTCGCTGCCATCACTCGAGTCAGCGTATCCGGTCACGTTTCGATCACCGATAAGCCCCCACGTCCCCCGGGTCCGACTTTCCTCGACCGAGAGGTGCCCCGATCAGGCCGGGCGGCATCGGATCACGACCGGTATGTTTCTGATCACCTGATATGAACCGACGATTGCCGACCGATCCGGACGTAGTGGCGCATGCCCCGGGAGCCACGCCATGCACATCCGCACCTCCTTCCCGCACGAGACGACCCACGAGGACCTGCGCGTCCCGCTCCCGGACGGGACGCTCCTGTACGCGCGCGTGTGGCGCCCACTGACGGACGAGCCCGTGCCGGCGCTCCTGGAGTACCTGCCGCACCGCCTGACCGACTGGACCGCGCCCCGCGACTGGCAGCGCCATCCCTGGTACGCGGGTCACGGCTACGCGTCCGTGCGGGTGGACGTGCGCGGGCACGGCAACAGCGAGGGGCTGCCGGGCGACGCGTACCCGGCGTCGGAGCCGGCCGACGGGGTGGCCGTGATCGAGTGGCTGGCCGCCCAGCCGTGGTGCGACGGCCGGGTGGGCATGTTCGGGATCTCCTGGGGCGGCTTCGCCTCCCTCCGCGCCGCGGCTCTCGCGCCCGAGCCGCTCAAGGCGGTCGTCACGGTCTGCGCCACGGACGACCGCTATGACAACGACGCGCACTACCTGGGAGGTTCCGTCCTCGCCGCGGGCCTGCACGCCCGCGCCGCGGCCCTGCTCGCCTCCGCCTGCCGCCCGCCCGACCCGCACCACACCGGCGCGGCCTGGCGGGAGATGTGGCTGCGGCGGCTGGAGGCCGTGGAGCCGCTGGCCCCCACCTGGTTGGCCCACCGGACCCGGGACGCCTACTGGCGGCACGGCAGCGTCCGTGAGGACCTCGACGCGATCGAGGCGCCCGTCCTGGCGGTGGGGGGCTGGCACGACCCGTACCGCGACACGGTGCTGCGGCTCGTCGAGCACCTACCGCCGGACCGAGTGCGCGGACTGATCGGCCCCTGGTCGCACCAGTACCCCGACCGCGGCCTGTCGCCGGGGCCCGCGATCGGCTTCCTCCAGGAGACCCTGCGCTGGTGGGACCACTGGCTCAAGGGCGAGGACACGGGCGTCATGGCCGAGCCCCTCCTGCGCGCGTACGTCAGCGACTCCCGTCCCCCGGCGACGGTGTACGACACGCTGCCCGGCCGCTGGGTCGGCGAGCCCGCCTGGCCCTCCCCCGGGGTGAGCGGTGTCACGTACGCGCTCCTGGGCGGCCCGGTGCTCGTGCGGTCCCCGATGCACACCGGGGTGGACGCGGGCCGGCTCCTCCCCGTCGGCGGCGACGCCGATCTGCCGCCGGACCAACGCGAGGAGGACGGGCGCTCGGTCTGCTTCGACTTCCCGGTGGGCGAGGAGACGTGGGTGCTGGGCCGGCCCCGGGTGCGGCTGCGGCTGACCTGCGGGGTGCCGCGCGGACAGGTCGTCGCCCGCCTGTGCGACGTGGCGCCCGACGGTTCCTCGACGCTGGTCACGCGCGGGACGCTGAACCTCTCCGCGCGCCACGGCGTCGACCGCTCGGCGCCCTGGCCGCCGGGGGCGACCGAGGAGGTGTCCTTCGAGCTGTACGGCGTCGGGTACGCCTTCCCGCCCGGTCACCGCGTCCGGCTCGCCGTCTCCTCCGCGTACTGGCCGTGGCTCTGGCCGCAGCCGGAGTCGGCGGCGGGCTTCACCCTGGACCCGGCGGGCAGCGCGCTGGAGCTGCCGGTACGGACCCGCGAGGCCGGCCCCGGCATCCGCTTCGAGGAGCCCGAGCACGCCCCGCCCCTGGGGGTGAGCTCCCCGGCCACGTTCGACGAGCCGCGCCCCGGGCGGCAGGTGGTGCGGGACGTGGCCGAGGGCGAGTGGCGGCTGGAGGCGGAACCGAAGAACGGCGGCACGCGCGTGTACCCCGACGGGCTGGAGATCACCGAGGAGGCGCGGGAGACGTACGCCATCGGTGAGCGCGACCCCCTGTCGGCCCGCGCCCGCTCCGCGTGGACGATCCGGCTGCACCGTCCCGAGCTCGGCTGGGACACGACCGTGCGGACACGCTCGGAGCTCTCCTGCGACGCGGCCGACTTCCTCGCCTGCGACGAGGTGGTGTGCACGGCGGGCGGCGAGGTGGTGTTCCACCGGACGTGGGAGAAGCGCATCCCACGAACGCCCCTTTGAAAGGGACTTGAGATTATTGTCCGATTCACCCCTCTTGTGGATGCTGGTGAGTTGGCTCACTCCGCCGCCTTGCGACATCTCACACCGGACTTTGTGATTCCACTTTCTCCACAGGCAAGTTGACTCTTGCCGAATGCAAAGGATCAAGCACCCCATACGTCGCAGATCAAGGTCAATAGGGTGTTCTGTGAATCCGCCTCTTGTTCCGGACATGTGCTCTCGCATACGTTCCCGGCCTGTCGGGCGGACGCCGAATCCTGCCACCGCCCTTCACCACCATCGACGAACACTCGCGCAGGGCAGGAGCGGGGGACCCAGGTAAGCCGCCGGCCCGTACGTCACGCACGTACCGGACCGGCTAGGGGTGAAGTCGCGCCGCCGTGCCCGTACGGCGGCCGGCCGGGCACCTCCCCGCCCGAACCCGACAGCTCACCTCGCAGGCGCCGGAGAGGAACCTCGCATGTCCGCTGCCGCTCAGCGCCGCCGCTCCCGCCTGGCCCGTACCGTCGCCGTCGTCTGCGCCGGTGCCGCCGCACTCACCCTTCCGCTCGTCGGCGCGACCAGCGCCTCCGCCGCCACGACGTCGGCCACCACGATCGCCGGCTACCCCAACAACCTCGACGGCTGGATCCGCGAGTCGCTCGCGATCATGGCCGAGCGCGGCATCCCGGGCACGTACAACGGCATCTACCGCAACATCATCCGCGAGTCCTCCGGCAACCCGAACGCCATCAACCTCTGGGACTCCAACGCGGCCAAGGGCACCCCGTCCAAGGGCCTGCTCCAGGTCATCGACCCGACCTTCGCCGCGTACCACGTGCCCGGCACCCTGTACGACCCGTTCGACCCGGTCGCCAACATCACCGCGGCCTGCAACTACGCGGCGGACCGCTACGGCTCGATCGACAACGTGTTCGGAGCGTACTGATCGTTCGGGCTTGCTGACTGTTCGGGGGCGGTGCCTGTTGGGGGCGTGCTGAGCGCAAGCCCCCTCAGGGAAAGAGGCGTTCGAGGACGACGGCCACGCCGTCGTCCTCGTTCGACGTCGTCACCTCGTCGGCCACCGCCTTGAGTTCGGGGTGGGCGTTGGCCATCGCGACACCGCGCGCCGCCCAGTCGAACATCGGGATGTCGTTGGGCATGTCACCGAAGGCGATGGTGTCCCGCGGCCGCAGCCCCAGGTGTTCGGCGGCCAGGGCCAGGCCCGTCGCCTTGGTGATGCCGCACGGCTGGAGCTCCACCGTGCCGGGCCCCGACATGGTGACGGTCGCGAGCGAGCCGACCACCGAGCGGGCCGTCGCCGCCAACTCGTCGTCGGAGAGGGTGGGATGGCGCAGCAGCACCTTGCTGATCGGCTCGCACCACAGGTCGTCGCGGGAGTGCACACGCAGGGCCGGAAGGGTCGGGTGCGGCATCCGGTAGCCCGGCTCGATCAGCGTCAGCCCCTCGACGCCGTCCTGGTCGACGGCCGCGTACACCTGGCCGACCTCCGCCTCGATCTTGCCGAGCGCGGTCCACGCCAGCTCCCGGTCCAGGGTGACCGACCACAGCAGACGGTCCGCGGCGGCGTCGTACAGCTGCGCTCCCTGTCCGCACACCGCGAGGCCTCTGCTGTGCAGGACGTCCAGCAGCGGCCGTACCCGGGGCGCGGGGCGGCCCGTCACCACCAGGTGGCAGGCGCCGGCGGCCGCCACCCGCGCGAGCGCGTCGAGCGACCGGTCGGAGAAGGTGTCGTCGCCGCGGAGCAGCGTTCCGTCCAGGTCGGTGGCGATGAGGGAGTACGCGCTGCGCGCGGCATATGCGATGGGTGCGGCCATGATCAGAGAATACGGATCACGGCGCCCCTCCAACTCACTTGGGAATCAGGGGTAAAGAGAAACGGCTTTCTGCCGCAACGTCGGGTACCGACCGGTTCAAAGGCCTCTGCACCGGTTGGCAACAACTTGCTCCGCTACCTACCGCGTGAACTGCCCGGGCGGTACCTTCCAAGAGTCCAGGGGGGACTTGATCGGGGGGTCAGGTTGAGCAGTGGACGTATTCGCGTGCTGAGGCCGGAGGAACTCGGCGACGGGGAGAGGGAACGGTGGCGGGCGCTGCGCGCCGCGTCGATCGTTCCGCGCAATCCGTTCATGGAGCCGGAGTTCACCGACGCCGTGGGCCGGGTCCGGCCGCGTACCCGGGTGGCCGTGGTCCGCGAGGGGCGTGAGCCGGTCGGCTTCCTGCCGCACGAGCGGGGCCCGCTCGGCCAGGGCCAGGCCCTCGCCTACGGCGTCTCGGACGCGCAGGGCGCCGTACTGGGCCCGGGACTCGGGCTGGACGTGGACGAGATGATGCGGGCGTGCTCCCTGTCGAGCTTCGCCTTCGACAACCTGGAGGCGGAACAAGGGCTGTTCGCCCCGTACGCGGCGGCGGAGTACGCCTCTTACGTCATCGACGTGGAGAAGGGGTACGAGACGTACGAGTCGGTGCTGCGCGCCCAGTCGCCGAAGTTCCTGAAGACGACGCTCGCCAAGGAGCGCCGGCTCGGCCGCCAGGTGGCGCCGACACGGTTCGTCTTCGACGAACGCGACCCGGCCGCGCTGCGCACGCTCATGGCGTGGAAGTCCGCGCAGTACCGCAGGACCGGACGCCGGGACCGGTTCGCGCGGGCGTGGATCAGCCGGCTCGTGGACACGCTCGCCGCGACCCGCGCGCCGGACTGCTCCGGCACGCTGTCCGTTCTCTACGCCGGTGACCGGCCCGTCGCGGCACACTTCGGGCTGCGCTCGACGACCGTCCTGGCTTGCTGGTTCCCGGCGTACGACCCGGATTTCGCGAAGTACTCGCCCGGTCTGGTGCTGCATCTGCGGATGGCCGAGGCGGCCGCCGCCGAGGGCATCGGCCTGCTCGACCTGGGGCGCGGGGCGGCCGAGTACAAGGACTCACTGAAGACGGGCGAGCTGCCCGTCCACGAGGGAGCGTGGACGCGTCCGGGGGCGGGGGCCGCGCTCCACTGGCTCGGCCGCGAGCCGTCCCGCCGGGCGCACCACTTCGTGCGTGGCCGGCCGAGGCTCGCCGCGGTGGCCGCGCGGACGCTGAAGCGCGCGGGGCGGCTGCGCCGGTTCTGACGTTCACGGCTCATGACGTTCACGGCTCATGACGGGCATGCAGGTCATGGCCGTCGTGACACGAGGGGGGTTCATGGCAGGTTTCATGGCACGTGCGCCACGTGTACGGCAGGAGATCCAGGGGTTCCTGGACATCGAGCCCGTCCAGGTGGCCGAGCTGGACCTGGAGCCGGACGGGGCCGGCGGAGTGCTCCGGCCCGGGCCAGGCAGCCCGCCCGTCACGGACGGCGCGGTGTTCGTACTGGTCAGAAGGGGTGGGCGGCCCGTGGGCACGCTGCTCGGGCGGGTTCCGGAGGGCGCGGACCCGAGGACGGTCCTCACGGAGCTGGCCGCCCGGCGCCATCCCGCCGGGGGGTCGGCGGGCGCGTCCACTGGTGCGTCCTCGGGGGCCTCCACAGGGGCCTCCCCGGGTGCGTCCCCGGGTGCGTCCGTGTCGCGGACGGCAGGGGAAGCCGCCGTGCCGGCGGTCACCGTCGTCGTCGCCACCCGTGAACGGGCCGAGCCGCTCGCTCACGCGCTCGACTCGCTCCTCGCCCAGGACCACCCGGACTTCGAGATCGTCGTCGTCGACAACGCGCCGGTGACGGACGCGACCCGGGACCTGATCGAGCGGAAGTACGCCGAGCGCGTGCGGTACGTGACCGAGCCGGTGCCCGGACTCGCCGTCGCCCACAACAGGGGTGTCGCGGCCGCGCACGGCGAGGTCGTCGCCTTCACCGACGACGACGTCGTCGCGGACCCGCGCTGGCTGACCGAGCTCACCGCGCCGTTCGCCGCCGACCCCGGCCTCGGCTGCGCCACCGGTCTGATCCTGCCGGCCCGGCTGCGCACCCCGGCCCAGGTGCTGCTGGAGAGCAACGGCGGCTTCGCGAAGGGCTTCACCGCACGGACGTACGCCCCTGCCGCCCCGCCCGCCGACGAGCCGCTGTTCCCGTTCACGGCGGGCCGGTTCGGCTCCGGGGCGAACATGGCGTTCCGCACCGGTGTCCTGCGCGCGGTCGGCGGTTTCGACCCGGCGACGGGGGCGGGGACGCTCGCGCGCGGCGGCGACGACCTGTACGGGTTCGTCCGCGTCCTCGCCCAGGGTCACCGGCTGCACTACACCCCGCAGGCCCTGGTCTGGCACCACCACCGGGAGACCTGGCGGGACCTGGAGACCCAGGCCTACGGCTACGGAGCCGGCCTGACCGCCTACCTCACGGCGATCCTCGTCAACCGCCCCGGGCTGCTGCCGGCGTTCCTGGTCCGGCTGCCGCGCGGACTCGCCCACGCCCGGGCCCTGACGGCGACCCGGGACGCGGACGGCGGGGGCGCGGGCGACGGGAGCGCGCCGGGTGGCCACGACGATCGCGGTCACCCCTGGCCACGGCGGCTGTCACGGTTGCAGCGCCGGGGGATGGTGTACGGGCCCGTGGGCTATCTGCGGGCACGACGTGCGGTGCGGGCGGCCTTCGCGGCCGGTGTGTCCGCCGCGTCCGGCACGGACCGGGACGTGCTGGCGAGGGGGTCCAGATGAGAGGCACGGGCGGCGGCAGTGGCGGCATACAGCGGGCCGGCATCCCCGTGTTCCTCTATCACGCGGTGATGGAGGACCCGCCCGACTGGATCGCGGAGTTCACCGTCACTCCGAAGGAGTTCGCCGCGCACCTCGACGCCGTCGTCGACAGCGGCCGTACGCCCGTCACGGTCAGCGCGCTCGCCGACCATCTCGCCGGGCGGACGCCACTGCCGGCCCGCCCGGTGCTGCTGACCTTCGACGACGGCTTCGCCGACCTGCCCGGTCCGACCGCCGAGGCGCTGGCCGGGCGCGGGCTGGCCGCCACCGCCTACCTCACCACCGGCGCCATCACCCCGGGCGGGCGCAGCCTGCTGCCGCCCGCCCCGATGATGACCCTGGCGCAGGCGGCGAGCCTCGAGCAGTACGGCATGGAGGTCGGCAGCCACACCGTCACCCACGCCCAGTTGGACACCCTGCCGCCCCGGGACCTGGCGCGCGAACTGCGGGCCTCGCGGGTCGCGTTGGAGGACGCCCTCGGCCACGGCGTGCGCCACCTCGCCTACCCGCACGGCTACAACAGCGGCCGGGTGCGCCGTATGGCGGCCGCCGCCGGGTACGAGACGGCCACCGCCGTGCGGCACGCGCTCAGCTCGGACCGTGACGAGCGCTACCGGATCGCCCGGCTCATCGTGCGGCGCAGCCACACCGTCGCCGATGTGGAGGGCTGGCTGGCGGGCGGGGGCGCGCGGATCGCGCCCTACCGGGACGGCGCGAAGACGGTCGCCTGGCGGTGGTACCGCAGGGCCCGCGCGGTGGTGCGCGGGCCGGTGTTCGCGGGCTGATCGGTTCGTGGGCTGATCGTTCGCGGGCGGACACGTTCGTGGGCCGACGGCTCGCGGACTGATCGGTTCGTGGACTGATCGTTCGCGGGCGGACACGGTTCGCGGGGCGGCGGTTCGCGGGTGATGCCTCGGCCGGGTCTCCGGCTCGCGCTCGCTACCCCAGCGGCTGGTTGAGGTACGGGTCGGAGACCGCCTCGCGGAGGCTGGCCCAGGCCCGGTCGCCCGCCACCGACAGGTCGCAGTGCGGGCCGGGGTCCCGGTAGTTCCACTGGAGCGCGGCCTTCACCCCGGTCAGGTCCTTCAGGACCGCCGGGACCCGCGCGTACCACTCGGCCTGGCGGTCCGGCCGCGACGGGTCGTTCGCGGTGCCGAACTCGGACAGCATCAGCGGCTTGTCGTCGGAGATGTTCGCGCGGATCCACCGGTGGGTGGCCCGCTGCGTCTGCGCGAAGGACAGCCAGCCCGCCCGGTGGCACTGGTAGTAGTTGTACTGGTTGTAGGCGACCCAGTCGACGTAGTCGTCCCCGGGATACATCCGCTTGATCAGGTCGGCGTGCTCCAGATACCCCGTGGTGATCCAGGTCCACACCACGTTGGTGACGCCCAGCGCCCGGAACCGGTCGTGGATGTGCCGGTACGCCCGGACGTAGTCCTCCGGGGTGCCGTTGGCCGGCGTACGGGTGTCCATCTCCAGGTCGAAGGAGAGGAAGACCTTCTTGCCGTACCGCTTGACGCGCTCGGCCTGGACGTCGATGACGGACGCGTCCAGCTCGCCGTCGGCGATCTGTTTCCAGGTGGGCTGCTGCGCCTTCGTCCCGCCCCACCACTTGCTCTCCCAGGACAGCAGCAGCAGTCGCTCGTCGGCGGCGACCCGGCGTTCCTGCTCGGTGAGCAGCTGCCCCTCCAGGCGCTCCCCCTCGACCAGGGACATGTCGTGGTACGTGTACACGATGTCCAGCTTGCGGCCGATCCGCTTCTCGTAGGCGCGGACCTTGTCCTCCAGGTCGTCCTTGTCGTGCGGCACGAAGGCGCCGAACCAGGCCCCGCAGGGTGGTTCGAGGAGCGCCGTCGGGGCGCACCGCCCGCCGTGGGCGGAGGGGCGGGCGCGGGTGGTGGGCCCGTCGTGCGGGCCCACGGCGACGTCCTGGAGGAAGCAGGCGGCGGTCAGGAGGGCGCACAGGACGGTGGTGAGCAGCAGGGGACGGTGGACGACGGGCGGTCGGTGCGGCCGTCGGTACCGGTGGGCGCGACGGGCGTCGGGTTGGTGCGACCTCACAGAGCAGTACCCTTCCCGGTCTTCGGTGGGGAGGCGCGCAGTCGCGGGCAGAACGCGGCGACGGTGGTCAGCATCGTGAGCGTCAGCAGGACGCGCTGCGCGCTGAAGGCGTGTGCGGCGATGAACACCGTCGCGGCGAGCAGCACCACTGCCACGCTCACCAGGACGCTCAGCATCAGCCGTTCCAGCAGGTCGGAGTGGCGTTCGAAGGCCGGGTCCCGGCGTTCGACGGGCCCCGTGGCCGGGCCCGCGGCCAGCGCGGGCCCGCAGATTCTGAGCAGGGCGGCGCCCGGCCCGGCCGTCAGGAAGACGGCCATCGCCGCGCCGCGCAGCGCGGAGCCGTCCGGCAGCGCGAGGGCGGAGAGGGCGAGCCAGCCGCCGAACGGGGGCAGCATCCGCACCACGAGTTCCTGCGGGGTCATCGGCCCGCCTCCTTCGGCACGTCCTTGAGCACATAGGCCGATCCGGCGTCGTTCTCCGCCACCCGTTCGAACAGCGGTGACGCGGCGACGGATCTCTCGACGCGGTCCAGCTGGCCCTTCGTCAGCAGCCCGTTCATCTCGGCGTTCGCGAACTGGCCCCGGGTGAACAGCAGATAGGCCCGGCCGGGCGGCTCCACCGAGGACATGTCCCGGGCGAGGGTGGCCGCCGGGTCCCGCACGATCCGGTCGACGTGCGAGCGGTCGTCGTCGAGGAACCAGTAGTGGTCCACGCGCCAGTACTCGGCGAAGGCGAGCGGGTAGTTGCGGTCGAACGCCACCACGAGGGAGTCGTCGGGCGCCTGGTCGATCACCTGGCGCACGAGGTCCACCTCGGCCGGCGGGAAGTAGCTGATGCGGTCCTTCCCGGAGTAGCTCGGCACGAAGGCGAGGGTGGCGGCGAGGAGGGCCAACGGGGGCAGCCAGGCGTAACGGAGCGGCTCGGTCCGCCGGGTGGTGCCCTGCCGCTGCCGGGGGCTGGTGCCCTGCTGGGCGGTCTCTGGGGTGGCGGTGCCCTGCTGGGCGGCCTCTCGGGTGGCGGCCTGCTCCATGGCCGTCAGGGTGCGCACCTGGGGCAGCAGCGCCGCCGCGGCGAAGAAGGCGGCGCCGGGCAGCATGAACATCAGCACCCGGAAGATCATCTCGCTGCCGTAGCTGCTCGCCGCGAACATCGGCAGCGGGGCCGCGGCGATCAGCAACAGCGGCATCGCGCGGTGGCGCAGCACCGGCTGGCGCAGCACGCCCACGACCGCGAGCAGCAGTACCGACGCCGACAGCAGCCGCGCCACCCAGGACGTCGTCACCGCGCCCGTGCCGGTCGGGGTGGCGCCGTAGCCGGTGGAGACGTTGCCGCCGATGTCGCCGATCGAGCGGATCATCTCCGGCATCGTCGCCGACAGGAACGGCAGCGCGGCCGTCAGGCACCACGCCAGGAAGATCACCGCGGTGGTGATCAGCGGCACCTTGTCGCGGTAGCGGCGGGTGAGGAGGAGGGCGGCCAGCGAGACGACCAGCATGCCCGGGGTGAGCTGGTGCGAGACGACCATCGCCCCGACGAGGAGGACCAGCAGCACCGTCCACACGACCTGGCGCTGCCGTCCGGCGCCGCCCGGGGAGCGGCCGTAGCGGCGCAGCACGACGGCGAGGACACCGAGGTGCAGGGCGAAGGCCACGGACTGGGGCGAGAAGTAGTCCTGGCCCACCCAGTTGCCGACACAGAAGAGCCAGACGGCCGTCCAGATCAGCCGCCGGTCCTCGGTGAACGTGCGGTAGATCAGCAGGAGCGGAAGCAGCAGCGTCAGGCTGGAGACCAACGGCCACCAGGCCATGAACTGCGTGGCGGAGTCCACCCCGAACAGCCGTACCAGCGCGGCCTGGGCGGCGAAGAAGCCCGGCCACTGGTCGTACACGGCCAGGTCGCCGAGCACGTCCTCGCCCTGGAGCCGGCCCGCCGTCAGCAGGTGGTCGATGACCGCGTCGTGCTTCCACGCCCACGCGTACAGCGGTGTCGGGTACAGCACCGCCTGCGTGGCCCGCTCCATCACCAGCAGGCCGACGACGTACGCCGGCGCCCACACGGGGTGGCGGCGCGGGCCGCGCACCGTGGCCCAGAAGCCGACGGTGAGCAGCGCGAGACCGGCCCAGAAGGTGGGGTGCAGCGCGGTGACGAGGCCGAAGTCGCCGAGGTCGGAGACGTCGGTGTGGGTCACCGCCCAGCCCCACAGGGCGAGCGCGACCAGCAGCGCGGGGGCCGGGTGCAGGACGGCGTACCACCAGGGGCGCCCAGGCGGGAGGTCCGAGAGGTCGCTCACGGGCTCACCACCTGCCGAAGCGAAAGCGTCCGAAGCCGAAGCCCGCGCAGTCTCCGAAGCGTGCGGGACGGGTGCGTCGGGGACGGGTGCGTCGGGGACGGGTGCGTCCGCCGGGACGGATGCGCCCGGGACCCGCGTGTTCCGGAGCGGCGTGTTCCGGAGCGGCTCCTTCGGGGCGGTCGTGAGGGCGGGAGCGGGTGCCGAGCCCGGTGTGGGCTCCGGCTCGGATCTCTCCCGTGGAGTGGCTGGCGGACGCACGACGGTTCCCCCCTGGCGTTCGGCTCAGAATTTGATCAGTCCCTGGACGTGTCCAGGTCGTGTGGGTGCGTTGATCTGCCCGCCGGTCGTACCGACGGCTCGGCGCGGCGCAGCGACAGCAGCAGGACGAGCAGGTACAGCACGGCGAGCAGCGGCGGCGCGAACGGCGCGAGCGCCTCTCTCCCCGCCCAGCCCCCCACGGCGACGAGATAGACGACCCCCCAGCGGGCCGCCCACGGCAGCCGCAGACGGTCACCGAAGCGGTCGCCGACGCGGTCGAGCAGCAGCCACAGCGGGACCAGGCACAGCAGCTGACAGACGGGCGCCACCCAGCGCAGCAGCGGCTCGGGCCCGGCGAGGCCGAGGGTCTGCGCGAAGAAATCGGCCGTACGGGGATAGAACGTCCCACCCAGTGCCCGGGGTTCCCGGCCGAGGGCCACGGGCACCGAGTACAGGACGAGGGCGACGACGGCCAGCGCGGTCCCCGGCAGCCAGGTCTCCTGCCGTACCCCCAGCGTCACGGCGGCGACGAACAGCACCAGCAGCAGGCACCCGGCGACCAGCGCCGGGGTGGGCAGCAGACCGAGCATCCCGCGCCCGCTCAGCGGTGCGGCGAGGTCTCCCGCGACCTGCCCACCGAGCCAGGGCAGATCGCGCAGGGCCCCCCAGAAGACGACGGCGCAGACGCCGAGCAGGCTCCACAGGCCGGCCCGCAGCCATCGCTGCCCGCGCTCCGACCAGATCCCGCTCACCTCGTGGTCGGGTTCCGGCGCGCTCGGCGCCCCGGACCCGGCGCGCTCGCCGGCCGACGGTTCCTTGGCGGGCCGGACGATCACCGCGAGCGTGTCCGCCGCCAGGGCTTCACGCTCGTACGCGGGACGCCCTATGAACAGTGCGACGGTGTCCTGATCGGACTCCCCGCGCTCGTACGCCGCCCGGCGGGCCCACGTCGTGCCGTATCCGGCGGCGGGGTTCAGACGGACCGCGCGGGTACCGGTGCCGGTGCCGTCGGCGGGTGGCCTGTCGGCGGGGGGCTTGTCGGCGGGGGTGGGAGTCGAGAGGGGTGGCCGGCCGGTGCCTGCGCCGGGCACGGCGGCCGGGGCGGCGGTCGAGGCGGCGGAGGGCGCGGCGGCCGTAGCGGTGTGGGACGTGGTGGCGGAGGCCTCGGCCCCTGCTCCGGCGTCCTCCCTGCGCAGCGCGGCCCGCAGCCCCACGACCGAGACGACGGCGATCAGCGACATGCTCAGCAGTACCGCCCACCCCGCGCCCGCGATGCCGGCCGGGGTGAACAGGACGGCCGCGCTGCCCAGCACCAGCGTGCACATGGCGCCCTGGAGCGCGGCGAGCACCCCCGTGCGGCCCTGCACCCGCAGCACCCCGATGTACAGCTCCACCACGACCCGGGGCAGCGCGCCGGCGGCCAGCAGCCGCAGCACGGTCGTGCCGTGCTCGGCGTAGTCCGGGCTGAACGGCAGCAGGATCTGCGGCGCGAACAGCACCAGTACCAGCACCACCGGCACCAGCAGCAGGATCATGCGGCGCAGCGCCCCCCGGACGCCGTCGGCCAGGTGACGCGGATCGTGCGAGGCGTGCGCGGTGAGGGAGGAGGCCATGTTGATGGCCATGAACTCCATCGTGCCGCCGACGGTGTACGCCACGTAGAAGTAGCCGTTCTCGGCGGCGCTGAAGCGGACCGCCACCATCACCGGCAGCAGGTTGATCATCGCGAGGCTGAACAGCGCGCCCAGCGAGTCACCGGCCAGGAAACGGCCCATCTCCCGCAGCCGGGGCGGTTCCACGTCCCGGTCGGCGGCGGCCTGACGTGGGATCAGCTTGCGGAATATCAGCCACCCGAGCGGCAGTGTCGAGAAGGCGATCGCGACCGCCCAGGAGACGAAGATGCCGAGCACCGGCAGCGCCCCGGCGAAGACGACCAGCAGGAGCAGCTTGCCGACCGAGAACACCGCGTTGCCGACCGGCACCCACCCGGAGCGGCGCAGACCGGTCAGCACCCCGTCCTGGAGAGTGAGCAGCGCCCACGCCACGCAGGCCACCACGAACGCCGCCCCCGCGACCGGCGTGCCCAGCGGCGCGTACGACGCTCCCCACAAATCGAGCGTGAGCAGGAAGACGAACGCCGCGATCGTCACGACCACCGAACTCGCCGCGTACGTCCGCCACACCAGCGAGCCCGTCGCCCGTCCGGCGCGCGGCACGAAGCGGACGACGGCGCCGATCATCGTCGTCGCCGTGATACTGGCGAGCAGCCGCATCGCGGCGATCGCCGCCGAGCCCTGCCCGACGGCCTCCTCCTCGTAGTAGCGGGCGGCCACGAGCCAGAAGCCCAGGCCGAGCACGGCGGAGACGCCGGTGCTGAGCATGAGGAAATAGGCGTTCCTGAACAGGGAGTCCGCGCCGCGCGCGCCGTCGCCCGGCGTCTGTCCACCGCCGGGCGGCGCGGCGGGCGGCGTGCCGGGTGGTCCGGCCGGTTCGCGCACCTGGACCCCGGCCGGTCTCCGGTCCGGGGCCCCGGCGTCGCTTCCCGGCCGGGTGCCGGTCTCTCCCACGAGGTGCACGTCGGTATGTGTCCCGGCCCGTGTCTCAGCCACGTGTCGGCTCCAGCCCTCCCGGCCCTCCGTGTCCCGTCGGCGGCACCACGGCCGGACGCGCGCCGGACTCACGCAGCACCTCCACGATCTGCCGGGCCCGCAGCGGATCCACGGGCAGCGCGTGCCGTGCGAACCAGCGGGCCCCGGCCGGATCGGGCGAGGGGTCGGTGAAGACGGCGCCCGCGTAGTCGTCCAGGGGCGGGTCGTAGAGGTACCCGACGACGATTCCCCGCCGCGCCAGCGCCGCGATCGCGGCGTCCCGGTCGGCGACGAACAGCGGGACCCGGAAGAGCGGTTGGACGTGCCGGCCGGCGCTCCCCCCGCTCGTGCCCGGGTCGGTCCCACCGGGTCCGCCGGTGCCGCCGGGTCTGCCCCACGGCGTCGACAGCAGCAGCCGTGTGCCCGCCCGGCAGGCGTCCAGCACCTGGTCCAGGCGGTCGAGCCGACGGCCGACGCGCGCCAGCCGCAGCCGTCCGGACCGCAACCGGTAGTCGTGCATGTCGACGCGGATCCAGGAGTCGTGCGCGGTGAGGTCGGGCGCCGCGTCGACCGCCCGCGCCAGTTCCTCCGCGCGCAGCGGCATCCGGATCTCCTCGCGCTCCATCAGCCCGAGCCGTCGCATCGTGGCCCACGCGGCACGCCGCAGCCGCAGCCCCCGCACCGCCGCCTCCGCGTACGGGCGGACGGCGAAGGCGAGTTCGGCGGTCGGCCGCCCCGGCAGCAGCAGGTTCTCGCAGGTCTTCGCCAGGGCCTCGCGCAGCCCCGGGTCGGCACAGGACAGGAAACCCCCGGCCTTGGCCCCGACATGCTTGGACAGGCTGAAGACGGAGGCGTCGCCCCAGGCCCCGACCGGGCGGCCGCCCACCGTGCTGCCGATGGCGTGCGCCCCGTCCTCGAACAGCGGGATGCCCAGCGCGTCGCACTTCGCCCGCAGACGCGGCGCGTCGTCCGGGTTGCCGTACAGATTGGTCGTGAGAACCCCGGACAGCGAGCCCCACACCTCGTCGGGCACGGCGTCGACGTCGATCGAGGCGTCCAGCGGGTTCAACGGCGCCTGCACGGGCCGCAGTCCGGCCGCGAGCACCACGAAGAAGATCACGTCGTCGTTGACCGGCGACATCAGCACCCGCCCACCGGGCGGACACCAGTGGCGCAAGGCCACGAACAGCCCGAACCGGCACGACGGCACGTACACGCATTCCCGGCCGAGTCTGCCGCGCATGGTCGCCGCCAGCCGTTCCGGCCGTGCACCATGACGCGCCGACCCGAGGCCGGCCTCCCCTATGGCCATCCGCCCCCCAGGTGTGCCATGGGAACGCCCCCTCCCCGAGGCCTTCCAGCACCCGCCCAGAGTCTCCCCTTTCGCACCGCTCCGTCAAGATTGCGGACCGGCCAGGGGGCGACTTCCCGTACACGAACGGAAGCGGAGAGCTTCCACTCGACCACCCCATCCGTCACCTCCCGTGTCACTTCCGTCTCGCTGCGCTGTCCCTGGAGCAAGGTCGGCCGTAACGTGTGCGGCGGCTCGGCACACCGGCGGAGCACACCCACACGGCACCGGCACACATGGCGAGCAACCGGCCACGCACCCACATGGCGAGCACGAAAGCGAGGCAGCACCTGATGCCCCCCTTGCCCCCCTTCGACCTCCCCGAGGGCGACCCCTTCGGCCCGCACAACCTCCCGTACGGCGTCTTCTCCCTCCCCGGCTCCCAGGAGCGGACCGTCGGCGTCCGCCTCGGCGACCATGTCCTGGACGCGGGCGCGGCGGCCCGGGCCCTCGGTTCCCCGCACGCCGCCCTGCTCGGCCGGCCCACCCTCAACCCGCTGCTGGCGGCGGGCCGGACCACCTGGTCGCAGGTCCGCGGCGCGCTGACCGCGTGGGTGACGGACCCCGCCCACCACGAGACCCTCGCCCCGCTGCTGCACCCCCTGTCCTCGGTGTCCCTGCACCTCCCCTTCGAGGTGGCCGACTACGTCGACTTCTACGCCTCCGAGCACCACGCCCGGAACGCCGGCGCCATCTTCCGCCCGGACGCCACCGACACCCTGCTGCCCAACTGGAAGCACCTGCCCATCGGCTACCACGGCAGGTCCGGCACGGTCGTCGTCTCCGGCACGGACGTCGTCCGCCCGTCCGGCCAGCGCAAGGCACCCACCGACGCCGCCCCCGTCTTCGGCCCGTCCGTGCGGCTCGACATCGAAGCCGAGGTCGGCTTCGTGGTCGGCGTGCCGTCGCGGCACGGGAAGCCGGTCCCGCTCACCGACTTCCGCGAGCACGTCTTCGGCCTGTGCCTCCTCAACGACTGGTCGGCCCGCGACATCCAGGCCTGGGAGTACGTACCCCTCGGCCCGTTCCTCGCCAAGTCGTTCGCCACCTCGATCTCGGCGTGGATCACCCCGCTGGAGGCGCTGGAGCAGGCCCGGGTCTCACCTCCCGAACGCACCCACCCCCTGCTCCCCTACCTGGACGACACCGCCCTCGAGCCGGCCGGCTACGACCTGCGCATCTCCGTCGCCGTCAACGGTCACGTCGTCTCCGAACCCCCCTTCTCCACCATGTACTGGACGGCCGCCCAGCAGCTCGCCCATCTGACGGTCAACGGCGCCTCCCTGCGCACCGGCGACCTGTACGGCTCGGGCACGGTCAGCGGCCCGGCCGAAAACCAGCGCGGCTCCCTCCTGGAACTGACCTGGAACGGCCGCGACCCCCTGGAACTCCCCGACGGCAAGCGGACGTACCTGGAGGACGGGGACGTGGTGACCCTGTCCGCCTGGGCACCCGGTCCGGACGGGCTGCGGGTGGGTCTGGGCGAGGTGACTGGGCGAGTGACCGCGGGCTGAGGCCGGTCCGCCGGAGCCCGTGAACGAACCCACCCGGTGAGGCCCCACCGTCGGATGCCGCGGCCGGAACGGACCCACGCGGTGGCCAGTCGCGGCGAGGCCCGACCATCGGAACCCTTGGCCGGAACGGACCCGCGCGGTGGGAAGTCGCGGCCGAGGCCCGGATGTCGAGCCCGGGAACGGACCCGCGCGGTGAGGCCGGACCGTCGGATGCCGTGGCCGGAACGGACCCGCGCGGTGGGAAGTCGCGGGGTGAGGGCCCGAACTGACGGGCGGAGTGGGCTGACTCCCGCCGTGCCCGCCGTCATACTGGCGGCGGGCACGGTCCTCGCGCCGAGCCCTCACGCACACCCGCGGAGCACGGCCGCCTCGACGATCCGCGTCGGCGGGCCCGTTCTCCGCGCTGCTCACCCCCGTCTTCGCCGACCAGGATCCGGAGCCCCTGGTATGACCTTCTGTCTGCTCCTGCTGAGCGTCGTCGCCCTGACGGCCGCCGTGCCGGCCCCGCGTGCGCTGACCCGGGCCGTGTGGCCCGAGCGGGAGCCGGTGGTCGCGCTGTGGGTGTGGCAGTGCCTGGTCGCCACGGTCCTGCTGTGCTGTCTGACGGCGCTGGTCCTGGGCGCCGCCGCCGTCTTCCACACCGTCCGCGCGCGGGTCTTCGCCCCCGCCCCGCCCGAGGTGACCGAGGCCTACGACCTGTCCGCCGCGCCCGTGTGGGCGAGCGCCCTCACCCTGTTGCTGGCCTGCGGGGCCGCCTGGACCACCGCGATGCTCGCCCGTGAGCTGGTCGAGGCGCGGCGGCGCCGCGGCCGGGCCCGCGCACACCTGCGGGAACGCGCCCCCGACCTCCCCGCGGGCCTGCCCTCCGCGCGGGGCCCGCTGCTGGTGCTGGAGGACGAGTACCCGGACGCCTGGTGGATGCCCGGCAATCCTCCTCAACTGATCGTGACCACCGGTGCCCTGCACCGCCTCACCTCCCATCAGCTCGACGCGGTCCTCACCCATGAACGCGGTCACGCCCGCGCCCGTCACGACTGGCTGCTGCACCTGTCGACGGCGCTGGCGACCGGCTTCCCGCGCGTCCCGCTGTTCGCCCACTTCTGCGACCAGACCCACCGCCTGGTCGAACTCGCCGCCGACGACACGGCGTCCCGCCGCTGCGGCCACCTGACCACGGCGCTGGCCCTGATCGAGCTGAACCAGCACCGGGGTGTCCTGTCCTGCGCGTCCAGCCACCGCCTCCTGGGCGAACGCGTGGACCGGCTCCTCCAGCCGCCCCCCAGGCTGCTCCCCAGACACCGCGCGCTGACGACGACGGTGGCGGCGCTGGTCCCGTTACTGCCCCTGCTGATCACCTTCGCGCCGGGGCTGACGGCTCTCAGCTGACGGCACCGGGCTGCCGGCCCCTCCCGGCAGCTCCCCGCCTCTCAGTTCAGTCCTCCGGGCCCAGTCATCTCAGTCCTCTAGATCCAGTCATCGGGCTCCGGCTCCGTCTCCGGCCAGTCGTCCGGTTCATCCGGTTCGTCCAGGACGGCGGGGCCGTCCAGACCGTCGGGACGCTGCGGGCCGGGCTGGTCCGAGGCGGCCGCCGGTGCCGCGCCCGCCACCCCGCTCAGCGAGGCCAGCACCGCGAGCACGCCCTCCCCGTAGGTCGCCAGCTTCTTCTCGCCGACGCCGCTGATCCCGCCGAGCTGCCGCACCGACGTCGGCCAGACCGTGGCGATCTCCCGCAGTGTGGCGTCGTGGAAGATGACATAGGCGGGGACGCCCTGTTCACGGGCCTGTTCGGCCCGCCAGGCGCGCAGGGCCTCGAACGCGGGCAGCAGCTCCTCGGGCAGCTCGGCCGCCGCCGTCCTCGCCTTGCGGTCGCCGCGCCCGGAGGACGACGAACCCGCCTTCGCGGCCGTCGGCTTCTTCGGCTCCTTGCGCAGCGGTACGTCCCGCTCCCGCCGCAGCACCGCCCCGCTGGCCTCCGTCAGCACCAGCGTGCCGTACTCGCCCTCGACCGCCAGCAGTCCCTGGGCGAGCAACTGCCGTACGACGCCGCGCCATTCGCCCTCGGTGAGATCCTCTCCGATGCCGAACACCGACAGCTGGTCGTGGTCGAACTGGATGACCTTGGCGGTTCTGCGACCCAGCAGGATGTCGACGATCTGCACCGCGCCGAACTTCTGCCCGCGTTCCCGCTGGAGCCGCACCACCGTCGACAGCACCTTCTGCGCCGCGATCGTGCCGTCCCAGGTCTCGGGCGGGGTGAGGCAGGTGTCGCAGTTGCCGCAGCCCGCCGGGTCGGGTTCCTGCCCGAAGTAGGCGAGGAGCTGACCGCGCCGGCAGCGGGCCGTCTCGCACAGCGCCAGCATGGAGTCCAGATGGGCCGCCGCCCGCCGCCGGAACGCCTCGTCGCCCTCCCCCAACTGGATCAGCTTGCGCTGCTGGATGACGTCGTTGAGGCCGTACGCCATCCAGGCCGTCGAGGGCAGCCCGTCCCGCCCGGCGCGGCCCGTCTCCTGGTAGTAGCCCTCGATCGACTTGGGCAGGTCGAGGTGGGCGACGAACCGCACGTCCGGCTTGTCGATGCCCATGCCGAAGGCGATGGTCGCGACCACGACGAGCCCCTCCTCCCGCAGGAACCGCGCCTGGTGCGCCGCGCGCGTGCCCGCGTCCAGGCCGGCGTGGTACGGCACCGCCTCGATGCCGTTGCGGGTGAGGAACTCGGCGGTCTTGTCCACTGAGTTGCGTGAGAGGCAGTACACGATGCCCGCGTCGCCCGCGTGTTCCTCCCGCAGGAAGCTCAGCAGCTGCTTCTTGGGGTCGGCCTTGGGCACGATCCGGTACTGGATGTTGGGCCGGTCGAAGCTCGCCACGAAGTGCCGGGCCGTCGGCATGTTCAGCCGTTGGGTGATCTCCTGGTGGGTCGCGCGGGTGGCCGTCGCCGTCAGCGCGATCCTCGGGACGTCCGGCCAGCGCTCGCCGAGCAGGGACAGGGCGAGATAGTCCGGACGGAAGTCGTGGCCCCACTGGGACACGCAGTGCGCCTCGTCGATCGCGAAGACCGCGATCTTGCCGCGGGAGAGCAGGTTCAGCGTGGAGTCCAGGCGCAGCCGCTCCGGCGCCAGGTACAGCAGGTCCAGCTCACCGGCCAGGAACTCCGCCTCGACCACGCGCCGCTCGTCGAAGTCCTGCGTGGAGTTCATGAACCCGGCGCGCACACCGAGCGCCCGCAGCGCGTCCACCTGGTCCTGCATCAGCGCGATCAGCGGGGAGACGACCACGCCCGTACCTGGCCTGACCAGGGAGGGAATCTGGTAGCACAGCGACTTGCCGCCGCCGGTGGGCATGAGGACCACCGCGTCACCGCCGGCTACCACATGATCGATGACGGCTTCCTGCTCGCCGCGGAAGGCGTCGTATCCGAAGACCCGGTGCAGCGCGGCCAGCGCCTCGCTCTGCGTCCCCGGCATCCCGGTGGTTCCTGGCATCTCGATGATCCCGCCCGTCCCGCCCATCGTCTGGTCCCCCGTACGTCGTCCCTCGACCACTGCCTCCACGATAGGGGCCACGACTGACATCGCCGGAGTTATCCACAGGTCCGGCACGCGGCGG
>NZ_BQUN01000037.1:37626-67632 GCF_026008495.1 Streptomyces sp. A012304
CGCCGACGCCGATCGCCGTCATCGTCAGCGGTGACGGGACCGCCACCGTCGGGCCCTCGGGCCGCGGCTCGCTGAAGAACATCAGCACGATGACACGGATGTAGAAGAACGCCGCGATGGCCGACGAGATCACACCGACCACGACCAGCGGCGCCGCGCCGCCTTCCGCCGCCGCCTTGAACACGGCGAACTTCCCGGCGAACCCGGAGGTCAGCGGGATGCCGGCGAAGGCGAGGAGGAACACGGCGAACACGGCCGCGACCAGCGGCGAGCGGCGGCCGAGCCCCGCCCACTTGGACAGGTGGGTGGCCTCGCCGCCCGCGTCCCGTACGAGCGTGACCACGGCGAACGCGCCGATCGTCACGAACGAGTACGCGGCCAGGTAGAAGAGGACGGACGAGACGCCGTCCGGGGTGGTCGCGATGACACCCGCGAGGATGAATCCCGCGTGCGCGATCGACGAGTAGGCCAGCAGTCGCTTGATGTCGGTCTGGGTGATCGCGATGATCGCGCCGCCCAGCATGGTGACGATCGCGACACCCCACATGACCGGCCGCCAGTCCCAGCGCAGGCCCGGCAGCACCACGTACAGCACCCGCAGCAGCGCGCCGAACGCGGCCACCTTGGTCGCGGCGGCCATGAAGCCGGTGACGGGCGTCGGGGCGCCCTGGTAGACGTCCGGTGTCCACATGTGGAACGGCACCGCGCCCACCTTGAACAGCAGCCCCATGACGAGCATCGCGGCGCCGATGAGCAGCAGCGCGTCGTTGCCCATGGTGTCCGCCAGCGCCGGGGTGACGTTCTGTACGGTGCCGTCGACCACCTGTGCGATCGTCGCGTACGACAACGAGCCCGCGTAGCCGTAGAGCAGGGCGATGCCGAACAGGGTGAACGCCGAGGCGAACGCGCCGAGCAGGAAGTACTTGACCGCGGCCTCCTGCGACACGAGCCGCTTGCGGCGGGCCAGCGCGCACAGCAGGTACAGCGGCAGCGAGAAGACCTCCAGCGCGATGAACAGGGTCAGCAGGTCGTTCGCCGACGGGAAGATCAGCATGCCCGCGACGGCGAACAGCAGCAGCGGGAAGACCTCGGTGGTCGTGAACCCGGCCTTGACGGCGGCCTTCTCGCTGTCGCTGCCCGGCACGGACGCGGCCTGGGCGGCGAAGGAGTCGACCCGGTTGCCGTGCACGACCGGGTCGAGCCGCCGTTCGGCGAAGGTGAACAGGCCGACCAGGGCGGCCAGCAGGATCGTGCCCTGGAGGAACAGGGCCGGGCCGTCGACGGCGATCGCGCCCATCGCCGCGATGCGCGCCTTGGTCGTGCCGTACCCGTCGGCCGCCAGCGCGACGACCGCGGCGAACGCGGCGGCCAGCGCGACGACGGACACGAACATATGGGCGAGGTAGCGGGACTTTCGCGGCACGAACGCCTCGACCAGGATCCCGATGATCGCCGCGCCCACGACGATCAGAGTGGGCGACAATTGCGCGTATTCGATCTTCGGCGCGTCGATCTTCGAGATCGGGTCGGCCGCGGTTGTCCACAGGCTGTGGACGGCTGCTGTGCTCACTTGGCCGCCTCCACCTCGGGCTGAGGGTCCTTCTTCTGTACGTCGGACAGGGTCTGCTTGACCGCCGGGTCGATGATGTCCGTCACGGGCTTCGGGTAGACGCCCAGGAAGATCAGCAGCACGATCAGCGGGGTGACGACCACCAGCTCACGCGCGCGCAGGTCGGGCATCGCGGAGACCTCGGGTTTCACCGGACCCGTCATCGTCCTCTGGTAGAGGACCAGGGTGTAGAGCGCGGCGAGGACGATGCCGAAGGTGGCGATGACGCCGATCACCGGGTAGCGCGCGAACGTGCCGACCAGGACGAGGAACTCGCTCACGAAGGGCGCGAGCCCCGGCAGCGACAGGGTCGCGAGACCGCCGATCAGGAAGGCGCCGGCGAGCACCGGGGCCACCTTCTGCACCCCGCCGTAGTCGGCGATGAGCCGCGAGCCGCGCCGCGAGATCAGGAAGCCGGCGACCAGCATCAGCGCGGCCGTCGAGATCCCGTGGTTGACCATGTAGAGCGTGGCGCCCGACTGGCCCTGGCTGGTCATCGCGAAGATGCCCAGGATGATGAATCCGAAGTGCGAGATCGACGCGTACGCCACCAGCCGCTTGATGTCCCGCTGCCCGACGGCGAGCAGCGCGCCGTAGATGATGCTGATCACGGCGAGGACGAGGACGACGGGCGTCGCCCACTTCGACGCCTCCGGGAAGAGCTGGAGGCAGAAGCGGAGCATCGCGAAGGTGCCGACCTTGTCGACGACCGCGGTGATCAGGACGGCGACCGGGGCGGTGGACTCCCCCATGGCGTTGGGCAGCCAGGTGTGCAGCGGCCACAGGGGCGCCTTCACCGCGAAGGCGAAGAAGAAGCCCAGGAACAGCCAGCGTTCGGTGCTCGTCGCCATGTCGAGCGAGCCGTTGGCGCGGGCCTCGGCGATCTCGGTCAGCGAGAAGTTCCCGGCGACCACGTACAGCCCGATCACCGCGGCCAGCATGATCAGTCCGCCGACCAGGTTGTAGAGCAGGAACTTCACGGCCGCGTACGACCGTTGCGTCGCCGCCGCCTTCTCGCCGTGCTCGTGGGCACGGTCCCCGAAGCCGCCGATGAGGAAGTACATCGGGATGAGCATGGCTTCGAAGAAGATGTAGAAGAGGAAGACGTCGGTGGCCTCGAAGGAGAGGATCACCATCGCCTCGACGGCCAGGATCAGCGCGAAGAAGCCCTGGGTGGGGCGCCACCGCTTGCTGCCCGTCTCCAGCGGGTCGGCGTCGTGCCAGCCCGCGAGGATGATGAACGGGATCAGCAGCGCCGTGAGCGCGATCAGCGCCACCGCGATGCCGTCCACGCCCAGCTCGTAGCGGACCCCGAAGTCCTTGATCCAGGAGTGGGACTCGGTGAGCTGGTAGCGGTCGCCGTCCGGGTCGAAGCGGACCAGTACGGCGATCGCCAGGGCGAGCGTGCCGAGCGAGAAGAGCAGCGCCAGTGCCTTGGCGGCGTTGCGCCGCGGGGCCGGGACGGCGGCCGTGGCGATCGCCCCGATCGCCGGGAGCGCCGCCGTCGCTGTCAGCAGAGGAAAGGACATCGGTATCAGACCGCCCTCATCAGCAGGGTCGCGGCGATGAGGACCGCCGCACCGCCGAACATCGAGACCGCGTACGACCGCGCGAAGCCGTTCTGGAGCCTGCGCATGCGCCCGGAGAGGCCGCCGACCGACGCCGCCGTTCCGTTGACGACGCCGTCGACCAGGGTGTGGTCGACGTACACCAGGGACCGTGTGAGGTGCTCGCCGCCGCGGACCAGGACCACATGGTTGAAGTCGTCCTGGAGCAGGTCGCGCCGGGCGGCCCGGGTGAGCAGCGACCCGCGCGGGGCGACGACCGGGACCGGGCGGCGGCCGTACTGGGCGTAGGCGAGCGCGACGCCCAGGACCATCACGGCCACCGTGGACATCGTCACCGTCAGCGCGCTGATCGGGGCGTGTCCGTGGTCGTGCCCGGTGATGGGCTCCAGCCAGTGCAGGAAGCGGTCACCGATGCTGAAGAAGGCACCGCCGAAGACCGATCCGACGGCCAGCACGATCATCGGGATCGTCATGACCTTGGGCGACTCGTGCGGATGCGGCTCCGCGTGTTCGCCGTGGTGCTCGGCCGCCGGTTCCGCGCTCGGCGCCTGCGGGGAACGAGTGGGTTGGTTCCTCCAACGCTCTTCCCCGAAGAACGTCATCAGCATCACGCGCGTCATGTAGAACGCGGTGATGGCGGCGCCGAGCAGCGCGCAGCCGCCGAGGATCCAGCCCTCGGTGCCGCCCTTGGCGAAGGCCGCCTCGATGATCTTGTCCTTGGAGAAGAAGCCGGACAGGCCCGGGAAGCCGATGATGGCGAGGTAGCCGAGTCCGAAGGTGACGAAGGTGACCGGCATGTACTTGCGCAGGCCGCCGTACTTGCGCATGTCGACCTCGTCGTTCATGCCGTGCATGACGGAGCCGGCGCCGAGGAACAGGCCGGCCTTGAAGAAGCCGTGCGTCACCAGGTGCATGATCGCGAAGACGTAGCCGATGGGGCCGAGACCCGCGGCGAGCACCATGTAGCCGATCTGCGACATGGTCGAGCCGGCCAGTGCCTTCTTGATGTCGTCCTTCGCGCAACCGACGATCGCACCGAACAGGAGCGTGACGGCTCCGACGATCGTGACGACGAGCTGTGCGTCGGGGGCGGCGTTGAAGATCGCTCCGGAGCGGACGATGAGGTAGACGCCCGCCGTCACCATCGTCGCCGCGTGGATGAGGGCCGAGACCGGGGTCGGGCCCTCCATCGCGTCCCCGAGCCAGGACTGGAGCGGCACCTGGGCGGACTTGCCGCAGGCGGCGAGCAGCAGCATCAGGGCGATCGCGGTGAGCTTGCCCTCGGTGGCGTCGCCGGCGAGTCCCGGCTCCGCGTGCGTGCCGAGCAGCGGGCCGAAGGCGAAGGTGCCGAAGGTGGTGAACATCAGCATGATGGCGATCGCCAGGCCCATGTCGCCGACACGGTTGACCAGGAAGGCCTTCTTCGCTGCGGTGGCGGCGCTGGGCTTGTGCTGCCAGAAGCCGATGAGCAGGTAGGAGGCGAGACCGACGCCCTCCCAGCCGACGTACAGCAGCAGGTAGTTGTCGGCGAGGACGAGCAGCAGCATCGCCGCGAGGAACAGGTTCAGGTAGCCGAAGAAGCGGCGGCGCCGCTCGTCGTGCTCCATGTACCCGACCGAGTACAGGTGGATCAGCGAGCCGACGCCCGTGATCAGCAGCACGAACGTCATCGACAGCTGGTCGAGGCGGAAGGCGATGTCCGCCTGGAAGCCCTCGACCGGGACCCAGGTGAACACGTGCTGCGTCAGGGTCCGGTGGTCGGCGTCCTTGCCGAGCAGGTCGGCGAAGAGGACGAGACCGATCACGAAGGATGCGGCCGCGAGCAGCGTGCCGATCCAGTGGCCGACGGCGTCGAGCCGGCGGCCGCCGACCAAGAGGACGGCCGCTCCGAGCAGGGGCGCCGCGACGAGCAGCGCAATCAGGTTCTCCACGATTCTTCCGACCCCTTACAGCTTCATCAGGCTGGCGTCGTCGACCGAGGCCGAGTGGCGGGTACGGAACAGCGACACGATGATCGCGAGTCCGACCACGACCTCCGCGGCGGCGACGACCATCGTGAAGAAGGCCAGGATCTGGCCGTCGAGATTGCCGTGCATCCGGGAGAAGGCGACCAGCGCGAGGTTGCAGGCGTTGAGCATCAGCTCGATGCACATGAACACGACGATCGCGTTGCGCCTGATCAGCACGCCCGTCGCGCCGATCGTGAACAGCAGGGCGGCCAGGTAGAGGTAGTTGACCGGGTTCACTTCGACGCCTCCTCGGTCCGCTGGGAGTTCCGCTTGAGGTGCGGCGGCTCGATGGCGGCCCGGTCCAGGCGCTCCTCGGCGCGCTGTTCCAGCGCCTTGAGGTCGGCCAGCGCCTCGCTGGACACGTCACGGATCTGGCCGCGCTCGCGCAGCGTCCTGCTGACCGTCAGCTCCGAGGGGGTGCCGTCGGGCAGCAGGCCCGCGATGTCCACGGCGTTGTGCCGCGCGTACACGCCGGGGGCCGGCAGCGGCGGTACGTGCTTGCCCTCGCGGACCCGCTGCTCGGCCAGCTCGCGCTGGGTGCGGGCGCGCTCGGTGCGCTCGCGGTGGGTGAGCACCATGGCGCCGACGGCGGCCGTGATGAGCAGGACGCCGGTGATCTCGAAGGCGAAGACGTACTTGGTGAAGATGAGGGCCGCGAGTCCCTCGACGTTGCCGCCCGCGTTGGCCTGGGCGAGGCCGTCGAACTCGCTGAGGGAGGCGTTGCCGATGCCCGCGACCAGCAGGATCCCGAAGCCGAGGCCGCACAGGAGGGCCAGCCAACGCTGGCCCTTGATGGTCTCCTTCAGGGAGTCCGCCGCGGTGACGCCGACGAGCATCACCACGAACAGGAACAGCATCATGATCGCGCCGGTGTAGACGACGATCTGCACGATGCCCAGGAAGTAGGCGCCGTTGGCGAGGTAGAACACCGCCAGGATGATCATGGTGCCGGCGAGGCAGAGCGCGCTGTGCACGGCCTTCTTCATGAAGACGGTGCACAGGGCGCCGATCACCGCGATGGTGCCGAGCACCCAGAACTGGAACGCCTCACCGGTGGAGGTGGAGTAGGCGGCGAGCTGCGAGGCGGAAGCGGCGAGCTGCGCGCTCATCGGCCGATCACCTCCTCCGAGGCGGGCTCGTCCGCGCCGAAGGTGGCGGCCGCCTCCTGCGGGGCCTCGCCCTTGGAGACGGCGACCTGCCGCTCGGTGCCGGGCGCGGCCTCCGTCACCAGGCCCCGGTAGTAGTCCTGTTCGTCCGTCCCGGGGTAGATGGCGTGCGGCGTGTCGACCATGCCCTCCTCCAGGCCGGCCAGCAGCTGCTCCTTGGTGTAGATGAGGTTGGCACGGCTGGAGTCCGCGAGTTCGAACTCGTTGGTCATCGTCAACGCGCGCGTGGGGCACGCCTCGATGCACAGGCCGCACAGGATGCAGCGGGCGTAGTTGATCTGGTAGACGCGCCCGTACCGCTCGCCCGGCGAGTAGCGCTCCTCCTCCGTGTTGTCGGCGCCCTCGACGTAGATGGCGTCGGCCGGGCAGGCCCAGGCGCACAGCTCGCAGCCGACGCATTTCTCCAGGCCGTCCGGATGGCGGTTGAGCTGGTGCCGTCCGTGGAACCGCGGAGCGGTGGTCTTCTGCTGCTCCGGGTACTGCTCGGTGAGCCGCTTCTTGAACATGGCCTTGAAGGTCACGCCGAAGCCGGCCACGGGGTTCTGGAAGCCGGACGACGTGTGCCCGGCCTCCTTGGGCTCCTCAGCCATCGGACGCCTCCTTTCCATCCAGCGATCCGTCACTGACAGTGTCCGACCCACCACTGACAATCAGCTCCCGCTCGCGGCGCGGGCGGCGCCTGGGCACCGGCGGCAGCTCCTGTCCGGGCAGCGGCGGCACGGGGAACCCGCCCGCCATCGGGTCGAAGCCGGCGGGGGGTTCGGCGGGGGCCTCCGCCTGCTTGCCGCGCTCGCGGAACATGTCCGCGATGAAGGAGAGCAGCAGCAGGACCAGGACGGCGCCGCCGACGTAGAGGGCGATGTCGGCGAAGTCGTAGTTCTCGTTGCGCAGGGTCCGCACGGTCGCCACGAGCATCAGCCAGGTCACCGAGACCGGGATGAGGACCTTCCAGCCGAGCTTCATCAGCTGGTCGTAGCGGACGCGGGGGAGTGTGCCGCGCAGCCAGATGAAGAAGAACAGCAGCAGCTGCACCTTGACCGTGAACCAGAGCATCGGCCACCAGCCGTGGTTCGCGTCCTCCCAGAAGCCGCTGATCGGCCACGGGGCCCGCCAGCCGCCGAGGAAGAGCGTCACGGACACGGCGGAGACCGTCACCATGTTCACGTACTCGGCGAGCATGAACATCGCGAACTTGATCGACGAGTACTCGGTGTTGAAGCCGCCGACCAGGTCGCCCTCGGACTCCGGCATGTCGAAGGGGGCGCGGTTGGTCTCGCCGACCATCGTGACGATGTAGAGGATGAAGGAGACCGGCAGCAGGATGATGTACCAGCGGTCCTGCTGCTGCTCGACGATCGTCGACGTCGACATCGACCCGGAGTACAGGAACACCGAGGCGAACGCGGCGCCCATGGCGATCTCGTAGGAGATCATCTGCGCGCAGGAACGCAGGCCGCCCAGCAGCGGGTAGGTGGATCCGGAACTCCAGCCCGCCAGCACGATGCCGTAGATGCCGACCGAGGCGACCGCGAGGATGTACAGCATCGCGATCGGCAGGTCGGTGAGCTGCATCGTGGTGCGCTGGCCGAAGATCGAGATCTCGTTGCCGGCCGGGCCGAAGGGGATCACCGCGATCGCCATGAAGGCCGGGATGGCCGCGACGATCGGTGCGAGGACGTACACCACCTTGTCCGCGCGTTTGACGATGACGTCTTCCTTCAGCATCAGCTTGATGCCGTCGGCGAGCGACTGGAGCATGCCCCAGGGGCCGTGCCGGTTGGGGCCGATGCGCAGCTGCATCCAAGCGACGACCTTGCGCTCCCAGACGATGGAGAACAGCACGGTCACCATCAGGAAGGCGAAGCAGAAGACGGCCTTGATCACGACCAGCCACCAGGGGTCGCGGCCGAACATCGAGAGGTCTTCAGCGGCGAGGTACGGGCTCATGCCTCCACCTCCTGGGGGGCTTCGGCGAGCGTCGCCGGGCCGATGCGGACGAGGGAACCGGGCCGTGCCCCCGTGTCGGAGGCGACGCCTCCACCCACGGAGTTCAGCGGGAGCCACACCACCCGGTCGGGCATCTCGGTGACCTTGACGGGCAGTTCCACCGTTCCGACGGTGCCGGTCACGGCGAGGGCGTCGCCGTCCTTGACGCCGGCTTCGGCGGCCGTGGCGGCGGACACGCGCGCGTACGCGGCGTGCCGCGTCCCGGCGAGCGCCTCGTCGCCCTGCTGGAGGACGCCCTGGTCGAGCAGCAGCCGGTGTCCGGCGAGGACGGCCTCACCTGCGGCGGGCCGAGGCAGGATTCCCGCAATCTCCAGGGGGTCGGTGGCGCGCGGGCCGTCCCAGGCGCCCAGCCGGTCCAGCTCGGCGCGCGCGGTCCGCAGGTCCGGCAGGCCCAGGTGGACGTCCATGGCGTCGGCGAGCATCTGGAGCACGCGCGCGTCGGACGGGGCCAGGCGGCGCGTCATCTGGTCGGGCTTGAGCGCGGCCTCGAAGGAGCGGACCCGGCCTTCCCAGTTGAGGAACGCCCCCGCCTTCTCCGCGACCGCCGCGACGGGCAGGACGACGTCGGCGTGCTCGGTGACCTCGCCGGGCCGCAGCTCCAGGGACACCACGAAGCCGACCTCGGCGAGCGCCTCACGCGCGCGTGCCGGGTCGGGCAGGTCGGCGACCTCCACACCGGCGACGAGCAGCGCCTGAAGCTCCCCGCCCACGGCGGCCTCGATGATCTGCCCGGTGTCGCGGCCGTAGCGGTGCGGGAGTTCCGCGAGCCCCCAGGCGGCGGCGACCTCCTCCCGCGCGCGCGGGTCGGTCGCCGGACGTCCGCCCGGCAGCAGCGACGGCAGGGCACCCGCCTCGATCGCGCCGCGCTCGCCCGCCCGGCGCGGAATCCACACCAGCCGGGCGCCGATCGCGGAGGCGGCCCGGACGGCGGCCGTCAGAGCGCCGGCCACGGCGGCCAGCCGCTCACCGACGACGATCACCGCGCCCTCGGCGCGCAGCGCCTCGGCGGCCTTGACCCCGTCGTCGTCCAGGCCGACGCCGCCCGCGAGCGCGTCCAGCCACTCGGTCTCGGTGCCCGGAGCGGCCGGCAGCAGCGTGCCGCCCGCCTTCTCCAGGCCGCGCGTGGCGTGCGTGGCCAGCGAGAACACCCGCTGACCATGCTTGCGCCAGGCCTTGCGCAGCCGCAGGAAGACGCCGGGCGCCTCCTCCTCCGACTCGAACCCGACGAGCAGCACCGCGGGCGCCTTCTCCAGCGCGGTGTACGTGACGCCCGTACCGTCGAGGTCACGGCCCCGGCCGGCCACCCTCGCCGCCAGGAAGTCGGCTTCCTCGGTGCTGTGCACGCGCGCGCGGAAGTCGATGTCGTTGGTGTCGAGCGCCACGCGTGCGAACTTGCTGTACGCGTAGGCGTCCTCGATGGTGAGGCGGCCGCCGGTCAGGACACCGGTGCGGCCGCGGGAGGCGAGCAGTCCCTGGGCCGCGATCTGCAACGCCTCCGGCCAGGAGGCCGGTTCGAGGTCGCCTTCGGCGTTGCGCACGAGCGGCGTCTCGAGCCGGTCACGCTGCTGCGCGTACCGGAACGCGAACCGCCCCTTGTCACAGATCCACTCCTCGTTGACCTCGGGGTCCAGGGCGGCGAGACGCCGCATGACCTTGCCGCGCCGGTGGTCGGTGCGGGTGGCGCAGCCGCCGGAGCAGTGCTCGCAGACCGACGGCGAGGACACCAGGTCGAAGGGCCGGGAGCGGAATCGGTACGCCGCCGAGGTCAGCGCGCCGACCGGGCAGATCTGGATGGTGTTGCCGGAGAAGTACGACTCGAAGGGGTCGCCCTCACCGGTGCCGACCTGCTGGAGCGCGCCCCGCTCGATCAGCTCGATCATCGGGTCGCCCGCGATCTGGTTGGAGAAGCGGGTGCAGCGCGCGCACAGCACGCACCGCTCGCGGTCGAGCAGCACCTGCGTGGAGATCGGCACGGGCTTCTCGTACGTGCGCTTCCTGCCCTCGAAGCGGGACTCGGCCTGGCCGTGCGACATCGCCTGGTTCTGCAGCGGGCACTCGCCGCCCTTGTCGCAGACCGGGCAGTCCAGCGGGTGGTTGATGAGGAGCAGCTCCATCACGCCGTGCTGGGCCTTTTCGGCGACCGACGAGGTGAGGTGGGTCTTCACGACCATGCCGTCCGTGCACGTGATCGTGCAGGAGGCCATGGGCTTGCGCTGGCCCTCGACCTCGACGATGCACTGGCGGCAGGCGCCGGCCGGGTCGAGGAGGGGGTGGTCGCAGAAGCGGGGGATCTCGATGCCGAGTTGCTCGGCGGCCCGGATGACCAGGGTGCCCTTGGGCACGCTGATCTCGGCGCCGTCGATCGTCAGCGTGACGAGATCTTCCGGCGGGACCGCCGCCTCTCCCCCACCTGCGGGAGCGTTGGTGGTCACGGTCATGCGTTCACCTCCGTGCGGTCGGCCCAGGCCGTCGACTTGGCCGGGTCGAAGGGGCAGCCGCGGCCCGTGATGTGCTGCTCGTACTCCTCGCGGAAGTACTTCAGCGAGGAGAAGATCGGCGAGGCGGCACCGTCGCCGAGGGCACAGAAGGACTTGCCGTTGATGTTGTCGGCGATGTCGTTGAGCTTGTCGAGGTCGGACATGGCGCCCTTGCCGGCCTCGATGTCCCGCAGCAGCTGCACGAGCCAGTACGTGCCCTCGCGGCACGGCGTGCACTTGCCGCAGGACTCGTGGGCGTAGAACTCGGTCCAGCGGGTGACGGCACGGACGACGCAGGTCGTCTCGTCGAAGCACTGGAGGGCTTTCGTGCCGAGCATGGAACCCGCGGCACCCACTCCTTCGTAATCAAGAGGGACGTCGAGGTGCTCGTCGGTGAACATCGGGGTCGAGGAGCCGCCCGGCGTCCAGAACTTCAGGCGGTGGCCCGGTCGCATGCCGCCGCTCATCTCGAGGAGCTGACGGAGGGTGATGCCGAGGGGGGCCTCGTACTGGCCGGGGCTGGCGACGTGCCCGCTGAGCGAGTACAGCGTGAAGCCCGGGGACTTCTCGCTCCCCATCGACCTGAACCATTCCTTGCCGTTGTTCAGGATCGCGGGAACCGACGCGATCGACTCGACGTTGTTCACCACAGTCGGGCACGCGTAGAGGCCCGCGACAGCAGGGAAGGGGGGACGCAGCCGCGGTTGACCACGGCGGCCTTCGAGCGAGTCGAGCAGCGCGGTCTCCTCACCGCAGATGTACGCGCCCGCACCCGCGTGCACGGTGAGTTCCAGGTCGAGTCCGCTGCCCAGGATGTTCTCGCCGAGGTAGCCCGCCGCGTAGGCCTCGCGCACGGCCTCGTGCAACCGCCGCAGAACGGGGACGACTTCACCACGCAGATAGATGAAGGCATGAGACGACCTGATGGCGTAACACGCGATGACAATGCCCTCGATGAGGCTGTGCGGGTTCGCGAAGAGGAGCGGAATGTCCTTGCAGGTTCCTGGCTCCGACTCGTCGGCGTTGACAACTAGATAGTGCGGTTTTCCATCACCCTGCGGAATGAACTGCCATTTCATTCCCGTCGGGAATCCCGCGCCGCCGCGCCCGCGCAGACCGGAGTCCTTGACGTACGCGATCACGTCGTCCGGTGACATGGCGAGCGCCTTGCGGAGTCCCTCGTACCCCTCGTGCCTTCGGTAGACGTCCAGCGTCCAGGACCGGTCCTCGTCCCAGAAGGCCGACAGCACGGGTGCGAGCAGCTTCTCGGGGCTGGTGTCTTTCAGCTCGGCTGCCAAGGTCATCACTCCCCCTCCTCGGCGGTAGGCCCTGCCGGGTGGGCAGAGTCGGAGGCCGATGTGTCCTGCGGCGCGTCATGCGAACTGAGGTGCTCGGCCGGCGACGGCTGGTGCACCGCGCTGTCCTGCGGCTCGTCGTGCGGGCCGCCGTCCCGCGGATGGACCACGCGCGCGGCTGCGGTCTCTCCCCTTGCCAGGCGAAGACCCACCAGCGACGCCGGTCCCGCACTGCCGCTCGCCTCGACGGCCCCTGGCCGCTCGTCGGGGAAGCCGGCCAGAATCCGCGCGGTCTCCTTGAAGGTGCACAGCGGCGCCCCGCGCGTGGGTGAGACGGTACGGCCGGTGCGCAGGTCGTCCACCAGGCGCTTCGCGCTGTCCACGGTCTGGTTGTCGAAGAACTCCCAGTTGACCATCACGACCGGCGCGAAGTCGCAGGCCGCGTTGCACTCGATGTGCTCCAGGGTGATCCTGCCGTCGTCGGTGGTCTCGCCGTTGCCGACGCCCAGGTACTTCTGGAGCGCGTCGAAGATCGCGTCGCCGCCCATCACCGCGCACAGGGTGTTGGTGCAGACGCCCACCTGGTAGTCACCGCTGGGCCGGCGCCGGTACATGGTGTAGAAGGTCGCGACGGCGGTGACCTCGGCAGTGGTCAGGTCCAGTACGTCCGCGCAGAACTGCATCCCGGTGCGCGTGACGTGGCCCTCCTCCGACTGCACGAGGTGCAGCAACGGCAGGAGCGCGGACCGGGAGTCCGGGTAGCGGGCGACGATCTCGCGCGCGTCCCGCTCGAGCCGGGCCCGGACGTCGTCCGGGTACGCGGGCGCGGGCAGCTCGGGCATGCCCAGGCTGACGCCCCGCTCCGAAGAAGAGGTGGTCACCGGTCGACGCCTCCCATCACGGGGTCGATGGACGCGACGGCGACAATGACGTCGGCGACCTGGCCGCCCTCGCACATCGCCGCCATGGCCTGAAGGTTGGTGAAGGACGGGTCACGGAAGTGGACCCGGTAGGGGCGGGTGCCGCCGTCGGACACGGCGTGCACCCCGAGTTCGCCCTTGGGCGACTCGACGGCCGCGTACGCCTGTCCCGGCGGGACGCGGAAGCCCTCGGT
Organism: Streptomyces sp. A012304; assembly: GCF_026008495.1. Taxonomy (GTDB): domain Bacteria; phylum Actinomycetota; class Actinomycetes; order Streptomycetales; family Streptomycetaceae; genus Streptomyces. Next base: position 50,872 of record NZ_BQUN01000037.1, read on the forward strand.
GACCAGCTTGAAGTGGTGGATCAGGGCCTCCATGGAGGTGCCCATGATCTTCTTGATGTGGTCGAGGGAGTTGCCGAGGCCGTCCGGGCCCAGGGCGAGCTGGGCGGGCCAGGCGATCTTCCGGTCGGCGACCATGACCGGGCCGGGCTGGAGCCGGTCCAGGCACTGCTCGACGATCCGCAGCGACTGGCGCATCTCCTCCAGTCGGATCAGGAAGCGCCCGTAGGCGTCGCAGGAGTCGGCGGTCGGGACGTCGAAGTCGTACGTCTCGTAGTCGCAGTAGGGCTGCGTCTTGCGCAGGTCGTGCGGCAGGCCGGTGGAGCGCAGGATGGGGCCGGTGGCGCCGAGGGCCATGCAGCCGGCCAGGTCGAGGTAGCCGATGTCCTGCATGCGGGCCTTGAAGATGGGGTTCCCGGTGGCGAGCTTGTCGTACTCGGGAAGGTTCTTCTTCATCTTCTTCACGAACTCGCGGATCTGGTCCACCGCGCCGGGCGGCAGGTCCTGGGCGAGTCCGCCGGGGCGGATGTACGCGTGGTTCATCCGCAGGCCCGTGATGAGCTCGTAGATGTCGAGAACCATTTCACGATCACGGAATCCGTAGATCATGATCGTGGTGGCGCCGAGTTCCATGCCGCCGGTGGCGATGCACACCAGGTGGGAGGAGATCCGGTTCAGCTCCATCAGGAGCACCCGGATGATCTTGGCTCGCTCGGTGATCTGGTCCTCGATGCCGAGGAGCTTCTCGACGGCGAGGCAGTAGGCGGTCTCGTTGAAGAAGGACGTCAGGTAGTCCATGCGCGTCACGAACGTGGTGCCCTGCGTCCAGGTCCGGAACTCGAGGTTCTTCTCGATGCCCGTGTGGAGGTAGCCGATGCCGCAGCGGGCCTCGGTGACCGTCTCGCCCTCGATCTCCAGGATCAGGCGCAGCACGCCGTGGGTGGAGGGGTGCTGGGGACCCATGTTGACGACGATGCGTTCGTCGTCGGCGCGGGACGCCGACTGGACGATCTCGTCCCAGTCGCCACCGGTGACCGTGTAGACGGTCCCCTCGGTGGTCTCGCGTGCCGATGCTGACTGCGTGCTCACGAGTACGACCTCCGCTGGTCCGGAGCCGGGATCTGGGCGCCCTTGTACTCGACGGGGATGCCGCCGAGGGGGTAGTCCTTGCGCTGCGGATGGCCCTGCCAGTCGTCCGGCATCATGATCCGCGTCAGGGCCGGGTGACCGTCGAAGACGATCCCGAAGAAGTCGTAGGTCTCGCGTTCGTGCCAGTCGTTGGTCGGATACACGGAGACCAGGGACGGGATGCGCGGGTCACTGTCGGGGGCGCTGACTTCGAGGCGGATCAGCCGGTTGTGGGTGATCGAGCGCAGGTGGTAGACGGCGTGCAGCTCGCGGCCCTTGTCGCCCGGGTAGTGGACGCCGCTGACGCCGGTGCACAGCTCGAAGCGCAGGGCCGGGTCGTCGCGCAGGGTGCGGGCGACGCGCGGCAGGTGCTCGCGTTCGATGTGGAAGGTGAGCTCGCCGCGGTCGACGACCGTCTTCTCGATCGCGTTCTCCGGAAGCAGTCCCTGCTCCTCCAGCGCGCCCTCGAGTTCGTCGGCGACCTCGTCGAACCAGCCGCCGTAGGGCCGGCTCGCCGGTCCCGGGAGCCGGACCGAGCGGACGAGGCCGCCGTAGCCGGAGGTGTCGCCGCCGTTGTCGGCGCCGAACATGCCGCGCTGGACGCGGATCTCCTCGCCGCCCTGGCCGCGCTGGCCGGGGAGGTTGGAGGCGGAGAGGTCCTTCTCGGGGTTGGCCCCGTTCGCCGCGCCGGGTGCGGATCCGTTCACGCCGCCGGTGCCGTTCACGTCGCTCACCGCAGCAGCCCCTTCATCTCGATCGTGGGCAGGGCCTTGAGCGCCGCTTCCTCCGCCTCGCGGGCCGCCTCCTCGGCGTTCACGCCCAGCTTGGAGTTCTGGATCTTGTGGTGGAGCTTGAGGATCGCGTCCATCAGCATCTCGGGGCGCGGCGGGCAGCCCGGGAGGTAGATGTCGACGGGGACGATGTGGTCGACGCCCTGGACGATCGCGTAGTTGTTGAACATGCCGCCCGAGGACGCGCACACCCCCATGGAGATCACCCACTTGGGGTTCGGCATCTGGTCGTAGACCTGCCTGAGCACCGGCGCCATCTTCTGGCTGACCCGGCCGGCGACGATCATCAGGTCCGCCTGGCGGGGCGAACCGCGGAAGACTTCCATGCCGAAGCGCGCCAGGTCGTAGCGGCCGGCGCCGGTGGTCATCATCTCGATGGCACAGCAGGCGAGGCCGAACGTGGCGGGGAACACGGACGCCTTGCGCACCCAGCCCGCGGCCTGCTCGACGGTGGTCAGCAGGAAACCGCTCGGCAGCTTTTCTTCGAGTCCCATGACTTAAGGCCCCTCAGTCCCATTCCAGGCCGCCGCGCCGCCACACGTACGCGTAGGCGACGAAGACGGTGAGCACGAAGAGCAGCATCTCCACGAGCCCGAAAAGCCCCAGGGCGTCGAAGGTGACGGCCCAGGGGTAGAGGAAGACGATCTCGATGTCGAAGACGATGAAGAGCATCGCCGTCAGGTAGTACTTGATGGGGAAACGCCCGCCGCCGGCCGGCGTGGGGGTCGGCTCGATACCGCACTCGTACGCCTCGAGCTTGGCGCGGTTGTACCGCTTCGGACCGATCAGCGTGGCCATGACCACGGAGAAGATCGCAAAGCCTGCCCCGAGGGCTCCCAGTACGAGGATGGGCGCATACGCGTTCACCGCTCCTCGCTCCTCTCAGTCGGCACTGACTGCTGGCGATGGCACCGGGCTCACGTCCGTCTCTCATGTCCCACGAACCCCGCTCGTCCCGGCGAAGATCGCGAACATGTGAAGCAGGTCACAAGCCCAACTGCCTCGCATCTTATGCCCGCCGCTCTGTGATCTGCGACACGGGGTATTGCACAGTCTTTGTGATCTCCACCACCTGACGAAGGATCATGAAGTCATACCAGCGGTGATCTTCGTACGAGATGCGTCAGAGTGATCACAAGAAGTGACATTTGTGCTCGTCACCGCAGGCCGCGAGGGGCGTCTCAATATCAAGAGAGTTCCCCTGCATGCAAATTCGCCTTGGACGGGGGGTCCTGATAGAGGGCGCGTTCACACCTCGGAGGGAGTCGCGGGGGCGGATGTGGACGCGTGCACGCGTTCACGAGCGGAACCGGCCGGTCCATCCGCGCGAGACGCGGGCGCTGCGGTAACCGTTCCGTGACCTCCGCCACACCGACCAGGGGTGCCGGAGAACCGGGCTTGGCCAACGGTCCCCACCAGTGGTAAGCGCGGGGCAATCCGGGCGTATCGACGAAAGCCCATGATCACAGGCTTGATCACCCGCGTCCGTAATGTCCGTTACGGCGTCAATAAAGAATCCCGCGGCAGACGTTCGGGGCTTCCGTTGAACAAATGTGGCGCAGCACACGTTTCTTGAAGGTATGGAGGAGCCCCTGATACCGCTTGTTCCCATGTCCCACACCGCTCACATACGCAGCCACCGGAAACCCCGCCGCAGCGCGTCGACGATCGCGATGCGGGCCGGAGTCGCCAGTGGTGTCCTCGGCACGCTGGCCGTCGCCACGGCGGCCGGTTCGGCCAACGCCGCCGAGCCGGTGACGCAGACGCTCGAACTGCCCGTGCTCACGGGCGACCTGGCCGCTCAGGTCGCGCAGTCCGCTCAGGCCACGCAGCAGGCCGCGGCGAACTACCAGCTGGAGGCCGAGCGCGACGCGGCCGCCGCCGCGGCGGCCAAGGAGGCCGCGAAGGACCTCGCCGCCGCCAAGAAGGCCGAGGCGAAGAAGAAGGCCGAGGAGGCCCGCCGGGCCGCCGCCGAGGCCGCCGCGTCCCGCGCCTCGGAGCGGACCGTCCTGTCCACGTCCGCGTCCACGACGAGCAACGTCTCGGCTCCGGCCAGCGGCAGCGTGGCCACGGTCATCGCCTTCCTCAAGGCCCAGGTGGGCGACGCCTACGTCATGGGCGCCACCGGGCCCAACGCGTGGGACTGCTCCAGCCTCGTGCAGGCCGCGTTCAGGCAGGTCGGTGTGGACCTACCGCGGGTCTCGCAGGACCAGTCGATGTCCGGCACCGACGTGTCGCTGTCCAACCTTCAGGTGGGCGACATCCTCTACTGGGGTGCGAAGGGCTCCGCGTACCACGTGGGCGTCTACATCGGCGAGGGCCAGTACCTCGACGCGGCCAACCCCTCCAAGGGTGTGGTGATCCAGGACCTGTCCGGCTACCCGGCGACGGGTGCCGTGCGCGTGCTCTGAGGCACCCGCAACGTCGTGAGGGCCGCAGCCGCTCGGGGCAGCGGCCCTTCGGCCTCTCCTGGCATGCTCGGGTCGGGCCGGCGGAACGTCCGTCGGCCGTCCATGAGCTGAAGGAGGGACGACATGCCGAGCGTGTTCGTCCAGGGAAAGCCCGTCGCGTCCTGTCCCCCGCTCGCGCCCGAGGCCCGGCGCGGGTCGGTGCGGCGGATCACCGAGGTCGGTGAGGACGTCCTGCACAAGCCGTGCCGGGACGTGACGGAGTTCGGGCCCGATCTCGCCGCGCTGATCGACGACATGTTCCTGACCATGTACGTCGCGGAGGGAGCCGGCCTCGCCGCCAACCAGGTCGGTGTGGATCTGCGGCTGTTCGTGTACGACTGCCCGGACGACAACGGTGTCCGACATGTCGGACACATCGTCAATCCGGTGCTGGAGCCGCTCGACTCCGCGCGTCGGCGGCTGATCGAGGAGGGCGAAGGCTGCCTCTCCGTGCCGGGTGCGGTGATGGAGGTGCCGCGGCCGGACCGGGCCGTGGTGCGCGGGTTCGACAAGGAGGGCCGCCCGCTCGTCGTCGAGGGCACCGGCTACTTCGCGCGCTGCCTGGAGCACGAGACGGACCATCTGAACGGCCACGTCTATCTGGAGCGGCTCTCCCGGCGGGACCGCAAGGACGCGCTGCGGCAGATGACGGACCGGCGCGAGGAGGTCTTCGCACGCCGGGCCGCCAAACAGAAGGCGCTCTCGTCCTGAGCCGAGTGGCTGACCGTCAGGCCTTCGGTGCCACCTTGCTCAGGCCGTTGATGATGCGGTCCATCGCGTCGCCGCCCGTCGGGTCGGTGAGGTTGGCGAGCATCTTCAGGGTGAACTTCATCAGCAGGGGGTGCGTCAGACCGCGCTGGGTCGCGATCTTCATGACCTTCGGGTTGCCGATGAGCTTCACGAAGGCGCGGCCCAGCGTGTAGTAGCCGCCGTAGGTGTCCTTGAGGATCCGCGGGTAGCGCTGGAGGGCCAGTTCGCGCTGGCCCGGGGTGGCGCGGGCGTGGGCCTGGACGATGACGTCGGCGGCGATCTGGCCGGACTCCATGGCGTAGGCGATGCCCTCGCCGTTGAACGGGTTCACCAGGCCGCCGGCGTCGCCGACCAGCAGCAGGCCCTTGGTGTAGTGGGGCTGGCGGTTGAAGGCCATGGGCAGGGCGGCGCCACGGATCGGGCCCGTCATGTTGTCGGGGGTGTAGCCCCAGTCCTCCGGCATGGAGGCGCACCAGGCCTTGAGGACCTCGCGCCAGTCCAGTTCCTTGAAGGACGCGGAGGTGTTGAGGACGCCCAGGCCGACATTGGACGTGCCGTCGCCCATGCCGAAGATCCAGCCGTAGCCCGGCAGGAGACGGTCCTCGCCCGGTCCGCGCCGGTCCCACAGCTCCAGCCAGGACTCCAGGTAGTCGTCGTCGTGGCGCGGGGAGGTGAAGTAGGTGCGCACCGCGACGCCCATCGGGCGGTCCTCGCGGCGGTGCAGGCCCATCGCCAGGGAGAGGCGGGTGGAGTTGCCGTCGGCCGCGACCACGAGCGGGGCGTGGAAGGTGACCTCGCGCTTGTCGTCACCGAGTTTGGCGTGCACTCCGGTGATACGGCCGGTGCGGTCGTCGACGATCGGGGCGCCGACGTTGCAGCGCTCGTAGAGACGGGCGCCCGCCTTCTGCGCCTGGCGGGCGAGCTGCTCGTCGAAGTCGTCGCGCTTGCGGACGAGGCCGTAGTCGGGGAAGGAGGCGAGATCCGGCCAGTCCAGCTGGAGCCGCACACCGCCGCCGATGATGCGCAGGCCCTTGTTGCGCAGCCAGCCGGCCTCCTCGGAGATGTCGATGCCCATGGCGACGAGCTGTTTCACGGCGCGCGGAGTGAGACCGTCGCCGCAGACCTTCTCGCGCGGGAACTCGGTCTTTTCGAGCAGGAGCACGTCGAGTCCGGCCTTGGCGAGGTGGTACGCGGTCGTGGAGCCGGCCGGCCCCGCGCCGACGACGATCACATCGGCGGTGTTTTCGGAGAGGGGCTCAGTCACGACGGTCACGGCGGGATCTCCCCAAGTTCGGAATCTGCGTGCCGGCCGGCACTGGACATGGGCAGTCTATTCAGCAGAGTTGATCACCCGGCTGAAGGGCTGCCCCCGTGGACCGAGACCTCCGCGTTCTCCGCGTTCTCCGAGTTCCCCCGGTAGTACGGCTGCGTGTCCCCACGGACGAGGACGCGGTCGCCTGGCACCAGGTCTTCGCCCACCCGGACGTCATGGAGTTCCACGGCGGCCGGCCCGCGGAACTGTCGGTCTACGAGGAGCTCACCGCCCGCCAGCGCAGACACGACGCCGAGCGCGGCTTCTGTCTGTGGACCATGCTCGACGAGTCCGGGAAGGTCATCGGCTTCACCGGCGCCCAGCCCTGGGAGCGGGAGTGGGGTCCCACGGGCGAGATAGAGATCGGCTGGCGGCTCGGGCGGGAGCACTGGGGCCAGGGGTATGCCACGGCGGCCGCGCGGGAGACGCTGGAGCGGGTGCGGGAGGCGGGGGTGGCGGACGTGGTGGCGATGGTCGACGCGCGCAACGCCCGCTCGATCGCGGTCGCCCGGCGGCTCGGGATGCGGCGGGCGGAGGTGCTCACGACGCCCTCCGGGCGGGAGGCGCACTGCTATCGGCTCGATCTCGACCAGATCGCGTGACTCTCTGTAGTCGACTGTCACAGAAAGACATCGAGCGCTTCCGGACGACACCCCGGGCGGTTACCCTTCCAGTACCGCTGGGGGTGACATCTGTGCTCATACAGCCCAAAACACCCGAAGTGCGCGTGCCGAGACTCGTCGGCCTGATGGCGATGGACGCGCGCGAAACGGCCACGGCACGAGGAGTGCTGCTGGCCGCACCCGACCGGCCCGACTTCCACCACACCGTCGTCGACTACGTCGTACGGCAGTACCCGCCGCCCGGTGCCGAAGTACCGCGTGGCGCGGTCGTCACCGTGTGGTTCGACTTCGCCGAGGGCGAGGGCGGCGGAGGATCGGGCGTGCGCGAGCCGCGACTGCCGAGACCCGGCGGGGGCGGACTGCGGCGCGAGCTGGACCGGCCGGGGGACGCCGTCGAGACGGTCGGCAGGTGAACCGCACCCGACGGGTACCCGGGCCGGGCGCTCAGCTCTCCGCGACGCTCAGCTCTCTTTGAAGCCCCGGTGCAGGGTGACCACGCCGCCGGTCAGGTTGCGCCAGGCGACCTTGGACCAGCCCGCCTTGCGCAGATGCGCGGCCAGCGCGGGCTGGTCGGGCCAGGCGCGGATGGACTCGGCGAGATAGACGTACGCGTCGGGGTTGGAGGACACCGCGCGTGCGACCGGCGGCAGGGCGCGCATCAGGTACTCGGTGTAGACGGTGCGGAAGGGCGCCCAGGTCGGGTGCGAGAACTCGCAGATCACGACCCGTCCGCCGGGCCGCGTCACCCGGTGCATCTCGCGCAGCGCGGCGTCGAAGTCCTGGACGTTGCGCAGGCCGAAGGAGATCGTGACGGCGTCGAAGGTGTCGTCCTTGAACGGCAGCCGCGTCGCGTCGCCCGCCGTGAACGGCAGCCAGCCGTGCTTCCTCTTCCCGACCTGGAGCATGCCGAGGGAGAAGTCGCAGGGGACGACATAGGCGCCGGTGGCGGCGAAGGGGAGGGACGAGGTGGCGGTGCCGGCCGCCAGGTCCAGGACCTTCTGCGCGGGGCGGGCGTCGACGGCCCGGGCGACCTCCTTGCGCCACCTCCGGTCCTGGCCGAGCGAGAGGACGTCGTTCGTCAGGTCGTACCGTTCCGCCACGTCGTCGAACATCGAAGCGACTTCGTGCGGCTGCTTGTTCAGGGAAGCGCGGGTCACCCGCCCATTGTGGCAGGGCCACCGGACGGGTCACGGCAGCAGCCTCGGCTTCTTCCGCGCCGCCACGTCCTCCACCCACCCGGACAGCAGCACGCACACCACGATCAACAGCCGGCCGACCCCGGACGTTCTCCGGCTAGCGGCGCCGGTAGGACAGGCGTCCGTCGACGATCGTCGCCACACAGGTCGTCGCGCCGCGTTCGGCGAGGGCGGCCTCGTCGGGGACGTCGAAGAAGGCGAACCGGGCGGCGGAGCCGGCCTCCCTCGGCTCGGCGAACGACACCGGCCAACCGGAGGCGTACGGGTCGAGCGAGGGCGTTCCGTCGGGGCGCCCGAGCCGGCCCATCGTGCCGAGGCCGGAGCGGCGTACGGCGTCGCGGACCGCGCGGTTGCGGAGTTCCTCGCAGGCCGCCGTGACCGTGCCGTGGGCGAGCATGCGCTGGACGGCGCGGCGGGCGCTCGCGCCCCAGCGGGCGTCGTCCATGTCCAGGGCGGCCAGCGCGTCCCCGAACAGCGGCTCGGTGCCCAGCTCGTCGGCCTCGCGCGGGTCCGGGTGGTAGGCCTCTTCCAGCAGCTCGGTGCCGTGGATGTTGACGAGGCCGGGGGTCAGGATGCCGGGCCACCGGCGCACCCGGGCCTGGGGATGGGTGGCGGCGAGCTCGTCCAGGGGGCCCGCCGCGGCGACCCAGGCGCCCTTCACGACGAGCGCCCGGCCCTTGGAGTCCGCGTGGATCGTCAGCATGCGGGCTAGTTGGAGGCGAGGATCTTCAGCTCGGGGTGGGCCGTGCCGCCCGCGATCGCCGTCGAGGAGATGTGGGAGGCCACGCGGTCGTCGACGGGGTCGTTCGCCGGGTCGTCGTGGACCACCAGGTGCTCGTAGGTCGTGGAGCGCTGGGCCGGGACGCGGTCCGCCTTGCGGATCAGGTCGATGATCTCCAGGCGGTTGGAGCGGTGCTTGGCTCCGGCCGAGGAGACGACGTTCTCCTCCAGCATGATCGAGCCGAGGTCGTCCGCGCCGTAGTGCAGGGAGAGCTGACCGATCTCCTTGCCGGTGGTCAGCCAGGAGCCCTGGATGTGGCGGACGTTGTCGAGGAAGAGGCGGGCGATGGCGATCATCCGCAGGTACTCGAAGAGCGTGGCCTGCGTACGGCCCTTCAGGTGGTTGTTCTCGGGCTGGTAGGTGTACGGGATGAACGCCCGGAAGCCGCCCGTGCGGTCCTGGACGTCACGGATCATCCGAAGGTGCTCGATGCGCTCGGCGTTGGTCTCGCCGGTGCCCATCAGCATCGTCGACGTCGACTCGACGCCGAGGTTGTGGGCGGTCTCCATGATCTCCAGCCAGCGCTCGCCGGACTCCTTCAGCGGAGCGATCGCCTTGCGCGGGCGGGCGGGCAGCAGCTCGGCGCCGGCGCCCGCGAAGGAGTCGAGACCGGCGGCGTGGATGCGCTGGATCGCCTCCTCCACGCCGACCTTGGAGATCCGCGCCATGTGCTCGACCTCGCTCGCCCCCAGGCTGTGGATGACGAGCTGCGGGAACCGCTCCTTGATGGCGGAGAAGTGCTTCTCGTAGTACTCCACGCCGTAGTCCGGGTGGTGTCCGCCCTGGAACATGATCTGGGTGCCGCCCAGCTCCACGGTCTCCGCGCACCGGCGCAGGATGTCGTCCAGGTCGCGCGTCCAGCCCTTGGCCTGGTCCTTGGGGGCCGCGTAGAAGGCGCAGAACTTGCACGCCGTGACACACACGTTCGTGTAGTTGATGTTCCGCTCGATGATGTACGTCGCGATGTGCTCGGTCCCGGCGTACAGCCGGCGGCGTACGGCGTCGGCGGCGGCGCCCAGGGCGTGCAACGGGGCGTCACGGTAGAGGTCGAGTGCCTCCTCCGGGGTGATCCGCCCGCCTGCGGCGGCACGGTCGAGCACAGACTGGAGGTCGGCCTTCTCGGTCACCGGAGCGTCCCTTTCGTCAAGGGTTGTGGATCGTCAGGGGTTGACGGACGGACCGAACCAGCCTACGCCAGCCCCTTCCGGACCAGGACCTCAGGCCGTGTACGCGCCGATCAGCAGCCCGAGGAACGCCCCCGCGATCAGGAACGGCCCGAACGCGATGCCGGTACGCCGTCCGGCGCGGCCAGCGACGACGAGCGCGCCCCCGTACAGCGCGCCGAGCAGGAACCCGGCGAACGTCCCCAGCATCACGGTGGGCCAGCCGTACCAGCCGAGGACGGCACCCGCGCCCAGCGCCAGCTTCACGTCGCCGAAGCCCATGCCCGCCGGGTTGACGAGGTGCAGCACGAGGTAGCCGACACCGAGGGCGAGGCAGCCCAGCAGGGCCGTCGTCCAGGTCCCGGCGTGCTCGGGCAGCAGCGCGGCCAGGCCCAGCAGGGCCAGGGCACCGGCGGCGAGCGGCAGGGTGAGCGGGTCGGGCAGCCGCCGCACCCGCAGGTCGACGGCCGCGAGCAGCACCCCGACCGGCGCGAGCAGCAGCCAGACGGCGAGTTCGGGCCGGGTGCCGGTGGCGAGGGCGAGGGTGGCGCAGACGAGGGCGGTGAGCGCGGGCAGCAGGGGGGTGGCCGGACCGTACGGCGCGGCGCAGGCCGGGCAGCGGGCGCGGCCGAGCCAGCCGCGCAGGGGGTGCCCGCTCGGGCAGCTCCCCCGCCACCCCGGGCCCTCACCGGCCGCCCCCTCGGCCCCCTCGGCCGTCTGCGCTGTCTCCGCCGCCTGCGCCCGCTCCGCCCCCTCGTCTTCGTCCGGCACCGCGAACCGGTACGCGGCCCGGGGCAGCAGCGCTCCCGCCATCGCACCCCACACGGCGGCGACGGCGACCGGCAGCACGTCACTCGACAGGACCGGGTTCGACAAGACCGGGGTCGAGAGGACCGGATTCGACAGGATGGTGTTCATGGGTCCGTCGAGCCTACGGCTCCTCCGCCGCCGCGCAACTGGCGCCCTTTCTCGGTGTGTTCAGTTCCGTGAGGTAGGTGTCCACGGCGTCGCGGGTGCAGTCGGTGCGGTCGTAGACCCGGTGGCCCGCGCCCTCGTACGGGAGCAGCACGGTGGTGTCGCGGGTCTGGCGGTGGATGCGGGCCGCCCAGGAGAAGTGGTTCGCCGGATCGTGCCGGGAGTGCAGCATGAGGATGGTGGGGGCCTCGGTGACGCGGAGCCGGTGCTGCGGGTTGTTCACCTCGTCGGGCCGGCCGACGCAGCCGGCCACGGCGAGGTGGACCCTGGGCGCGCCGCGCATGTGCGGTGCGGCTCGTAGTTCGGCGGCGGTCAGGCGGGCGTACTCCCGGTAGTTCTTCGGGCGGATGTTCCAGTCCTGGCAGAAGACGGCGTGGAACGGCCGGACCTCCGTCTCCTCCGCCGCGACCCCACTCGGCAGGACCGAGGACGCCGGCGTGCCCGACGCGGCTCTCTGTGCGTCCAGTCCCGCCACGTACTTGGCCACCCTGTCCCAGTCCGGGCCGTAGAACGCCTTGAACGCGTACAGGGAGATGTCGTGCGCGGTGAGAAGACGGCCGGGTTTCTCCGGATCCCGTATCTCCCCGCGGTCCGCCTTGGCGAGCACTCCGTCCCAGACGGCGGTGACGTCCCTGCCGTGCAGGGCGCAGGAGGGGGTGCGGTCGCACCACCGTACGAACTGGTGGAACGAGTCCTCCGCGGAGGCCGCCGAGGAGACGAGGAACTGCCGGGCGCCGAGGCTGTGGTCGACGTTCGCCGTGAGGGCCATGGCGCGGATGCGGTCGCCGTAGAGCTCCGCGTACTGCTGGCCGATCAGGGTGCCGTAGGAGTGCCCGAAGTAGTTGATCTTCTCCTCGCCGAGTGCCCTGCGCAGGGCGTCCATGTCGTGGACGACGTTGCGGGTGTCCGCGTGGTCGAAGATCGGGCCGGTGCGGCGCCGGCAGTCCTCGCTCAGCTCGCGGTTGTAGGCGGCCAGCCGCTCGAACTCCGCCTGGTCGCGGGGGTACGGCGACGGCTCCCGGGCCAGCAGCTCCTTCGAGCAGGTCACCGGCCGGCTGGCACCGACCCCGCGAGGGTCGAAGCCGACGATGTCGAACCGCTCCAGGATGTCCGCGCTGAACTGGCTCCTGGCCCGCGCTATCGCGAAGTTCACGCCGGAGTCGCCCGGCCCGCCCGGGTTGACCAGCAGCACGCCGACCCTGCGCGCCGGATCGGCCGCCGCGAGCCGGGCCACCGCGAGGTCGAACGTCTCCCCCGACGGGCGCGACCGGTCCACGGGCAGCCGGAGGGTCCCGCACTCCGCGGAGGCGTCCTGAGCACACGGTTTCCAGTCGATGGTGCGGCGCGTCGGGGCGTCGCCCGCCGAGCCCGGCGGTGACGCCCCGACGAGTAACCCGGCGGCGAGCGCCACGGTGGTGAGCGCCTTGAGGAGCGGCTGCATGAAGTCCCTTCCACGATCGGCTTCCGAGACCGGCCCGCAAAAACGGCTACCGAGACCGGCTTTCGAGACCGGCCCCGCAAGCCCGGCCGCCAGACCGGTCCGCAAGATCGAGCACGGCCCCGCGTCGAACCTGACAGGCCGTCCGGGCGTGCCACAACCGCCGCGTACGGGAATCAGGGAAGGCACAGGGACGACACCGGAGGACGGTCAGGGTCACCTCCGGGGTGTCACTCAGGGGCTCCCGGAGCACGAAAACTCCACAGTTCACTCACTCGGACCCTGCGAGGCCTCGAAAAGCGCCATGCCATGATCCCCAAGTGGCCGAAGAGGGCCCGACGCAGGAAGGTCCGACGGGGAACGGGGAGGGATCGAGTTGGCGCTGCTTCCGGTGAGCAGGGCGACGTTGGAGTCCGACGCGCGGGTGCTGGCGGCGGTGCGGACCATCGGCGCCCGCCACGGCGTGGACTACACGGACGACGCGGCGGTGGGCGAGCTGCTCGCGGAGCGCCGGGCGGCGGTGGAGGCGACCCAGCGCGGCTGGCCCGCCTGGGTGGGCGGTCTCGCCCTGACGGCGGGGATCATCTGGCCGTTCGCGGTGCACATGGTGCCTTCCCTCGCCGCCGAACTCCCCGTCTCCTACGCGCCCGCCGGCCCGCTCCTGGTGATCGCCGTCGCCGCCCTCACCACCCTGCGCCAGCGCTGGAAGCGCGAACTGACGCACCGCACGCTCGTCGGCTACCGCGAGGTCCTCGGCGTGGCCCGCGCGCACGGCCTGCCCGTGACGCACATCCCGGCCTGGCTGGAGGGCAAGTCGTACGGCGGTACCGGGAAGGGAGCGGTGCCGGTGCCGACGTCCCCGCCCGTGACGACGGCCGCCCCGGCGCCCGCCATGACCACCGCCACCTCCGCCCCCACTTCCACCCCCACCTCCGCCCCGGCCCCCGCCCAGGTCCCCCTGCCCCCGAAGCCCCAAGCCGTCGAAGCGTACGAGCGGATGGCCGACGCGGGCGGCTGGCACGACGAGGTCGGCTGGCTGCTGCTGTTCGCCGGCGCGATCGGCGCGGGCTACGCCTGGCGCGAGGAGCAGCCCGCCGGCCTCGCCGCCCTCCTCCTCATCCCGCTCGCGTTCGGGATCTGGCTGGCCGGCCACCGTCAGGGCAAGGAGAAGCGCCGCCTGCGCGGTGAGGCACTCGCCTACGTCCACGCCGTCACCCACGCCCAGGCCTCCGGCGCCCCCGCACCGGAACTCTCGCCCGTGCTGCGCCGGTTGCTCGACGAGGAGCGGGGCACCGCGTGAGCCACAGGCCCGCACACCCCATACGCACGCTCCTCGCCCCCCTCCTCCCCCTCTTCCTCACCCTCGCCGCCCTCCTCGCCGCCGCCCCCGCCCAGGCCCAGCCCCGAAGCGACGTGGCCGAGCAGGCCGCCCGCCTCGCCGAGCGGCTGCGCGAGAACCCCGTGTACATCACCGACCAGCTGCCCCGCGCGGTGCCCCGTTCCACCGCCCCCGAGTTCGCGGCGCTCGCCCGGCGGACCGGGGTGCCGACGTATGTGATGGTGCTGCCGGGGTCGAGCGGCGGCGACGACAGAGAGCTGCTCGCGGCCGTGCACGACCGGCTGAAGCGGGACGGGCTGTACGTGATCGTGGACGACGTGTCGGTGCGGGAGGCCACGGCCTTCGGGGTGCGCGCGCCCGCCGAGGACGCGCTGACGGTCGCGACGTACGAACTGCCCTACGACGCGGGTCCGTTGCGGAGCATGGAACGGTTCGCGGAGGTCGTCGCGCAGGGTTCCGCGAAGGCCGCCGAGCGGGCGGAGGCGGCCCGCGCGCGGTACGGCGGTGACGACGATCCGCCGGCGATGTACATCGGGCCCTCCGACCGGGAGAACCAGTCCTTCGTCACGGGCATCGCGCTGACCGCCGTACCGCTGTCGCTGCTGGGGGTCGCCTGGTACGTGCGGCGGTGGCGGCGGGGTCTGCCGCTCACCGTGCGGGTGGCGACACGATCGGGCGGCGGGTGGTATCTCGCTCCGGCGCTCGCCGTCGTCTCCGCCGGCGCGATCGCCCTCACCGCCACGCTCCTCTTCGACCAGACCCGGTCGAGCGCCGCGCCCGCGCCGACCGCCGCCGACCTGTCCGCGCGCGTGGAGCGGGTGGCGGCCGGACTGGCGAAGGACCCGGTGTACCAGGACCCGGAGAGCCCGCGCATGCTGGACGACGCCCGGGCGAAGTCGCTGCGCGAGCGCGTCCGTGCCTTCGCCGGTTCGGCCGGCGGCGGGCCCGTGTACATCGCCCTCGTCCCGCAGACCAGCGAGGACGAGTCGGCCGGCGACTCGGACCTGTTCGCCGCGTCGGTGCGGGAGCGGCTCGGCAAGAACGGGGTGTACGTCGTCGTGGACCCGGGCAGCGGCTTCATCGACGTGTACAACCACGGCCTCCGGCTGGACGGCGACCGCCTCGCCTACGACCTGCCGGAGTCCATCGCGTACGGCGACGACGCGGCCGACGAGGCCGATGACCACCTGCTGGGCGAGCGGCTCGACCGGCTCATGACGTACCTGGACGACTCCCCGCGCACCGCCGAGCCGGAGACGCCCTCCGCGCCCGCTCCCGCGCCGGACCCGGTCGCGGAGACCACCCTGCGCCCGCTCTTCTCCGGCGACTTCCTGCCCGGCCTGCTGCTGGGCGCCCTCGGCGCGGGCGCGCTCCTCGCGCTCGTCGCGGGCGGCCTCGGGATCGCCGGGGCGGTCCTGCGGCGGCGCCACCCGGAGCCGCTGCCGACCGAACTGCTGCCGTACACGGCGCCCAGCGAGCCGTCGATGACCTATCTGCATCTGGTCGCGCGCAGCGAACTGGTCACGCTCACCCGGCAGCTGACGGCTCAGCGGGTGGACGTGGCGGCCGCCGGTCCCCGGCTGCGGGAGTACCTCGACGCCGCGCTGCTGCTCGTCGACGGCGACGTCGGCCGGCTGGACGATCCGGCCACCGCGCCGCAGGACCCGGCGGCCCTCGTGGCGGTCACCGTCCTCGCCCGGGCCGGCCGTGCCGTGCTCGCGGGGCAGGCCGACGACACGTGCTGCGCCGTGAATCCGCTGCACGGCCCGGCGGTCGGCCGGCACCACGTCCGGGTCACGGCGGAGGGCCCGCACCGGCGGATGCTGCCGGTGTGCGCGGAGTGCAAGGACATCGCCGTGGGCGAGCCGCGGACCGTCCCGACGCTGCTGCTGCGGCTGCCGGGGCAGACGGTGCCGTACTACGAGGGCGAGGGGCCCCTGTCCGCCGTCCCGCAGGGGATCGCGCGGCTGGCCGCCGCGGTGCTGTCCGAGCGGGCGGCTACGTGACCTTCGCCATGCGGGCCACCGGGTTGCCCTCCGCCGGGCTGTCCGAGGAGT
Organism: Streptomyces sp. A012304; assembly: GCF_026008495.1. GTDB lineage: Bacteria > Actinomycetota > Actinomycetes > Streptomycetales > Streptomycetaceae > Streptomyces. The sequence continues at coordinate 66,872 of NZ_BQUN01000037.1, forward strand.
AGGTGAGGTCGTCGCCGGTCGGGGTGAGCCGGATCGTGTGGGGCTTGGGGTTGCAGCCCGCGTGGTTGGTCTCGGCGCCGACGGACGTGGCGACGACCTCCTTCGCCGTGACCTGCTTCAGGGTGAGGATGTCGAGGCAGACCCCGCCGAGCAGGTCGGTCTGGCGCATGCGGCCCAGTTCCTGGCCGACGGCGGCCTGCCGGACCGTCAGCCGGAAGGTGCCCATGGGCAGTTTGCCGTCGAGTCCGCTGCCGGGCCCTTCCCAGGTGCCGAGGTAGCGGGCGGGCAGTACGGTCCCGGTGGCCTGGGGGGACGACGTCGCGGAGGGCACCTCCCCGGCGGCGTCGTTCCCGGCGTCCTTCTCCCCGGGCAGCAGCCCGAACAGGGACACCGACCCCACGGTCACCGCCGCCATGGCCCCGGCGACCGCCAGCGCGACGGTGCAGCTCAGCCGCCGCCCACGCCCGCCCTCCCCCGGCGTCGCGGCGGCCGCCACGGTGACGGAGACCCGCCCGGGCCGCTCACCCCCGTCCCGGGGCGCGGGAACGGCGTCGACAGGAGGCGCGGAAGGCGCGGGAGAAACCGGAGAGGCCAAAGGCACGGCAGTCCCCGCGACCGGCACCGACCCGCTGACCGGCGAAGACCCCACCACAGGCGAAGTCCCCGCGCCCGGGGAAGACCCCACAACCGGCACGGACCCGCTGACGGGCGCAGCCCCCGCCACAGGCGGAGGCCCGACCTCCAGCGGAGCCCCGCTCACC
>NZ_BQUN01000038.1:0-49434 GCF_026008495.1 Streptomyces sp. A012304
CGGCTCCTCCTGGAAACCGTCCCCACCCGACCCACCCCCGCCACCCCCTGGGGCTACTGGACCGAAGCCCAGCAAGACGACCACTGGAACACCCTCTGCGAAGCCGTCGACACCCCCAACGCGAAACGGCCGGCCGTCCGCTGCACCGGATGCGGCCTCCCCCTCGACCGGACGTGGACCGCCCAAGGACACCGGCACCACGCCACCTGCACACCACGCCCCGCACACCACCAGGAGCAGACGTGAAGAGCCCCGTCCCGTACTTCGGCAGCAAGCAGCGCATCGCGCCGTGGATCGTGTCGCTGCTGCCCGACCACGACCACTACGTCGAACCGTTCGCCGGCGGCCTGTCCGTGCTGCTGGAGAAGCGGCGGTCGCCGATGGAGACGGTTAACGATCTCGACAGCGAACTGATGACGTTCTGGCGGATCCTCCGCGACCAGCCCGAGCAGCTGCTGCGCGCCTGCCTGCTCACCCCGCACTCCCGCGCCGAACTCGAAGCCACCTGGGACCTGACGGACGACGACCTGGAGCTGGCCCGCCGCATCTGGTGCCGTCTCGCCCAGGGCCGCTCCGGGACGCTGCGGAACACGGGCTGGCGCTACTACATCGACCCGGCCGGCTCGTCGACGTCGATGCCCGGCTACCTCGAGGCCTACGTCCTCCGGCTCGCCTCCGCTGCGGAGCGCCTGCGGGACGTGTCCCTCGAGGCGTTGCCCGCCCTGGATCTGATCGCCAAGTACGGCAAGCAGCCCAAGGTGCTGCTCTACGTGGACCCGCCGTACTTGGGTTCGACCCGCGGGTGGGGTCGGAACTACCGGCATGAGATGAAGACCGACGCCGAACACCGAGCGCTGGCGGCCGCCCTCGCCGACTGCCGGGCGGCGGTCGTCCTCTCCGGCTACGACAGCCCGCTGTACACCGACCTCTACGACGGCTGGCACCGGTACGAGCGAGCCGCCACCACGGGCAACGCCAAGGCCGACAAGGGGCGCACGGAGGTGCTGTGGTCGAACGTCCGGCTCGGCGACCAGCTCGACCTGTTCGCCGACGACGTTCCCGCTGTCCTGCCCGCCCCGCGCCACGCACACCAACACCACTGTCAGCAGCAAACACGGAGACACACATGACGCAGCAGAGCCGTCCCGCAATGACCATGCGAGAGATCCGCGAAAGCCTCGGCCACATCAAGCCCGGCATTCCCGAGCCGACCGTTCAGCCCACCGGCTACGTCGTGTCCTGCCTGCCGGCTGGCCACGACGATCGTTGGACCTTCACCATCCAGGTCAAGTACACGGGCGACGGGCTTTTCGCCGTCCGCCACGGGATCCGCCAGTACGGCACCGACGGCACATGGTCCTACGAGCCGGACTTCGACGAGGACTACGACGCCGAGGCGGCATGGCTGAAGGAGCACCGGTTCGAACACGACGAGGCGCTGCGGCTGGCGAAGCAGCTCGCGCCAACGCTGACGTACCGGGGTCGGACGGTTGCTGACGTCCTCGCCGCTCCCGTCGAGGACGCCGCCGAGACGCACGTCGTCGCGGACGACAGCGACGACCCCGAGCACGTCGACGACTGCCCTGGCTGCGTCGCCGCTCCCGTTGGTGGCGAGGACACCAGGAGCAACCGATGACCGGGCGCTACGGCCGACGTCAGCCCGAGACCGCCGTCATCCACGGTGACGGAACCCGCCACTGCGCCTGGTGCGGCGACTACATCGACCCCATCGACTGGTGCCCCGACTGCACCCCGGAAGCCCCCTGCGCCACCCAGGGCGGCCCGCACCGGCGGCTCCGCAAGCGCTCGGACGCCGCCTACTGCGACCCCGGCTGCAAGTCCGCCGACCGCAGCGACCGCGAAGGCTCCGCCCGCCGCCGCCGCACCAACTGGGTGCAGCAGGCGCGATGACCAACGCCGCTGTCCTGCCCGCCCCGTGACCACGCGCACAGCCGGCTGTCAGTGCCACCCCCTACCGTCCCAACCCACCACAAACCAGGAGAAACCATGACCAAGCAGCTCCCGCACGACGAGTACATCGCCGCCGTTGCTGACGCCCTCACCGCTGCCGGCCTCCACCCGGCGGACGCGTTCACCGACGACTCCGACACCAGCGGCAGCCACTTCTACCTCCGCGCCGTCATCACCCTCGACGACTCCTCCGGCATCCCCGCCACGCGCTGGCGCCACGGGCTGATCCTCATCTGGGAGTGGCACACCGGTATCGAGGCCGCCGACGGAGAGCCGGAGCGCGGCCCGTCCTGGGAATGGGCTCGCCTCGTCGACGAGCACGGCCAGTGCGGCGAGCGGGAAGCGCTGACGGCGATCGGTTACGCGTCGCCGGCCTACGTCGTGGAGAGCGTCCGCGCGCTCATCGAGCGCCGCAACCAGTCCACGCCTGCCGAGCGGTGGGAGCGGGCCGACGGGCTGGACGCCGCCTGCGAGGCGTGGGGCATTGAGGAGACCTCGGAGCGCCCGGAGAAGTGCCCCGAGTGCGGGGCCACCCGCTTCGACTTCGCGCCGAACCACTGCGACGGGATCAGCCAAGGCCACGCCTGGCTGTGCACCGGCTGCAAGTGGGGCCAGTGGCTCACCGCGTGACCACGCACGACACCGGCCGCCCCGGGCGGAATCCGGGGCGGCCGGCACCCCGCATCGTCCCACGACCTGAACGGAACCCCATGACCACCGAACCGATCCGTGCCCCCTGGACGGCCGACCAGGCAACCGCCCTCAACGCCTTCCAGCACTACGGCCGCATGCACCCGTTCACCTGCGGGGCACTCCACGAGTCCGGCCAGTCGCCGATCCTGGTGGCCACGCACTCGGGCTGGACATGCCCCGACCCGCAGTGCACGTTCCGGCAGGACTGGGCGCACGCGTTCATGATCGAGCGAGGCGCCGCCGCCGTGCCTGCCCCGCCGCCCGCAGACCGGGCCGCCTTGCTGGCCGAGGCGATCGCCCGCGTGGAGGACCCGGAGGAGCGCGCCAAGACCACAACCGGGCTCGGTCTGGGCTGGGAGGCCGCGCGGGACGTGCTGCGCCGGATGGCCGCCGAGGAACAGCCCGCCGAGACGCTGTGCCGCTGCGGGCACGGCAGGGACCGCCACGCCCCCGACGTCTACGGCACCGGCACGTGCGCCGACTGCCCCGGCGACGAGGAGCGGTCCTGGCGGCACCCCTACACCCCCACCGAACGGCCCGCCGTCGGGGAGCAGCCCGCCGTGCCTGCCGAGACACACACCACCGAGACCCCCGCGACGGAGTGACCGTCGCATAGCCCACGGCGGGGCGTGACGGCCCCACAGACGCCCGAACACCCCGCCGTGCGGCTCTCGCGACGCCGGAACACTTCCCAGAGCCTCACAGAGGCGCTCAGCGCGCCGCCCCCACAAACCTGACACAACCGGAGCAACCCGTGACAAACCCCTACCGGATCCTTGTCACCGGCAGCCGCGACTGGAACGACCGAGCCGCCGTCGACGACGTCCTCACCGCCCTCGCCGCTGCCAACACCTTCCACAACCGAACCACCGTCATCGTCCACGGCGCGTGCCCCACCGGCGCCGACGCCATGGCCGACGACTGGGCGCGCTGGCACGCCGCCCGCTCGCCGCTGATCGAGCTCGAACGACACCGCGCGAACTGGCGGCCGGGCGGGAAGCTCGACCGCTCCGCCGGGTTCCGCCGCAACACCGAGATGGTCCAGCTCGGCGCCGACGTGGTGCTCGCCTTCATCAGCCCCTGCACCAAGCCGAACTGCCGCCAGCCGAAGCCCCACGGCTCCCACGGCGCGACGCACTGCGCCGACCTTGCCGAGCAGGCCGGGATCCCCGTCCGCAGGTGGACCGCATGACCCTCGCCGTCACGGCCGGGACCGTCGCCGGCCTCGTCTGCCCCGGCCTCAGCCTCACCGCCGCACTCGCACTCACCGCCTACGCCTGGAGGAACCGATGACCCCCGCCGACGAACTCAGGGCCGCAGCTGAGAAGCTGCGCCCGCTCGCCGAGACCGCGCAGCACGACCTGGAGACCGCCGACTACTGGAAGCCCTACACCTCCGACGCCTGGGCGCACGGATTCATCAACGGCTTCGGCGGCCCCAGCTCCGACTACGCCGCCGTCCTGCCACCAGCCGTCGGCCTCGCCCTCGCCGACTGGCTGGACATCGCCGCCGAGTACGCCGAGCGCTGGCCGCCGGACGCGCAGACGAACAGCCCCTTCCGTGCCGGAGCCCTCGCCGTCGCCCGCGCCATCAACGGCGGAGGCCAGCCGTGACCGGACCGGCCGTCCGCGCCGAATGCCCCGGCTGCGGACAGCCCAGACTCGTCACCGTCGCCGGGGTCTTCGGCCGCCACCGCAAAGACGGCACTACCTGTTCCGGCGCCGGACAGCCCGCAACAGGCGTCACCCCACCCGCATCCCGGCGCGGAACCACCGGCCTCACCGGACCCCCGCCGCCCGACGAGCCAGCCGCCGGACGCTCCTGCGACGCAGGCCACTGCAACCGGCCGTCCATCGGCTGGCGCCTGTACCGGGGCTGGCGCGAATGGCTCCCCGTCTGCGGCCTCCATATGGAAGGGCCCGCAGGACGCACCCGCATCTACGACCCCGAGGAGCAGCGATGACCGCGCCGACGTGCGGCGTCCCGCACTACGACTACCCCGAGTCCGTGTGCACCGAGCCCGCAGGCCACTACCAGCGGGAGAGGGATCCGCATGCCGGGCCGCTCATCATCGACGGCCGCGAGTGCGGCGGTGTTGCTTGGGATGAACCGGAGCACCCGCGGTGACCGGGCCGAGCAGCTCGCCCCGCGGCGAGCACACGCCGAAGCCGGGCGTCACGTGGGACACCGTCCTCGCCCGCACCGAGACCGTCGTCGACGACACCGCACCCGACCCCCGCCCGAACCGGGCCACCCGACGCGCCCTCAAACGCGCAGCACGGAAGAAGCAGCGATGACCGACCAGACCCCCGCGCACGGCTGCACCATCGACGGCCAGCCCGCCATGCCCATCCGAGTCGACGAGTACAACCAGCTCATCGCCGACCTCGCCGCGCTTCGTGCCGTGGCGCGCGGCTACTGCCCGGCCTGCGGACGCGGCGACGCCGCACCCACCGCCGACGACTGGGAACAGCAGCGGCAACGCGCCGACCGCGCCGAGGGCGAGTGCGAGCACCTCCGCGCCCGCCTCGGCAGCACCATCGCATCCATCCGGCTCCTGAAGATCTACGCGGACGGCCTCGACCACGGTCGTCAGGTCGACGCAGCTAACGTCGCCCGCCGCATCCGCCGCATCGTGGCCGGGCTCGATGACCGACAGCCGGACAACCAGCTCACGGCCGCACTCCGCCCCACGGGCGGCCCGGCAGCGACCCAAGCGACCGAGACCGAGACCACCGCCCGCGTCTTCGCCGCGCTCCACCGGTCCGCCGAGCAGGACGTCAGCCGCGTCATCGACCTGTACGAACGCTGGGTGAAGGCCGGACCGCCGCCGCTCGGCACCTCGGTGTCCCGCTGGTGGGACGCCCGCCTCATCGAGCTGCACGACGCGATCGCACCGCCCGAGCCGCAACCCAGCACCGACCAGACGAAGGAGTCCTGACCATGGGATGGGGATCCGCCTACAGTCTCTTCAACACCGTCGCCGACGCTCTGATCGAGGCCGAAGCCTCCGACGAGATCAAGGAACGCGCCCTCACGAAGGTGATCGCCCGGCTGCAGGAAGACGACTGGGACACCGAGCTCGACTCGCTGCAGTCCTACCTCGACGACCCGGCCATCGTCCGCGCCTTCGCCAACAACGACATCGTCTGGCCCGAGTAGGCATGGCATCCTGAGAGCGGCAACGTCCGTCTGCCCTGGGAAACCTTGGCACCCGAGAAGTCGTCGGCGTACAGCCGGACGGGCCACGCTCGGCGCCCGGCGATGGGTTCGAAGAGATCTCCCTCGCGGGCTCCACCAGGTGGTCGCGATGCGCGCAGCGACCGGGCGACGAGCACCGCCTGCCGGGACAAGTCGGAACCAGGGAACTGGATCCCTCCCGCCATCGAGCGGGTTGTGGCCCCCGGAGACCAGCGCCCGCCCCCGTGAGCAACAGACAGGGGCGGGCGCTCGCACGTTCCCAGACATGAGGACGGCCCGCCAGCATGTACCCCTACAGCTGACGGGCCAGCGCCTCCTAGGGCGCCCCTCGCGGGACACCAGCGACGGTACGCCCCCACCGGTCAGACCGAAAGATGTCGGCCCCATTGACCTGAAACCGCCACAGGCGCAGCCTGAACCCCCAACCATCAGAAGGGGGCACCTCATGACAGACGCGCCCGAAGACCACCGCGTCATCTCCCGTGACCTCCCCGACGGAGGCCGCATCATCGCCGTCGTCAAAACCGGCCGCACCCCCGACGAACCCAGCGACGACGAGATCCTCGACAGCATGATCGAACGGAGCCGCAACCGTCGGCACCTCCACGCGGTCGACGACGAATAGGGTCAGTGCACCCAGCTGTCCGGTCCGCCGCCCCGCCACACGATCCACGCCGCGCCGGCCACGTCCACGCCGGGCAGGCCGGCCTCCGCGAGCAGCGTGGCGATCCCGGCCACCTCGAAGGCACGGCCGAGGAGCCGTCCGTCGGCGCGGACGCCACGCCCGCCTTCCTCATCCGGCGGGTACACCGTCACATCGGCCATACCGGCAGAGTGCCGCACCCCACTGACAGCCGCCCCGTCCGCGTCACCCATCCGGGCGGCTTGACAGGCGTCCTACCGTGGGATTGCTGCACCGGTGCTACCGCTGCTCGTACCGGTGGAGCGCTACTCACCCGCCCGATGGACAGCGCCGCCGGGCACGGCAAAGGCCCCGACCACACGGTCGGGGCCTCGCTGCGTGTCGGGGCTACTCGGCGGTTTTCTGCTGCTCCTGCCACTGGACCCGCAGATCCCGTAGTTCTTCGCAGATTCCGTCGTACACGGCACGCGCCTGGTTCAGCGCCTTGCGTGCGTCCGCCGCGTCCGCTTCAAGGCGACGGCGTCGATCCTCGTACTCCTCATGGGTCATGGGCGTAGCTCCTTGCTGCTGTGGCCTTGGGGGGAGGTCGGTCCGCTTGCCCTGCTGCTTGGGGTTCGCCTCGAACCAGGCGGCAACCTCGTCAGCTCGGAAGCGCAGCTTCGTCTTCTCCGTGCCTTCCACCGGAGCGGGCTGCGGGAAGGTGCCGCTGCGCCGGTAGCTGTGCACGGTCGTCCGGCTGACGCCGTACTCCGCCGCGATCTCGCTGATGGTGATCAATCGCGGACTCCCCTCGCGCTCAGGGTTTTTGGGCACGGCTACATCCTCCCTCAACTTCTTGACATCTGTCCAGAAGTTGGCCACTGTGGAACGGCACCAACAAGTCGGCCCCGGTCGGTGTGTGAGAGCCCGACCGGGGCCAGCCATCCACCTGCCGTGAACAGGAGAGACAGCCGCATGCAGCGTACCGACCAACCGCAAGCACGGCCCACCCCCACGCAACCCGAGCCCGAGCGTGCCCCGCTGCCGCAACCGCTCCTCGACCTCATCGAGAAGATCAGCACGGCGCTCCGCCAATGAGCCGGCCGCCCGGCCGTACCGCGACCCGCACCCTCGCACTCGTCGCGCTGGCCGCCACCGTGCTTGCGCTCGCCGTCGCCGTCTACGGCACCCACTGACCGCCGCGCTCTCGGTACATCCCCCAGCCGAGAGCGCGGCACCCACCCCGAGAGGAGCCCCGCGTGGGCCTGTTCAGCCGCAAGAGCCGCAACGACGACGGCATGTCCGACGCCGACATGCACCGGATGATCCGCGAGGACCAGCAACGCCGCGAACAGACCGCCGAAGCGGCCGCCCGCGACGCCGCCGCCCGCGAAACCAAGTGGAGCCGCATCGTCCAAGGCCACACCAGGCGCGGCGAGGACGACTCCCGCCGCGACTACGCCATCCGCCAACACCAGCAGGCCAAGACGGACCGCGCCGCGGCGGAGACGGAGATGCTCAAGGCCAAGTCGATCCTGTCCGACTACCGCCGCCGCTGACCGGCTGTCCGATCCGCCGGACACCACGCCGGCGGTGAGGAGAACCGCGCCAGCCCGCCACCCCCACCCGGGAGACCCGCCATGGCACGCCGCCACGACCGCATCCTCCACCGCCTCCTCTACGCCACCCTCATCATCCTCGCCCTGATGCACCCGGACACGGCCGGCCACGTCGCCCAGCTCGCCGCGACCGTCCTCCTCACCACCGTCGCCGGCATCGCCCAGGCCGCCGCCGCCCAGCCCGAAGCCGCGCTCCTCACCGCCGGCGGCATCTGGATCGCCCACCAGATCCGCACCCACCGACCCACCGCACGCGTCACCCACTGAGCCGTCTGGAGGCACTCGTCATGGCCCGCCCGTTCCGCCGCGCGACCCGCACCGTCAACGAGGTGGTGAACGGCGTGCCCGTCGCCTACGACGTCCCCGACACCACCCCGCCCCCGCCGCGGCTCCCCTTCAACCTCGACAGCCTGCTGCGCCGCGCCCTGTTCACCCTCGCCATCGTCATGACCATCGGCGCCATCATCTGGGGCACCGTCGCCATCGGCAGCATGCTCACCCTCCTCGCCCCCGCCTGGGCCGCCTACCTCGTCGCCGGAGTTTTCGACGCCGGATGGGCCGCCTGCCTCATCGCCGAATGGATCCTCCGCTACGACAGCAAACGAGCCGAAACCCCGAGGAACGCGGGCGTCGCGATGCTCGTCGTGTCCATGGCCGCGATCATCACCCACGGTGCACTCGCCGGCTCGTGGGGCTGGATCGTCGGGATCGTCGGCGCCCTGGTCTCCGCCGCGGCGAAGGGCGTGTGGGCGATCGGCATGCACACGATCCGGATCAAGCTCGACCCCAAGTACGAGGCGTACCTGCGGGCCCGGCAGCAGCAGACCGGCACCGAACTCGCTCTCGCCCTCGGCGACCGGGACCAGGCCCTCACCGAGGACCGGACCGTGAAGCTGCGCCTCGCCCTCGAAGCCCGGCGTGGCGGTCCGGAAACCACGGTGGACCAATTCGTAGTCCAGCCCGAGGCCACACCGGTTCAGGCCGCTGACCAGGCCGTGAACCAGATCGAGAGCAGCCCCGAACCGGCCCTGTCCCCGGTTCAGCCCACCGTCCAGGCCGCGAACCGGACCGCGGACCGCCCGGTCCAGCCCGACGACCAGGTCGCTGAACTCCTGCGCCGTCTCAAGCTCGGCGAGCAGATCACCAAGCAGGACGCCGCCGACATCCTCGGCGTCCCCCCGTCCACCGCGTACCGGCGACTGACCGCCGCCAAGGACCAGCTCCGCCAGTACAACTGACCGCCGCCCGCTCCGGCCCCCACCCCTGCCCGTGGGGGCCGCGCCGTCTCCGGAGCCACAGCGTGAAGATCACCCGCACCGACATCGCCGCCGCCGTCGCGCTGCCCAGCCTCGTATCCGGCGCCGCCCTCCTCGCCGACTGGCAATACGGCCAGCACGCCACCGCCGTCGAAACCATCACCGCCATCGCCGCAGGCAAGCTGGCCGCCGTCTCCTTCGCCCGCAAGTGGTCCCCGTCCCTGTCCTGGGGCGCCGGCGCCGCCGCAGCCGCCTTCACCCAGGCCGCCATCACCGGCGCCGCGGGCGGAGGCCCGGCGTTCTACTCGTGGCTCGTCTCCGTCGCCCTCGCCGCTGCGGCTCGCGGCGCGTACCGGCACCACACCCGCCACGACGATCTGAAGGTGGAGCAGGAGTCCGTCAAGCTTCAGACGGCGTTGATCCGGCAGCAGATGGCCGCGCACCAGCTCGCCGTGCGGACCGCGCCCGAACCGGTCCAGTCCGGACCGAACCTGACCGGGCGGACCGTCGAGGAAACCAAGCTGCGGACCGTGGTCCACGAACTGTTCACCGCCGAACTCCCGGGCTGCACCGTGGAACGGACCAAGACCGGCTGGACCGCAGTCCTCGACCTGCCCGTGAACCTGGACCGGGACCGGCTCCGGGCCGCGTGGCCCAAGGTCGCCTCCGGAATGGGCGTGGCCGGGGAGTTCGTCCTCGACGACGGGGCGCTCACGAACCAGCTCATCGCCCGGTTCATCGACGGCGACCCGCTCAGCGCGGTCGTGCCCTACCAGTGGGCCAGCGCCACCCGGTTCACCGACCCGGTCCTCCTCGGCGTGGACCGGTTCCTGAACCCGGTCTGGCTCGACATGGCCTACAACCACACCCTGGTCGCGGGGTCCAGCAAGTTCGGGAAGTCCACGCTGGTCCGGTCCATCGCGGTCCAGCTCGCGGACCGGCCCGACACCATCCTCTACGGCATGGACCTCAAGCCCGGCGCGCCCGAGTTGACGCCGATGGCGCCGATCCTGCAGGACGTCGCCGAGACCCCCGAGCAGGCCCACGCCCTCCTCGACTGGCTCAAAGCCGAGCTGGGCGAGCGCGGCGAGATCCTCGCCTCCGCAGGCGACCAGGAATGGGACCCCGAGAAGCACGGACGCCCCGCGATCTGGGTCATCGAGGACGAGTTGGCGGAGCTGGTCCGGCAGGGCGACGTCGGACAGTGGAAGAAAGACCCCGCGTCGAAGAAGCAGGAGTCCCTGCTGGCGTTGATGCGGTTCGCCGGCATGCACTTCCTGTCCGCCACCCAGCAGCCCTCCCGCAAGGTGTTCGGCGGGACGACCGACGCGCGCGGCAACTACGCGAACCGGCTGTCCACCCGCATGAACGACGCGGACCACCGCCGGTTCATCTTCGGCAACACCCCAGGCTGGGAACCCGGCAAGTTGGACCAGCCCGGCAAGTTCCTCCTCCAGTCCCCGGTCCACCAGCAGCCCGCCCCCTATAAGGGCATGTGGCTGACCGGGGACGAGTTCCGGGCCGAGGTCGCCCGGATCGGCGCAACCACCGTCCGCGCACCGGTCGGGAAGCGGCTGATCCTCCCGGTCCCCGGGGCCAGCAATCAGGAGAAGGTGCGGAACGCGCTGACGAAGTACGGGAACGCCACCCGCCGTGAGCTGGAGCAGGCGACCGGGCTGGAGGAGCGGCAGGTCCTGAAAGCGATAGAGGGCCTCAAGCCGGAGGTCGAACGCACCGACGCCGGCACCTGGCGTCTGGTGCCCTCGGAGGCGTGGGAAGCGCAGGCAGTGTCCGTGCCCTGAACGGGCCGAGTTCGCAGGTCAGACGGCCCTCAATCAGGTCCCCTGCCCCCTTCCCCGGTGCGCGCGGACAGCGTCGTCGGGGGAGGGGTCTCGGCTTCTCTGGCGACCCCTCAGGGGACCGTTTGACAGGGCTGGGAGACTGGCTGTGTCGAGTGCCGGGCCCTCACCGCAACCCCCCGTCGGTGAGGGCCTACTCGTGTCCGGCCACCGGCTCAGGCTGCGGCGCGGGAACAGCGCGGGCAGTCCAGCCGCGACCGACCGCCGCGGACGGGCGCATCGTGGGGACGGCGCCGAGCAGCTGGCAGAGGCGGTCGAGTTCCCGCTGGCAGATCTCCCGCGTGCCGCCGCGCACCATGTACACCACGTCGTCCATGAACGGCAGTGTGACGCCCCCGGGTTGAGGCCCGCTACCCGTTCTTCGCTTCGTCCGTCTCCAGCGTCAACGGGAGCTGCGCCCCGCCCGTCATGATGGTGCGCGCATCGTCCGGGCACGGAGACCCGGAGATGCCGGCGTTTTCGTCGCCGAGGCACTCGTGTTCGGTGTACGCGTCCACCGACTTGTTGATCTCGGTGATCTTCTCCACCGTGCGCGGGTAGGCGTCTTGGCCGCCCGCCTCGTCGATGGCCTGCTCAAGGTCGGTGACGACGATGGCGATGTTGGTGAGGTGTTCGGCGCAGGCCTGGTCCCCGACCTGATTGCAGACGGCGGTCTCTGCGGTGGTCGCTTCCTGGAGCTTCGGGCCCCATTCGGCGGCGAGGCCGGCCGGACTGCTGGACGAGCTGCTTGCGGTGTCCGGGTCGTCGCTGCTGCTGGTGCATGCGGTGGCGGCGAGCAGGAGTGCGGCCAGGACGGCGACGCGGGTGTGTCTGTGCATGGTGGTACCCCCCTTGGTGATGCCGGTGAGGGTAGATCACAGGCAGGGTGGGGGGTTAGGGGTTCGCGGGGATTCACCCCGCGAGAGCGGCCCCGCACCGGAGTCCGGGCGGGGCCGTCGTCATGCGGTGGGCTCAGGCTCCGCGCGCGGGCAGTCCGGTGGTTTCGCACTTCATGCAGATGAATCCGGGCGGCGGCGCGCCGTGGCAGTTCTGGCATTCCGCAGGCGGTTCCATCAACTGCTCGGGGCTGAGGCCGAATACCGCTGCGAGCGCCATGAGGTCGTCAACATCAACGCGGCGCTCCCCGCGCTCCAGTCGGCTCAGACCGAGAACGGGGATTGAGCGGCCCTCTTTCGCAAGGCGCTCGGAGAGTTCCACGTAAGACCATCGGCGATCCTCGCGGAGGCGCCGCACGGTGCGCCGCACGTTGTGCCCAGCGGGGCCGAGCGGGTTCTTCGCCACCTCGCTCATGTGGGCTCCTCGTCCGGGCGCACCGGGCGGTCGCCGTCGTGCTGGTAGCGCCATGGCGGCCCCTCAGAGCCCGGCGTCCGCCTCCCCAGCACGCCCCGCCCGTCCGCCCGCCGATAGACCAGCCTGCGCTTACCCATCTCATAGATCAGCCCGTCGTAGACGCGGGGCGGGTTCGCCGGATCGCCGGGGATCACGATGAGCATGCCGTCGGCCGGGCCGCCAACGAGCTGAATGCCGACACTGTTCACACCTGCTCCTCGTCCGGGCGCACCAGGCCCGCGCTCTCGGGGTGGGTGGTCATCCACTCGTCCACGTACTGATCGGCTTTCCCCTCCTTGTCCGCCTCCTCCATCGGCCAGCCGTTCAGTGCGCACAGTGCCTTCCACAAGCCGATGATCTCGCCGGTCAACTGGAGGCGCATCCAGAACGCTGCGTCGCCCGTTTCGGCCTGCATCGCGTGACGCTGCTCGTCTAGGCGGACGATCTCGCGGCAGATGGCATCCACGGCAGGCTGCTGCTCGGTCAGCAGCTTCGCGGCGTTCGCTTCTCCGACGAGCCGGGTCAGGGTTGGTGCTAGACCATTCCGTAGCGCATCACGTCCGATCTCTAGCGCCACTTCATCGCGGTGGGCGTCGATGAACGCGTTCTTCTCGGCCGTGGTGTAGTTGTCCCACAGGGCCCAGTAAAGGGCTTCACGGGCGCTCATGTGGTCTTCTCCTCGCTGCTCACCGGGTGCTCCTCGCTGATCGTCACGTCGAGGTGCTTCGCGATCTCCAACGCCAGCTTCTCCCGCAGCACTGCCTCGACTTGCTCGCGCCCGAGATCGGGCCGCATGTCGGTGAGGGAGTTGTCCCACATCTCGCGGGGCGCTTCGAGGAAGACGGTGCAGAGTTCCCCGTTGACGGTGGCCTCGGCACGCAACATCACCTGGTCGTTGTTCATGTGCTGGTCTCCTCGTTGCTCTTCAGGTCGGTCCGCGCTCCCTGTCCGGGCCGCTGGAAGTCCAGGATCGTCTTCGGCTTCCACACCGGGGAGCGTCCGAAGACGTTGTCGGGCTCGGGGAGTTCGCGACGCCCGCGTGAGCGGTAGGTGCGGATGGTCTGGGGTGTGACGCCCCAGTGTTCGGCGACGTCGGCGACGGTCCAGTAGTCGGCGGTTGGGTCGGCCATGTCTCCCCCTGTTGTTGTGACGTAGACAAAGTCTATCGCCGCACCCCCAGGGAACTTCGCTGTATTCATGTTGACAAGGTTAGTCGTGCGGCCCTAACCTTGTCTATGTCAGCAAGACGAAGTCAGGGGGACCCGATGAGGCACACCAAGAACGAGACCACCACCCAGACCCTCACCCGCCTCATCACCGCCCTCGACAAGCGCCAGCCGGTGACCATCACCTACACCAAGGCCGACGGCACCGAGACCATCCGAACCATCGAGATCCACGACGTCATCGTCACCGCCGCCGGCGACATCGTCCTCCGCGCCGCCGACCGCGACACGGCGGAGATGCGCTCCTTCCGCGTCGACCGCATCCAGGCCTACACGATCCACCGCAGCGCCTACACCCTCGCCCGGCCCACCGCCGTCGACAAGCCGGCCCGCACCACCACCGGCCTCGCCACCGTCACCGTCCTCTACCCCGTCGACTGCCCCGCCATCGCCCGCGTCGAGCTCCTCGCCGACGCCCTCGCCGCCTAGGAGCCCCTGTGTACCGCATCGCCATCGTCCGCAAGGGCCAGCCCGCCGACCGCCGTATCTGTGACGGTCGCGGTGAACTCCGCGACATCGTCTGGGAGGTGATCCGCGCCGAGGGCGCCACCATCACCGACGCCGACCACGCGCCGCTCATGGAACTCGCGGCAAACGCCCGCAACCTGGCCGACAACGAGGGATTCGCCGCCCTGGAGTTCGGGAGCGCCGCGATCACCATCCGCCCCCACGCCGAAGCCGCCGCCTGAGGAGTCCCCCATGGCCCGCCGTACCGACCCCGTCTACACGCTCCGCTGGGACACCGAGGACCGGGAGCGCACCATCACCGGCAGCAGCCGCCGCATCCACGCCCACACCGCGTTCGTGCACCGGCTCGGGCTGGCCGGCATGGCGTGGGACATCGCCGTCCATGACGAGTCGGGGACGGACGTGACGGCCCGGTTCTTCAACCACCTCGACCAGCAGACCGCCCAGCTCCCGCAGGTTGGCGACTTGGTGGAGGTCGTGTCCTCCGCGCACGCCGCCCCGGGTGTCGTCGGTCGGCTGCTGGCCGTCGACCCCGGCGACCCCATCGACCACTACAAGATCCAGGGTGTGACCGGCCCGCAGGACTGGGCCACCACCATCCGACCCGCCTGACCCTCGCCGCCTAAAGGAGACCCGCCTTGGCCCACACCATTCGCTGCGCCCACGACGACTGCCCCGAGTACTCCCTCCGCGCTGGCTTCCAGCCCACTTCCCGCGAGGAGGAAGCCTCCGACCACCGCCGCAAGCTCGCTGCCGACGGCTGGAGCGATGTCGAAGGCCGGGACTACTGCCCCGACCACGATCCGCGCCAGCCCGCCGCCTGACCGCCCGACACGACAGGAGTACTCACATGACCGACCTCGCCCGCAGCCTCGAAGCCGTCAGCCCCAAGGCCCCCATGACCCACCTGGCCCTGCGCATCGGACTCGGCAGCGTGGCCGGCCGCCCGGCCACCGAGCAGGAAATCGACCAGGCCCCCCGAATCCCCGAGGGAGCCACCCGCGCCGAGTACGCGCAGATCCTCCGCAACACCTGAACCCACCCGCGCGCCGAAGGCCCGCCCCCTCCCCAGGGTGCGGGCCTTCGTCCTGCGCGCCCGCAACGGCCGCCACCCCGCACCCGATCCGGTCACATCACCGTCACAAACCCACCACACAACGCCAATCCCCCCTACGCTCACCCCGCACCAGCCACACCAGCAGGGGGGAAACACCCATGCGCGCCCGCGCCCTCACCACACTCGCCACCGCCAGCCTGCTCGCCCTCACCGCCTGCAGCAGCAACGACAGCCCCGACAACACCACCGCCAGCAACAGCCCGGCCAGCGCCACAGTCAGCAGCAGCACGCCGGCGCCGAAGGAACTCGACGCGCAGCAAGTCGTCACCGCCCTCACCAAGGCGATCACCAGCACCAAGGCCGCCACCGTCTACACCGCCGCCACCGACCCAAACCAACTCCTTGGACGCCCCAACGGCTACACCTCCAAAGCCGACTTCACCGACAGCCGCGCCAAGCCCAAGCTCGACGACGAAGTCCAGAACGGCGGAAGCGTCGAGATCTACAGCGACCCGGCCGACGCACAGGACCGCGCCAAGTACATCGCGGACACCCTCGACAAGATGAAGATCTTCGGCACCGAGTACCACTACCTCAACGGCGGCATCCTCCTCCGCGTGTCCGGCGCGCTCACCCCCGACCAGGCCGCCGAGTACGAGGCCGCACTGAAGCAGCTGAGCTGAAGCCGCCGGAAGATCACCCGCGCGTGCCGGGCCACACTAGACGGCATGACCGCCTACCCGGCACGCTGCCCGGCCCGCAACCTCAACGGCCGCATGTGCTCCCACCGCGCCGGACAAGGCACCGGTCACCCCGGGCTGGGCACCTGCATCTGGCACCGAGGCGCACACCAACACGTCGAGGAGGCCTGGGCCATGGCCCAAGAACTCGCTGCCGAGCGCGACATCACCCCCCACGAAGCCCTCCTGGGCCTCGTCCGCACCGCCACCGCCCGCGCAGCCTGGACCGACCAGATCATCGCCCAGCAGATGCGCGACCACATCGACTCCGGCGGCGACCCGCTCAACCCGCCACAGGAAGTCAAGAGCTGGCTCGGCCAGTCCCGCCTGGAACGCAAGCTCGCCGCGACCACCGCGAAGCAAGCCGTCGACGCCGGCGTGATGGTCGCACTGGAACGGCGCCTGGACCTGGAAGGCGATCTGGTGGCCGCCGCCCTGTCCGCGGCGCTCGACGCGCTCAACCTCGACCACGAGCAGCGCGTCAAGGCGCTCGGCGCCGCGCAGCAGCACCTCCTCGCCGCGGGCCGAGACGCCACCACACACCCGGAATGATCATGCGTTGGGGCTGTCTACCGTCCGCCGCATGAGACTCCTGCTCACCGGCGCGTCCGGCTTCGTCGGCTCCACCGTCCTCGCCCACGTCCTCACCCACACCGACTGGCACGTCGTCTGCCCCGTCACCTACCGGCACCACGGCGACGGCGCCCGCATCAACGCCGTCCTCGACGCCCACCCCGACACCCGCCACCGGGTCGACGTCATCGCCCACGACCTCGCCCTGCCCATCACCCCGCTCCTCGCCGAGCGGATCGGGCCCATCGACTACGTGTGGAACATCGCCTCCGAATCCCACGTCGACCGCTCCCTCACCGACCCGGTGCCGTTCGTGCGGAACAACGTCGAACTCATGCTCAACATGCTGGAGTACGCGCGCGCCGCCCAGCCCCGCATCTTCCTCCACATGTCCACCGACGAAGTTTTCGGGCCCGCCGCCCCCGGCTACCGGCACCACGAATGGGACAGCATCCGCCCCTCCAACCCCTACGCCGCCTCCAAGGCCGCGCAGGAGGCGATCGCCTACTCCTACTGGCGTGGCCTCGGCATCCCGCTGATCGTCACCAACACGATGAACCTCCTCGCGCCGGCGCCGCAGGCCGCAGAGAAGTTCATCCCGAAGATCGCCCGCGCCATCTTCGGCGGGGAGAAGCTCACCGTCCACGCGTCCCCGGACGGCGTGTCCGGGTCGCGCTGCTGGGTCGACGCCCGCGACTTCGCCGCGGCGTGGCTGTGGCTCACCGAGCACTTCGACGGCGACGAGCGCCTCACCTACTACCCGACGATGCCTGCGGGCCCGCTGCGCTACAACGTCGTCGGCGACGAGGCATCGAACCTCGACGTGGCCCTCCGGATGGCGGCGGCCGCGGGCCGGGAGCTGGACTACGAGCTGGTCGACTACCACTCGCAGCGGCCCGGGCACGACCACCGGTACGCGCTGGACGGGTCGCAGCTGACGAAGCTGGGCTGGCCGGGTCCGAGGCCGTTGGACGAGACGCTGGCGGACATCGTGCACTGGTACGCCGACAACCCGCAGTGGCTCGCCGCGTGATCTCCGTTCTGCTGCCGTCCCGTGGGCGCCCTGCCGCGCTCGCCGAGAGCATCGCGTCCCTGCGCGATACCGCTGGGAAGCGCAGCGTGGAGATCCTCGTCGCGGCCGACCCTGACGACCCGGACACCATCGCGGCCGCCGAGCAGCTGGCCGCCGACCACCTGTGGGTCGCCCCCGAGCGGTACGGCTACGGCCGTCTCCACGAGTACGTCAACGCACTCGCCGCCCGCGCGAACAGGGAGTGGCTGATGCTGTTCAACGACGACGCCCGCATGCTCACCCCCCACTGGGACACCGTCGTCGAACGCCAGCAGCCCGGCGTGCTCTGGCCCAGCAGCAACGACCTGCCGGGCTGCAACACCTTCCCCCTCTGGCCCCGCGCCTGGACCACCACGGTCGGCCACGTCAGCCTCAGCCCCCACTGCGACACCTGGATCCAGCAGATCGGCGACACCCTCGGCCAGCAGCAGCGCATCCCCGTGGAGATCCTCCACGACCGGGCCGACCTCACCGGCGGCCACAACGACCTCACCCGCGCCGAATCCGCCAGCGGCTACCGCACCGCCGAGTTCTACGGGCCCGTCATGCAAGCCGCGCTGGCCCGTGACGTCGAGACGATCCGCCCTCTCGTCTGCAAGGAGAACACCCCATGAAGATCGGATGGGTCGGTCTCGGCCACCTCGGCCTGACCTGCGCGCTCGCACTCGCCGAGCACGGCAAACACCAGGTCTACGGCTACGACGTCACCAGCCGCCCGTACGACATCCTCGCCAGCCGCACCCAGCCGCACGAGGAGGAAGGACTGCCCGAACTCATCACCCACAACGACCCGGCCGGACGCGGCCACGGCCTCACCGCCGTGGACAGCGTGGCCGACCTGGTCGAGCAGGTCGACGACGGTGGCCTCCTGTTCGTGGCGGTGCAGACCCCGCACGACCCCCGCTACGGCGGCGAGCAGCCCACCCTGGATCCTCCCGTAGATTTCGAGTACGGGTTCCTCATCCAGGCCGTCCGCGACGTCGCCCGTGAAGCCGAGCGGCAGGACAAAGATCTGACCGTCGTCATCGTGTCCACCGTCCTCCCCGGCACGACCCGCGCCCACCTCGCACCCCTGGCCGGCCGTCGGGTGCGGCTGGTGTACAACCCGTTCTTCATCGCCCTGACGACGACGCTCCGCGACTACCTGCGGCCGGAGTTCGTTCTCCTCGGCTCCGACGACCCGGACGCCCTGGCGCAGGTCGCCGACCTCTACCGGGCGCTCCACGACCGGCCGGTGCACGCGGTGTCAATCGAGTCGGCGGAGCTGCTGAAGGTCGCCTACAACACCTTCATCAGCCTCAAGATCGTGTTCGCGAACTCGGTGATGGAGATCTGCCACAAGACCGGCGCCGACTGCGACCAGATCACCGACGGCCTCGCACTCGCCACCGACCGCATCGCCTCAGCGGCCTACCTGCGCGGCGGGATGGGCGACTCCGGGGCCTGCCACCCCCGCGACAACCAGGCCATGTCCTGGCTCGCCCAGCGCCTCGACCTGTCGACCGACCTCATGGGCTACGTCACCCACGCCCGCGAGCAGCAGTCCGGATGGCTCGCCGACCTCGTCGAACACTGGCACCGCCTCACCCGCCTGCCCATCACCCTCCTCGGCAAGGCGTACAAGCCGAACATCGGCCTCACCACCGGTTCCGCCGGAGTGCTCCTCGCGCACCAGCTCACCGACCGCGGACTCCCCGTCGCCCACTACGACCCGCACGTCGACGGGCCCGCTGAAGTGCCGCCGGAGCCGTACCTGTACGTCATCACGACACGACACGACGCCTTCCTGAGCTACGAGTTCCCGGCTGGCTCGGTCGTCATCGACCCCCACGGCTACATGCCCGACCAGGCCGGCGTCACCACCATCCGCGTGGGGAGGAAGCGGTGACGCGGGCACCGATCGACGTCACGGTCGTCGTCCCCTACCACCACGCCCGCTCCACCAGCGGCATGCTCGCCCGCGCCGTCAACTCCATCGACGCCCAGACCGTGCCGCACCAGCTCATCATCATTGAGGACCGCGGCAGCGACGGCGCCGCCATCACCCGCCAGCGCGGCTTGGAGATGGTCACCACCGAATGGGTGGCGTTCCTCGACTCCGACGACGAGATGGACCCCACCCACCTCGAACACCTCCTCGCCTGCGCCGCCGACACCGGCGCCGACTACGTGTACCCCCACTACCGGGTCGCCGGAGGCACCGACCCGCGGCCGTGGATGCTCGGCCGGCCGTGGTCCAACGACGACCCGCAGCAGACCACGATCACCGTGCTGGTGCGCACCGGACTTGCCCAGCTGGTCGGGTTCCGCACCAAGGGCGACCTGCAATCCCCGGGGCGCCTGTACGCCGGCGAGGACTGGGAGTTCACCCTCGGCTGCATGAACGCCGGAGCCCGCATCGTCCACCACCCCGGCGTGACCTGGACGTGGCACCACCACGGCCGGAACTCGGCCGGCATCCCGGGCCGCGGGGACGCGCGGTGAAGCTGAACGTCGGCTGCGGCAACCACTACGCCCCGGGCTGGACCAACCTCGACCCGAACCCCGGGGTCTCGGTGCGGCCGGACATCGTCGGCTCGCTGACGGACCTGCCGCGGTCGGTGGTCTGTGTGACGGCCGTGTACCTCGGGCACGTCCTGGAGCACCTGCCGTACGACATCGTGGTCCCGGCGCTGCGCGGTCTTTGGGAGCGCTGTGAGCCGGGCGCCGCTGTGGCTGTGGTCGGCCCTGACGTCGACCGGGCGCGTGCCCTTCACGCCGACGGCGCCATCGACCAGGCCACTCTGGACGGAGCGGTCTACGGCGCCGGGCGCTGGGCGGGCGACGTTCATCTCTGGGAGTGCACCGAGGCGGCGCTGCTCGACGCGGCCGCAGCGTCCGGTCTCGCCGATGTACGGCCGGTACCGGTCGACTCTCCAAGCCTCGACGCGTTCCCGATCGTCTCCCGCGCCCCCTGGCAGTGCGCCATCCACGGCACCGTGCCCGGGAACCCGACCGCCGCCTGAGCGGTCACAATCCGGGCATGACCACCGAGGACCGGGCCCACGTCGCGCAACGCGCCGCCGCCGCGCTCGGCGCCCTCCTCACCCCACGCTGGAAGCCCCTCCCACACCAGAACCCGCCCCCCGGCAACTGGTACGGCTGGCTCCTCCTCGCAGGCCGCGGCGCCGGCAAGACGGACGCGTGCGCCGAATACATCGCCCGCCACGTCGCTGGCCCACCGTGCCTGCCCGGCCCGGTGCCGCACTGGGTCGGCATCATCGCCCCCACCCAGGGCGACGCCGTCACCGCCTGCGTGTCCGGCCCGTCCGGCATCAAAGCCCACGACCCAACCGCGTCCGGCCCCATCACCAGCGCGGGCGGCACCGTCGTGCGCTGGGCCAACGGCTCGCAGGCCAAGCTGTACGGCGCGAACAGTCCCGAGGACGTCGAGCGTCTGCGCGCAGGCGGCAACACGTGCATCGCGTGGCTGGAGGAGTTCGCGGCGTGGCGGTACATGCAGGAGTCGTTCGACCAACTCCGCTTCGGCCTTCGGTCGGGGCCGCGCCCGCACTGGGTGGCGTCGACGACGCCGAAGCCAAAGCCGCTGCTGAAGCGTCTCATGCAGGGCGAGGTCCCCGGCGTGGTCACCACGACCGCGACGATGTACGACAACCCGCACCTCCCGCAGCACATTCGGGAGATGCTCGAAGACGCCTACGCCGGCACGGACCTCGGCGAGCAGGAGCTGTACGGGCGGATCCTCGACGAGATCAAGAATGCGTTGTGGCGGAGGAAGGCGATTGCCGCGTCCCGCATCCCCTCCGGTGACCTGCCGGACCTGATCCGTACAACGGTCGGCGTCGACCCGTCTGGCGGGGCCGGGGAGCAGGGCATCATCGTCACCGCCAAGTCGGGGCTGCTGCTGCCCGGGCTGTTGCCGGGCCCGGAGCCCGACCCGGATGAGCGGGCCCCGGTCGGTGCGCCGCGCCCGCAGCCGCACGGGTTCGTCCTGGACGACCGGTCGTGCCAGCTGCCGCCGGAGGGGTGGGGGCAGCGGGCGGTGCAGGCAGCGATCGACTGGGAGGCCGAGGACATAGCCGTAGAGATCAACTATGGCGGGGACCAGGCGATCGCGGTGATCCGCACGGCGATGGAGAAGCTTGGGGTGGACATCCCGGTGCGGAAGGTTCGGGCGACGCAGGGCAAGGCCATCCGGGCGCAGCCGGTGGCCGCGCTGTCGGCGCAGGGCCGGTGGCATCACGCGGGGACGTTCCCGGAACTGGAAGAGCAGCTGTGCACCTGGTACCCGGAACTGGGCTGGTCACCGGACCGGTTGGACGGGATGGTGTGGGGGCCGTGGCATATGAAGCTGGTCGGCACGATGACGCGCGGCCAGGGCTCGCTGGGTGGAGATCTGGCCAGAAAGCAGATCGTCGGATCGCGGCTACGGTGACGGGCATGGACGCCTGGCTGCTGCTGATCGTGATGTCGCTCGCCACCTACCGGCTGACGAAGTTGGTCGTCGAAGACACCTTTCCGCCGGTGCTGTGGCTGCGGGACCGACTCGTCGGCGGGTGGCGTCCGCCAACGATGAAGGAACAACACCACGAGCGATACCCGACCGGGGAGGTGGAGGAGCACACGCTCAAGGCGATCCCGGGCCTCGGCACGTTCAGCCTGGTCGACGGAGAGATGCAGATCTACCGCCGCCGGTGGAAGCGGTCGCCGTTCTGGCTGGCCGAGTTGATCTCCTGCCCGTGGTGCGCGTCCGGGTGGGTTGCGCTCGGCGTAACCGCAGGCACATGGGCAACGGTCGGTCTGCCGATGCCGCTGCTGGTGTGGCCCGCGGTCTGGGCGGTGGGCGCCCTGCTCGCGGCGCAGGAGTGGGCCTGACGGGGAAGGACCGCCACCACATCGGCTCGTAGCGGGTGGAGCGGGAGCCTACGGGTTCTGGTGTGGTGGCTCTGTGGGGGCCGTCTGCGGTGGGCGTCGCGGACGGCCCTCACCCATCCCCGGAATGATCTTTACCGGGCCGCGCCTACCCTCTCCTCCCAGACCGAGGAGGAGGACCCAATGGCCTGGTGGCGTGCCTTCAGCCGACGCGGGCCGCTGCCCAAACCAGCGCCGCCCCCAGCCCCCGCGCAACCCAATGCGGTCACAGCCGCCGCAGCCCCCGTCAAGGAACCGCGAACCGAACTCGTCCGCAACACCGACGCCTGGCAGAACGAAGCATGGGAGTTCTACGACACCCTCGGCGAATTCCGGTACGGCGTCGAGTGGGTGTCCGCAATGCTCTCCCGCGTCCGCCTCTACGCGGCGCGCCTCGAACCCGGGCAGGACGAACCCGTCCGCGCCGAAGCCGGCACCGCCGTCGACCTGATGACCACCCTCGGCGGAGGCGTCGGCGCACAGGCCCAGCTCATGTCCGGCTTCGGTACCCAGCTCGCTGTCCCTGGAGAGGGGTATCTCATCGGGGAGACCGTGCGGGGCGTGGAACGCTGGTCGGTGCGCTCCACCGACGAAGTCCGCGCCGCACGCGGCCACTTCGAAGTCCGTGACGAGACGACTGCCGGCAACGGCACCGAGTGGCGGCCGCTGGGCTCCGACTCTCTGGTGACGCGGGTGTGGCGGCCGCACAAGCGGTTCCACTACATGGCCGATTCCCCGGCGCGCGCGGCCCGGGGCAAGATGCGCGAGTTGGAGCTGATCAACCGGTACATCACCAGCCAGTTCCTCTCCCGCCTCGCCAGCGCTGGCGTGATCATGTTCCCGGAGGAGATCGTCTTCCCCGTCCGGGAGGAGTTCGCCGACGCGGCCGACCCGTTCATGGCCGAGTGGATCGAGATCGCAGCGGAAGCGATCCGCACACCGGGCACCGCCGCCGCCGTGGTGCCGATCCCGATCAAGGTGCCTGCCGAGTACGTCGACAAGATCAAGCACGTCGACTTCACCCTTCAGCTCGACGAGAAGATCCTCGACAAACGCGACAGCGCGATCAAGGGTCTGGCCACCATGCTGAACATGCCCGCCGAGATCCTCCTCGGTCTGGGCGACGTCAACCACTGGGGCGCCTGGCAGCTCGAAGAGGGCGCCCTGAAAACCCACATCGCGCCGGAAGCCGAGCTGATCTGCCAGGCCCTCACCACTGGCTACCTCCAGCCCCGGCTCCAAGCCTCCGGCGTGGAAGACTGGGCAAACTGGGTCGTCTGGTACGACATGTCGGAACTCACGCTCCGCCCGGACCGCTCCGACGACGCGATCCAGCTCTACGACCGGCTGGAGATCAACGGCGCCGCCCTGCGCCGCGAGACCGGCTTCGACGAAGCCGACAAGCCCAGCGACGACGAACTGAAAGAACAAGCCCTCAAGGTCATCATCAAGACCCTGCCGTCGGGCGCCGGCTCCGCCCTGTCCCAGCTGGTCGGTGAGCGCGTCGAGATCACGCCGGTCGCCGCCGCACCCCCGGGCGAAGAGCCGCCGTCCGATGCCGAGCCGGAGCCGACGCCCGAGGACCGCTCCCCGCCCAACGCGGATGCCGCGCGCGAGGCAGCGGCTGTGGCCCGGTCGGAGCGGCTGATCCAGCAGTCGCAGGCGATGCACGCCGTCCGGTTCGCGGCCGGGCGCGCGCCGGAGTTGCTGCACCCGGCGCTGTGCTCGCAGCACGCGTATTCGTGCCCGTTCACGCATGCGGCGGTGAAGTTGCACGCGCTGCCGCGTCCGGGGATGTCGGGGACGTATGAGGCGCGACTGTCGCCGTTCGGGCAGTTGGTGATCGGCCAGCGCTCGCCGCATCTGGATACGACCGGCTTCCTCACGACTGCCTCTCGGAGTTCGAATGGTTACGCTCACGGCCGCCGCTGACGGCTCGCATCTGTCGGGCGCGATGATCGCGCTGATGCCCACGGTCGAGGATGCGGAGCGGCTGGCGATCGAGGGCGGCGAGGCGGCCGACCAGCTGCACTTGACGCTGTACTACCTCGGCGACGACGGAAGCGTGTTCACCGAGCAGGAACGCGCCAGCCTGATCGACGTGCTCGCCATGGCGGCTCAGGACTACGTGCGCGGCCCCATCGCTGCCCGCGTCTTCGGCGCGAACCACTGGAACGCAGGCAGCAACTCGCCGTCGTGGGTGTGGGCCGTCGGCGACGAGAGCGCGGAGAACCGTGCAGCGGATGCCCCGCTACTGGTCGACGCCTACGAGGCGGCAGCAATCGCGGTCCGTACCGCCGACATCGACCGCGAGATGCTGCCATCCCAGTACACCCCGTTTGCCGCTCATATCTGCGCGGCCTACTCGGACGATCCGGCACTGCTCCCCGACCTCGAACAGCGGCTCGGTCCCGTCACCTTCGACCGCATCCGCGTGGCGTTCGCCGGGGACCACACCGATATCCCCCTCGACGGTCCCGTCACGGCCGCCGCCGGGCCACTGCGCCGCCAGCCCACCGAACTCGAACTCGCCTCCCGCGCCAACTTCGCAGAGATGGACCGAGCTTGGCACGACGCCGTCGACGCCACCGTCGAAGCCTGGGCCGACATCCAGACCGCGCAGCGCGAGCAAATCACCGCCGCCGTCCAGGCAGCCGCCGAGTCAGACGACCTCGACCGGCTCAACACCCTGACCGTCGACACCAGTGACGGGGCGCGCCTCCTCATCGCCCGCATGATCGCCTACGCGCGCGCGGCTGGCGAGACGCAGCAGGCCGAGGCCGAAGCGCAGGGCGTCGCGGTCCCTGAGTGGTCGCTGGACGACGAGGCGATCACCGCGGCGGCGATCCGTGACCGGCTGCGGCAGATCGGCCGCACCGCCGCGCGGGTCCTCGGCGTCGGCCTGGTGCAGTCCGCAGTGCGGCAAGCAATGCGGGTGTGGGGCTCCGGCTCGGCCGGCCAGGTGGCGGCCGCGGTGGACGAGCACCTTGAGGGCCTGTCCGGTGCGGCGGTCGAGGAGCAGATCGGGGCGGCGATGACGGCCGCGCAGAACGAGGGCCGCATGGCCGTGCTGGCGGTCGCGCCTCCGGCGACCTATGTGGCGACGGAGATCCTCGACAAGAACTCTTGCGCGCCGTGCCGCGCCGTCGACGGCACCCGCTACACGTCCCTGGAGGAGGCCCGCGCCGTGTATCCGACGGGCGGCTACACCGGCTGCCTGGGCGGGGCGCGCTGCCGGGGGACGCTCGTCACGGTGTGGCCGCAGGACGGTGAGCAGGCAGCACAGACCGGAATGATCTTGGCGGCGTCCGCAGACACAATGCCGCCGACACACCACGAAGGAGGCGGCGCCGTGCCGTACCGCATTGAGCAGGGGCACCCGGACTGCGGTGCCGACACCCCGTGGGCCGTCGTCAAGGAAGGCGACGGCGAGCTGATGGGCTGCCACGAGACCGAGGCCGCCGCGCTGGAGCAGCAGGCCGCCCTCTACGCCGAGGAGGGCGACGACGGGCCGGGCGACGACGGCGACGAGAGCATGGACTACGCGGGCGTCACCGCCCCCTGGGAGGGGCCGCTCGCCGTGGAGGGCATCGTCACCGGCGACGGCCGGGAGTTCGCCGAGGGCGCGCTCACGTGGGCGGATCTTCCGGTGCCGCTGCGGTGGAACATCGAGGACTCCCACGGCGGCGAGGCCCGCACCAAGGCCGTCAACGTCGGCCGGATCGACAGGATCTGGCGCGACGGCAACAAGATCATGGGTGCTGGGGTGCTCGACCTGTCCGACGAGAACGGGCGCCGCGCCCACGCGAAGATCGAGGGTAAGTTCCTGCGCGGCGTCTCCATCGACGCCGACTCCATCGCCGACGCCGACGTCGAGTTCGTGTGGCCCGAGGACGTCAACGCCGGAACGGGGGAGGGCGAAGGCGAAGAGGACGACCTGTTCGAGATGCTGTTCGCGCAGCCGGAGAAGGTCATCTTCCACGGCGGCAGGATCCGCGCCGCCACCCTCGTCGACATCCCCGCCTTCGCCGAGGCCTACATCGCGCTCCTCGACGAGCAGGGCGCCATCGTGGCCGGCGGCCAGCCGGTCACCGAGGCCGAGCTGCTCCAGATGCGGGGCGTCGAGGAAGAGCCGGCGCCGCTGCGGGTGGTGCCGCCCGTGACCGCGTCGGCGGGGCCGTTCCGGCCGCCGGCCGCCTGGTTCTCCGACCCGGGGCTGTCGCTGCCGACGCCGATCACGGTGACCGACGAGGGCCGCATCTACGGGCATGCGGCGCAGTGGGGGTCGTGCCACATCGGGCAGGAGGGTGTGTGCGTGCAGCCGCCGCACGAGGATGAGCACCCCTACTACCGCACCGGTGAGGTGGTGTGCGCGGACGGGGCGCGGGTGGCGGTCGGTCAGATCACGGTCGGGACGGGGCACGCGCCGCTGCACTACGGGGCGTCCCCGGCGGCCGAGCACTACGACAACACCGGTGCCGCGGTGGCGGACGTGGCCGTCGGTAACGACCAGCACGGCATCTGGGTCGCGGGCGCGATCCGGCCGGGCGCGGATCCGCTGAAGGTCTACGAGTTGCAGGCGGCCGGGCAGGTGTCCGGGGACTGGCGGCGGATCGGTGGTCAGCTGCGGCTGGTGGGGCTGCTGGCGGTGAACGTGCCTGGGTTCCCGGTGCCGAAGATGCGGGCCCGGGTCGCGTCGGGCCAGCCGCAGGCGCTGGTGGCGGCGGGGAAGCCGGTGGTGGCGTGGGGTCGGTCGCAGGGCGAGTTGGAGCGGGACGCGGTGCGGATCGTGATGCGGATGCTGTCTCGCCGAGTCCACCCGGGGAGGTGAGAGCGAATGTGCAGCTGCAATAAGAGGCGTCGTCCGGCACCCCCGCCGCCGCCTCCTCCGAGCGTCTGACCTTTAGGTTTACCCCACCGGTCAACCTAATTGACACATTGTCGGACTGTGTGCTATGCGCTAACCTCCGTGATCAAAGGGCGTTGACGAGCCCGCAACCCACCCTTCGATCACGGAGGACCAAGTGCCTGCAGAAGAGCTCTTCAGCGCCCCGTCCGACCTCACCCTCTCCAGCGACACCGAACTCCAGGAGCTGGAAACCAGGGCGGTCGCCGAGTTCAACCGTGTCTCGGAGATCCAGGACGTCGACCCCGACACGCTCGCCTACGCGATGCGCCTCACCGACGACCTCGACCGCATCCGCGCCGAACTCTCCGTCCGCGAGGACCGAAACCGCCGCAACGCCGAGCTGGAGCGCGCCCGCGCCGCCGACCAGCTCTCCGCGCTCCAGGCCCGCGTCAACGGCACCGCCCCCGCCGCCGAGCAGCAGGCAGCGGCCCAGACCACGGTCGACCCCGAGGCCATCGCGCAGGCCACCGCGCAGGGCGTCACCGCCGCCCTCAGCAGCTTCATGATGGACCGCCGCGGCGGCACCGTCCGGCCCGAGGAGATCGCCCGCCGGGCTACCGCCTCTCTCGCCGAGACCGCCCGCCACGCCCCGGCCCCGAAGGTCCCCGCGCAGCGCCTCGCGGTCACCGCCTCCGTGGACATTCCCGGCGTGGAGCGCGGCGGCCAGCTCACGTCGCTGGACGCGCTCACCGACGTCGTGAACCGCAAGTCCAAGAGCATGCCGGTCACGCGCGGCAACCCCAACCACCAGCTGGTCGCGTCGATCCGCAACGACTTCGAGCACACCCTCGACGACCGCTCCAACGCCTCCGAGGTCCAGGAACTCCTGAACTACCTCACCGGACCGGACAAGCAGGCCGCGCTCGTGGCCGGCGGTGGCTGGTGCGCGCCCAGCGAGATCCGCTACGACTTCTTCAACATCGCCTGCTCCAGCGGCATGATCGACCTGCCGACCGTCGGCATCACGAGGGGCGGCATCCAGTTCCCCGTCTCCCCGTCGCTCGCGGACACCGTCAACAGCGTCGCCTTCGGCGGGTTCGCCGTCACCTTCAACGGAGACAGCGTGCCGTGGCTGTGGACCGAGGACGACGACATCGCCGCCGCCACCGGCTCCCCGACCAAGCCGTGCGTCCGCGTCCCCTGCCCCGACTTCGACGAGGCCCGCCTGGACTGCTACGGCATCTGCCTCACCGCCGGCAACCTCGCCGACGCCGCCTACCCCGAGGCGACGCAGCACATGATCCGGCTGCTGATGGCCGCCCACGACCACGCCATCAACGCCCGCCTCATCTCCCTGATGGTCGCCGCGTCCTCCGCCGTCACCAACATCTCCGGCGGCGCGTCAACCGACGCCGCCGCCCCCCGCATCTACAACGCCGTCGGCCTGGCCGCCAACGACTACCGGGCCCGCTACGGCATGTGCCTCGACGACGTCCTCGAAGTCGTGCTGCCCTACTGGGTCCGCGACGTCATCCGCGGCGACCTCGCGTGGAAGGCCGGCGTCGAACTCCAGGCGGTCCCGAACTCCGAGATCGACTCCTACTTCACCGCCCGCAACGTGCGCGTGCAGTGGGTCGACGACTGGCAGGTCCGCGGCACCGGCCAGTTCGGCAACGCGACCGCGATGACGGCGTGGCCGACCACGGTCGACTTCCTCATCTACGCGGCAGGGACGTTCGTCCACGGCAACGGCATGAGCCTCGACCTCGGCGTCGTCCGCGACAGCGTGCTGAACGAGACCAACGACCACACCGCGCTGTGGTCCGAGGAGTGCCACCTCATCGCGAAGGTCGGCCACGAGTCCCGGCAGTACAGGGTCGGCTTCAACGTCAACGGCTCCACCTCGGCGCTGCTGTCCGGAACCGTCCGCGTCTGACCCCAGGCCCGACCAGAAGGGTGGTGAGCGCCGGTGGCCGGAGCACGCCAGATCATCGACGGACCGGCGTTCACCCCGCTGCCGTATGGGCTGTGGGACGCCGCTCAGAAACCGGCTACCGACAGCCCGCACTGGCAGCAGGGCGTCACCTGGATCGAGCGCTGCCCGACCGGCGGCAGCACATACGACGAGTGCCTCGCCGTCACCGGCACCGGCGGGCCCCCGCCCGAGCCGCCCGCCAAGGCCGCCAACGTCGACCAGGAGTTCCGTGGCGCGACACCGTTCACGGTGGTCGCCGAGTTCGACTGCTCGCCGGTCGGCCTGCGGGACGCGGAGACCGTCGCCTCCGACGCGCTCGCCAGAGTGGAGCAGCAGCAGGTTGAGGCAGCGTTCTGGACCGGTGTCGCGGGCGGACAGGAGGTCGTGTTCCCGCACCTGGCAGCGGACGCCGAAGTCGTCGACGGACAGGACATCCTGCTGCAGACCGTCGCCTCAACCGCCGTGACGGGCGCGGACGCGGCGCAGGCGTTGGGCGAGCTGGAAGCGGAGCTGGCCGACTGCTACGCCGGGCAGGGCGTCATCCACGTGCCCAGGGTGGCGCTGCCCACGCTGGCCGCGTGGAACCTCCTGATCGAGCGCGACGGGCGCCTCTACACCACGGCCGGGAACCTCGTGGTCGTCGGCGGCGGCTACGCCGGGACCGGCCCGGACGGCAGCGCGCCGGCCGACGGCACGGCGTGGATCTACGCGACTGGGGCGGTGTTCGGGTACCGCGGCGATGTCCAGGTCACGAGCCCGCGCGACTCCATCGATCGGTCCGCGAACACGATGCGGATGATCGCCGAACGTACGTACGTGCTCGGTTTCGAGTGCTGCCATCTGGCT
Source organism: Streptomyces sp. A012304 (assembly GCF_026008495.1). Taxonomy (GTDB): domain Bacteria; phylum Actinomycetota; class Actinomycetes; order Streptomycetales; family Streptomycetaceae; genus Streptomyces. Next base: position 30,268 of record NZ_BQUN01000038.1, read on the forward strand.
GCGCACATCGTGCTGGGCGTGCCCACCTCATAGGGAGCAGGATCATGGCCACAGTTTCTACGTGCGCGACTCCCATCAAGGGCACGCACATGCGAGTGATCGCGCTGGACGCGTGCGGCGTTCCGGTCACCGGCTCGTCCGGGATGGTCGCCGTCAGCTCGGGGTTCGTGCAGGTCGAGATGGAGCCGGACTACGAGGACGGTGAGGAGTTCTTCGAGCGCACCGCGTCCGGTGCGCCGTGCGTGAACCAGAAGGACGACCCGACCCTGAAGAGGATGGGCCTGACGGTCCAGATGTGCGAGGTCAACGTCTCGCTGATCGCGTACATCATCTCCGCGCGCGAGCTGACCACGGGGACGCCGACGACGGGCACCGGGTTCGCGGTGGCGGAGGGCAACCCGACGAACCGGTTCTCCCTGGAGGTGTGGCAGGAGGTCGCCGGGTCCGGCGCCTGTGACGCGTCCGGGAACCAGCGGTACATCTACCACGCGTGGCCCAACGTGGGTGCCACCCAGATCGGCTCGCAGACCATCGAGAACGGCCGCACCACGTTCGAGTTCACGTCCGAAACCAGGGGTGCCGCCGCGACGTGGGACACCCTCGTGGGGGAGGACTACCTGCCGGCAGGGGCCAGCATCGACACCGACGAGCACTGGATCTGGAACGTGACCACGACCGCACCGCCGGACGTGGCCTGCGACCCGACCACACTCGCCGCGTAAGGCGTCAAGGTGGTTGCGCAGTTCGGCCCATGCGAGGACTGGCCGGTCCAGTGGACGTGCGACCTGGACACCCTCAACCCCGCCGTGACCGGGGTGGCGGTGTCCATGGCCACGGAGACACTGTGGGCTTTGACCGGCCAGCGGTTCGGGCTGTGCGAGGTCACCCTGCGCCCCTGCCGCCGAGACTGCTACGACGGCCGCTTCTTCGACGACTTCGGACCGCCCTGGACCGGGGCCCGCTCCTACCCGCAGCCCGCGCTGATCGGCGGCCAGTGGTTCAACCTCACCTGCGGCTCCTGCCACGGCGGATGCTCGTGCAGCACCGTGTCGGAGGTGCTGCTGCCGGCGCCCGTGAACACGATTGTCGAGGTGCTCGTGGACGGGACGCCGCTGGCGACCGGCGCGTACCGGGTGGACAACAACCGGCTGTTGGTGCGGACGGACGGCGGCGAGTGGCCGCGCTGCAACGACCTGTCGCTGGCGGACACCGAGGAGGGCACCTGGTCCGTCACGGCGACGTACGGCGAGGATCTCCCGGACGGCGCCGAGCTGGCGATGGGCCAGCTCGCGTGTGAGATCGCGAAGGCTGCGGCCGGCGGTGACTGCAAGCTGCCTGCCGGGCTGCAGTCGCTGGTGCGGCAGGGGGTGACGATCTCCTATCCGGATGTGGGTGAGCTGTTCCGGGAGGGACGCACCGGGCTCTACCTGGTGGACATGTTCGTGGCGACGTGGAATCCGAACAGGTTGCGGTCGCGGTCGCGGGTGTACCGCGTGGATCAGCCGACGGTACGGAGGGCAGGCACATGATTCTCAGCTTGCTGGCCTTGGTGATCAGCGCTGTTGCCGTGGTGTTCTCGGCGCTGGCAAGCAAGGAGGCCGATCGCGCTGAGGCGGCTGCTCGGCGCGCTGAGGGAGCAAAATCCGGCGGCACCTGGCACTGGCCGGAGCGCACGTGATCACCGGCCCGCTGAAGTGGTACACCGTCGCCGGGCGCATCCGTGACGCGGTCTACGACGAACTCACCGTCAAGCCCGCCCGCTCCGGCGTCGTGCCCGGACAGATCGCCTGGGACGAATGCGACTGCGGCCTCCTCGCCGTCAGCCTCGCCCAGGTGTACCTCACCGAGACCTTCCCCGACCAGCTCGCCCGCCGCGTCGGCAACGCCTGCGACGCACCCTACGAAGTGGGCGAGTTCGTCATCCAGGTCATCCGCTGCGTCCCCGGCCCCGATGATCAGACGCTCGCGCCGACCGTGGCCGACCTGGACGCCTCCGCGCAGGAAATCCTCCTCGACGCCTACGAGATGCTGAAAGGCACGTCGGTGCTGCTGTGCGAGATGAACCGGGACCGGGAGATCTCCGACTTCATGCTGCGCCCCCTCACCGCCCAGGGCCCGAGCGGTGTCTGCGGCGGCAACGAACTCCGCGCCTACGTCGCCCTCTTCCGGAACTGAGAGGTCGACGTGTTCACCGTGTCCACCAGCTTCAACCTCGACCGCAGCCGGATCGAGCGCATGCTCCGCCTGCCCGGCGGCATGGTCTACCGCAACATGGAACGCCGCATGCGCCGCATCGAAGCCGAAGCGGTCCGGCTTGCGCCCGGCAGCATGGGATCCACCATCCGCACGCAAATCCGGCGCGGCCCGGGCGGCGACTTCCAGGGCGTGATCAACGTTCGTCACCCTGCTGCGCTGTATGTCACCGGGGGGACACGGCCGCACGTCATCCGGCCGCGCCGGGCGCAGGCCCTGCGGTTCACCGTCGGCGGCCGTGTGGTCTATGCCAGGGTGGTCATGCACCCGGGGACGAAGCCGAATGACTTCCTGCGGCGGGCCCTGCGTGCCGCTCTCTGACACTCCGGAATGATCATGCGCGGTGGGCTCTTACCGTCCCCCACATGAGCCAGCCCACACCCACCGAGACGAGCCCCGTCCGGGACTTCACCCGCAAGCGCGAGCGCCTGCTCTTCCGCATCGACGACGACGTCTTCGAAGCCGCCACCGCCCTCCCCGGCAAGACGCTGGCCCGCTTCGCCGCCCGCTTCGCCAACGTCGAGAACATCCCCGTAGAGCAGCAGCTCGACGCCTTCACCGACGCCCTCGGCATGGTCCTGCTGGACGAGTCCAACGCCCGTTTCCAGAAACGCCTGGACGACCTGAGCAACCCCATCGAACTGGAACAGGCCTCCGACGTCATCCAGTGGCTGCTGGAGGCGTACGGCCTGCGCCCTACCGAACCGTCCTCGCCCTCGTCCACTGGGCTGCCCAGCCCGGCATCTGGCACGAGCTCGACGGACGCGCAGCAGCCACAGGTGTCGATCCCGGCGACCTTCCTGCCGACCGCTTCCTGAACTGGATCTACGCCGAAATGGTCCAGCGCCTCAGCGTCCGCGAGAACGAGAAGCCCGAAGCCGCCCGCAGGCGGTTCGACGGGCAGCTCGGCGTGCGCGACTGGGCCACCCCCGGCACCGAGCACAAGCCCTCCCAGCAGAGCGGACGCAAGACGCCCTGGTGGTGGAACCAGGCTGAAGCCGACCACACCTCACAGATGTTCCTGGAGATGGCCCGCGCCCAGGGGAGGATCGAATGAGCACCCCCGCCGGCGACGGCCTGGTCGGCAACGCCAGCATCCGCGTCGACGCCAACACCGACCCGGCCATCCTCGCGCTGGCCGGTTTCTCGCGCGACGCGCAGGGCCGGATCCGCGATGTCCGTGGCCGGTTCGTTGCCGAGGGCACCATCATCAACCGCTCCCTCACCACCGCAGCAGGAGGCGGCGACCGCTTCAGCCTCAGCCTGCGCGGCCTCGCGGGCATCGCCAGCAGCGCCGGCGCTGTCCTGGGGCGCGTGGGCCTCAGTCTCGGCAAGGTGGGCGCGGCGGCCGGAACGGCGGCGCCCCTGCTCGCGGGGATCGTCACCACCTTGCAGAACATCGCCCCTGCTGGTGCGGTCGCGGTGACCGGGATGCTGGCTGTGACGCAGGCCTCGGCCGCGATCAAGCTCGGCATGATGGGCGTGGAGGACGCGGTCACCGCCGCGTTCGACACGAGCGAGGCCGGGGCGAAGAAGTTCGACGAGGCGCTGAAGAGACTGGCGCCCAACGCCCGCGCGTTCGCCCTCCAGGTCCGCGAACTTCGGCCTGCGTTCCAGCGCTTCCAGCAGGGAATCCAGAACCGGCTGTTCGCCGGGCTCGACGACGAACTCAAGGGCCTGTCGACGACGGCTCTGCCGGTCGTCCGCAAGAACCTCAACACCACCGCCACCACGCTGAACAAGATGGCACTCGGCGCCACCGGTGCCGCCCGACAGCTCGCCACGAACGGCACCCTCGGCCAGGCGATGGCCGGAGCCAACCAGGGCCTGGCCAACCTGCAGCGCACGCCGGGCCAGGTGGTGACCGCACTCGGGCAGCTGGCTGCGGCTGGCGCGCCGGCGTTCAGCAGGCTGACGTCTGCGGCAGGCACGTTCGCTACCGGCATCAGCAAGCGCCTGTCGGACGCGTTCAAATCCGGTGCGCTGGAGAACGCCGTGAACACGGCGGTCGACCTGCTGAAGGATCTGGGCACGGTCGCCGCGAACGTGTTCAAGATCCTCGGTAACGTCATGGCGCCCGTGCAAGCGGCGGGCGGCGGCCTGATCGGCATCCTCAAGGAGATCACCGGGGCGCTCGTCAACGCGACGGGCACGAAGGCCTTTCAGGACGCGATCAGCTCGCTGGCTCAGGTGATGGGCACCCTCGCCCGCACAGCCGGGCCCCTCCTCGGGCAAGCCCTCGCCGCGATCGGCCCCATCTTCACCACCCTCGGACCGCCCGTCCAACGGCTCATCACCGCCCTCGGCAGCGCCCTGTCCCCGATCATCGCCGCTCTCGGCCCGGTTCTCGCGGCGGCCGCCGACGCGGTCGGTGTCCTGATCGACGCTCTCTCGCCGCTGCTGCCGGTCGTCGGCAACCTCATCGCGTCGCTGCTGCCGCCGCTGGTGCCGCTCCTCACGGCCATCGGCGGGGTGTTCGCGGGGGCCGCCCCCGTGGTGAAGCTCCTCGCGTCCACCCTGCAAACCGCGCTTGCCCCGATCATGGCCCAGCTCCCGGCGCTCATCCAGCCGCTGGCCAGCACCCTGACCACCCTCGGGAAGACCCTGTTTCCGGTCGTCGCCCAGACCGTCCGCACCCTGACCCCGTCGCTCACGCAGCTGGGCCAGTCTTTCGGGAAACTGATGGGCGCCGTCGGCCCGCTGATCGCCGTCGTGGCCCAGCTCGCCGGCCAGGCCCTGGCCGCGCTGCTGCCAGCGATGACACCGATCATCAACGCCGCCATCCAACTCGCATCGCTGCTGGCGGGTCAGCTCGCCAACACCATCACCAACATCGTCACGCCCGCCCTGCAGGCCCTCTCCGCGCTGCTCCGCGGCGACTTCTCCGGCGCCTGGCGGTCCCTGCAGAACCTGGTGAGCGGCGTCGCCCGCTTCTTCACCACCACCCTGTCCAACCTGTCCGGTTTCATCACGGGCATCGTGCGCGGCATCGTCAACACCTTCAAGTGGCTGTACAACGTCCTGATCGGCAACAGCATCATCCCCGACCTGGTGCGCGGCATCGCCCAATGGTTCGGCCGCCTCGCCGGGCTCGTCCTCGGCCCGCTCGACAGGTTCCGCTCCTTCGTTGTCGACAAATTCCAGGCGGTTGCGAACTGGGTGCGCGGCTTCCCCGGCCGCATGGTGTCCGCCCTGTCCTCCCTCGGCGGCCAGATCACCTCCGTCGCCAGCAGCGCCCTGTCCCGCTTCCGCAGCGCGGTCGTCGCCGGAGGGAACACGGTGGTGGGCTGGGTGCGGGGCCTGCCCGGCATGATCCGTGGCGCGCTCGGCGGCTTGGGCGGTCTCCTCTACGGCGCGGGCCGCGACCTGATCCAGGGCATGATCAACGGTGTTCGCGCCATGGCCGGCAGCGTCGCCTCTGCTGCGCGCAACGTCGTCAGCAACGCGGTCAGCGCGGCGAAGTCCGCGCTCGGCATCAGCTCGCCGTCGAAGGTGTTCCACGGCATCGGCGTCGACACCGGCCGTGGTCTCGTCCTCGGCCTGAACGGCGCCCAGGACCGGGTCAGCGCCGCCGCTTCCCGGATGGCCGCCACCGTCAGCGGCGCGTTCAGTGGCGTCGGCGCTGGCATGAGCGGCCGCGTCAGCCTGGGGGCCGGAGCGGGTGATGTGTCCGCGCTCGGGGTGAGCACGGTGCGCGCCGCCACGGCGGCCGGGGCGCCGGTCTTGGTGAGCCTCACCGTGAACCTGACCAACTCCGGGATCATCGCGTCCCAGCGGGAGATGGACAACTGGCTCACCGCGTCCCTGGACCGGCTGCGTCTGCAAGGGCGCCTGCCGATGGGGAGGACGCCGTGACGTGGTCCCCGTGCGTGACGGGCGCCGCCTACCAGATCGCCGTCGACTGGGCCGCCGACGGCGACTTCATCGACCCCTTCGACAACGTCACCGACGACGTCCTCAACCGAGGCATCAGCATCGCCTACGGCCGCGACCAAGGACGGCAACTGTCCCCGGGCCGGGTCGGCTCCGCCGGTTTCGTGCTGTGCAACGTCGAGCGCCTGTACTCGCCCGAGAACACCGACAGCGACCTGCACGGCGACCTCGAACCGGGCCGAGAGACCCACATTCAGGCCACCTTCCAGGGCACTACCTACCCGCTGTTCTACGGCCGGCTGAACGACTTCACTGTCAACGCCGACCGCAAGGACCGCTCCGTCGACTTCTCCGCCCTCGACGGGCTGTCCACCCTCCAGGGCGTCAAGATCTCCACCGCTCTGTATCAGGGCCTGCGCACCGGGGAGATCGTCGCGCTGATCCTCGACGCCGCCGGATGGCCGGCCGACCGGCGCGACATCGACACCGGCGCCAGCTTCACCCACTACTGGTGGGAGGAGGGCACGACCGCGTTCGACGCGATTCAGAGGGTGGTCAACGCGGAAGGCCCCCCGGCGATCGCGTACATCGCACCGGGTGGAACGTTCACGTTCCGGGACCGGCACCATCGGCTGCTGCGGGCCGAGTCCCTTACCGCGCAGGCGGCGTTCGCTGCGGCCCGCGTTGAGTGCGATTCGCCGGCGGTCACCGGGTTGGACTACACCGCGCCGTTCACCTATCAGCACGGCTGGCGCGACATCGTTAACGACGTCCTTCAGGACGTCGACCAGCGAGCCCAGAACGCCGACCTCAGTTCGGTGTGGAGCACCGAGTCGCCGTTCTCGATCCTCACCGGCGAGACCGTGGAGATCAAAGCCGTCGCGTCGGATCCGTTCCTGGATGCGGTCGCGCCCACCACGAGCGGTGACGACCCCGACATCGTGTACACCGGTAGCGGCATCGTCTCGGCCACCCTGTCGCGGACGTCCGGCCAGTCCACAATCATCCGCGTCACCTCCATCGGCGGCCCCGCGACCGTGCTGTCCATGCGGCTGCGTGCGCGGGCTGTCCCCGTCGGACGCACGATCCAGGTCCGCGAGCAGGACCCGGCGTCGATCACCCTGCACGGGCTGCGGACCTATCCGCAGGAGATCGCCCTCGCCACGGCCAATGATGTGGAGGCCGTGGCCGAGGTCATCGTCGCCCAGTACGCCAACCGGCGCCCGTTGGTGTCGATGCGGGTCGTCGCCCAGGACCCCACCCATCTGGTGCAGATCTTCTCCCGCACCCTGTCCGACCTCATCTCCATCCGCAACGACGAGCTGGGACTGGACGCCGGGTTCTACATCGAGCAGATCGAACACACCATCACCCGCATCGACCCGGACCGGCCGCCGATCCACGCCGTCGTCTTCGGCTGCGAGAAAGAGCGCGACGCCCCGAACAAGAACCCCTTCACGTTCGACAAGACCGGCGCCGGCTTTGACGACGGCTTCTTCGACCCGATCGCCGCCGACGACCCGGACACGATCTGGATCTGGGACACGCAGTCGGAGTTCGACACCCACGAGTTCGGAACTTAGGAGGCACGGTGACAACCCTGATCACGAACGCTGCCCGCGCCTACGTCTACAACGGCATGTGGGTGGCGGACTGCCCGGCCGGATGCGGCGGCGTGGAGCAGCTGTACGAGGCGAAGCACCGCGGGGGCCCTCGGGTGGTGCGGCGCACGCTGTTCCACTGCTCGTACTGCCATCACGCGACCAGCGACATCGACTGGCCCCCCAACGATGCAGAGATCACGGCCGTCCTCAAATTGCGGCCGATCCCGCACAACCGCAACTGGTACCCCGCCGACCATCCCACCGCCGTCCGGTTCGGGATCGAACACGGACAGAGCGTGAAGGACCTGCAAGACGAGAACGAGGCGCACGGGCTGCCCGCGCGCGGAGAGGCAGCGTGACCCATGGCCTGGACAGCGCCCATGACGGCGGTCGCGAACACGGTGTTCACCGCCGCGCAGTTCAACACCCACATCCGCGACAACCTCAACGAGACCGCCCCGGCCAAGGCGACCACGGCGGGCACGATCTTCGTCGCGTCGGGCGCGAACTCGATCGTCGAACGGGTCCCGTCGACTGCGGGCGTGACCACCTCGGAATCGACGACTGGCACTGGGTACGGCAACCTGGCGACGCCTGGCCCGGCGGTGACGGTCACCACAGGTACGAAGGCGATCGTCGCCGTGACGTCGATCGTGCAGAACTCGTCTGCCTCGCAGAACTCGTACGCCTCATACGCGGTCTCCGGTGCGTCGACGATTGCGGCGACCGACGACCGCGCGGTGATCATCACGGCGGCGGCCGTCAACCAGACGTTGCGCGGCGCGGCCATCTACATGGAGACCGGCCTCACGGCGGGGAGCAACACGTTCACGATGCAGTACCGCGTGACCGGCGGAACGGGCTCCTTCCAGAACCGACGCATCGTCGTCATCCCCTTGTGAGGAGAGGCCATGGCCACGGTCAAGCAGTACGCCATCAGCCTCTGGCGGGCCCACCGGGCCGTCTGCAGAAAGCTGGGCGCAGACCTCTCATGGGGCGATCCCACCGAGCGGATCCGCATGATCGGCTCCGACGTCATGCTGGCCGGACTGATCAAGGTGCTTACCGACAAGAGCCTGGTCACCGATCAGGAACTGAACGCGGTTTTCACCGCGATCACCAATGCGGACTTCCCGGCGCTTGGGCCCGTCAGTGCGCCGGGGCCGGGGCAGGAGACACCCGACCCGGACCTTGGATCGTAAGGAGCCACCCCATGGCCTGGTGCCCATTCGCCCAGAAGCTGGAGCTACAGCCGGAGTCCGACTCTCAGCCCGCGATCCGGCCGACGCAGTTCATCATGCACAGCATCGCCGCCCCATGGGACGAGCAGCGCATCTACGAGTACTGGCGCGACTCCACCAACCTGGAGTCCCACTTCGGGCTCGACTACGACGGATCGATGGGCCAGTTCATCGGCACGCAGACGAGGGCCGACGCCAACTACCGGGCGAACCTGCGGCCCGACGGCACGGGCGCCGTGTCGGTGGAGACCGCCTCGAACCTGAAGCACACCGACCCGTGGACGCCGGAGCAGATCGAAGCGCTGATCCGGCTCGGTGTGTGGCTGCACCAGCAGCACGGCATCCCGCTCCGCATCTGCCGCTCCTGGGACGACCCCGGGTACGGCTACCACCGGCTCTACCCCGAGTGGTCCAGCGGCGGCACCGACTGCCCTGGCGACGCCCGCGTCAAGCAGTTCCGAGAGGTCGTGTTCCCGGGCATCGTCACCCGCGCAACCGGCACCACCCCGCCCACCCAGGAGACCGACATGACCATTCAGAAGATCGACGAGGCTAACGCGTTCGACGTCGACCTCGCCGACAACGTGTGGACGACGCTCGCGTTCACCGACGCCGTCATCCACTCCGGCCCGCGTCAGCTCGTCGGCCCCACCTACGTGCAGCTCACCTTCGAGGCTGGCGCCACAGGACTGATCACCGGCCGGTTCATCCTCACCAACCCCGACGGCAGCGGCACCTCCGGGTATGGCGACATCGGCGAGTTCCCCGCCAGCAGCGTGCCGCAGTTCCTCCACAACCACGACATCCCCGCGAACAAGACGCTCCGCTTCCAGGTGAAGGCCCGTACCGGCGACGGCTCCACGACCAAGCTCATCCACCGCGTCGTCTCCGGCGACTTCACCGTCTGACCAGGAAGGCAGAACCCTCATGAAGATCTTCGGCCGGGAACCAGCCCTCATCATCTCCGCCCTCAGCGCCGTGCTCTCCCTCATCGTCACCTTCAACGTCGGCATGAGCGGCGAGCAGGCAGGCGCGATCGTCGCCGTCACCTCCGCCGTGTTCGGCGCCATCACCGCCGCCATGACGCGGCCCATCGCGCCGGCCGCGTTCACCGCTGTCGTCGCCGCGGGGGCCGCGCTGCTGGCCGCATACGGGCTGAACGTGTCGGCCGAGACGGTGGGCGCCACGAACGCCGTCGTGCTGGCGGTACTCGCACTGCTGACGCGCGGCCAGGTGTCCCCGAAGGAGGCCCAGGCATGAGCAGCCCCCTGGACGGACGCATCCGCAGACTGGCCCGCGAGGAGGCCGCCGCACTCCTCGACATCACCCCAACCGCCGACGGCAGCACAGACGCGGACCAGGTCGCTGCTCTGGATCTGAAGGTCACCGAACTCACCGGCATCGTGGAGCGCCTCAACGCGCGCCTCGACGCCCTGGAAAAGACGACCAGTCAGACGGACCAGGAGGCACGGCCGGCCGCACGTCGTACGCGGAAGGCGACCGGCGAGTGAGAGTCGTTGTCTACCCGGCAGATGCCTTCGGATGTGGCTCGTTCCGCATGCGGTGGCCTGGCGAGCACTGCGCCGCAGCCGGACACGACGTGACCGTGGTCGCGCCCGGAAACCGGTCGATGCGCCTGGTCATGGAACGGGAAACGGTCCGCGACGTCCTCATCGACGGCGTGGACGTGGTCGTGATGCAGCGGGTCACGCACGCCTACATGGCGCAGGCCGTGGCGGTGTTGCGCTCGAAGGGCATCACGGTGGTCGTCGACGTCGACGACGACCTCTCCTCCATCCACCCGTCGAATCCCGCCTGGGCCACGCACCACCCCGGCAACGAGGGACGGCGCATGGCGGGCGGCCAGATCAACCGGCACTCGTGGCGCAACCTCGCGGCGGCGTGCCGGGACGCGACGCTGGTGACGGTGTCGACTCCGGCGCTGCTGGACGTGTACGCGCGGCACGGGCGCGGCGTGGTGCTGCCGAACTACCTGCCGGACCACTACTACGGGCTCCCCCGCACGGACTCCGAGGTGATCGGCTGGCCCGGCTCCTACCACTCGCATCCCAACGACCCCGAGGTGGTCGGCGGGGCGGTGGCGCGCCTGGTCGACGAGGGCGCCGAGTTCGTGATGCGCGGCGACCCGAGCGGCGCCGGGAAGGCGTTCGGCCTCGCGGCGGATCCTCCGGGCGGCGGCGTGCCGATCGAGCAGTGGCCGGCGGCGGTCGCGTCGCTGGGGGTGGGGATGGCTCCCCTGGCGGACACGAAGTTCAACGCCTGCAAGAGCTGGTTGAAGCCGCTTGAGATGTCGGCGTGCGGGGTGCCGTGGGTGGCGTCGCCCCGGGTGGAGTACGCGCGGCTGCACGCGATGGGTGCCGGGATACTGGCGGACCGGCCGCGGGGCTGGTACCGGGAGCTGAAGCGGCTGCGCGAGTCGGCCGGCCTCAGGCAGGAGCTGTCGGAGGCGGGGCTCGCGGTCGCCGAGCAACTGCGGCTCCGCGACCACAGCTGGAGGTGGATGGACGCCTGGCAGCGGGCCTACGAGATGCAGCAGGCTAAGCGGCAGACTGCGGTAGTGGTGTAGCGGCGATGGGCTCCTCGCGCACGTCGCGGATCCACGAGATGCCGCAGGCGAGGCACAGCTCGTGCGGGTCCTCGTACACCAGCGCGGTGCCCAGGCAGAGCGGGCACTTCGCGCGGGTGCGGACGCGGCGCAGCTGGTTGCGCTGGTAGGTGCTGGTGCCGCCCCAGTAGCCTTCGGCGCCGTGGAGCATGGCCCAGGCGAGACAGGTGGGGCGGACGTCGCAGGTACGGCACCACTGCTGAGCCTCGGCGAGACCCTCGTCGGTCTCGACGTCAGGGATGAAGTCGAAGCTGGCGGTGGCGCAGGGTGCGTTGGTCTGCCAGGCGACGTCCTCGGCGGAGAAGAACTCGACGGTTTCCACGGCCGCTCCTCAGGGGCACGGGGTGCCGTCGGCGACTGACCACATGATCACGCCGTCGACTGCGCAGGTGCGGATGCGGCCCTGCTTCTTCAGCCGCTGCACGGACAGCGCGATGGTGGGCCGGTCGAGGCCGGTCGCACGGGCGAGGGCGCTGCGGGATCCGGTGCCGTCGGCGATGAGCCGGAACACCTGCTCGTCGCGGGCGGCGACGTGCGGGTCGCGGGGTCGGCCGGGGCGTCGTTGGGTGGTCTGCTGCATGACAGCCTCGCATTCACTTGGCCGGTCGGCTGAAACTGATTATGCAACCGGTGTCAAACCGCCCACCCCGGCCCGGAATATGCCAGCCGCGCACCGTGCGACACTCCCGACCGGAAGACCCACACAGCACCGGATGGCACCACCCGGGAGGACCCCCGATGAACCTCAGCAACAACGGGGAGACGCATGCCGGATGAGCCAACCCTGGGCGAGGTCGTCCGCCGGTTCGAAGACCGATTCGCCGACGTCCGCGACGACATCGCCCAGATCGGCCGGCGCCTCGACGAGAAGGTCGACCAGCGGATCTACGACCTGCGGCACGAGGCGCTCGGCGCGCGGGTCACGACGCTGGAGACGCTACGGGAGAAGGACGCCGAAAAGCTGGTGGCCACCCGCCGCTGGCTGATCGGAGCGGTCATCGTCCCCCTTGTGGGCATCCTGTTGCCCGTCATCATCCTGCTGACACGGGGAGGCGGGTCATGAGCCGGACCCAACTACGGGCGCAGGAAAGACGCTGGCGCCGCGGCGACGTCCTGACCGTCCTCGCGGCACTTCTTCTCGGGGCCGCGTTCGCGTGGGTCCTGCTGAGCGTGCAGAACCTGAACCACGACCTGCGCGAGGCGAACGCCGCCCGCGACGCCTTGGCCCGCCAGGTGGAAGGCCTCGGCGCAACGCCAGTAGCCGGGCCGCCAGGGTCGCGAGGAGAGCCAGGTGAATCGGTGACCGGGCCACCCGGGGCCCCCGGTCCAGCCGGTCCAGCCGGCCCTGCGGGGGCGCCGGGTGCCCGCGGGCCGTCGGGTCCGCCGGGCCCGTCTGGTTCGCCGGGTGCGGCTGGCCGGGACGGATCGGCTGGGGAACCCGGGGCGGTCGGTGCCACTGGCGCGGCCGGCCCGGCGGGGCCTGCTGGACCGGCCGGTCCAGCAGGGCCTCAGGGCGAACCGGGTCCGGCCGGCCCGCAGGGCGAACGGGGAGAGAAGGGGGACACGGGCACTCCCGGACCGGCGTGCCCGGACGGGTACAGCCTGCAGGCGCCGAGCTGGGATCCGGACGCGCTTGTGTGCCGCAGGGATGGCGCGCCGCAGCCGGACGACCAGCCGGGGAATTCGGGGTTGCTGGCGTTGGATCCGCAGCGCCGCCAGTACGTGTAGGTCACCCGGGCTGCGCGTCGACCTTCTCGGCGGTCGCGGGAGCCCAGTACCCGGTCAGCCCACCACTGCTCTTGGAATGACGGCGGAGGCTACCCTGGTAGGGCAGTCAGGGCCCGTCGGGTCAGGTCTGCTTCCACGAGCCCCGCCGTGTGCGGGGCTTCGTCATGCCGCTTCGACGACCTCGGACCGCACGGCGGCCGCCCATTCCTCCAGCAGCAGCCCGTACAGCGCCCGCTCCGCCACTGTCCACGGCCGCCCCTGCGCACGCACGACGATGGCCCGGATCTGCTCGTTCACGACCGCAGCAGACCGCACGGAACCACGGCTCGGAAGAGGGGAGGGCATGAGGCCAGCGTAGCGAGCCACACCCCCGAAGCACGCACGGGCCAGACGGGAAAGGCCCTCACGGACCGCAATCCGTAAGGGCCTTACCCACGCACCGCACCGGCCGCGAGGCGTACCGTTCCAAGTGCGACCCAGGAACGGAGACCAGTATGGCCCACCACGCCGACAACGCCACCAGCGCAGAGAACAACGGACAGCGCCTCGCCCGCCTCCGCGTACGCCGCCGCTGGACACAACAGCGCCTCGCCACCGAAGCCGGCTACTCCCTCGCCGCCATCCGCGCTTTCGAACAGGGACGCCGCAGCCTCGACCGCGCCGCCGTCGTCCTCGCCTTCGCGCAGGCCCTCGACTGCCACCCCACCGAAATCACCGGAGCCCCCTACATGCCACCCCAGGCCGACCACGACGGGCAGGCAGCCGTCGCATCGGTCGCCGCCGTCCGCCGCGCCCTCATGCGCCACGGCCGGCCAGCACGCCCCACCGACGCCGAAGCCGCCGCCGTCGATCTGCCCGACCTCAAGACCCGCGTCGCCGAAGCCAACCAGCATCGGCAAGCCGCGGCCCTCACCCGATCCGGTGAGGTCCTCCCCGCCCTGCTGCGCGACCTCCAGGTCGCCGCCGAACTCACCCAAGGCGACGACCGGCGCGCCGTGTTCGGGCTGCTGGCCTCGGCCTACGAGTGCGCCATGCAGTACCTGTACAAGCTTGGCCACACCTCGGACGCGACCCTCGCCACCGAGCGCGTCGTCTGGGCATCCCGCGAAACCGGGGACCCCCTGCGGCTGCTGGCGGCCCACTGGTACGACGCCGGCGAGTTCCTCACCATCGGCGAGCACGACGAGGCCGGCGCCATCATCGACGACGCGCTCACCGAGCTTGGCTCGGTCCGCTCGCCGGGCCCGGAGGCGGTGTCGCTGCGGGGCGCGTTCCACCTCAAGGCGTCGCTGAACCTGGCCCGCGCGCAGGACACCCGGGCTGCGGTCCGTCATCTGGGCAAGGCGCAGGAGGCGGCCGAGGAACTCGGCGAGGACCGCAACGACTTCCAGCTGCAGTTCGGCCCCACCAACACGTCCTTGTGGTCGGTGAGCCTGCCCGTGGAGATGGGCCGCGGCAAGGACGCGGTGGCCCGGGCGGAGAAGGTGAAGCTCCCGGCCGGCTACTCGCGGGAGAGGCTGTCGCACTTCCACATCGATCGCGGTCGCGCGTACTTCTACAACGGGCAGCGGGAGGAAGCCCTCCAGTCGTTCCTGGACGCGGAGCGGCTTGCTCCTCAGGCGACGCGCGCCCACTCGGCCGTCCGCGAGACGGTCGGCACGATGATCCGCACCCGCAAGCGGGGCGAGCTGGTCGAGCTGGGGATCCGCCTCGGCGTCGTCTGACACAGGTACTACGTTCTGTAGCACTTCGGTGACCCTCTGGCCGCTAGCTTCGGTTGAGCAGACGCAAACACCGAGGCCAACCAGGGGGTCACCGCATGACAGGCAGAAACGACGGCTCCACCGTCGACGCGCTCGCCCTGCTCCCCCTCCCACAGCTCCTGCACCTCCTCACCGCAGACCAGCTCCGCGGCGCCGACTGCGTCTGGTGCTACGAGCGCCTCAACACCGCAACCGCCTACGACCTCGGCACGCAGACAGGCACGATCAACGGCGTCGTCGACAGCCTGTGGTACCCGCGCGCCTGCCCCGGGTGCGTCGGCCAGAAGGCACGCAAGGCCTACTACGAGCACTCCCAGAGCTGCGAACAGTGCGTCGACGACAGCACCCTGTGCTCCGAGCAGCAGGCCCTCCGGGTCCTGTCCAGGAGGGTGGGCAGGCTGCTGTGACCACCACCGAGCTGACCGAGCACATCGAACACTTGATCTTCCTCTACGAGATGCCCAGCCGGCCCGCCCCGGCGCAGCAGCACGGCGCGGCCTGCGTGTGGTGCGCCGCACCCGAGCCCGGCGTCGACCTCGGCGGCACCTCGGGCTGGCGCCCCCACGGCTGCGAGTCCTGCTACAGCCGCCGACGCGCCTGGTGGGAGACCTACCTCCGCTGGCACGGGCACGTCCACCGCTGCCCCCGCTGCCGCAGTACGCAGAGCTGCACGGTCGCCCACGGGTATCGGGTCCTCCACGAGGACGCGGCATCCGACGCCGGCCGGACGGCGCCGTCCTGCATCCGCTGCTCCCAGGAGATCCGTGCGGTGCAGCCGATCGAGCCGACGATCAGCGACGGGAGTGCGGGGATGCTGTACGGCTACACCCACCTCGGCCAGTGCCCCCCACGGAGGACACGATGAAGCGGATCTGCACCAGCTGCGGCCAGCCCATCCAGCCGGGCGAGGGATTCGACGAGATCATCCCGCACTCCATGTCCGGCTCCCGGCCCACGGCCTACCGTCACAAGCGGCCGTGCAGGCCGCCGCTGATATCCGAGTCCAAGTAGAGCCCCCTCGCCCCGCCCGTACTCCGCGCCACGGCGGGGTGAGGAAGGGCGGCTGACTCCCGTGGAGGGGAAGGACGGCCGCCAGGGGCCAGTCGCCGTGCGTTCACCCCGTGCGCCGGCGGCGGGCCTCACCGGACGAGGTCGGCCAGGGGTATGTCGAGGGCGCGGGCGATGTAGATGAGGTCGAGGACGCTCGGGGATCGGTGCCCGTTCTCCCACCGGGAGATCGTCTTGTGGTCGCGGCCGATGCGATCAGCAAGCGCAATCTGGGAGAGGCCGGCGGCTCGGCGGCTGGCGCGTAAGCGGTCGCCGATGACTCGGAGTTGGGCGAGTGCCCAGTCGGGGGGTGGGTCTTGCACCCGCCCACATTTGGATGATCTTGCTTAGAAGTCTTTACCCGCCTGGGTAAATCCCTCCAACCTGGGGTACCCGCAGATATATGCATCAGCCACCGCACTGCTTGTAGCCAGATCGGGGCTCGGTGTGATCGGATAGGCATACGCGAATCGCACATGCGTTCGCCTGCTGCTTGGTGCCCTGAATAGAGCCACCCCCCTCAACAGCCCGGCATCGAAGGTGATGCCGGAACCCCGCCCGCTCGCCGTGAGCACCCCATCCACGGCGGGTGGGCGGATGCATCTTTCCTGTTGACCCTGGGTCAAACTCACCCGATTGGGGGACTGCCCTCTAGACAGCAACATCATTCAATGGAGCGGCCAGGGTGGGGCACAGTCCGCCTCCCCGGGTGGAAGCCCCACTCTGGTTCGAAAAGCGATGCCCCCGGCCCTGGTGTGGTCGGGGGCATCGCCGTTCCACATGGGGAACGGATGGGGAATAGATCTTGTGCACCTGAGTCAAGTGGGGTCAACTGCCGTCAACTGAGGTCAACCTCGGTGGGGGAGATCCGCAGGACACCCGCCCGACCAGCCCAAACGCAACCCACGCCAACGACATCCTGTGGCAGTGAAGTCGAGCCGACTGGTGTCGATCCTGCTGCTGCTCCAGACCCGCGGCCGGATGACCGCCGCCCAGCTCGCGCGGGAACTGGAGGTGTCGGTGCGGACCGTCTACCGGGACGTGGAGGCGCTGAGCGCGGCGGGCGTCCCCCTGTACGGCGACGCGGGGCACGCGGGCGGCTACCGGCTCCTCGACGGCTACCGCACCCGGCTGACCGGGCTCACCGCCAAGGAGGCGGAGGCCCTCTTCCTCGCGGGCGTGCCCGGGCCGGCGGCCGAGCTGGGGTTCGGGGCGGTGCTGGCCGCCGCCCAGCTGAAGGTGCGGGCCGCGCTGCCGGCCGAGCTGCGGACGCACGCCGACCGGATCAGCGGGCGCTTCCACCTGGACGCGCCCGGCTGGTACGCGCGGACGGAGGAGGCGCCGTACCTGCCGGCGGTCGCCGACGCGGTGTGGAACAACCGGGTACTGGATGTCACATACCGCAGATGGCGTACGCCCACCGACGTCCGGCGCCGGCTGGAGCCGTACGGACTCGTCCTCAAGGCCGGCCGCTGGTACGTCGTCGCCGGACCCGGACCGCGCACCTTCCGTGTCGACCAGATCCTCCGGCTCACCGTCACCGGCGAGGAGTTCAGCCGCCCGGACGGCTTCGACCTGGCCGCGTACTGGACGGTGTACCAGCGCGACTTCCACGCGCGGCTGTACCGGGCGCGGGCGCTGGTGCGGCTGGCGCCGGGCGTGAGACTGCCCAGGGCGACGGCGGTCGACGGACCCGCGGACGAGGACGGCTGGACCGTGTGGACGGTCCCCATCGAGTCGGTCGACCACGCCGAGGGCGAGTTCCTGCGGCTCGGCGCGGACGTGGAGGTGATCGGGCCGCCCGAGCTGCGGGCGCGCCTCGCACGGACCGTGGCCGCCCTGGCGGAGCGGTACCGCACTCCCCGCGAGGGATCCGCGCACCCCGGCAACCCCGGGCCGCCCGGCGGCGACTGACGGGGCGGAACCCGTCCGTCCTTTCGGGAGGTACGCCTCGTGCAGCACCCGCACTCCCCCCACCCCGCGCCGTCGCACCCGCCCGCCCGACCGCCCGCACACCGCGCACGCCGCCGGTCCGCCGTGCTCGCCGCGATGACGGCCGTGACCGCGCTGGTCGGCGCCGGCCTCACCACCCTCGCCACGGACACCGCCGAGGCGGCCACGGCCCGCCAGGTCGAGAAGCTCGACCGGGGTGTCGTCAGCGTGTACACCGGCAGCGGCAACCTGGTCAGCTGGCGCTGGCTCGGCACCGACCCGAACGACGTCTCCTTCAACGTCTACCGGGCCGGGACGAAGGTCAACCCGACCCCGGTCACCGGCTCCACGAACTTCTTCCACTCCGGCGCCCCCGCCCACGCCGACTACACGGTCCGCGCGATCGTCGGCGGCGTCGAGCAGGCCGACTCCGTCCACGCGGTCCAACTCCGCACCGGCTACAAGGACGTTCCGATCAGCCCGCCGGCCGGCGGCACCACCCCCGACGGCGTCGCCTACACCTACGAGGCGAACGACGCCTCCGTCGGCGACCTCGACGGCGACGGCGCGCTGGACTTCGTCCTGAAGTGGCAGCCGACCAACGCCAAGGACAACTCCCAGTCCGGCTACACCGGCAACACGATCGTCGACGGCGTCAAGCTCGACGGCACCCGGCTGTGGCGCGTCGACCTGGGCCGCAACATCCGCTCCGGCGCGCACTACACGCAGTTCCAGGTGTACGACTACGACGGCGACGGCAAGGCCGAGGTCGCCATGAAGACCGCCGACGGCACGAAGGACGGCACGGGCGCGGTCATCGGCAGCGGCTCGGCGGACCACCGCAACTCCAGCGGCTACGTCCTGTCCGGCCCGGAGTACCTGACCATGTTCAACGGCCAGACGGGCAGGGCGATGCAGAGCGTCGACTACGTCCCGGCCCGCGGCACGGTCTCCTCGTGGGGCGACTCCTACGGCAACCGCGTGGACCGCTTCCTGGCCGGCACCGCGTACCTCGACGGCTCCCGCCCCTCGCTGATCATGGCGCGCGGCTACTACACCCGCACGGTGATCGCCGCCTGGGACTGGCGGGGGGGGGCCCT
>NZ_BQUN01000038.1:49536-109539 GCF_026008495.1 Streptomyces sp. A012304
CGGCAAGGGCTACGACGGCCAGGGCAACCACAGCCTGTCCGTCGCGGACGTCGACGCCGACGGCAAGGACGAGATCGTGTACGGCGCGATGACCGTCGACGACAACGGCGGCGGCCTGTGGACGACGAAACTCGGCCACGGCGACGCGGGCCACGTGGGCGACCTCAACCCGTCGAGGGCGGGCCTGGAGTACTTCAAGGTGTCCGAGGACTCCAGCAAGCCCGGCTCCTGGATGGCGGACGCGCGCACCGGCCAGGTCCTGTGGCAGACCGCCTCCGGCGCCGACAACGGCCGGGGCGTCGCGGCCGACGTCTACGCCGGCAGCGCGGGCGCCGAGGCCTGGTCCGCCTCCGACACCACCCTGCGCTCCGCGACCGGCGCCTCCCTCGGCCGGGAGCCGTCCAGCGTCAACTTCGTCAACTGGTGGGACGGCGACCCCGTCCGTGAACTCCTCGACGGCACCCGCGTCGACAAGTACGGCACCTCCGGCGACACCCGCCTGCTGACCGGCTCCGGCGTCCACTCCAACAACGGCACCAAGTCCACGCCGTCCCTGTCCGGGGACATCCTCGGCGACTGGCGCGAGGAGGTCGTCTGGCCGACCTCGAACAACACGGCCCTGCGCGTCTACTCCACCCCGGTCGAAACCACCACCAAGATCACCACCCTCCTCCACGACACCCAGTACCGCACGGCCCTGGCCTGGCAGAACACCGCCTACAACCAGCCCCCGCACCCGAGCTTCTTCATCGGCAACGGCATGCCGACGCCACCACGGCCGACGGTGTACACCCCGTGAGCCGGGACCCGAACGGCGCCTGAGTACCGGACGAGGGCGGCTGCGCACCGACAGGAGCGCAGCCGCCCTTCTTCATGATTGTCAGGTCACCGCGCAGTTCTGGTCACCCAGTCTGAAGGCCGTCGGCTTGGTGTTGGTGCCGGACCAGTTGCCCGTGAAGCCGAAGCTCACGGAGGAGCCGGCGGCCACGTTGCCGTTCCAGGCGATGTTCTTCGCCGTCACGGACGCACCCGACTGGGTGTGCTCGGCGTTCCAGAGCTGGGAGACCGTCTGGCCGTTGGGGAACGTCCAGTTGAGGCTCCAGCCCGACCAGGCGCTCGTCCCCGTGTTGGCCAGCTTCACGTCCGCCTGGAAGCCGCCCGACCACTGGTTGGTGATCGTGTACGTCACCGCGCAGGCGCCCGTGGGCGTCGGCTCGGTGCCACCGTCACCGCCACCGCCGGTGTCCGAGGTGTCGCCGTAGATCACGCCCCGGCCGTTGGTCGCGATGTACACCCGGCCGTAGACCCGCGGGTCACCGGTGATCGCCGCGCCCGTCCAGCCCCACTGGTGGGCATCGTCGTTGATCCGGGTCCAGGTCGCGCCCTTGTCGGTGGAACGGAAGATGCCGCGCACGCCGGCGATCTTCGCGCTGGTGTAGAGCGTCTGGTACGAGGCACCGGACGCCGCCTTGCCGAAGCCGATCGTGTCGGCCTGCTGGACGTTCGACAGCTTGGCGAAGGTCGCGCCGCCGTCGGTGGAGTGCCACAGGCCGTACGCCCCGTCGCTCGCCCCGCCCGCCAGCCAGATGTCGCCCTTCGTGCCGGGCAGCGCCTTGAAGCGCACGCTGTCGCCGCTGGGCAGACCGGTCGCCGCGGACGCCGTGAAGGTCGCGCCGCCGTCCGAACTGACGTAGAACTTGCCCGACTTGAAGCCGTAGAAGGTCTTCGGGTCGACACGGTCGGACTCCACGATCGCCCCCGCCGGGATGCCGCTCGACGCCGTCCAGGACGAGCCGAAGCCGGTGGTGTGGTGGACCCCCGTCCCCGCCGGGCTCCACACGAAGCGGCTGCCGTCCGCCGCCGCGGCCACCGTCCCGCCGCCGCTCACGCCGGAAGGATCACTGCCCGCGAACCAGTTGGCGCCGTTGTCGGTCGAGAACGCCACATGCGGACCGGAGTCCAGGTCGCCGACCCGCACCACCGTGTTCGGGTTGGACTCGGCGTAGTCCAGGCTCGTCGTCGACGTGAAGTTCGGCGAGGTGAACATCATCGACGGGACCTTCGTCAGGTCGGTGTGCCGGAAGCCGCCGATGTCACCGAGCGCGCTGATCAGCGGGGCGCCGGACGGGGGAGAGGCGAGGTCGTTGACCGCGGTCTCCTCCAGCCCCTGCACCATCGGCCGGATGGTGAACCGGCTGCCGCCGTCCCAGTTGGTCAGGTTCTCCGTGCCGTAGATCGTCGCGCCCGTGCCGTACATCATCCGGTTGGAGTTGAACGGGTCGATCTCCAGCGCCTCCGTCATCCAGCCCAGTTTCGGGGTCTGTTCGGGCGGCGTCGGGTTCGCGCCCCAGGTCAGCCAGGGCGAGGAGGACACGTCCATCGTGTAGCGGTTCGCGCGGTCGGGGTACGACGTGTAGTCCCACGCCTTCGTCCAGGTCGCGCCGCTGTCGGTCGAGCGGAAGATCTGCGTGTCCGGCCACCAGGAACTGTAGGCGGTCGCCATCACCGTGCCCGGCTTCTGCCGGTCCACCGTCAGCCCGCTGAAGCCGTAGTACGTGTCGGCCTCCGCCACCGGGCTGATGTCCGTCCACGTGCCGGTCGCCGTCGCGTATCGCCACAGCCGGCCCTTGCCGCCGTCGTACGGACCGCCCTTGTCGCTGTAGGCGAGGTACAGATGGCCGTTGACGGTGTCCAGCACACCCTTGTGCGCCAGGTACCCCGTCGGCTGGCCCGCCAGCCGCGACCAGGTCGCGCCCGCGTCCGTCGACCGGTACACCGCGTTGTCCTTGTCCGCGACCCCGACGTAGATCGTCCTCGTCGCGCTGCCCGCCGTGCCCGTGGACTCGTCGAAGGTGACCCAGACGATGCCCTGGTTGTCGGAGGCGTAACCGGACGTGTCGCTCGGGTCCTGCACGTAGTTGCCGACGTTGGGGAAGTTCGCCACCTGCGACCAGGTCACCCCGGAGTCCGTCGACCGCCACAGGCCCTTGCCGCTGGGCGCGCCCAGGTACAGCACGCTGTTGCGGTTCGGGTCGACGGCGAGCCGCTCGCCCATGCCCCGACCGGGCATGTTCCCGCCCAGCTTGAACGGCAGGTCGGTCTTCTGCCAGCTCGCCCCCCGGTTCGAGGAGCGCATCACGGCCCCGTTGCCCGGGTCCCAGCTGTTGGTGTAGGTGCCGACGGCCGCGTACACCTTGTTGGGGTCGACGGAGTCGGAGGCGAGGCTCACCACACCGGTGTGGCCCCAGTTGTCCCAGCCGACGGAGTCCAGCAGCGGCGTCCAGGTCTTGCTCGTCTCCTGCCAGCGGTAGGCGCCGCCGATGTCGGTGCGCGCGTAGGCGAGGTTCTTCTCCTTGCGGTTGAAGACGATGCCCGGGACGAAGCCGCCGCCGTCGATCCGGGCGTTCTTCCAGGTGTACGACTCTGCGGCCGGCGTCGCCTTGGGACTGCCGTCGGCCGCCAGGACGGGCGGGGTGCCCGCGAGCAGTCCGGCGGCGAGCGCCAGGACGGCCGTGAGGATGCGGGTTCTTCGCACGGTGGGGGTCCTTCCTCGCGAAGCCATGTGAAGTCATGCGGAAGGGGAGTGGTCATGCGTGGGGGGGTGCGACGACCGGGCGGTCCCCTGTGCGGGTGGGGACCGCCCGGCGCGGTACGCGGAGTTAGCGGGGACTTATTCGAGGAGCTCCGCGTACGAGCCCATGGCCGTAGCGATGTCCGCCTGGGCCCAGAACCGGTGGTACGTGAACACGGGCGCGGCTCCGCCCGCGAGGTAGCTCTCGATCTTCGACCAGTTGGGGTCGTTCTTGTAGAAGGACCTCAGCGAGGTGAAGGTCGAGGAGGAGTTGATCGTGTCGCCGTTCGGCATGGTGCCGGTCCAGCCGCTCGGGATGTACACGCCGTCGTCGAAGCGGTTGTAGTCGGCGCGGGTCTCGGGGACCGCGACGCCGAGGGCGTCCTGGTGGTTGGTCCACATGCCGTCCAGCAGCGCCTTGGCGGTCGCCTTGGCCTGCGCGTCACCGGAGCGGTCGGCGTAGTACGTCAGGGTCTTGGCGTACGCGGCCGCCACACCGACGTCGTTGGTGTAGTCGACGACGGTGACGTGCAGTCCGTTGTTGGCGCCCGGACTCGACGGGTTCCAGGTGTCGGGCTGGCCCGACCACTGGAGCGTGGAGGGGATCCGGAAGGTGCCGTCCGGGTTGATCGTGGTCTGGGACAGCGCCCAGTCGACCCACTTGTCGAGGACGGTCTTGGCCTTCGCGTCACCCGTCTGCTGGTAGTACTCGGCGACCCGCTCCATCGACCACGCCTGGAAGCCGAACCACTGGTTGGACGGCGGGTCGTGGTAGACGGGCTGCTGGTCGTAGTACATGCCGTAGAAGGTCGACTTGCCGGCCGGCGGGGGCGCGTAGCGGCCCGCCCAGCTGTTGGTCGCCCCGCCCGCGATGGCGCCCTCGCTCGACTGGAGCCAGCGGTAGAACTCCAGCTGCCGGTCCAGCGACTTCGCCCAGTCCGCCTGGCCCGTCGCCGACTTGGGCTTCAGGTCGGCGTAGTTGCTGAGCGCGTAGGCGGCCAGCGGGTTCTGGTAGCCGCCGTGGGCGTGGCTGGAGCCGATGCGCCAGGACCAGCCGGCGCTGGTGTCGGTGGCGCCGCCCCAGGCGTAGTACCAGGACATCAGGTAGTGGGAGGAGTCCTTGCCGGTACCGGCCGGGCAGGTGGAGGCCCCGACACAGTTGCCGACCTTCTTGAAGTACTTGTCGTACATCGAGTAGCGCAGGTAGTCGCCCATCTTGGCCGCCTTGGCGACCGTCGCCGACACCTGGCCGCCCTTGCCCTGCTGGTCGGCCCAGATGTCCGCCCAGTACGCGGCCTGCACCGCGCGCGCGTCGGCGTCCGGCGCGTTGGTGAACTTCCACTGCTTGGCGTAGGAGGCGTCACCGGTGAACAGATCCAGGTACCCGTTCCTGCCGCCGTACTTGAACGCGTCACAGGTCGGCTGCGGCACGGTCTCCCACACCGACTCCTGCGCACCGCGCTGGAAGGTGTTGATGTACGACGGGCCGGTGTCCGACGGGCCGGCCTCGCACTTGCCGGGCGAGTTGCCGTAGCCGTAGACGTTGTCGACGTCCTGGAGCCAGTGCATGCCGTAGATGTCGTCCGTGCCGTACGCGGTCTTCAGCTCACCGGCGATCGGATCCGATCCCACCGACACCGCCGTGTCCAGCTTCGCCGGGTACTCGTTCGGGGTGTCCAGCTCCGGCGCGTACGTCGCCGGCTTCGAGGCATTGTAGAAGGAGGTCGTCGGCTGGTCGGCGTGCGTGGGGATCATGTACTTCTCCATGATCTCCCAGGCGCCGTTGAACTTGGTCCAGTCGCCCGTGACCTTGCCGTACATCGCCTGGAGCCACAGCAGGTAGCTGTAGGCCTCGGAGGTGGTCTGGTGGCCGTGGTCCGGGGCCTCGACGATCAGCGTCTCCACCGAGTGGTAGGGGATGCCCTCGGGGGAGAAGTAGCCGTTCGCCGGGTTGGTGATCTTGCCGTACAGCTCCAGGAACCGGGCGTCGTACTCCTTGGTGCCGGCGATCTGGGTGGCGGTCACCGAGGCCTTCGCGTGCCCGGTCGCCGTCGAGTCGAAGGTCGCCGCGCCCGTGCCCGTGGCGGCGGCGGTGATGGTGACCTTCTGCGCGGTGTTCCAGTTCGACGGCGTGAAGGTGAGGCTCGCTCCGCCGGTCACCGTCAGCGCGGTGTTCCCGCTCGCGCGGGTGGTCGTGACGGTCACGTTGGCCGACGGCTGCGTCGACAGCCTGACCTCGTACGTCCCCGTCTTGCCCTGCTGCACGGCGAGCTGGTTGGTGGAGGCGACCACGGCCGGTCCCGAGGCGACCGTGATGCCGACCGGCGCCGACGACCCCGAGGCGCCCAGGCTGTCGTAGGCCTTCGCCACCAGGGAGTGGCTGCCCACGGACAAGTTGGAGGCGGACAGGGAGTACGGCGCGCTGGTGTCGGTGCCCAGCAGCGTCGTGTCGTCGTAGAACTCGACCTTGGTGATGGTCGCGCTGTCCGCGGCCGCGGCGGTCGCCGCGAGCGGCACCGCGTCGCCCTGCGTGTAGACGGCACCCGGCTTCGGGCTGGTCAGCACGGTGACGGGGGGCTGGTGGGCCCCGGTGCACGGAGTGCCGTTGACGGTGAAGGTCGTGGGAGCGGCGTTGGTGCCGCTGTAGGTGAACTGCGCGCCCGTACTGACCGCCGCGCCGGCGGCGATCGTCCCGTTGTACGAGGCGTTGGTCACCGTGATCTGCTGACCCGACTGCGACCAGGTGCCGTTCCAGCCGTTGCTCAGCTTCTGGTTGCCGCCGTAGGAGTACGTCAGGGTCCAGCCGCTGATCGGGTCCGTGCCCCGGTTGGTGAGGGTCAGGGCCGCGGTGAAGCCGGAGCCCCAGTCGTTGGTCTTGTAGTCCACGCTGCACTGAAGTGCCGCCGCCTGGGCGGAGGTTGTGCTCGTGCTCAGCATGGCCACGGGGAGAGCGAGGGCCGCCACGACGGCGGTCCACAGCCGTCGCGCCGCGCGACGCCTGCGTGAGGGTTCCATGATGCTGGTTCCTCCTTGCGGCTCGGGGAAGTGGGGGAGGAGCAACAAGCCTTGAACCAGTGGGAGCGCTCCCATAGTGCGGACGGCCTGAAGAAGGGTCAAGGTGCTTGAAGAGTCGAAAAGATTCGACGTCCGGGGTTGAGGAAAAGTCAGTACCTCCCCTGTTCTTTGCCGACACTTGGCGCTAGCTTCGTTGACACCAGTGGGAGCGATTCCATCAGTCGACGCGTCCGTCCCGACGCGCCCGAGCTGCAAGGAGTCGCTCATGCGACACCCCCCGCGTTCAGTACTTTTAGCCGTCGCCGGGACGGCCGCCCTCGTCGAGGGCGCGGCCCTGCCGGTCGTGACGGCGCGGGGAGCGGCGCCCGTGTGCACGGTGGCGTACTCCGTCACCGGCCAGTGGGACGCCGGCTTCCCGGGGGCCGTGCGGTCGTGGCCGGGCTCGCCCACCCCGACGACCTGAGCCGGTGGCCGACCTGCCGGACCATCGGCCCGGTGGGCTGCCTCGCCGCCGCACGGCCTGCGCACAGCCGCAACTCCCGCGTCGGCGACAGCTGTCGGAACTCCACGCCCGCCCCCGTCGCGACCGCTCCTCGGATCCGGCGCGGGTCTCCGACCACGACGGGACACGCACCACCGCGTACGGCACCGGGCCGCGCGGCCGTCCGCGCGCCCTGAACGAATGACACCCGTACCGACCCCGACCCCCGCGGGTGAGTACGACTCCCCACGGACCACACCCGCGGCCGAGAAGGAAAGCGCACCGACCGAAATCCGCAGATGAGAAGGAAACCCGCACTCATGAGCCGTAGCAGAACAGCGATGCTCGCCGCACTGGCGCTGGTCGCCGGTGCCTCCGGGACGGCGCTCGCGGTCGTCCCCGGTGACGCCGGCATCGCCGCCGTGCCCTGCACCGTCGACTACAAGGTGCAGAACCAGTGGGACACCGGCTTCACCGCCAACGTCACCGTCACCAACAACTCGGCCGCCAAGTCGAGTTGGTCGGTGAAGTGGGCGTACGCCGGCAACCAGAGGGTCACCAGCGCCTGGAACGCCAAGGTCAGCCAGTCCGGTACGGCCGTCACCGCGGCCAACGAGAACTACAACGGGACACTGGCGACCGGCGCCTCGGTGAGCTTCGGCTTCCAGGGCAGCTACAGCGGCACCAACGCCGTCCCGGCCACGTTCACCCTCGACGGCGTGACCTGCAACGTGGACGACGGCGGCGGCGGCGGCCCCACCACGCCCGGTCCCGGCACCGGCAGCAGGGTCGACAACCCGTACGCCGGCGCCAAGGTGTACGTGAACCCGCAGTGGTCGGCGAACGCCGCCGCCGAACCGGGCGGCAGCCGCATCGCCAACCAGCCCACCGGTGTCTGGCTGGACCGCATCGCCGCGATCAACGGCGCCGGCGGCAAGATGGGCCTGCGCGCCCACCTCGACGAGGCGCTGCGCCAGAAGGGCTCCGGCGAGATCGTCGTCCAGCTGGTCATCTACAACCTGCCCGGACGCGACTGCTCGGCCCTCGCCTCCAACGGCGAGCTCGGCCCGACGGAGATCGACAAGTACAAGACGCAGTACATCGACCCGATCGCCGCGATCCTCGCCGACCCCAAGTACGCCGGTCTGCGGATCGTCAACGCGATCGAGATCGACTCACTGCCCAACCTCGTCACCAACACCGGCAGCCGGCCCACGGCCACCCCGCAGTGCGACGTGATGAAGGCCAACGGCAACTACCAGAAGGGCGTCGGCTACGCCCTGAACAAGCTCGGTGACGTGCCCAACGTCTACAACTACATCGACGCCGGGCACCACGGCTGGCTCGGCTGGGACGACAACTTCGCCCCCAGCGCCACCGTGATGAAGGAGGCGGCCACCACCGAGGGCGCCACCGTCAACGACGTCCACGGCTTCATCACCAACACGGCCAACTACAGCGCCCTGAAGGAGAACAACTTCACCCTCAACGACAACGTGGGCGGCAAGTCGGCCCGCGAGTCGAAGTGGATCGACTGGAACCGCTACGTCGACGAGCTGTCCTTCGCCCAGGCCTTCCGCAACCAGCTGGTGACCTCCGGCTTCAACTCCGGTATCGGCATGCTGATCGACACCTCCCGCAACGGCTGGGGCGGCACCGCCCGGCCGACCGGCCCGGGCGCCACGACCACCATCGACACCTACATCGACGGCGGCCGCTACGACCGCCGCATCCACGTCGGCAACTGGTGCAACCAGTCCGGCGCCGGCCTCGGCGAACGTCCGCAGGCCTCCCCGGCGGCCGGGATCGACGCGTACGTCTGGATGAAGCCGCCGGGCGAGTCCGACGGCTCCAGCAGCGCCATCCCGAACACCGAGGGCAAGGGCTTCGACCGGATGTGCGACCCGACCTACACGGGTAACCCCCGCAACAACTACAACATGTCCGGCGCCCTGCCCAACGCCCCGATCTCCGGGCACTGGTTCTCGGCGCAGTTCCAGCAGCTGATGCAGAACGCGTACCCGCCGCTGTCCTGACGGCCGGGTGACGCAGCCGGGCCCCGGCTCGGTCGCTGAGGTGGCCTTCCCCGGCCGTGCCCCGGGAGGGACGGGTCAGGCCCGCCCCTCCCGGGTGAGCCCCCGGCGGACGGCGAACTCCACGGCCGAGTAGTACCCGTCCGGCCGCTCCCCGCACGTGGGGGGGGCGGCCGGACTCAGCCATGGCCGCGCCGTGCGCGGGGCCGTGCGGGTGGGGGACAGCGGTGGGAACCCGGCCGGTGAGCGGCTTGCGGCCGGCACCGGCTTTTTTGCCGTATCGGCAACAGTGGTGGCCCTCGGGCGGTGCGTCGTCGCACGCTGGCGGCATTCCGGACGAGAGGCTGACCACCATGGACGACCAGCAGCAGGCACACCACGGCCACCACGGCCACCAGGGCGACGCGCACGACCACGGCCCGGGTCACGGGCATGGGAACGGTCACGGTCACGGCCACGGCCACGGCCATGCGCACGGGCACGGCACCGACATCGACTGGGCCGACATGGCGCCCCACCTGGAGGCCCAGGCCGAACTCTTCACCCCCCTGTACGAGCGGGCCCTGTCCTGGCTGGGCAAGGAGGTGACCGAGCCGGGCCTGATCGTCGACGCGGGCAGTGGTCCCGGGGTCGTGTCCTGTCTGTTCGCCGAGACGTTCCCCGGCGCGCGGGTCATGGCCGTCGACGGCTCCGAGCCGCTCCTGGAGCGGGCCCGGGCGCGCGCCGACCGGCTCGGCTTCGGGGACCGCTTCGGCACCCTCGCCGGTGACCTCCCCGGCGCCCTCGCGGAGCTGGACTACCCGGCCGACCTGCTGTGGGCGGGGCGCAGTCTGCACCACCTGGGCGACCAGCGCGCCGCCCTCGCCGCCTTCGCCGATCGGCTGGCGCCCGGCGGCACCCTGGCGATCATGGAGGGCGGTCTGCCGCCCCGGTACCTGCCGCGCGACCTGGGCTTCGGCCGCCCCGGCCTGGAGGCGCGGATCGACGCGCTGGAGGCGGAGTGGTTCGCCCGCATGCGGGCCGACCTGCCCGGCTCCGTCGACGAGAACGAGGACTGGGCGGCGCTGCTGAACGCCGTGGGCCTCGAGCACCCCCGCACCCGCAGCTTCCTCCTCGACCTGCCCGCCCCCGCCTCCGACCGGGCCCGCGCCCATGTCGCCACCTCCCTCGGCCGGCTGCGCGACGTCGTCGGCGAGGACCTCGACGCGCAGGACCGCGCCACGCTCGACCGGCTGCTGGATCCGCAGGACCCGGGGAGCGTGCACCGCAGGCCGGACGTCTTCGTCCTGGCGGCCCACACCGTGCACACGGCCGTGAAGCCGGCGTAGCCGGTCAACCGCCCCCGCGGGGGCTTGACTTGGAGAGAACTCCAAGTGGTGGACTCCCTCCCGTTCACGTCACACGATGGGGGTGCACCATGACCGACTCTCCGAACGCGCCGACCGCACCGGTCGCGCTGATCACCGGCGGCGGCAGCGGCATCGGCGCCGCGGTCGCGCGGCAGTTGCTGGCCGCGGGGTACCGGGTCGCCGTCACCGGGCGCGGCGCGGAGCGGCTGCGCTCCTTCGCCGCGGAACTGGGCGAGCCGGAGGGGCTGTTGACGGTCGTCGGCAGCACGGCGGAATACGACTCCGTACAGTCCGCGGTCGACCGCACGCTCAAGGCCTACGGCCGACTGGACACAGTCGTCGCCAACGCCGGAACCGCCACCCATGACTCCGTCGCCGAGGGCGACCCGGCCGGCTGGACCGACATGGTCCTGACGAACGTGCTGGGTCCCGCGTTCCTCATCCGGGCCTCCATCGGCGCACTCAAGGAGACCCGGGGCCGGATCGTGCTGGTCGGCAGCGTCGCTGGCTTCGTGCCCACGCCGGGCAACCTCTACGGGGCCACCAAGTGGGCGGTGACCGGCCTCGCGGAGAACACCCGCCGCCAGGTCACCGAGTGGGGCGTCGGCGTGACCCTGGTCGCGCCCGGCCGGGTGGAGACCCCGTTCTGGGACAGCTACGGCAGCCTGCCGCCCGGGCACCTGCTCACCGCCGACCAGATCGCCGACTCGGTGGTGTGGGCGATCCGGCAGCCCGCGGGGGTCGACGTCAACACCGTCGTCGTCCGCCCCCTCGGACAGCCCAACTGACGCGTCGAGGGCGCCCCCCGGGCACGGGGGACGCCCTCGACGGTGTGGTGGGACGCTCAGGCCATGTCGAACGTGGCCGGGTCCGGGCCGATGCGCCGGTCCTCGTTGAGGGCGCTGATCGCGGCCAGGTCCTCGGTGTCCAGGCTGAAGTCGAACACTTCGATGTTCTCCTTGATCCGGGACGGCGTCACGGACTTCGGGATCACCACGTTGCCGAGCTGGAGGTGCCAGCGCAGCACGACCTGCGCCGGGGTGCGGCCGTGCTTCTGGGCGATCGCGACGATCGCCGGGACCTCCAGCAGGCCCTTGCCCTGGCCGAGCGGCGACCAGGCCTCGGTGGCGATGCCCTGCTCCGCGTGGAACTCCCGCGCGGCGTTCTGCTGGAGGTGCGGGTGCAGCTCGATCTGGTTGACCGCCGGGATGACCGACGTCTCACCGATCAGCCGCTCCAGGTGCTCCGGCAGGAAGTTGGAGACGCCGATGGCTCGCGCACGGCCGTCCGCGAGGAGCTTCTCGAACGCCTTGTAGGTGTCGACGTAGGTGTCCCGGGCCGGCAGCGGCCAGTGGATGAGGTACAGGTCGACGTAGTCCAGGCCCAGCTTCCCGAGCGAGGTGTCGAACGCGCGCAGCGTCGAGTCGTATCCCTGCTCGCTGTTCCAGAGCTTGGTGGTGACGAAGATGTCCTCGCGGGGCACCCCGGCGGAGGCGATGGCCTTGCCGGTGCCCTCTTCGTTGCCGTAGATCGCCGCTGTGTCGATGCTGCGGTACCCGGCCTCCAGCGCCGTGGTGACCGCCTGCTCCGCCTCGTCGTCCGGCACCTGCCAGACGCCGAAGCCCAGCTGGGGCATCTCGACGCCGTTGTTGAGGATGATCGGGGGGACCTTGCTGCTCACGAGCTCTTGATCCTTCGGTTGTCCGTCAAGTGGTACTCCCATCGTCAACGATCACGAGGCGCGCCGCATTCCTGACCCCCGAATTCGTGCCCGGGCCGACCCGTACGCCTCAGGAGCGGTACAGCGCGTCGACCTCGTTCGCGTAGGCGTTCTCGATGGCCTTGCGCTTCAGTTTCATCGACGGGGTCAGCAGGCCGTGCTCCTCGGTGAACGGCTGGGCGAGGATGCGGAAGGTGCGGATCGACTCGGCCTGTGAGACCTGGGTGTTCGCGGCGACCACGGCCCGCCGCACCTCCGTCTCCAGATCCGGGTCGCGCACCAGCTCGGCCGGGGTCATCGGCGGTTTTCCGCGCATCTGCAACCAGTGTTCGACGGCCTCTTGATCGAGGGTGACCAGCGCGGCGACGAACGGCCGGTCGTTGCCGACGACGACGCACTGGTTGACCAGTGGGTGGTCCCGTACGCGTTCCTCCAGCAGCCCCGGTGAAACGCTTTTGCCGCCGGACGTGACGAGGATCTCCTTCTTGCGGCCGGTGATGGTGAGGTAACCGTCTTCGTCGAGCGCGCCCAGGTCGCCGGTGGCCAGCCAGCCGTCGTGCAGGGCCTCGTCGGTGGCCTTGGGGTTGTTGAGGTAGCCCTGGAAGACGTTGTCGCCGCGCAGCCAGATCTCGCCGTCGTCCGCGATGTGCACGGTCATGCCGGGGATGGGCTGCCCGACGGTGCCGTAGCGGGTGCGGCCGGGCGGGTTGGCCGTCGCGGCCGCCGTCGACTCGGTGAGGCCGTACCCCTCGTAGATGTGCACGCCCGCGCCGGCGAAGAACAGGCCGAGCCGGCGGTCCATCGCCGAGCCGCCGGTCATCGCCTGCCGGATGCGGCCGCCCATCGCCGCCCGCATCTTGGCGTAGACGAGCTTGTCGAACAGCTGGTGCTGCATCCGCAGTCCCGCCGAGGGGCCGGGCCCGGTGCCCCAGGCCTTCGCCTCCACGGCCTCCGCGTAGTTCACCGCCACGTCGACGGCCTTCTCGAACGCCCCGGCCCTGCCCTCCCGTTCCGCCTTGCGGCGGGCGGCGTTGAAGACCTTCTCGAAGATGTACGGCACGCCCAGGAAGAACGTCGGCCGGAACGCGGCCAGGTCGGGCAGCAGCGCCGCCGCGCTCATCTGCGGCTGGTGGCCGAAGCGGACGCCGCCGCGGATCGCGGCGACCTGCACCATCCGTCCGAAGACGTGCGCCAGCGGCAGGAACAGCAGCGTCGCCGCCTCGTCGCCCTTCCTGGAGTGGAACACCGGCTCCCAGCGCCGGATCACGGTGTCCGCCTCGAACATGAAGTTGCGGTGCGAGATGACACAGCCCTTGGGGCGGCCGGTCGTGCCGGAGGTGTAGATGACGGTGGCGATCGAGTCGGGGGTCACGGCCTCGCGGTGGCGGTGCACCACCTCGTCCTCCAGGTGCGCGCCGGCGTCGTACAGCTCCCGCACGCAGCTCTCGTCCAGCTGCCACAGCCGGCGCAGCCGGGGGAGGCGGTCGATGACCGTGGCGATCGTCATCGCGTGGTCCTCGTGCTCCACGACCGCGGCGGTGACCTCGGCGTCGTACAGCATCCAGAAGCACTGCTCGGCCGAGGACGTCGGGTAGACCGGGATCACCTGGGCGCCGATGGTCCACAGGGCGAAGTCGAACAGGGTCCACTCGTAGCGGGTGCGGGACATGATCGCGACGCGGTCGCCGAAGCGGACGCCCTGGGCGAGCAGGCCCTTGGCGAGCGCGAGGACCTCGTCGCGGAACTCGGCGGCGGTCACGTCCCGCCAGCGCCCCAGCTCGTCCTTGCGGCCGAGCGCGATACGCCCGGGGTCGTCCTGGGCGTGCTGGAAGACGACGTCGGCCAGTCCGCCCACCGGCGGTGCCAGCGCCAACGGAGGGTTGGTGAACTCGCGCAAACCCGCACCCCGCTTCTCATGGCCGGCCACTCGTGGCCGTACAGCGCCGTGAAAGCTACCCCACCCCCGGGCGGGGCGGGAGAGGGCCGGAAAGCGAGCGATGCTCTCGTCTGCGCTGGTCAGGGCGGGAAAATGGGCTCACATGCGGAAGGGTCGGACAGGAAAACTGACGGATGAGTAAGTTTCGGTGCCGTAATCTCCACCGAATCTGCCCGCCGCGCTTACGCTGCCCGGCCCTGCCGCCGAGACGTCAGCGCCGCGTCGGCGCCCTCTCTTCGGACAGCGCCGGAGCCGCCGATTCCGTTACTCCGGCACGCGCGTCCGCTTCGGTGCGCGCCGCGCGCGCCGGGCGGACCAGGGCGAGGACCAGTACGCCGGCCACGACGCCGGTGGCGCCCGCCGCGAGCAGCGCGCCGTCCAGCCCGGAGGCGAACGCGGCGCGCAGGGTCTGCTCGGAGAACGTTCCGCGCAGCGCCCCGGCGCCGCCGCCCGCCAGCGTGTGCGCCGCGTCGTGCGGCAGCGTGTCGGTCATCCGCGAGGTCAGGACGGTGCCGAAGACCGCGACGCCGAGCGCGTAACCGAGCTGGCGGACGGTGTTCACCGCGCCGCCCGCCATGCCGGCCCGCTCGGCCGGCACCGAGGCCAGCGCCGCGCCCGCGACGGTCGGCGCGACGAAGCCCGTACCGATGCCCACCAGCACGAACCCCGGCACCAGCGCCGTCCAGCCGGACCCGGCGTCCAGCACCGCCTGGCAGCAGCAGCCCACGCCGATGAGCAGCAGCCCGCCACTGATCGTCAGCCGCGCCGGCACGCCGTGCAGCAGCCTGCCCACCAGCACCGCGACGACCATCGCGGCGACCGTCATCGGCAGCAGCGTGAGCCCGCCGCGGACCGGGCTCATGCCCAGCAGCGTCTGCATCCAGATCGACAGGTACGGCGTCACCCCGAACGCCACCCCGTTGAAGGCGAGCGCACCCGCCATCACCCCGACGAACGCCGGCTTGCGCAGCAGCGCCAGATCCAGCAGCGGGTGCGCCGCCCGCCGCTCCGCCAGCACGAACCCCAGCAGCGCCAGCGCGGCCAGCCCGAACGCGGCCAGTGCCGCGGGCGCCGTCCAGCCGTCCTTGCCGGCCCGCACCACGGCGTACGTCGTACCGCCCGCGAACCCGGCGAACGTCACCGTCCCCGCCCAGTCCACGCGCATCCCCCGCGGCCCCTTCGTCTCCGGCACGACCCGCAGTGTCAGCCACACGGCGAGCACGCTCACCGGCAGATTCACCAGGAAGATCCACCGCCAGCCCGGCCCGGCGGTGAGCAGCCCGCCCAGCACCGGCCCGACCGCCGCCGCGCCACCGCTGACCGCGCCCCACACACCGAGCGCCGCCGACCGCCGCCGCCCCTGGTAGACCGAGCCGAGCAGCGGCAGCGTCGTGGCGAGCATCGCCGCCGCGCCCACGCCCTGCACGGCCCGCGCCGCCACCAGCGTGCCGGTCCCCGGCGCCAGTCCGCACAGCAGCGACGCCGCCGCGAACAGCACCACGCCCGCCACGTGCACCCGGCGCCGCCCCAGGACGTCGCCGGCGGCCCCCGCCCCCAGCAGCAGCGCCGCGAGGGCCAGTGCGTACCCGTCCACCACCCACTGCAGACCGCTCAGCGACGCGTTCAGCGCTCCCGCCATGTCCGGCAGCGCGACCACCACGATCGTCACATCCAGCAACAACATGAACGTCCCCAGGCACACCGCCGTCAGCGGCCCCCATGCGCGCATCTGTCCAACCCCCTCGTCCGTGGAACCGATTCGCCCCGTACGATGAGCCGGTCGCGGAGAATCGTCGCGGCAATCGCGGGCCGATCGGCGAAATCCGACGAGGGAGAGGCGCATGGCGACGGAATCCAACACCTTCGACCAATTGGACCTGCGGCTGCTCTCGGCGCTGGAACTCGACGGGCGGGCCTCCTTCAGCAGGCTGGGCGCGGTCCTCGGGGTCTCCGACCAGACCGTCGCCCGCCGCTTCCGCCGGCTGAGCGCCGAGGCGGGCGTCAGGGTCGTCGCCGTGCGGGACGCCGAACACCTCGGCCAGGACCAGTGGATGCTGCGGCTGCGCTGCGTCCCCGACAGCGCCACCGTCATCGCCGGGGCGCTGGCCAGACGGTCCGACACCTACTGGATCGGCCTCGGCTCCGGCGGCACCGAGATCATCTGCATGACCCGCCCCCGCCACCCCGTCGACCACGACGACCTGCTCCTCGGCAAGCTCCCGCGCACCCCGAGCGTCGTGGAGATCCGCGCCCAACAGGTCCTGCACCGCTTCTACGGCGGCCCCACCGGCTGGCTGCGCAAGCTCGGGGCCCTGGACGACGACCAGGTGCGGGCCCTGCTGCCGTACCGGGAGCCGGCGGACGGCCCGGCCCGTATCGAGCCCGAGGACGAACCCCTCCTCGCCGTCCTGGAGCGCGACGGCCGCGCCACCTACGCCGAACTCCAGCAGGCCACCGGCCGCTCCGAGTCCGCCGTCAGACGCCGCCTCGCCGCGCTCCTCGCCTCCGGTGCCGTCTACATCGACGTCGAGTACCAGTCGGAGGCCATCGGCTTTCCGCTCGCCGCCGCCCTGTGGATCACCACCACGCCCGCCGCCCTGCACACGGTCGGCGAGGCCCTGGCCGGCCACGACGAGATCGCGTACGCCGCCGCGACGGCCGGCCCCTCCCACATCGTCGTCACCGCCGTGGCCCGGAACACGTCCGGCCTGTACGCCTACCTCAGCGGCCCCCTCGGCCGTCTGGAGGGCGTCCAGCACGTGGAGGCCACGCCGTACCTGCGGCGGGTCAAGCAACTCACCTATCAGCGGCCCGCTCGCTAGACCCTGTCGTTCGGATCATCCCGGCGTCGCGGGGCCTGGCACGCACATCTGCGGCGTTGTCGTCACTCGCCGACTCCCCCACGCTCGGCTTCGCTCGCGCGGGAGGGGCCCCCATCGCGTCGACTCCCTCCTCCGCCTTGCATCTGCACGCACCATGCCCCGCTCGGGCCGGCCGAAAGGCACCGCACCTCACAGCCGGCCTGATCCAAACGACAGGGTCTAGACCCGGGGCGGCGGCACCGGACGCGGGCGGGGGCCCCGGCGGTGCAGCCGGTCGCCGCCCGCCAGGATCGCCGCCGCCAGCGCGTCCGCCGCGCCCTGCGCCGACGTACGGCGCCGCCCGTGGACCAGCACGAAGTCCACCCGGCCCAGCTCGGGCAGGCCGGCCCGGTCCGGGATCCGCACCAGGCCCGGCGGGATCAGGCCCCGCGAGTGCGCCATCACGCCCAGGCCCGCGCGGGCCGCCGCGATCAGCCCGTTGAGGCTGCCGCTGGTGCACACGATCCGCCACGCCCGCCCCTGCCGCTCCAGCGCCTCCAGGGCGAGGGCGCGGGTGATGCCCGGCGGCGGATAGACGATGAGCGGAACCGGGCGGTCCGCGTCCAGGCGCAGCCGTTCCGCACCGATCCACACCAGCTCGTCGTGCCAGACCAGCTCGCCGCGCGGGTCCTCCGGGCGCCGCTTGGCCAGCACCAGATCCAGTTTCCCGGCGGTGAGCTGCTCGTGCAGGGTGCCGGACAGCTCGACCGTCAACTCCAGGTCGACCTCGGGGTGGTCGTGGCGGAAGCCCTCCAGGATCTCCGGCAGCCGGGTGAGCACGAAGTCCTCGGACGCGCCGAACCGCAGCCGCCCGCGCAGCCGGGTGCCGGTGAAGAACGCCGTGGCCTGCTCGTGCACCTCCAGGATCCGGCGCGCGAAGCCGAGCATCGCCTCGCCGTCCTCGGTCAGCTCCACGGAGTGCGTGTCGCGGGTGAACAGGGTCCGGCCGGTGGCGTCCTCCAGACGCCGTACGTGCTGGCTGACGGTGGACTGGCGCAGCCCGAGCCGCCGGGCGGCCTGCGTGAAGCTGAGGGTCTGCGCGACCGCCAGGAAGGTCCGCAGGTGGGAGGGGTCGTACATGGCGTCCACGGTACTGGGCTATCGGCATTCGTGATGACAGTCAGAGCGGTATGACGGATTCCCGATCACGGACGCGGGAAGGACGATGGAGAGGGGCCTTCCGGCCCGGAGAGGGGCCCTGCGCCCCGGTCCCGACGGACCGCCTGTGAACGACGAGTACGAACGAGCAAGTGGAGCACCGTGAAACGCCTGCGCTGGCCGAGTTGGATGCCGATCGACCCGTACATCGTGCTGCTGCTCGGGACAGTGGGCCTCGCGGCGCTCCTCCCGGCGCGCGGCGGGTCCGCCGACGTGGCCTCCGGCGCCTCCACGGCGGCGATCGCCTTCCTCTTCTTCCTCTACGGCGCCCGCCTGTCCACCCGTGAGGCACTGGACGGGCTGAAGCACTGGCGGCTGCACGTCACCGTCCTCGCCTGCACGTTCGTGATCTTCCCGCTCCTCGGGCTGGCCGCCCGCGGCCTCGTGCCGGTCCTCCTCACCGACCCCCTCTACCAGGGCCTGCTCTTCCTCACCCTGGTGCCGTCGACCGTCCAGTCGTCGATCGCCTTCACCTCGATCGCCCGCGGCAACGTGCCCGCCGCGATCTGCGCCGGCTCCTTCTCCTCCCTGGTCGGCATCGTCGTCACCCCGCTGCTGGCCGCCGCGCTGCTCGGCGGCGGTGCCGGCGGGTTCTCCGCGGACTCCCTCGTGCAGATCGTGTTCCAGCTCCTCGTGCCGTTCGTCGCCGGGCAGCTGCTGCGCCGCTGGATCGGCGGGTTCGTCACCCGGCACAAGAAGGTCCTCGGCCACATCGACCGCGGCTCGATCCTGCTGGTCGTCTACACGGCGTTCAGCGAAGGCATGGTCCGGGGCATCTGGCACCAGGTCAGCCCCGCCCGGCTCGCCGGTCTGCTGCTCGTCGAGGCGGTGATCCTCGCCGTGATGCTCGCGCTGACCTGGTACGGCGCCAAGGCCCTGCGCTTCGACCGCGCGGACCGGATCGCGATCCAGTTCGCCGGCTCGAAGAAGTCCCTCGCCTCCGGGCTGCCCATGGCGAGTGTCCTGTTCGGCGCGCAGGCCTCCCTGGCCGTGCTGCCGCTGATGCTCTTCCACCAGATGCAGCTCATGGTGTGCGCGGTGATCGCCAAACGGCGGGCGGGCGACCCGGTGCCGACGGCCGTCACGGAGGGCGAGCCGGAACCGGGGGCGGCGGGGCGGAACGCGGTCGACGCGGGGACGCGGTCGCGGTGACGCGCGGTGACGGCGGTGAAGGAGGCGACGGGCGGCGGCTGACGACGCGGGGCGCCAGGTGCCGTGTGTGGTATGTACGGACGGCTGACGGCGGATAACGTTCCGTCATGACCGCACCTCACGCGCTGGACCCCGCGCACACCGCTCTCGTCCTCGTCGACCTGATGGACCGGATCGTCGCCCTGCCCCTGGCGCCCCGCGCGGGCTCCGAGGTGCTGGCGGTGGCCGAGGAGCTGGCGGACATGTTCCGCTCGGCCGGGGCCCCCGTCGTCCTCGTCCGCGTCGAACGCCCCGGTGTCGCCGAGCAGCCGCCCGGCAGCGGGCTCGTGGCGGGACTGCTCAAGGACGGCGACCTGGAGATCGTCAAGCGGACGATCGGCGGCTTCCACGGCACCGACCTCGACGACCGTCTGCGCGGGCGGGGCGTCACCACGCTGGTGTTCGGCGGCATCGCCACCAACCTCGGTGTCGAGTCCACCGCCCGCTCCGCCGGCGACCTCGGCTACGACCTGCTCTTCGTCGAGGACGCGATGGCCGCCCTCACCGGCCCCGAGCACGAGGCGTCCGTACGGCTGGACTTCCCGCGCCTGGGAACGGTGGTGACGGCGAAGGAGCTGGCCTTCGCGGGGGGCGGCACGCGCTCCGCCGGATGACGTGGGGTGCGGGTGGCAGGACGGCTGAGGCGAGGCCCCCGCGCCGCAGGGGGCGCTCCCCGCCGGTCGGGGCCCCGCCGCCTGTGTCGCGGGCGGTCGCCTCAGCCCCGGGGGGCCGCGGTCCGCAGGGCGATGCGGCCCTCACCCGCGTACACGTTCATGGAGCTGCCCCGCAGGAAGCCCACCAGTGTCAGCCCGGTCTCCGCGGCCAGGTCCACGGCCAGCGAGGACGGCGCCGAGACCGCCGCGAGCACCGGAATGCCCGCCATGACGGCCTTCTGCGCCAGCTCGAACGAGGCACGGCCCGACACCAGCAGGACCGCGCGGGACAGGGGCAGCTCGCCGTTCCGCAGGGCGCGGCCGACGAGCTTGTCGACCGCGTTGTGCCGGCCGACGTCCTCGCGCACGTCCAGCAGCTCGCCGTCCTCGGAGAACAGCGCAGCCGCGTGCAGCCCGCCGGTCCGGTCGAAGACCCGCTGGGCCGCGCGCAGCCGGTCCGGCAGGTCCGCCAGCAGCTCCGGTTCGAGCCGCAGCGGAGGTGTGTCGGCGATGGGCCAGCGGGCCGTCGTACGGACCGCGTCCAGGCTCGCCTTGCCGCACAGGCCGCAGGACGAGGTGGTGTACACGTTCCGTTCCAGCGTGATGTCGGGGATCACGACGTCCGGGGCGGTCTTCACGTCCACCACGTTGTAGGTGTTCGAGCCGTCCACCGTCGCCCCGGCGCAGTAGACGATGTTCAGCAGATCGGATCCCGCGGCCAGTACGCCCTCGCTGACCAGGAAGCCGGCCGCCAGCGCGAAGTCGTCACCGGGCGTGCGCATGGTGATGGCGAGCGGCTTGCCGTTGAGCCGGATCTCCAGCGGCTCCTCGGCGACGAGCGTGTCCGGCCGGGTGGAGACCGCTCCGTCGCGTATGCGGAGCACCTTGCGTCGTTCGGTGACTCGTCCCATGTCGTGATCAGCCCCGGTTCTGTAGGTGCTGGTAGCCGAAGCGGCCCTTGCTGCGGAGGTTGCCGTGGGTCACCGGGTTGTCGTGCGGCGAGGTGACCTCGACGATCTCATTGTCCTGCACGTGGAGGGTCAGGTCGCAGCCCACACCGCGGTAGCGCACACCGTCGCGACGACTCTCCGGGGAAACGGGTCGGTACGACCGCTCGGCGCAGCCCGCGTACCGCTCACCGCATACCGTCGACGCGCCGCCTTCTCAACGGCGGTGATCCTTCCTACCGTTCGGGACTCATGAGTCCCCCCATCGCACCGCCCGGCTGGAGCCGCTGGCTCGTCCCCCCTGCCGCCCTCTCGGTCCACCTCTCCATCGGCCAGGCCTACGCCTGGTCCGTATTCAAGCCGCCGCTCGAGTCCGCGCTGGGCCTCAGCGGCACCCAGAGCGCGCTGCCCTTCCAGCTCGCCATCGTGATGCTCGGCCTGTCCGCCGCGTTCGGCGGCACGCTCGTCGAGCGCAACGGGCCGCGCTGGGCGATGACCGTCGCCCTGATCTGCTTCTCCTCCGGCTTCCTGATCTCCGCGCTGGGCGCCGCCACCGAGCAGTACTGGCTGATCGTCCTCGGCTACGGCTTCGTCGGCGGCATCGGCCTCGGCATCGGGTACATCTCGCCCGTCTCCACCCTGATCAAGTGGTTCCCGGACCGGCCCGGCATGGCCACCGGCATCGCCATCATGGGCTTCGGCGGCGGCGCGCTCATCGCCTCGCCGTGGTCGGCGCAGATGCTGGAGTCGTTCGGCGCCGACCACTCCGGGATCGCGCTGGCGTTCCTCGTCCACGGACTCTCGTACGCGGTCTTCATGACGCTGGGGGTCCTCCTGGTGCGGGTGCCGCGCGCCCCGGAGCCGGTCGCGGGCGGCGGGCCGAGTGCCGTGCAGGGGGTGCAGGTCTCGGCCCGCAGCGCGGTGCGCACCCCGCAGTTCTGGTGTCTGTGGGTCGTGCTCTGCATGAACGTCACCGCCGGCATCGGCATCCTGGAGAAGGCCGCCCCGATGATCACGGACTTCTTCGCCGACACCTCCACGCCGGTGTCCGTGACGGCCGCCGCCGGTTTCGTCGCCCTGCTGTCCGCCGCCAACATGGCCGGCCGGATCGGCTGGTCGTCCACCTCGGACCTGATCGGGCGCAAGAACATCTACCGGGTCTACCTGGGCGTCGGGGCGCTGATGTACGCGCTGATCGCCCTGGCCGGGGACTCCTCCAAGCCCCTGTTCATCCTGTGCGCGCTGGTGATCCTCTCCTTCTACGGCGGCGGCTTCGCGACCGTCCCCGCCTACCTCAAGGACCTGTTCGGGACCTACCAGGTCGGCGCGATCCACGGGCGGCTGCTCACCGCCTGGTCCACGGCCGGTGTGCTCGGCCCGCTCATCGTGAACTGGATCGCCGACCGGCAGGAGGACGCCGGCCGGCACGGCTCCTCCCTCTACACCCTGTCCCTGTTCATCATGATTGGGCTGCTCGCCGTCGGCTTCGTCGCCAACGAACTCGTCCGGCCCGTCCACCCCCGCCACCACCACGTCCCCGCCCCGAGGGAGGCCGCCGATGTCGCTGGACCCCGACCCCAGCAGCCCGAGTCCGCCTGACCGACGCCCGCTGATCGCCTTTGCCTGGCTGTGGGTGGGGGCACCGCTCGCCTACGGGCTCTACGAACTCGTGCGCAAGGCGACCCAGTTGTTCACCGGATAGCGCACGGAACGCGTCGCCGGCGCACCGGACCGCGGGCCACCGGGCGGATGTCCGCCGGTGGCCCGCGGGTCCGACGGCTATGGGGAAGCCGACAAGCCCGGGACCCGTTTCCTGTCGCTTGTCGCGCCCTCGTACCCGTGAGTCACTGATCAGACTGGTGGATCCCGCTACCCAAGGCTCCGAGGGGGACCACCCGCATGAACGGCTCGCGCATCGCCGCCGTCGGCCACTACCAGCCCGCCAAGGTACTCACCAACGAGGACCTGGCGGGCCTGGTCGACACCAGTGACGAGTGGATCAGGAGCCGGGTGGGCATCCGCACGCGCCACATCGCCGGACCGGACGAGCCGGTGGACGAGCTGGCCGCGCACGCCGCCGCCAAGGCCCTCGCCACGGCCGGGCTCACCCCCGGCGACATCGACCTGGTGCTGGTGGCGACCTCCACCGCCGTGGACCGCTCGCCCAACATGGCCGCCCGGGTCGCCGCCCGCCTCGGCATCCCCTCGCCGGCCGCGATGGACGTCAACGTCGTGTGCGCCGGCTTCACCCACGCGCTGGCCACCGCCGACCACACCGTGCGCGCGGGCGGCGCCCGCCGGGCCCTGGTCATCGGCGCCGACAAGATGTCCGAGGTGACCGACTGGAGCGACCGCACCACCTGCGTCCTCGTCGGCGACGGGGCCGGCGCGGCCGTCGTCGAGGCGTCCGAGGAGCCGGGCATCGCGCCCGTGCTGTGGGGATCGGTGCCCGAGATGGGGCACGCGGTGCGCATCGAGGGGCAGCCGGCCCGGTTCGCGCAGGAGGGGCAGAGCGTCTACCGCTGGGCGACCACCCGGCTGCCTCCGCTCGCGCGGCAGGCCTGCGAGCGGGCCGGCCTCGCCCCCGAGGACCTCGCCGCCGTCGTCCTGCACCAGGCGAACCTGCGCATCATCGAGCCCCTCGCGGAGAAGATCGGCGCCGTCAACGCGGTGGTCGCCCGCGATGTCACCGAATCGGGCAACACCTCCGCCGCCAGCATCCCGCTCGCCTTCTCCAAGCTGATCGAACGCGGCGCCGTCTCCACCGGGGATCCGGTCCTGCTGTTCGGCTTCGGCGGCAACCTGTCGTACGCGGGGCAGGTCGTCCGCTGCCCCTGACGCCCCTCGCCGGGCCGGATACGCGACGCGGCCGACGGTCGACTGCCCTGGCTACTGTGGCCCGTAGCCTGTAGACGAAAGACAATCGACACCGGCTTTCCGGCTCGCAGGCGCCCGGCGCTGCCCAGGAGGGGGACCGACCGATGTTGTCGAGGGGACTGCCGCAGGGTTCGGTACCCAAGCTCGAACGCCCCGGCCCGCTGCGGGAGCGCGTCTACGAGGCGCTGCTCGAACTCATCACCACCCGCGCCCTGCGACCCGGCCAGCACCTGGTCGAGAGCGAACTCGCCGGGCACCTCGGTGTCTCCCGTCAGCCGGTGCGCGAGGCGTTGCAGCGGCTGAACAGCGAGGGCTGGGTCGACCTGCGGCCCGCCCAGGGCGCGTTCGTGCACGAACCGACCGAGGAGGAGGCCGACCAACTCCTCACCGTGCGCACGCTGTTGGAGGCGGAGGCGGCACGCCTCGCCGCCGCCCACGCGGACCGGGCCGGCATCGACGCCCTGCGCGAGCTGCTCGCGCAGGGCGATCTCGCGGTCGCCTCCGACGACGTGGACGCCGCCGTCGCCCTCAACGCCCGCTTCCACGCGAAGATCATGGAGCTGGCGGGCAACGCGGTCCTCGCCGAGCTGGCGGCGCAGGTCGACCGCCGGGTGCGCTGGTACCACGCGCCGGTGGCCCGCCGACGCGGACAGCAGTCCTGGATCGAACACCGGGACCTGATCGCCGCGATCGCGGACGGCGACGAGCAGCTCGCCACCCGGCTCATGCGCGAGCACACGGAACACACACGCCGCTCGTACCACGCCCGTCAGCGGTCGTAGCACCGGCCGGGTGGACACCAGTGGGAGGGCGGCGGCGCGCCCGCCCCGTCATCGCCACGGCTTTGTCCTGCGAGTGGAGAAAGTCCGCGGCAATTCCCGCAGGACTTCTTCCCAGCCCCGGCAACCGCTGCTACGTTCCCCTCGAAAGCCCGACAGCTGGCGGCCGATCGAGGCGGGAGGGGCTCGTGAGACGGATGACGGCACGACCCGCGAACGCGCATCAGGCCCGCCTGCTCAAGTTGTTGCGCGACGGCGGCCCCAACTCCCGCGCCCAACTGGGCGACCAGGTCGAACTGTCACGGTCCAAGCTGGCCGTGGAGGTCGACCGGCTGCTGGAGACGGGACTGGTGGTGGCCGACGGACTCGCCGCCTCGCGCGGCGGCCGCCGCTCCCACAACGTCCGGCTCAACCCCCGACTGCGCTTCCTCGGC
The DNA here is from genome assembly GCF_026008495.1 of Streptomyces sp. A012304. Lineage (GTDB taxonomy): Bacteria > Actinomycetota > Actinomycetes > Streptomycetales > Streptomycetaceae > Streptomyces. Next base: position 74,542 of record NZ_BQUN01000038.1, read on the forward strand.
GTCGACATCGGCGCGACCTCGGTCGACGTCGCGGTCACCAACGCCGAACTGGAGACCCTCGGACACCTCAACCAGCCCCTCGACGTACGTGAGGGACCGGTCGCGGTTTTCGAGCAAGTCCTCGCCATGGCAGCGAAGTTGAAGGCGACGGGACTGGCGGAGGGCTTCGACGGCGCCGGCATCGGGGTGCCCGGCCCGGTCCGCTTCCCCGAGGGCGTACCGGTCGCGCCGCCGATCATGCCGGGCTGGGACGGCTTCCCCGTGCGGGAGGCGCTCAGCCAGGAACTCGGCTGCCCGGTCATGGTCGACAACGACGTGAACCTCATGGCGATGGGGGAGCAGCACGCGGGCGTCGCCCGCACCGTCGCCGACTTCCTCTGCGTCAAGATCGGCACCGGTATCGGCTGCGGCATCGTCGTCGGCGGCCAGGTCTACCGCGGGACGACCGGCAGCGCCGGCGACATCGGGCACATCCAGGCCGTGCCCGACGGACGACCCTGCGCCTGCGGCAACCGGGGCTGCCTGGAGGCCCACTTCAGCGGCGCCGCCCTGGCCCGGGACGCGGTGGACGCCGCTCAGCAGGGACTCTCGGCGGAACTCGCCACCCGGCTGGAGACGCACGGCGTCCTCACCGCCGCCGACGTCGCCGCCGCGGCCGCCGCGGGTGACGCCACCTCCCTCGACCTGATCCGCGAGGGCGGCAACCGCGTCGGCCAGGTCATCGCCGGACTCGTGTCGTTCTTCAACCCCGGCCTGGTGGTGATCGGCGGCGGGGTCACCGGCCTCGGCCACACCCTGCTCGCCGCCATCCGCACCCAGGTCTACCGCCAGTCGCTGCCCCTGGCGACCGGCAACCTGCCCATCGTCCTGGGCGAGTTGGGCCCCACCGCCGGCGTGATCGGCGCGGCCCGCCTGATCAGCGACCACCTCTTCTCACCCGCCTAGCCACCGACCCACGCCCGACACCCCCTTTTTCCGTACGGCGCATCGGTACGGCACATCGGTACGGCGCATCCGTACGGCACTTTGTACGGCGCATCCGTACGGCACTTCGGTACGGCACATCGGTACGCGACACCAGCACAGCGCCCCTGCCCTGCCCTGCCCTGTCCTGCCCTGCCCCGTTCCGCCCTGACTCCGGCCCGCACGCCCGCCGAGGGGAACCCACATGGCACCAGAAGCACCGCTGCTCAGCATGTCCGGCATCACCAAGTCGTTCCCCGGAGTCCGGGCCCTGGACGGCGTCGACCTCGACGTCCAGGCCGGTGAAGTGCACTGTCTGCTCGGCCAGAACGGCGCCGGCAAGTCCACCCTCATCAAGGTCCTGGCCGGCGCCCACCAGCCCGACTCGGGCACCATCCGCTGGCGCGGCGAACCGGTCACCCTGCGCTCCCCGATCGCCGCCATGCGCCTCGGCATCGCCACCATCTACCAGGAACTCGACCTGGTGGAACACCTGTCCGTGGCCGAGAACGTCCACCTCGGCCACGAGCCCACGGCCGCCGGTTTCGTCATCCGCACCAGAACGGCGCGCACCGCGACCGCCGCGCTCCTGCGCCGACTCGGCCACCCGGAGATCGATCCCACGCGCCTGGTGGGCGAGTTGTCGGCCGCCCAGCAGCAGATCGTCTCCATGGCCCGGGCCCTCTCCCACGACGTGCGGCTCATCGTCATGGACGAACCGTCCGCCGCCCTCGACCCCGACGAGGTCGACAACCTCTTCCGCATCGTCGGTGACCTCACCGCCGACGGCGTCGCCGTCGTCCACATCTCCCACCGCCTGGAGGAGATCCGCCGCATCGGCGACCGCGTGACCGTGCTGAAGGACGGCCGGGCCGTGGCCGGCGGACTGCCCGCGAAGACGACGCCGACACGGGAGGTCGTCGCGCTGATGACGGGACGCAACGTCGAGTACGTCTTCCCCGAACGGCCGGTACAGGACGCGGCGGCCACCGGGACACCGCTGCTGGAGGTGCGGGGCCTGGCCCGAGAAGGCGAGTTCGAACCCCTCGACCTGGTGGTCCACCCCGGGGAGATCGTGGGCCTCGCCGGACTCGTCGGCTCCGGACGCTCCGAGATCCTGGAGACGATCTACGGCGCCCGCAAGCCCACCGCCGGCCACGTGCTCGTCGACGGACGGCCGTTGCGTCCCGGCAGCGTACGGGCCGCCGTCGCCGCCGGACTCGGCCTCGCCCCCGAGGAACGCAAGGCCCAGGCCCTGCTGATGCTGGAGTCCGTCACCCGCAACGTCTCCGTCTCCTCCCTCTCCCGCTTCTCCCGCGCCGGCTGGATCGACCGGGGCGCCGAACAGGGCGCGGCCCGGGCGGCGACCCGCGAGCTGTCCCTGCGCCCCGACAACCCGTCCGCGCCCGTGCGCACCCTGTCCGGCGGCAACCAGCAGAAGGCCGTCCTGGCGCGCTGGCTGCTGCGCGGCTGCCGGATCCTGCTGCTCGACGAACCGACGCGCGGAGTCGACGTCGGCGCCCGCGCCGAGCTGTACGCGGTCGTCCGGCGACTGGCCGCCGACGGCCTCGCCGTGCTGCTGGTCTCCAGCGAGGTGCCCGAGGTCCTCGGCCTCGCCGACCGCGTCCTGGTGCTCCGCGAGGGCCGCGTCGTCCACACCGCGCCCGCCCGGGAGCTCGACGAACACCGTGTACTCGACCTCGTCATGGAAGGAAGCCCGGCGTCATGACGCAGCATGTGTCCCCGCCCCGGGGCGGCACCGACAAGACGGCCCCACCGGACCGGCTCCCCGCCTGGCGGGGGCTCATGGCCCACGCCGACGTCCGCACCCTGTCCCTGCTCGGCGTGCTCGCCGTGCTGATCCTCATCGGCGGCATCACCAGACCCGACGAGTTCCTCGACACCCGCAACCTCCAACTCGTCCTCACCCAGGCGTCGGTGATCGGCGTCGTCACCGTCGGCATGACCTTCGTCATCACCTCCGGCGGCATCGACCTGTCCGTCGGCGCGATCGTCGCCCTCGCCTCGGTATGGGCGACCACCGTCGCCACCCAGGAGTACGGCTTCGGCGGCATCCTCTTCACCGCCGTCGCCGTCGGCCTGGGCTGCGGCCTGGTCAACGGCCTGCTCATCGCCTACGGCGCGATGGTGCCGTTCATCGCGACGCTCGCCATGCTGGCCTCGGCCCGCGGCCTCGCCCTGCAGATCACCGACGGCAGGACGCAGATCGTCACCGTCGACGGCATCCTCGATCTCGGTGAGCGCGACGCCTACGTGCTCGGCGTACCGCCCCTCGTCATGGTGTTCGCGGTCGTGACGATCATCGGCTGGCTGGTCCTGAACCGCACCACCTTCGGCCGGCGCACCGTCGCCGTCGGCGGCAACGCGGAGGCCGCCCGCCTCGCCGGCATCGACGTACGCCGCCAGCGCCTCTACCTCTACCTGCTGTCCGGGCTGTGCTGCGGCATCGCCGCCTTCCTGCTGATCATCCTGTCCGGCTCGGGCCAGAACACCAACGGCAACCTCTACGAACTCGACGCCATCGCGGCCGCGATCATCGGCGGCACCCTGCTCAGCGGGGGCCGCGGCACCATCACCGGATCCGTGCTCGGCGTGCTGATCTTCACCACGATCACCAACATCTTCGCCCTGAACAACCTGCAGAGCGACGTCCAGCAGATCGCCAAGGGCGCGATCATCGTCGCCGCCGTGCTGGTCCAGCGCCGTACCGCGAGCACGACCTGAGGAAAGGGTTCACCGCCATGCCGCACACCACGAGTCGCAGAGGGCTGCTCTTCGGGACCGCCGCCGTCGGGGCCGGTGCCCTCCTCGCGGGTTGCACCAGCAACGATCCGAAGGAGGAGGAGCCGGCCGCGAACGACCGGCCCGCCGCCGACGACCAGCCCGGCAAGCAGGTCACCATCGGCTTCGCCGGACCGCAGGCCGACCACGGCTGGCTCAACGCCATCAACGACAACGCCAAGAACCGCGCGAAGAAGTACTCCGACGTGACCCTCGAGATCACCGAGGGCTCCAACGACACCGCCCAGCAGATCGGCCAGATCGAGACCCTGATCAACAAGAAGGTCGACGTCCTGGTCGTGCTGCCCGCCGACGGCAAGGCGCTCACCCAGGTCGGCCTGAAGGCGATGCGCGCGGGCATCCCGGTCGTCAACCTCGACCGGATCTTCAACTCCCCGCAGGCCTACCGGTGCTGGATCGGCGGCGACAACTACGGCATGGGCCTCAACGCCGGCCACTACATCGGCGAGAAGCTCAAGGGGAAGTCCGGCGCCCGCGTGATCGAACTGGCCGGCCTGGACAACCTGGAGCTCACCCAGCAGCGCACCCAGGGCTTCGACGACGCCCTGAAGAACTACCCCAACATCAAGAAGGTGGCCCGCCAGGCGGCCGACTTCACCGTGGAGTCGGGTCAGGCCAAGATGGCGCAACTCCTGCAAGCACAGCCCAAGTTCGACGCGCTGTGGAACCATGACGACGACCAGGGCGTGGGCGCGCTGCGCGCCATCGAGCAGGCCGGGCGCGACGACTTCCTGATGGTCGGCGGGGCGGGGGCCCTCTCCGCCTTCCAGGCGATCAAGCAGGACAACGGCGTCCTCAAGGCGACCGTCCTCTACCCGCCCACGATGGCGGCCTCCGCCATCGACCTGGCCCGCGCCCTCGGCCAGGGCAAGGGTGTCGGCGGTCTCGCCGAGTACGAGATCCCCGCGTCGATCACCCTCTACTCGGCGGTCGTCGACAAGGGGAACGTCGACCAGTACATGTCGACCGGGTTCCGGTGAGCGGGTGCCGCCGGCCGCCGGCAGGAGCCGTACCGGCCGTGGACCGGGCACGGGCGTCGGCTTGAACCCGAGCCGCACGCCGGTCGCGCACGGACGCGGAGCCGCTCATCGGGCGCGACGCACCGGCGTTCCCTGACCCGGCCCGCCCGATACGCCCGCACTCTCTCCTGCCGGGCAGGACCCACCCCCCACCGCGCCACCACGACGAGGAGGACACCTGCATGGAACAGCCGCAGCAGTCAGCGGGACCGCAGGCCGCGACGCCACCGCTGCGCGTCGGCATGGTCGGCTACGCGTTCATGGGCGCCGCCCACTCCCAGGGCTGGCGCACCGCGGGCCGCGTCTTCGACCTGCCCCGCAGCCCGGTCCTCGCGGTGATCTGCGGCCGGGACGCGGCCGCCGTGCGCACGGCGGCCGACCGGCACGGCTGGGCGGCGACCGAGACCGACTGGCGGGCGCTGATCGAACGGGACGACGTCGACCTCGTCGACATCTGCACACCCGGCGACAGCCACGCCGAGATCGCCGTCGCCGCGCTCGCCGCGGGGAAGCACGTCCTGTGCGAGAAGCCCCTGGCGAACACCGTCCAGGAGGCGGAGACGATGGCCCGCGCCGCCGAAGCCGCCTACGACAACGGTCAGTTGGCGATGGTCGGCTTCAACTACCGCCGGGTGCCGGCCACCGCCCTGGCCCGCCGGATGGTCGCCGAGGGACGGCTCGGCACCCTGCGGCACGTACGGGTGACGTACCTTCAGGATTGGCTGGTCGACCCGGAGTTCCCGCTCACCTGGCGGCTGCGCAAGGAGCTGGCCGGCTCGGGTTCGCTCGGCGACCTGGGCGCCCACATCGTCGACCTCGCGCAGCACCTGGCGGGGGAGCGGCTGGCCGGTGTCTCCGCGCTCACCGAGACCTTCGTCCGCCGGCGTCCACTCGCGGACGGGGCGACCCGCGGCCTCGCCGGTACGGGGGCCGGCACCGCCATGGGCACGGTCACCGTCGACGACGCCGCCCTGTTCACCGCCCGCTTCCCCTCCGGAGCCCTCGCCTCCTTCGAGGCCACCCGCTACGCCACCGGCCGCAAGAACGCCCTGCGCATCGAACTCAACGGCGAGCGTGGCTCGTTGGCCTTCGACCTGGAACGCCTCAACGAACTGTGGTTCCACGACGCCACCGAGCCCGGCGCCCACGCGGGCTTCCGCCGCATCCTCGTCACCGAACCCGACCACCCCTACCTGGACGCCTGGTGGCCGCCGGGCCACGGCCTCGGCTACGAGCACACCTTCGTCCACCAGGCCCGCGACCTCGTCCACGCCATCGCCGAGGGCCGCAGGCCCGAACCCTCCTTCGCGGACGGACTCCAGGTCCAGCGGGTCCTCGCGGCGGTGGAGGAGAGCGCCGAGAAGAACTCCGTCTACACCCCGATAGCCGACTGAGGAGGGCTTTCGACAATGCCGCGCAGGTTCACGCTCTTCACCGGCCAGTGGGCCGACCTCCCCCTGGAAGAGGTCTGCCGCCTCGCCCGCGACTTCGGCTACGACGGACTCGAACTCGCCTGCTGGGGCGACCACTTCGAGGTCGACAAGGCCCTCGCCGACCCGGCGTACCTCGACTCCAGGCGCACGCTCCTCGACAAGTACGGTCTGAAGTGCTGGGCCGTCTCCAACCACCTGGTCGGGCAGGCGGTCTGCGACGCCATCATCGACGAACGCCACTGGGCGATCCTGCCCGCCCGCATCTGGGGCGACGGCGAACCGGAGGGGGTCCGGCGGCGGGCCGCCGCCGAGATCGCCGACACCGCCCGCGCGGCGGCCGCCTTCGGCGTCGACACCGTCATCGGCTTCACCGGATCCGCCATCTGGCATCTGGTGGCGATGTTCCCGCCGGCCCCGGAGACGATGATCGAGCGCGGCTACGAGGACTTCGCCGAACGCTGGAACCCGATCCTCGACGTGTTCGACGCCGAGGGTGTGCGGTTCGCTCACGAGGTCCACCCCAGTGAGATCGCATACGACTACTGGACGACCGTCCGCACGCTGGACGCCGTCGACCGCCGGCCGGCCTTCGGCCTCAACTTCGACCCCTCCCACTTCGTGTGGCAGGACCTCGACCCGGTCGGCTTCCTGTGGGACTTCCGCGACCGCGTCTACCACGTGGACTGCAAGGAGGCCCGCAAGCGTCTCGACGGCCGCAACGGCCGCCTCGGCTCCCACCTGCCCTGGGGCGACCCGCGTCGCGGCTGGGACTTCGTCTCCGCGGGACACGGCGACGTGCCCTGGGAGGATGTCTTCCGCATGCTGCGCTCCATCGGCTACCAGGGCCCGATCTCCGTCGAGTGGGAGGACGCCGGCATGGACCGGCTCCAGGGCGCCCCCGAGGCGCTGGCCCGCCTCAAGGCGTTCGACTTCGAGCCACCGTCGGCCTCCTTCGACGCGGCGTTCGGCAACTGACCGTCACGCGCCCCGCTTCAGCCCTCCGGGATGACGGCGCATCCCGGCGTACGCACCCACCCGCACAACCGGCCCCATCCCTGGAGGCACCCGTGCACGGGAACGAACGCACCACCCGCACCGGCAGAACCGAGAACCACCGACGACGCCCGTCCCTCCGCAGAGCCGTCGCTCTTCTGAGCGGCGCCCTGCTGGCCGGCGCGTCCCTCACCCTCACCGCACCCCAGGCCGGCGCAGCCGTCGCCGACCCGGCGGCCGCGGCCGCGACCGCGTCGACGGGTGCCGCCGCGGAGGACTTCCAGCAGGTCACCCTCGCCAAGGGCGAGGCCGAGGTCGGCGAACCCATGTCGCTGGCCGTCCTCCCCGACCGCTCGGTCCTGCACACCTCCCGCGACGGCGAACTGCGCCTCACCGACGCGGCCGGCAACACCCGCCTGGCCGGCAAGCTCGATGTGTACTCCCACGACGAGGAAGGCCTCCAAGGCATCGGCGTGGACCCGCAGTTCACCATCAACCGCTTCATCTACCTCTACTACGCGCCCCCGTTGAACACCCCGGCGGGCGATGCGCCGGAGACCGGAACGCCCGCCGACTTCGCCCCCTTCGACGGCGTCAACCGCCTCTCCCGGTTCGTCCTGAAGGCCGACGGCACACTGGACACCGCCAGCGAGACGAAGATCCTCGACGTGCCCGCCTCACGCGGCCTGTGCTGCCATGTCGGCGGCGACATCGACTTCGACGCGGCGGGCAACCTGTACCTGTCGACGGGCGACGACACCAACCCCTTCCAGTCGGACGGCTTCACGCCCATCGACGACCGCGCCGACCGCAACCCCGCCTTCGACGCCCGGCGTTCCTCCGGCAACACCAACGACCTGCGCGGCAAGATCCTGCGCATCAAGGTCAACCCCGACGGCTCGTACTCCGTCCCCGACGGCAACCTCTTCGCACCCGGCACGGACCGGACACGGCCGGAGATCTACGCGATGGGCCTCCGCAACCCGTTCCGCTTCAGCGTCGACCAGGAGACGGGCATCCTCTACGTCGGTGACTACGGTCCCGACGCCGGTGCCGCCGACCCGGCGCGCGGACCGGCCGGGCAGGTCGAGTTCGCACGGGTCACCGGCCCCGGCAACTTCGGGTGGCCGTTCTGCACGGGCGACAACGACCCGTACATCGCCTACGACTTCGCGACGGGTGTGTCCGGTGCGCCGTTCGACTGCGCCGCCCCGAAGAACACCTCACCGCACAACACCGGCCTCACCGACCTGCCCCCGGCCCAGCCCGCCTGGATCCCGTACGACGGCGCGTCCGTCCCCGAGTTCGGCGACGGCTCCGAGTCGCCGATGGGCGGCCCCGTCTACCACTACGACCCCGCGCTCGACTCACTGGTGAAGTTCCCGGAGGCGTACGACGGCGACTTCTTCGCCGGCGAGTTCGGCCGCCGCTGGATCAAGCGCGTCAGCAGCGACGCGGACGGCACCGTGCAGTCGATCGACGACGTGCCGTGGACCGGCACACAGATCATGGACATGGCCTTCGGCCCCGACGGCGCCCTGTACGTGCTCGACTACGGCGTCTCCTGGTTCGGCGGCGACGAGCACTCCGCCCTGTACCGCATCGAGAACGCCACCGACGGCCACTCCCCGGTCGCCCAGGCCGCCGCCGACCGCACCTCCGGGCAGGCACCGCTGAGGGTTCGTCTCTCCTCCGCGGGCACGACCGACCAGGACGGCGACACGCTCACCTACAGCTGGGACTTCGGTGACGGCACCACCTCCACGGCGGCCGATCCGACGCACCGCTACAAGAAGAACGGCACCTACACGGCGACCGTGACCGCCACCGACCCCAGCGGCCGCAGCGGCAGCGCGAGCGTGCGGATCGTGGTCGGCAACACCGCCCCCAAGGTGACGCTCGAACTCCCCCAGGACGGAAAGCTGTTCGGCTTCGGCGACGTGATCCCGTACAAGGTGCGGGTCACCGACCCCGAGGACCGCACCATCGACTGCGCCAAGGTCAAGGTCACCTTCATCCTCGGCCACGACAGCCACGGCCACCCCGTGACCTCGGCCAACGGCTGCACCGGCACCCTACGGACCAGCGCCGACGGCGGCCACGACGACGACGCCAACATCTTCGGCGTGTTCGACGCCGAGTACACCGACGGCGGAGGCGGCGGCCAGGCCGCGCTCACCACGCACGACCGGCACGTCCTCCAGCCCCGCCACCGCCAGGCCGAGCACTTCGGTGACTCCTCCGGCGTCACGGTGACCCCCCGCGAGTCGGCGCACGGCGGCCGGACCGTCGGCGAGATCTCCCACGGCGACTGGGTCTCCTTCACGCCGTACGTCCTGGCCGACGCCCGCAAGTTCACCGCGCGCGTCTCCTCCGGCGGCGCCGGCGGCACCCTCGAGATCCGCGCCGGCTCACCGAAGGGCACCCTGCTCGGCAAGGTGACCGTGACGCCGACCGGCGGCTGGGACACCTACCGGGACATCGGCGCCGACCTGTCCCGCGCCCCGAGGGGCACCACCACGCTGTACCTGGTGTTCAAGGGAAGCGGATCCGGCGCCCTGTACGAGGTGGACGACTTCACCTTCACCACTTCCCCGACCAGCTGAGCGGAGGCTCTCATGCGCTCAACAGGGCGACTGGCCACAGCGGTCGCGGGAGCCGCGCTGCTCCTCGGCAGCCTCTGCCAACCCGCCGTCCCGCACTCCCCGTCCCCACCGCGCGAACGGGTGCTGGTCTTCTCCAAGACGGCCGGCTTCCGGCACGACTCGATCCCCGACGGCGTCGCGGCGCTGCGACAACTCGGCCGGACCGACGGCTTCACGGTCGACGCCACCGAGGACGCACGCGCCTTCACCCCGTCCAACCTGCGCCGCTACGACGCGGTCGTGTTCCTCTCGACGACCGGGGACGTCCTCGACGCCCCCCAGCAACGCGCCTTCGAGGAGTACATCCGGCACGGCGGAGGGTATGTCGGCGTCCACGCCGCCGCCGACACCGAGTACGACTGGGAGTTCTACGGCGGCCTCGCCGGCGCCTACTTCCACTCCCACCCGGCGATCCAGCCGGCCACGGTCGTCGTCGAGGACCGCGCCCACCCGGCCACCTCGGCGCTCGCCCGCACCTGGCCCCGCACCGACGAGTGGTACAACTACCGCTCCAACCCCCGGGAACGGGCCCACGTCCTGGCCTCCCTCGACGAGTCCTCGTACACCGGCGGCACCATGGACGGCGATCACCCGATCGCCTGGTGCCAGAACTACCGGGGCGGCCGCGCCTTCTACACCGGGGGCGGCCACACGAAGGAGTCGTTCGCGGATCCAGCGTTCCGCCGGCACCTCGCAGGCGGAATACTGTATGCGGTAGGCAGGATCCACGCGGACTGCCGACCGGAGACCGGATACCGCCCGCTCTTCGACGGCACCTCCCTGGACGGCTGGCGGCAGGCCGGCCCGGGCTCCTTCACCCTGGACGACGACGGCACCCTCACCTCGTCGGGCGGCATGGGCCTGCTCTGGTACGCCGCATCGGGCTTCTCCTCGTACTCGCTGAAGCTGGACTGGAGGATGTCCAGTGCCTCCGGCGACGACAACTCCGGTGTCTTCGTGGGCTTCCCGCCCTCCGAGGACCCCTGGTCGGCCGTGCACAACGGCTACGAGATCCAGATCGACGCCACCGACGTACCGGAGAAGACCACCGGCTCCGTGTACGGCTTCCGCTCCGCCGACCTGGCCAAGCGCGACCGCGCACTGAACCCGCCGGGGGAGTGGAACACCTACGAGATCCGGGTGGAGGGCGAGCGGCTCCGCGTCTGGCTCAACGGCGTGAAGATCAACGACTTCACCAACACCGATCCGGCGCGCAGCCTGCGCGACGGGCACCTCGGTCTCCAGAACCACGGAGCCGACGACCGGGTGTCCTTCCGCGACGTCCGGATCAAGGAACTGCCCGTTCAGGGCCACTGAACGGCGGCGGGCGGGGGACGCCGGACCCCCGCCCGCCGTCACCACCACCGTTTCCGCGCCGAGGTGCGCGCACGACAAGGAGGCCGCCATGTCCGTGCCCCGCTCCGTCCCCCCTCGCGTCGGCGTCTGGCTGGTCGGGGCCCGCGGTTCCGTCGCCACCACCGTCGTCGCCGGGTGCGCCGCCGTGACCGCCGGCCTGCGTCCGCCGACGGGCCTGGTCACCGAGACGCCGATGTTCGCCGACAGCGGCCTGCCCGCCCTGTCGTCGTTCGTCTTCGGCGGACACGACACCGTCGACTGCCCCCTGCCCAAACGGGCCGAGCAGCTGGCCTCGGGCGGCGTCCTCCCCGCGGGCCTGCCCTCCGCCGTGGCGGCCGAACTCACCGCCGCCGAGCGGGAGATCAGGACCGGCGGCCCGCTCCCCGGGGACACCCGGGAAGAGGAGCAGCTCATCGCCGCCTTCACCGATGACCTGCGGGGCTTCGTACGACGGCACGGCCTGGCGCGCGCGGTGGTCGTGAACGTCGCCTCCACGGAACCCGCCCCGGCCGGTCCCGCCTTCCCGCCGAGCACGCTCTACGCGGCGGCCGCCCTGCGCGCGGGCTGCCCGTACGTCGACTTCACCCCCTCCACCGGCCTGCGCCACCCGGCACTGGCCGACCTCGTGGCGTCGAGCGGCCTGCCGTACGCGGGGCGCGACGGCAAGACCGGGCAGACCCTGCTGCGTTCCGTCCTCGGGCCGATGTTCGCCCAGCGCGCGCTCGCCGTGCGGGCCTGGTCCGGCACCAACCTCCTGGGCGGCGGCGACGGCGCGGCCCTCGCCGACCCGGCGGCCGCCGCGGCCAAGAACGCCGGCAAGGAACGCGTCCTCGCCGACACCCTCGGCACCACGCCCGAGGGCCAGGTCCACATCGACGACGTACCCGCGCTCGGCGACTGGAAGACCGCCTGGGACCACGTCGCCTTCGACGGCTTCCTCGGCACCCGCATGGTCCTCCAGACCATCTGGCAGGGCTGCGACTCGGCCCTCGCCGCCCCCCTGGTCCTCGACCTCGCCCGCCTCCTCGCCCGCGCCCACGAACAGGGCCTGTCCGGCCCCCGCCCCGAACTCGCCTTCTTCTTCAAGGACCCCGAGGGCGACGCGCCCTCCTCCCTCGCGGAGCAGTACGCACAGCTGGAGCGGTTCGCCCGACGGCTGAGCGGCGGGGCGGAGGAATGAGCGGGGGAGAGGGGGGAGCGCGACGGACTGCCGGGCCGGGGTCTGGGGCGGGGCCTGAGACCGGGCCTGCGTCCATGCCGACGACGCCAGGGGCCGGTCCTGCGTTCATTCCGACGGAACCAGGGGCCGGGCCGGCGTCTGCGGCGGCGGGGCCTGCGACCGGGCTGGCGTCCGGGGTGGCGGGGCCCGGGGTCGGGTCGGTGTCCAGGGTGGGGAGGCCCGAGGTCGGGTCGGTGTCTGGGGTGGCCGGTTCCGGGGGCGGGTCGGTGTGTGGGGTGGCGGGGCCGTCGGTGTCTGTGACGGCCGGCTCCCGGGCCGGGTCGGTGTCCGGGGTGGGGAGGCCCGGGGCCGGGGCGGCGGCTGTGGTGGCCGGCTCCCAGGCCGGATCGGCGTCCGTGGCGGTCGGCCCCGAGGCCCGGTCGCTCTCGGGCGGAGCCGCCGGCCTGCGTTTCGGCTACGGCACCAACGGCCTCACCGACCTCCGCCTCGACGACGCTCTCACCCTGCTCGCCGACCTCGGCTACGACGGTGTGGGACTCACCCTCGACCACATGCATCTCGACCCGCTCGCCCCGGACCTCGCCACCCGCACCCGGCGCCTCGCGCACCGCCTGGACGCGCTGGGACTCGGCGTCACCGTGGAGACCGGCGCCCGTTACGTCCTGGACCCGCGCCGCAAGCACGGGCCCACCCTCCTGGACCCGGACCCCGACGACCGGGCCCGCCGCGTCGACCTGCTGATCCGCGCCGTCCGGGTCGCCGCCGACCTCGGCGCCCACGCGGTGCACTGCTTCAGCGGAACCGTCCCGCCGGGCACGGACCGGGACACCGCCTGGAAGCGCCTCACCGAGAGCCTCCTCCCCGTCGTGGACGCCGCCGCCACCGCCGGCCTGCCCCTCGCCGTCGAACCCGAACCCGGCCACCTCCTCGCCACCCTCGCCGACTTCCATCACCTGCGCCTCCTCCTCGGCGACCCCGAGCCCCTCGGTGTCACCCTCGACATCGGCCACTGCCAGTGCCTGGAACCCCTCCCGCCCGCCGACTGCGTACGCGCCGCCGCTCCCTGGCTGCGCCACGTCCAGATCGAGGACATGCGCCGAGGCGTCCACGAACACCTCCCGTTCGGAGACGGCGAGATCGACTTCCCGCCGGTCCTCGCCGCGCTGGCCGCCACCGGCTACCAGGGCCTGACGGTCGTCGAACTGCCCCGCCACTCCCACGCCGGCCCGCACCACGCCGAACGGTCCCTGCCGTTCCTGCGCCGCGCGGCGGCACCCGCACGACCCGGCGAGCCCTCCGCCACCTCGGAAGGAGGCACCACCATGACCCACCCCCACGCCACGCCGACGACCTCGGCAGCGGCGCCCCAGGGCACCACGCCGGCCCTGCCCTCCCTCGACGCCCAGTACACCCACCTCGCGACCCACCTCCCACCACCCGCGCTGGTCTGGCTCCGCCGAGCTCTCGACGAGGCCGCCGCACAGCCCGGCACCCACGGCCCCATCTCCGTGTGGGAGCTACGCCTCGCCGAGGCCGGCCGCCGCTGCGGCAGCCGGTACGCCGACGCCGCCCGCCTGCTCATCCTCCACGCGGCCCGCGCCGACCCGGCCGCGCTCACCCGGGTCTACTTCCAGGGCACCGCCGACGAACGCCGCGCCGTCCTCCAGGCGCTGCCCCACCTCGTGCCCGGCCCCGAGGCACTGCCGCTCGTCGAGGACGCGCTGCGCACCAACGACACCCGGCTGCTGGCCGCCGCCGTCGGCCCGTACGCCGCCCGCCATCTCGACGCCCACGCCTGGCGCCACGCCGTCCTGAAGTGCCTGTTCACCTCCGTGCCCGTCGACGAGGTGGCGGGCCTGGAGGACCGGGCGCGCGGCGACACCGAACTCGCCCGCATGCTCCGCGACTACGCGGCCGAACGCACCGCCGCGGGCCGTCCCGTGCCCCCCGACCTGGACCACGTCCTGGCCCTGACCATCCCCACCACGCCGGTCGTACCCCCACCGCACGCTCTCCCCCTCCGCACGGACCTCCACCGCCCCGCCGACCCCCACGGCAAGGAGTCCTGATGCGCATCCTCGACCCCCACATCCACATGACCTCCCGGACCACCGACGACTACGAGGCCATGTACGCGGCCGGTGTCCGCGCCGTCGTCGAGCCGTCCTTCTGGCTCGGCCAGCCCCGCACCTCGCCCGCCTCCTTCTTCGACTACTTCGACTCCCTCCTCGGCTGGGAGCCCTTCCGCGCCGCCCAGTACGGCATCGCCCACCACTGCGCGATCGCCCTGAACCCCAAGGAGGCGAACGACCCGCGCTGCGTCCCCGTCCTGGACGAACTGCCCCGGTATCTCGTCAAGGACCAGGTGGTGGCCGTCGGGGAGATCGGCTACGACTCCATGACGCCCGCCGAGGACACCGCCCTGGCCGCCCAGCTCCAGCTCGCCGCCGACCACGGGCTGCCCGCGCTGGTGCACACCCCGCACCGCGACAAACTCGCCGGCCTGCGCCGCACCCTCGACGTGATCCGGGAGTCCGCCCTCGACGAGGAACGCGTCCTGATCGACCACCTCAACGAGACCACCGTGAAGGAGGCCAAGGACAGCGGCTGCTGGCTGGGCTTCTCCGTGTATCCGGACACCAAGATGGACGAGCGCCGCATGATCGACGTCCTGCGCGCCCACGGCCCCGAGCGGATCCTCGTGAACTCCGCAGCCGACTGGGGGAAAAGCGATCCCCTCAAGACCCGCGCCGTGGGCGACCTGATGCTGGCCGAGGGGTTCAGCGACGACGACGTCGACCGCGTCCTGTGGCGCAACCCGGTCGCCTTCTACGGCCTCAGCGGCCGGCTCGACCTCGACGTCACCCCTCCCGGCGCCACCCATGAGGGCAACTCCGTGCTGCGCGGCGGAGAGTGACCGATGCGCTTCCGCCACCCCGACGGCACCACCGTCCATCTCGCCTACTGCACCAACGTCCATCCCGCCGAGACGCTCGACGGTGTCCTCGCCCAACTCCGCGACCACTGCGAACCCGTCCGCCGCCGCCTCGGCCGCGACCGGCTCGGCATCGGACTCTGGCTCGCCAAGGACGCCGCCCACTCCCTCGACACCGACCCGGCCGCCCTGCGCCGGCTGCGCACGACACTGGACCGGCACGGACTGGAGGTCGTCACCCTCAACGGCTTCCCCTATCAGGGGTTCGGCGCCGAGCAGGTCAAGTACCGCGTGTACAAGCCGGACTGGGGCGATCGGGAGCGGCTCGACCACACGACCGCGCTGGCCCGCGTCCTCGCCGCACTCCTCCCCGACGACGTCACCGAGGGCAGCGTCTCCACCCTCCCGCTCGGCTGGCGCACCACCTGGGACGACGCCCGCGCCAAGACCGCCCACACCGCCCTGCTGACCCTCGCCGAGCGCCTGGACGCGCTCGCGGAGCTCACCGGCCGCTCCGTCCGGGTGGGTCTCGAACCGGAACCCGGCTGCACCGTCGAGACCACCCGCGACGCCCTCGCCCCGCTCACGGCCGTCGGCCACCCACGCATCGGCGTCTGTGTCGACACCTGCCATCTCGCCACCTCCTTCGAAGACCCGCACACCGCCCTGGACGCGCTCGCCGCGGCAGGCGTCCCCGTCGTCAAATCGCAGCTGTCGGCCGCCCTGCACGCCGAGCACCCCCGACGCCCCGACGTCCGCGCGGCCCTCGCCGCCTTCGACGAACCGCGGTTCCTGCACCAGACCCGCACCCGGACCGCCGCCGGGCTGCACGGCACCGACGACCTCGGCGCGGCCCTCGCCGGCGGCGCCCTGCCGGACTCCTCGCCCTGGCGCGCCCACTTCCACGTCCCGCTGCACGCGGCCCCCGCCGCGCCCCTCACCTCCACGCTCCCCGTCCTGCACGCCGCGCTGGCCCGCCTGGTCGGCGGCCCGCACCCGCTCACCGGCCACCTCGAGGTGGAGACCTACACCTGGCAGGCCCTCCCGCCCGAGCTGAGGCCCCGCGCCCGCGCCCAGCTCGCCGACGGCATCGCCGCCGAACTCGCGCTCGCCCGCGACCTGTTGACGGACCTCGGTCTCAAAGAACTGCCATGACCCCTCCCACACCCGAGCCAAACACACCACCCGCGACCACCACCGGTCACCCACCCCGGCCGCACGGCCGCCGACATCCGCCGGTGGTACGCCCTCGGCGCCGACACCGACCGCACGCCTGATCCACCCGGCCGGCCCGTCCTGACAGCCCCCCTGCCCCGACGGGTCCGACTGGTCACCAGTGAAGCACCCGCCACTGACACCGCCCTCCGACCCGAGGAGTCCACACATGAGCCGCCGCTCGCAGCCCGACCCCGAACTCACCCACCGCCTCACCAGACGAGGCATGCTCGGCGTGGCCGCCGGCGCCACCGCAGCCGCCCTCCTGGGCGCCGCCGCAGGCCCCGCCACGGCCTCCACCACCGGCGCCACCGCCACCACCACGGCCGGCCGCGGCCGCCCCGTCCTGCCCCCCGGCCGCCTCGGCATCCAGCTCTACAGCCTGCGTGACAAGGTCTCCACCCTCGGCTTCGCCCCCGTCTTCGCCGAACTGGAGAAGTACGGGTACGACGAGGTCGAGTTCGCCGGCTACACCCAGGGCTCCGCGGGCCCGATCACCCTCGCCCGGCTCAGGAGACTCGCCCGGGACCACGGCCTGAACCCGATCGGCAGCCACGTCGGCTACTACTCCAGCGACCCGAACGCCTACACCTTCGCCACGAACCTCACCAAGGTCCTGGACGACGCCCAGGCCCTCGGCCTCAAGCACATCGGCACCGCCGCGGGTCCGTTCCGTTACGGCTCCACCGTCGACGCCTGGAAGCGTGCCGCCGAGGACTTCAACACCTACGGGGCGGCGGCCAAGGCGCGCGGCATGAAGTTCTACCAGCACAACCACTCCGAGGAGTTCTCGTTCGCCACCGACAACCCCAGGGTCCGCCTCTACGACGTCCTGCTCGCGGAGACCGACCCCGACCTGGTGTTCCTGGAGATGGACATCTTCTGGGCGTACGTCGGCCAGTTCCGCTTCTCCACACGGCCCGACGGCACCCCCGCGCCGTTCGAACCACTGGACTACGTCCTCAGGCGGCCGCACCGCTACCCGCTCTTCCACGTGAAGGACGGCGTGAGCGACCCCGACAACCAGTTCGGCTACCGCATGGTCGACGTCGGTGACGGCGACATCGACTACCAGCGGTTCATCTCCGCCGTGACCCGGCTGCGCGGCCACCGCTTCGCCCACCACTGGCAGGCCGAACACGACAACCCGGCCGAGTCGTTCACGTTCGCGCGGCGGTCGAGTGCGCACCTGCACTCGCTGCGCGAGAAGTGCTGAGCGCACGCGCGCGTGCGGCGGCCCTCCCCGCGTCCGAGTCCGGGGAGGGCCGCCGCGCAGACGGGCAGCGCCTTTTCCGGACCAAGGAAACGATCAAGGTTGAGGCTCCTTCGACAAGAGAGCGGTCCCGTCCGACGGCGGGACCGCTCGGTGGTACTGAGTTCGCGAACCGTCACACCGCGCTCGGCAGATCGGTGCCAGACCGGCGACGGCCCGCCCTCGGGGGTTATCCCCCGTTCCGATCTTGGGGTTCGCCGGATCGCGCCCCGGTGGGGGCGAAACTAGCGTCCAGCCATGACTTCTTCTCTGAGAAAGCACCTGGTCATGGCACTCGGTGTCGCTACGCTGCTCACCGCCGAGGTGGTTCCCGCCATCGCTCAGCCCGCCGGTCCCTCCCCTGTGGAGCAGTTGCGCCGGGACACCGAGGCGATCCACGCCCTCGGTGTGAGCGGTGTGCAGGCCCGCGTGATCGCGCCTGACGGTCGGCAGTCGGTCGCCAGCAGCGGTACCGCCGACCTGAACACCGGCCGCCCGGTCTCTTCCGGCGGCTACTTCCGCATGGCCAGCACGTCCAAGACGCTGGTCGCCACCGTGGTCCTCCAGCTGGAGGCCGAGGGCAGGCTGTCCCTGGACGACACGGTCGACCACTGGCTGCCCGGAGTGGTGCGGGGCAACGGCAACGACGGCAGCCAGATCACCATCCGCCACCTGCTCCAGCACACCAGCGGCATCCGGGACGCCCTGCCCGGATACACCACGCCGAAGGAGTACTACCAGCAGCGCCACAACGTCTACGAACCCAAGCAGCTGGTCGACCTCGCCATGGCCCATGAGCCGGAGGACTTCCTGCCCGGCAAGGGCTGGGCGTACTCCAACACCGGCTACGTCCTGCTCGACATGATCATCCAGAAGGCCACCGGTCACCCCGCTCACCAAGAGATCAAAGACCGCATCTTGCGCCCGCTGGGCCTCGACCAGACCCGGTGGATGGGCACCTCCCCCACCCTGCCCCGGCCCCATGCCCAGGCTTACCAGCTCTTCGGCCCCGGTTCCCGGGTGGATGTCACCGACCAGATACCGGTGGACTACGCGAACCTTTCGTGGGTCACGACCACTCGGGATGAGAACCGCTTCTTCCGCGCGCTGCTCGACGGCCGCCTCCTGCCGGCACGGCAGCTGGCCAAGATGAAGCAGACCGTCCCTGTGAGCGCGGAGGTCCAACAGCTGTGGCCCAAGGGCCGATACGGGCTCGGCCTGGTCGAACGCCCCCTGGGATGCGGAGGAACCTACTGGAGCCATGAGGGCGGGGACGGCGGCTACATCACCCTCAACGGCGTCACCGATGACGGGCGTCGAAGCGCCGTGGTCTCCATGTCCGAGGCCCGCGGCGACACCAAGGAGCACATACTGGAGCAGGAGAACGCGGCCAGCGCCCTGATCGACCACGCACTGTGCGCCAGGCACCCCAGCACCCCGTGAGGGGAGGTGCCGTCGCCGTGGGCGGTGAGCTCACCCCGGCGATGGCCCGTCTTCGCCGTCCACGCTGCCCCTGTCAGCCCTGACGACGCGCCCGTCCAGGTGAGGCGGCGGTGTGTCGTCGGTGAAGACCGGCATGCCGAGGTCCTCCGCGTCAGCCGCCGGCGCACCACCCCGCCGCGACCACGGTGGAGCCGAAGCCCGTCACCCCGTCTCCTCACCGAGAGGCTGCGGGTCGGGGACGACACCCCGGGCGTCCGGCCTGATCGGCTGCGTCTCCGTCGCCCAGCCCACGCGCAGGCGGATACGCAGGTGAAACGCACTCCGAAAGCTTGGTATTGTTGTCCATGTCGCTGCGGGGAACACCCCCGCCGAGCGGCAGACACCTGGTCCGGGTGGCGGAATGGCAGACGCGCTAGCTTGAGGTGCTAGTGCCCTTTATCGGGCGTGGGGGTTCAAGTCCCCCCTCGGACACTCATCACTCCAGGTATCCAGTGTTATTCACTCGGTGAGTGAAGGTCTCACACGGACCGAGCGACACGCACCCGCATCCGGGATTCCCCGGTTGCGGGTTTTGTCATTTCTTTGCACATCGTTCCCGGAAAACGTTCCGTACGTCGCGATTACCTACCGAATGTGGCGGAAGCCCGTTTATCGGTTGTCCCCGGGCTGCCCGCCGCAAGGCCCGTCGCAGCGTTACTGACGGGCCGTCAATGTTCTCCGCGGTGCACGATGTTGGCAGTCGTTGATCGCATCTTGTGGTGATACGATCACGGCGCTTGTAGAGCGGGCGGATGGGTGCAAGACGACATCCCCGACTACGGGGACAGTCCGGGCGGAGACCCCGGTGCGGGCGGTCCCGCCGGTCCACCCGCATTGACGGGAATTCAGCAACTGGCCGTCAGTCGCCTGAAGAGAGTCTTATGACTGATTACATACAGAACCCGGTACTCTGGGCTCTCCTCGTCGCCGTGTTCGTCGCGATCGCCATCATTGTTCGTCAGCGCAGGGCGACGCGGACGTTAAGGCAGGAGTTCGCAGATCTCCGGGCTCGGCACACCGAGCTGGAGAACGGGTACGCGAAATCCGTCGAGGCAGCTCAGGAAAGAGCCGAAGAGGCAACCAAAACGGTCCTGAAGTCCGCGATGCGTACCCTTCAGGGTCTTGCCGCGGAACAGCAGCTGATCGTCTCCCGACTGCAGAACAAATACGGTGAGTCGGTCATCCTCCAGGACCTCCTGGAGATCGACCACACGAACTCCCAGTTCGGCCGCCGCGCCCAGTCCATCGCGGTCCTCTGCGACGGCTGGCTGGGACGTCAGCGCGATGTCGCGTCGGTGTACGACGTGGTCCGCAGCGCGCAGGGCAGGATCCGGCACTACCGGCGCGTGGAAATTCTGTCGCAGGTCGATTTCGGCATCACCAGCCGTGCCGTCGAACCGGTGGCGCTGGCCCTCGCCGAACTTCTCGACAACGCGACCAGCTATTCCAGCCCGGATACCGTTGTCGAAATCAACATTCGCACCGTGCCCAAGGGAATTTGCATCGTCGTCGACGACGCCGGTGTCGGCATGAACGACGAGGAACGGGCCCGCGCCGACAAACTCCTTTCGACCGAACGCGTCTCCGGCGTGTCCTCCCTCGGCAATCCGCCGCAGTTCGGCTTCGCGGTGATCGGCGTCCTCGCTGAACGCTTCGGTTTCGAGGTGTCCGTCGACTCCACCTCGCCCTACGGCGGCGTACGGGCGGTCCTCCTCCTGCCGCACGACCTGCTCACCACCGCACCCGAGCAGAAGGACCCGACCCCGGTCGTTCCCGCCGCAGCCACTCCCGCCCCCGCACCCGCACCCGCCCGCAGCGGCCCCGAACCGGCGGGTGCCGTGGCCACCACCGCCGACGGCCTGCCCAAGCGGCGCCGCAAGCGGCCGATGGCCATCGTGCCCGGCAGCGCCTCCAACGCCCCCACGCCCGCCCGCTCCGGCGCGGAGACGGCGGCGATCATGGGTGCCTTCCAGCGTGGCACCCAGTCGGGCCGGCGGGCCATGCCTGCGGATCCCGCGGAACAGTCGAGCAGCACACGTGGTGCAAGCAGCGAAGGGCATGAGTTCTCGTGAACGACGATCTGTCATGGATGCTTGACAGCGCCCTGGAGATTCCCGGGGCCCTGCACGCCGTCCTGATCTCCGCCGACGGCCTGTTGATGGCCCGGACGCAGGACTTCGACAAGGACGACGCGGACCGGGTGGCCGCAGCGATGAGCGGTGTGCAGTCGCTCAGCCGCTCCCTCGCCTTCTTCTGCGAGGACGCCCAGCAGCGGTGGCGGCAGACACTCGTCGAATTCGACGGCGGCTGGGTCTTCCTGATCTCGGCCGGCGAGGGCGCCTACCTGGGCGTCTCCGCCTCCCCCGACGTCGACATGGCGGACATCACCTTCCGGATGCAGCAGCTCGTCGGCCAGCTCGGCAAGGCGCTGACGACGCCGCCGCGCGAGAACCTCGGCGTACGGTCATGACCGGTTTCGACGAGCTGGAGCCCCAGACACCGGAGTTAGTGCGACCGTACGTCATCACCAAGGGGCGGGGACTGCCCGACGAGGAGCAGCTCTCCCTGATCACGCTGGTCACGGCGGCCGCCGACCGCCAGCAGCGGCCCACCCGGCTGTCCCCGGAGGAACAGAAGCTGCTCGACCTGTGCTCCGCCGGCTACCTCTCGGTGGCCGAGATCGCGGGCCACACCCAGCTGCCCCTCGGCGTGGTGAAGATCCTCCTCGCCGCCCTCACCGAGGGCGGCTACCTCATCACCCGCCCGCCCGTCCAGCGGGCCCCCCTCGCCGACCGGGAGATCCTGGAGGAGGTGCTGAATGGTCTCAGGGCCAAGTTTGGATGAGACGGCGTACGTCCGCGGCGGCGCGACACAGACCGCCGTGAAGATCCTCGTCGTCGGCCACTTCGCGGTGGGCAAGACCACGTTCATCGGGGCGATCTCCGAGATCGAGCCGCTGTCCACCGAGGAGACGATGACCCGGGCCGCCGAGTCCGTCGACGACCTCAAGGGCGTCCAGGGCAAGACCACCACCACGGTCGCCATGGACTTCGGCCGCCTCACCATCAGCGACCGCGTCGTGCTGTACCTGTTCGGAACGCCCGGCCAGCAGCGTTTCGTGCAGATGTGGGAGGACATGGCCCGCGGCGCGCTCGGCGCCCTGGTGCTGGTCGACCCCGAACGACTCGCGGACTCCTTCGCCGTGATCGACCTCATCGAGCAGTACGGACTCGACTACGCCATCGCCGTCAACCACTTCGACGGCAGCCCCCTGCGTGACGAAACGGCCCTGCGTGAGGCGCTGGACCTGCTCGACGACACCCCCGTCGTCACCTGCGACGCCCGGGACGAGCGGTCCTCGGCCGAAGCGCTCATCACCCTCGTCCGCCACTTGCAGGACCGTGCCCACTAGGAGCAGACATGGACCAACCCACCGCTCCGGTGCCCCCGCCCGGGTGCCCGGCGCACCACACCGGCGGCCGAGTGCCGCTGCACGGCCCGGAGTTCGCGGCCGATCCGCAGGCCTACTACACCTACCTGCGCCACTACGGGCCGACCGCCCCGGTCGAACTCGCCCCCGGCGTCGAGGCCACCCTCGTCACCGACTACGCCACCGCCCTCCAACTCCTCCAGGACTCCGCTTCGTTCCGCAAGGACGCGCGCCGCTGGCGGGACTTCAACGACGGCAAGGTGCCCCCGGACAGCCCCGTCGCACCGCTGCTGGCCTACCGTCCCAACTGCATGTTCAGCGACGGCGCCGAGCACCTGAGGCTGCGTCAGGCGGTCACGGACAGCATGGCGCGCGTGGACTCGCGCCGACTGAGCCAGTCCACCGAGCGGATCTCCGACTACCTCATCTCCCAGTTCAGCGCCCGCGGTTCGACCGACCTGCTCGGTGACTACGCCAAGCAGCTCCCGCTGTTCGTCTTCAACGAACTCTTCGGCTGCCCCGCCGACATCGGCGACCGGGTGCTCTTCGGCATCTCCGGCATGTTCGACGGCATCAACGCCGAAAAGGCCACCGAGGTGCTCTTCCGCGCCGTCGGCGAGCTGATCGCCCTCAAGCGGAACAGGCCCGGCGACGACGTCACCTCCTGGCTGATGCAGCACCAGGCGAAACTGACCGACGAGGAGATGACGCACCAGCTCGCCCTGCTCCTCGGCGCGGGCGCCGAGCCGCTGCGCAACCTCATCGGCAACACCCTGCACCGGCTGCTCACCCACGACCGGTACGCCAACGAGGGCGGACTCATCGAGGAGGCGATGGACGACACCCTGTGGGAGAACCCCCCGATGTCGAACTACGCCCCCCACTACCCGGTGGCCGACATGGAGTTCGCCGGGCAGAAACTGGACGCGGGTGACCTGATGCTGGTCAGCTTCGCCGCCGCCAACACCGGCCCCGCGCTCTCGGCGGCACGTCAGGCCGGCAGCAACAGGGCGCACCTGGCCTGGAGCGCCGGACCCCACGCCTGCCCCTCCAAGGAGCCCGCCCGGCACATCGCCGTCACGGCCATCGAGAACCTGCTCAACCAGCTACCGGACATCGAACTCGCCGTGCCCGAGGACAGTCTTGCCTGGCGTCCGGGACCGTTCAACCGCGCGC
Source organism: Streptomyces sp. A012304 (assembly GCF_026008495.1). Taxonomy (GTDB): domain Bacteria; phylum Actinomycetota; class Actinomycetes; order Streptomycetales; family Streptomycetaceae; genus Streptomyces. Next base: position 98,444 of record NZ_BQUN01000038.1, read on the forward strand.
TGGCGACGCTGCCCGCGCGGTTCACCCCGGTCCAGCCGGTCCGCCGCGCGACCCAGCAGTCGCGTGTGGAGACACCCGCGTCCGAGGCGGCCGACACGGCGCGCAGGACCGAACGCAGCGGACTGTGGAGCCAGTTCCTCAACTGGCTGACAAGGTGATTCTCACAACACCGACCAACTTCCGCCACCTGTATGAAATTTCAAGCTCAGGGGTAGTGAGCCAGCGGTATTGCGCTGGCTCACTAGTTGAAGGAGGTGTCATGGACCACATATCCGTCGACACCACTGACAGAGAACACCCCACCCTGTCGCACCCCCCGATACCCGCCTCCCCAGGCGGGTATCTTCTTGCCCGGCCCGTCCTGCCGGGGGAGGCCCGGTGATCGCGCATCGGCCCGACTCCCGAGGACTGCCGGACGACGACACCGTCGGCGGGCGCACGGCACGCCAACTGCTGCGCCTGTGCGAGGTCGCGGGCCTGGACCCGACAGCCGCCGAGGCCTACGCGCATACGCTGACCGAGGCGCTGGGCCCCGTCGCCGAACGGCCGCTGGACCTGCCACCCGCCTCCGAGACCTTTCTCTCCGACGACCACACGCCGGTGGAATTCTCCCTGGCCTTCGTCCCCGACGCGCCCCCGACCCTGCGGGTGCTGATGGAGCCGGGCAGCGGGGCGGGCAGCCTGAAGAAGAGCGGGCGCACCGGGCTGAAAATCCTCCGCAGGCTGGCACGGCGGTGGCATTTCACCACCGACCCGCTGGATGACCTGGAGGACCTGTTCTTTCCGCCGTCCCCGCACGGGCCCCTCGCCCTCTACTGCGCGCTGGAACTGCACCCCAGCGGCGTACCGAGGGTGAAGGTGTACCTGAACCCGGCCGCCCGTGGGGAGGAACGTTCCGCCGAGACCGTACGGGAAGCCCTGCGCCGGCTCGGTCTGCGTCGGGCGTTCGCGACCCTGCCCGAAGCCGACGGTTACCCCTTCTTCGCCCTGGACCTGGGACAATGGGAGACCCCCCGGGTCAAGGTCTATCTGCGCCATGACGGCCTCGCCGCGGCCGAGGCACCCGGCCTGTGCCGTATGGATCCCGGTCCCGACGCGGCGGAGATCGAGCGGTTCTTCCGCACGGCCGCCGGACTCGACGCCGAGACCCCGGACGCCGACGCCTCGCCGTCGAGCGCCTTCACCGACGACGGCCGCGGACGGCAGCGGCGGCTCACCGGGCGACCCGCCCTGACCTGCCACGCCTTCACCAGTACGAAGACCGAACGCCCCAGCGGCTTCACCCTCCACATCCCCGTCCGGGCCTACGCACGGGACGACGCGGAGGTCATGTCCCGGGCCACGACCCTCCTCGGCCGCTACGGCATCGACCCCGAGCCGCTGCTCGCCGCGTCGGCCGCCGTCACCTCACGTCGGCTGGAGGACGGCGTGGGCCTCATCGCCTACCTGGCACTCGCCCACCAGCAGGGTCACCCGCCGCGCGTGACGGCGTACGTCTCCTCGGAGGCGTACCAGGTCCGTCCGCCCGCCGCCCTCCGGCCCGCCGAGACCGCGCGGTAGCGCGGCGGCACCGCCGGGAGACCCCCGAGGGGAGCCGTACGCCACCGCCGTCGAACCGCTCCCCTCGCACACGAGTCGCCCCGCCCACCCGCCGAGGCGGCTCTGACCTGCCGTCATTCACTCAGCAGTTCTTGCAGATAGGGAGCGACGTCCACGTTGATCGACGCGCTCCCCGCCTGGCCGTACTGGCCCGCGATGCCGCTCAGGTAGGCGGCTATCTCCTTGTGCATGACCTCCGGCTCCGGCAGGACGGCCTCTCCCGCGACGAGCCGGGCGACCCAGCGCGACTGCGCTTCCACGAGACGGGTGATGGAGCCGTGCGGACGGACCAGGCCGACGAAGTACAGACCGGGACGGCCGGGTGCGACGACCCGCTTGTACAACTCCACCGAGCCCCGCGCCCCGACCGGGCAGCCGGCCGGCAGGAACGGGAATGCCATGCGGTAGCCGGTGCAGTGGACGATCGCGTCGGCGTGCGCGGAGGTGCCGTCGGTGAACGCGACCCGGCTGCCGTCCAGGAAGTCGATGGCCGGCTTGGGCACGATCCCACCGTGACGGATCCGGGGAAGGATCTCGTCCGAGACGGTCACCGCCGAGGCGAAGAGGGGGTGGTCCGGCTCGGGCAGGCCGTAGTCCGAGAGCTTGCCCCGGGCGACCAGCAGGGCCTGGTCGATGAAACGGCGCTGCTCCTCCAGCGACATGCTCGTCCACCACGGCGCCTCGGCGATCTCGTCCAGCGCCATGCCGAAGAGCTGTTTGGGCAGCACGTGCCGGCCCCGGCGCACCGAGAGCAGCGTCCGCTCCGCGTGCCGGGAGAGGTCCACGGCGATGTCCACGGCCGAGGCGCCGAGCCCCACGACGACCACGCGCTGTCCGGCGAAGTCGCTGCCGTCCCGGTAGTCATAGGAGTGCAGAAACGTTCCGGTGAAGGTGTCGGAGCCGCGGAGCGGAGCGGGCAGGGAGGGCTCGGTGTTGGAGCCGGAGGCGACGATCACCTGGGTGAAGCTCCGGGACGCGCGGGTGCCGCGGGCGTCCACGGTCACGACCGTCCAGGAGCCGTCGCTCTCCTGCCGCACGGACGCGACGGTCGTCTCCAGCTCCAGGTGGTCCACCAGGCCGGCCCACTCGGCGAACGACCTCAGATAGGCGGCGAACTCGCTGTGCCGGGGATGGACGGGACAGGAGGCCGGCATCGGATAGTCGGCGTAACCGGTGAGCTGTTTCGTGGTGTTGAGGTGGAGCGCGAGGTAGCCGGGGCCGGGTTCACCCGCCTGCGGCAGCCGCCAGATCCCGCCGACGTCGGAGGCCTTCTCGACGCAGACGAAGTCGATGCCCGCCGACTTGAGGGCGTGCGCCATGGCCAGTCCCGACAGACCCGCACCGATGAGGCACACACTCACGGTTCCCCCCACAGGAAAGACACCATCCCTTCATGCACGGGCATTGACTGCCCATCCGGAACTACGCTCACACCAGGACGAAGATCACAGGGGAGTGCAGTGGCGGTGGGGCGCTCAGGTGTGGGCCGACGCCCACAGCCCCCGCACATGCCCCAGATGCCGGGTCATGACCTCGCGCACGGCTCTTTCGTCGCGGGCCAGCAGGGCGTCGAGCAGCTCCAGGTGCTCTTGGGCGGAGGACAGCAGACGACCGGAGGCGGAGAGCGCCGTCAGGCCGTACAGACGGGCGCGTCCGCGCAGGTCACGGACCACTTCGACGAGGTGCGCGTTGCCGGCGAGGGCGAGCAGGCCGAGGTGGAAACGGGTGTCGGCCTCGACGTAGGCGATGAGGTCGCCCGCCACCGCGGCCGTGACGATCTCCCGGGCGGCGGGCCGCAGCGCCTCCAGTGACACCGGGTCGGCGGTCGTCGCCAGCGCCACCACCGTGGGGATCTCGATCAGCGCGCGGAGGTGGGTGTACTCGTCGAGCTGCTGGTCGGAGACGTCGGTGACCCGGAACCCCTTGTTGGGCACCGCGTCGACCAGGCCCTCCTTCGCGAGATCCAGCATCGCCTCGCGCACCGGCGTCGCGGAGACACCGAAGCGGGCGGCCAGGGTCGGCGCCGAGTACACCTCGCCGGGCCGCAGTTCGCCCGCGATCAGCGCCGCCCGCAGGGCGTCGGCGACCCGCTCGCGGAAGCTGCTCCGGTGGCCGCCGAGCACGGGGAGCACCGGGGCGGGGGCGGGGGCCCCGGACGAGGGGCTGCTGGTGCGGGGGGCGGGCATGGAGGGTCTCCTCAGGGCGGGTGGTGCCGTGTCACGTGCCACCAGTATCGGCGTGGCCGGGTACGCCCGTTCCGGCCTGTGGAAAACCGGCGTCCGACGTGGACCGGGTGGTGTGGACAGGGAACGGGTGGCTTGAACCGTGGACGTGTGGGCCGTGTGGCCTGGGCCGGGGACGGTGTGGCGCGGAACGAGGGGCGGCGGAGGCGGTGACGTGTGGCGGACGGGTGTCAGAGCACGAATCCGGCCGGGAAGGGGTCCGCCGGGTCCAGCAGGTACTGGGCCGTGCCGGTGATCCAGGCACGGCCGGTGAAGCTGGGCAGCACCGCGGGGATGCCGGCGACGTCCGTCGTGCCGAGCAGCCGGCCGGCGAAGCGGGTGCCGATGAAGGACTCGTTCACGAACTCGGTGTGCAGCGGCAGTTCGCCCCGCGCATGCAGTTGCGCCATGCGCGCGCTGGTGCCCGTGCCGCAGGGGGAGCGGTCGAACCAGCCCGGGTGGATCGCCATGGCATGCCGCGAGTGGCGGGCGGTGGAGCCGGGCGCGTACAGGTGGACGTGGTGGCAGCCGCGGATGGACGCGTCCTCGGGGTGGACCGGCTCGGCCTCGGCGTTGATCGCCTCCATCAGCGACAGACCGGCCCGCAGGATGTCGTCCTTGCGCGCCCGGTCGAAGGGCAGGCCGAACTCCTCCAGCGGCAGGATCGCGTAGAAGTTCCCGCCGTAGGCGAGGTCGTATGTCACCGTACGGCCGTCGGGCAGGGTGGCCTTGCGGTCCAGGGCGACCGCGAAGGACGGGACGTTGTGCAATGTCACCGCGGTGGCCGCGCCGTCCTGGACGGCGACCTCCGCGACGACGAGTCCGGCCGGGGTGTCCAGCCGGATGGTGGTGACCGGTTCCACGACCTCGACCATGCCGGTCTCCACGAGCACGGTCGCCACGCCGATCGTGCCGTGCCCGCACATCGGCAGATAGCCGGAGACCTCGATGTAGACCACGCCCCAGTCGCAGTCCGGCCGGGTGGGCGGCTGGAGGATCGCGCCGCTCATCGCGGCGTGACCACGGGGCTCGTTCATCAGCAACTGCCGTACCTCGTCGCGGTGTTCACGCAAGTGCAGCCGCCGCTCGTTCATCGTCGCGCCGGGGATGGTGCCCAGCCCGCCGGTGATGACGCGGGTGGGCATGCCCTCGGTGTGCGAGTCGACGGCGTGCAGGACGAGTTTGCTGCGCATGGCATCCCTTTCCGGCGGCCGGTGTGACACGGGCCCCCGCAGGTGCGGGGGTCCCTGGGGGTGTTACGCGAGGCCCGCGGCGACGGCCTTCTCGGTGGCCGCGCGGACGGCCGCCTCCTGCTCCGGCAGCAGCGGGACGCGCGGCGGCCGGCAAGGACCGCCGTACCGGCCGACCACGTCCATCGACAGTTTGATGGCCTGGACGAACTCGACACGCGAGTCCCAGCGCAGCAGCGGGTGCAATTGCCGGTACAGGGGCAGCGCGGTGGTGAGGTCACCGGCGACGGCGGAGCGGTACAACTCCACCGACGCGCGGGGCAGCGCGTTCGGGTAGCCCGCCACCCAGCCCTTGGCGCCGGCCACCGCCAGCTCCAGCAGGACATCGTCGGCACCGATCAACAAGTCGAGTTCCGGGGCGAGTTCGGCGATCCGGTACGCGCGGCGGACATCGCCGGAGAACTCCTTGACGCCGTGGATGTGGCCCTCGCCGTGCAGCCGGGCCAGTGTCTCGGGCACCAGGTCGACCTTGGTGTCGATCGGGTTGTTGTACGCCACCACCGGCAGGCCCGCCTTCGCGACCTCGGCGTAGTGGGCCAGCACCGCTCGTTCGTCGGCGCGGTAGGCGTTGGGTGGCAGCAGCATCACCGCACCACAACCGGCCTCACGGGCCTGCTCGGCCCAGCGGCGCGACTCCGCCGAGCCGTACGCCGCGACGCCGGGCATCACCCGGTCGCCGCCGATCGCCGCCACCGCCGTCTCCACCACCCTGGCGCGCTCCTCGGGCGTGAGCACCTGGTACTCACCGAGCGAGCCGTTCGGTACCACGCCGTCGCAGCCGTTCGCCACCAGCCAGGCGCAGTGCTCGGCGTACCGGTCATGGTCGACGCGGAGGTCGTCGTCGAGGGGGAGGGCGGTGGCGACGAGGACGCCGCGCCAGGGGCGGTGCTGGGGGGTCGTCATGCGAAGGGCCTCTTCTCGTCCGGGTCTTCGTCAGGTCCGACGTGTGGTGGTGGTACAGCGTCCAGTGATGTGTGACATGGCACTGGCGCGTTCATGAGCGGTGCTGTGGTGGGGGCCGGGTCGGCGGCCAGTACGCCGAGGGGGACCGGGCGGGCCAGCAGCCTTCTGGTGGGGGTGGCGTCGCAGCCCGCGACGCCGGCGACCCCGGGCTCGCACATCCGGCCCTGGCACCAGCCCATGCCCGCCCTGGTCAGCAGTTTCACGGTGCGCAGGTCGCCAGCCCCGAGTGCGACGGCCTCGCGGACCGCCCCGGCGGTGACCTCCTCGCACCGGCACACGACCGTCGCGTCGTTCACCTGCTCCACCCACCGCACGGGTGCCGCGTACACGCCGTCGAGCTCCGCGAAGAACGCCCGCAGTCGGGTACGGGCCCGGGCGGGCGCGGCCCAGGTCCGCGGGTCGGGTGCGGTGCCGTGGAGGCGCGCGGCGGCGGAGCGTCCGGCGATGTGCCCCTCGGCGAGGGCGAGGGCCGCGCCGCCGACGCCCGTGGCCTCCCCGGCGGCCCACACGCCGGGCACGTCGGTGCGCTGCTCGTCGTCGACGTGCACCCGCGGTCCGTCGAGCCGGCAGCCGAGCCCTTCGGCGAGGTCGGTGTGCGGCAGGAGGCCATGACCGACGGCGAGGGTGTCGCAGGGGATGCGCCGTTCGGTGCCGGGGCGAGGGCGCCCCGCGGCGTCGAGCGCGGCGACGGTCACCGCCCCGAGACGGTCGCGACCATGGGCCTCCAGCACCGTATGGCGGGCCAGCACCGGAACTCGGTGGCGCAGGAGCCGAGCCGCGTAGCCCGCGCCTTCGGCGAGCTTGCCGGGCTCGCCGGCGAGGGCGCGGGCCCGGCGCGGGAAGGCGTTCGGAGCGGCAGGGGAACGGCGTACGGCGTGGACCGGGTCCGCCCACTCGACCAGGGCCGCGACCCGGGCGCCCGCCGCCGCGAGACCGGTCGCGACGGGCAGGAGCAAGGGGCCCGTGCCGGCCACCACCGCCGTCCGGCCGGGCAGCACCAGCCCCGCCTTCAGCATGGCCTGGGCGCCGCCCGCCGTCACCACACCCGGCAGGGTCCAACCGGGGAACGGCAGGACCTTCTCGTATCCGCCGGTCGCCAGCAGCACGCCGTCGGCGCGGACCGTGACGGACTCCTCCTGACCGGGACCGAGCAGGGCGTGCACACGGAAGCCGGGGCGTGCCGAACCCGGGTCCGCACCGTCCGCCGACTCCGCCGAGTCCGCTTCCACGCACCACACATGATGGTCACTCAGCAAGGTCACACGCCCGGCGGCGAGGTGGCCGGCGAGCCCCTCACGCAGTCGTTCCCAGGTGCGCCACTGGTGATGGAGCGCCTGCGGGCGGCGGGCGCCGAGTGCGGAGGCGGGCTGCCGGTAGAACTGCCCGCCCGGCTCCGGGGCGGAGTCCACCAGGACGACGCGCACGCCCCGCGCGGCGGCGGCCAGCGTGGCCGCGAGCCCCGCCGGACCGGCCCCGATCACCGCGAGCACCGGCCAATCAGCCATCGTGGCCCGTCCCTTCCTGCGTACGGATGTCCGCGCCGGGCGCGGCCGGCACCAGGCAGGCGCGTCGGTTGGGACGGCCGTCGACGGTCACCAGGCAGTCGAAGCACACGCCGATCCCGCAGAACACCCCGCGAGGCCGGCCCTCGCCGCGCGTGACGCGCCAGGAGGTGATGCCCGCCGACCAGAGCGCGGCGGCCACCGTCTGCCCCGGCAGCGCCTGGATCTCCCGGCCGTCGAAGGTGACGGTGAACGGCGCTCCGGGACAGGCCCGGACCAGCTCCAAAGGGTTCACGGCGCGGCCTCCTCGGGGAAGCGGTCGGGACGGAACGGCGTGAGGTCCAGGTCGGGGGTCTTTCCGGCCAGCGCCTGGGCGATGAGATGGCCGGTGCCGGTGGCCAGGCCGATGCCCGCGCCCTCGTGCCCGCAGGCGTGGAACAGGCCGGGCACCCGCGGGTCGGGCCCGACGGCCGGCAGGTGGTCCGGCATGTAGGGGCGGAATCCGAGATAGGCGCGCATGACCCGGACCTGCGCCAGGAAAGGGAAGAGACGGGTGGCACCGGCCGCCAGCGCCCGGACGACCGGCAGGGCGAACGACCGGTCGAAACCCACCCGTTCACGGCTGGCGCCGATCAACACGGGCCCGGCGGCGGTCCCTTCGACGACCGGCGAGGTCTGGAGCGCGGCCGAGTCGCTGGCGACGTCGGCCACGTAGCCGGCGGCGTACACCTTGTGCCGTACCCGGCGCGGGAGCGGTTCGGTGACCAGGACGAAGCCGCGGCGAGGGAGAACGGGCAGATGGACTCCCGCGAGGGCGGCCACCTCCGCGCCCCAGGTGCCGGCCGCGTTCACCACGGCCGGGGCCGAGATGTCACCCCGGTCGGTCCGTACGCCCCGCACCCCGCCGTCGGCCCCGCGCAGCACCCGGGTCACCGTCCGCCCGGTCTCCAGCCGGGCACCCGAGGCCCGGACGAGGTGGGCGGCGGCCAGGGTGGGCATGACCTGCGCGTCCTGCGGATAGTGGACGCCCCCCGCGAGACCGGGCGCCACATACGGTTCGAGCTCGGGGAGTCGAGCCGCGTCGACGGTGACCGTCTCGACCCCGGCGGCGCGCTGGTCGGCGGCCAGGTCCCGGAGAGCGGTGAACGCCTCGGGGGTCGTCGCGACGACGAGGCCGCCCTTGGGCTCGTACTCGATCGTCCCGCCCAGTTCCTCGGCCAGGTCGCTCCACAACCGGGCGGACAGGAGCGCGAGTCGGAGTTCGGGTCCGGGCTCCTTGTCGGAGACGAGGAGGTTGCCCTCGCCCGCGCCCGTCGTGCCACCGGCCACCGGGCCGCGGTCGACCACCACCACGTCCAGACCCGCACGTGCCGCGTACAGCGCACAGGCGGCGCCCACCATGCCGGCGCCGACGACCACGACGTCACAAGTCGGTTGGTTGGCCACGCCAGTAATATGTCACATGGCGCCGAGGGCGGGAACAGGCCCGCGGGGACGTCATCCGCCGGGGCGGCCGATGCCGGGACTGCCGGCGCCGGGACGACGGGCGGACCGCACTGTGCGCTGGGCCGCGCCCCCCCGATGTCACTCGAGTTCGCTGGGCTGCGCCTTCGGCGTCCGTCCGGCCAGGACGTCCTCCAGCCGCTGGCTGCCCTGCCGCACCGCGTCCTCGGTGCTGTCGTGGTCGGCGCCGCCGGTCCCGCCGTTGGTGACCGTGAGCGCGTTGGTGCCGACCCGTACGGCGGCCACGTCGAGGGTGAGGGTGATGGGGGAGCCGTAGGCGTCGCCCCGCACGGTCACGGTGACCGCCTGACGGGCGTCGCCCTCGTCGGGGAGGGAGGCCTCGACGACCTGGACGGTGCGGGTGCCGCCCGCGCCGGTCGCGGTGAACTCGTCGCAGGTCTCCGGCAGTGCTTCCAGCCACTTCAGCGACTTGTCCAGCTGGGCCCGCTCGTAGGTGGCGACCTGGTAGAGCAGCCGGGAGTCGCCCTCGGTGAATCCGGTCAGCGCCGACGGTCCCGACGGTTCGCCCAGGAGGGTCTCGTCATAGAGCGCGTCGAGGAGGCGCTGGCAGTCGGCGGCGTTCGTCCTGGCCGTCAGGAAGGCGGCCGTGTCCACCTGCCCGATGAGCAGCCGGTTCCGCCAGGTCGCCGCGTTGCTCACCTGGTTCCAGTCGTCCTCCAGATCCCCCTCGGTGATCAGCGCGGTGCGGGCGCCGACGGCGGTGAGGCGCGGGTCGGGGGACGGCGTGGGGGTGGGCTGGGCCAGGGGCCGCTGCGCGACGGGCCGCTCGGCGCGGGTGGAGACGGCGGTGTCCGCCTCGGCCGTCGCGCTGTCGTCCCCGCCCGCGCAGGCCGCCGTGGCGAGCAGCGCGCCGGCGGCCACGGCGACGGCCAGGACACGGGCGGGCCGGACCGCCCGGGCCGTGCGCGGCGGGTGCGTGCGCGGCAGGTCGGTGCGCGGCGGGTCCGCGCGTGGTGGGTCCGTACGGGAACGGTGGGACGGGCGGGACGGCCGAGCGGTGGTCACGGATGCCTCCTGAAGGCGGGACGGTCGACTACCACCGCACCACCGGCCGGGGCGGGCGACCAGCGCACCGAGCCCGGACGGGTGAACCGGGAGATCCGGCGGACGACGTGGTCCGAGGCGTTCACGGGACCGGAAAATGTGAGGAGACCGCCCCGGTCGCCAGGGCATCATGACGGTCCGCCGCCCGTCCTCGACGGCGGCGCCGATCACCACCGGGGGCCCCTGTGACCGTCCAGAACATCCTGCTGTCCGGCGTCGTCGGCTCGACCGCCTACGGGCTCGCGCACCAAGGATCCGACATCGACCGCCTCGGCCTGTTCGCCGCACCCACCGAGGACCTGCACGGCCTGCGCGGGCCGAAGGAGTCCCACGTCACCACGGCACCCGACCGCACCCTGCACGAGGCCGCGAAGTGGTGCCGTCTCGCCCTCGGCGGCAACCCGACGGTGATGGAACTCGTCTGGCTGCCCGAGGAGTTGTACGAGGTGCGGACCGGGCTGGGCGAGGAACTCATCGGCATCCGGTCGACGTTCCTGAGCGCGCGCCGGGTCCGTGACGCCTATCTCGGGTACGCCACCCAGCAGTTCCGCAAGCTGCACAGCCGTGGCGACGGATCCTTCTCGGCGGACACCCGCAAGCGCACCGCCAAGCACGCCCGCCACCTGAAGCGGCTGTGCCAACAGGGCTATGAGCTCTATGCGACGGGCCGGTTGACCATCCAGGTGGACGACCCCGAGAGCTACCACCGTTTCGGCGAGCAGGTGGCCGCCGACGCCGAGGCGGCGCTCCCGCTGCTGCGCCGCTTCGAGGCGGCGTTCGAGGAGACACGCAGCGTCCTGCCCGAGCACCCGGACGAGACGGCCGCCGACGCGTGGCTGCGCCGGGTGCGGCGGCACTTCTACGCCCCCCAGGGCGCGTCGGCGTAGAACCCCTCGGCGACTCCGGTATGCGGGGCGCGGAAAAAAATCCCGCGCCCCCCCCCCCCCCCCCCCCCCCCCCCCCCCCCCCCCCCCCCCCCCCCCCCCCCCCCG
>NZ_BQUN01000039.1:0-58918 GCF_026008495.1 Streptomyces sp. A012304
TCCCAGGCCAAGGACAAGCCGGTCACCCCCCTCACCCCCGACGCTCCCCCGCCCGCCCCCGGCGCCCCGAACCCGGCGGGCGCGGTTCCGGCCCGGCAGCCGGACGCGGTCACCGACTTCTCCGGCGGCCCGCAGCAGGTCGACCAGCAGATGGCCGACGCCCAGGTCACCGAGGACCAGCTCGCCAAGAGCAACGAGCCTCAGTTCACCGACGCCTTGGCGGCGAAGAAGGAAGGCGAGCAGCACTCGGCCACCGCCCCCGGCGCGGCGCGCGGGGCCGAGGCCAAGCAACTCGCCGCCGCCCGACAAGGCGCCGCGGCGACCGGTACGCAGGCCATGGGCGAACTGGCCGCCACCCGCGCCGCCGTCGGCAAACAGGTCGACGCGGGCAAGAGCGCCGGCAAGTCGGCCGACGAACGCAAGCGGGCGGAGGTCACCGCCCGTCTGCAGAAGGTCTTCGACGCCACCAAGACCGACGTCGAGAGCACCCTGTCGGGCCTGGACAAGCTGGTGGACGACAAGTTCAACGCCGGCGAGAAGGCGGCGCGGGACGCGTTCACGGCGGACCACAAGCGCCGGATGGACGCCTACAAGGACAAGCGTTACTCCGGCTTCACCGGCAAACTCAAATGGGTCAAGGACAAGTTCGCGGGCATGCCGGAGGAGGCCAACCAGCTCTTCCAGGAGTCACGCAAGCTCTATGTCGCGCAGATGCAGCAGGTCATCTCCTCCATCGCCGACGTCATCGGTACCGAACTCGGCAGGGCGAAGGACCGGATCGCCAAGGGCCGGGCCGAGCTGAAGGCCGAAGTCGACCGTCTGCCCGCCGATCTGAAGAAGTTCGGCCAGGACGCCGCCAAGGACTTCACGGAGAAGTTCGACGGGCTGGAAGCCGACGTCAACGCGAAATCGGATCAACTGGTCCAGGACCTCGCCCAGAAGTACACGCAGGCGCTGAACGCCGTCGACGACGAGATCAAGAAGCTCCAGGAGGAGAACAAGGGTCTCATCGCCAAGGCCAAGGACGCCGTCGTCGGTGTCATCCAGACCATCATCGAACTGAAGAACATGCTGCTCGGCGTTCTGGCGAAAGCCGCCGCCGCGGTCATGAGCATCATCAAGGACCCCATCGGGTTCCTCCGCAACCTGGTCACCGCCGTCGGCGCCGGTCTGAGGCAGTTCATCGGCAACATCGCCGACCATCTGAAGAAGGGCCTGGTCTCCTGGCTGCTGGGCACGGCCGCCGGCGCGGGCCTCAACCTGCCCGCGAAGTTCGACCTCAAGGGCATCATCCAGCTCATCGCCGGCATGCTGGGGCTGACCTGGGCCAACATCCGCGCGCGCATCACCCGCAAGGGCGTCCCCGACCAGGCGGTCACCGCCGCCGAACAGTCCGTCCCCGTCGCCCAGGCCCTCCAGAAGGAGGGCCCGGCAGGCGCGGTGGAACACATCAAGGCCGAGGTCGGAGACCTGAAGTCGACGATCCTGGAGAAGCTGACCTCCTACCTGATCCCCACGGTCATCGTCGCCGGCATCACCTGGATCATCTCCCTGCTCAACCCGGCCTCCGCCTTCATCCGCGCCGTCAAGGGCATCATCGACATCGTCACCTTCGTGGTGACCCAGGGCGCCCAGATCATCCAGTTCGTCAACTCGATCCTGGACGCGGTCGTCGCCATCGCGAGCGGCGGCGGTGGCGGCGTCCCCGCCCTCATCGAAGGCGCCCTCGCCGCCTCCATCCCGGTCCTCATCGGCTTCCTCGCCGCCCTCCTGGGCGTCGGCAACCTGGCCGGCAAGGTCAAACAGGTCTTCCAGGCGGTCGCCAAGCCGGTCAACAAGGCCATCGACAGGATCGTCGACTTCATCGCGAAGAAGGCGAAGAAGCTGTGGGCCAAATTCAAGAGCAAGATCCGTGGGGGCGACGACAGTCCCGAGGGCAAGCGGCAGCGCCTGGCCAAGGGCCTCGCCGCCGCACGGTCCGCTGCCCAGCGCCTGAACAGCAACGGCCGGTTCAGCCAGGCCGCCCTGCGCGCGGCCTTCGCGGCGATCCGGGTCCGCTACGGCATGGCCTCCCTGGAACCGGTCGTCCGGGGCGGCAGCTGGTCGGCGCGTGGAACGGTGAACCCGACCGACGAGGTCGGGCTCGGCGTCGAGGCCCGCGACAGCGAGGAGAACTCGCAGGAGACGCAGGACCCCTCGGACGCCCGCTACCTCGAGATGATCCGCCAAGCACTGCCGGCGCACGCTGCGACCTTCTCCAAGGAGGCGCAGGAAGCGTGGAACAAGACGCTGAGGGTGACCGAGGTCGATGAGGAGCCGGTGTGGGGCGACCCTCCGGTCCAACTCGCAAGCCTCCCCGCCGAGGCTACGGAGCTTCTCACCAACCAGGCCGTCCTAAAGCAGCTGCTCGGCTACTTCAAGGAGAAGCCCCGCCGGAGAAGCGGCAAGGGAGACAACCCGGGCACCGCCGCCGACACCGCCAGCTTCTACAACCACGCCTTCAAGGGCGGCGGGCCACTGCGCGAGAAGATGCTGCGGGCCCTCGGCGAGGCCGCGCTGCGAGAACTCAAGATGCCGCGCGCCGGCCGCTCGGCGGACGCCACGAACCAGGTCAACACCATGGGATACGGAGTGGCGGCGGGCCCCTACGGCAAGTTCGCGCCGCTGCCCGGCTCCGGCTCCGGGGTGAACAAGGACCTCGAAGCCATCGTCAACGCCAAGGACGGCATCATCGGCTTCCTGCGTTTCGTCGCCACCGAGAGCTCGGAATGGAACACCAGGGTTCTCGACCTGTGGGCGAAACACAAGCCGTCCAAGGAATACCTGATGGACCTCTTCCGGCGGGCCGACTCCGGCAAGCACGAGTGGATTCCCACCGACTACATCCCGGCCGTTCTCGTGCGCGCGATGGGCCACCTCTCGCGGGGCGACAAGCTCGAAGCGGCCCGCTGGGTGGCGCTACACCACGCCCTGCGGTCGAAGACCGAGCACGTCATCTGGGCCATCCAGGGCGTGTCACCCAACGGCCATTCCGGCGCCCTCTGGCAGCAATACGTCGAGGGCGGAAAAACCAAGTACAAATTCACTTTGACCAACGGCCAGGAAGCCTTCCACAACAGGCTGCGCGACATCTTCAACCAGCACCAGGGCAGCGCCCTGCAGTATGTGAGTGCCCTGCGAGCCCAGATGCAGGACGCGAACAACCCCCTGATCTGGAACGGGAACCTCGACAATCATGATCCACAGTTCCTCGACAAGCCGGTCGCGGCGCTCGTGAAGACCGCCGCGGGTATAGTCCCGATGACCGTCCGGCAGCTCGGTGCTGAGCAGACAGCCAACTTCAACGCCATCATGGTCAACCTCGCAGAAGCCAACGACGCTGTGAAAGAGGTGAGCTGATCCATGCCGCTCCTCGAACCCCAGGTGGAAGAGGCTGTTCAGCGCCGGCTACAGAGAAATCCGCCCTTCAGCGACGACGACCTCGCCCAGCTCGACACCCTGGCCGTGCTCTTCCCCCGCGACCTCGGCGACCTCGCCCGTTTCCCCATGCTGAAAACGCTGCACGTGGTCGGCTACGGGGGAGGCGACCTCGCGGCGCTGGCTGGCCACCCGCGGCTGGCGTCGCTCTCCATGCGTTTCAGCGCGCTCGCCGACATCAGCGCGGTGCAGACGCTGCCCACGATCCGCAGCCTCCAACTGCCCCTCAACGCCATCGAGGACATCACCGCCCTGCGGTCCGAGCTGCCCAAGCTGTACGAGGTCGTTCTCACCGGCAATCCGCTCTCCGAGGAGAGCTATCGCGAGGTGGTGCCCGAGCTGCGGCAGCGGGGCATGGAAACCGTGACGGTCTCCGAGGAACAGGAGTGGCAGATCACCCGCAAGCTCTACGCCGCCGGGGTGCCGTTCGACTACTTCCGGCAGGGCAACAGCTACCTCCTGTGTCGGCCTGGCCTGGCGTTCACCGACACGCCGGACGCGGGTCACGCGGAAATCGGCCCCGCCGAACTGGAGGCGGTCCTGCAGCGGGGACCAGAGGAAGTCCACAAGCTGTTCGCTCGGGAAGCAGGCTAGGCTCAGTGCTCGTACCGACGCCCTTGCCGCGCTCGCGGAAGCGGGATTGCACAGCCACAAGTACGCCGTCGTGGCGGCGACCGCTCTGAGGGCGCGCGGTCCGGCGGTGGTGCCGACTTCCGACCCCGAGGCCATGGAAATCTCTGCGGAGCCGAGTGTGGGTCGTCAAGACTTGACAGGGGGTGACCCTACGACGCCCACCACACCGCCCTGTTCGTGTCGTAGTGCCGGCTGGCGCTGTGGGCCGCGCGGGTGCCGCCGTTGCAGGGCTGGGCGCAGAGGACGCGCAAGTTGTTGACGTCGTTGGCCCAGCGCTTCGCTTCCGCGCGGGTGATCGCGCTGACGGTGCGGCCGTCGACCTGCCAGGTCACCGCCGTCGCGTTGGCCTGGACGTAGGCGATGATCTCCGTGGCGTGGTCGATGGTGACGTAGCGGTTGCCATCCGCGGCCGTCTTGTCACTGAGCTGGGGGATGTACCTGGCGCACTGCGCGCACTGGTACTCGGTCCGCCCGTTCGTGTTCTGGCTGGGCGCCGCGGCCAGTACGGCGTTCACCGTCGCCGGGGTGAAACCGATGTCGTCCCTGGTGCCGCTCCAGATGACTTCGTCTCGCGGGCCCCGGCTGGGGAGTTCCGGGGCCCGGGGCGCGTCCGGGTCGAAGCCCTGCTGGGCCTGCTGCCGGGCGGACCGCGGCCGGTTGCCGTACGGGGAGTTGCTGACCGCGTGTCGCTTCTCCCGGACGGTACGCTCCGGCACCCGCTGCGCCGTCAGCAGTCGCACGACCGCGTCGTTCCCGGCCGTCCGCTGCAGGGCCAGCAGGGCGGCGACGGGCGACTCGTACGGCCGGCCTGTGCGGTGGGTCCGCTCCCGGCCCTGTTCCGTCAGTCGTTCGTCGTGCGCGCGCACAGCGGTCCTCCTCCGGTCGGTCACAGGACGAGCAGATCGACGTACGGGCCGAATTCGCTGGCCAAAGTCAGGCGGCCCAGTTTCTGGTATTCGCGTTGGATGGCGTGGATCAGTTGTCGCATGGTCAGGGGTGAGCCGGCCTCTGCGGTGAGGTAGGCGGCGGTGACGGCGATGGAGCGGATGTTACCGCCGGCGAGTTCGAAGGAGTCGGCGCAGAAGGGGAGATCGAGGTCGCCGGCGCCGGGCAGGAGGGGGGCCAGGCAGCGGTGCCAGAGGGCGAGGCGCTGGGTGGAGTCGGGGACGGGGAAGTCGATGACCAGGTCGAGGCGGCGGGTGAAGGCGTCGTCGAGGTTGGCACGGAGGTTCGTGGCGAGGATGGCGAGGCCGTCGAAGGACTCCATGCGCTGGAGGAGGTAGGCGCTCTCGACGTTGGCGTAGCGGTCGTGGGCGTCCTTGACCTCGGAGCGCTTGCCGAAGATGGCGTCGGCCTCGTCGAAGAGGAGGACGCCGTTCACCCCGGCCGCCTCGGAGAAGATGCGCTCGAGGTTCTTCTCGGTCTCGCCGACGTATTTGTCGATCACGGTCGACAGGTCGACGGTGTAGAGGTCCAGACCCAGGTCGGCGGCGATGACCTCCGCCGACATGGTCTTGCCGGTGCCGGAGTCCCCCGCGAACAGGGCGACGACGCCGCGGCCACGGGCGCCTCCGGGTCGCATGCCCCATTCGCCGAGCACGACGTCGCGGTGGCGGGCGCGGGCCGTCAGCTCGCGCAGCTGGGTCAGGGAGTCCGGAGGCAGGACGAGGTCGTCCCAGCCGACGGCGGGTTCGATACGGCGGGCGAGCAGGTCGAGGCCGGCGGAGTTCTGGGCCCGGGCGCCGCGGCGTACGTGCTCGGGGCGCAGCTCGTCACCGTCCAGGACGGCGTTCTGGGCGGCGCCTCGGGCGGCGCGGGTGATCTGTTCGGGGGTGAGGAGGAAGGGGGCAAGGAGGTTCGGGAGGTTCAAGCCGGCCGGAAGATGCTGCCCGTACGCGGCCTGCCACAGCGCTGCTCGCTCGGTCGGCTCGACGCGCGGGGCGCGCAGCAGCAGCGGGGGCCGCGTGGACCAGGCGGCGTCCCACGGGGTGCGGCCGACGAGGACGACGGGGACAGGAGCGTCCGTCAGCTGCCGTAGCAGCGCGACCCGTTCGCGGTCCCGGTCCAGGGCGTCGACCGGGGCGCAGACCAGGCCGGCGCCGGTCAGCCGGGCCTCGCGCACGGCGGTGCGCACGGCGTCCGCGGGGGCCGGGTCGCGGGCGAGGCGGGCCAGGTCCAGGGCGAGGGCGGGGCGCCCGGCCCGGGCGAGTGCGGTCGCGGCGAGGGCGAGACCCGCGCCGCCCTGGTCCTCGCGCAGATAGGCCAGGGGGACTTCGGCCGCCAGGGCCCGGGCCAGCGGGGCGGCGTCACCCACGCCGGGTACGGGCGGGGCCGGGTGCAGCAGGTCCGCGACCCGGGGGTCGAGGGTGTCGTCGCCGAGCAGGTGCGCGGTGACCCGGTCCGGTACGCGCAGGGCGCGCCCGAGGAAGGGGCGGTCCGGGTCCTCGATGAGCAGCAGGCCGCCGGAGAGCAGCGGCGCGGTGGCGCCGAGGCGGGCGCGGGCGGAGGCGTCCGCCGGGGACAGTCCGCACAGCGCCAGAGCCACGCCGATGGAGGGCCGGCGCCGGGTGACGTCGTCGTTGAGATAGCCGTAGAACGATTCGAACCGGGCGTCCAGATCGGGCAGCAGGGCGATGAGCAGGATCTCGACGTCGAGGTCGGTCAGGCCCAGGCCGGCCGTGAGGCGGCGCAGGCTGGTGGGCGGGTCGGCGGTGTCGGCCCGTGTCTCGGCCTCGGCGTGCCGGGCGGCGTCCGTGTGGTCGGGGGCGGCGGGGCGGGGCGGCGTGTCGAGGAGGCGGTGGACGGACTCGTCGGTGAGGTAGAGGCCCCGGAAGGCGTCGTCGGGGTTGGGGTCGGTCTGCCTGCGGGCGGCGACGGCGCGGCGTACCCGTTCCTCGACGAGGACCACCCGGTCCAGCAGGTGGCGGAGGCTGGGGTTCTCGGCGATGGGATGCTCCTCGCTCCACTCGGTGTGTGCGGGTGGGATGTCGCGGGTCGGGTCGTGCGTGGCCGCCGGCCGTGTGGTCGCCCGCGTTCCTCACGGGGCGCGGTGCCGCGCCGGGTCCCGGTACGACCGCGAGTGCGGCACGGCACTCACGAGCCCGCGCCGAAATCCCGGCGGGCCTGCTGGTCCGGGCACAACCACCGGCCTCCCGACCTCGACCCGACCGCCGGCGTCCTGACCGCGCGGCAGAAGCATCGGCGTCCCGACCTCGGCACAAGCATCGGCGTCCCGACCGTCGGCCTCCCGACCGCGGCCCAAGCATCGGCCTCCCGGCCTCGGCGCGACCAAGAACGCGGCGCTCGCAAGCGTCCGCGCCGGATCCCCCCGCAGCCTTGGCCGCCGGGGGCGTCCGGCAGCCGCCGCTGCTCATTCTCGGACGCGCCGGGACCGCGCGGGCCGTGGGCGACGCGCCGCCGGCTCGTCCGCCGGGCCGGCTTCCCGCGCCGCGGTGCGGCCCTGGCCGGCGCGCCCGGTGTCCTCCAGCCCGAGTCGCAGGCCGCCCTCCTCGGTGACCGGCGGCGCCGCCGGAACGACTCCCGTGCCGACGAGGGGGACGCTGACCACGAGGTCGAGGGAGGGCTTCAGCTCCCCGCCGAGCGCGCTCCACACGTCCGAGAACGACCGGTCCTCGGGGGGCGGCAGCGCGATCGTCATCGGCACCGGCAACGGAAGCTCGGCCAGTGAGCCGGTCAAGTGGTGGGTGGGCATGGCGTCGCTCTCCAGCAGGCACAGCAGGAGGGAGGACAGCAGGCGGTGTTCGTCCTCGGGGCGCCGGGTCCAGGCGGTGATCAGGTAGGACAGCTTGAAGTACCGGGGCGGGCGATGACGGGCGACGACGGTGCCGCGCGCGTCGTACTCGTTGGACAGGCCTCGGGAGCGGCGGCGCATGTCCTCCCGGATGTCGTAGAGGTAGAGATTGACGGTGGGGGCGTTGACCTTGGCCGCCCAGTCGCGGGTGGGCGCGTCGAACACGACGCTGACCTGTGTGCCGCCCAGGGCGTCGTCCTTGACGAGGGCGCGCAGTGCGGCGTCCACCTCGTGGATCACGGTTCCGTCTCCGTCCTGGTCATCCGCGGCCGATGAAGTCGGGTGGCTGGAGGCTGCGGGGCACGACGAGGACCCTCGCGGTGAGCGGGTCGTATCCGGGTCCTGTGGCGCGGAGCAGCCGTGGTCCGGTCCGGTCCTTGCGCAGGACGAGGACCTGGGTGCGGAACGTCCCGTCGGCGCCCACCCTCACCGGAACCGTCGCGGCGGTGATGCCCTGGCTCCACGTCAGTCGCACGACGGTTCCGGCCGGGAAGTCGCGGCCCTCGGCGAGGACGACGTCGCCGAGCCGGGCGACGACGGGCCCGACGGTCAACACGGGTTTGAGGACGCGGAGCCGGACCGTGTCGGTGTTGTTGGCGGTGCGCGGGTCGGTCGGCGTGCCGGCGACCCGGGCCGTCACGGTGCCGCTGACGGCCTTGTCGTACGACAGCCGGGTGGTGACCTGGATCCGGCCGCCGGCGGGCAGGGTGCAGGGGCGGGCGGCGGTGCAGCGGTCCTGGGCGCTCACCACGGTGACGGGCACGGGTGTCCCGGCGGTCAGGACGACGTTCTTGGCGGCGTCCGGTCCGGCGTTGGTGAGGGTGTACGTCACCGTGACGGTCCCGCCGGTGAAGGCGGGCTGCGGGCCGGCGGCGGCGGTCACGGCGAGGTCGGCGGAGGGCGCCACCGGCACGGGCGGGATCAGCACGACGGTGACGACGGCCGTGTCGGTACCGGTGTTGCCCGCCTTGTCGGTCGCCCTGCACGTCACGGTGGTCTTCCCGATCGGGAAGGTGGAACCGGAGGGCGGGACGCAGGTGGCGGGGAGGACGCCGTCGACGATGTCCCGGGCGGTGGCGATGTACCCGACGGGTGCGCCGTCCCGGCTGAGGGTCCGTACGGTCCGGTCGTCCACCTGGACGACGGGCTTGCCGTCGTCGACGACGGTGAGGACGGCGGTGTCGGTACCGGTGTTGCCCGCCTTGTCGGTCGCCGTGCACGTCACGGTGGTCTTCCCGATCGGGAAGGTGGAACCGGACACCGGCGTGCAGGTGACGGCCAGGGGTCCGTCGACGATGTCCTGGGCCGTGGCGGTGTACTCGATGACGGCGCCGGCGGGGCCGGTGGCCCGCTCGGTGCGGTCGTCCACGGTGACCACGGGCGCGGTCGTGTCGACCACCGTGATCACGGCGGTGTCCTCGCCGGTGTTCTCGTGCGCGTCCGTCGCCGTGCAGGTCACGGTGGTCTCCCCGAGCGGGAAGGTGGAGCCGGGGGGCGGTGCGCAGGTGACGTTCGTCGGTCCGTCCACGGTGTCGACCGCGGTGGCGACGTAGTCCACGGCCGCGCCGTCGGGACCGGTGGCCTCCACCGTCAGGTCGTCGACGGTCACGACGGGCGGGGTCGTGTCGACGACGGTGATGACGGCGGTGTCCGTGCCGGTGTTCTCGCGGGAGTCGGTCGCCGTGCAGGTCACCGTCGTCCCGCCGATCGGGAACACCGAACCCGACGGCGGCTCGCAGGTGACCGGCACCGTCCCGTCGACCGTGTCCCGCGCCGACGCGGGGTATTCCACGACCGCGCCTGCGGGGCCGGTCGCCTCCGCGGTGCGGTCCTCGACGGTGACGACGGGGCCGGTCGAGTCGGTCACCGTGAACTCGGCCGTGTCCTTCCCGATGTTGCCCGCCTTGTCGGTCGCCGTGCAGGTGACGGTGGTCTTCCCGATCGGGAACGTCGAGCCGGGGGGCGGATCGCACACCACCTGGACGTCGCCGTCCACGAGGTCCGTGGCCGTGGCGGGATACGTGATCACGGCGCCGGCGGGACCGGTCGCCTCGACGGTGCGGTCGTCGACGCTCACCACCGGCGCGGTGGTGTCGACGACGGTGACCACGGCCGTGTCGCGCCCGGTGTTGCCCGCCTTGTCGGTCGCCGTGCAGGTGACCGTCGTCCGCCCGATGGGAAAACGCGTCCCGGACGGCGGCTCGCACGACACCGGCACCTCGCCGTCGACGTTGTCGCGCGCGCCGGCCGGGTAGTCGACGACCGCGCCGTCCGGGCCGGCGGCTTCCACCGTACGGTCGTCGACGGTCACCGACGGGGCGGTCACGTCGTTGACGGTGATGCGGATCTGCTGCCGGTAGGCCGGTTCGGCTGTCGGACCGAGGGCGAACTGGACCGTGCAGGCCAGCGTCGAGCCCTGCGGTGCGTCCGGGGACACCGTGATCACCTCGCTGAAGGAGGCGGTCTGGCCGCTGGTCACCTGGAGGCTGGGCGGAGAGAGGGAGACGCCCAGCGAGCTGTCGCAGTCGACGAGCTGGTGGCTGACGGTGACGGGCAGGTTCGTCAGGCCCTGGACGATGGCGTTCGACACCTGACCCGGGTTGATGCCCTGGAGATACGTACCGCCGGTGGACCGGGTGACAAGGGTGGCCTGGCCGTTCTCGTAGTCGCCGTCGCTGGGCCGCTGGCCGTCGAGTCCGTCGCTGGAGCTGGTCACGTCGACGGCGAGCACCTTCACACCGCGGTTCTGGAGCGTTCTGACGACGTCGGCGAACCGGTGCCCCGCGCTGGGGTCGTGGGTGGAGGCGTCACCGACCAGGACGACGATGGGGCTGGCGCCGTCCCGGAAGGTGTTCCGGCCGCCGACCCCGGTCGCCACCTCGTGGAGCGCGTTGCCCCAGTCCTCCGGCGTGTCGCCGCCGCCGGAGGCGGTCAGGGCGTTCACGCCGCGCTGGATGGCGCTCCGGTCTGCGGTGAACGCCTGGTGCAGGAAGAAGAGCCGGCTTCCACCGGCGTCCCTCGCGTCGCCGTAGCTGGCGACGGCGAACCGGGACTCCTGCTGCGCCTCGAAGACCTGGCTGACGATCGTGGGCAGGTTGTTCTTCACGTTGGTGATGGCACCGCTCATGCTGCCGGTGTTGTCCACCAGCAGGACGACATCCGGCTTGGGCGGCACCACCGGAGTCCGCACCTGCTTGGCGACGGTGATCGAGGCACCGGGGTTCAGCGACTGCTCCACCAGCGACGGCGTGACCGGGGACACCGGGACCGAGGCGTCCGCGGCCGAGGAAGGCGTGTCCGCGGACGCGGTGTCAGGTGATGTCGTGTCAGCGGACGCGGTGTCAGGGAACGGCGTGTCGGGGGACGGCGAGGAGGACGAAGCCGCCGTCCGGGCCCGCGGCGCCGTGTCCGAGACTCCGGCCCCTACCGCGCCGAGCGCGAGGACCGAGGCCATCAGGCCCGCCCGCAGTCGGAACAACCGCACGACATCCCCTCCCAGATCGGCGTCGCCCAACCGTCCCCGGCACCGCTCCCGGACGGAGCGGTGCAGGGGACACGCCTCGGGGAAGAGCCGTCTGCCCCTCCGGGCAATCCGCCTCTCCCCACCGAGGCGGCCGCCCTTCGGACCGGTCCCCCTTCAGATCAGCCCCTGCCGGAGCGCGTAGGCGACGACATGGGAGCGGTTGCGCAGGTGCAGCCGGGTGACGAGGTCGTGCAGGATGTTCTTGATGGTGCGCTCGGAGTACGCGAGCTTCGAGGCGATGTCCCCGGTGTCGTACCCTTCGGCGACGAGTCGGACGACCTCGATCTCCCGGTCGGTGAGCCCGCTGAAGTTCAGGCCGCGCGGCGCCAGTACCTGGCTCTGCAACTGGCCGACCTGCTCCAGCAAGCGGCCCAGCAGGTCCGCCGGAACGCTTCCCTCTCCCCTGGCCACCGCGTTGATCACCTGTACCAGCCGCTCGGGCGTCGCCTCGGACCGGCGCAGGACGCCCGCCACCCCGCACTCCGCGGCACCGACCAGTTGCTGGTCGTCGATGCGGGTGGCGATCAGCGCCACCCGGGCCTCCGTCGTCCGCCGGATGTGGCGCAGGGTCCGCAGCGACTCCTCGTCTATGGTGTCCACGACGACCACCATCACGGCGGCGGCCGGCTCCTCCCCCTCTTCCTGGAGCCGGATCTCCGGCCGGGGCCGCAGCTGCGTGGCCACCCCCGCTCTCGAGATCGGGTCATCCGCGCGCAGGCACACAACTATCCGGTCCACACCAGTCTCCCCCCTGGTCGAGCGCATCGCGGCGCGTCGAGCAGTATGCGGCAGGCGACTCCACGCAAAGTCAACAAGGCGTCAATGGGCACCTCAGCTTCCCGAAAGTCTTCCTGTGAGGCCCCTGCCGGACACCGCCGACGACCTTATGGTGCCGATCATGACAACTGCGGCGAGCCTGGACACGACCGCTGTGACCGCCGAGCCTGGTGGGCGGACCGACGTCCCCCTTCAGATACGCAACTCCGGCAGCACGGTGGAGGAGTATCGCTTCGAGGTCGTGGGCCCGGCAGCGGCCTGGGCGACCGTCGAACCGACGAGCCTTTCGCTTTATCCGGACAGTACGGGCACCGCGGTCCTCACGCTGAGCCCGCCCCGAAGCTCGGAGGTGCCGGCCGGGGACGTCCCGTTCGGGGTGCGGGTGGTGCCCACCAGCGCCCCCGACACGGCGGTGGTCCCCGAGGGCGTCGTCACGGTCCTGCCGTTCGCCGAGATCACCGGGGAGCTGGTGCCCCGTGGGTTCGACGGCGCCTGGCGCGGCCGTACGGACGTGGCCGTCGACAACCGCGGCAACATCCCGATGACGGTGCAGCTGGCGGCCCAGAGCGACAGCTCCCGGGTGCGGCTGGGCTTCGCCCGGGAGACCGTCGAGCTGGCTCCGGGTGCGGCCGAGTTGTCGCGGCTCACCGCGCGTCCGGCGCGGCGGCTGTGGCGCGGCGCCCCCGTCGTGCACCCGTTCCAGGTGGTGGCGATGCCCACGGGGGACGTGCCGCACGAGTCGGTCCTCCTGGACGGCACCTACCAGCAGGACGCGATACTGCCGCGCTGGCTGCCGCGGGCCCTGGCGGCGGTGGTGGCGATGGCGGTGGTCCTGGCCATCCTGTGGTTCGCCATGCTGCGCCCGGTGGTGCGGTCGGCGGCGCGGGAGGAGTCCAAGAAGCAGGTGGCCGCCGTGCTGTCGCCCAGCCCCAGCGCGTCCGCCGCCGCGGGCGGCGCCGGCTCGTCCGGAGCGTCGGCGGGCTCCGCCGGATCGGGGCAGGATCCGGCGGGTGGTGGTGCGCCCGGCTCCGGTACCGCGGCGGGATCGACGGGCGGAGGCACCGGCGGGGGTGGGAGCACGGGCGCAGGCACCGGCGGCGCGGGCACGGGAGGAAGCGGCGGCGGTGGCACGGGAGTGAGCGCCGGCGGGGGTGCGGGCGACCCGCGCAGCGCTCAGGCCGAGGTCAAGGACTCGGTGGGCGGCGAACCGACGTCCGGCACGGTGTACCGCGTCCCGGCCGGTCAGGTGTTCGACCTGACGGACCTCGTGGTGCAGAACCCGCAGGGCGACTCCGGCACCGTCGTCATCGCCGCCGGCAGCCGGACCCTGCTGAGGCTCGCGCTGCAGAACTTCCGTGACCAGGACTACCACTTCGTCACCCCGATCGTGGTGCCCGCCGGGGGGCAGATCACCATGACGGTGACGTGCAGCGCGGTGGGGCGGCCCGTGGGCGGTCCGGCGCCAGCCCAGTGCGACGGGTCGGTGCTGGTCGGCGGGACGCTGCGGCAGGCGCCCAGCGTGAGCCCCTCCCCCTCCGCGGCCTGACCCGGCCGACGGGAGCGGGGCCTGCCGGTCAGGCGTTCGGGCGAGCGGGACGGAAGCCGTCAGGGACGGTGAGCGGGTACGGCCCCCGGGCACGAGCCCGGGGGCCGTACCCGTCATGCGTCGCCCGGCTCCTCCTGCTGCTCGTCCTCCTGCTCGGCGCGCTGCACGAACAGCCCTTGCACGTCGGCGGGCTCCTCGTCCTCCTGCTCGGCCCGCTGCACGAACAGCCCCTGCACGTCGGCGGGTTCCTCGCCCTCCTGCTCGGACTGCCGTTGGGCCGCTACGGACGGCCCGGAGGCGGCCGCCGCCCCCTCCGCGGTCTGTGCGGCCGGGGCCGGGGCGGACATCACACGTTCGGCGTTCGCGCTGGCCTCCCGCTCGTACCGGTCCGAGGGGTCGCTGACCCGGATGCCCCCGGGTGCCTCGGTCCCGTCGACCGGGCCGCTGCGCTGCTGGATCACGTGGGTCAGTTCATGGGCGATCGTCGTGCGCCCGGCATGGGACGACGGGTCGTAGGCGTCCCGCTGGAAGACGACGTTGTTGCCGACGGTGTAGGCGTGCGCTCCGACGGACTTCGCGGACTCGTGCGCCGCGTCGCCCGTGTGCACCCGCACGTCGGAGAAGTCCGCGCCGAGCCTTGCCTCCATGTCGGAGCGGACATCGGCGCCGAGTGCCTGCCCGGAGCCGGACCCGATGACGTCGTGCACGGGCGAGCGCTGCGGCGAGGGGGTCGCGGGGGTCTCATCGTCCTGCTCCCGTTGCAGCATGGCGCCCACCGCGCTGTTGCCGACGGCGCGCTGCAGCGTGCCCATGCCGGAGGGGCCCAGAACATCGGGGCGACCCGCGGCTGCCGCCTTGAACAGCCGTGAGTCGTCGCTCTGGGGCTGCCTGTGGCCGGCTTGTTGGTGGTCGTGATCGTGCTCGTGGTCGTGTACGTGGTCGGGCATCCTCGCTCCCTGGGACGTCCAGCGGCAGACCTCTTCGACCCTGACACTGCCTCAGTGCGCCCGCCCGGTACAGGCGTGCGGCTGCTCACGCGAGTGCAGCCACCGCTGCCCGATGAGGCAGACGCCGCCCCCGGGCGGGTTCGACCGGTCAGTTCTCCTGGAGCACGGAGAGGACGTTCCCGGCGGGGTCGGTGAACCAGCCGATCGCCGCGGGGCCGCCGTCGCCGACCCGCACGACGCCCCTCTCGTCGTGGTCGAAGCCGGGGTAGCGCTCAAGGGTCACGCCACGCCGCTCCAGTTCGTCGACGGCTGCCTCGATGTCCGCCACGGGGAAGTTGAGAATCGTGAACGTCGCGGGGGTGTGCGACTCCTTGGGATAGACGAAGACCTGCGTGCCGCTGCCGAGCTTGAGGGTCAGCATCCGCATGTCCCCCTGCCCGGACTCCTCCACCGGCAGGCCGAGCGTCTCCCCGTAGAACCGGCGGGCCTCGCCGAGGTCGTCGACCGAGAAGCCGCTGAACGCCTGCGATTCTCCGAACATTCCGTGTGTCTCCTTCGCGGTGAGCCGTCCTGACACCTCAGGGCACATCACGGGCGCCACGGCCGGACGCACGCCACGCGGGGCGACGCCCGGATGGTCGCGGGCCCTTCACCCATCGAGGAGTTCCTCGGAGCGGCCACGACGGCGCGGTGCGGCACCTCGGGTGGTGTCCCCGCCGCCGCCCCCCCGAAGGCGGCGCGGCTGGCCCGCAGTCATGTCGAGGACTTCGAGCGGGCCGTCCGCGAGGCCATCTGACACCACGCCGCGGGGCCTCAGCGCGTGACCCCGGGGTGGCCGCTCCCGCACCGGGACGACCGCCACGGCGGCCCCGGGCTCCGCCACCTGTGCGGCCCTGTGAGCACGGTCGGCATCCCGGGACACGGCATTCTCTCCTCGAAATGAAATGAGACAAAAAGGGACGCGGATATCCACGGAATATCGCGCGCATCGCTCTGTCGCACCGTAAGGCGCCCCCGGGGATCCCGGTAGCGAGTCATGGTGAATGCGGATATGACCAGTGGCCCTGACCAGGCAAGGAGCGGGGCGTTTCCGGACCCGCCCCGGCAGGAATCCCCGTCGGGGATATGGTGTATCCCGAAATCGTATCGGCAATCCGGAAGGGCACAGACAATGCGGAGCGAGGACACCGCCGTACTCGACGACCCGGTGGGCGAGTCACTGCGCGGCCACCACGCGGACCTCGCGCGCCGGGTCGGCCGTGCCGCGACCTACCTGCCGGACGTCGCGACCTTCTCGGCCGTGTCCCCCGCCGCGGACTCGACGGACTGGGCCGACCTCGCCCGGCTGCTCGGCCGAGGCGAATTCGCCGACATGTTCAGCTGCCGGGCGACCCCGCCACCG
Source organism: Streptomyces sp. A012304 (assembly GCF_026008495.1). Classification (GTDB taxonomy): domain Bacteria; phylum Actinomycetota; class Actinomycetes; order Streptomycetales; family Streptomycetaceae; genus Streptomyces. The sequence continues at coordinate 16,117 of NZ_BQUN01000039.1, forward strand.
GACTGGGAGCCGGTTTTCGTCCTCGAAGGCCGGCAGATGATCTGGCCCGGCAGCGACCGATCCGGTCAAACCCGTACCGCGAGCGACGCCGAGGTGGTCGAACTGGGTGCGGCCGACGCGCCCGAGATGCTCGACCTCGCGGCGCGGACCCAGCCGGGGCCGTTCTGGCCGCGCACCCACACACTCGGCACCTACCTCGGCATCCGTGACAACGGCCGGCTGGTGGCCATGGCGGGCGAACGGCTCAGGCCACCGGGATGGACCGAGATCAGCGCCGTCTGCACGGCACCCGAGGCACGCGGGCGAGGCCACGCCGCCCGCCTGGTGAGCGCGGTCGCCGCACGGATACTGGCCCGGAACGAACGGCCCTTCCTGCACGTGGCCGAGGCGAACACCGCCGCGATCGCGCTCTACGAACGGCTCGGCTTCGAAAGCCGCACACACGTGACCTTCCGCGGGTTCCGGACGCCTTGAGCGGTACGGATCCCGTGAGCGGCGCGGCTCCGGACGCCGTGACCGGTACGGCTCCCGCGGCCGGTACGGCTCACGGCGCATAGCCCCGCAGGAGGACCGCGACCGTGTCGTCCAGGCTCTGCCCGATCCGGTCGGCGGTGATCGCGCCACTCACCATGAGCGTGACGAAACCCTGCAACGCGGCGGTGAGCGGCACCGCGACACGCTCGACCGAGCCCGCGCGCACCTCCCCGCGCACCGCTACCTGGAGCGGACGGCGACCGACGAGCGGACCGTGCTGTGCGTCCTCACCCACGACGCCAAGTTCGACGTCCCGCTGCTCAAGGCGGCCCTGCCGCTGCCGGTCGCCTACATCGGCGCGATGGGCTCCCGCCGCACCCACACCGACCGCGAGCGGCGGCTGCGCGAGGCCGGCGTGAGCGAGGCGGAGCTGTCCCGGCGTGCGCTCGCCGATCGGCCTCGACCTCGGTGCCCGCACGCCCGAGGAGACCGCCGTGTCCATCGCGGTGGAGATCGTCGCGGCACGCCAGGGCGGTACCGGCGCGCCCCTGACCGGTGCGGGGACACCGATCCACCGGGACGGTGGGCTCAGGAACAGAGGCCGGTGACCGTGGCGGTGCAGATGTCGGTGAGGCGGTCCAGTGAGGCGAGGTCGACGTACTCGGTGGCCGCGTGCGTCTTTGGTGGGTTGCCGGAACGGTGAGGCGGGTGGCGGGTACGGGCCGGCCGGGCCGAGGCGGGCGGCAGCCCGGTGCGGGAGACGGCGGTCTCCGGGTTGTGGACCGTCGCTGACCGGGCCGGCCCGCCAGGGGCTGGCGGAGCGGCAGCCCTTCGCGTGTTCAGTGGTCGGCGCCGGAGTGCGGGTTGGCGGCCGTGCCCTCGGTGCTCAGCAGGACGACCACCGAGGTGGGGCCGAGCCCCAGCGCCGTACGGCGTTCCTCGGCTCCCACGCCGGTGAGCGCCGCGCGCGGACCGGCGAGCGCCGCGGCCCCGCAGGGGCCCGAGGAGACCCCGGCAGCGGCCAGATCGGCGGCCGCGCGGGCGCTGTCGGCGTCCGTGACGGCGACCGCCGCGTCCAGCCCGCCGCGCAGGTGGGGCCAGGCGATGCTGGACGGGGTGCCGCAGTTCAGCCCGGCCATGGTCGTCTCCCCCGTGGTGACGCTGACGGGTTCGCCGAGGGTGAGGCTCTCCAGGACGCAGGGCGCGGCCTCCGGCTCCACCGACAGCAGCGCCGGGGCATGCCCGGAGGGTCGGCTGCGGTAGTGGGTGACCACGGCCTGGGCCAACGAGCCCACGCCCACCGGTACGCAGACGAGGTCGGGGCCCGCGACGACCCCTTCGGCCGCCAGCTGCTCGTCGATCTCGGCGCAGAGCGTGGAGTAGCCCTCGACGATCCACCCCGGGATCCGCTCATAACCCGGCCAGGCGGTGTCCTGGACCAGGACCGTGTCCGGCGCGGCAGCCGCCTCGGCCGCCAGGCGCACGGCCTCGTCGTACGGCCCCGCGACCTCGGTGACCTTCGCCTGTTCGGCGGCGATGGCCGCCACGGCCCGTGGATGCACGCCCTGGGGAACGAAGACGTGGGCGTCCTGCCCGAGGCGGTGTGCCATACGGGCCACCGCCCGGCCGTGGTTGCCGTCGGTGGCGGTCACCAGGGTGATCGGGCCGCGCTCCGGGCCGTTCGCCGCCCGCTCGGCGAGGATCCGGTGGACCGCCCAGGACGCGCCCAGCGCCTTGAACGCGGGCAGCCCCAGACGGGACGACTCGTCCTTGACGAAGACCCGGCCGACTCCCCACTCCGCCGCCCATGCCGGGAGTTCGGTCAGTGGGGTGGGCGCGTAGTCGGGCAGCGAGGAGTGGAAGTCGCGCACCTCGGCGGGCGCGGGCTCGCACCGCCAGGCTCGGGCGTCGGGGCGCGCGAGCCACGGCAGCGGACGGAGGGAGGAGGGTTTGTCGGACACACGATCAGGGTGCGGCCCCTTCCTACAATCGGTCCAGCGAATGTTTTCGATCTATACCCATCGGAAAATCCGAGCATTGACGCGCCGGGACGGGTGCGGCGGTCGCTCCGCGGGGGTGAGGAGAGCGGGCCGCCCATGTTCGATCTGCACCGACTGCGTCTGCTCCGGGAGCTCAAGCACCGCGGCACCCTGGCGGCCGTCGCCGCCGCGCTCTCCTACGCCCCCTCCTCCGTCTCCCAGCAGCTGTCCCAGCTGGAGGCCGAGGTCGGCGTCCCGCTCCTGGAGCCGGTCGGACGGCGGGTGAGGCTCACCGCGCAGGCCGAGATCCTCGTCGCCCACGCCGAAGCGGTGCTCGAACGCCTGGAACGCGCAGAGGCGGACATCGCCGCCTCCCTGACCGACCTGACCGGCACCCTGCGCGTCGCCTCGTTCCAGACGGCCGCCCTGGCCCTGATTCCGACCGCGCTCGGCCTGCTGCGTGACCAGCACCCGCGTCTGCGCGTCCACGTCACGCAGATGGAACCTGAGAAGGCACTGCCCGCTCTCCAGGCCCGCGACTTCGACCTCGTCCTCGCCGAGGAGTACCCCGGCAACCCCAATCCGCGGCCCGCCGGACTCGAACAGGAGGACCTGCTCGACGACCCCCTGCACCTCGCGCTGCCGGAGCCGGTCGACGGTTCGGACGGCACAGCCCCGATGGCCGACCTGCGCTCACTGGCGGACCACCCCTGGGTGATGGAACCCGAGGGCACCGCCGCCCGGCACTGGGCCGTGACCCTGTGCCGCACCGCCGGCTTCGAACCCGACGTACGGTTCGAGACCACCGACCTCCTGCTCCACCAGCGCCTCGTCGAGCAGAAACACGCGGCGGCCTTCCTCCCCGACCTCGTCTGGAACGGACAGCCCCCGACCGTCGCCCTGCGGCGACTCCCCCACGGGCGGCGCACGCGCCGCATCTTCACCGTCGTGCGGCAGGGCCGCAGCCGGCACCCCGCCGTCCTGGCCTGCCGCGACGCACTCCGCCGCGCGGTCACCTCCCGCTCCCCGCAGCCGTAGGGCAGCGCACCTCACGTGCGCCCCGGCGCGTCCCGTCGTCGAGGGGCCGGAGCGGCGGCAGCTGGTGGCCTGGGACTTCCCGGGCAGGGCGACGGCCGTCACGAGAAAGGGCCGCCGGGGCTCCTTGCCGGCCGGTCGGACGTCAAGGAGCCCCGGCAGCGTCCCGGAGCCGCCTGCGCGGCACCGCCAGGGAAAGGGGCTACCGGGCCGTGCCGACGGTGGCCGGGGCCGGCGCGTCGGTGGCGTCGAGGCTGCGCAGGATGTCCTCGACCCGCTGCTTGGCGTCACCGAAGAGCATCCGGCTGTTCTCCCGGAAGAACAGCGGATTCTGCACGCCCGCGTATCCGGCGGCCATGGAGCGCTTGAAGACGACGACGTGGGCCGCCTCCCAGACGTGCAGCACCGGCATCCCGGCGATGGGGCTGGCCGGGTCCTCGGCGGCGGCCGGGTTGACGGTGTCGTTGGCGCCGATGACCAAGACGACGGAGGTGGCGGCGAAGTCGGCGTTGATCTCGTCCATTTCGAGGACGATGTCGTACGGCACGCTGGCCTCGGCGAGCAGCACGTTCATGTGCCCGGGGAGCCGGCCGGCGACGGGGTGGATGCCGAAGCGCACCTCGACGCCCCGCTCGCGCAGCTTGCGCGCCAGCTCCGCGACCGGGTACTGGGCCTGGGCGACCGCCATGCCGTAGCCCGGGGTGATGATCACCGAGGAGGCGTCGCGCAGCAGCTCCGCGGTGTCCTGCGCGCTGATCTCCCGGTGCTCCCCGTGGTCGCTGTCGTCGCCCGTCACCGCCGGGGCGCCGAAGCCACCCGCGATCACCGAGAGGAAGGAGCGGTTCATCGCCTTGCACATGATGTACGACAGGTAGGCGCCGGAGGAGCCGACCAGCGCGCCGGTGACGATCAGCAGGTTGTTGGCGAGCAGGAAGCCCGAAGCCGCCGCGGCCCAGCCGGAGTAGCTGTTGAGCATCGACACGACCACCGGCATGTCACCACCGCCGATGGAGGCGACCAGATGCGCGCCGAGGGCGAGCGCCAGCACGGTGACCGCGACGAGCAGCCCCATGTGGGGGCGCGCCACGAACGCGACGGTGAGCGCGACGAACCCGACGAGCGCGCCGAGGTTGAGGGCGTGCTTGCCGGGCAGCGTGAGCGGGCGGGACTCGATCCGCGCCGACAGCTTCAGATAGGCGACGACCGAGCCGGTGAAGGTGACGGCGCCGATGAACACGCCGATGAACACCTCGGCGTGGTGGATGCGCAGCAGCGAGCCGGTGAGTTCCTGACCCGCGTGAGCGCCGGCCTCGACGTCGAGGTAGCCGTTCCAGCCGACGAGCGCGGCGGCGAGGCCGACGAGGCTGTGCATGATGGCGATCAGCTCCGGCATGCCGGTCATCTCGACGACCCGGGCCCGCCACAGTCCGATGCCCGCGCCCACCGCCGTGGCGACGGCGATCAGCACGAGACCGGTGGCGGTGATGCTGCGGGAGGCGAGCCCGATGGTGGCGGCCGTCGCGATGACCATGCCCGCGATGCCCCAGACGACTCCCGAGCGGGAGGTCCGGTGGTGCGAGAGTCCGGCGAGACTGAGGACGAAGAGCAGCGCGGCGACGACGTAGGCGGCTTCTGCGGCCGTGGCGGTGGTCATCCGTGATCAGCCCTTCGAGAACATGCCGAGCATGCGGCGGGTGACGGCGAATCCGCCGAAGATGTTGATGCTCGCCAGCAGGATCGCGGCGAACGACAGCGCGGTGACCGCGGTGTCTCCCCGCCCGATCTGCAGCAGCGCGCCGACCACGACGATCCCGGAGATCGCGTTGGTGACCGACATCAGCGGGGTGTGCAGCGCGTGGTGCACATGGCCGATGACGTAGAAGCCGATGACGATCGCCAGGACGAAGACCGTGACGTGGCTGATGAGCTGAGGCGGTGAGAAGGCGGTCACCAGGAAGAGCGCGAGCGCTCCGGCGCCGACGAGCGCGTACGCGGACCGCGGGGAGCGGGTGGTGGAGCGGGTGGGCACCGCCGATGCCTCGGCGGGCGTGGTGGGTTCCGTGGCCGGGCCGGGGGCGGGCGTCGCGGACACCCGAACCGGTGGCGGCGGCCAGGTCTTCTCGCCGTCGCGGACCACCGTCATCGACCGCTGCACCACGTCGTCGAAGTCGAGGACGAGCCGGCCGTCCTTGCCGGGGGTGAGCAGCTTCAGCAGGTTGACGAGGTTGGTGCCGTACAGCTGCGACGCCTGCGCCGGGAGCCTGCCGGGCAGGTCCGTGTAGCCGATGATCGTCACGTCGTTGTCGGTGACGACCGCCTTTCCGGCGACCGTTCCCTCGACGTTGCCGCCCTGGGCGGCGGCCATGTCGACGATCACGCTGCCGGGCTTCATCCGTGCGACGTCCTGGGCGGTGATCAGCTTCGGCGCCGGTCTGCCGGGGACGAGGGCGGTGGTGATGACGATGTCGACGTCGGCGGCCTGCTCGGCGTACAGCCGCGCGGCGAGCCGGTTGTAGTCGTCCGAGGTGGCCTTGGCGTAACCGTCGGTGCTGACCTCCGGTTCGTCCTGCTCGGGCCGCACCACGAGGAACTCCCCGCCCAGCGAGCGCACCTGCTCGGCGACCTCGGGCCGGGGGTCGGTGGCGCGGACCACGGCGCCGAGACTGCGCGCCGCGCCGATCGCCGCGAGCCCGGCCACTCCCGCGCCGGCCACCAGCACCTTGGCGGGCGGCACCTTGCCCGCGGCGGTCACCTGACCGGTGAAGAAGCGGCCGAAGGCGTGCGCGGCCTCGACCACGGCCCGGTATCCGGCGATGTTCGCCATCGAGCTGAGGACGTCCAGGGACTGGGCGCGCGAGATGCGCGGGACGGCGTCCATGGCGAGGACGGTGATCGGCCGCCGCGCCAGCTCCTCGACCAGTTCGGGGTGGAGCGCCGGGCCGATGAGCGCGATCAGGGTCGCTCCGTCGCGCAGCCGGCCGATCTCCTCGCTCGACGGGCCGTTGACCTTCAGTACGATCTCCGCCCGCCAGGGGTCGCCGAGCCGGGCTCCCGCCTCCTCGTAGGCCGTGTCCGAGAAGCGGGACGCCTCTCCCGCTCCCGGCTCGAGGACCACGCGGTATCCGAGCCGGACGAATCCGGCCACGGTGGCAGGTGTCGCCGCCACCCTGGTCTCGCCCGCGGTGGACTCGGCGGGTATGCCGATCAGTTGAGGTTCCGCCTTCGGTTCCCGCTCCGGTGGGACCATCGTCTTCCTCTCGTCCTGGGCGTGGTGATGCCGGACGTGGTCGCCCGGCACTCCGATGTCCTGTCCATCCCATCGGTGCCCGGATCCTTCGCGTTCGATCCGTGGGGCGGAAGAAGTCGGTCGCCCGTCGAGAGGCCTGCCGTGTCCGTGCTGGCCGTACGGTGGCTTCCCCGACGCTGGTCGCCCGCGCCCGGGCGATCGCCGAGGTCCGCGGGGCGCACGGTACGACCCGGCCGGCCGCCGCGTTCGCCTCCCCGAACGCCCATCCCCCTATCATCGATGTCACCCTCGGTATGCGAGATCCGGAGCAGGTCAGGCGGAACGTGGAACTCCACCATCAGCCCATCCCCGAAGGCCTCTGGGACGATCTCCGCTGCCAAGGACTGATCAGGGCCGACGGGCCCAGGGCGAACACTCGGGAAAGGGGGTCGCGGTGTCCCTGACGGACAAGGCCATCGAGCAGATCCGGGAGCTGATCCGCACCGGGGCGCTGCCGCCCGGCTCGAAGCTCCCGCCGGAGCCGGACCTCGCCGCCCAGCTGGGCCTGTCCCGCAACCTCGCCCGCGAAGCGGTCAAGGCGCTGGCCGTCGCACGCGTCCTCGAGGTGCGGCGGGGCGACGGCACCTACGTGACCAGCCTGCAACCGAGCCTGCTGCTGGAGGGGCTCGGCGGCGCGGTGGAGCTGCTCCAGGGCGACGCCGCCCTCCAGGACCTGATGGAGGTACGGCGCCTTCTCGAACCGATCGCGACGGCGCTGGCCGCCACCCGGATCTCCGACGTCCAACTGGCCGAGGTGAAACGGCATCTGGACGCGATGCGGGAGGCCCGCGACGATGTGGAGCGGCTCAACGCCCACGACGCCGCCTTCCACCGCGCCGTCATCTCGGCCACGGGCAACGAGACCCTCCTCACGCTCCTGGAGGGGGTCTCCGGCCGCACCCTGCGCGCCCGCATCTGGCGCGGTCTCGTCGACGACCAGGCCTCAGGCCGGACCCTGGCCGAACACGAGGCGATCTTCAGGGCGCTGTCCCAACGCGACGCCGCCCTCAGCCAGGCCGCCGCGCTGCTGCACGTGAGCAACACCGAGCAGTGGCTGAGGGAACATCTGCGCGCCAACGCGTCGCTGCCGTTCGGAGCGCCGACGGGGACGTGACAGGGCGGGCTCAGCCGCTCGTGAGCCGTCGGACGGGGGTGCCGGCGAGGAAGGCGGTGATGTCCTCCACCGCCTGTGTGTAGAAGGTGCGGTAGTTCTGCTCGGTGACGTAGCCGAGGTGCGGCGTGGCCAGCACGTTCGGCAGGGTGCGCAGCGGGTCGTCGGCGGGGAGCGGCTCGGTGTCGAAGACGTCGAGTCCCGCGCCGGCGATCCAGCCCTCGCGCAGGGCGCGCAGGAGTGCCGGCCGGTCGACGATGGCGGCGCGGGAGGTGTTGACCAGGTAGGCGTGGGCGGGCATGGCACGCAGTTCCGGCTCGCCGAGCAGGCCTCGGGTGCGGTCGGACAGGACGAGGTGCAGGGAGACGAAGTCGCTGCGGCGCAGCACCTCCTCCTTGCTGTCGGCGAGCCGGGCTCCGGCGTCGGCCGCCCGCTCGGCGGTGAGGTGCTCGCTCCAGGCGAGGACCTCCATCCCGAAGGCGGTGGCGACGCGGGCCACCCGGGTGCCGATCTTGCCGAGTCCGAGCAGACCGAGCGTGCGGCCGTGCAGATCCTGGCCGACGGTGGACTGCCAGGGGCCGCCTTCGCGCAGGGCCCGGTTCTCGGTGGTGAGGTTCCGGGCGAGGCCGAGGAGGAGCGCCCAGGTCAGTTCGACGGGTGGGGTGGAACTGCTCGCCGTGCCGCAGACGGTCACCCCCTGGGCGGCCGCCGCGGCGAGGTCGATGGAGGCGTTGCGCATGCCGGTGGTCACCAGCAGGCGCAGCCGGGGCAGGCGACGCAGGAGGTCGGCGTCGAAGGGGGTGCGCTCCCGCATGGCCACGACGATCTCGTAGTCGGCGAGTTCGGCGGCGAGCCTGTCCCGGTCGGTGATGTTCTCGCGGAGCGTGCGCACCTCGACCTCGCCGTCCAGGGGGCTCCAGTCCGCCAGGGTCAGGGCCGCGCCCTGGTAGTCGTCCAGCACAGCGCAGTGGAGGGTCATGCGAGCATTCTGCCCTTGGTGTTCATGACGAACGGGCCGCCGACGGCGACGGGTTCCCGCGGGGGTGTGCCGCTGTGCTGAGGGCGACCGCCGGCCCGGCGGGGCAGCACGACTCACGGCGCCCCGGCCGGGACGCCAGGGGGTGACGGCGGACCGCGCCGGTGTGGCAGAGGCGGCACTGGCGGCCGTTGCGGCCGACGCGCTCTCCACCAGGGCGCGTCCCGTCGCCCGGGCGAGGCGGGAGCGCCTAGCTTGATGGGCGAGCTGCCTCTCGGCCGCCGCTTGACCGAACCCCCCGGAGCGATCGTGCCCCGATGGCTCCGCCCCGATGCACCGGAGAGCACCCATGAGGATCCACCTCACCAGCGTCTTCGTCGACGACCAGGAGAAGGCCCTGCGCTTCTACACCGATCTGCTGGGCTTCGTGAAGAAGCACGATGTCCCGATGGGTGCGGACCGGTGGCTGACCGTGGTCTCACCGGAGGACCCCGACGGAACCGAGCTGCTGCTCGAACCCTCGGGCCATCCCGCGGTGCAGCCGTACAAGACGGCGCTGGTCGAGGACGGCATCCCGGCCGCCTCCTTCGCCGTGGACGACGTACGCGTGGAGTTCGACCGGCTGCGCGCGTCCGGGGTGCGCTTCCTCCAGGAGCCGCTGGAGACGGGCACGATCACCACCGCGGTCCTCGACGACACCTGCGGCAACCTGATCCAGATCGTGCACAGCGGGTAAGGCGCGCCGCACACGGAGCCGGGACCGCGGCACCGGTCCCGGCTCCGGCGCGTCGTCGGCACCGACGCCGGCGGCTCCTGACCGTCGAGCCCTCGCACAGCTCCGGGGGTACCCAACACCGCCCACTTATTGCAAGATACTTGCAATAGCTGGTGCATCGCAGAGAGGGGCGGTCGCGTGGAGGCTTCGATGGGGCGCACGGACATCCGCCTCTTCGCCGGCGAGGACCTGCTGACGCACACCGCCGCGCTGCGCTCCGTGTACGCCGAGGCCTTCGGCGCACCGCCCTGGAACGAGGACGCGGAGAAGGCGTCGGCGTTCGTGGCACGGCTGGCCGCGGACGTGCGGCGGCCGGGCTTCACCGCCGCCCTCGCCTTCGCGGGCGCGGACGTCGTGGGCTTCGCCACCGCCTGGACCACCCGCACCCCCTTCCCCACCGACCGCTGTTACCCGCAGGCCGCCGCCGGCCTGGGCGCCGAGCGCACCCTGCGGTGGCTGTGCGGCGCCCGGGAGATCGACGAGATGGCCGTCCACCCCGCCGCCCGGGGCACCGGCCTCGCCGCCGCTCTCCTCCAGGCCGTCACCGCCGACGCCCCCGAAGGGCGCGTCTGGCTGCTCACATCGGCCCGGGCACCCCGGGCCATCGCCTTCTATCGCAGCCAGGGCTGGACCCAGGCCACGCACCCTTCCCCGGAGGGCCAGGGCCTCACCGTCTTCCTCGGCCCACGCCATCCGGCCCGTACGGCCGCCGCGCCGCCCCGGTGAGGGCGGCCCACACGGCCTCCCGTCCGTCGAATACGGAGTGCCGCCGGCACAGCGGCAGTTGGACGTCCTCCCGGCGAACGGCTGACATGTGACTCCCATGGCTGAGGCCACAGTCGAGACGGGGAAGCGGGCCGGCGTCGCCCGGCGCTCCCCCGGCGACAACCGCCGCTCCACCCGCACGCCGCGGGTACGGAACTCGGCCGGACGCACGGTAACCCGGCGTCAGGAAACCCGCACTTTGCGTCAATTGGACCGGTCTTTCTTTTCCGCTTGATCACCGCTGTACGGGCGCTAACCGGCCCCTCACCACAGTGGAATCACGGGCTCCGATCAGGTGCCCGAGCGAAGGACGCAGTGGAAAAGGGGAGAGATCCATGGGTATAGCCGGGCACCCGCAGCGCAGGGCGATTCTGACCGGAGGGCTGGTGGCCGGCGCGGCCCTGATCACGGGCTGCTCGTCCGCGTCGGACGACACGGCCGCGGAGAAGACGGTGGTCGCGGGGGCGGCGAAGAAGACTCCCGCGCCGGCCGCCGGCCCCCGGCCGGACTCGCCGTCGACGGCGTTCGCGAGACTGATGGAGGGCAACGCCCGCTGGGTCGCCGGTACCTTGCGCCACCCCGACCAGGACCCCGCCCGGCGCAAGGCCGTCGCCGAGAAGCAGACCCCCTACGGCGTGGTCCTGTCGTGCATCGACTCCCGGGTGCCGCCGGAGCTGGTCTTCGACACCGGGCTCGGCGACCTGTTCGTGCTGCGCACCGGCGGGCAGGTGGTCAGCCCCGTGGTCACCGGTTCCGCCGAGTACGGTCCGCTGACGTCCGGGACCCCGCTCGTGGTGGTGCTCGGCCACCAGCGCTGCGGCGCCATCAAGGCGGCGTACGAGTCGCTCCGTGACGGCAAGGAACTGCCCGGCACCCTGCCGTCCGTCGCGCAGGCCCTGCGGCCGGCGTACCGGGCGACCCTGAAGAAGAGCACCGACGACCCCGTCGACGCCATGATCCGCATCCACGCCGAGCAGACCGCCGAGGACCTGCGGGCCAACAAGGCGCTCGCCCCGCTGATCAAGAAGGGCGGGCTGGCCGTCGTCAGCGCCTACTACTCGCTCGACACCGGCCGTGTGGAGGTCCTCACCGGGGCGCCCTCGGCCTGACTTCCGGCCACGAACGGCGTCGGGCGGGGGCCCGGGGGGTGCGAGCCTCCCCGGGCCCCGGCCCGCCAGCCGCCCGGGTGAATGTTCCGCCGACGGATCCCACCGGAAATCCTCCCGGTCGATCGGATCGGCATACTGCGTGAATGCGGACGCCGAAGCAGATTCCCGCCCTGATCCACCAGACCTGGAAAGACACCGACGTACCCGCCCACTGGAAGGAATGGGCCGAGTCGTGGCGCCGTCATCATCCGGGCTGGGGATACCGCTTGTGGACCGACTCGGACAACCGCGCGTTCCTCCAGGAGCACTACCCGTGGTTCCTGCCGGTGTACGACGGCTATCCGGAACCGATCATGCGGGCCGACGCGATCCGCTATTTCCTGCTCGACCATTTCGGCGGGCTGTACGTCGACATGGACTTCGAGTGCCTGAGGCCGGTCGACGCGATCCTGGACGGGCGCGAACTCGTCCTCGGCTGTGAGCCGCACGCGCACACGCGTCTGCTGCTGGCCCGCCGGCGCGGACTCGACCGCATCGTCGGCAACGCGTTCATCGCGTCCCGGCCGGGCCACCCCTTCTGGGCCCATGTGCACCGGGAGTTGGTCGGCGCCCACCGCATGCCCGGCGCGCTGGACGTCACCGGCCCCTTCTTCCTCACCCGGGCGGTCGACAGCGCCCCGGAGCCCGACACGGTCACGGTCCTGGAGCCGGAGGTTCTGTATCCCGAGGTGAGCCCGTACGCGACCGAGCTGTTCGGCCCTCAGGAGGCCGACCACGGGCGGGCGTACGCCGTGCACCACTGGTCCGGCAGCTGGGTGCGCGAGGTCCCACGGCCGGTGCGGCCGTCGGCCGGCAGACGGTTCCCGTTCTGGGCGAGCCAGGAGCTGCACCCGGTCGCCGACGGCCTGCTCAACCTGGACGCGCAGCGCCACCGCTGGGCCTCGGGCGCGCCCACACCGACGGTGTCCTGCCTGATGGTGACGAAGGACCGCTCGTCGACGGCCCGCCGCGCGATCGCCTGCTTCCGCGCTCAGACCTATCCGGCCCTGGAACTGGTCGTCGTGGAGGACGGCACGGACGACGCCCTCGAGGAGCACCTTCGCGAACTGGACGACCCGAGGATCCGCCATCACCGGCTCCCGGCGGAGGGGCGGACGCTGGGCGAACTGCGCAACGAGGCGGTGGACCGGGCCACCGGGCCGTACGTGTGCCAGTGGGACGACGACGACCTGTACGACCCGGAGCGCGTCGAGACGCAGATGGCGGCGCTCCTCGCGCTCGGCACCGACGCCTGCTTCCTGGCCCGCGAACGGCTGTGGTGGCCCGCCCGCCACCGGCTCGCGATCTCCTGCGCCCGGCTGTGGGAGGGGTCGATGGTGTGCGCCAAGGACCGCCTCCCGCGCTACCCGGCGCTGCGCCGGGGCGAGGACACCCCGGTGGCGGAGGAGCTGGTCCGCAGCCACCGGGTCGTGTCGGTCGACGCCCCCGAGCTGTACACGTACGTGTGTCACGGCGGCAACACGTTCGCCGAGGCCCATTTCGCGGAGCACTTCGACGTGGCGACCGAGATCTGGTCCGAACCCGGCGCCTACGCCGAGCGGTTGCTCGCCATGGCGACCCGGCTGCCGCTCGGGCCGCGGGACATCGCGCACGCCGAGACCGGGCCCGCCGCCGCCCGGGACCGTGAGCGCGAGTCACCGACGGTCCCCCACCCCGCGCCGGGCCCGGCGAGCGAGCGGCCCCGGATCCTGGTGCTCACACCGCTCAAGGACGCGGCGGCGTTCCTGCCGGGCCATCTGGAGAACCTCCGCGCCCTGGACTACCCGCGTGAGGCGATCTCCCTGGGCCTGCTGGAGGGCGACAGCACGGACGAGACGCCGGAGCTGCTGCGGCAGGTCCTGCCCGAGCTGGAGGCGGAGTACCGGCGGGTCACCCTCGTCCACCGTGACGTCGGCCTCCAGCTGGACGGACCCCGCTGGGAGCCGGGCATCCAGCGCCGGCGGCGCTCGGCGCTGGCCAAGGTGCGCAACCAGCTGCTCTTCCGGGCCCTCGCCGACGAGGAGTGGGTGCTGTGGCTGGACGTGGACGTCACCGGATACCCGGCCGACCTGGTCCAGCGCCTGCTCGGGGCGGGCAAGGACATCGTCGTCCCGCACTGCGCCGCCTCGCCGGGTGGGCCCACGTTCGATCTCAACACCTTCGTGCTGCATCCCGGGGCCGGCACCCTCAACTGGTCCCGGTGGCTGCGCGACGGGATTCTGCAGCCTCCCAAGGGGTTCGGCCGGACGTACCTCGACGAGCTGCGCGGCCGAGGGCTGGTGCGCGTCGACTCGGTCGGCGGCACGGCGCTGCTGGTCCGCGCCGACCTCCACCGGGACGGCCTGGTCTTCCCCTCCTTCCCGTACCGGCAGCTCATCGAGACGGAGGGGCTGGCCGCGATGGCCCAGGACATGGGCACCGCCTGCTGGGCGCTGCCCGACCTGGAGGTGCTGCACCCGCGGCACGCCACGGAGCTGACGACACAGGTCCACCACATGGAGTAATCGTCCGGGCACCTGGCGTGACGGGAAGCCTACGGTGGTTCTGCTGTCCCCTGCCGTGCGAGTTCACCGGCCGCAGCGGGCAGTACCCCCGATCCCCCGAGAAAGGCCTCACCGTGAAAGCCCGTGTCATGTCCTCCCTGGCCCTGCCCGCCGCGCTGGCCACCGCCGGTCTGCTCAGCACCGCGGAGGCGGCGTACGCGGCCGCCGCCGGCTCGGAGCCGCTGACCGCGTCGGCCCGCTACGCGCACCAGGGCCAGTCGATAGACGGCGACGTCGCCCTCGTCTCCGCGGACGGAAACCCCTGCACCCCGATGGGGAACGTCACCATCACCGACTACGGGCACTGCTGCACGCCCCTGGCCAACATGACCATCACCGACTACTCGCACTGCTGCACGCCGGTGAGCAACGTCATCGTCTGTGACTACGGGCACCACCAGGAGCACCACGACCACGGTCACTACCAGGTCCACGACCACGACCATGGGCGTCGGCCGGGCGTCGCCTAGCACGTGACCCGGCCGGTCCGCCGCGACGTGGCCCTCTGACAGGGCCGGGGGGGCGTCGGCGCCCGACGCCGCGGAATCGAGGCCGGCCGCACCCCGCTTGCTCCTCTCCCTCCTCTCCCTCCTCTCCCTCCTCTCCCTCCTCTCCCTCCTCTCCCTCCTCTCCCTCCTCTCCCAATCCCCCCGACGCGAAAGACGGCGCATGCCCCACAGTTCCGACCCCGCGGTCTCGGTGGTCATCCCCTGCCACGACTACGCCCGCTATCTGCCCGAGGCGGTCTCCAGCGTCCTCGCCCAGACGTTTCGCGACTGGGAGCTCGTCATCGTCGACGACGGCAGCACCGACGACACCGTCCAGGTGGCCCAGGACCTGATCGCCCGCCATCCCGACCGGCGCATCAGCCTGCTCCGACAGGCCAATGCCGGGGTCTCCGCCGCGCGCAACACCGGCATCAAGGCCTGCGCCGGCCGTTACGTCCTTCCGCTGGACGCGGACGACGTGATCGCCCCCACGATGCTGGAGAAGACCGTCGAGGTACTCGACCGCGACCCCGGCATCGCCATCGCCTCCACCGATGTCTTCACCTTCACCGACGACGACCTGCCGCCGCAGGCGATGCCCCTGCCCGCCTACAGCCGAGAGCTGCTGCTCCAGCGACTGATCATGTTCTACTGCTCGCTGTACCGGCGTGAGGCATGGCAGACCGTGGGCGGGTACGACGAGACCATGCGGGCCGGGGAGGACTGGGACTTCTGGATCGGCTGCGTGGAGCACGGCTTCGACGCCCACCACATCCACGAGCCGCTGTTCGGGGCCCGCAACAAGGACACCGGACTGCATCTGGAAGCCGCCGAGAACGACCTGGCGATCCGGGCGCGGATCGTGGCCAACCACCCGACCCTGTTCAAGCCGATCACCCGTGGCTGGGCGCACGCCGTGCTCTCCCAGGACGCGGAAGCCTGTCTGCGGGACGAGCACGTACCCGACGACATCCTCACCCGGGCCGCCGAGATGGATCAGTTCCTCTCCGCGGTCATGGCCCTCCAGCGCACCACGCGGGTGCAGTACTACCACATCCGGCGACTGGAGCAGGCGCTGGCCGCCCGGGACGGTGGCTCCGCCCCGAGCGGCTCCTCCCCGGAGGGTCACGGCGCCGGTACGGCTCCGGGGCGGCGGTAGACGTACGGGGGCGGATCCCCCGCGGGGCGGTCGGCGGTGAGGGCGCGGACGAGGTGGTGGTCGGGGGAGAGCGCGCACGCCGGGTCGGTGCGGGCGGCGTCGCCGGTGAGGGCGTACGCCTGGCAGCGGCAGCCGCCGAAGTCCTCCTCGCGGCGCGGGCAGCCGCCGCAGGGGCCGGTCATCCAGTCGGTGCCGCGGAAGCGGTCGAAGGCCGGGGAGTGCCGCCAGATCCAGTCGAGTGGACGGTCGCGCACGTTGGGCGCGTCCAGGTCCGGCAGGGAGGCGGCCGCCGGGCAGGGCAGGACCGTGCCGTCGGGTGCGACGGTGAGCGAGACCGCTCCCCAGCCGCCCATGCAGGGCTTGGCGACGCCGTCGAAGTAGTCGGGGACGACCCAGACGAGGTCGACACGGCCGGCGAGCCGCTCCCGCAGGCGTTCGACGGTGTCCCGGGCGCGCGCCAGCTGGTCCCTGGTGGGCAGCAGGGCGGCGCGGTTGAGCAGACCCCAGCCGTAGAACTGGGTGTTGGCCAGCTCGATGCGGTCCACGCCCCAGGCGACGCCCAGTTCGACGACGGCGTCGACGGCGTCGAGGTTGTCGCGGTGCAGCACCACGTTGAGGCCGAGGGGAAGACCGGCCCGGCGGACGAGGGCCGCGGCCCGCTCCTTGGCGGCGAAGGACGACCGGCGTCCGGCGATACGGTCGTTGGCCTCGGGATCCGCGTGCTGGACGGAGAGCTGCACGCTGCGCAGCCCCGCCCCGCACAGCGCGGTCAGCCGGGCCTCGTCCAGACCGGTGCCGCTCGTGACGAGCTGGGTGTAGATCCCGGCGGCCTCGGCGGCGGCGACGATCTGCTCCAGGTCCGGGCGCAGCAGCGGCTCGCCACCGGAGAGGTGGGTGTGCACGACGCCCAGCGCGGCGGCCTGGCGCAGTACGTCGGTCCACTCGTCGGTGCCGAGTTCGCCCGAGCGGCGGGCCAGTTCCAGGGGGTTGGAGCAGTAGGGGCAGTGGAGGGGGCAGGCGTGGGTGAGTTCGGCGAGCAGGGCCCAGGGAGGGGTGTGCGTGGTCACTCGAGCCAGCCCTCCTGGCGCAGGCGGTGGAGGAACGCGGGGACCTCGGTGGCCACCGGGGCGCCGGGGTGGCGGCCGGCCAGCTCGTCGACGATCCCGCGCAGGGTTCGGGTGCCGTCGCACAGTCCGACGATCCGGCCGGCGTGTCCCTGGAGGACGACGACCCGTTCGGGCAGGACCAGCAGGTCCGTGCCGCGCACGCGGTCGTGCCGCAGCATCAGGGCGGGGGCGAGGGCGGGGCGCCACTCCTCTGGGCCCCCCGTGCCGTCCGGCGGCGCCGGCTCGTCGTGCGGCGGCGCCGTCACGATCGGCTCAGCGCTCACACTGGGCTCGGCGGTCACATCGGCCCCCGTCGGATGCTGCGCCAGGGCCGGCCGTCCAGCGGCGGCGGGCCGACCCGCTCGGGCCGGCCGTTGCGCCACGGCCGGCTGTCCACCACCGGCCGGTCGGTCCGGGTGCGTCGTCCGGTGCGGCTCGGCAGGGCGGACCGGCCCTCCCCGTCGGCGGGGTCCGCCGCCTCCACCCGGTCCGCCGTCCCGGCCCGGTCCGCCGCGTCGGGCGGGGCCTGTTCCCCGGCCTGCTGCACGGCGTCGAGCAGGGCCCACAGCACGTCGCACTTGAACGACAGCGCGGCCAGGGCCCGCTCCTGCTCATCGCGGGTGCGGGCCCAGCCCAGGACGAGCGCGAGGGCCTCGCCGCTGTCGCGCCGGCCCTGCTCGACGCGGGCGCGGAAGTACTCCAGTCCGGACGGAGCGATCCAGGAGTAGTGGCGTTCGAAGGCGTCGATGCGCCGGCTCATCAGGTCCGGAGCGGTCAGTTCGGTGAGCGACGCCGCGACGGCCTCCAGCGGCGGGCGCAGGCGGCAGAAATTGACGTACCCCTCCACGGCCAGCCGTACGCCCGGCAGGACGAAGTCACCCCTGAGCAGGCTCGCGCGGTCCAGGCCGGCGGCCTCGCCGAGTCGCAGCCAGCGCTCGATGCCGCCTTCGCCCTCGCCGCGCCCGTCGTGGTCCTCGATCCGCCGCAGCCAGGTGCGCCGCAGGTTCGGGGAGTCCAGCTTCGCGGTGATCAGCGCGTCCTTGACGGGGATGTGGCGCTGGTAGTGGAAGCGGTTGGCGATCCAGCGGCGTACCTCCGCCGGGCTGAGGTCGCCCTCGTGCATACGGACGTTGAAGGGGTGGCGGTCGTGGTAGCGCTCCTGGCCCACCGCGCGCAGTCGGGCCTCGAACTCGGTGGCGCTCCAGGGTTCCGTCAGGGGGGCGAGTGTCGTGGTCACAGCTCGATCACCATCTCGTCGTCGGCCACCTCGAGGCCCAGTCGGGCGAGCCGCTTGTGCTGTGCCGCGGCGGGGTCGACGAGGGGGTTCGTGTTGTTGAGGTGTGTGTAGAGGCAGCGCGCGGACAGCGTGGCGAGGATGCCGGCGGTGCCGCCCGGGCCGTCGATGGGCAGATGGCCCATGCCGGTGGCGGTGCGGGAGGAGATGCCGGTACGGCGTGGTTCCTCCTCGTCCCAGAAGGTGCCGTCGACGATGACGCAGTCGGCCTCGGCGGCGGCGCGGTGCAGCGCGTCGGACCAGGCGGCGACGGCGGGGGCATAGAGCGCGACCCGGCCGGTGGCCTGGTCGTACAGGCGCAGGGCCACCACCCAGGCGTCGTCCTCGGGGGCGTCGACGGCGTACCGGGGGCGCTTCGTCGACACGGGGACGGCGCTGATCCTCAGACCGTGGTCCGGGGGGTCGTCGGGGTCGCCGTGCAGGGGCCGTGCGCCGTGGCAGGGCAGGTCCCGCCAGGTCAGGTCGGTGTAGGGGCCCAGGATCGCGCCGAGGCGCAGACGTTCGTCGAGGGCCCGCCGGACCGGCTCGGTGGCGTGGATCTCCAGGCGGTCCGCCTCGCGCAGACGTGCGATGCCCAGAGTGTGGTCGAGTTCGGCGTCGGTGAGGACGACTCCGGCGATCGGGGTGTGCCGGGGCCCGGGGCCCGGGTGGAGTGCCGGGTGGGCCTCGATCTGGTCACCGATGTCGGGCGTCGCGTTGACGAGGTACCAGCGGCCCTCTTGGGCGCGGACCGCGAGCGAGGCGTGACGGCGGCGGCGCTCGGGATGCGCGCGTGCCCCGGAGCAGCCGGGGCACGCGCAGTTCCACTGCGGGATGCCGCCGCCGGCCGCGGTGCCGAGCACCTGCAGCAGCATGGCGGCGGACTAGCGGGTGGAGAGGGAGTAGGCGGTGACCTCCAGCGCGGTGTCGACGACGGTGTACCCGGGCGTCTGCCAGACGGCGCCGTCGGTCTGCTCCGCGGTGGTCGCGGCCGGGTGCTGCGCCTGCTCGGTGGTTTCGGTCATGGTGCGTACCTTCCTTTCGGGGGAGGTGGGTTCACCCCGTCGTGCGGAGGGGGCGGGGAAGGAGGTCAGTTGACGGTGATCTTGAGGATCCGGTCCCTGTCGTCGCCGCGGTCGGTGCTGCCCAGCCAGAGCTCGTCGGCGCCGGGGACCTTGGTGAGGGCCCGCAGCCGGCCGTAGGCGCCGTTGTAGTAGGCCTTCGCGGTGCCGACGTCCTTGCCGGTGCCGTCGATGGGCAGCGCCCACAGCCGCTGGCCGCGCAGTGTCGAGACGTACACGACGTCGTCGACGACGGCGAGCTGGGCGGGCACGCCTCCCGAGGCGGGTTTCCAGACGTGTTTGGGGTTGGTCATACCCGCGGTGGAGCAGGATCCCTCGCACATGGGCCAGCCGTAGTTGGCGCCGGCGCTGATGAGGTTGAGCTCGTCCCAGGCGGAGTCGCCGATCTCGGTCTCCCACAGCCTGCCCCGCGCGTCCCAGGCCAGGCCCTGCGGGTTGCGGTGGCCGTAGCTGTAGACGCGGTTGCCGAAGGGGTTGCCGGGGGCGGCGGCACCGCTCTTGGTGATGCGCAGGACCTTCCCGTTGAGCGAGTTCTTGTTCTGCGCGAGGGACGGCTTGAGGGCGTCGCCGGTGGCGACGTACAGGTAGCCGTCGGGGCCGAAGGCGATCTTGCCGCCGTTGTGGTCGCCGCCGCGGGCGATGCCGCCGAGCACGACGGTGTACCCGCTGAGCGAGGCGCCGTCGAACTGCATCTTCGCGACCCGGGTCTCGTGGGCGACCGTGTGGACGAAGAAGACGTTCCGGTCCGTGGTGCCGTTCCAGGTGGGTGAGGGGGCGACGCCCAGCAGCCCGCCGCTGCCCACCGCGGGGTCGGCGTCGTCGGCGACGGTGTGCGGGACCTTGCCCGCCTTCTTCTTGGACCCGTCGCGGGACTGGACCCACACCTCCGAGGTGCGGCGCTCGGTGACCAGCGCCTTCTTCCCGTCGGGCAGGAAGGAGATGGCCCACGGTCTGGTCCACTTGTCGGAGAGGACGGAGGCTCCCACCGGGGCGCCGCGGTAGGCCCGGGTGCTCGTGTCGATGTCCGCCGCCCGGGAGGCGGTGTGCTCCGTGACCGCGGCCGAGGCCGTCGGCTGGAGGACACAGGTGCCGAGGAGGGCGGTGGCGGCAGCGAGCGCGGCTCTGCCCGGGCGGAGCCCATGCAGCGCCGAATGCGCCAAGCGTGACATTCTGCGGCCTTTCGTGTCGTGGAGGGCGACCGGCTGAATTCCGTGAGGAGAATCCGTCGGCGCATTCGAAGCGAAGGAGGAGGCGCCGGTCACCGCACGCCTCATGACGCGTCCTCAAAAAGGCGAGGAGAAAAGGACGGGCGACGAGGGGCGAGCGGTGGCACCTGACTCCTGAGAGGAGTATTGGACGCGGATTTCGCGCGGGCCACCCGGACTGCCCCATCCTGCTGACGGAGGCGCCCGGGGCGAGCCGGGGCGGGTTCAGTCGAGGGTGATCTTGAGGATGAGGTCCTTGCCGGTGCCTCGGTCGCTCGTGCCCAGCCAGAGCTCGTCGGCGCCGGGGACCTTGACGAGCGCCCGCAGCCGGCCGTAGTCGCCTTTGTAGTACGACTTCCCCGTGCCGACGTCCTCGCCGGTGTCGTCGATCGGCAGCCGCCACAGCCGCCGGCCGCGCAGCGTCGAGGTGTAGATGACGTCGTCGACGACCGCGAGCTGGGCGGGCACGCCTCCCTCGGCCGGGTTCCAGACCCGCTTGGGGTCGGTCATGCCCGGGGTGGAGCAGAAGCCTTCGCACGTGGGCCAGCCGTAGTTGGCGCCGGGGTCGATGAGGTTGAGCTCGTCCCAGGTGGACTCGCCGATCTCGGTCTCCCACAGCCTGCCCCGCTCGTCCCAGGCCAGGCCCTCGGGGTTGCGGTGGCCGTAGCTGTAGACGTGGTTGCCGAAGGGGTTGCCGGGCGCGGCGGCGCCGGTCCGGGTGATGCGCAGGATCTTCCCGTTGAGCGAGTCCTTGTCCTGGGCGAGCCTGGGCTGTAGCGCGTCGCCGGTGGTGACGTACAGGTAGCCGTCGGGGCCGAAGGCGAGGTGGCCGCCGTTGTGCTGGGTGTCCCGGCGGATGCCGGTGAGGACGGGGGTGTAGCCGCTGAGGGACCTCCCGTCGAAGTCCATCCTGACGACACGGTTGTCGACGGCCGTGGTCTGCATGAAGAACACGGCCTGGTCCGTGACGCCGTTCCAGGTCGGGGACACGGCGACGCCCAGCAGCCCGCCCTTGTCCTGGGTCTCCAGGCTCCACACGGAGTACGGCACCGCGCCGACCCGCTGTCGGGAGCCGTCGACGCCGGCCTTGTAGACCTCTCCGGTGTTGCGCTCGGTCACCAGCGCCGCCGTGCCGTCCGGCAGGAAGGAGATGCCCCAGGGCGTCGTCCACTTGTCCGACAGACGGCTGATGCCGGACGGCGCGTCGGCCGCGCCGGGGGCGGCGGGTCCGGCGTCCGCCGCACGGGGTGCGGACGGTACGGCGGCCGCCGACGACGGGAGCAGTACGGCGGTCACGACGGCCGCGCCGGCGGCGATCGCGGCCAGGCCCGGACGGACTAGTTGCAGCGCCGAATGCGCCAAGCGTGACATTCTCATGCCTTTCCTGTCGTGCGGCGACCGGCTGAATGGCACAGGGAAATCGCGGCCGATCGAGAAACACGGATCTCCATTGCCGCACTTTATGCTGACGCACCCTCAGATGGGTGGACGAACGAGGGCTGAAGCGTGGCGCATGACTCCTGCAAGGAGTATTGAGCGCGGTATTTCCCCCCGGCCACCTGGACTCCCCCATCCAGGGCCGAACTCGTTCTCGCCGTAGCGATCGCCGCGATGGGAGCAGCCGCTCCCGTGAGCCGGGCGTGGCAGACGGTCCAGGGACCGGCCCCGGCGCCTACGGACGCAGGTCGAGCCGCATCAGGACGCGGGGGTGGCCGGCCAGCACCGACGTGGTGTCGGCGGCGTGCACGAAGCCGGCCCGCTCGAAGTTCTTGCGGAGTCCGGCGTAGGCCATGGTCAGGTCGACCTGGGCGTCGCCGTTGTCGAGGGGGTAGGCCTCGACGGCGGGGGCGCCGTGGGCGCGGGCGAATTCGACCGCGCCGGCGATGAGGGCGTGGGAGATGCCCTGCTTGCGGCGGCCGGGGCGGACCCGGACGCACCACAGGGACCAGACCGGCAGATCGTCGACGTGCGGGATCGTGCGGCTGCGCGCGAAGGAGGTGGCCGAGCGCGGGGCGACGGCGGCCCAGCCGACCGGCTCGTCACCGTCGTAGGCGACGACACCCGGAGGCGGGTCGGCGCGGCACAGCTCGGCGACGTACTCCCCGCGCGCCGGGCCGCGCAGCTCGTTGTTGAGCTTGGACGGGATCCGGTAGCTCAGGCACCAGCAGACGTTCGCCCCCGGCTTCTTCGGGCCGAGCAGGGCCCGGACGTCCGCGAAGACCGAAGCCGGGCGCACCTCGATGGTCATGACACCACGATGTCACGGCCCACGGGGCGGTGTCGGGCGGTCATGATCGTCGACCGGAGGACGCCGGCCTAGCCGGCGTCGGCACGGGGTCGGCCGCGGTCCTCCACGGCCGTCTCACGAGCGGGGACCGGTCGTCCTGGCGCCATCGGAGCCCGCTTCCTGTGAACCCGCGGGGACCCGCGCGAAGTCATTGACGCGCACATGGTCAAGGTCTACCTTCTGACCGATTCACCGAACCATGTTCGATATACCGAATAGCCGTGTCCGTTCTCCCACTTCACGACCCTTCCGAGGGCCCCCGCACCCCCTTTGGAGCCGGCATGACCTCCCGCCCCCTCCCCTCCCGTCGTCTGTTCCTGGGCATGACCGCCGCCGCCCCGCTGGCCGTGTCCGGCGCGCTGACGCTGGGCGCCGGGACCGCGCATGCCGCGGACTCGGCGTACGTGATGTGCTACTTCACCGAGTCGACCACCCTCGGCACCGGCACCGACTACGGCCTGCACCTCGCCGTCAGCCCGGACGGGCTCAACTGGACGCCGCTGAACCAGAACAACCCCGTGGCCACTCCCACGGCGGGCGCGCTCGGCCTGCGCGACCCGTTCCTGCTGCGCAAGCAGGACGGCACGTTCGTCGTCCTCGCCACCGACCTCAAGGGCACCGATTGGAGCTACAACAGCCAGTACATCCACGTCTGGGACTCCGCCGACCTGCGCACCTTCACCGGCTACCGGCGGCTGAAGCTGCACGACATGACCACCCACAGCTGGGCGCCCGAGGCGTTCTGGGACGCGGGCCGGGGCCAGTACGCGGTCATCTACTCCTCGGTGAACAGCAGCGGCCACAACGTGATCATGGTCAACTACACCCGCGACTTCGTCACCGCCTCCGCCCCGCAGGTCTTCTTCGACCCCGGCTACGACGTCATCGACGGCAACATGGCCGTGGGCGTCAACGGCGTCAACTACCTCTTCTTCAAGAAGAACCAGACCCTCGTCGCCGCCCGGTCGACCTCCCTCGACCCGGGCAGCTTCACCGAGTTCAGCACCGGCGTCGCCCACGGCGGCACCGAGGCGCCGACCATCGTGAAGTCCCTGACGTCCAACAACTGGTTCCTGTGGGGAGACACCTACACCCCCAACGGCGTCTTCTACGCCTGGCAGTCCTCCGACCTGTCCTCGGGCACCTGGACCGCGCTCGACCAGAAGACCTACACCCAGCCGGTGAACTCCAAGCACTGCGGCATCGCGACGATCACGTCCACCGAGTACGACAACCTCCTCGCGAAATGGGGCGCCCCCACCTGGAACCGGCTCAAGTCCTACAACTTCCCGGCCCGTTACGTCCGCCACGCCAACTACGCCGGCCGTATCGACCAGTACCCCTTCGACCCGTACCTGGACTCCCTCTGGAAGCTGGTCCCCGGCCTCGCCGACAGCTCCGGGGTCTCCTTCCAGTCGGTCAACTTCCCCACCCGCTACCTGCGGCACTACAACTACGAGCTGCGGCTGGACGTCAACGACGGCACGTCGACGTTCGCGGCGGACGCCACCTTCCACCGTACGGCGGGCCTCGCGGACGCGAGCTGGTCGTCCTTCCGCTCGTACAACAACCCGACCCGCTACATCCGCCACTCCAACTACGCCCTGCGCATCGACCCCGTCTCGACGGCCACGGACCGCCAGGACGCGACCTTCCGCGTCGGCTACTAGCGGAACCGGCCGCGGCCCGGTGGTCACCGAACCCACCGGAGCCCACAGAACCCCACCGAAGCCGGGGACAAACCCCTCGCGGCCCTCGCCCGGATGCACCGGTGGGAGCCCGCCCGCGCCGTCACGCTCCCACGTTCAGGTGATGATCGGCCGGACCTCCACGGGCCGCCGGACCGCCCCCGTATCCAGGGCACATGGACCATTCCCATGCCTCTGTCGAGCAGTCCCGATCCCCTCAACCCCGTTTGTCGCGGCGGCAGTTCACCGCCACGGCCGGTGCGGCCGGAGCCGCGCTCGCGGCCTCGGCCCCGCTCGCCGCGGCCGCGGTGCCGCAGGCGCCCCGTCCGCCGCGGTCCACCGCCGACCCGGCCACCTGCCTGGCGGTCGCCCGGGCCCTGCTGGTGGTGGACTCGCAGGACCGGCCCCTGGTGCCCGGGTACCGGAAGGTCCTGGCCGACGGACTGCCCCGCACCGGGACGAAGACCGCGAAGAAGGTGCTCGTCGTGGGTGCCGGGCCCGCCGGGCTGGTGGCCGCCTGGCTGCTGAAGCGGGCCGGGCACCACGTCACGCTCCTGGAGGCCAACGGCAACCGGGTCGGCGGCCGGATCAAGACCTTCCGGACCGGCGGGCACGAGAACGCGGCGCGGGCGTTCGCCGATCCGGCGCAGTACGCGGAGGCGGGGGCCATGCGGATCCCCGGCAGCCATCCGCTGGTGATGAGCCTCATCGACCGACTGGGCGTCGAGCGGCGCCGGTTCCACCTCGTCGACGTCGACGCCGACGGCAAGCCCGTCAACAACGCCTGGCTGCACGTCAACGGCGTCCGGGTGCGCCGCTCCGAGTACGCGCGGTCGCCGCGCAAGGTCAACCGGTCCTTCGGGGTGCCGCGCGCGTACTGGGACACACCGTCCTCGACGATCCTGCGCCAGGCCCTGGACCCGGTGCGCGACGAGTTCAGCACCGTGGGCGCCGACGGCAAACGCGTCGACAAGCCGATGCCGGAGCGGGTGCGGGGCTGGGCCCGGGTCGTGCAGAGGTACGGGGACTGGTCGATGTACCGGTTCCTGACCGAGGAGGCCGGTCTGGACGAGCGCACCATCGATCTGGTCGGCACCCTGGAGAACCTCACCTCCCGTCTGCCGCTGTCCTTCATCCACAGCTTCATCAGCGCCTCGCTGATCAGCCCCGACACCGAGTTCTGGGAGCTGGTCGGCGGCACGGCCACGCTGCCGGACGCGCTGCTGCGGGAGGTCTCCGACGTGCTGCGGCTCGACCGGCGGGTGACGCGCGTCGAGTACTGGTCGCCGGAGCGGACCGGCACCGACGACACCGCGCACGTCCGCGCCGACGGGCCGCACGTGTGGGTCGACACGGTGTCCGAGGGCCGTGACGGCAAGGTCGTGCGGGAGCAGTTCACCGGTGACGTCGCGATCGTGACCGTGCCGTTCTCGGGGCTGCGGCAGGTGCAGGTCAGCCCGCTGATGTCGTACAAGAAGCGGCGTGCCGTCGCGGAACTGCACTACGACAGCGCGACGAAGGTGCTGCTGGAGTTCAGCCGCCGGTGGTGGGAGTTCTCGGAGGACGACTGGAAGCGGGAGCTCGACGCCGTACGGACGGGGCTGTACGAGGAGTACCGGGCCGGGAAGGCGCTCTCGGACGGGAGTCTGCTGGGCGCGCACCCGTCCGTGCCGCCGGGCCACATCAGCGCAGCGCAGCGGGTGCACTACGCGGCCGACCGGTGGGTGACCCGTGACCAGCCGGAGGCGGCGCGGATCGTCGGCGGCGGCTCGGTCTCCGACAACTCCAACCGCTTCATGATCAACCCGTCCCATCCGGTGGCGGGCAGCGAGGGCGGAGTGGTGCTGGCCTCCTACAGCTGGGCCGACGACGCCTCCCGCTGGGACTCCCTGGAGGACGACGCCCGCTATCCGCACGCGCTCAGGGGACTTCAGCAGGTGTACGGCCAGCGCGTCGAGGTCTTCTACACGGGCGCCGGCCGCACCCAGAGCTGGCTGCGCGACCCCTACGCCTACGGGGAGGCGTCGGTGCTGCTGCCGGGCCAGCACACCGAGTTGCTGACGGCGATCCGCTCGCCCGAGGGGCCGCTGCACTTCGCGGGCGACCACACCTCGGTGAAGCCGTCGTGGATCGAGGGCGCGGTGGAGTCGGCGGTGCGGGCCGCGCTGGAGGTGCACGGGAGCTGAGACGGGCCGCCCCGACCACCACCCCGGTTTTGAACACGTTCAAAACCGGGGTAGTGTCCGTCCCACGACGAGACGGGGAGGCCAGATGAGGATCGTCATACCCGGGGGGACCGGGCAGGTGGGGACCGTGCTGCGGCGTGCGCTGACGGCGGCCGGGCACGAGGTCGTGGTGCTGACCCGGCGGGCGTCCGGCCCGGGAGAGCTGCCGTGGGACGGCCGGACGCTCGGCCCCTGGGCCGACGCGGTCGACGGCAGTGACGTGGTGATCAACCTGGCGGGGCGCAGCGTCAGCTGCCGCTACACCCCCGACAACCTGCGGGAGATGATGGACTCCCGGGTGCTCTCCGCCCGGGTCGTGGGCGAGGCGATCGCCCGGGCCGCCCGGCCGCCGAGGGTCTGGCTCCAGATGAGCACCGCCACGATCTACGCCCACCGCTTCGACACCGCCCACGACGAGGCCACCGGCGTGCTGGGCGGCACGGAGCCCGACGCTCCGGGGTACTGGTCCTACAGCGTCGACATCGCCAGGAACTGGGAGCGGGAGCAGGAGCGGGCCGCGACACCGGACACCCGCAGGGTGGCCCTGCGGTCCGCCATGGTCATGAGCCCCGACCGGGGCGGTGTCTTCGACGTGCTGTCGCGGCTGGTCCGGCTCGGTCTCGGCGGGCCGGTGGCGGGCGGCGCGCAGTACGTGTCGTGGATCCACGACCTCGACTTCCTGCGCGCCGTCGAGTTCCTGATCGACCGGGAGGATCTCTCCGGGCCGGTCAACCTCGCCGCTCCAGAGCCCCAGCCGCACCGCGCGTTCATGCGCGCCCTGCGCACCGCGTGGGGCGTCCCGGTGGGGCTGCCCGCGACGCGCTGGATGGCCGAGGTCGGCGCCTTCGCCCTGCGCTCCGACACCGAACTGCTGCTCAAGAGCCGCCGCGTCGTGCCCGGCCGCCTCCTCGACGCCGGGTTCACCTTCACCCACCCCGACTGGGCCGGGGCAGCGGAAGACCTCACCCACCGCCACCGCCATGGCCGGCGCGAACCCGCCGTGCGGTGACGGGGCGCTCGCGCCGACGGGGGCGGGTGTGGGCCGTGCGGGCGCGTCGCACGGGAACGCGTCCGCACGGCTGCTCGGGGCCCCCGGGTGTCAGCCGGTGGCGCGTACCGCCTCGCGGATCACCTCGGCGACCTGCTCGGGGCGGGAGACGGCGACGGCGTGGGAGGCGTCGTCCAGTTCGACGACGGTCGCGCCGGCGCGCTTCGCGGCGAAGCGCTGGACCTCGGGGTTGATCGCGTTGTCGGCGCCGGCCACGACGGCCCAGGACGGCTTGGCCGTCCAGGCGGCCGCGCTCGCGGTCTCCTCGAACGCGGCGGCGGCCAGCGGGCGCTGGGCGGAGGCGAGGATCTTGGTGACCCCGGCCGGCACGTCGGCGGCGAACACCGTCGGGAAGGCGTCCTCGGCGATGGTGACCTCGACGGCGGTGCCGCCGCCCGGCACCGGGTACGTCCACTGCTTGAGGTTGCTGACCAGCGGCGACGCCGGGAAGCGGCCCTGAAGCTCGCCGAGGCTCTCGCCCTCTTCCAGGACGTACGCGGCGACGTAGACGAGACCGACGACGTTCTCCGTGGTGCCGGCCACGGTGATGAGGGCACCGCCGTAGGAGTGGCCGACGAGGATCACGGGGCCGTCGATCTGGGCGGCGACGGAGGCGATGTACGCGGCGTCGGAGGCCAGACCGCGCAGCGGGTTGGGCGGGGCGATGACGGGGATGCCGTGGCCCTGGAGCTCGGCGATGACACCGGACCAGCTCGCGGCGTCGGCGAACGCGCCGTGGACGAGGAGGACGGTGGGCGTGGCGGCGGACATGTAAGGGGTGTCTCCTCGGACTCAGGCGGGGTGCAGGGCGGTGCGCAGGGTGTGGACGGCGAGGGTGATGGCGGCTTCGGCGGCATGGGTGGAGCGCAGGGCGTTGAGCATGACGAAGTCGTGGATGACGCCCTGGAAGCGGACGGCGGTGACGGGGACGCCGGCGGTGCGGAGTCTGGCCGCGTAGGCCTCGCCCTCGTCGCGCAGGACGTCGGCCTCGGCGGTGACGACGAGCGCGGGGGGCAGGCCGGTGAGCTGTTCGGTGGTGGCGCGCAGGGGTGAGGCGGTGGGCTGGTCGCGTTCGGCGGTGTCGGTGGTGTATTGGTCCCAGAACCAGCGCATGCCGTCCCGGCGCAGGAAGTAGCCCTGGGCGAACTGGTGGTAGGAGGGGGTGTCGAAGGCGGCGTCGGTGACGGGGTAGAACAGCACCTGGTGGGTGAGGTGGGGGCCGCCGCGTTCCTTGGCCAGCAGGGTCAGGGCGGCGGTCATGTTGCCGCCGACGGAGTCGCCGGCCACCGCCAGCCGTGTGCCGTCCAGGCCGTGGGCGCTGCCCTGTTCGGTGATCCAGCGGGCGACGGTGTAGTTCTGTTCCAGGGCGACGGGGTAGCGGACCTCGGGTGAGAGGTCGTACTCGGGGAAGACGACGGCGGCGTCGGTGCCGGCGGCGAGTTCGCGGACCAGGCGGTCGTGGGTGTGGGCGTTGCCGAAGACCCAGCCGGCGCCGTGGATGTAGAGGATCACCGGGAGGATGCCGGTGCGGCCGGCGGGCCGCACGAGGCGGGCGCGGACGCTGCCGGTGGGGCCGCCGGGGACGGTGATCCACTCCTCGTCGACGGCCGGCTTGTCGATGTCGCCGGACTGGACCTCGTCGACGGCCTTGCGTCCCTCCGCCGGCGGCAGTTCGAACAGGTACGGCGGGTTCGCCGTCGCCTCCGCGAACGCCCGCGCGGCGGGTTCCAGAACCGGCCGAACCGGCTCGACGACTTCGGACATGAACATCTCCCGCGGTCCTCGTGTGCGTTTCCTCTCCTCGTCACGCTAAATCCGCGGGGCGGCTCGGCATTGCTCACGCGTGCACCGCCGCTGTCCTCTCAGCGCACAGGAATGCGGTGCGCTGTGAGCACTCATTCGGTGCGCTCACAGAACACATGAGCGCCGTCCGAACGGCTTGTGTTGAGGGCACATGAATTCCTCGATTCCCGAAGGGGTTGTCGCACGGTGTCAGCAATGCCGGTCGGCGGACTGGTCCCCCGGGCCACCGACAACGCCGCGGAACTCGTCGTCCGCAACGGGCGCGTCCACACCCAGGACCCGCGCCACCCGCAGGCCGGGGCGCTCGCCGTGCGCGGCGGTGTCGTCACGGCCGTCGGCGACGACCAGGACATCGCCGCGCACATCTGCCCGCGCACCCGGGTCGTCGACGCGCTCGGCCGACGGGTCGTGCCGGGCCTCAACGACGCCCACCTGCATGTGATCCGCGGCGGCCTCAACTACGTGCTGGAACTGCGCTGGGACGGTGTGCGCACCCTGCGGCAGGGCCTGGCGATGCTGCGCGAGCAGGCCGCCCGCACCCCGAAGGGCCAGTGGGTGCGGGTGGTCGGCGGCTGGTCGGCGGAGCAGTTCGCGGAGCGGCGGCTGCCGACGGTCGCGGAACTGAACGCGGCCGCGCCGGACATGCCCGTCTTCGTCCTGCACCTCTACCAGTCGGCCGTCCTCAACCGGGCCGCCCTCAAGGCCGCCGGCTACGACCGCTCCACCCCCGACCCGAAGGGCGGCCAGATCGTCCGCGGCCGGGACGGGGAGCCCACGGGCATGCTGCTGGCCGCGCCCAGCGCGCTGATCCTGTACTCGGCGCTGGCGAAGGCGCCGGCCCTGGAAGGCGAGGACAGGAAGACCTCGACCCGGCACTTCCTGCGCGAACTCAACCGTTCGGGCTGACCTCGGCCATCGACGCCGCCGGCGGATTCCAGAACTTCCCCGAGAACTACTCCACCGTCGTCGAACTGGCGAAATCCGGCCAGTTGTCGCTGCGCATCGCCTATCACCTTTTCCCGCAGACCCCGGGGCAGGAGATCGACGATCTCACCCGGTGGATCGAAATGGCCCGCCCCGAGGACGGCGACGCCTGGCTGCGCCTCAACGGCGCGGGTGAGAATCTCACCTGGGCGGCCGCCGACTTCGAGAACTTCACCCAGCCACGGCCGGAACTCAACGCCTACGAGGCGGAATTCGAGAAGGCGGTCCGGCTCCTCATGGAGAACGGCTGGGGATTCCGTCTGCACGCCACCTACGACGAGACGATCCGCCGCGATCTCGCCGTGTTCGAGAAACTCGCGGCGGAAGGTCTCTTCCCGGCCGGCAACCGCTGGCTGTTCGACCACGCGGAGACCGTCTCCCCCGCGAGCCTCGACCGCGTCGCCGCCCTCGGCGGCGCACTGTCCGTGCAGAACCGACTGTCCTTCCAGGGCGAGGCGTTCCTGCGGCGCTACGGCACCGGAGCGGCCGCGGACGCCCCGCCGCTGGCGGCCATGCTGGAGCGCGGCCTGACCGTCGCCGCCGGCACCGACGCCACCCGCCTCCCGCAGCAGCCACCGTCCCTCCGCGCGTGCGGGAAGGCCGGGCTCCAGCAGGCGCCGCAGGGTCCCCACGTGCCGGCGGATCACGTTGAGCGCGCTGCGCGGCGGGTCCGTCCCCCACAGCGCGTCGACGATCTCCGCGACGGCGACCGGCCGACCCGCTCCGACCAGCAGCAGCGCCAGGAAGGCACGCTCCTGCGGCCCTCCGGCTCAAGCTCCGTCCGCCCCCGCCACACCCGTACGGGCCCCAGGACCGCGAACCGCACCGACTCCAGCGGCACGTCATCCCCCTCCGGTATCTCTCCCCGGAGGTCGACTCTACGTCACTGCGTGCGTCACCCAGAGTCACGCACGGATGGGTTCCCGGAATCCTCCCGGCCTTGGTCGGTGCGCTTGAGGGCGTCGGCCAGCGCCTGGTGGATGCCGTCGGGGAGCCAGCCGCAGTGGGCGCCCTGGACGACGTACTCGGCGACCTCGCGCAGCTTGGTGTTGGTGTGCTGGGAGATGTCCTTCAGGACGCTCCAGCCCTGCTCCGGACGGAGGTGGCCGACGGTGATGACGACGCCGATGGCCTGGTCGATGACGGCGTGGGAGGCGACGGCCTGCCGCAGTTGCCGGACCTCCGCCTCCAAGGCGCCGATCCGTTCCTGGAGGTCCTCCTCCGCTGCCATGCCGACCCGTCTTTCCGCTGAGCTGATCCGAGTTTCGTGAACCGCTGCCGGAGCGGTGTCGCGGCGCTGTCACGTCCCAGCCTGCACCTCAGGGAGGGATTCCGCCGCACAGGGGACGAACACCTTGGGCCGGGCCGGTCCGGAAAACGAATGTCCGCCGCGATGCCGGGCAGCCGAGGGTGACGAGCGCATGGCCGTTCCCCCTCGTCGTGTACGTCGCGGACGCGGCGGTCGGGGGTGTCCCGCTCCCGACCCGTGCCGAGCACCCGACCCACCGACGAGGCCGTGATGGAGACGCTGTTCTTCGACAGTGACGACCTGGACCTGACCGAGGACTTCCTCAGCCGGGCCTACGCCAAGATGCGCATACGCAGCGACGCGCCCGAGACCGTCCGGGCGCGGATCAGCCGCGCCGCGCTGCCGTCGGTGACGGTCGACGAGATCGACCTCGGTTTCGAGATGAGCTACTCGGTGGCCCCGCTGGGGCGGATCTGCCTGTGTCTCATGCACGACGGCACGATCGAGGACCATGTCTTCGACGGGGTCGAGGACGCCTTCGGACCCGGCGACGTGGTGTCGTTCGCCCCACCGGACCTGCCGTACGCGGGCCGGGTCCGCAACGCCCGCTACAACATCACCATGCTGGACACCGACCTGCTGGCACAGGTCGCCGCGGGCGCCCCGGGACGCAGAGCCGAGCCGGTGCGCCTGACCGGCCACCGGCCCCACTCCGACGCCGCGGCGCGACGCCTGCGGCACTCCGTCAGCTATCTGCGCGACCACGTGCTGTCCGACCCCGGCTTCGCCGACCAGCCGCTGATCGCCTCCACCGCCGCCCAGCACCTGGCCGCGGGGGTGCTCGCCGCCTTCCCCAACACCGCGCTGACCGACCCCACCGCGACCGACCGCAAGGACGCCCACCCGGCCACCCTGCGCCTGGCGCTGTCCTACATCGACGACCACGCCCACGAGCCCCTGACCGTCGCCGACATCGCCGCGGCCGCCCATGTCACCGTGCGGGCCCTGCAGTACGCGTTCCGGCGCCATCTGGACACCACGCCGCTCGCCCATCTGCGCCGGGTGCGGCTGTCCCACGCGCACGCCGAGCTGCTGGCCGCGAACCCCCTCGACGGCACCACGGTCACCGAGGTCGCCGCCCGCTGGGGCTTCCTGCACCCGGGTCGCTTCGCCGCCCTGTACCGCCGCGCCTACGGCCGTCCCCCGCACCGGACCCTCGCCGAGGGGTGATACGGGTGACGTTCACCCCGCCGGCGCCTCGACGATGTTCCCCTTCTCGTCGAGGGTGTGGGTGCTCCAGTAGGTGTCCCACTTGTCGCCGACGTACTCGGGGACCTTGCCCTCGGGGTAGCGCGCGTATCCCTCCGGCGGCTCCTCGCCGTTCGGCACGCAGGCGCTGCCGGTGCTGCCCACGGCCAGGACCGGGTACTCGCCCCCGCCGCAGCTGGCCTCCTTCAGGGAGCAGCCGCTCAGCAGCACGGCGGCCGCCCCGGCCAGCGCGAGACCCCACACGACCCGGACCCGCCCCTGAACTCGCTCGCTGGTACGCACCCTCGACTCCCCCTGAAGCGCTCGACGTCTGGTGCGACCAGCGTGCGGCAGGCGGCCGGGCCCGCTCATGAGTACCCGTACTCACCCGCGCCGGGCGGACCTACCCGGATCCGCGGGTGCCGTCCGGGCGGCCGGAAGTGCCCGCGGGACCGGGCTCAGGTCAGGGCCCGTGCCGCCAGACGGGGGACGCGGTGGGTCAGGGCGGCGGCGGCCAGGCCGACCGCGGCGCCGGCGGTGACGTCGGAGGGGTAGTGGGCACCGGTGTGGATCCGTTCGCAGCCCACCAGCACCGTCGGAACCGCGCAGGCCGCGCCCGCCCAGGGCCAGACCATCGCCACGGCGGCGGTGAAGCCGACGGCGGCCGCGGTGTGACCGGAGGGGAACGACGAGGACTCGGGCCGGTCGTGGACGTCCTCGTGCGGGATCCACTCCTTCGGCGGCCGGCGCCGCTGCCAAAGCTGTTTGACGACTCCGTTCGACACCGTCTCCGCCACCGCCATGCTCAGCACACCCGCCGCCGCGGCCCGCCGCCCTCGCCACCCTCCGGCCGTGGCCATGACGGCGGCGGCTCCCCACCACAGCTTGGTGTGCTGCGCCGCCTCCTCCACCGCCGGCAACACCTGCCGCGCGCGGCCCGACCGCCATGACGCCACGCGGCGCGTCAGCCGGCGGTCACCCTTCCGCAGATCCGCCAACACCCTCATGACCTGCGACTTCCCGAGCCGGCCGGACGCTAACGCGGCCGGCCCTCATTCCAGTCGGCGCTGGTCCTCCTCGCTCCAGGCCCGGGTGTCACGGGGCGTGACGTACGGTTCCTCGTCGTGCGGGAGTCCCCCGGCGACGGCGCGCTGGCGGGACAGCTCCGCGTCGAACTCCAGGCCGAGCAGGATGGCGATGTTGGTGATCCACAGCCACACCAGGAACACGATGACGCCGGCGAGCGTGCCGTAGGTCTTGTTGTAGGAGGCGAAGTTCGCCACGTAGAACGCGAAGCCGGCCGAGGCGATCAGCCAGATCACCAGGGCGAGCACACTGCCCGGCGTGATCCAGCGGAAGCCGCGTCCCTTCACGTTCGGCGCCGCCCAGTACAGGATCGCGATCATGAGCGTGACCAGGACGATCAGCACCGGCCACTTAGCGATCGACCAGACCGTCAGCGCGGTGTCGCCGATGCCGAGCGCGGTACCGGCCCGGCGGGCGAGATCGCCGGTGAACACCACGATCAGCGCGCTGATCACGGCCAGCACGAGCAGCACCACGGTCACCGCGACCCGGACCGGCAGCACCTTCCACACGGGGCGGCCCTCGGGCATGTCGTACACGGCGTTCGCGCTGCGGATGAAGGCGGCGACATAGCCGGACGCCGACCACACCGCCAGGACGACGCCGACGACCGCCATGATCGAGCCGATCCCGCCGCGGCCCTGGAGCTGCTGCACGGCGTCGCTGATGATGTCCCGGGCCGAGCCCGGGGCGAGTTTCTGGAGGTTCTCCAGCACCTGCTCGGTCGCCGACCGGCCGGCCAGGCCCAGGATGGACACCAGCACCAGCAGGGCCGGGAACAGGGAGAGCACGCCGTAGTAGGTGAGGGCCGCCGCACGGTCGGTGAGCTCGTCGTCCTTGAACTCCTTCACCGTGCCTTTGAGCACCGCCCACCAGGACTGCTTGGGCAGCTGGCTGGGCTCGTCCGGTGCGCGTCGTTCCACCTGCTCGTCCGGCCCGGGCGAGTGCCGCTGCGCGGACTTCGTCGGGCCACCGGTGCGGTGATCGGGTCTCGATGTCCGTGCCATGGGACCGGAGTAACCCCCTGGGGGCAGATCATGCGTGGGACGGCGAGGGGGATCATGGCCCGAGCGGCGAGAGCACGTGCCAGCGCTGTGCGCCGGGGTGTGAGCCGTCGGGCGCCGTGCGCGCGCCCCCGTGGCCGCTTGTCACCGCCCCTGTACAGCCACTACTGTCACCACGCCTTGGTGAACGGGAAATCCGGTGTGATGCCGGTGCGGCCCTCGCCACTGTGATCGGGAAGTCCGGCTCCGGCCCTCACGGGCAGCCACTGGGTCCTCGGACCCGGGAAGGCGGAGCACGGGCGGTGGTACCCGTCAGCCAGGAGACCGGCCAAGGCGCGTCAACCATCCACGAGGTGCTGGAGAGGGTCTGCTGAGCCATGCACATAGCCGAGGGTTTCCTGCCTCCGGCGCACGCGGTCGCCTGGGGCGTCGCGTCGGCGCCGTTCGTCGTCCACGGAGTCCGTGCACTCCAGCGTGAGGTGCGCGAGCACCCCGAGAGCACCCTGCTCCTCGGCGCCTCCGGGGCCTTCACGTTCGTCCTGTCCGCACTGAAACTGCCCTCCGTCACCGGCAGTTGCTCGCACCCCACCGGAACCGGCCTGGGCGCCATGCTGTTCCGGCCGCCGATCATGGCGGTGCTGGGCACCATCACCCTGCTCTTCCAGGCACTGCTGCTCGCGCACGGCGGCCTGACCACGCTCGGCGCCAACGTCTTCTCGATGGCGATCGTCGGCCCGTGGGCCGGCTACGGCGTGTACCGGCTGCTGCGGCGCTCCGAGGCGCCGCTGATGGTCGCGGTGTTCTTCGGGGCGTTCGTCGCCGACCTGTCCACGTACTGCGTCACCAGCGTGCAGCTGGCGCTCGCGTTCCCCGACCCGGGCAGCGGGTTCCTGGGCGCGCTCGGCAAGTTCGGGTCCATCTTCGCCGTCACGCAGATCCCGCTCGCGGTGAGCGAGGGCCTGCTCACGGTGCTGGTGATGCGTCTGCTGGTGCAGTCCAGCAAGGGTGAGCTGACCCGGCTCGGGGTGCTGGTGACGGGCGGGAAGGCCCCCGCCGGGACGGAGGCGGTGTCCCGATGAACCGGAACACGAAGATCAACGGTCTGCTGCTGCTCGTGGTGGTCGCGCTCGCCGTGCTGCCGCTGGCGCTCGGCCTGGGCGACCACAAGGAGGAGCCCTTCACGGGCGCCGACGCCGAGGCGGAGACGGCGATCACCGAGATCGAACCGGACTACGAGCCGTGGTTCTCGCCGCTGTACGAGCCGCCGTCCGGGGAGATCGAGTCGGCGCTGTTCGCCGTCCAGGCGGCCCTCGGCGCGGGCGTCCTCGCCTACTACTTCGGGCTGCGGCGCGGGCGGCGCCAGGGCGAGCTGCGGGCGCGCGCGCAGGCGGCGGACGCGGACACCGCCGGGATGGCGCGGACGGCGGACGCCGCTCCCGCGGGCAGCGCGGGGGTGGCGAGGTCGGCGGACGCCGAGCGGTCCACACCGGAACGGGCCTGAGCGCTCGTGCTGCCGATCGACGCGGCGGCGCACAGCAGCCGCTGGCGCCGCCGTCATCCCGTGGACAAGGCCGTGCTCGGGCTGGGCCTGACCGTGCTGGCGATCTCGCTCCCGCCGTGGCCGGGCGCTGCCCTGGTGCTGGTGACGGCGCTCGTCGTGCTGCTGGGTCCGGCGGGCGTGCCGGCCCGGCGGCTGTGGCGCGCCTACCGGGTGCCGCTGGGTTTCTGCGCGACGGGCGCGGTCACCCTGCTGGTCCAGGTGGGCGGGCCCGACGGGTTCCTCACGCCGGCCGACGGCGGATGGGTGCGGGCCGGGGAGCTGATGCTGCGCACCTCGGCCGCCTCCCTCGGCGTCCTGCTGTTCGCCTTCACCACCCCCATGTCCGATCTGCTGCCGCGTCTGGTGCGGGCGGGCGTGCCGGCGCCGGTCGTCGACGTCGCGCTGGTGACGTACCGCATGAGCTTCCTGCTGCTGGACTCCGTGCGCCGGATCCGCCAGGCGCAGGCGGCACGGCTCGGACACACCTCCCGGGCCGCCGAGTGGCGTTCCCTGGCGGGGCTCGGAGCGACCGCGTTCGTGCGGTCCTTCGACCGGGCGGCCCGGCTCCAGGCCGGGCTCGCCGGACGCGGCTACGACGGCACCCTGCGCGTGCTGGTGCCCGAGGCCCGTGTCTCGCCGCGGTTCACGGCGGCCGCGTGCGCGCTCCTGGTGGCCCTGGCCGCCCTCACCCTCGTCCTGGAAAGGTCCTTGTCATGAGCGAGCTGGTCGCGCTGCGGGGCGCCTCCTTCGCGTACGAGGACGGCCCGACCGTGCTCGACGGCCTCGACTTCGAGATCCGCGAAGGGCGCGCGCTCGCGCTGCTGGGCCGCAACGGCAGCGGCAAGACCACCCTGATGCGGCTGCTGAGCGGCGGGCTGCGCCCGCACCGCGGGGAGCTGACGGTCGACGGCCGGGCGGTGTCGTACGACCGGGCGGGGCTGACCCGGCTGCGCACGACCGTCCAGCTGGTCGTCCAGGATCCGGACGACCAGCTGTTCGCCGCGTCCGTCGCCCAGGACGTGTCCTTCGGGCCACTGAACCTGGGGCTGTCCGACGCCGAGGTGCGGACGCGGGTGGCGGAGGCGCTGGCCGCGCTGGACATCACCGGCCTGGCCGACCGGCCCACCCATCTGCTCTCCTACGGGCAGCGCAAGCGGACCGCGATCGCGGGCGCCGTCGCGATGCGCCCGCGGGTCCTGATCCTCGACGAGCCGACCGCCGGGCTCGACCCCGACGGCCAGGAGCGGCTGCTCGTCACCCTCGACGAGCTGCGCGCCCGCGGCACCACGGTGGTGATGGCCACCCACGACGTCGACCTCGCCCTGCGCTGGGCCGACGACGCCGCCCTGCTCACCCCGTCGGGCGCCCACACCGGGCCCGCGCCCACGACGCTGGCCCGCGCGGATCTCCTCCGGCAGGCCGGGCTGCGACTGCCCTGGGGTGTCGCGGTCACCCGTCTGCTGCGCGCCCGGGGCCTCCTGGCGGACACCGCCCCCGGCCCCCGCAGCCCGGAGGAACTGGCCGCCCTGGGAGGCGACCCGGTGCTGTCGTCCGAGACCTGACCCACCGGACGCCGGGCGCCCGTTCCTTCCGCGACGGTCCCGGACGCCGGACCGCCGCCCGCCCGCCCCGCGACCGTGCCGGACTTCGGCCGGCCGGCCGCGTGGGCCCGGCTCGGGGCGCCCAGCACGCCGCAGGTGCCCGGTGGGGCCGGGTGGTGGGGGCATCCGGCAGGATGGGGTCATGAGCGTAGTGAAGATCAACGTGCTGACCGTGCCCGCCGAGCAGCGGGAGACGCTGGAGAAGCGGTTCGCCTCCCGGGCCCACGCCGTCGAGAGCTCCGACGGGTTCGAGTGGTTCGAGCTCCTGCGGCCGGTGGAGGGCACCGACACCTACCTGGTGTACACGCGGTGGCGCGACGAGGAGTCGTTCCAGGCGTGGATGGAGGGGCCGATGAAGGCCGCCCACCAGGGCGGCGGCGAGGGCGCCGAGCGGCCCAAGCCCGCGGCGTCCGCCTCCACGCTGTGGTCGTTCGAGGTCGTGCAGCAGGCGGCGCCCAAGAACGCCTAGGACGTCACCGTCCCGCGCCGGAGCGTGCGGAACCGGGCGTGCCTTGCCTGGGCCGCGCGCCCGGCGCACGCTGGTCCTATGGGTGCGAGCGAGGGACCCACGCTCATCACCTCCGTGCAGCGGGCGTTCCGGCTGCTGGAGGCGGTGGGGGCGCACGCGAACGGCGCACCGGCGAAACAGCTGGCGCGCGAGACGGGGCTGCCCCTGGCCACCGCCTACCACCTGCTGCGCACGCTGGTGCACGACGGATACCTGCGCAAGTTGGACGACGGCGGGTTCATCCTGGGCGACAAGCTGCGGACGCTGCACACCGGGGGTCGCGGGCAGGCGCTGCTCAGCCGGGTCCGTCCGGCGCTGGCCGCGCTGCGGGACGAGCTGTCGACCGCCGCCTACCTCACCTTCTACGAGGACGGCGAGATCAGGGTCGCCGAGATCGTCGACGGCCCCCGCGCGCCCCGGGTGGACCTCTGGGTGGGCTTCGAGGACGCCGCGCACGCCACCGCGCTGGGCAAGACCGTGCTGCGCGAGCTGGACGACGAGGCCCGCAAGGACTACCTCTCCCGGCACCAGCTCGCCGACCTCACGCCGCGCACCATCACCGACCCGCCGGAACTGCTGCGCCGCCTGGACGCCGCGCCGCTGGCGCCGGCCGTCACCGACCTGGAGGAGTACACGCTCGGGACGGTCTGCGTCGCCGTACCGGTGTACAGCGGGGACACGCTCGGCTCGCTCGGCGTGTCGCTGCCCGCCGACCGGCTGTCCCGGCTGGAGGCGGTCCGGGCGCGGCTGCTGCCGACCGCGAGCCGCGTGACCAGGGGCCTGTCGCTCACTATCTGAAAACCCTCTCCTTGTGACGCACGCGACCGAACCTGTTTCCTGAAGACACCTGTACACCCCCGCCCACAGGTGAGGACCGCGGACGAATCATGAGTCAGGCGACGCCCCGCAAGCACACCCCCGCCCAACTGGCCGCCGGCACGCCCGTACTGCCCGTACTGATCATCACGGCCATCGTGGTCGTCGACCTCCTCGGCGGGGCGGCGATGACCTGGCTGCCGATGCTCGCCGCGGCCCCGGCGCTCGCCACCACCACCTGCGGACCACGCGGTGTGCTCTGCGTCGGCCTGCTCGCCACCGTGCTCGGCACGACGCTCGGGCTGCGGGACGGGGCGCCGGGGCACGACCTGGCGGTCGTCCTGGCCGCCCTGGGCGCCGTCACCCTGGCCAGCGGTCTGGCCAGCGCGCTGCGGGGACGTCGCGAGCGGGTCCTCGCGGCGGTCCGCTCGGTCGCGGAGGCCGCCCAGCACGCGCTGCTCAAACCCGTCCCCGCGAGGGTCGGCCCGTTCCAGGTGGCCGTCCGCTACAGCGCCGCCGCGGCGGAGGCCCGGATCGGCGGCGACCTCTACGCGCTGGTGTCCACTCCGTACGGTGTCCGGCTGATCGTCGGCGATGTGCGCGGCAAGGGGCTGCCGGCGGTGGGGACCGCCGCGCTGGTGCTCGGTGTGTTCCGTGAGGCGGCCTACGACGAGCCCGATCTCCTCGACGTCGTCGACCGGATCGAGCGGAGCCTGGCGCGCAACCTCGGCAGCGACGACTTCGTCACCGCCGTGGTCGCCGGACACCCCCGGCCGGGCAGCCTGGAACTGGTCAACTGCGGGCACGCGCCGCCGCTGCTGGTGCGCGACGGCGAGGTCCGCACGGTGGAGACGCCCCGTCCCGCGCCGCCCCTGGGGCTGCGCGCCCTCACCGCCGAGACGCCCACCCTCCAGGTGCTGCCCTTCGTCGACGGGGACCAGCTGCTGCTGTACACGGACGGGGTCACCGAGGCCCGGGACCACGGCCGGGCGTTCTACTCGCTCGCCGACGGGCTGGCGCGGCACCTGACGGACGATCCGGCGCGTACCCTCGGCGCGCTCCACGAGGACCTGCTGGCGCATGTGGGCGGCCGGCTGCACGACGACGCGGCGCTCCTGATGCTGCGCAAACCCACTGCTCAGGACGTGGTCACCGGGGTGGTGCGCGGGAGCGCCCCGCGGTCCGCCCGGCCGCGCTCGCGGGCGGTTCCGGGGCTGTCCGGCGACGGCCGGGCGACGAGCCGTACGGCATGACCGGAAACGAGTGACCAGAAACATACGTGTCCTGGGACATAGCACCGCACCGCCCCCGTTGTGGATAGTTTGAGGTGCTTGCCCCGCGCCCAGCGTCGCGTCACCGGGGACCCCGCCTCTCCACCGACCAGGAGACCCATGCGCCTCCGTGCAGCCTCCGCCGCCTCCGTCTCGCGAATAGCGTCCGTTCCCCGCCTCGCCCTGGCCGGCGGCGCCCTGGCCGTCGGCGTCGGCGGCTTGTATCTCGGCGGGCTGCTGCTCACCGGCGGGGAGGTCGAGACGGGGACGACGGTGCGCGGGGTGGAGATCGGCGGACTGAGCCGTGAGGAGGCCGTGCGGAAGCTGGAGCGGCACCTGGCGGCGGCCGGTGCACGGGAGCTGCCCGTGCGGGTCGGCGACCGTGACGGCACGGTCGACCCCCGGCGGGCCGGACTCGCCTTCGACGCCGGGCGGACCGTCGACCGGGCGGCCCGCACCGGCTCCGACCCGTTCAGCGTGATCGGCGGTCTCTTCCGCTCGGGCGGTGCCGTCGAGCCCGTCGTGCGCGTCGAGGAGGACAAGACCCGCGCCGCCCTCGGACAGCTCGCGAAGACCCTCGACCAGAAGGTCCGCGACGGTGCCGTCACCTTCACCGACGGCCGGGTCCGGCAGGTCGCCCCGGTCACCGGACACGCGCTGGACGTGGACTCGGCGGTCGGTGTGCTGCGCGCCGCCTTCCTGCGCGGCGCGCAGGACACGGTCACGGTGCTGCCCGACCGGGAGACCGCGCCGAAGGTCACCGCCCGGGAGGTGGCACGGGCGGTGCGGGAGTTCGCACAGCCGGCCATGTCGGCGCCGGTCACGCTCACCGCGGGCGACAAGCGGTTCACGATCGACCAGGCCGTCCTGGGCGACCACCTGACCCTGCGGCCGGACGACTCCGGCCGACTGACACCGAGGCTGGACGCCAAGGGACTGCGGGCGGAGCCCGCCGTGGCCCGTCCGCTGGCCGATCTCACCACCACCCCCGAGAACGCCACGCTCCGCCTCGACGGCGACCGGGTCGTGGTCGCCTCGGACGCCAGGGTCGGCGTCCAGGTCAGCGACGCGGCCCTGGGCAAGTCCGTGCTGCCGCTGCTGACGAAGTCGGGTACCGACCGCACCGGCGAGCTGTCCGTACGGCGCATCCAGCCGGAGGTGACCCGGGAGAACGCCGCGCGGCTGGGGCTGACGGAGAAGATGTCCTCCTTCACCGTCAACTTCGAGCCGGCCCCGTACCGCACGAAGAACATCGGGCGGGCCGCGCAGCTCATCAACGGCTCCGTCGTCCTGCCGGGCGAGACCTGGAGCTTCAACCGGACCGTCGGGGAGCGCACCGAGGCCAACGGCTTCGTCGAGGGCATCATGATCCTCGACGACCAGTTCACCAAGGCGGCCGGCGGCGGGGTGTCCGCCGTCGCCACGACCGTCTTCAACGCGATGTTCTTCGCCGGTGTCAAGCCCGTCGAGTACGGCGCCCACTCCTTCTACATCGAGCGCTACCCGGAGGGCCGTGAGGCGACGGTCGCCTGGGGCAGTCTCGACCTGCGGTTCACCAACGACTCCGGTCACGCCCTCGCCCTCCAGGCGGAGGCCACCGACACCTCCGTGACCGTCACCTTCCTCGGGACGAAGAAGTACGACGAGATCACGTCGGTGAAGGGGCCGCGCACCAATGTCAAGGAGCCCACGCGCAAGGTGAGCACCGACAAGAAGTGCGTGCCGCAGACGCCGCTCGAGGGCTTCGACGTCACCGTGGAGCGGGTCTTCCACGACGGCGGCCGGGAAGTGCGGCGGGAGCCGTTCCGCACGCACTACACACCGCGGAACGAGATCGTCTGCGAGTGACTCTCGGGCCCCGGGGACGTCCTCAGCGGTCCTGGGGCGGTTCGAGCCGTGCCACCTCCCGGGCCGCCGCCTCGGCGCGGCGCCGGGCCTCGCGCAGGCGTCCGTCGGCGGCGCGGGCCCGGTCCTGCGCCTGCTGGGCGGCGGTGCGGGCCTGCCGTAGCTCGGCCCGCAGGCGCTGGAGCTCTTCCGCC
>NZ_BQUN01000039.1:58978-112603 GCF_026008495.1 Streptomyces sp. A012304
CGTCGACGCGCCGGCGCAGCCGGTCCGTCTCTTCCCCGGCCTCGGTGGCCGCGCGGTCGGCGGAGCGCGCCTCCCGCTGCCGGTCGCGCAGCTCGTCGTCGGCCTCGCGGGCGGCCTGCCGCGCCCGGGTGAGGCGCTCGCGGCGCTTGTCGTCGAGTCGCGCGGGCGGCCGGGGCGGCGGGGGCGGGGCGGGGGTGCGGCGCAG
This sequence comes from Streptomyces sp. A012304, assembly GCF_026008495.1. GTDB lineage: Bacteria > Actinomycetota > Actinomycetes > Streptomycetales > Streptomycetaceae > Streptomyces. The sequence continues at coordinate 59,184 of NZ_BQUN01000039.1, forward strand.
GGCCGTGTCCGCGACCTCGGGGAAGCCGACGGCCGGGGTGAGGGGCTTGACGAGGCGGCCGGTGGCCCATGCGCGGGCGGCGTCCTCGTCGGCGAGGACGGCGTGCAGGGTGCTTTCGACCTCGCGTCGGGCGTCCTCGCCGATCGGGTGGCCGGCCGCCGCCGTCAGCTCCCCGGCCTGCCGGGCGAGCGCGCCGACCAGCTGCCGCTGCCGGCGGACGAGGGCGCGCAGCTGCGTCCCGTCGAGGTCGTGGTGGGCCTGGCGCAGCGCCTGGCCGAGCCGGAGCAGCGGCTCGATCTCGTCGGGCCGTTCACGGACGAGGAGGTTGCTGGCCCACGCCGACCGGCTGGGGCGGCGCAGCTTGCCGATCCGGTCGGCGAGCGCGCGGTCGCCGGCCGTGCGGGCGGCGGCCATCCGGGTGGCGCGGGCGGCGGTGAACTCCTCCGGCCGCAGTCCGTACAGCTCGTCGGCGACAGTGTCCAGATCCACCGGGGCCCCTCTCCACCATGTGGCGGCCTGAGTGCATTGTCGCCTGGTATGGGATGTGGGGCGCGGTGGACTCGTCGGCGCTCTCAGGAGCAGGTCAGTGACGTGTCAGGGGTGGGTGTTTGGATCCCTGAGGCTCCCCGACCCCCGAAAGCCTGAGAAGAGGCATGCGATGGCCACTGTCCACCGGCCGGCTCACGTCGGCGTCCTGCTGCCGACCCGGGAACAGGCGATCCTCGGCGACTTCACCGCCTCCCCCCTGATGGAGTTCGCGCGCCAGGCGGAAGAGCTCGGCTTCGACTCGCTGTGGACCGGCGACTCCCTGACCGCGCGGCCCCGGCTCGACCCCCTGGTGGTGCTGTCGGCCGCCGGCGCGGTGACCGGTTCGATCACGCTGGGCACCGCCGCGCTGACCCCGGCGCTGCGGCACCCCCTCATCGGCGCCAACATGGTGAGCAGCCTCGACCATGTGTGCGGGGGGCGGCTGATCATGGGCCTGGGCTCCGGTTTCCCCATCCCCGAGACCGAAGCGGAGTTCGCCGCCGTCGGCGCCTCGTTCGCCGGCCGGGCCGGCCGGCTCGACGAGATCGCCGCGCTGTGGCGGACGGCCTGGGGCGACGGTGGTCCGGGGCCGTCCGACCGCTTCGACGGCCGCTACTGGCAGGCCGAGCAGCTGGACCGGCTGCCCCGGCCGCCGCGTCCGGGCGGTCCCCCGCTGTGGCTGGCCGGCAGCGACACGCCCCGGGTGCTGGACCGGGTGGCCCGGCTCTACGACGGCTGGCTGCCGTTCCTGCCGTCCGCCGAGGCCTACGGGGCGGCGTGGCGGCGGCTGGAGTCCCTGCGGGCCGCGGCCGGGCGCCCGGAGGGGGCCGTCGTCCCCGGGTTCTACGCCACCATCACGGTCGGCGCCGACGAGGCCGGGGCGAAGGCTGAGCTGGAGCACTACATCGAGCACTACTACGGCCGCACCCTGGAGCAGATGTCCGCGATCCAGGCCTACGCCTGGGGCACCGCCGAGCACTGCGCGGAGTGGCTGAACGGCTATGTGCGGGCCGGCGCCCGGCACATCGTGGTGCGGATCGGCTCGCTGCGACCGGAACCGCAGCTGAAGGAGATCGCCGAGGTCGTCCTGCCGGCGGTGCGCGGGAGCGGCGCCTGAGGCCGGTCGGCGCCGGGCCGCGCCGTCCGACGGGCGGCCCGGCGCCGACGGCCCCTCAGTCGTCGTACGAGAAGAAGCCGCGGCCGCTCTTGGCGCCCAGGCGGCCCTCGGCGAGCAGGTCGCGCAGCAGCCGGCGGGGGCCCTCGGGGATGCCGTCCCGTTCCTTGGCGTAGTGCTCCTCGACGTCCAGGACGACGTCCAGGCCCACCATGTCCATCGCGCGGAACGGGCCCACCGGCGTGTGCAGGGTGTCGCGGAAGATCTCGTCGATCTCCTCCGCGGTGGCCACGCCCTCGGCCGCCACCATCAGGGATTCCCGTTTGATGGCCGCCCAGATGCGGTTGAAGATGAATCCGGTGCTTTCCTGGCGCACCTCGTAGGGGCGCAGCCCGAATTCCGGCAGGGCGGTCATGAGCAGCTTCATGACGTCCGGGTCGGTGCGGCCGCTCGACATCACCTCGACAATACGACAGTCGGGCAGCTGGGTGAAGAAATGCGCGTTGACCACGCGCTCCGGACGGACCTCCACTGCGTCGGCGATCAGCCGGGTGGAATAGGAGGAGGAGTTGCTGGCGAGAACGGCCGACGCGGGGGCCGTGCGGCTCAGCCGTGCGAACAGGTCTCGCTTCAGCTCCAGGCGCTCCGGGACGGCCTCCACCACCAGCCAGGTGTCGGCGACCGCCGCGGCGAGGTCGTCCCGCGGCACCACCGTGCCCACGGCACCCCCCGGAAGACCTGCGGCGATGTCGGGGAGCAGGTCGGTGACATAGCGCTCGGCGGCGGCGCGCTGCTCGGCGGAGGTGTCGAAGATCCGTACCTGTCCGCCCCGGGCGGCGAGCATGAGGGCGATCCTGCGGCCCATCGTGCCGGCCCCGAGGACGGCGGCCGGACGGTCCGGCACGGTGAATTCGGTGACCTCCGGGATATTCTGCATCACGTCTCCTCTTTCACTTTCCGATAACCGGCCGGGGAATTCAATCACGCCCTGCTGACCGGATACTGACGAGGAACTGATGCCGTTTTTCCCGGCCAATCGACCTTATGCGGCCGCACATTCACGTGCTAGCTTCGAAAAGCCTCACCGCCACACGTTCTCTTTTGTCCTTCATTTCCCGCTGGAGTTCTGATGCACGAGTGGTTCGCGTCGGCGGATCCCCGCCCGGACGCCGAGGCCCAGCTCTTCCTCTTCCCGCACGCGGGCGGTTCCCCGCTCGGCTATCTGTCCTGGGCCGCGTCACTGCCGCGCGGGCTGGAGCTGCGCGCGGCCCGGCTGCCCGGACGGCCCGGGGAGGGCGGTGAGGCGCCCCGGTCGGTCCTCGGCCCGCTGGTCGAGGAGTTGTGCGAGGCGGTCGAGGCCGAACTGGACGGCCGGCCGTACCTGTTCTTCGGGCACAGTCTCGGCGCGTTGCTGGCCTACCGGCTGGCCGTGGCGCTCGCCGGGCGCGGCGCGGTACCCCCGGCGCTGCTCGGCGTGTCCGGCTGGGCGCCCGAACTGCCGAACGCGGCAGGGCTGTCGGCGGTGCACCGGATGCCGGACGCCGAACTCCTCGCCACGGTGGGGCGGCTGGGTCTGGTGCACACCACGACGGCACGCGAACGCGCCCTGCTCGAGGCCGCCGTGCCGTCGCTGCGGGCGGACTTCGCGCTGGTGGCGGGGTTCGACGACGACGGTGCCGTCGCGCCGTGCCCGATCGCCGCCTACACCGGCGCGGGCGACCCGCTCGTGCCGCCGCGTGCCATGCACGCCTGGTCCGGCCGGACCACGTCGTTCCTCGGCGTGCGGGAGTTCCCGGGGGACCACTTCTTCCTCTTCGAGCACGCCATGGCGATCCAGCTCGATCTGGACCGCCGCATCCGACGGCAGTCGGCGGTCCCCGCACCGGCCGACTGGTCGAGTCCACTCCCGCAGGAGGGCTCATGCAGCCAGCTCTGACCCAACCGCCCCCGCCGCCGCCCGACTCCGCCGCCCGGCCCTTGCGCGACTGCCTGGGCAGGTTCGGCACCGGGGTGAGCACGGTGACCTACGCCGAGGACACCGGTGCCCGCGGCATCACCATCAGCTCGTTCACGTCGGTCTCCCTGGACCCCTCCCTGGTGCTGATCAGCGTCGGCCGGCGGGCGCGGGCCTGCGCGGGCCTGCGCGACGCGCCGTTCGTGGTCAACGTCCTCTCCGCCGACCAGGCGCCGCTCGCGCTGCACTTCGCCGGCCGGCCGCAGTCCGGGCTGCCCGTCCCCTGGGTGGACCAGGACGGTGTGCCCCGGCTCGACGGCACCGTGGCCTGGCTGCGCTGCCGCCCCTGGCGCGCCTACGACGGCGGCGACCACGTCCTCTTCCTCGGCGAGGTCCAGGACTTCGCCTTCACCTCCGGTGACCCGCTGCTCTTCCAGGACGGCTCCTTCCGCCGCCCCGGGCCGCGGATCGCCGTACCGCCCGCCCTGGAGAGCGCATGAAAGTCACCTACTTCCAGCAACTCCCCTACCGGCAGCTGCCCGACGACTTCGGCCGGCGGCACGAGTCGGTGGTCACCACGCCGTACCACGACCTGGTGGGCCCCGAGGGCGCCCGCGCCGTGTTCGGGGACGCGCTGGAGGAGCTGATGCACGCGGCACGGGCCGGTTTCGACGGCCTCGCCGTCACCGAGCACAGCCAGACCTCCTTCGACGTGTGCCCCAACCCCGACCTGCTCGCGGCGGCCCTCGCCTACGCCACCGAGTCCGAGGGGCTTCAGACGGCCGTCTATCCGCTGGGGCGCTCGCTCGGCAAGAGCCGGGAGCCGCTGCGCGTCGCGGAGGAGCAGGCCATGCTGGACTGCATGACCGGCGGGCGGCTGGTCTCCGGCTTCCCGATCGGCCTCGCCTACGACGCCAACATCAACAACGGCGTCCCGCCGATCGACACCCGCGCCCGCTACGAGGAGAACCTCGAACTGGTGCTGCGGGCGTGGACCGCGCGGGAGCCGTTCACCTTCAACGGGCGCTTCAGCCAGCACCGGGCGGTCAACATCTGGCCCCGGCCGTTGCAGGATCCGCACCCTCCGGTGTGGATCACCGCGACCGGCAACCCCCGCACGATGGAGTACATCCTCCGCTCGAACTTCGGGTTCAACTACTTCGGCTGGTTCGGTGCCCGGCTGACCGGGCCGCGCATCTTCCGCCGGTTCGGTGAGATCGCCGACCGGCTCGGTATCGCCTTCAACCCCTATCGCATCGGGTTCATGCAGGTCATCGCCGTCGCCGAGAACGACGCGCAGGCCGAGGCGCGGTACGCGCGGCACGTGGAGTACTTCTTCCGCAACGCCATCGGCGCCATGCCGCTGCACCGGCTGCTGCTGCCCGGCGGTGTCGACCCGCGTGGCGTCGAGGCGCTGCTCACCGACCCCGGCGACACCGGGGTGTACGCGACCATGCGCACCGCCACCTACCGGGAGCTGGTCGACGCCGGCTGTGTGATCGCCGGCAGCCCGGACTCGGTGACCGAGCAACTCGTGGCAATCGCCAGGGAGTTCGGGTTCGGCAACCTGCACGCGATGCTCCAGTTCGGCTCCCTGCCGACTGATCTGACCAAGGCCAACATCGACCTGTTCGCCGCCGAGGTGCTGCCGCGACTGCGCGGTGTCTGGCAGGACGAGGGCCACGCCCATCACTGGTGGCCGCGCAGGCTGGGCGGCGAGCCCGTCCCGGCCGGCGCCGCGCTCACGGCAGGAGGCACGCGATGACACACCCGCAGACGGCGCCGCCGCAGGACGGCCGGGGACCGGCGCTGCGCACCGCCCAGGTCTGGGGCGGCCGGCTGGAGCTGCGCTTCCGGGTCCTCGGCAGCGGACCGGACCTGGTGTACTTCCCCTCCGTGGGCACCCCGGCCGACGACCCCCTGGTGGCCCGGCTGGCCGAGGACCACACCGTGCACGTCGTGGAGTTCCCCGGCACCTCCGCGGGCGACCCGTACGCCGTCCATGTCCTCGACGACCTCTGGGACGTCGTCCTCGCCCACGAGGAGGCGCTGCGGTCGGCCGGGCTCGCCGGGGTCCCCGCGATCGGGCACGGCTTCGGCGGCATGCTGGCCGCGGAACTCGCCGCGGCCTTCCCCGGCCTGTTCACCAGGCTGGTGCTCATCGCCCCGATCGGTCTGTGGGAGGACGACGCGCCGGTCGCCGACTGGCTGTCGGTGCCCGCCGAGGAGCTGCCCGGGCTGCTGTTCGCCAACCCGCCGGAGCCGGGACCCGCCCCGGTCGAGGATCCGCGGGCGGCCGTCGAGGCGGCCGTCGCCGCGATCTGGGCGATGGGGTGCGCCGGGAAGTTCGTCTGGCCGATCCCGGACAAGGGCCTGGCCGGCCGGCTGCACCGCCTCACGACGCCCACGCTGCTGCTGTGGGGCGAGGACGACCGCCTCAACCCCGTCCGGTACGCCAAGCGCTTCGCGGACCGGATCGGCGGCGACAGCACCGTGACGACCTTTCCCGGCTGCGGTCACTCGCCGCAGTGGGAGCTGACCGCGCCGACCCATCGCGCCGTCGGCGCCTTTCTCGACGAAGGAGAGAACCGAACCCCATGAGCGTGGCACTCATCACCGGCACCAGCACCGGCATCGGCCTGGAAACCGCCCTCGCCGCGGCCCGGCGCGGGCTCATCACCTACGCCACCATGCGCGACCTGTCCCGGTCCGGGGAACTGCGCGAGCGGGCCGCCGCCGAGGACCTCCCGGTGCGTCTGCTGACCCTCGACGTCACCGACGACGCCTCGGTGAGCGCCGCGGTGGCCACGGTCGAGGACGCGCACGGCGCGATCGACGTCCTGGTCAACAACGCCGGCGTCTCCGCCGCCGGGCCGGTCGAGACCGTACCGGCGGAGCGCGCCAGGGAGGTGTTCGAGACCAATGTGTGGGGGCCGGTGCGGCTGAGCAGGGCGGTCCTGCCCGCCATGCGCGAGCGCGGCTCCGGTGTCGTCGTCAACCTCGGCTCGGTCGCCGGCCGGGTCCCCGGGCTGCCGCACAACGGCTTCTACTGCGCCAGCAAGCACGCGCTGTCCGTCCTCAGCGAGTCACTGGCCTGGGAGGTGGCGCCGTTCGGCATCCGCGTCGTCAGCGTCGAACCCGACTTCTTCGCCACCCGGATCTTCGACCGCGGCTGGGCCGGCTCCGTCGACACCGAAGGCCCCTACAGCGCGGACCACGCGTGGGCCAACTCCTACTTCCTGGACGGCGGCGCGCAGGCTGCCGCCGACCCGGCCGTCGCCGGGGAGGCCGTCATCGCGGCCGCCCTCGACCCGGCGTCTCCGCTGCACGTGTTCGTCGGGCCGGGCGGCCCCGCGTTCACCGAGGCCGCCGCGGCGGCCGGGTCCTTCGAGAACTGGGTGACGACGGCGACGCAGATCATGGAGACCGTCGCCGGCCCGCGCCCCACCGCCCCCGCGCCCGCCCGCGCCTGACCCCCGACCCTGGAGACGATGCCCGATGGCACGCCTGCCCTACCCCGATCCGGACGACCTGGCGCCCGAGGCCCGTGAAGCACTCGCGCGGCTCGCCTCCCCGCTCAACATCATGGCGATGGTGTCGCACGCGGACACCCTGGTCGGACCGGTGATCGACCTCGCCGAAGCGCTGTTCACCCGGCTCCACCTGCCGCCGGAGGTCACCGAGCTGTCCATCCTCCAGGTCGCCCTGGACACCGGCGCCGAGTACGAGTGGGTGCAGCACGAACCGCTCGCCCTGCGCGCCGGTGTCCCGCCCGAGCAGCTGGAGCGGCTGCGGGTTGGCGACACCACCGGGCTCGACGACCGTCAGCGGGCGGCCGTGCGGGTGGCGCGGTGGGTGTGCCGCGGGGAGGAGGTGCCGGCCTCCGAGGTGGAGGAGCTGCGGCAGGTGCTGACGCCCCGGCAGATCCTGGAGTTGTTCCTGCTGACCGGCTCCTATCTGCAACTGGCCCGGATCATCACCGTCCTGGAGGTCGACATCGACCCCGCCGACGGCAGGCTGATGAAGGTGCAGGCCACCGCGGGCGCCTGAGCCCGCACCGGACACGACGGCTCTGCCCCCGGCACCGTGGAGGTGCCGGGGGCAGAGCCGTCAGGGCGTCACCGGGCGGGCTGTGCCCCGGCCAGCAGCCGCTGCCGTACCTCGCGGCGCAGGATCTTGCCCGAGGGGTTGCGCGGCAGGTCGTCCACCAGGTGGTAGCGGACCGGGACCTTGTAGTCGGCGATCCGGCCGCGCAGGAACGTCATCAGCTCCCGTGGCCGTACGTCCGCCCCGGGGCGGGGCAGGACACAGGCGTGGACCTCGTCGCCCCACTCCGGGTGCGGTACGCCCACGACGGCGACGTCGGCGACGGCCGGGTGCTCGCTGAGCTGCTTCTCGATCTCCGCCGGGTAGATGTTCTGGCCGCCCACGATGATCGTGTCGTTGATCCGGTCGCACAGGAAGAGATAGCCGTCGTCGTCGAGGTAGCCCGCGTCGCCCATGTGCAGCCAGCCGTCGACCAGGGTGCGGGCGGTGGCCTCGGGCAGGTTCCAGTAGCCCAGCATGCGCGCCGGGGTACGGACGCAGACCTCGCCGACGCGGCCGGGCGGCAGGGGGCGGCCTTCGCCGTCCACGATCTTCACCTCGTTGCCGGGGCAGGGCAGTCCGGCCGCCGCGAGCAGCGGGCTGCCGGGCCGGTGCGCCGCCGCCGGCAGGCACACGGCGATGCTGCCGGCCTCGGTGCTGGAGTAGATCTGCACCAGCGAGCAGGTCAGTTTCTCCAGGCAGCGCAGCAGCAGGCCCTCGGAGATCGGCGCGGCGCCGTAGGCGACCGTGCGCAGCGAGGTGAGGGCGGCGCCCGCGCGGTCGGCCTCGGCCAGGATCATCTGGAGCATGGCGGGCGCGACGAACGTGGTGGTGACCCGGTGCTTCTCGATGAGCCGTACCGCCTCGGCCGGGTCGAAGGCGCGCATCAGGACGTTGGTGGAGCCCGCGTTGAAGCCGTGCATGAACCAGCCGATGCCAGCGATGCCCAGTCCGGGCAGCGAGATCAGGTTGACGTCCCGTGGCAGCCACTCGATCCACTCCCCCGCCGCCTCGCGGGTCGCCGCCGGGAGGGTGAAGAACGAACGGTGGGCGAGGACGGCCCCCTTGGGCAGTCCGGTCGTGCCGCTGGTGTAGATCTGCACCACGGGGTCGTCGGGGCCGGTGCCGGGGTCCAGGTCGGTGTCGGGGGCGTCGCCGCACCAGGCGCGCAGTCCCGGCCCCCGGTCGAGGGTGGCGTCCTGTCCCGGCGCGTCCAGCCGGACGAGGCGGGGCGGGGCGGCGAGCCCGGTGACGGCCCGTTCGGCGAGGGCCAGGAACTCGCCCTCGGTGAAGAGCAGCGTGGCGCCCGAGTCGCGCAGGATGTGCGCGGCCTCCCGTTCGGTCAGCCGCCAGTTGACCGGCACCATCACCGCGCCGGTCTTGGCGCAGGCCAGGATCGCGGCGTAGTAGTGCTCCGACTCCCGCGCCAGATGGGCGACGCGGTCCCCGGGTCCGATGCCGGCGGCGCGCAGCGCGTGGGCGACGCGGTTGCTGTGCCGGTGCAGTTCCTCGTACGTCGTGACCCGGCCCTCGCAGATCACGGCGGGGTGGCCCGCCCGGTCCCGGGCGAGGGCGGCGCTGCTCGCCGTCAGGGTCCAGGGCGCGGCGGCGGGTCGGTCGGGGGTGTGGCTCACGGTGTCCCTCCGGGTGCTCCGATGGTCGCGGGCTCCTCGCCGGCGGCCAGTTGGGTGTCCAGGAACTCGGCCAGCCGCAGCGGTGAGGGGTGGTCCAGGACCAGGGAGGCGGGCAGCGCGAGGCCGAACTCCTTCTCCAGGCCGGACCGCAGGTCGAGCGCCATCAGCGAGTCCAGTCCCAGGGAGCCGAACTCGGTGTCCGGGTCGACCTCGTCGTCGGGTTCGAGACGCAGCACCGCGGCGAGCCGGGCGTGCACGGCGCGGGAGATCACGGCGAGCCGTTCCGGCCTCGGCAGCGCGGCCAGGGCGGCCGGGTCGAAGGCGGTGTCCCGCGGTCCGTCGCCGTCGGCCGGGATCCGGTGCTGACGTTCGTAGAGGGCGTCGTCGACCGGGGTGTTCGCGGTCAGCCGGGGCCAGTCGAAGTCGCTCACCACCGGCACCGCCAGCGGGCCGTTCCACAGGCTGTCCAGGGTGCGCAGGGCGCGGCCGGGCGAGAAGAACAGCACGCCGCTGCGCTCCAGTTCGCGGGCGAGGCCGTCGCCGAGCCGGGCGGTCATGCCGATCCGGGACCAGGCGCCCCAGGAGACGGCGAGGCCGGGCAGGCCCTGGCGGGCCCGCCATTCGACGAGGCCGTCGAGGAAGGCGTTGGCCGCCGCGTAGGCCGCGGAGTTGCGGGTGGGTCCGCCGACCAGGGAGGCGATGGAGGTGTGGGCGAGGAAGAACTCCAGCGCGGGGCAGGCGGTGGCGAGCCGGTGCAGCAGCCAGCCGCCGTAGACCTTGGCGGCCAGCTGCTCGTCGATCGCCTCCCAGGTCAGGGCGGAGACGAGGGACTCGCCGGGCACGCCGCTCGCGTGGACGACGCCGCCGACGGGGTGCGGCAGGTCGTGGAGGCGGCCGGTCAGCCGTTCGACGTCGGCGGCGTCGGCGAGGTCGGCCGTCAGGACCGTCACGTCGGCGCGGGCGCGCAGGTCGTCGAGGATGCCGGCCGCGTCCGGGGCGGGCCGCCCGGTGCGGCTGACCAGCACCAGGTGCCGGGCCCCCCGGTCGGCCAGGTGGCGCGCGGTGACCAGGCCGAGTCCGCCGAGGCCGCCGGTGACCAGGTAGGTGCGGTCGGGGCGGACCGGGACGAGGGCGTGTTCGGCCCGCGGTTCCGCCTCGATCCGGACCGGCACACGGGTGCCGTGCGGGGCGCGGCCCAGGGCGCGCAGCGCCTCGTCGAGCTCGTCGAGGGAGTAGGGGTCGTACGGTTCGGCGCCGTCGGCCGGTGCCGGGGCGCCGGTGTCGGGGTCGACCGCCTCGTCCGGCACGGTCAGGGTCCGGCGCAGGGTGCCGGTGGCGGTGACGGTGACCCGGTCGCCGACGGTGTGCCGGGAGCCGGGTCCCGTGGCGACGACGGTGCCGGCGCAGCCGCTGCCGACGACGCGGGGCTCGGCGTCGGTGTCGGACGCGGTGGGCAGGTCGTCGGGGCCCAGGAAGGCGGTGTGGACGCGGATGCGGACCTCGCCGGGGCCGGGTGCGGGGTCCATGGCGGGGGTCAGGGTGGGCGTGGGGTCGTCCGGGCCGGTGACGGCGGCGAAACCGCCGGGCCAGGGCGGGGTGGCGGCGCCGGACAGCACCCGGCGGACGTACCGCCGGCCGTCGCGGTGGGCGATCTGGAACTCCCCCGGCGCGTCCGTGCGCACCTCGGTGAGCAGGGCCGTGGGGCCGGTGCCGTCGGCGGGCAGGTCGACCAGGGTGGTGCGCAGGCGGGGGTCCTCGTAGAGCAGGACGTGGGCGAAGCCCCACAGGGTGGTGGCGGCGAGCCGTTCACCGGTGCCGGGCCGGTCGCCCGGGAGCCACTGGGCGCGTTCGGTGGCCAGCCACAGCCGGGGGGTCTGCCGGCCCTCGCGGGTGCGGAGCACGGCCAGGGTCTCCAGCAGGTCCTGGTAGTTGAGGCGGCACTCCTCGCGCAGGGTGTCGGCGCCGGGCTCGCCGGGGTGCGCGCGCCAGAACCAGCACACGTCGGTCACCGACGGGTCGGTCAGGGCGTCGGCCCCGTGGGACAGCCGGACGCCGTCCGGCACGGTCGCGCACTCCTCGGGCGTGCGGTGCAGGAGCAGGACGTGCCGGGGGCGGCCGTCGACCGGGTCGGCGGTGCGGCGCAGCCAGCTCGCGCGGTGCAGGAACCGGCGGCGTTCCTCGGGCGGGGCGGGGTCGGCGAGTTCCACGCCGAGGAGTTCCGCGACGGGGCCGTGGTCGTCGTCCAGGAGCAGGTCGGCATGGCGGCGGGCGGCGTCGTCCGGGGCGGGGGTGACGGTGGCGGTCAGCCGCAGCCGTTTCCCGCGGGGTTTCTTGAACAGCCGTATGCGTCCGATGCGTTCGGGCAGGAACACCGGGCCGTCCGGGTCGAGGACGGTGAGCGCGGCCAGGGCGCACTCCACGGCCTCGACGGGCAGGTGCTCGCCGGCGGCGGGGTCGCGCAGGGCGAGTTCGCCGGTGAGGGTGCCGGTGTCGTGGCGGACCAGCCGGGTGATGAGCCGGTAGGCGTCGCCGAAGCGGCGGCCCGCCGCGGCCAGGTCGGTGGACGCGTCCTCGCCGTCCGTCTCCTCGACGGGCGTGCCGGGGTTCAGGGCGAGCTTCGACAGGCGCGGTGCGGGGTCCGCGTCGGGGGTGGCGGGCGCCAGGACGGCTGTGGCGTGCCGGACCTCGGCGTCGGCCGGGCCGCTCACCACCTCGACGTCGGCGCTCTGGTCGGGGCGGGGCCGCAGCCGGGTGCGCAGTGCGGTGACGGCGTCCGCGGTGAGCGGCAGCGGCCGGTGCAGGGCGAGGTCGAGGACGGGGCCCCGGGTGTGGCCGTGCACGGCGTCGGCGAGGGCGAGGAGCAGTTCGACGTACGCGGCGGCCGGCAGCCGCTCCTGGTCGGCGGCCCGGTGTCCGGCCAGGGTGAGCGGCTGGTCGGCGGCGACCTCGGTACGGAACTCCCGTACGGTGTCGGTGCCTTGGGCGGCGGGCAGTTCGGGGCCGAGCAGCGGGTGGTGGGTGGCGTCGGCGGTCCGTGTGCGTCGTCCGCCGGTGGGCAGCCAGTGGCGTTTGCGGTCGAAGGCGTAGCCGGGGAGGGTGGCCTTCGGGTGGTGCCGTCCGGCGTGGAAGCCGGTCCAGGAGACGGGGAGTCCGGCGGTGTAGAAGTCCGACAGCGCCCTCAGGACGGTGGTGCCGGTGGTGTCGCGGCGGCTCATGCTGGGCAGCCAGCGGTGGTCGTCGGCGGGCAGGCAGCGTTTGGCCAGCGCGGTCAGGGCGGCGGACGGGCCGATCTCGACGAAGGCGTGCCGGCCGCGCCGGCCGACCGAGCGCACCCCGTCCAGGAACCGTACGGGCTCGGCGATGTGCCGGACCCAGTAGCCGGGGTCGGCCAGTTCCGCCGCGGTGGTGGGCTTTCCGGTGAGGTTGGACACCAGGGTGATCGTCGGGCGGCGGAAGGTGATGCCGTCCAGTGCCGTGCGGAAGTCGTCGAGGACCTCGCCCATGAGCGGGGAGTGGAAGGCATGCGACACGGTGAGCGGCTCCACGCGGACGCCCTGGTCGCGCAGGAGGGCGGTGACCTCGGCGACGATGTCGACGGCTCCGGAGACGACGCACTGGTCGGGGGCGTTGACGGCGGCGAGCGCCACGTCCGGCCGGCCGGCCAGCAGCGGCACGATCCGCTCCTCGGGCGCGGAGACGGCGGCCATGGCGCCGGGCGCGCGCACCGACTCCATCAGCCGGGCCCGCGCGGCGACCAGCGTCACCGCGTCGTCCAGGGAGAAGACGCCGGCCACGGTGGCGGCCACCACCTCCCCGATGCTGTGGCCGAGCAGCACGTTGGGCTTGGCGCCCCAGGACAGCCACAGGCGGGCCAGGGCGTACTCCAGGGAGAACAGCGCGGGTTGGGCGTGGCCCGTGCGGTCGATGAGGGCGAGATCCTCGGGGCGCGCGGTGCCGAGGACCAGGTCGCGCACGGAGAGCCCCAGGTGGGGGGCGAAGCGGCGGTCGCACTCGTCGAGCCAGTGCCGGAAGACGGGGAAACGGCGGTGGAGGTCGGCGCCCATGCCCGCGTACTGGGCGCCCTGGCCGCTGAAGAGGAACGCCACCTTGCGGATGCCGGAAGGGCCGGGCAGCGTGTCGCGGGCGAGGCTCTCCTCCAGCAGCCGGGTGAGGGCGGTCCGGTCGGGCACGGGGCCGGCGATCCGGTGTGTGAGGTGCGCGCGGCCGACGTTCGCGGTGTGGCACAGCTGGTCCAGGTCGAGGTCCGGCCGCTCGTCGAGGAAGCCGCGGTAGCGCTCGATCTGGCGGCGCAGCGCGGCCCCGCCCTTGGCCGACAGGGTGAAGATCCGTGGCCGGTCGGCGGGGGCCCCGTCGTCGTCGGCCGGGGGCGGCGCGGGCTCGTCGGCCTGTTCCAGCACGGTGGCCGCGATGGTCCCGGCGAAGCCGAAGCTGTTGACGACGGCGCGGCGCACAGGGGCCTGCCAGGGCCGGCACTCGGTGGGCACCTCGACCGGGTAGGAGTCCCAGGGGATACGGCCGGAGGGGGTGGTGAGGTTGAGGTGCGGGAAGATCGTGCCGGCGCGCATCTGGAGGACCGTCTTGACCACGCCCACCAGCCCGGAGACCGGTTCCATGTGGCCCAGGTTGGTCTTCACCGAGCCGACGAGGAGCGGCGCCTGCTTGGTGTGGGAGTCCCCGAACACCTCGTTGACGGCGCTGAGTTCGATGGGGTCGCCGAGCGGGGTGCCGGTGCCGTGCGCCTCGACGTACTGGATGTCGCCGGGGGCGAGTCCGGCCGCGTCCAGGGCGCGGCGCAGCACGATCTCCTGGGCCGCGCCGTTGGGCACGGTCAGGCCGGCGCTGTCGCCGTCCTGACCGACGGCGGTGCCGCGGACCAGGGCGAGGACGGTGTCGCCGGCGCGCCGGGCGTCGGAGAGCCGTTTGAGGACCAGCACGCCGCAGCCCTCGGCGCGGGCGTAGCCGTCGGCGGACTCGTCGAAGGTCTTGCACTGCCCGTCCGGGGCCAGCATGCGGGCGTGGCTGAACATGACCGGCACCCGGGGGTGGTGCAGGGCGTTCACGCCGGCGCACAGGGCGATGTCGCACTCGCCGGCGCGCAGTCCCGTCACGGCGGAGTGGAGCGCGGTGAGCGAGGAGGAGCAGGCGGTGTCGATGCTCATGCTGGGACCACGCCAGCCCAGGAAGTAGGAGAGCCTGCCGGACAGCGGGAACATGGTGATGCCCGAGGCGAGATGGCCGTCGAGCTTCTCGTACGGCAGGGCCTCCGCCTCGAAGGCGTAGTCGATGGAGCTGGCCCCCACGTAGACGCCGCCGTTGCCGTGGCGCAGCGTGGCCGGGTCGATGCCGGCGTGTTCCAGCGCGTGCCAGGCGGTCTCCAGCAGCATGCGCTGCTGCGGGTCGATGAACTGGGCTTCCTTGGGCGAGATGTTGAAGAACGGGGCGTCGAACTGGTCGATGCGGTCGAGGTATCCGCCGCGTGTGGTGCGGATCTTCCCCGGTGCCTCCGGGTCGTCGGGGTCGGCGGCGTACGCGGCGACGTCCCAGCGGTCCTCGGGGACGGGCCGGATGCCCGAGCGGCCGGCCGCGAGGAACTCGCCGAACTCCTCGAAGGAGTCGCATCCGCCGGGGAACCGCACTCCGACCCCGACGATGGCGATCGGCTCCGCGCCGACCGCGGTCCGCTGCCCGGCGTCTGTCTCGTCCGGCACGTTCGGCCTCCCTTTCTCGGGGCTTCGGGGCTTCGGGGGTCTGGGGTGACGTCCGTGGTGGTCGCTAGCGCAGGCGCTGCACGAGGTAGTCGACGAGCTGCTCGACGGTGGGCCGGTTGAAGAGCGCCGCGGTGTCGATCTCCAGTGAGAACCGCTCCTCCAGGGAGCGCCGGATGTCCATCAGCCGCAGCGAGGTCAGCCCCAGCTCGAGATAGCTGCTCTCCAGTGGGAGGTCCTCGTCGTCGTCCATCAGCAGCGCCGCCCGGAAGGTGCCGGTCACCAGCGCCTCGACGGTGTCGTACTGCTCCGACTCCGGCAGGGTGGCCAGGTTCACGGACGTGGGGTCGTCTAAGGGAGCCATCGCCTCTACCTCGTTTCCGGCGGTCGCGGACGCGCGGGGCCGGTCTGCTGCGAGTCCCCCGCACGGTCAACGCCCCGATGCAAACAAACCGGCCTGACGGTGCGCTGATCACGAGCTGACCGAGGTCGAGGGCCGGGCGTCAGCGGCCGGTCGGCGTGGCGTCAGCGGCACGCCGCACGGTGGGGGCGTGCTGCGCCCGGTGCGCAGGGCAGCCGGAGCCGAAGGAGACCCCCTGTGTACGAGGTGTACGAGATCAGTCACGACCGGATCTGCGCGGGCATCGAGAGCGAGGCGGTCCTGCTCGCGGACGCGCTGCGGCGGGCCGATCCGGCGCAGCCGGTGGGCACCTGCCCCGGGTGGACGACGAACCATCTGATGGCCCACCTGTTCCAGGCGTTCACCTGGGCGGCCGGGCTGGTGGAGACGCGGGCCGCCGCGTTCGTGGCCCCGCACGCGTTTCTCGGGCCGCTCGACGAGGAGAGGTGGGCGAAGCAGCAGAGCGGCGGCTGGGCCGAGTACGTGGACGCGCTGATCGGGGTGTCGCTCGACGAGGCGGACCGGCTGGGCGGCGCCGAGGCCCGCGCGCGGTGGGTGCTGGGTGCGGCCGGGAAGCTCGTGGCCGCGCTGCGTGACGCGGGGCCGGACGCCGAGGTGTGGAACTCCTTCGGGGCCGGCGGCGCGCGGTTCTGGGCCAGCTGGGGAGCGCTGGAGACGGCGGTGCACCGGGCGGACGCGGAGCTGCTGCTGGGGCGCGCCCCCGACGCCGTACGCCTGGCCGGTGACCTGTCCGTGGACAGTGTCCGGTTCTGGCTGCGGGCGGTGACCGCTCCCGGCGCGGAGGCGTTCTTCGGCCCCGGGCTGCGGGCGCTCGCCGGGTCGGGCGAGTCACTGCGGTTCCGGGCCACGGACGCGCCGGACGGGATCGCCGCCGAGTGGCTGGTGCTGCGTACCCCCGAGGGGCCGGTTCTGGCGTCCGGTGACGACGACCGGCGGGCGGGTGTCACGGTGGCCGGCCGGGCCGGTGATCTGCTGTTGCTGCTCAAGCGGCGGGTCGCGCCGCGCGAGGCGGCGGTGGAGGTCACCGGGGACCTGCGGCTGCTGGAGCACTGGCTGGCGAACGTCATGGTCTGACCGGCGCGACGGACGACGGGCGGGACGCCTCACCGGTGCCCCGCCCGTCGTCCGTCCGCGCTCACCACTCGGGGATGTGGAGCACCTCCAGCACCACGGCGCCGAAGGTGAAGCCCATCCCCAGCCCGAACAGCAGCACCCGGTCGCCGGCGGCGAGGAGCTTGTGCTCCACCAGGTGGTTGAGCCCGGCGAGCTGGTCACCGGCGCCCAAGTGGCCGACGTGGCGGCCCAGTTCCCGCCAGACGGTCTGCTCCTCGGTGAAGCCCAGCAGGTCGTGCAGCTCCTGCCGGCCGCCGCCCCGGTGGACGAACGGCAGCACCGCGCGGGCGATGTCGGCGCGCCGCACGCCCGCCTCGTCGAGTGCCTGCTCGCAGGTGCGGGTGATGCACTCGGCCCAGCGCTGCCACTGCAGTTCCGACTCCGGTTCCGCGGCCTGCTGGAGCGCGCGCTTGAGGACGCCGACCGGGGCCTCCTGCATCGGGCCGGAGGCGAAGGAGGACGATCCGCGGTCCCAGCGCTCCAGGTCGTTGGCGGCGGTGGCGACCGTGGTCAGCACCCGCGCGAACCCGGTGCGGGCCGACAGCACCAGCGCGGTGCCGCCGTCTCCCCACAGCGCCTGGAGGTAGGAGTTCCAGCGGTCCACGCCCGGCGCCGCGAACCGGTCGGCGGTGGTGACGACGGCGGCCCGCGCCATCCCGGAGGCGATGAACCCGGCGGCCAGGTGGAGCCCGCCCACGCCGCCCGAGGACCGCTGGTCGATGCCGTACGGCAGCGCCTGGGGGCCCGAGGTGTTGTGCGCGATGTAGTGGGCGGGCGTCCAGCAGTCCAGGCCCTGGAACCAGAGACTGGCGTGCAGATGCAGCCCGACCTCCTCGGCGGGCACGCCGGATCTGGCGAGGGCGGTGGTCCCGGCCAGCACGGCCATGTCCGGCGGGGCGGTCCCGGTGTCGTCCACGGCGACCGTCTCGAAGCCGAGTCCCAGGTGCGACTCGCCCACCAGTCCGGCGGCCACGGCGGCGGCCACCGGTTGCCGCTGCGGGAGCCAGACCCCCGTGCCGGCGATGTACAGATCCTTGCAACGCATGTGAACCACCCGGAAGTCGACGACCGATGTCTTCCCGCCACGACCCGGTACGTCCATCCGAGGTCGACCAGGCCGAACGGGGCCGGGACCGAGCAGATCAGGCCACACTGACACGCCGCTGACACGCCGCTGACACGGCACTCGGCGGGCGCGGGCCCCGTCCGCGGCGCCGGACGGGGACGACGATTACCTGTGGGGTAATCGACTGGCCGTCGGGAGGGCCTGCACAGTGATCACGTGGCCGCGCCGACACCGCGGCTTCGACGCGAGAACATCTGAGGAGACCTCCATGTCGACGTACGACACCGCTGCCGAGCGCTACTTCGCCGCCTGGAACGCCGACGGATCCGAAGCGATCGCCAAGGCCGTGGCCGAGGCCTTCACCGAGGACGCCACCTACACCGACCCGCTGGCCGACGTGGCCGGCCACGAGGGCATCGCCGCCGCCATCGCCGGGGCCCAGGGCCAGTTCCCGGGCTTCGAGTTCCGGCTGAAGGGCTCCGTGGACGGCAACCACCACATCGCCCGGTTCTCCTGGGACCTGGTGTCGGTGGCCGACGGTTCCTCCCCGGCCGGCGGCTCGGACGTCATCACCCTCGCCGAGGACGGGCGGATCAGCTCCGTCAGCGGCTTCCTGGACCGGGTGCCGGGGGCCTGACCTCACCGACGAGGTCGCGTAGGGCGGCGGCCGTCTCCGGGTCGACGGGCAGGAAGGTCTCGATCGCCAGCTCGGAGACGGTCACGTCCAGTGGGGTGTTGAAGGTCGTCAGCATGGAGATGAAGGACAGCGTCCTGCCCTCCGACTCGATGACCAGCGGCAGCGCGTACGCGGCTCCGGTGGCCGGCGGCTCGGACGGGCCGTCGGGCACGGGGTAGGCGGAGACCTCCTCGTACAGGCCTGCCAGGGCCTCGGAGCCGCTCACCGCGATCTGCCGCTCCATCTGTTCCAGCAGATGGGCGCGCCACTGCGCGAAGTTGCGGATCGCGGGTGCCAGCCCTTGCGGATGCAGCGTCAGGCGCATGGTGTTGAGGGGTTGTTGCATCAGGTGGTCGGCGACCCCGGCCCCGGTGACCAGCGCGAGCAGACTGCGGTTGGCCCCGACGACGTTGTAGAGGCTGTCGTGGACGAGGGCCGGGTTGGGGTCGTGGGCGGCCAGCAGGCGCTCGAGTTCGCCGTTGAGCGTCTCCATGGCCGGGTCGTTCAGCGGGGTCTCCGGGAAGACCGGGGCGAAGCCGGCGGCGACCAGCAGGGTGTTGCGTTCCCGTACGGGCACGTCCAGTTGCTCGGCGAGACGCATGAGCAGGGTGTGGCTGGGTCTGGCCCGGCCGGTTTCGATGAAGCTGATGTGCCGGGCGGAGCTGTCGGCCCGGGAGGCGAGTTCCAGCTGACTGACTCCACGCCTGTCCCGCCATCGGCGCAGCAGCGCGCCGACTTCGGGTGTACCGGGCGACCGCAGTAATTGGGTGATCATATCTTCAACATTAACTGCGGCGAGCGACAGACCCAATGCGTTGCGTGCACGACACCGACCGTCAGTGCACGATTGCGGCGTCCGCCGCCGGGCGCGGTACGAGAAGTGCCGCCTCCAGCCAGTCGCGCAGCCGGGCGGCGTCCATCCCGCCGAGCCCCGCGGCCGCCTTGGCGGTGTCCGCGTCGCCGCCGAGGCTCATGAACTTCTCCCGCACCAGCTCGCCGTGACAGGCGCGGGTGTGCGGGCCCGCCGCGCCCAGCGGAATCAGCCGTTCGCGGGTGAACTCCCGGCCGTCGCGCAGCCGTACCGTGACCCGGGCGCCGGTGGCCTTGGTGGCCGCCGTGAAATCCGGCTCCCGCCGAGGGGCCGTGGCATCCAGCGCGATGCGTACGGTCTCGGGCCCGCCGAACTCCAGCAGCCAGGGCTCGGCGGCCGGTCCCGCCCTGCGGACGGCGGCCCCGAAGGGCGCGTCGGAGGCGAACAACTCCCTGGTGAGGGCGGGGTCATGGGCGAGCCGGACGCGCCGCGCGAGCTGCCAGCGGCCCGGCTCGGCGAGCGCCGGCCGTTCGAAGTCGGCCACCCGCAGGCCACCGGTGAGCAGGGCGGTGGCCACCGGGTAGGGGGTGTGCAGGACCAGGGCGCCCAGCGGGGAGTCGGGGCCGGTGACATAGCGGTCGGCGCGGCGGCCCGCGTACACGGTGTAGAGGGAGGCCTCGACCAGCACCTCCGCCACCGACGCCGGGTCCACCGCTCCGGTGTCCGCGCGCAGCGCGCCGTGGAGTTCGACGGCGCAGTCCACGGCCGCGTCGATGCCGGGGCCGCCCGGGCGCATCTTGAAGGACAGCGTGTCGGTGTGCCAGCGCTCGCCGAGGCCGTCGGTGACCTCCTCGGGCAGGGGCACCGAGGACAGCGCGGTGAGGAAGCCGTCCGGGTGTTCCAGCAGGTCCGGTGCCCCGCGCAGACCGGCGGCGGCCGCGTCGCAGGCGTCCATGCCGGTACGCACCGGGGTGAGGGCGTTCAGGAGGCGGGCGTCGCTGGCCAGGAAGGCCCGCAGCAGCGGCCGGTGCGGCATGGCCAGGGCCAGGCCCAGCGCGTCGGTCCAGCGGCGTGGATCGGTGACCCCCTCGCAGTGCAGCCGTCCGCAGACGGCACCCACCAGATGGGCGTGGACCGCGCTCTGTCCCCGCAGCGGGCCGAGGGTCACGGCGGCGGTGATCCGGGCGGCGCACTCCGTGGCGGCCACCACGGCCGTGATCAGCCGGGCGCCGGTCAGCCCCCGGGCGTGGGCGAAGGCGAGGGGGACGGCGACCGTGGAGTTGGACAGGTGGCCGGCGTAGGCGGTGTCGTCGAGGTTCAGCCAGGAACCGAGCCCCGCCAGCACGCAGGCGCTCTGCCGGGCGTCGGGCTGGAAGGGCTCCCCGAACGCGGCGACCAGGCGGGCGCCCAGGGGGTGGGCGGCGCCGGCCCGGACGGAGGCGGCCTGGGAGAGGATCTGGCTGGCGGCCAGCGCGCGGACCCGCTCCGGTATGGCGTCGTGAGTCAGCCGGGCGGCCCAGTCGCACAGCCGTTCCAGGGGCGTCACCGCGGCTCCTCGGCACTCGCCGCGAGGACGGCGGTGTCGGCCGCCCACACGGGCAGGGCGCCGGGCAGCACCTCGAAGGTGAGGCGGTGAAGCAGCGGGGGCTGGAGGTTGCCGTCGTGCTCGTGGCAGAGCGGTGCCCCGTCGAGCCGTTCCACGACGACGCGGCGGCCGCGGCCGTAGGCGACGCCGGGAAGGCCGAGGTGGGCGGCCCGGCGGGTCAGCTCGGGCACCTCGTGGGGTGCGACGGGTGAGCCGATCACACAGACGTCGAGCAGCCCGTCGTCCAGCTCCGAGTGCGGAAGCACCTGGTAGCGGCCGCCGCGGAAGCGGCCGCCGCCCACGTTCGCCAGCACGGTGGGGCCCTCGTGGAGGACGACCCCGTCCACGGTGACCCGGCCGGGGTACGGCACGAAGGCGTCGGCGGCCTCGGCGAACGCGGTGGAGTAGCGGTCCCGGCCGCTCTGCGCGACCGAGCGGGCCACACGCAGGGCGTCGGCGATGACACCGGAGCAGGCGCCGAGGAAGACCTTGGCGCCGGTCTCGGCCAGCCGGGCCAGGTCCAGGCCGCGCAGCCGGGCGCCGTGGCCCGGTCCGTCGAGGACGGCCCGCAGCGCGGTCTGCCAGGGCCGGTCCGCCCAGAGCATCTTGTAGCCGGAGTTGCCGGTGCCGGCGGGCACGACGGCCAGGGCGGGGCGGGCGGCGGGGCCGGCCGGGGCGAGACCGTCGACGACCTCGTGCACGGTGCCGTCGCCGCCGACCGCGACCACCAGGTCCGGCGCCGGGCGTCCGTCGGCTCCCGAGCGGGCGGCGCGGGCGGCCGAGGTGGCGCTGCCCGGTCCGGTGGTGCGGTGCAGGCGCACCTCGTCCGCGCCGGCCGCGCAGAGGCCGAGGACCTCCGCGAGCAGACCCTCGCTGGTGGTTCCCGCGGCGGGATTCGCGACGACGAGCACGCTCCGCACGCGCGCGTCGGACTCCTCGGTCATGGACATCCTCCGGAAGCGGGCGGACCGCACGGCACACGAGCCGTACGGAACGAACGAGCGGAGAGGGCAGGATTCGAACCTGCGTGGGCGGGGAAACCACCCGACCGGGAAAACCCGGCCCCCGATCAACCACTCCGGGCACCTCTCCAAGCGGAGAGGGCAGGATTCGAACCTGCGCAGGCGGGCAAAACCACCCGACCGGGAAAACCCGGCCCCCGATCAACCACTCCGGGCACCTCTCCATTGATTCCGGAACCGGTCCGCTTTCGCTTTCCGGCGCCGTTCACGAGAACAACTCTGCCGCACCTTTCTGATTTCCTGCTGATATCCCTCTGACGGACCCGAGAACAGCCTCGTCAGGGCGCAGTCAGTTGGTTATCAGGCAGCTCACCGATGCTCGAATTCCGCCCGTCTCATACGACGGATCATCTCGTGCGAGGGGACCCAGGCATGAATCCTCCCTATGACGACGCCTTATCCGTACGACAGGGCCGGCCGTCCGCACCACGCCCCGCCGACGAGGGCGAGCGGACCGTGGGAGCGTCGGCGACCTTCGCCGAACTGCTCCAGCGCGTCAAAGCGGAAGGCCTGCTGGATCTGGCCCCCGGCTACTACGCCGGCCGTCTGGCGCTGAACACCGCTCTGTTCGCCGCGGGCGTCGTGGCCTTCTTCGCGCTCGGCGACTCCTGGCTCCAGCTGCTCGTGGCCGTATGGATGGGCCTGAGCGGCGGCCAGAGCGCCTTCATGTGGCACGACGCGGGCCACAAGGCCATGTTCCGCAACCGCCGCGCCGCCTCGCTGGTCGGGTACATCCACGCGAACCTGGTCAACGGGGTGAGCTACGGCTGGTGGGTCAACCACCACAACCGGCACCACAGTCACCCCAACCACCTGGACATGGACCCGGACATCGGCCGGCGCACCGTGATCTTCGACATGAAGCAGTACGCGACCCGCACGGGCCGGCAGCGGCTGATCGTCCGCTACCAGAGCGTGCTGTTCTTCGTTCTGCTCGTCCTCGAGTCGTACAAGATGCAGAAGACGGCCGTGACGATGATCGCCCGCCGGGAGGTGCGCCGCCCCGCGCTGGAGGCCGCCCTGCTGCTGGCGCGGGCCGCGATCTATCTGACGTGCGTGTTCATGGTGCTGTCGCCGGTGCTCGCGATCGCCTTCGTCCTGGTGCAGCAGGCCACCCTCGGCGTGTACTTCGGACTGATCTTCGCGCCGAACCACAAGGGCATGGCGCTGCGCGACGGCGAGGAGGAGAACCTGGACTGGCTGGCCCGCCAGGTGCTGACCTCCCGCAACATCCGCCCGTCCCTGCTGATGGACTTCCTCTACGGCGGCCTCAACTACCAGGTCGAGCACCATCTGTTCCCGGCGATGCCGCAGAAGAACCTCGGCCGGGCCCGGGAACTGACCCGCGCCTACTGCGCCGAGCGCGGCATGCCGTACCACGAGGTCGGCTTCTGGGCCTCCTACCGGGAGGTCGCGACCTTCCTGCACGAGGTCAGCGCGCCCGTGCGCGACGGCCGGGCCGGTCCCACGGCCCAGGCGGCCTGATCTGTCCGACGGCCCGGCCCCGGCGCCCCTGTGCCGGAGCCGGGCCGCGTCACGTCCCGAGAGGAGTTGCCACTCCCCCATGTCCGACGAATCGACCAAGGTGGTCCCGGCGCCGGTGCCCGAGGGCCGCCGGCTGTCCGTCGGTGACCGGCTCGACCGGCTGCCGGTCCTTCCGTCGCACCGCAGTCTCACCGGCGTCATCGGTGTCGGCCTGCTGTTCGACATGTACGAGAACAACCTGTCCGGTGTCCTGTCCAAGGTGCTCCAGGCGGACTTCGCCCTCGGCGGCACCGCGCTGAAGCTGGTCCTCGCGTCCGCGTTCCTCGGCCAGTTCCTCGGAGCGGTGGTGATGGGACGGTTCGCCGACCGGTTCGGCAGGCGGCGGGCGTTCCTGGTCAATCTGGCGCTGTACTCGGGCGCCTCGCTCGCCTGCGCGTTCGCGCCGTCGGTGGGCTGGCTGGTGGCGATGCGGTTCGTGGCGGGCATCGGCATCGGCGCCGAGCAGTCGCTGACCGACAGCTATCTCACCGACGTGCTGCCCGCCCGGCACCGCGGCCGGCTCATCGCGTGGACGTACACCATCGGGTTCTGCGGCGTGCCCGCGGTCGGGCTGCTGGCGGTGTGGCTCGTGCCGCTCAGCCCGCTCGGGATCGCCGGGTGGCGCTGGCTGTTCGTGCTCGGCGCGTTCGGCTCGGCGGTCGTGTGGGTGCTGCGCCGGGGGCTGTTCGAATCGCCGCGCTGGCTCGCGGCCGTCGGCCGGACCGAGGAGGCGGAGGCGCTGACGGTCCGGCTGGAGAAGGAGGCCGAACAGCTGGCGGCCAGCGGCCGGGTCGTCGAGGCGGCGCCGGAGCCCGTGCCCGCCGGCCCCGCGGAACCGGAGGAGCCGGCGGACGGCTCGCCGCCCCGGGGCGGCATGCTGCGCGCGCTGTTCTCGGCGCCGTACCGCCGCCGGACGGTCATGATGTGGGTCTTCTGTCTGCTGTCCACGGTCGGGTACTACGGGTTCGGCACACTGGCCCCGCAGGTGCTGGCCGCCAAGGGCTTCGACGTGGTGCAGGGGCTCGGCTACACGGCCGTGTCGTTCTTCGGCTACCCGGTGGGCTCGCTGCTGGCGGCGCCCCTGATGGACCGGGTGGAGCGCAAGGTGCTGGTGGCGGTGTCCGCGTGCGCCATGGCCGCGGCGGGGCTGGGCTTCGCCTTCGCCTCCTCGCCCGGCCCGGTGGTCGTCTTCGGGTTCGCCTACACCCTGATCAGCAACGTCTTCTCGGCCGCCTCGCACGTCCTGCTGGCGGAGCAGTACCCCACGGCGATCCGGGCCGGCGCCTCCGGCATCGCCTACTCCCTGTCCAAGCTCACCGCCGCGGCCCTGCCGTTCCTGCTGCTGCCGCTGCTCGACTCGGGCGGGGCGAGCCTGCTCTTCACCGTGATCGCGGGCGCGATGGCGGTGCTCGCGCTCGACGTCGCCGTCCTCGGGGACCGCACGACGGGCCGGCCGGTGGACCGGCTCCCGGCACGCTGAAGGCCGTGGCGGCGGACCCGGTGCTCCGGGCTCCGCCGCCACGGCCGTCGCGGTGTGCGGTGGGTGGGGTCGTCGTCAGCCCGTGCGCTCCTCGATGAGGCGGGCGTCCAGGGCGCGGACCGCCGCGTCGGCGTGGCGGGCGATCTCCTCGTCGTCCGGGGCGCCGATGACGGCCATCAGGAACTCCACCACGGAGTGCCGCAGCGCGTCCGTACTGCTGTTCGTCTGCGGGTTCGTGATCTGCTCGCTCGTCGTCTCGGCGGTGGTCGTGTCGGTGGACATACGGATCTCCCTGGGATCGGACGGTCGGACCGGGCGGAAGCCGGGCGGTCAGAAGGAGTTGCAGGCGCGGAAGATGTGGGCGAAGGACGCCAGCGAGGCCTGTCCCTCGAAGGCCACGTACTCGGGGATCACCAGTTCGGGCCCCCATTTCTCCTTGTAGGCGAGCTGGCTCTGCGCCGGGTACAGGGCCCCGCCCTCGGCCCACAGGAACTGCATCAGCCAGCTGAAGGCCGGGCTGTGGCCCGGGAGTTCGCGGGCGGGGTCGAGCCCGGTGAAGGGGGTGAAGCCGAAGTGCAGCCACTCCGTGCCCTCGGCGCGGAAGATGTCGATCGCCGCGGCGTTGACGGCCTCCATCAGCCCGGGGGATCCGTCCGGCAGCCGGCGGCTCAGGTCGTGCATCCAACCGGCCCGGCTGCCGTAGACCGGGGAGTAGGAGATGTAGGCCACCGGTTCGCCGTCGATGGTGCCGAGGAAGAGCCGGCGGTGCTCCTGCGCCGGGCCGCCGATCTGGCCGACGAGGAACTCCAGGGGGCGGGCGGTCTCCCCCTTCGACCGCAGCCAGGCCTGGTCGATGCGCTCGATCGCGTCGTGCCAGCGCCCCGCCTCCACCTCCTGGACCTGAAGGCCGTTGCGCAGCGCCCGGGAGATCTTGTTGCGCAGCTGCATGAACTTGGTTCCCCGCAGGCTGAACTCCGGCAGGCGCACCGCCCACGAGGCGCCGATCTGGTTGACGGTGAAGCCGTGCCGTACGTACGCCTCCGCGTCCAGGCGCTGCAACTGCACGCCCACCACGCCGAGCCCCTGCTCACGGGCGTGGGCGAGGAAGGCGTCCAAAAGGGCGTCGTAGGACTCGTCCGGCGCGAACGGGCCGCCGAACTGCACCAGATACCGGCCGGCCCGCCGGTACAGGACGATCCCGTCGGTGCCGGGAAGCGTGAAGACCTCCTTGTCGTCGTTCATGGCCAGAAAAGCACTGGGGTTTTCCGCCCGGGTCCAGTTCCTGATGGCGTGCAGAAGTGTGTCGGACATGAGGAAAGTACAGCAGACACCAATTCGCCGCCGAAAGAGGTTCGGGTGCTGAGGTCGGCGCATGTCAGATGAGGGTCAGTCGCGCGTCAGGTCCGTATCAGAGAACACTGGAACACTCTTTTCCCGAACAGACTGAAACAGGCTGCACAGGAAATTGGACGGCAATACGGAGGCGCAATCTATGGGGCGGCCGATGCATACGTCAGAAATCCGCAGCTACCAGCTCTTCATTGGCGGCGAGGATGTTCCGAGCGACCACTGGGTGTACACGGTCAGCTCACGGTCTCTGTTGGAGGACGTCTTCACGAGCGTCAGCCTGAAACGCGAACTGGAACGCGATCCGGAGTCGGCGGCCGCGACCCATCCGTATGTGGCGGGCCGGTGCGCGGTCGCGAGCGACTCGGCGATCGACCGGGCCACCGCGGCCGCCGCGGCCGCGGCCCCCCGCTGGGCGGCGGTGCCGCTCGACGAGCGGATGCGGCTCGGCACCCTCTTCCGCGAGGAACTCCTGCGCAAGCAGGACGAGTTCATCGAGATGCTGATGGTGGAGGGCCACCCGGTCAAGCTCGCACGATGGGAGCTGAGCTGCCTGCTCCAGGTCTACAGCGAGGAGAGCCTCGGCTGGTACCGGCAGCAGATGCACACCGAGTTCGAACAGGGCTCGCGGCGGCTGATCGTACGGCGGCAGCCCGACGGCGTGGTCGCCTTCAACCCGCCGCAGAACGCGCCCGCCCCCAGCGCCGCCCTGGCCGTGCTGGCGGTCATGGCGGGCAACGCGGTGGTGGTGCGCGCGCCGCGCAGCATCGCGCTGAGCACCATGTGGCTGATGCGTGACGTGGTGGCCCCGCTGCTCGACCGGGTCGGCGCGCCGCCCGGGGTGCTCAACGCCATCTGCGGCAACCCGCGCCAGACGCTGGACCGCTGGCTGGAGGACCCGCTGATCGACGACATCTTCTACATCGGCGGCAGCCAGGAGGGCCTGCGCTTCCAGGAGCAGTGCGTGGCGCGCGGCAAGAAGCCGATCCTGGAGCTGGCCGGCAACGACGGCATCGTGGTGTGGCGGGACGCCGACCCGGCGCGGGCCGCCGAGGCGATCGCCGAGGCGTTCTACGGCTCCGGCCAGATCTGCATGGTGCCCAACTACGTGCTGGTCCACCCGGCCGTCGCGGACCGGCTGGTCGAGGAGGTCGGCCGGCGGGCGGCGGCGATCCGGCCCGGCTATCCGGAGGACCCGGAGGTGCTGCTGTCGCCCGTGCGGCGCAGCGAACGCTTCTTCGCGCTGCTCCAGCAGGCCCTGGACCGGGGTGCCCGGCTGGTGACCGGCGGCAGCCGGGCCGAGGTGGACGGCACCCCGTCCGACACGGGGGTCTTCCTCCAGCCGACGGTGCTGCGGGTGGACGGGCTGACCGAGGCCCGCAAGTACGACGTCGTCCGGGAGGAGACCTTCTTCCCGCTGCTGCCCGTCGTCGTGCCGGAGCCCGGCTCGGACGACGAACTGCTGGAGCGGTTCATCGAGTTCGTCAACTCCAACGACTACGGCCTGCGCAACTCGCTGTGGGCCGAGGACCCCGAGGTCGTCGACGCCTTCGTGCGGCGGGTCGGCAACGGCGGTCTGCTGAAGGTCAACGACTCGCACATCGGCTTCCTGCCCTACCTGCCCAGCCACGGCGGCACCGGACTGACCGGCGGTGCCTTCGGCGAGGCCAACTACCCGATGCTCAAGACCTCGCACCTCCAGGGGGTCAGCATCGCGCGGGACGTCAGCCCGCACGAGGCCGTCTTCGGCTCCTGACCCACCCACCCTTGTAGGAGAGCTCCCCATGCGATCCCTCATGTCCGCCCGAGCGGTGTGCGAACGCCACCACCCGGGCCTGCTCACGGCCCTGGAGAACCTCCCCTTCGCCGAGCGCGAGGCGCCCGGCTCCCCGGTGACCGCCCTGTTCCGCGACCACGGCGGAGCGGGCCTGCTGGTGCCCGAGGAGTACGGCGGCGACGGCGCCGACATCCTGGAGGCGATCCGGGTGCAGCGGGCCCTGGGCTCGGTCTCGCCGTCCCTGGCCGCCGCCGCCGCGATGCACCACTTCACCGTCGCCATGCTGTACGAGCTGGCCGGCGGCGACGGGCGGCTGACGCCGGCCCAGACGAAACTGCTGCACCAGATCGCGCCGGAGCGGCTGCTGCTCGCGTCCGGCTGGGCCGAGGGCCGTACCCAGCAGAACATCCTCATCCCGTCGGTGACGGCCACGCCCACCGAGGGCGGCTTCCTGCTCAACGGGTCCAAGAAGCCGTGCAGCCTGGCCCGTTCCATGGACCTGCTGACCGCGAGCATCGCGGTGCCGGGCGCCGACGGCACGCCGGAGCTCGCGCTCGCCCTGCTGCCCGCCGACTCGCCCGGCCTCTCCGTGCACCCCTTCTGGGGCAACGAGGTGCTGGCCGCCTCGGAGAGCGACGAGGTGCGGCTGGCCGACGTCCTGGTACCGGAGGAGCTGGTGGTGCGGACCGTGCCGGAGGCGCCGCACCTGCTGGACGATCTCCAGACCACCGGCTTCATCTGGTTCGAGCTGCTGATCTGCGCCGGGTACGCGGGCGCCGCCACCGCGCTGGCCGCCACGGTGCTGGAGCGGGAGCGCGGCGGCGCGCAGGACCGGGCGGCGCTCGCGGTCCGCGTGGAGTCGGCGTTCGCGCTGCTGGAGGGCGCCGCCCGGGCCGTCCGGGACGGGCTGGCGGGCGAGGCGGCGGTGGCGGAGGTGCTGGTCGCCCGGTACGCCGCCCAGGAGGCCCTGGTGCGGGCCGCCGACCAGGCGCTGGAGCTGCTGGGCGGCATCGACTTCGTCCGGGGCGGCGACCACACCCGGCTCGCCGACTCGGTGCGGCCCCTCGCCTTCCACCCGCCCGGCCGGGCGTCCGCCGCCGAACCGCTGCTCCAGTGGTTCGCGGGCGGATCCCTGGAGCTGTCATGACCGTGCACGTCGTCCGTCTCCGCTTTCCGGGAGTCACTCCATGACCACCACCGCACAACCCCCCACCACCCTGGGCACCGTCGGCGAGGACGAGGTCCTCGGCCTGTACCGGGCCCACCTGAGCAAGGGCCGGGCCACCGTCGCCGAGCTGTTCGGCAGCCACATGGAGACCGAGTCGTCCGGCGCCTGGCTCACCACCAGCGACGGCGAGCGTTTCCTCAACGCGGGCGGCTACGGCGTCTTCATCATGGGCGCCCGGCACCCGATGGTCGTGGAGGCGGTCGAACGGCAGCTGCACCGGCACCCGGTGGCGACCCGCATCCTGCTGGAGCCGACCGTGGCGCAGGCCGCCGAGGCGCTGGTCTCGGTGATGCCGGCCGGCCTGGACCGCGTCCACTTCGCGCTGTCCGGCACCGAGGCCGTCGAGGCCGGGCTCAAGCTGGCCCGCGCGAGCGGCCGGCGCCGCACGGTCGCGATGCTCGGCGGCTACCACGGCAAGACCATGGGCGCGCTGTCGGCGACCGCGAAGAAGGTCTACCAGGACCCCTTCCGCCCGCTGCTGCCCGACTTCACCCACATCCCCTACGGCGACGCCGACGCCCTGCGCGAGCAACTGGCCGCCCATCCGGGCGAGGTCTGCGTGATCCTGGAGCCGGTGCAGGGCGAGGGCGGGGTGATCATCCCGCCGAAGGGCTACCTGAAGCAGGTCGAGGAACTGGTCCGCGAGTACGACGGCTTCCTGGTCCTCGACGAGGTGCAGTCCGGCTTCGGGCGGCTCGGCGAGTGGTGGGGCGCGGACATCGAGGGCATCGTCCCCGACGTCCTGCTGGCCGGCAAGGCGCTCGGCGGCGGGGTCGCCCCGGTGTCCGCGGTCGTCGCCACCCGCAAGGCGTTCCGGCCGTTCGACAAGGACCCCTACGTCCACACCGGCACCTTCTCCGGTCAGCCGCTGCTGATGGCCGCCGTCCAGGGGGCGATCCGGGCGGTGCAGGAGGAACGGCTGGTCACCCGGTCCATGGAGCTGGGCGCCCGGCTGCTGCCGCGGATCACCGAGATCGCCCGCCGCAACCTGCCCGACCTGCTGGTGGACGTACGCGGGCGGGGCCTGCTGATCGGTGTCGAGCTGGTCGAGGCGGGGCTGGCCGGAGAGCTGCTGATCGAGCTGTTCAACCACGGGGTCGTGGCCAACCACTCGATGAACGGCAGCTCGGTGGTGCGCTTCACACCGCCCGCGATCATGACCGACACCGATGTGGACCACCTGCTCGACTCCTTCGACAAGGCGACCCGCGACCTGGTCAGCGGCTCCGCCACGATGCCGGAAAGGCGGTAGCGAACCGTGCGAGAGGTAACCCTTGAGGCGCTGGTGCGCGCGGAACGGGCCGAGGACGTCTTCCACGCCGTACGGCGCTGGGAGCGCTACCCCGAACTGGCGCCGCACGTGGAGGCCACGACGGTGCACGCCACCCACCCCGACCCGGACTGCTCCTCCAGCTGGGAGCTGCACTTCCGCAGCGGCCTGCTGCGCTGGACCGAGCGGGACGTCTTCCTCCCCGACACCCTGGAGATCCGGTTCGAGCAGACCGACGGGGACTTCGACTCCTTCCACGGCACCTGGCACATCGCCCAGGACGGCCCGGACGTGACCGTGCGCTTCAGCGCGGTGTTCGACTTCGGCATCCCCAGCCTGGAGGGCATCCTCGACCCGATCGCCGAGCGGGTCATCAGGGAGACCGTCGCCTGGGCCGTCACCGGCCTGTTCCCCCGTACCGAGGTGCTGGGCGAGGACCCCGGCCTCGGCAGCCCGTCCACCTCAGTACCCGCCACCGCGTGACGCGCCCCGTCGGCCGGACGGGCTCTCAGCAGGAGACACCATGGACCAAGCGAATCCCTTCGAAACGCCCCGGACCTTCGCCCTGCACCGCGCCGAGTACCTGGTCGGTTTCGCGGTGTCCACCGGGCTGATCCTCGCCAACCTCGGGGAGATCCGGTGGCTGCCCTTCATCGGGCTGTTCCTCTACATCGACCTCATCGGCTACATCCCGGGCGCCCTCGCGTTCAAGCGCGCCAAGGGACGCCCGATCCCCAAGGCGTACTACGTCCTCTACAACGTGATGCACAGTCTGATCACGCAGGGCGCGGTGGTGGCCCTGTGGTGCTGGCTGGTCGGGCCGGAGTGGGCGCTGCTGGCGATCCCGTTCCATCTGTTCGGCGACCGGGGGCTGTTCGGCAACTTCATGAAGTCGTTCGCGCTGCCCTTCGAGCCGGTGCGGCAGCGGGGTTACCTGCGGCTGCTGGACGACCTGGGGCTCCCTCACCCCAAGCCGGCGGGCCACGCCGACGGTCCCGTTCCGGTGGGGCATCTGCCGGCGACGCACCGGGCCGTCCGGTGAGCGCCCCGGCCGCGGCGGAGGCACGGCACGCCGCGGTGGGCCGGCTCGCCGCGCCCGTCACCGTCCTGACGGTGTGCCATGCCGGACAGGTGCACGGGACGACCGTGTCCGCCCTCACCCAGCTGTCGCGCACCCCGGCGCTGATGGCGGCCGGCCTGAAGGAGGGCTCGCACCTGGCCCATCTCGCGCTCGCCGAGGGCCGGTTCGCCGTGAATGTGCTCAGCGGCGGGCAGTCCGCGCTGGCCAGGCGGTTCGCCGACCCGTCCCGCCCGCCGGGCGCCGCCCAGTTCGACGGGCTCGCCCGGCGCCGCGACCCGTACTCCGGCGCGCCGCTGCTGGAGGGGGCGCTGGCGCACTACGCCTGCCGGGTCCGCGGCAGCTTCGTCGTCGGTGACCACGAGGTGCTGCTCGGGCTGGTGGTCCGCGCCGACGGCGGCCCGCCGGGCGTGCCGCTGCTGAGCTACGACGGCGAGCTGTGCGCGGGCGCGCCGGGCCCCGCGACCGACCTGGCGCGGACGCCGTACCCCACGGCTTTTCCCGTGGTTCCCGTGTTTCCCGCGATCCGTTCCCTGGAGAAGGAGAAGGCAGCACTGTGAGCATCGACGAACGCGACCGGCCCGTCGCCCCGGAGGCCGACTGGGACGCCGCTCCCGGACTCCTCGACGGTGCCATGCAGCTCACCCTCGGGCCCGCCGACTGCGATCTCGCCTACTGGATCACCTCGGTCGCCCAGGGCACCCTGCGCGACCGCGGGGTGACCGGCCACCACGTGGACGCGAAGGTCCCGGACTTCCTCAAGGAGCCCGGCCCGCTGCGCGAGGCGCTGATCCTGGAGTTCGGCTTCCGCGGTGTGTCCGAGGAGATCGCCACCCGGCTGCTCGCCCCGTACGTCGAACACGCGCCGGGCATCCCGGAGATGGAGTTCTACGCGACGCAGCTGCTCGACGAGGCCCGGCACGCCCGGGTGTTCCGCAACCACCTGGTGGAGCTGGGCATGCCGGCCGACACCCTGCTGCGGGACCTGACGGAGATGTCCGCCGACTACCGGCGCCGGGTGCTCCAGCCGGTCGAGGACTTCACCCTGGAGATCGTGCGGGACCGCAAGGACTTCGCCGGCGGGGTGGCCGTCTTCGCCATCGTCATCGAGGGCGTCCTCGCGCCCGCCGCCGAGCTGAGCGAACGCAAGTGGACCCCGCTGTCCCCGGCGACCGGGGAGATCTCCCGGGGCACCGCGATCGACGAGATCCGGCACCTGACCGTGGCGAGCACGATCCTGAAGGACCATCTCGCCGCGCACCCCGAGTCCCGGGACCGGATCGTGGAGATCATCCAGGCCGGGGTGAAGATGTGGGACGAGGTGCCCGACCGGGAGTTCGTGATCCACCGCGAGAAGCTGTTCCAGGAGGGCATGGCGGCGCACGCGGACCTGATCGGCGACTACGAGATCTGGCCGGGCGTGCGCATGCTGGACACCACCCCGGACCAGCGCTACGACATGGCGGACCGCTGGACCGAGGAGATGGCCGAGGTCCGCATGGCGTACATGGGCCTGCCGCCGGAACTGCTGGGCGGCGGGGGGTCCGCCGCATGAGCGGCGCCTTCCGCGGACGGGCGGCGGTGATCGCCGGGATCGGCTGTCACCTGCCGCCGGACGTGGTGACCAACGAGGACCTGACCCGCCGTCTGGACACCTCCGACGCGTGGATCCGCTCCCGCACCGGGATCGCCGCCCGGCACATGGTCGCCCCCGGCGTCGCCACGTCGGACCTGGCCGTGGAGGCGGGGCAGCGGGCGCTGGAATCGGCCGGAGACGGCGCGGACGCCGTCGTCCTGGCCACCACCACGCCCGACCGGCCCTGCCCGGCGACCGCCCCGGACGTCGCCGACCGGCTGGGGCTCGGCAACGTCGCCGCGTTCGACGTGTCGGCGGTGTGCAGCGGCTTCCTGTACGGGCTGGCCACCGCCTCCGGGCTGATCACGTCCGGGACCGCCGAGCGGGTGCTGCTGATCGCCGCCGACGCGTTCACCACGATCATCGATCCGCAGGACCGCGGCACGGCGGTGATCTTCGCCGACGGTGCCGGAGCGGTCCTGCTGCGGGCCGGCGACCCGGACGAGCCCGGCGCGGTCGGCCGGGTGGTGCTGGGCAGCGACGGTGGGCTGAACCGGCTCATCCAGGTGCCGGCCGGAGGGTCGCGGCAGCGTTCCTCCGGAGTGGCCGCGGCGCCCGGTGAGGAGTTCTTCCGCATGTCCGGCCGCGAGGTGTACCGGCACGCCGTGGAGCGGATGACCGCCTCCTCGCGGCAGGCCGCCGAGGCGGCCGGCTGGGGCGCCCCGGCGGCGGCCGACCGGTTCGGGGCGCACCAGGCGAACGCCCGGATCCTGGCCACCGTCGCGCAGGAGCTGGGCATCCCGCCCGAGCGGCGGCTGTCCAATATCGAACGGGTCGGCAACACCGGGGCCGCGTCCCTGGCGGTGCTGCTCGCGCAGGCGACCGCGGAGGGCACCTTGTCGGCCGGTCACCGGCTGCTGCTGACGGCGTTCGGCGGTGGCCTCGCCTGGGGGGCGACCGCGCTGGTGTGGCCGGACCTCAAGGCGGGCTGAGCACCGCCGTCCGCGGCGAAGACCGTATCCCCACGACACCCCGACGCACTCACATCTAGGAGACACCGTGTTCGAGACCCTGAAGGAAATGCTGGTCAGCAAGCTCAAGGTGACCCCGGAGAGCGTGGTCCCCGACGCGACGCGGGAGGACATCGAGCTGGACTCGCTCGCCGTGGTGGAGCTGTCCCTGGTCCTGGAGAAGGAGCTGGGGCTCACGATCAGCGACGACGAACTGCTGTCGGCGGAGACCGTGGGCGAGATGGCGAAGCTGATGGAGCAGCGGAGCGCGGCGGCGTGAAAGTCGGCGCCGACATCGCGGTCACCGGTGTGGGACTGGTGACGCCGGCCGGGACGTGCACCGCCGACAACTGGGCGGCGGTGCGCGCGGGCCGGCCGACGGCGGCCCTCGACCCGGCGCTGGAGGGCAACCCGGTACGGCTGTCCTGCCGGGTGCCGGGTTTCGACGCCGACGCCCTGCTCGGCGCCCGCCGGGCGCTGCGGCTGGACCGTTTCGTGCAGTTCGCGCTGGTGGCGGCGCAGGAGGCGGTGACGGACGCCGGTCTCGACCCGCGGACCTGGGACGGCGCCCGGGTCGGTGTGGTCATGGGCTCGGCCGACGGCGGGCCGGGCACCGTGGAGGAGCAGCACCTGGTGCTGATCACCGAGGAGGCCCGCCGGGTCTCCCCGCTGCTGCTGCCCATGCAGCTGCCCAACATGCTGGCCGGGCAGATCGCCATCGAGTTGGGCGCCACCGGCCCGAACCTGGTGGTGGCGACGGCGTGCGCGTCGGGCGCGACGGCCGTCGGCACCGCCCGGGACCTGCTGGCCCTCGACCGTTGCGACATCGTGCTGGCCGGTGGCAGCGAGGCGATGATCACGCCGCTGGTGATGGCCGGGTTCGCGCAGATGGGTGCGCTCTCGCAGCGGGAGGACGACCCGGACAGCGCCTCGCGTCCCTTCGACGCGGGACGGGACGGGTTCGTCGCCGCCGAGGGCGCCGGGGTGCTGGTGCTGGAGCGGCTCGCCGACGCCCGGGCGCGCGCCGCCCGGGTGCGGGCCCGGGTCGTCGGGTACGGGGCGAGCGCCGACGCCCACCACATGACCAGCCCGCATCCCGAGGGGGCGGGCGCCGAGTCCGCGGTGCGCGCGGCCCTGGCCGACGCCGGCGCGGCCCCGTCGGACGTGGGGCATGTGAACGCGCACGGCACGTCGACGCCGTTGAACGACCTGGCCGAGGGCCGGATGCTGCGCCGGGTGCTGACCGGTGACCCGCTCGTCACCTCGACCAAGGGGGTGACCGGACATCTGCTCGGCGCGGCGGGCGCGGTGGAGGCCGCGCTGACGGTGCTGACCCTGGAGGAGGGCGTGGTGCCGCCGACGGCCGGGCTGTCCCGGCTCGATCCGCGGCTGGACATCGAGGTCGCGACCACGGTGACGCCCCGCCGGACGGAACTGGCGCTGAGCAACTCCTTCGGCTTCGGCGGGCAGAACGCCGTGCTCGCCATCGCGGCGGCCTGAGCGCGCCCGGCCGCGCACCGCAGGCACCTGCCGGACCGCGAACACCTGCCGCACCGCACCCTTTGCGGCACCGACATCTGACGCACCGCCACACCTGACGCAACCTCCATCCGCGGTGCCGCAGGCACCTGCGGCACCGCGGGCACCTGGAAGAAGGGACGATCGATGCACGATGCCCGTGAGCTGCTGGCGCTGGGCGAGAAGGCGGTGGCCCGGCTCGCCCGCCGCGGACACACGCTGCGGCTGGAGGAGCTGGAGGCACTGCACCGGGAGCGGACGGACGCCGCGGCGGAGCTGGACACCGCCCGGGCGGCGCTCAACCGCTCCTCCCGGGGCGGCGGCAAGGACGGCGTCCCGGAGGAACGGCGTGCCGCGGCACGGGAGTTGCGGGAGCGGGTGCAGCGGGCCGAGGCGCGCTCCCGGGAAGCCCGGGAGCGCCTCACCGAACTGCTGCTGACGATCCCCAACATCCCGCTGGACGAGGTCCCGGACGGCCGGACCGAGGAGGAGGCGGTGGAGGTGCGCCGGGGCGGGCCGCCGCCGGCCCCGGCGGACGGCTCCCGCCATCACGCGGCGGTCGGCGCGGCCCTGGGCGTCCTGGACGGCGACCGCGCCGCCCGGCTGTCCGGCGCCCGGTTCTCCGTGACGCGGGGTGCCGGCGCCCGGCTGGAGCGAGCGCTGGTCGACTTCTTCCTGGACCTGCACACCGGGGCACACGGATACACCGAGTACTCCGTGCCGTACCTGGTCACCCGGGAAACGATGACCGGCACCGGGCAACTGCCCAAGTTCGAGGAGGACTTGTTCACCACCCGGGTGGGCGACCGGGATCTGCTGCTGATCCCCACCGCCGAGGTGCCGCTGACGAACCTCTTCGCCGGCGAGGTGATCGACGCGGCCCGGCTGCCGCTCGCCGTGACCGCCCACTCCCCCTGCTTCCGCGCCGAGGCCGGCTCCTACGGCCGGGACAACCGGGGCATCCTGCGGCTGCACCAGTTCGAGAAGGTGGAGCTGGTCCGGCTGTGCGCGCCGGACGACGCGCGGCAGCAGCTGGAGCTGATGGTGAGCCAGGTCGAGGAGTGCCTGCGGGCGCTGGAGCTGACGTACCGGGTGGTGCTGCTGCCGGCCGGGGACCTCGGCTTCTCGGCCCGGATGACCTACGACCTGGAGGTGTGGCTGCCGGGCGGCGGAGCCTTCCGGGAGATCTCCTCGGTCTCCGACTGCGGCGGCTTCCAGGCGCGGCGGGCCGGCATCCGCCACCGTGGCCCGGGCTCCCGGAAGGCGCCCGTCGTGACGCTCAACGGCTCCGCGCTGCCGGTCGGCCGGACCATGGCCGCGCTCCTCGAACAGCATGTGCGGCCGGACGGTTCGGTGGTGCTGCCCAAGGCGCTGGTGCCCTACGCGGGCTTCGACCGCATCCTCCCGGGCGGCGCCACCGCCATCTGATCGGGTCCGGCCGCCGTCGCGCGGATCCCGTGCGCCGACAGGTGTCCGCGCGTGTGGGGCGCCTGGTTGAGGATCTCCCGCAGCCGTTGCCGCAGCTGGACGGAGGGTTCTATACCCAGTTCGTCCACGAGTCTGCGCCGGGCGCAGTTGTAGGTCTCGAGCGCCTCGGCCTGGCGGCCGGCCCGGTACAGGGCGAGCATGAGGAGTTCGGTGATCCGTTCGCGCCACGGGTGTGCCACGCTCATCCGCTTGAGCTCGCCGATGGTACGGACCGGGTCGGCGATGTCGATGCCGAGCGACAGCTTGTCCTCCACCGCCGTGAGGTACTCCTCCTTGAGCTGGAGGGCGACGCTGCGGCACATCGGGCCCTGGACCACGTCCTGGAGCGGGTCGCCCTGCCACAGGGCCAGCGCCTCCTCGAACAGGGCGTGGGCCTTCACCGGATCGCTGGTCATGCAGGCCCTGGCCTGCGCGATCGACCGGTGGAAGAGGTCCGTGTCGACCGTGGCCCCGTTCAGCTCCAGGACGTACCCGGAGGGACGGGTCAGCAGGACGGGGCCGGTGCCCGGCTCCGCGAGGCGCTGGAGCGTGCGGCGTAACCGGTACACGTGCGCCTGGAGCGAGTTGCCCACCGTGGGCGGTGGCGCCTCCCCCCACAGTTCGTTGTACAGCTGCTCGACGGGGAGCAGACGTCCGCTGTCGACCAGCAGGACCGCCAGCAGAGTCCGCTGGCGGGCGCCGGCCAGTGTGCTCACCCGGTCGCCGGCCCGTACTTCCAGCGGCCCCAGAAGCCGGAAATTTAGCGGGCCTTTAATCTGTGCCGGGTTTACTTTTTCTTCGTGGGAACGATGCCCGAAGGCCGCATTCTGTTCGATCGAGTCAACTCTTTGAAGCACCGCTATTCTCCGATCACGCACGAGCAGCGCACCCCCGTCAACGCATTAATTAATGCCATGCCGCAACCGGAAGGCAAGGGCGGGAGGGGGTGAGAGTCGATTATTGGCCACGACCTGCGGCGAACCTTTATTTGCGCCCGCACTGGACCGCACACCGCTACAAAAAGGACACTTGCGCGGTCAGGGGGCTGGCTACCGGCACGTAGCGCGCGATACCGGCTACATCACGTTGACCGATTCGAATCGGAAGGCATGCCCATTTGGGCAGAGCGACGGCCCGGTCGGGCAAGCGTCATCGCGCATTACCTCGGAGGTAATTGACAGGCATTACTCATTGAAGCATATCCCCGCGCGATCGGTCAGCGACGGTCGTCGACTTCTCACGACACCCCGGGCGGCGGGGGACCGGCCGCGCGGAACACCAGGTGAACGGCGGATGAGCGGTGGAGCGGAGGCAGCGCGACGGGGCCGGCGCGACCGGCTCGGCAACCCGGGTGACCTGCCTCGACGCCCCTTCCGCCGCGCGCCCGGGATGGCGAAACAGTCCGGTGGGCCCGCTTCGCGCGGCGGTCCCGCAATTCCGCGGCGGGGCGTGCGGACGCCAAAGCCGACGGGTCCCGGATGCGGGTGCGCCGACCCGCGGCCGGACAATGGTCAGCGCCGAGTCAGCCGTCCGTCAGAACCGGAGTGCATAGTCACCGGAGCCTTTCCGCGGCCGGCTCCGAAGTCGGACCCGACGCCGGACGGTGGTCATACATTTCATTACCTTGACGCCCGGAGTGAAGAATGCTCGAGTGCGCGCGCCGCGGCTCCTCCCGGACGCCGTCGTCGCGGTCTCGGGTCACCGCGGCACGGATTCCCGCGGCACCGGGAGCGCGGGGCTCAGATCAGACCGGACCGGATCGCGTAGGAGACGACGTGCGTGCGGTTCCTCAGGTCGAATCGCTTCATGAGACCGTAGAAGACGTTCTTGATGGTGCGCTCGGAATACGGCAGTGTCTTGGATATCTCGACGTTGCTGTACCCGTCGGCGGCCATCCGCAGAACGTCGATTTCCCGCACGGAGAGACCGGAGGCGGAAAGGCCCCGGGGGGTGAGGATTTCCCGCTGGACACGGTTCATATGGTCCAGCAGCCCGCCCTGCAGTGCGGGGGGAAAGCATGCCTGGCCGTCATGGATGACCCGGATGGTTTGGAGCAGCCTCTCCCGGGTGAACTCCGCGCGCGGCAATACGGCCCGGACTTCGAGTTCGACGAGCCGCGCCCAATCGGCGGTGGCGGCGTGGGCGGAGATGAGGAGGAACCCGCAGGCCGGTTTCTCCAGCGCCCTCAGCAGTTCCGTGGTGGCGGCGCCCGCGGACGGCTCGGACACCACGGTGACGTCGGCCTCGCCGCCCGAGGCGGGCGCCACCAGCGTGGTGCCGGGCGCGTCCGCCAACACGCCGACGAGCCCGAGGAATGTGATGGCGTCTTCGGCGTGCACCGCCACTCGAACATCGCGCACAAAGGTCTCCCACTGCCGGAACGACCGCCCGCTTGATGCCTGACGAATGCAGCCGATGATGGCACAGGAGCCACTGCGGTCACACGGTTCGCACAGTCGGTCGGCCGAGGATAGGGAAAAGTCACGCCGCGCTCGGGCGCGGTTGTTCCGGGAAGCCGAAAGGCACCCGCTTTCCTTGTCGTGACTGAATGTCGGTCAGGAATTAGGGCACCATCCGCGTCAGGCCGCCGTCCAGCCAGGCCGTGGCGAGTTCCACCCGGGAGCGGCAGCCGGTGCGCTTGAAGATCCGCGCGAGATACGCCTCGATGGTCTTCTCGCTGCGTGCGAGCGCGGCCGCCATCTGCCGGTTGGTCGATCCGGCGGCGACCATCTCGATGACCCGCAGCTCCAGCCGGCCGAGGACGGGCCTGTCCTCGCTCTGCCGCGGCACCGGGAGCCCGAAGCGGCGGGCCAGGTTCACGAGGACGTCCCGGTCCGGCCGCGAGGACATGCCCTCGTGCTGTCGCCACGCCTCGCGCAGCCACTTCTCCTCGCCGGTGCGCCGCAGCAGCCACCGCGCGGCGCTGAACGCCGGCTGCCGTCCGCCGCCCGCGGCGAGGAGGTCGTAGGCCCGGGCGGCGCTGTCCACGTCGTCCCGTACGAAGCCGCGTGCGAGCAGCGCGGCGGCCCGGGTCAGCCGTGA
The DNA here is from genome assembly GCF_026008495.1 of Streptomyces sp. A012304. GTDB lineage: Bacteria > Actinomycetota > Actinomycetes > Streptomycetales > Streptomycetaceae > Streptomyces. The sequence goes on from NZ_BQUN01000039.1 coordinate 99,237, forward strand.
GGGCGCGGCCGCGTCGAGTTCCTCCAGCATCTCCAGCGCGGTACGGGCGGCGTCGGCACCCCGCGCCTCGTCCACGGCGTACTCCACCACCCGGACCAGAGGCCTCTCCAGGCCCGCGACCCGTCCGCCCCGCCACAGCACATGGCAGTCCCGCAGGCCCTGCCGCCAGGCGCCGGTGGTGTCGCCGCTGCTGTGGCGCAGCCCCATGCGGGCCCAGACCGGCAGCGGCCAGCGGCCCGCGCCGTCCGTGACCCGGTCCAGCCAGGCGCCGGCCCGCGCGATGTCGCCCCGCCGACGGCAGATCTCCGCAGCGATGCTGCGGCTGTGCAGGTACAGCGGACCGTGCCCGGTGGCGGCGCGGTCGGCCTCCAGGCTGCCCGCGAGCCGCAGGGCGACGTCCCAGGAGCCGGTGAGGTACTCACGGACCAGGGTGCGGTGGACATGCAGCGGGCTGTCCCGGAACGTCGTCCACCGCTCTCCCGGCAGCGCCTCCCACGCGCTCACCAGATCCCCCAGGGCCAGCGCCTCCCGCAATCGCGGCATGACGTCGGTCGCCCGCACACCCGGACCGGAGGAGACCGACGCCTCCTGCCCGTCCAGCACGTCATCCGCCCGCACGCCCGGGCCGGAGGAGACCGACGCCTCCCGAGACCGCGGCATGACGTCATCCGCCCGCCCACCGTCCGGGACGGGCTCGACCCACGCCTCCTGCCGGTCCCCCCGGTCCCAGGCCCGGGCCAGCCACTCGATCGCCTCCGCCGACGGCACCGCGCTCTCCACGCCCGTGGGAGACGAGTCCGACGGCACCGCGCGCTCCACACCCGTGGGAGGGAACTCCGGCGGCAGGGACGCCTCCTGTGCCGGCCGGCCCCCGTCGGGTTCGCCGGCCAGTTGTACGGCCAGGTCCAGCAGTCGCGCGGCGGACGGTGCCCGCCGCGCCGCCCGGGCCGCCGGGGTGGGTTCGGTCGCGGTGCGCGCGCCCAGCCACTGGTCGTGGGCGGCGGCCAGCGCCCACGCGGGGGCGAGCGGGGCGGCCGCGCCGGGGGCGAGGCGGGGCAGGAGGCGGGTGCCGAGGTCGAGGAGGTCGGCGGGCTCGCCGTGCCGGAGCATCAGGGGGACGGCGGTGCGCAGCAGCCCGGGCAGGCGCGGGTCGTCGGGCGGCAGCTCGCGCACGAGGACGCGGCAGGCGCGCAGGGCGCGGTGCGGATCCTGCCGTCCGCTCCCCCAGGCGCCGGCGAGCAGCAGTTCGGTGCGTAACGGGGTGGGCAGTTCGGCCCCGGCGGCCACGGCGTGGTCGACGAGCCGCGCGGGGGTCGCGCGCACCGCGGCACGGCGTCCGCGGTGCGCGTTCAGCACCAGCCGGGCGTGCAGCCGGGCGACGTCCCGCTCCGTCCGGCCGGGCGGCAGCTCGATGGCGACGGCGGGCACGGCGCAGGTGAGGCGCTGCCGGTCGTCGACGGCGACCAGGTCCAGCGCGACCAGGGCGTCCAGGGCCTGCCCCAGACGGTCGGCCGAGGCGCCGAACGCCGGGGCCAGGTTCAGGAAGTCGTCCAGCGTCGTCTCCCCGGCCGCGGTCAGCCGGGTGAGCAGTGCCAGCACCTCACCGGTGACGTCGTCCGCGTCCGGAGCGCCGCACGGGTACGGCCGGAGTGCCCGCAGCCGGGTGGGGAAGCCGGGCAGCGACACCACGCCGTGCGGATTGTCCAGGTGGACCCGTCCGTCGACCTCGACCAGCCGGTCGCGCCGCCGGAGAGCGCCGACCGCCTCCGTCAGCGCCCCGGGGTTGCCCGCGAGGAGCGGTCCCAGCCCTCGGCGGACCGTGGCCACCAGCTCCGGAGCGGGCGGCATGCCGAGGTGGCGGCCGATCAGCTCGGCGCTCTGCGCCGTGGTGAGCGGCGGCAGCGTCAGGGTCCGGTCGGCGTGGCCGACCAGGCCCCGGACGGCGACGGCACCCGTGTCCTGGTGCGTCGTCACCGCGCACACCACCACGCACGCGCCGGCGGAACGCAGTCCGTGCACCAGCGCCCCGACCGCGCCCCGGTCCCCCTCCGGGACGAGATGGGCGTCGTCGAGCAGCACCGCCAACGGGCGGGAGGCGGCGGCCCGCTCCACGGCCGTCAGCGTCTCCAGCATCAGGGAGAGGCCGTAACGGCCGTCCCGCGGCGTCCGGGTCTGCTTGCGGCGCAGTGTCATCACCAGGGCTCGCGTGCCGGACTCCCCGACCAGCGTGTCGCACACCTGGTCCACCAGGGCGTCCGGACCCAGCACCCGGCGCGTCCCGGCGCCCAGTGCGAGCACCAGGTGTCTGTCGCGTGCGGCCGTGCGCAGCGCCGCCTCCACCAGCGTGGTCTTGCCCACCCCGGGCAGGCCGAGCACCGCCAGCAACCGCCCCTGGGACCCGGCCGCGCGCAGGGCCTCGACGAGTTCCTCCAACTCCTCCCGCCGTCCCGCCAGCACCGGGTTGCCCCGGCTCGGAATCCGCACCAACGGTCAGCACCTCCGCGTAACGCTCCGACCCGATCTCCGTCCCTGGCAGGCCAGTTGATCTATGCTTCCTTGAAACGTCAATGAGGCCGGGCTCCGTCGGCACGCCGTGCCGTGGGGTGGGGGGCGGCTCACCAGCGCCTTCAGGGGGTGGCCGTGACCACGGACCTCGCTGCCCGGCCGGGCGGGAGCACGGAGACCGCCGCCCCGCCGGCCCAGCCCGAACTCGTCGGCCGGGACGCGGAGATCCGCCGTCTGTGGGATGCCGTCACCACGCCCTCGGGGCCCGCCGTCGTGTTGCTGCGCGGCGAGGCGGGCGCCGGGCGCACCACCGTCCTCGACGCGCTCGGGCGGCGCCTGCGGGCCGCCGGCACGCCTTCCCACCATCTGACCTGTCTGCCCGGTGCGCGTCTGACGCCGGGTCTGCTCGCGCACCGGCTGACCGCGGCGCTGACGGAGCCGGCGTCCGGGTGCCCCGGCGCCGGCCACCCGCCCGAGCCGCGCCGGGCCGGTGAGGCACCGGATCCGGCCGGCGGCCCGGGCGACTCCGGTCCGGCGGGCCGTCCGCCCGCGCTGGACCAGGCGCTCCGGGTACACGGGCCCGCCGTCCTGCTGATCGACGACGCCCAGCACGCCGACGCGGAGTCGGTCTCGCTGCTGCGTTCGCTGCTGCCCACGCTCCCGTCCGTCAGGCTCGTGCTCGGACTTTCCGCGGCGGGTTCCTCACGGCAGGCCGGGCGGCGGGCAGCGGCGGCCCCGACGCCGTGGTGCGAGGACGGCACGGGCATCGTGGTCGATCTCCCCCCGCTCGCGCGCGGCGACGTCGCCCGCCTGCTCACCGCCCGGCTGCGCGCCGTTCCGGACGAACGTCTGCTGGACGAGGTGCACCGGCTCGGGGCGGGCAATCCGGCGGCGGTCCTGGCGGTCGTCGGTGCGGCCGGATCGACGATGGTCAAAGTCCTGATCGGTCGCGCCCACCTGGTGGAGGGCCGGATGCCCGCCGTGCCGCCGGACGACGACCGCTTCACGCCGGCCCTGCGGGAACTCGGGGACACGGCCTGGCGGGTGGCCAAAGCGCTGAGCCTGCTGGAGCGGGCACCGATCCGCACGGCGCGGCTCGTCGCGAGCGCGACGGGGCTGTCCCCCGCCGCGGTGGACGAGGCGCTCGGCCGCCTGGCGGCGTCCGGGCTGGTGACCGGCCCCGAGGACCGGACCCGCCCTGGGAGCGGGTGCGCGGCCGCGGCTCGCCCCTCGGGCTGGGCCTTCCGCGTCCCGCTGGTCGCCCTCGCGGTGCGGGCCCGGGTCGGCCCGTACGAACGCCGGGCGGTCTCCGCCGTCGCCGTACGCGCCCGCTGGGCGGCCGACGACGCCGGCGAAGACCTCGGCGCGCGGACCGCGGAGAGCGACGCGTGGCTGGCCGACCGCCTGGTCGACGCCGGCGGTCTGGTCGACCGACAACGGGCCGCGCGGGAGCTGGCGGCCGCTGTCACACGGCTGCGCGACACCCACCGCGGGCAGGCCGCCAGATGGCTGACGGCCGCGGTGGAACTGGCCGACGAGCCCGCGCTGTACACCTCCACCGTGATCGAGTACGCGGTGAACGCGATGCGCGAGCAGGACCTCCAGGCCCTCGACGAGACGATCTGGGCCGTGGTGCGGGCCAGGTCCGGACAGCTGGATCCCCAGACGCGGCAGTCGCTGCTCGCCATGGAGATGACGCAGCTGGCCGCGCAGGGCGACCTGGCCGAACTGGCGGCGCGCTACCGGGCGTTGGTCGCGGATGTGCGGCGCGTGCCCCTGCTGCCGGCCGTGGTGGCCACCTGTCTGCTGGGCCGCTGGTCCGACCTCCCCGGCCTGATCGACGCGACCGGGGCGGACCGGCACCCGGAGCCGGGCGTGCGGTACTTCCCCCGCATGGCCAAGGCGGCGGCCCGGCTCGTCGCGGGCGACCCCGCCGACCTCTACCGGATGCTGGACCTGCCGCCCGGTGAACGCCCCTCCCACACCCCGGCCCTGGAGGCCGTCGTGCCGCTGTGCGAACGCCTGCTCATCGGGCAGGACGCCAGGACGGTCACGGCCCAGCTCGCCCGCCACGGGGCGACGTCGGACCGGTTACCGGCGCCCGCCGCCGTCCTGCACCGATTCCTCACCGGCGCCTGGTCCCGGGCGCTGGCGGCCGCCGGGTCCCTCATGGCCACCACCCCGCCCACCGTCTCGGGACCGGTCGGTGTCCTCGTCCACGCCAGGGCGTCCACCACGCTGCTCGCCCAGGGCTGGCCGTCCCGCGCCGGCACCGTGCTGGACATCGCGGACGTCCCCGGGCTGCCCATGGCCTACCTGCTGGCCGCCGAACGAGCCGCGGTCCACCTCTTCTTCGGCCGGACCGACGCCGCGCGGGACAGTCTGCGCCGCGGACTGGCGGAAGCGGCCGAACGCGGCGCCGTGGTGGGCACCGCGGCCCTGTGGTCGGGGCTGACCCTGGTCGAGGCCGAGCGGGGGCGCGCCGACCTCGTCGCCTCCGGTCTGGACGAACTGCGCCGCATCGCCTCCACGGGCGGTGACGGCGACCGCCTGACCTACCTGCGCACGCGTGTCGAGGCCCGCGCCGGGCACGCCGGGGCCGCCTCCGAGGCCATCGCGCTGGCCCGCTCGCTCGGGCAGCCCTTCGAACTGGCCCGCACCCTGCTGGCGGTCGCTCGGGCGGAACGTTTCCTCGAACCGGGTGGGCACGGTGTGCCCGCCGGACAGCTCCTGGGCGAGGCGTACGAGCTGTTCGGCGGGCTGGGCGCGCTGCTGTGGCGGCACCGGACCCGCACGGCCCTGCGGGACGCCGGGCTGCCGGTGCCGCGCCGGCCGGCCGTCGCCGAGGAGAACGACGTACTGCTGACCCGGCTGGTGTCCGAGGGCCTGTCCAACCGCCGTATCGCCACCGTGCTGTCGGTGAGCGAGACCAGCGTGTCGACCCGCCTGAACCGGCTGTACCAACGCCTCGGCGTGCGCTCCCGGGTGGAACTGGCCACGGCCGTGGTGACCGGCACCCGGGGCCTCGACCCGCTGCCGGAGCCGGAGTTCAGCAGCCCTGCCGGGTCCGGGCAGAACCCGCCCTGCCGGAGCCGGACGTGACGAGCCCTGGCGGGGGCCGGAACGAACCAGCCCCGCCGGAGCCGAGCGCGACAAGCCCGGGCGGGTCCGGGCTGAACCAGCCGTCCGCGCCGTGCGCCACGCGGGCCGCGCGCCCGCCTCACAGCCACCGGTCGTCGGCCGCCCGATGCACCTGTGCCGGTCGTCGGCCGCCAGATACGCGTATGCCGGTCGTCGGCCGCCCGACTCCCTATGAGGGACCGGCCGTCGCCCTGTTCTCCGCCTCCGCGTAGCGCCCGCGCAGCTCCGACAGGACTCCGAAGACCGCCGCGGTCAGGGGCACCGACAGGAGCATGCCGAGGATCCCCGCGACGGAGGCTCCGGCCGTCAGGGCCACCAGGACCACCGCCGGGTGCATCTGCACCGTGCGGCTCTGGATCATCGGCTGGAGTACGTTCCCCTCCAGGACCTGCACGGCGAGGACGATGCCGAGGGCCCACAGCGCGGTCGTGTAACCGCCGTCCGCGAACGCGACGAGCACCGCCACCGCGCCCGAGAGGAGAGCACCGAGGTACGGGATGTAGGCGCCGACGAACACCAGCGCCCCGAGCCCGATGGCGTTGGGCACCTGGAGGATCAGCAGGCCGACGGCGATGCACAGGGCGTCGATGAAGGCGATGAGCGTGGTGCCGCGCATGAAGCCCTCGATGGCCTGGAAGGCGCGGCGGGCCATGACCTCCGCGGTCTCCCCCGAGCCACGGGGCGCGAGCGAGTGCAGCGAGGCGACGGCCCTGTCGGAGTCGCGCAGGAAGAAGAACAGGAGCAGGATCGCGAGGACCCCCGTCGCGAGCATCCCGGTGACGACGCCGACGCCGCTCAGCACACCGGAGACCGCCGTACCGCCGAACTTGCCCAGCATGTCCTTCGCGTTCGCCGCGAGGTCGTCCACGGAGGTCCCCGCCGCCTCGAACCGCTCGCTCAGCGCCTGCGCCGCGTCCCGCAGCGAGGAGATGATCTGGTCGCCGGTGTCGATGAGCGCGAACACCACGATGGACACCGCGCCGCCCATGACCACGACGACCGCGGCACACGTCAGCCCGGCCGCGACCGACTTGTTGACCTTCATCGCCACCAACCGCCGGTAGAGCGGCCCCAACAGGGCGGCGCCGAGCAGCGCGAGCAGCACGGGCGTGACGACGGCCTGGAAGGTGACGCAGAACCACACCACCAGCGAGACGACACCGCTCAGCAGAAGCACCAGCACGCTCCCCGCGGCGAGGCGCCGGGCGAACTCCGGCAGCAGCGGCGGACGTTCGCCGGCCGGGACCGGTCCGGTGCGCACCGGTGTCGCGGGGAGGGGTCCGGAGGCGCGTATCACCGTGCGTGTCCGGTGGAGGGGCCGTCCCCGACGGCCCTGTCGTATCCCGCGAGCGCTTCTTCGCGGGTCTCCCGTTCGGCTGTTCACTTGTCGTCTCCGCTCTCCGCCTGCGCCGCGTCCCAAGATCGCGCCGTGACCGCGGCACAGCGTAGACCCTGCGCGCCGGGGGACCGACGGCGGCGGCGCCACCGCACCTCCTGTGCGGCGGGCGCCACGGCCCGACCCCACGGCCGGGCGCCGCCTCCGGGGGAATGCCTAGATGTTGCGGGGCAAGACCTTTGTGACAGTCGGGCTGGTGGTTACGCGCCGGATGGCTCAGCAGTGTCTCGTCGAGCGGGTCCGCGAGTGGTGGCGAGCAACTCGTCTAGCAGCGATCGGGTGTGGACGAGTTGGTCGATGTCGCCGGTGATCCGGCGACGCTCTGCTTCGAGGCGTTCCCGGCAGTCGTCCAGCAGCAGCGACTCGCCGGACAGGCACGCCAGGATTTCGCCGATGAGGTCCATGCCGAGACCCGCGGCGAGCAGGGTCTGGATGTGCGCGACCTTGTGGATGTCGGAGTCGGCGAAGATTCGGTATCCGCTGGGGGTCCGGTCCGGGGTCAGGACGCCCTTCTCCTCGTAATAGCGCAACGCTCGCACGCTGGCTCCGGTCCGATCTGCCAGTTCGCCGATCTTCACCTGGCTGCCCCGTTCACGACTCGGGCTTGACTCTCACGTTGACGTGAGAGTTTAGCGTGCCGGTCATGCTTCGACTTGCCATCCTCATGTTCTGCGTCTTCAGCATCACCACCGGCGAGTTCGTGGTCGCCGGGATCTTGCCCGAGGTCGCCACCGACCTCGGAGTCACCGTCGGCACCGCGGGGTTGTTGGTCACTGCGTACGCCGTCGGCATGATCATCGGCGGTCCGGTGCTTACTGCGGTGACCACCGGTGTCGACCGGAAACCACTGATGTTGTCATTGCTGGCTGTCGCGGTCGTCGGGAATGCGGTCTCCGCGCTCGCTCCTGAGTTCTCCTTGCTGTTGGCGGCCCGGGTGATCACCGCACTGGTGACCTCGACCTTCTTCGCCCAAGCCATTGTGATCGCGGTCCAGTCCGCGCCACCTGAGCGAGCCGGGACCATGGTTGCCCGGCTGGCGTTCGGGATGAACCTGGCCATGATCCTCGGCGCGCCCATCGGCACCCAGATCGGCGGTCAGTGGGGTTGGCGTTCGACATTCGTCGCGATTGCCGTTGCGTGCCTGATCGGGCTGGGTCTGGTGTTCTGGCAACTCACGCCGCCCCGTGAGAAGGTTCGGACCTCCGCGGTCTCGGAGTTGCGAGTGCTGCGACAAGCGCCGGTGCTGCTCGCACTGGCCATCACCGCGGTCGGCAACGTTGGTGCGCTCATGGTGTTCAGCTACCTCGCGCCCCTGCTCACGGATCTGGGTGGTCACTCGACGACCCGACTGCCGCTTCTGCTGCTCGCCTATGGCGTCGGCGCGACGATCGGCAACCTCGTCGGCGGCACGCTCTACGATCGCAACCCGCGACTGTTCCAACCCGCCCTGCTCGGCCTGTTGGCGGCAACACTTGTCGGCACCTGGTTCGTTGCAGCCTCGACAGCCCTTACTGGGGTGGCAGTTGTCGTGATTGGTCTGTTCGGCTTCGCCATCATCCCCGGAATGCAAGCTCGCGTGATGATGACCGCGGGCGAAGCCCCGACATTGGCGATGGCCGTCAACGCCTCCGGATACCAGGTCGCAGCCGCCTGCGCCGGCCTGGTCGGCGGACTGATCACCGACTCCGCTGCCGGCCCCAGGCCCATCTACCTCGCAGCAGCGGGCCTGACCATGTGCGGCCTGCTCATGACGGTCGTGGCTACCCGCCCCTCGCGCGAGACCAACCACGAAGACGCCGTAGTCACCGCAGATTGACCCCGGGCGTCCCGGGTCTCGAACGACTCGGGCCGAGGACACCGCGGCCCCTGGGTGCCTTGGTTCGGGTAGAGCCTCCGACCCGAGCCCTCGCACCTGCTGCGCTTGTCCGCCCGGCAGCCGCCAAGAAGGAAGAAGAGATGACACATGCCAGCTCACCCCTCAGCATCGAAGGCCGTCGACGCCTGATCGAACGCTGCCGCACCCGCCCATCGCTCACGTCGCCGCCGAGATGGGCATCTCACGTGCCTGCGCGTCGACATGGGTCAACCGCTGGCGACGCCATGGCGATGCCGGACTACAGGACCGTCCCTCGACGCCACACCGGAGTCCGAAGGCGTTCCTCGCCCGAGCGAAGGTCTGGTTCGCAGCTCATGGGATCACCCACATCCACCGTGTCGTCACAGACAACGGCGCCTGCTATCGATCTGCCGATTTCGCCCGCGTCGTCGGCAGCCAGTCTCGGCACCAGAAGACCAAGCCCTCCACCCCGCGCCACAACGGCAAGGTAGAGCGCTGTCAGCGCATCCTGGCCGAGGAAGTCTTCTACGTGCGCGAGTACACCAGCGAGGACGGCAGGTCAGCGGCGATCGCAGTCTGGAACATCCACTGCGACAACCGCCGCCCGCATAGCGGAGCAGGAGGCAATCGCCAGCCTCACGGCTTCGGGTCAGTGTCACCCATGTCCAGCCCTCCTACACCTAGAACCGCGCCCCGACGTCCGCCCCGTTGCCGGGCCGCAGGAAGGTGGAGGAGGGGATGGCGCCACTGGCCGTCCGGGGGCCGGTGATCGCGCTCGCGTCGGTGCCGGCGAGGGTCCAGGTGCCGCCGAGGTTCCAGGAGTTGCCGCTGCCCGTGGAGGTCGACCCCAGCGAGGCGTTGGTGCCGTTGGCGACCGCGAGGTTCTTGGTCAGCGTGCTGGAGGACCGGTTGAAGGCGAACCCGGTCTTGGGGTTGCGCCACGCCGTGCAGCGTTCGATCTTCATCCGGCCCGGGTTGTTGTTGTCGACGAAGCCCCCGGCGGAGTTGTCCCACGCCATGCTGTTGCGCACGGTGTGGTCGGCCGCCACCCCGTTGCCGCCCATCTTGAAGCCGTTGCCGTCGCCCTGGTAGTCGGGCAGGTTCCACCGGTTGAACCCGTTGCCCCAGGCGAGGGTGTTCTCGACGAGGATCGGTGACGCGTCGAACATCCAGAAGTCCAGGCCGTCGTCGGAGTTGTTCCACAGCCGGGCTCCCCGCACCACGTTCCCGGCGCCGGAACCCTCCTTGACGGCCAGCCCGTCGGCGCTCTCGCCGTTCTTGCGCGGGTCGCGGTTGCCGTGGCTGTCCAGGTTCAGGATCTGGTTGTTCGCCGAGGCGCCCTGGAGATGGAAGCCGGACTCGTAGTTGTCCCGGGTGACGAGCCGGTCGAAGACGTTGTTGTTGGTGTCCAGTCCAAACACGCCGTAGGGGCCGTGGATGATCTCCAGGCCGATCAGACGCCAGTGGTCGCCCTCGATGTGGACGGCGCCGCGCTCGGCCCGGGGGATGCTCGACCCCACCGCGCCGGGCGTGTACGGCATGTTCTCACCGTCGATGACCACGCGTTCGCCGTTGTGGCCGCGCAGGGTGATCGGCTGGCCGGCGCTGCCGCTCTTCAGCAGCCGGATGTTGCCGCTCGGGGCGTACGTACCGCCCCTGACCTGGATCGTGGTCCCCGGCTGCGCGAGATCCACCGCGCGCTGGATCGTCTTCAACGGGGCACTGAGGGTTCCCGGGTTGCTGTCGCTGCCGTTGGTGGCCACATACAGGTCGGTCGCCTGCACCGCACTCGCGTCGGCATGGGCGGCGGCCCCGGACGGCAGGACGAGCAGACCGGCCAGGAGACCGGGGAAGCCGACGGAGAGAGCGGCGGATCGCAGGCGCATGGTTCGTCTCCAGGGTGTGCGGGCCTTGGACGGAACGAGAGGAGAAAGCGCTTTCCAGTGACGCGTCCGTGCGACCGTAGGGCGTTGCCCTGAGCACGTCAATAGTTATGTACGTGACGGGCGTTCGCCTACATGAACCTGCCACGTGGTGCACGGACTGGACATCACCGTCGCGCTCGGCGTGGACCGAGGGTGCCCGAGGACCGCACACGGATCCTCCTCGACCATGTGACGGTCAGGACCCCGGCGTCGCGGGGCCCGGCCGTTGCCGGACCTTCGCCGCGCCGAGGCACCGCGTGATCAGGCCGAACCCGGCACGATGTCTTGACGTGTTCGGTCTTGTCGTCAAGCATCCCTTCAGCCCGCCGAGTTCTGCTTGTTTTTGTTCGCTCTCGATGGTTGATCCGTCCGGAGCAGCTGTCCTCCGTGTCACCCCCACGTCACGAAGGGATCGTCATGCCCAGGAGACGTCGCACAGTCCGAGCCATGGCGCTCACCCTCCCCCTGGCGCTCGGGGCGGGATTCGCCACCGCCCCCGCCGTCAATGCCGCCGACCCGCCCCCGGCCGAGGCGGTGAGCGCCGTGACCGTGCGCGTCGATCCGTCGTACCAGCAGCAGGAGTTCGAGGGCTGGGGGACGAGTCTGGTCTGGTTCGCCAATGTCACCGGCGGCTACCCGGACCCGATCCGCAGACAGCTCGTGGACCTGCTGTTCGGCCGGGACGGTCTGCGGCTGAACATCGCGCGCTACAACATCGGCGGCGGCAACGCCCCGGACGTGCGCAAGGACTACATGAAGACCGGCGCGACCATGGAGGGCTTCTGGAAGGCCCCCGAGGGCACCACCCGTGAGGACATGGACTGGTGGGACCCCGCCGACCCCGACCACTGGAACTGGTCCGCCGACGCCAACCAGCGCTGGTGGATCGACCAGATCAAGGGCAAGGTGACCCGCTGGGAGGCGTTCAGCAACTCACCGCCCTGGTTCCAGACGGTCAGCGGATACGTCTCCGGCGGCTTCGACGCGAGCGCCGACCAGATCCGCGCGGACCGGGTCGACGACTTCGCCGCCTACCTGGTGAAGGTGACCGAGCACCTGGAGAAGGAGCACCGCGTCGACTTCGACACCATCGCCCCGCTCAACGAGCCCAACACTCCTTACTGGGGCACGCAGTTGGGAGCGGACGGTCAGCCCACGGGCGGGCGTCAGGAGGGCGCCCACGCGGGACCCGCGCTCCAGCAGAAGGTGGTCCTGGCGCTGCGACGCGCCCTCACCGGGGCGAAGACGCACGCCACGGTCTCCGCGATGGACGAGACCAACCCGAAGATCTTCACGGACAACTGGAACGCCTACGACGCGACGACGCGGGCCGCCGTGGACCAGCTCAATGTGCACACCTACGGCACGGCCCAGCGCACCAGCGCCCGTGACGGCGCCAAGGGCACGGGCAAGAAGCTGTGGATGAGCGAGGTCGAGGGCACCTGGGGCACGGGCACGGACTTCACCAGCATGGAGCCGGGGCTGGGGATCGCCACCCGGATGGTCGGCGACATCCGCGAACTGGAGCCGTCCGCCTGGGTGTTCTGGCAGCCCGTCGAGGACTCCGTCCCGCAGGCGGCGGCCGGCAAGAACTGGGGCAGCATCCACATCCCGTTCAACTGCACGGCCGACGCCACCCCGCAGACCTGTCCGATCCGGACCAACACCAAGTTCCACACCATCCGCAACTTCACCCACTACATCCGGCCCGGGGACCGTTTCGTCAGGACCGACGACGCCTCCAGCGTCGCCGCCGTGAAGAAGTCCGGCACCGGGGCCACGGTGGTGCACGTCAACGAAGGCACCACGGCCCGCACGGTGACCCTGGACCTCTCCCGCTTCCGCCGGGTCGCGCCGGGAGCCACCGTGACCCCCGTGGTGACGAGCGACGCCGGGGCACTGGTCAGCGGCGAACCGGTGCGGGTGACCGGCCGGTCCGCCACGCTCACCGTCCCCGCCAGGTCGGTCACCACCTTCCGCGTCTCGGGCGTCAGCGGGACCGCGCGGGACGCCTCGCTCGTCCGGCCCGGCCACGTCTACCGGCTCCAGGGCGTGCAGAGCGGCAAGTCGCTGGCCCCGAACGACGACGCCACCGGGCTCGTCATCCGCACCACCGACACCGCCGCCGACGCCCAGCGGTGGTCCGTGCGGAAACTGACCCACGGCAACGGCAATCGCGAGCGGTACGGCATCGTCCACACCGCGACGGGCAAGCGGCTGGCGGTGCGGGAGGGCACAGCGGTCCTGGAGGACCCGGCTTCCGTCCCGGCCGGCCGGGAAGCGCAGTGGATCATGTCGACGACGGGCGACGGCACCTGGACGTTCGTCAACGCCGCCACCGGCCGCCTCCTCGACGTCGCCGGACACGCGACGGCGGACGGCGCGCGGGTCACGACATGGACCCCCACGTCGGGCGCGAACCAGCGCTGGACCGTGACCGACGAGACGCCACCGCGCGCCTGAACCACCGGCCGTAGGGCCTCGTCCGCGCACCGGCCGCCGCGGCGAGGCCTCGGGGCCCTCGGGGCCTCGGGGCCCTCGGGGCCTCGGGGCCCTCGGGGCC
>NZ_BQUN01000039.1:112666-137260 GCF_026008495.1 Streptomyces sp. A012304
TCGGGGCCTCGGGGCGTCCTCGCCCGGCCCGCGCGGGGCGAGCCGGGCGAGGACGCGACGGAGGTGGGATCACCCGTGGCTCAGCGCACCCTCCCCCGCGGCCTCAACGGCACGTGCGGCAGTTCCGGCGCCGGCAGCGGGTCCCCGTCGTAGCCCTCCACCACGCCGAAACGGGTGCCGCTCGCCCAGTCCTCGCGGGCCTGTACGACCTCCTCGTGGGACCGGCAGACGAAGTTCCACCACATGACGATCTCCTCCTCGAAGGGCGGTCCGCCGAGGAGGACGGCGCGGGCGGGGGCGTCCGACTCGTTCGTCAGGGTGAGGTGGGCGGGCCCGGCCGGAAGGAAGCCCAGTTCGGACGGGTGCAGGGAGGTCTCGGCGAGGCGCACGTCGCCGGTGTCGACCAGCAGGCCGTGCTCGAAGGCCGGGTCGACGGGCAGGGTGATCTCCGCGCCCGTCTCCAGCACGATCTCCGCGCCGAGGAGCGGGGTGAACGTCCGCACCGGGGAGCTGGAACCGGCGAGTGAGCCCAGGAAGACCCTGATCTCGGCGCCGTCGAGCCGGACCGGCCGCGGGGCGTGGTGCTGGAAGTCCCGCGCGGTGTGGCGGTGTTCGTCCGGCAGGGCCACCCAGAGCTGGACGCCGTGCAGGGTCGTGGTGTCCGGGGTGGAGACCTCCGAGTGGCTGATGCCGTGCCCGCCGGTCATCAGGTTCACCTCGCCCGGGCGGACGTAGGCGTGGCTGCCGAGGCTGTCGCGGTGTTCGATCTCGCCGCTGAAGAGCCAGCTCACCGTCTGCAGCCCGGTGTGCGGGTGCGGTGCGACGTCCATGCCGCCGGACTCGGCGACGTCGTCGGGGCCGTAGTGGTCGGCGAAACACCAGGCCCCGATCAGGGACCGGCTACGCTGCGGCAGGGTCCGCCGTACCGTCATCGCACGGGGGCCACCCAGCGGCACGTCGCGCGGGGTGAGGACCTCGACCTTGCTCACTGTGGGCCACCTCTCATCGGGTTTTCCGTCGGGGCCCCTCCGGACCCCGCCAAGAAAGTTTAACATTCAACCATGACGCGACGGATCTTCATCGACAAGCAGAGCCCCAAGGCCTATCACGCCCTGGTCCAGACGTCCGAGGCCGTGCGGGCGACCGCCGCCGACGCGGGCCTGGAGCGGACCGTCGTGGAACTGGTCAACCTGCGGGTGTCGCAGCTCAATGGTTGCGCGTACTGCCTCGATCTGCACACACGGGCCGCCCTGCGCGGGGGCGAGACACCCCGGCGGCTCGGGGTGCTGGCGGCCTGGCGGGACACCGAGCTGTTCACTCCCCTGGAGCGCGCGGCGCTGGCGCTGGCGGAGGCGACCACCCTGCCGACCGACGCGGACGCCCAGGAGGCCGCGTACAGCGCCGCCCGCGAGGTCCTCACCGAGGACCAGATCTCGGCGGTGATCTGGGTGGCGGTCACCATCAACGCCTTCAACCGGGTCTCCATCATGAGCAAGCACCCGGTGCGCCGGCCCGACGGCGCGTGAACTCCTGGACGGCCGTGCGGTTCCGCGGTGCCTGTTCCCTGATCAGGGTGTGGGCCGTCGAACCACCCGGCGAGGCCCGCCCCGACCTCGACGTCTTCAGATGCGCTGGACGAAACGACGTCGGCGAGCCGCGTGGTCCCGGCCGGGTGATTGCGCGGCCCGCGCACCGGTAAGAATCCCCCGTCACCCCGCCCCTCGCGCCCCGGAGGCCGCCGATGCCGCACCCCCTCGTCCCGGACGGACCGGAGCCGGCCGGCGCCGACGCCCACGCCCGGCAGGCCCGGGAGGCCCACCCCCCGCGGCGCGGCACGGTCCCGGCGCAGGCCGAGCGGATCGACCGGTGGTTCCCCGGCGCGGGCCCGGACGAGGCGTTCCTGGGCGACCTCGAGGGCCGGCGCGTCCTGGACCTCGGCTGCGGCACCGGCCACCGCGCCGCCCGGCTCGTGCGCGCGTACGGCGCCCGGGTGGACGCGGTCGACGCGGCGGCGGGCCCGATCGAGCGGGCCCGGGCCCGGTACGGCGCGCTGCCCGGGCTGCGGCTCGTCCACGCGGACGCCGTGGCCCACCTGCGCGCGTCCGAGCCGTACGACGTCATCTACTCCGTCGACGCGGTGCCGTACGTCGATCCCCGGCGGCTGCTGCCGGCCCTGGCGACGGCGCTGGTGCCCGGCGGAACCCTGTGCTTCCGCGCGCCGCACACCACCTCGCGCGGCGACGGCCCCTCGTCGGAGATCGTCGACCGGCCGCAGGCCCTGCCGTTCGCGGGCGGCGGCGAGGCCACGGCCCGCGTGTGGATGCTGGCCCCCGAGGTCTGGGAAGGGCTCCTCGCCGACCACGGGCTGCGCGTGGAGGAGGTGGTGGAGGTGCCGGCGCCCGACCCCGCCGGCCTCGCCTCGTACCGCGTCTTCCGGGCCCGGCGGCCGATGCGGGTCTCCTCCCGGCCACGGGTGGCGCTGCCGCCCCGCGCGCACGCCGCCCTCGGCGTCGGTGCCGTCCTGCACGGCCCGCGCGGGCTGCTGCTCGGCCGGCACCGCCGGGGCACCTGGGAGCTGCCCGGCGGCACGGTGGAGCCCGGCGAGTCGCTCCAGGAGACGGCCGTACGGGAGCTGCGCGAGGAGACCGGACTGCGTGCCCGTCCCTCGGACGTGCGGCTCCTCGGCACCCTCCTCGACGACGCCGAGGGGGTCGTGCGGGTGACGGTCGCCGCCGTCGTCACCGACTGGCGGGGCGAACCGGCCGACCAGCCCGGCGAGAGCGTCGGCGACTGGCGCTGGTACCCCCTGGACCGCCTGCCGCCGTCCCTGTTCGTGTGCAGCGCACAGGCCCTCACCGCGTGGCGCCCGGACCTCCCGATCGACCACGCACCGGCCCACTTCACGCCGTACGCGGACCCTTCCGCGGCCGGATGATCACGGGCCGTGGTTGCATACGGCGATGACTCCCGACCCCGCCACGTCGCCGTTCTGCTCGATCCGGCCCCGGGTCCCGGCCGACCTGGACGCCTGCGTCGCCGCGCTCGCCCCGGTGCACACGCACAGCGATTACCCCGTCAACTGGCCCGCCGACCCCGCCGCCTGGCTCACTCCGCCCGCGTTGCTGGAGGGCTGGGTGGCCGAGCTGGACGGGCGGATCGTCGGGCACGCGGCGCTGTGCCGGGCAACGGACGGCGATCCGGCACCGCGGTTGTGGGGCTCGCGCCGGCCGGGTGCCGCGGCTGCCTGTGTCAGCCGGCTGTTCGTCGCACCCTCGGTGCGCGGACTGGGCGTCGGGGCGGCCTTGATGGAGCGGGCCGTCGGTGAGGCGCTGTCCCGCGGCCTGCACCCGGTGCTGGAGGTGGTCGCCTCCCATCCGTCGGTCGCCTTCTACGAGCGGCTCGGCTGGGAACTCCTCGGTGTCGTCGACGAGCGCTGGGGCCCGGACCAGTTGGTGTCCCTGCGCTGCTACGCGGCGCCCGTGGAACCTGACGCGCCGTCGGTGACACCCGTGGACGCCTGACGCGCCGTCGGCGCGCGAACGGACCCTTCGGGCGCGCCCGGGCACGAGCACGGGGAGACACGCCGGGTCGAACCGCGCCGTTTCTCACCCGTTCTCGTGGTGTTGACACCCACCCCCCGGCGGCCTTCCCACGGCCCATGAGAAAGTTGCGGCTCATACCGCACAGGGGGGTCTGTGACACGACATCAAAGACGGTCCGGTGCGCGCAGGACGTCGCTGACGCTGCTGACGGCGCTCGCCACGCTGGCCGGTGTGGCCCTGACGGGGGCGGCACCGGCCGGCGCCACGACCGGCACCACCCTCTCGCCGGGCGTGGTGTACCGGCACTACGACCTGAGGGCGGCGGCGGGCACCACGCATGTGCACGTGCTCAGCGTCGACCTGACCGACAGTCGGGTGCGCCTCGGCCTGCTGTACCCGGGGAAGGTGGCGTCCCGGGCCGCCGTCTCCCGCATGGCCGACGCCCAGAAGGCGGTCGCCGGCATCAACGGCGACTTCTTCAACATCAGCGAGGTGCAGCACCCGGGGATCGCGGCGACGGGCGCGAGCGTGGGCCCGGCCGTCGCGAACGGCAAGGCGCTCAAGGGGGCGGTCCCCGAGGCACAGCGGTTCGGGCCCGCCCTGCCGCGCGGCACGGACACCGACGACGTGTTCGGCGTCAGCGGTGACGGCCTGGCCCGGCTGGACAGCCTGGTCCTGACCGGCTCGCTCGGCACGGTCGGCCGGCGGATCCCGCTGGGCGGGCTGAACCAGTACGCGCTCGCGGAGAACTCCATCGGCGCGTACACCTCCGACTGGGGCAGCGTCTCCCGGGCCCGGGCCACCTGCGGCTCGGACACCGAGCGGGCCGCGCCGTGCAGCACGAACACCTACGAGGTGATCCTGAAGAAGGGCGTGGTCGCGTCCGCCTCGGCCACCCCGGGCAGCGGTCCCATCGCGGCGGACACCACGGTGCTGGTCGGCCGGGAGAGGGGCGCGCAGCGCCTGCGGACGTTCACCAAGGGGCAGCGGGTGGTGGTGCGCCACGGCCTCACGGCCGCGTCGCAGCGCGCGTACCGCTTCGCCCTCGGCGGCTACCCGGTGCTCACGGGCGGAACGCCGTTGGCCGGGCTGGACACGCGGACATCCGCCGTGCGCACGGCGGTCGGTATCGCGGGCGGTGGACAGCGGGTGCTGTTGTTCGCGGTCGACGGCGCGCCGGCGTACCGCAAGGGCCTGACGATCGCCGAGGTCGCCGCCGCCCTGAAGAGCCTCGGCGCGACCGAGGGCTTCAGTCTGGACGGCGGCGGCTCGTCGACCCTGGTCGCCCGCGCGCCGGGCGCCACGAAGGTCACGGTCCGCAACCACCCCTCGGACGGGACGGAGCGTGCCGTGCCGAACGGCATCGGTGTGTTCGCCCAGTGAGCGATCCGCACCCGCACGGCCTCACGGCCGCAGACTGCCGACGATGTCGGCGGTCGCCGTGAGGCCGCTGTGGATCGTGGGGGCCATGCTCGTGCCGGCCAGGAAGAAGCCGAGCAGCAGGCAGACCAGCGCGTGCGAGATCTTCAGTCCGCCGTTGCGCAGGAAGATCACCGCCAGGATCAGCAGCAACAGCACCACGGAAATGGAAACGGCCACGACAACCTCCTCCGCCACGTCCGCTTTCGCGGCATTCGGCCGCAAGTGTGGCGTAGCGGAGGGTTCGTCCGGGCGGCTGGCCTGTCCTCCGAACGGGTGGTGTCCGCGCGGAGGGTGACTACGCCCGGTGGGCGTCGAGGAAGGCCTCCAGGCCCGCCAGGTCGTCGGTGTTGAGGTAGTCGACGTCGGCGGCGAGGAGTTCGCCCCACAGCGCGTCGCGGGCGGGGCCCGGCACGTCGGGGGTGGCCCAGAACCGCACCTTCTGCCCGCGCCCGTGCGCCGCGCCGACGATGCCGCGCAGTTTCTGCCGCTCCGCCTCGGGGAAGGCGCCGACGCCGCGCCAGGTGAAGTTGTTCGTCCAGTTGTCGCTGATCAGCGAGGCGAAGGAGGCCTCGGTCGCGCCGAGGTCGGAGAGCCGGCCGTCGTAGAAGGCGCGGCGCACGGTCTGCGCGGCCATCGGCACCCGGGCCGCGCGGTCGCCGGAGATGACGGCGGTGACCGCCCCCCGGCGCACCCGGCCGTGCGCGTAGGTGGTGAACAGGTGCTGGTAGCGGCGGAGTTGGCGGTCGAGTTCGAGATACGTCGACGCCCCCTCGGTCTTGAGGTCGATCAGCAGCTGGAGCGGGGTGCGCCGGCCTCGATAGACGGAACCGTGGTGGGCCTTGACTCGGGCGGCGAGCGGGGCGAGGTAGAGGGACTCCAGGGTGCGGGCCGGGTCGAGGTCCACCGGGTCGTGGGCGACCAGGAGCTGCCCGTCGACGAGGAAGATGTCGGCCTCGACGCTGCCGAAGCGGTGGTCGAGGGCGTCGTGCAGGGGGCGCGGGTGCTCGTAGTCGTTGTGGGCGTGGGCGCGCCACAACGGGCGTGCACCGCGCTGCTGTTCGGCCGCCAGCGCGTTGCCGGCGGGGAGGGCGACCACGCCGGCGAGGGCTGCGCCGACGGTGGTGAGGGCTCTGCGACGGGTGGTGAGGGCCATGTTCTGCCTCCCTGTGGGGCGGGACCGGAGCCACAGGGAGTATGCGGCCGGTCAGCCCTCGACAGGCCTGTACATGCCAGGAGTTGGCCGGACCGCCGTCGCTTGTTCACTCCGTCCGCGCGGGCGCACGGAAAAGCCCGCCCCAGGTGGGGCGGGCTTCACCGAGTGACCGTCAGGGGGCGCGCAGGTCGACGAGTTCGGCCACGGCCGAGCGGTGGGCACCGGCCGTGCCGTACGCGATCGAGTCGGCCTTGGCCCGCTTGAGGTAGAGGTGCACCGGGTGCTCCCAGGTCATCCCGATACCGGCGTGCAGTTGCAGCGCCTCCTCGGCGGCGTGGACGGCGACGGGCGCCGCGTAGGCCTGCGCGACGGCGACCGCCACGGCCACCTCCTCGGCGGAGCCCTGGCCGGCGAGCACGTCGGCGGCGTTGCGGGCCGCGGCCCGCAGGTTCACGACCTCCAGCCACAGCTGCGCGAGCCGGTGCTTGAGCGCCTGGAAGCCGCCGACGGGCCGGTTGAACTGCTTGCGCTCCTTCAGATAGCGGACCGTCTCCGTCAACGCCCAGTCCGCCACGCCCAGTTGCTCGGAGGCCAGCAGCCCGGCCCCGGCGCTCAGGGCCCGCCGTACGGCGGGTGCGGCGTCGCCGAGACGGCGGCCTGGGGCGCCGGCGAGGGCGACCGTGGCGAGCGGGCGGGTCAGGTCGAGGGAGACCTGCGGGGTGACGTCCACGGCGTCGGCGTCGACGGCGTACAGCCCGCCGTCGTCGGCCGGCACCAGCAGCACGTCGGCCGCGAGCGCGTCCGCGACGCCGGTCACCTCCCCGTGGAGCGTGCCGTCCTCGACGTGTACGGCGGTGAAGGCGGCGCCGGGCGCGGTGTGCAGGCCGACCGCCAGCGCGCCGACGGTCCGCCCCGAGGCGAGCCGTCCGAGCAGCTCCTCGTCCCCGCAGGCCAGCAGCGCCTCGGTCGCGACGACGGCACTGGTCAGATACGGCACGGGGGCGGCGGCACGCCCCAACTCCTCCAGTACGACGGCGACTTCGCGGTGCGTGGCGCCCTGGCCGCCCTGCGCCTCGGGTACCAGCAGGCCGGCGAGCCCCATGCCCTCGGCGAGCGCCTTCCAGGCCTCGCGGTCGTGCGGCGCGTCCGACTCGGTGCGGGCGATCACGCCCGCCGGGTCGCAGTGGTCACCGAGCAGGTCGCGGACGGCGGCGCGGAGGGCCTCTTCCTCCTCCGAGTAGAGCAGGTCGGGCTGTGTGCTCATCGGGCCAGGTCCTTCCAGGCGACGTCCTTGTCGGTGCGCGGCTCGGCGGGCAGGCCGAGGACGCGCTCGGCGACGATGTTCAGCAGGACCTCGCTGGTCCCGCCCTCGATGCTGTTGCCCTTGGAGCGCAGGTAGCGGTAGCCGGCCTCGCGTCCGGTGAAGTCGACGAGTTCCGGGCGGCGCATGGTCCAGTCGTCGTACGACAGGCCTTCCTCGCCGAGGAGTTCGACCTCCAGGCCGCTGATCTCCTGGTTGAGGCGGGCGAAGGCGAGCTTCATGCCGGCGCCCTCGGGGCCGGGCTGGCCGGCGACGAGCTGCTGGCGCAGGCGTTCACCGGTGAGGCGGGCGACCTCGGCCTCGACCCACAGCTTCAGCAGCCGCTGGTGCAGGTCGTGGGTGCGCAGCTCCGGGCGCTCGCGCCAGGTCCTGGCGACGGGGCCGATCATGCCGCCCTCGCGGGGCAGCCGCATGCCGCCGATGGCGACGCGTTCGTTGTTCAGGGTGGTCTGCGCGACCCGCCAGCCGTCACCGACCTCGCCGAGGCGGCGGGAGTCGGGAATGCGGACGTCGGTCAGGAACACCTCGTTGAACTCGGCCTCGCCCGTGATCTGCCGCAGCGGCCGGACCTCGACGCCGGGGTCGGTCATGTCGCAGAGGAAGTAGGTGATGCCCGCGTGCTTCGGCACGCCCGGGTCGGTGCGGGCGATGAGGATGGCCCAGCGGGCGAGGTGGGCGCCGGAGGTCCACACCTTCTGCCCGTTGACCACCCAGTCCTCGCCCTCCCGCACGGCCCGGGTGCCGAGCGCGGCCAGGTCGGATCCGGCGCCCGGCTCGCTGAACAGCTGGCACCAGACCTCCTCGCCGGTCCACAGCGGCCGCAGATAGCGCCGCTTCTGCTCCTCGGTGCCGAACCGCAGGATCGTCGGCGCGGCCATCCCGAGGCCGATGCCGATGCGCCGCGGGTCGTTGTCGGGGGCGTCCGCGGCCTCCAGCTCGGCGTCCACGACGACCTGGAGGGAACGGGCGGCGCCGAGACCGCCGAGGCCCTCGGGGTAGTGCACCCAGGCGAGCCCGGCGTCGAAGCGGGCCCGCAGGAAGTCCAGGCGGTCGGTCGTGGCGGGCGGGTGCGCGGCCAGCAGCTCCCGGGTACGGCGGCGCAGTTCCTCTGCGTCGGTGGTCATGCGGCGGCTCCGTTCTCCAGCGACGGGACGACGGCGACCCGGCCGGTGGTGACGCCGTCACCGACCCGCTGGACGGCCGCGGCGGCCTCGGCGAGCGGCACCCGTTCGCTCACCAGCGGCTTGATCGCGCCGCGGGCGGCCAGTTCGGTGAGGCGCTCGTGGCAGTGCTGGACCAGCTTGGGATTCTTGGTGTTGTACAGGCCCCAGTGCAGGCCGAGGATCGAGTAGTTCTTCACCAGGGCGTGGTTCAGACCCGGGTTCGGGATGGTCCCGCTCGCGAAGCCCACGACCACGATCCGTCCCTCGAAGGCGACGACCTTGGCGGACTGGGCGTAGGCCTCGCCGCCGACCGGGTCGTAGACGACGTCCGCGCCCCGGCCGCCGGTGGCCTCCTTGACGGCGGCGACGACGTCCTCGCCGCGCCGGTCGATCACCACGTCACAGCCCAGCTCACGGGCCACGGCGGCCTTGTCGGCGCCGCCGACCACGCCGATGACCGTGGCGCCGGCGGCCTTGCCGAGCTGCACGGCCGCGCTGCCGACCCCTCCCGCGGCAGCGTGGACCAGCAGCGTCTCCCCCGCCTCCAGTCCGGCCCGGCGGTGCAGGCCGAACCAGCCCGTCTGGTAGCCGATGTGCAGCGCGGCGGCCTCGGCGTCGTCCAGTGACTCGGGCGCGGGCAGCAGGGCGGCGGCGTCCGCGACGGCGTACTCGGCGAAACCGCCGTACGGCAGCGTCGGGTTGGCGATGACGCGGCGGCCGTCCTCGGTCTCGCCGCAGATCTCCACCCCGGGGGTGAACGGCAGCGGCGGCCTGACCTGGTAATGGCCCCGCGCCATGAGCACGTCCGGGAAGTTGATGTTCGCGGCGCGCACCCGCAGCAGGACCTGGCCGTCGCCGGGCGTGGGCCGCTCCACCTCCTGGAGCCGCATCACCTCGCTCGGCTCGCCGTTCTCGTGCACCTGCCATGCCTGCATGCGGAGCCTCCACGGGACTGCGTCGTCTGACCGGGATGACCGGGGGTCGATCGCATACTAAGCGGTCGCTTGCCGATCAGGGAACAGTCGGGTGGGTCACGGCCGCTTGGGACGCGCCCGCACATGCATCCGCTCCCCCTGCGGCCCGAACAGGCTGAGGAACTCCACCGGGCCCTCTCCCGTCGACCCGAACCAGTGCGGGACGCGGGTGTCGAACTCGGCGGCCTCCCCCGCGGTCAGCACGACGTCGTGCTCGCCCAGCACCAGCCGCAGCTTCCCGGACAGCACGTACAGCCACTCGTAGCCCTCGTGGACACGGGGGTCCGGCTCCAGCCCGCGCTGCGGTTCCAGCACCTTGTAGGCCTGGAGCCCGCCGGGTTGACGAGTGAGCGGCCAGTGGGTGCGGCCGCCGCGCACGATCGGCTGCGCGCGCACCCGTGGATCGCGCACCGCCGGCGCGCCCACCAGCTCGTCCAGCGCCACCTCGTGGGCCCGCGCGATCGGCAGCAGCAGCTCCAGACTGGGCCTGCGCAGCCCCGACTCCAGCCGGGAGAGGGTGCTCACGGAGATGCCGGTCGCCTCGGACAGCCCTGCCAGCGTCGCACCCCGCTCCTTGCGGATCCGCCGCAGCCGGGGGCCGACCTCGGCGAGCACCGCCTCCATGTCTCCGTCGTCTTCGCTCATGGCCTCTATTGCAGTTTCGGCAAACATGTTTGTCAATGCCGCACCGGACGGGTGACCGTGGCCGTGGAGGTGGTCACACATGACCGAGAACACCGGTACCTACGAAGTGATCGTGATCGGCGGCGGTGCCGCGGGACTGTCCGCCGCCCTGGTGCTGGGCCGGGCCCGGCGCCGCACCCTGGTCGTCGACGCGGGCGAGCCGCGCAACGCGCCCGCCGCCCATATGCAGGGCTACCTGTCCCGGGACGGGATGCCGCCCGCCGAGTTCCTGGCGGCGGGCCGCGCGGAGATCGCCCGGTACGGCGTCGAGCTGGTCCGGGACCGCGCCGTGGACGCCACGAGGGGCGAGGACTTCGCCGTACGGCTGGCGGGAGGGCGGACCGTCCGCGCGCGGCGGCTGGTCGTCGCCACCGGCCTCGAGGACGAGCTGCCCCCGGTCGAGGGCCTCGCCGCCCGCTTCGGGCGGGACGTGCTGCACTGCCCCTACTGCCACGGCTGGGAGGTGCGCGACCAGGCCTTCGGCGTGCTCGCCACCAGCCCGGCAAGCGTCCACCAGGCGCTGATGGTGACCCAGTGGTCGAAGGACGTGACGCTCTTCCTGCACACCGTCGCCGAGGCCGACCTCTCCGACCAGGACCTGCGCCGGCTCGCCGCGGCCGGCGTGGCGGTGGTACCCGGCGAGGTGGCGGCCGTCGTCGTCGAGGACGACCGGCTCACCGGCGTCCGTCTCCACGGCACTGTCCACGCCCTGGAGACGCTGTTCGTCGCACCCCGGGCGGTGCCGCGGACCGGTCTCCTGGAGCGGCTGGGCGCCGAGATGACCGAAACCCCCTTCGGCACCTACCCGGTGATCGACCCTCGGGGCCTGACGACGGTCCCCGGTCTGTGGGCCGCCGGCAACGCCTCCGGCTTCGCCGAACAGGTCGTGAACGCCGCCAGCCGCGGCTACCGCGCCGGGGCCGCGATCAACGGGGAGCTGCTGATGACCGACCTGGACGCGGCGCTGGGGGTGTAAGGGAGGCGTCGGCGTTGCACCATGGCTGCATGCTGCTCAGCCGGCTCGCCGACGTGTCCCGGGAGGTCGCCGCCGCCTCGGCCCGCTCCCGCAAGATCGCGCTGCTCGCCGAACTCTTCCGGGACGCGGAGGCGGACGACGTGCCGATCGTCATCCCGTACCTGGCCGGGCGGCTGCCGCAGGGACGGCTCGGGGTCGGCTGGAAGGCACTGAGCCGTCCGGTCGCCCCGGCCGGCGCGCCCTCCCTCACCGTGCGCGAGGTGGACGCCCGGCTCACCGAGCTGGGCCAGCTGGCGGGCCCCGGATCGCAGGCGGAACGGGCGCGGCTGGTCGGGGAGTTGATGGGCGCGGCCACGGAGGGCGAACAGCGGTTCCTGCTCGGGCTGATCACCGGTGAGGTGCGGCAAGGCGCCCTGGACGCGGTGGCCGTGGAAGGGCTGGCGGTGGCGACGGACGTGCCGGCGGTGGACGTACGGCGGGCCGTGATGCTGGCCGGCTCGCTCCAGACGGTGGCGCGGGCGCTGCTCGGGGAGGGCCCGGCGGCGCTGGACCGCTTCCGGCTCACCGTCGGCCGGCCGGTCCTGCCGATGCTCGCGCACACGGCGTCCTCGGTGACCGAGGCGGTCGGCAAGCTGGGCGGCTGCGCGGTCGAGGAGAAGCTCGACGGCATCCGCGTCCAGGTCCACCGGGACCCGGACGGCGTACGGATCTACACCCGCACCCTCGACGACATCACCGACCGGCTGCCCGAAGTCACCTCGGCGGCCCGGGAGCTGGCGGGCGGGCGGTTCATCCTCGACGGCGAGGTCATCGCCTTCGACGCCGGCGGCCGGCCCCGCTCCTTCCAGGAGACCGCCGGCCGGGTCGGCTCCCGGACGGACGTCGCCAGGGCCGCCGAGGCGGTCCCCGTCTCCCCCGTCTTCTTCGACGCGCTGTCGGTGGACGGCCGCGACCTGCTCGACCTGCCGTTCGCCGAGCGGCACGCGGAACTGGCCCGGCTGGTGCCGGAGCCGATGCGGGTGCGGCGGACGGTGGTGTCCGGCGAGGAGGACCTCGCGGCGGCCGAGGAGTTCCTGCGGGAGACGTTGCGGCGCGGCCATGAGGGCGTGGTCGTGAAGTCCCTCGACGCGCCCTACAGCGCGGGCCGGCGCGGCGCTTCCTGGCTGAAGGTCAAGCCGGTGCACACCCTCGACCTGGTGGTGCTGGCCGCCGAGTGGGGGCACGGCCGGCGCACCGGCAGGCTCTCCAACCTCCATCTGGGCGCCCGCACCGCCGACGGCGGCTTCGCCATGCTCGGCAAGACCTTCAAGGGCATGACCGACGCGATGCTCGCCTGGCAGACCGAGCGCCTGCGGGAGCTGGCCGTCGAGGAGCGGGGTTGGGGCGTGACCGTACGCCCGGAACTCGTCGTCGAGATCGCCTACGACGGCCTGCAGCGCTCCACCCGCTACCCGGCCGGCGTCACCCTCCGCTTCGCCCGGGTGGTCCGCTACCGCGAGGACAAGCGCCCGGAGGAGGCCGACACGGTCGAGACCCTGCTCGCCGCCCACCCGCAGGTCCGGCCGTGACGGCGCGGCACAGCGCGGGCCTGCTGTTGTTCCGGCACACCGAAGGCGGTCTGGAGGTGTTGCTGGGGCATATGGGCGGCCCGTTCTTCGCCCGGAAGGACGCCGGTGCCTGGACCGTGCCGAAAGGCGAGTACGACCCCGACGAGCCCGCCTGGGAGGCCGCCCGCCGGGAGTTCCGCGAGGAGCTGGGGGTGGCGCCGCCCGACGGCGAGGCGGTCCCGCTCGGGGAGGTCCGGCAGGCCGGCGGCAAGACCGTCACGGCGTGGGCGGTCGAGGCCGATCTCGACCCGGCGGTGATCGAGCCGGGCACGTTCGTGATGGAGTGGCCGCCGCGCTCCGGGCTGATGCGGGAGTTCCCCGAGCTGGACCGGGTGGCGTGGCTGGGCCTGGACCGGGCGCGCGAGGTGATCGTGAGGGCCCAGAACGCGTTTCTCGACCGGCTGGCGGAGCACTCGGCCTGAGGGGCGCGCACGCGTTGCGGCTCCCGGCGCGGCGCGCGAAGGTCGAAGCACAGGCAGCTTGCAGGAGGTCGGTCATGCCCATCGCGACGGTGAACCCGGCGAACGGCGAGACGCTCAAGACATACGAGGCCATGGGCGAGGAGGAGGTCGAACGGCGGCTCCAGCTCGCGCAGGCCACGTTCCGCACGTACCGGACGACGACGTTCGCCGACCGCGCCCGGCTGCTGAACCGGGCCGCCGACCTGCTCGACGAGGACGGGCCGGAGATCGCCCGGGTGATGACCACCGAGATGGGCAAGCCGGTGAAACAGGCCCGCGCGGAGGCCGCGAAGTGCGCCAAGGCGATGCGCTGGTACGCCGAGCGCGCGGAGGGACTCCTCGCCGACGAGGAGCCGCCCGACGCCGACGTGCGGGACTCCGGCGCCTCGCGCGCCCTGATCCGCTACCGGCCGATGGGCCCGGTGCTCGCGGTGATGCCGTGGAACTTCCCGCTGTGGCAGGTGGTCCGGTTCGCCGCGCCCGCGCTGATGGCGGGCAACGTGGGCCTGCTCAAGCACGCCTCCAACGTCCCGCAGACCGCCCTCTACCTGGAGGATCTGTTCCACCGGGCGGGCTTCACCGAGGGCTGCTTCCAGACCCTGCTCATCGGCTCCGCCGCGGTCGATGACATCCTGCGCGACGAGCGGATCAAGGCGGCCACGCTCACCGGCAGCGAACCCGCCGGCCGTGCCGTCGCCTCCACCGCCGGCGAGATGATCAAGAAGACGGTGCTGGAGCTGGGCGGCAGCGACCCCTTCGTCGTCATGCCGTCCGCGGACGTCGACCGGGCCGCCGAGGTCGCGGTGACGGCACGGGTGCAGAACAACGGGCAGTCGTGCATCGCCGCGAAGCGGTTCGTCGTCCACTCGGACGTGTACGACCGGTTCGCCGAGCGCTTCACCGAGGGAATGCGGGCCCTGAAGGTCGGCGACCCGCTGGAGGAGGACACCGAGGTGGGGCCGCTCGCCAGCGAGCAGGGCCGCGACGACCTGGAGGAACTGGTGGACGACGCCCGGCGCGGCGGCGCGGGCGTGCTGTGCGGCGGTGAGCGCCCCGAGGGGCCCGGCTGGTACTACCCGCCGACCGTCCTCACCGGCGTCACCCGCGAGATGCGCATCCACCGCGAGGAGGCCTTCGGCCCGGTCGCCACGGTGTACCGGGCGGCCGACCTGGACGAGGCGGTCCTCATCGCCAACGACTCACCGTTCGGACTGAGTTCCAACGTCTGGACCCGCGACGCCTCGGAGGTCGACCGTTTCGTCCGGGATCTGGAGGCGGGCGGCGTGTACGTCAACGGGATGACCGCGTCCCACCCGGCGTTCCCGT
The DNA here is from genome assembly GCF_026008495.1 of Streptomyces sp. A012304. Classification (GTDB taxonomy): domain Bacteria; phylum Actinomycetota; class Actinomycetes; order Streptomycetales; family Streptomycetaceae; genus Streptomyces. Next base: position 127,296 of record NZ_BQUN01000039.1, read on the forward strand.
TCGGCGGTGTGAAGCGGTCGGGCTACGGGCGTGAGCTGTCCGGGCACGGAATCCGGGAGTTCTGCAACATCACCACGGTTTGGCACGGTGCGTGACGCTTCCAGGGCTACGATCCCGTCTGTGAACCGCGAAGTGACTCTGCCTCTGATCGTCGACGACCGCGGGCACTTGCAGGTGGCCGCGGCCGACGTGAGCAAGCTGCTCCGCACGTTGGGGGGTCGGTGGCTCCATCTCGTCGAGGCCGGGTCGGAGGGGCTGGACGAGGACACGGTGGCCGCCCTGACGATCGAGCTCGCGAAGCTGGCCGACCGGATCGACGTGGCGTGCATCGCGCACAGCAGCGGAGCTGCGCCGTGGGAACACCGGTGAGCACAGTGGGACACCCGTGAGCGCGCCCACCTGAGAGCGGCGCGGGGAACCGCGGCGCACGGTCCCCCGTCCGGTGCTACCGGATCGGCATTCCCGACAGGGTCCGCGCGATCACCAGCCGCTGGATCTCGCTCGTCCCCTCGAAGATGGTGTAGATCGCCGCGTCCCGGTGCATGCGCTCCACCGGGTACTCCCGCGTGTAGCCGTTGCCGCCGAGGATCTGGATGGCCTGAGCGGTGACCTTCTTGGCCGTCTCGCTCGCGAACAGCTTCGACATGGAGCCCTCGGCGGCGGTGAACGGCCTGCCGTTGATCGCCATCCAGGACGCGCGCCAGACCAGCAGACGGGCGGCGTCGATCTGGGTCCGCATGTCCGCCAGCTGGAAGGCCACGCCCTGGTTGTCGATGATCGGCCGCCCGAACTGCTCACGGGTCTTCGCGTAGTCGAGGGCGACCTCGTAGGCGGCCCGGGCCGTGCCCACCGCCATCGCTCCCACGGCGGGGCGGCTCGCCTCGAAGGTGGCCATCGCCGCGTTCTTCACCCGCTCGCCGGACTTGGCCCGCTCACGGGCCCGGGCGAGGCGCTCGTCCAGCTTCTCCTTGCCGCCGAGCAGGCAGGAACCGGGCACCCGGACGTGGTCGAGGATCACCTCGGCGGTGTGCGAGGCGCGAATGCCGTGCTTCTTGAACTTCTGCCCCTGCGCGAGGCCGGGCGTGCCCGGCGGGACGATGAAGGAGGCGTGGCCCTTGGAGCCCAGCTCGGGGTCGACGACCGCGACGACCACATGGACGTTGGCGATGCCGCCGTTGGTCGCCCAGGTCTTCGTGCCGTTGATCACCCACTCGTCCTTGGCCTCGTCGTACACCGCGCGGGTGCGCATGGAGGCCACGTCCGAGCCGGCGTCGGGCTCGGAGGAGCAGAAGGCGGCGACCTTGACGTCGCCCGCGTCGCCGTACATCTGCGGGATCCAGGTGCCGATCTGCTCCTCGGTGCCGTTGGCGAGGACGCCCACGGCGGCGAGGCCGGTGCCGACGATGGACAGGGCGATGCCGGCGTCGCCCCAGAACAGCTCCTCCATGGCCATCGGGATGCCGAGGCCCGTCGGGTCGAAGTACTGCTGGGCGTAGAAGTCGAGGGAGTAGATGCCGACCTTCGCCGCCTCCTGGATGACCGGCCAGGGAGTCTCCTCACGCTCGTCCCATTCGGCGGCCGCGGGGCGGATGACGTCGGCGGCGAAGCCGTGCAGCCAGTCCCGGACCTCCTTCTGTTCGTCGTTGAGCTCCATGGTGAACTCGGCCATGTCCCCTCCAGCGGCGACGCGTGGTGTTACTAGCGGTAACGCGAGTCTGTTACCGGTCGGTAGGAAAAGTCAACTCCTGATGACAGCTCGGCAGCCCGTTCGATGTCAGGCTGTTGTCAGGTGTTAGTTTGCGCAGGCGTCACGGATTCACCACGGGTGGGGAGAGCACATGGACACCACGCAGCGGACCGAGCAGCAGCGGTCCGCCGACCGCCGACGGCGCGAGTTGCTGGAGGCCGCGGACCGCGTGGTGCTCCGGGACGGCCCCCAGGCGTCGATGAACGCCATCGCCGCCGAGGCCGGCATCACCAAGCCGATCCTGTACCGGCACTTCGGTGACAAGGGCGGGCTGTACGCCGCTCTCGCCAAGCGGCACACGGACGCGCTGCTGGACTCGCTGCGGGCGGCGCTGGACGCCCCCGCCGAGCGTCGGGAGCGGGTCGAGGCCACGCTGGACACCTACCTCGCCGCCATCGAGGCCCGGCCCCAGGTGTACCGGTTCCTGATGCACCCGGCCGAGGTGTCGCCGGGCGAGCAGGGGTTCGACGTCGGCAAGCACTCGGCCCCGCTGCTGCGGCGGATGGGCGAGGAACTCGCCCAGGTGATCGAGGAGCGGCTGGACCTCGGGCCCGGGAGCCAGCAGCTGGCCCGGGTGTGGGGACACGGGATCGTCGGAATGATGCACGCGGCCGGAGACTGGTGGCTGGGCGAGCGTCCCTGTTCGCGCGCGGAGCTGGTACGGAGCCTGGCGGATCTGCTGTGGGGCCGGCTCGCGGCGGCCGGGGACAGGATGGGCGGTCCGGGCTTCTGACGGCCGCCCCGGGCACCCCTCACCGGTCCCGCCTTCTGACGGCCGCCCCGGGTGACCCGTCACCGGTGCCAGTCGGCGCGCGCCACCTGGCGCATGAGGCGTCTGTGGCGCCAGCCGGTCACCCGGTCCGCGTACACCGTCCCCTCCAGGTGGTCGCACTCGTGCTGGAGGCACCGGGCGAAGAATCCCGTGCCGTGGACCGTCACCGGTTCCCCCGTCATCGTGACCCCCTCGACCACCGCGTGGTCGTAGCGCTCCGTCCCCGCCTCCAGGCCGGGCAGGGACAGACAGCCCTCCGGGCCGCGCAGGACGATCCCGTCCGCCTCCACCAGCCTCGGGTTCACCACATGCCCCAGGTGGCGGACCTCCTCGTCGTCGGGGCAGTCGTAGACGAACACCCGCGACGGCACCCCCACCTGGTTGGCGGCGAGGCCGACGCCCCGGGCGGCGTACATCGTGGCGAACATGTCCTCGACGAGCCGGGCGAGTCCGGGGCCGAAGTCGGTGACCTCGCGGCAGGGTTCCCTCAGGACGGGGTCGCCGAGCAGGGTGAGGGGCCGGACTCGCCCTCGGGCGCCCGGGATGGAGCCGTGTCGCATGGCGGCAAGGGTACGGTCCTCTCTGACACGCGCATGCCGCGGGCGGGGTGAGGCGGTGCCGGGATTCGGGAGTGCGAATGGATCTCGATAGGCTGACCACCTACCACGTTGCCGTCAGGCAGAGGCGCGGCGCGTACGCAAGGAGGATCGAGAACTGATGGCAGGCAACTCGGACCCGCTCACGCCGCGGGCCAAGCTGGCCGTGACCGCGGGCAAGGCGGTCGCGGCGGCATCGCGCGCCGCGGGGCGCGGCAGCGGTTCGGTGATCGGCGGCCGGGTGGCCCTGAAACTCGACCCCGACCTCCTCGCCCGGCTCGCCCAGAACCTGGACGTCGTCCTCGTCTCGGCGACCAACGGCAAGACCACGACGACGAGGCTGATCGCGGAGGCGCTGCGGGCCGCCGGGCCGGTCGTGTCCAACGCGCTCGGCGCCAACATGCCCGCCGGCATCACCTCGGCGCTCGCGGGCGGTTCGGACGCCAGATACGGCGTCATCGAGGTCGACGAGAAGTACCTCGCGGGCGTGGCCCGGGACACCGCCCCCAAGTGCATCGCGCTGCTCAACCTCTCCCGCGACCAGCTCGACCGCGCCGCCGAGACCCGCATGCTCGCGGAGAACTGGCGTGAGGGTCTGGCCGGCGCCAAGGCCGTCATCGTCGCCAACGCCGACGACCCGCTGGTGGTGTGGGCCGCGTCGTCCTCCCCCAACGTGATCTGGGTCGCCGCCGGGCAGATGTGGAAGGACGACGCCTGGTCCTGCCCGTCCTGCGGCGGTGTGATGCAGCGTCCGGGCGACGACTGGTTCTGTGGCGAGTGCGGCTTCCGGCGGCCGACGCCGAGCTGGGTGCTCTCCGGCGACCACGTCCTCGACCCGCACGGCTCCGCCTGGCCGATCCACCTTCAGCTGCCGGGCCGCGCCAACAAGGCCAACGCCGCCTCCTCGGCCGCAGTCGCCGCCGTCTTCGGCGTGCCCCCGCAGGTGGCGCTGGAGCGTATGTACCAGGTGCAGGCCGTCGCCGGACGCTACGACGTCGTCCAGTTCATGCAGCGCGACCTGCGGCTGCTGCTCGCGAAGAACCCGGCGGGCTGGCTCGAAACGTTCAGCCTGATCGATCCGCCGCCCACCCCGGTCATCCTGTCGGTGAACGCGCGCGGCGCGGACGGCACCGACACCTCCTGGCTGTGGGACGTCGACTACACCCGGCTGACCGGCCACCCGATCTTCGTCATCGGTGACCGCAAGCTGGACCTCGCGGTGCGTCTGGAGGTCGCCAATCAGCACTTCCAGGTCTGCGAGAGCGTCGACCAGGCCGTGCAGATGGCGCCTCCCGGCCGGATCGAGGTCATCGCGAACTACACCGCCTTCCAGGACCTGCGCCGCCGCGTCGGCAACTGAGCACGAGGGACCATCACGTGATGAGTGACAACCAACTGCGGGTCGTCTGGGTCTACCCGGACCTCCTCAGCACCTACGGCGACCAGGGCAACGTCCTGGTCGTGGAGCGCCGGGCGCGGCAGCGCGGCCTCGACGTGGCCCGCCTCGACGTGCGCAGCGACCAGCCGATCCCGACCTCCGGCGACATCTACCTGATCGGCGGCGGCGAGGACCGTCCGCAGCGGCTCGCGGCCGAGCGGCTGCGCCGCGACGGGCATCTGTACCAGGCGGTGCAGAACGGCGCGATCGTGTTCGCGGTGTGTGCCGGCTACCAGATCCTGGGCCACGAGTTCGTCAACGACCTCGGTCAGCGCGAGCCGGGCCTCGGTCTGCTCGACGTCACCACGACCCGCGGGCAGGGCGAGCGGTGTGTCGGTGATGTCCTCGCCGACATCGACCCGCGCCTCGGTCTGCCGCCGCTGACCGGCTTCGAGAACCATCAGGGCATCACCCATCTCGGCCCGACCGCCCGTCCGTTCGCCCGCGTCCAGATCGGCAAGGGCAACGGCACCGGCGACGGCACCGAGGGCGCGTTCAACGACACCGTCTTCGGTACCTACATGCACGGCCCGGTGCTGGCCCGCAACCCGCTCATCGCGGACCTGCTGCTGAAGCTGGCGCTCGACGTCAACGCGCTTCCGCCGACCGACGACCGCTGGTACGAGGCGCTGCGCAACGAGCGCATCGCGGCTGCGCAGCAGCCTGCGTAGGTACAGCTGCGCAGCAGCCCGCGCACAGCTGCGCAGCAGCCCGCGTAGGCACGCCTGTGCGAGGTGTGTGTTCACCTGATTTTCAGGGTGCCGTCAGCGGCCCGTCTGACGGTGCATCCGCACAGGTGAGCGGGCACGTCCAGCAGGCGGACGCGTGCTTCGGCCCCGCCCCCTCCTGCCGCTAGGGTGGCGGGGATCGAGCCGGACAGCGTGGTCCGGACCCGGCCCACGTCAAGAAGGTTGTTTCGGGCTATGCGCATTGGTGTCCTCACGTCCGGCGGCGACTGCCCCGGCCTGAACGCCGTCATCCGGTCCGTCGTGCACCGTGCCGTCGCCGACCACGGCGACGAGGTCATCGGCTTCCGGGACGGCTGGAAGGGCCTTCTGGAGTGCGACTACCTCAAGCTCGACCTCGACGCGGTGGGCGGCATCCTCGCCCGCGGCGGCACCATCCTCGGCTCCTCCCGCGTGCAGCCCTCGCACCTGCGGGACGGCGTGGAGCGGGCCCGTGGCCATGTCGCGGAGCTCGGCCTGGACGCCGTCATCCCGATCGGCGGTGAGGGCACCCTCAAGGCCGCCAAGCTGATGGCGGACAACGGGCTGCCCATCGTGGGCGTGCCGAAGACCATCGACAACGACATCGCGGTCACGGACGTCACCTTCGGCTTCGACACGGCCGTCGGGGTCGCGACGGAGGCGCTCGACCGGCTCAAGACCACCGCCGAGTCCCACCAGCGGGTCCTGGTCGTGGAGGTCATGGGCCGCCACACCGGCTGGATAGCGCTGCACTCCGGCATGGCCGCCGGCGCCCACGCCATCGTCGTACCGGAGCGGCCCTTCGACATCGAGGAGCTGGCCCGCCGGGTCGGCGAACGGTTCGAGGCGGGCAAGCGGTTCGCGATCGTCGTCGCGGCGGAGGGGGCCAAGCCGGCGCCCGGCACCATGGCCTTCGACGAGGGCGGCAAGGACATCTACGGGCACGAGCGGTTCGCGGGGATCGCGCGGCAGCTCTCCGTCGAGCTGGAGTCGCGGCTCGGCAAGGAGGCCCGTCCGGTGATCCTCGGGCATGTGCAGCGGGGCGGCACGCCGACGGCGTACGACCGGGTGCTCGCCACGCGCTTCGGGTGGCACGCGGTGGAGGCGGTGCACCGGGGTGAGTTCGGGATGATGACGGCGCTGCGCGGCACGGACATCGTGATGGTGTCGCTTGCGGAGGCCGTGGAGACGCTGAAGACCGTTCCGGAGGAGCGGTACGCGGAGGCCGAGACCGTGCTGTAGCCGTCGCTCGCGACGGCTGACGACCCGCCCCCGGTGACAGACGTCGCCGGGGGCGGTCCTAGTCTTGGGGCGGCAGGAAACGCACATCCCCTCACGAATCAGGAGCCGACGCAATGGATCACAGCGGGCACGGCATGACCATGGATCTGCCGCCGTTCACGCTGGCGCGGGGGCTCCAGTGGTCGGCGGACCCGTTCTTCCTCGTCGCCTGTCTGCTGGGGCTGGCCCTGTACGGCTGGGGGGTCGTGCGGCTGCGGCGGCGCGGTGACGCGTGGCCGGTGGCGCGGACCGTGTCGTACGTGGCCGGCGTGCTGACGATCGCGCTCGTGATGTGCACCGCGCTGAACGACTACGGGATGGTCATGTTCAGCGTGCACATGGTGCAGCACATGGTGATCAGCATGCTCTCGCCGATCCTGATCCTGCTGGGCGCGCCGGTGACGCTGGCGCTGCGGGCGCTGCCGGCCGCGGGCAAGGGGCGCCGGGGGCCGCGTGAGCTGCTGCTGATGCTGCTGCACAGCCGGTACATGCGGATCGTCACGCATCCGGCGTTCACGATCCCGTTGTTCATCGCCAGCCTGTACGCGCTGTACTTCACGCCGCTGTTCGACTTCCTGATGGGCTCCAAGGTGGGGCACGTCGCGATGATGGTGCACTTCCTCGCCGTCGGCGTGGTGTTCTTCTGGCCGATCATCGGCGTCGACCCGGGGCCGCACCGGCCCGGTCACCTGATGCGGATGCTGGAGCTGTTCGCGGGCATGCCGTTCCACGCGTTCTTCGGGATCGCGCTGATGATGGCGTCGGCACCGATGGTGGGGACGTTCGAGAACCCGCCCGCCTCGCTCGGCATCGACGCGCTGGCCGACCAGAACGCGGCCGGCGGCATCGCCTGGGCGTTCAGTGAGATCCCCTCGGTGCTGGTCCTGATCGCCCTGCTGTTCCAGTGGTACGGCTCCGAGCAGCGCCAGGCCCGCCGCAAGGACCGCGCCGCCGACCGGGACGGCGACAAGGAGCTGGAGGCGTACAACGCCTATCTTGCGTCGCTCAACGCCCGCGGACGCTGATCCCGGGGCACCATGGAGGCGGACGCGCCCTGCGGAGGGTGTGCCGGAGGAGGGTGCCGCGATGCCCAGATCATCCACGGACGGTTCCACGAAGACCATGGGGGCGCTCACCCTCGGGGGGCTCGTCGTGGTGACGGCCTACACGGTGGCGCTCGGCAGCAACGGCTGGCTGTGGTTCGGCTGGGTCGTGCTCGGGCTGATCACGCTCGCGCTGGTCGTCATGCGGACCGGCTGATCCCTACTCCGGTGTGAGCCGGCCGCCCGAGTGCACGCCCGGCTGGTACTTCGGCAGCCGGGCGGTGACCTTCATGCCCGCGCCGGGCGCGGTCTCGATGACGAGGCCGTAGTCGTCGCCGTACACCTGGCGGAGCCGGTCGTCGACGTTGGACAGGCCGATGCCGCCGGACGGGCTGACCTCGCCCGCGAGGATGCGCCGCAGCAGGGCCGGATCCATGCCCGCGCCGTCGTCCTCGATGACGACGAGGGCCTCGGCGCCGGTGTCCTGCGCGGTGATCTGGATGTGGCATTTGTCGGCCTTGCCCTCCAGTCCGTGCTTGACGGCGTTCTCCACGAGGGGCTGGAGGCAGAGGAAGGGCAGCGTCACCGGCAGGACCTCGGGGGCGATCTGCAGGGTGACGGCGAGGCGGTCACCGAACCGGGCCCGTACCAGCGCCAGGTAGTGGTCGATGGCGTGGAGCTCGTCGGCGAGGGTGGTGAAGTCGCCGTGCCGGCGGAACGAGTAGCGGGTGAAGTCCGCGAACTCCAGGAGGAGTTCGCGGGCGCGTTCGGGGTCGGTGCGGACGAAGGACGCGATCACGGCGAGCGAGTTGAAGATGAAGTGCGGGGAGATCTGGGCGCGCAGGGCCTTGATCTCGGCCTCGATGAGGCGGGTGCGCGACTGGTCGAGGTCGGCCAGCTCCAGTTGGACGCTCACCCAGCGGGCGACCTCACCGGCGGCCCGGACCAGGACGGCGGACTCGCGGGGCGCGCAGGCGACGAGGGCGCCGTGCACCCGGTCGTCGACGGTGAGCGGCGCGATGACGGCCCAGCGGACCGGACAGTCGGGCGCGTGGCAGGTCAGCGGGAAGGCCTCGCCGCGGCCGGTGTCCAACGGGCCGGACAGCCGGGCCATGATCTCGGTGCGGTGGTGGGCGCCCACCCCGTCCCAGACCAGGACCCGTTCGTGGTCGGTCAGGCAGAGCGCGTCCGTGCCGAGCAGGGTGCGCAGCCGGCGGGCCGATCTGCGGGCGGTCTCCTCGGTGAGGCCGGCCCGCAGCGGGGGCGCGGCGAGGGACGCGGTGTGCAGGGTCTGGAAGGTGGCGTGCTCGACGGGGGTGCCGAGATCGCCGAGGCTCTGCGGGCGGGCGGTGCGCCGGCCGAGCCAGAAGCCGACGGCGACGAACGGGAGGATGGCGATGCACACGCCGGCCAGGAAGCCGCTCATGCCCTGACCTCCCGCAGTTCCTCCGCGCGCAGTTCCTCCGGCAGGTGGAAGCGGGCGAGGATCGCCGCCGTGCCGGCCGGGACCCGGCCCGGGGTGGCGAGGGACACCAGGATCATCGTGAGGAAGCCCAGCGGCACCGACCACAGCGCGGGCCAGGCGAGCAGGGCGTGCAGTCCGCCCGTCACGGGCGGACCGGCCATGGTCGCGGCGACGGCGGCGAACGCCGAGCCGCCGCCGACGAGCATCCCGGCGGCCGCGCCGGGCGGGGTGAGCCGGCGCCACCAGATGCCGAGGACGAGCAGCGGGCAGAAGGAGGACGCGGAGACGGCGAAGGCGAGCCCGACCGCGTCGGCCACCGGCAGCCCGCCCACCAGCATGCTCGCGGCGAGCGGGACGACCATGGCGAGCCCGGTGCCGAGCCGGAAGTGGCGTACGCCGCGCGTGGGCAGGACGTCCTGGGTGAGGACACCGGCCACGGCCATGGTCAGGCCCGAGGCGGTGGACAGGAACGCGGCGAAGGCGCCGCCGGCGATCAGCGCGCCGAGCAGGTCGCCGCCGAGCCCGCCGATCACCCGGTCCGGCAGCAGCAGGACGGCGGCGTCGGCGTCGCCGGTGAGGGCCAGCTCGGGGGCGTAGAGCCGGCCGAGGGCGCCGTAGACGGGCGGCAGCAGGTAGAAGCCGCCGACCAGGGCGAGGACGGCGACGGTGGTACGGCGGGCGGCGACGCCGTGCGGGCTGGTGTAGAAGCGGACGACGACGTGCGGCAGGCCCATGGTGCCGAGGAAGGTGGCGAGGATCAGCCCGTACGTGGCGTACAGGGGGCGTTCCTCGCGGCCGGCGGCGAGGGAGGTGGACATGCCGCCGTTGCTGCCGCGGTCGGCGGTGGGGACGGCGGAGCCCTCCGGGAAGGTGAGGCGGGTGCCCTGGGCGATGCGGTGGGTGCCGGCCGCGAGGG
>NZ_BQUN01000039.1:137350-163876 GCF_026008495.1 Streptomyces sp. A012304
TCGACGGTGCCGCTGACCGTCACGGTCAGGGGTGTCTCCAGCTTCAGGTCGAGGGTGGCGTCCACGCGCACGGAACGCTGCTCGCGGAAGGCGGGCGGTTCCTCGAAGGCGTGCCGGGGGGCTCCGTCGCCCTGCCAGGCGAGGACCAGGAAGAGGGCGGGGACGAGGAGGGCGGTGAGCTTCAGCCAGTACTGGAAGGCCTGCACGAAGGTGATGCTGCGCATGCCGCCCGCGGCGACGGTCACGGTGACGACGACGGCGACGATCATCCCGCCGAGGGTGTCGGGCGCCCCGGTGAGGACGGTGAGCGTCAGCCCCGCGCCCTGGAGCTGCGGCAGCAGATAGAGCCAGCCGACGCCGACGACGAAGGCGCCCGCGAGCCGTCGTACCGCCTGGGAGGCGAGGCGGGCCTCGGCGAAGTCGGGGAGGGTGTAGGCGCCGGAGCGGCGCAGCGGGGCGGCGACGAAAAGGAGCAGCACCAGGTAGCCGGCGGTGTAGCCGACCGGGTACCAGAGCATGTCCGGGCCCTGCACCAGGACCAGGCCCGCGATGCCGAGGAAGGACGCCGCGGAGAGGTACTCGCCGCTGATGGCGGCCGCGTTGAGGCGGGGGCCGACGGTCCGGGAGGCGACGTAGAAGTCCGAGGTGGTGCGGGAGATGCGCAGGCCGAAGGCGCCGACGAGGACGGTGGCGACGACGACCAGGGCGACGGCGGGGACGGCGAAGGTGGAGTTCATCGGTCCTCGACCAGCCGCACCAGGTCGCGTTCGTTGCGTTCGGCGCGGCGCACGTACCAGCGGGCGAGCAGGACCAGCGGGACGTAGAGGCCGAAGCCGAGGACCGCCCATTCCAGGCGGCGGGCGTCGGGCATGGCCGCGAACAGCAGGGGCAGGGGGCCGATGAGGAGGGCCAGGACGGCGAAGACGGTGAGCGCGGCGCGCAGCTGGGTGCGCATGAGGGAGCGGACGTAGGTGTGGCCGAGGGTGGTCTGCTCATCGATCTCGACGCGGGGGCGGTGGTAGCCGGAGGCGTGCGGGTACCGTCCGCGTGAGCGGAGCCGGGCGCGACGGGGCGGGCCGGTGACGGTGACACGGCGCTCGGCGGGGTCCTGGTGCGGCACCGTCACGGCCTCCTCATCAGCAGGTCCCGCAGCTCACGGGCGTGGCGCCGGCTCACCTGGAGTTCCTCGCCGCCGACCAGGACGCTCACCGTGCCGGCGTCCAGGCGGAGCTCGCCGATGTGGCGCAGGGCGACGAGGTGGCGGCGGTGGATGCGGACGAAGCCGCGGGCGCGCCAGCGTTCCTCCAGGGTGGACAGCGGTATCCGTACGAGGTGGCTGCCGCGGTCGGTGTGCAGGCGGGCGTAGTCGCCCTGGGCCTCGACGTGGGTGATGTCGTCGACGGCGACGAACCGGGTCACTCCGCCGAGCTCGACGGGTATGTGGTCGGGGTCGGGTTCGTGCACGGGGATGCGCGGAGCGGTGCCGCGCAGCTCGGCGGCGCGGCGCACGGCCTCGGCGAGGCGTTCCTTGCGGACGGGTTTGAGGACGTAGTCGACGGCCTTGAGGTCGAAGGCCTGGACGGCGAAGTCCTCATGGGCGGTGACGAACACGACCAGCGGCGGGCGGGCGAAGCCGGGGAGCAGCCGGGCCAGGTCCAGGCCGTCCAGGCCGGGCATCTGGATGTCGAGGAAGACGACGTCGATGGCCTCGGGGCCGTCGGGGCCGGACTCCAGGGCGCGGTTGATCCGGCGCAGCGCCTCGGTCGCGTCACCGGCTCCCTCCACGGTCCCGATCCGGGGGTCCGCGGTGAGCAGGTACAGCAGCTCCTCCAGCGAGGGGCGTTCGTCGTCGACGGCGAGGGCGCGCAGCATGAACGTGGAGTGTAGGGGCGAATCGCACGGCGGGACACGTGCCGGGGGGTGGACGTATCCGCTGGATACAGTGCCGCCATGCACAGCACGCCGCCGCCGTTCGACGAACTCGACCGGAAGATCCTCACCGCGCTGATGGCGAACGCCAGGACGAGCTTCGCCGAGATCGGCTCGGCGATCGGGCTGTCGGCGACGGCGGTGAAGCGGCGGGTGGACCGGCTGCGGGACAGCGGGGTGATCACCGGGTTCACGGCCACGGTGAAGCCGTCGGCGCTGGGCTGGCGGACCGAGGCGTACGTGGAGGTGTACTGCGAGGGGGCGGCGCCGCCGCGGCGGCTCGCGGAGGTGGTGCGCAACCATCCGGAGATCACGGCGGCGATGACGGTGACAGGCGGGGCGGACGCGTTGCTGCACGTACGGGCGCGGGACGTGCAGCACTTCGAGGAGGTGCTGGAGCGGATCCGCGTCGAGCCGTTCATCCGGAAGACGATCAGCGTGATGGTGCTGTCGCACCTGTTGCCGGAGAGCCCGGAGGCGGGCGCCACCCATGCGGCCCCCGAGGAACCGAGCGACGCAGCAGACGTGCGCTGAGCCGGTTCATCACGCAGCGATGCTGCGCGGACACGCAGCGATGGTTCCTTGTCGGGCGTCCCTGTCGCTTTCTACCGTGGTGTCAACCCCCGGTCGACATCTCAGGAGAAGTCGGCCTCGCAGGAAAAGCGGAGGAACCCCTCTGTGTCCGTCCCTCGTGTGGCGCGCCCTCGGCGCTTCCTGGTGTGTGAACCCAGACATTTCGCCGTGCGGTACGCGATCAATCCCTGGATGCGTCCCGACACCCCCGTCGACGTCGACCTGGCGCAGGAGCAGTGGCGCGCGCTGATCAGCGCCTACCGCGCCCACGGTCACACCGTGGACACCGTGGAGCCCGCTCCCGGCCTGCCCGACATGGTCTTCGCGGCGAACTCCGCGGTCGTCGTGGACGGCCGCGTCTTCGGCTCCCTCTTCCGCGCGCCCGAACGGCGCCCGGAGTCCACGCACTACGACACATGGTTCAAGACGGCCGGATATGACGTGTACCGGCCGGAGTCCGTCTGCGAGGGCGAGGGCGACCTGGTGTGGACCGGCCGGTTCATGCTGGCCGGCACCGGGTTCCGGACGACCCCGGAGGCGCACCGGGAGGCGCAGGAGTACTTCGGCCATCCGGTGATCAGCCTGACCCTGGTGGATCCGCACTTCTACCACCTGGACACGGCGCTGTTCGTCCTGGACCACGACAACATCGCGTACTACCCGCAGGCCTTCTCGCCGGGCAGCCGTGAGGTGCTCGCCCGGCTGTACCCGCAGGCGGTGCTCGCCACCCGCGACGACGCGCTGACGTTCGGCCTGAACTCCGTCTCCGACGGCCGTCATGTCTTCATCGCCCCCAGGGCCGAGGCCCTCGCCGCGCGTCTCGCCGAGCGCGGCTATGTCCCCGTCCCCGTCGACCTCTCGGAGTTCCAGAAGGCCGGCGGCGGCATCAAGTGCTGCACCCAGGAGATCCGCTGATGACAGCTCCCGCCCGCACGCGTACCTCCGCCGACCTGATCCGGGCCGAGGAGCCCGTCCTCGCGCACAACTACCACCCGCTGCCCGTGGTCGTAGCGCGCGCCGAGGGCGCCTGGGTGGAGGACGTCGAGGGCCGCCGCTACCTCGACATGCTGGCCGGCTACTCGGCCCTGAACTTCGGTCACCGCCACCCGGCGCTGATCGAGGCGGCGCACCGCCAGCTCGACCGGCTGACCCTCACCTCCCGCGCCTTCCACAACGACCGCCTCGCCGAGTTCGCCGAGCGGCTCGCGGGGCTGACCGGGCTGGACATGGTGCTGCCGATGAACACGGGCGCGGAGGCGGTGGAGAGCGGCATCAAGGTGGCCCGCAAGTGGGCGTACGACGTGAAGGGCGTCCCGGCGGACCGGGCGACGATCGTGGTCGCGGCGGACAACTTCCACGGCCGTACCACGACGATCGTGAGCTTCTCGACGGACGAGACGGCACGGCAGGGCTTCGGCCCCTTCACGCCCGGCTTCCGGATCGTGCCGTACAACGACCTGGCCGCGCTGGAGGCGGCGGTCGACGAGACGACGGCGGCGGTGCTGATCGAGCCGATCCAGGGCGAGGCCGGGGTGCTCATCCCCGACGACGGCTATCTGGCGGGTGTCCGGGAGCTGACCGCCCGCCGGGGATGCCTGTTCGTCGCGGACGAGATCCAGTCGGGCCTCGGACGAACGGGCCGCACGCTCGCCGTGGAGCACGAAGGGGTGCTGCCCGATGTGCTGCTGCTGGGCAAGGCGCTGGGCGGCGGGATCGTGCCGGTGTCGGCGGTGGTGGCCCGGCGCGAGGTGCTGGGCGTGCTGCACCCCGGCGAGCACGGCTCCACCTTCGGCGGCAACCCGCTCGCGGCGGCGGTCGGCACGGCCGTGGTGGACCTGCTGGAGACGGGTGAGTTCCAGCGCCGGGCCGCCGAGCTGGGCACCGTCCTGCGGGACGGGCTGACCGGCCTGGTCGGCAAGGGCGTCGTCGGCTTCCGCGCCCGCGGTCTGTGGGCGGGCGTCGACGTGGACCCGTCCCTCGGCACGGGCCGCGAGGTCAGCGAACGCCTGATGGGCGAGGGCGTCCTGGTCAAGGACACCCATGGCTCGACGATCCGGCTGGCCCCGCCGCTGACGATCACGCGGGAGGAACTGGAGTCGGCGCTGGGGGCGGTGGAGCGCGTACTGGGGGCGTGAGCCCCGGTGTTCGGTCCCGGTGTGGCCCCCTTGTCGCGGTACGGGCAGGGTGAAGATGGACGGAAGAGGTGGTAGACCACTCTCAGCGACAGAGAGGTCGACCGTGGGCACACAGGACCAGGACGACGGCGCCCGTCGGCGGTTCGACGTGGCGGACGCCGCGCCGCTGCTGCTCGACGCGCGGGGCGTGGTCACGAGCTGGACCCGCGACGCCGAGCGGCTGCTCGGGTACGGGGCCGCGGAGGCCGTCGGGAGGGACCTGGCCGGGCTGCTGACCCACGGGGACGCGGTGCGGCTGCCGGACGTGCTGGGCCGGTGCCGTCGGGAGGGCGGATGGTCGGGCCTGCTGTCGGCCGTGCGCGGGGACGGGCACCCGGTCCCGGTGATGGCGCGGATCACCTCGGCCGACGAGTCCGGCGGCCCGGCCCGCTGGCTGGTGGTGCTGCTGAACGCGATGGGCGATGCCCCCGGCTGGAGCATGAGCCGCTCGACGCTCGAGCAGATGGTGGGCGACTCACCGATCGGCATAGCGGTCGTGGACACCGAGCTGCGTTTCGTGTGGTCGAACGACGCGCTCGCCCGGTTCGGCGGCGGGCCGCCCGAGAGCCGGCTGGGCCTGCGCCTGGCGGACGTCCAGCCGGGCCTGGACGCCGAGGCGATCGAAGCCGTGATGCGGCAGGTCCTGGAGAGCGGTGAGACGGTCGTCGGCTACGAGCACGTCGGACGGGTCCGGGCGGCGCCGCACCGGGAGACGGCGCACATGCTGTCGTTCACCCGGCTCGACGACGACCACGGTCATCCGATGGGCGTCTACTACACGGTCGTCGACATCACCGACCGCCACCGGGCCCGTCAGCGCCTCGGCCTGCTGGACCGGGCCGGCCGGCGCATCGGCCGCAGCCTGGACATCGCACGCACCGCGCAGGAACTCGCCGACGTGGCGGTGCCGGAGTTCGCGGACGCCGTCGCCGTGGACCTGCTGGCGGCGGTGCTGCGGGGCGCGGAGCCCGCGGCGGGGCAGGTGGAGGCACCGGACGGGACGGTGACCCTGCGCCGGGCCGGTCAGCGGTCGTCGACCGAGGGGGCCGATGCGGCCGAGGGGGCCGGGGCGGTCGATGCCGCCGATGCCGCCGAAAGGGCCAGGGCGGTCGAGGGGACCGGGTCGGCCGACGGCACCGGATCGACCGACGGCGCCGGTTCGGCCGACGGCACCGGTGCGGCCGACGGCACCGGTGCGGCCCACGGTGCCGGTGCCGTGGTCGTCTACCGGGCCGACTCGCCGCCGGTCCGCTGTCTGGCCAGCGGGCGTCCCTGGCGGACGGAGCGGCTCGGTCCGCCGGAGGAGGCCGGCTGGAGCCCGGTCCTGCCGGCCGTCGGCGCGCAGGGATCCGGGGCGCCGAGTGTGCTGGTCGTGCCGGTCCGGGCGCGGGGCACGACCCTGGGTGTCACCACGTTCCTGCGCCGCCGAGGGAAGGAGCCGTTCGACGCGGACGACGTCGCCCTGGCCGAGGACCTCGTCTCCCGGGCGGCCGTCTGCGTGGACAACGCCCGCCGCTACACCCGCGAGCGCGACGCGGCGCTGGTGCTCCAGCGCAATCTGCTCCCCCAGCGGCTGCCCGAGCAGGACGCGGTCGAGGTCGCCGCCTGCTACCGGCCGGCCGACGAACTGACGGGCCTGGGCGGCGACTGGTACGACCTGATCCCGCTGTCGGGGGCCCGGGTGGCCCTCGTCGTGGGCGAGGTGCCCGGGCACGGCATCGACGCCGCCGCGGCGATGGGGCGCGTGCGCACCGCCGTGCGCACCCTCGCCGCGCTGGACCTGCGGCCGGAGGAGGTCCTCGCCCATCTCGACGACCTGGTCGCCCGCCCGGCGCGCGAGGAGGGCTGCGAGCCGGGCCCCGGGATGGACGGCACCCAGGCCGTGGGATCGGGGTGCGTGTACGTGGTCTACGACCCGGTCGACGGGCGGTGCGCGATGGCCGTGGCCGGGCACCCGGCGCCGGCCGTCGTCCTGCCCGACGGATCCGTGACGTTCGTCGAACTGCCGCAGGGTCCGGCCCTGGGGGCGGGCGGGCCGCCGTTCGAGTCGGCGGAGCTGCTGCTGCCAGAAGGCAGCACCCTCGCGCTGCACACCGACGGACTGCTCGCCCGGGGCGAGCAGTGGGCGCTGGACACCGACCGCGACCGGCTGCGGCGGGCCCTCCAGGGGCAGGCGTCCTCGCTCGACCTGCGCTGCCGCACCGTCGTCGACGCTCTCGTCCCGGACCGGCCGCACGACGACGTGGCCCTGCTGATGGCCCGCACCCGCCGGCTGTCCGCGGACCGGGTCGCGCAGTGGGAGCTGCCCGCCGACCCGGCCGCGGTCGCCGAGGCCCGCAAGGCCGCGAGCCGTCGGCTGGCGGAGTGGGGCCTCGCGGAGCTGTCGTTCACCACCGAGCTGGTGGTCAGCGAGCTGGTCACCAACGCCATCCGGTACGCCGACGGCCCGATCCGGCTGCGGCTGATCCGCGAACGCACCCTGGTCTGCGAGGTCCACGACGGCGGCTCCACCGCGCCCCATCTGCGCCATCCGCGCACCACCGACGAGGGCGGGCGCGGGCTGCTGCTGGTCTCCCAGGTCACCCGGCGGTGGGGCACCCGGTTCGTCCCCGACGGGAAGATCATCTGGGCCGAGCAGTCGCTCACCGACCTCGGAGAGTGAACGGGGGCCGACGACCGGCTCCCCACCGCGCCCCTCATGAGAAAATGCGACAAACGCGGCAGATGGGGCGTGGTCCATGAACGATTCGGTGATCGACTACGCGGCGGTGTTCCAGGCCCTGCCGGGCATGGTGGCCCTGCTCACCCCCGACCTGCGCTTCGCCGACGCCAACGAGGAGTTCCTGCGGGTGGCCGGCCGCACGCGCGAGCAGGTCCTCGGCCGCAAGCTGTTCGAGGTCTTCCCCGACAACCCCCACGACCCGGGGGCCAGCGGTATGCGCAACCTGGAGGCGTCGTTGCAGCGGGTCCTGACCACCGGCGAGCGCGACACCATGGCCCTCCAGCGCTACGACGTCCAGTCGCCCGGGCAGCCCGACGAGTGGGAGGAGCGCTACTGGAGCCCGGTCAACGCTCCGGTGCGCGGCGCCGACGGCTCGGTGGTGCTGGTCGTCCACCGCATCGAGGAGGTCACCGAGCTGATCCGGGCCCGCGGCGGCCGCACCGGGGCCCGGGCCGGAAGCCGGACCCGGGTGCTGGAGGCCGAGCTGTACACGCGCGCCCGGGAGCTCCAGGAGCTCAACGAGCGGCTGCGCCTGGCCCACGCCCGCGAACGCGAGGTGGCCCTCGCCCTCCAGGAGGCGATGCTGCCCGCCCGGCGGCAGGTGCGCCACCACAGCGCGGCGGTGCGCTACCGGCCCGCGGTCGGCGCGCTGAACGTCTGCGGGGACTGGTACGACCTGGTCGACCTGGTCGGCGGAAACCGGATCGGGGTGTCGGTCGGCGACGTCGTCGGGCACGGTCTGGAGGCCGCCGGGGTGATGGGCCAGCTGCGCAGCGCGCTCAGCGCCGCCTCCCGGGTCGCGGAGGGGCCCGCCCAGGCGCTGGACGTGCTGGGCCGGTACGCGCACGTCGTGGACGGCGCGGAGTCGGCGACCGCGGTCACCACGTTCATCGACTTCGACGACCACACCATCACCTACAGCAGCGCCGGTCATCCCCCGCCGATGCTGCTGCACGCCGACGGGCACGTGGAGTGCCTGGACCAGGCCACCGATCCCCCGCTGGACGCCCGGCCCGACCCGGTACCCCGGCCGCAGGCGGGCACCACCTTCGACTCCGGCGCCACCCTCGCCCTGTACACCGACGGCCTGGTGGAACGGCGCCACGAGGACATCGACACCGGGCTGGTCCGGCTGGCCGACGCCCTCGCCCGGCACCGGGAGGCGGACCCCGAGACGCTCGCCGACGCCGTCCTGCTGGAGCTGCTGCCGCCCGGCGGCGCGACCGACGACACGGCGCTCGTCATCGTGCGGCTGTGAGGGAGACGGCGTGCGTACGGTGACGCAGCGTCAGCCTCCCGGGTTCCGGCCGCACCCGACCCCGCCTACACTGACAGCCCACACCATGTCGGTTGACCTGCTGGAACACCGCGGCGCCGTTGAATGGCCGGACCGAGGAGCGACCCCTTGTTCTACTACCTCCTGAAATACGTGGTGTTGGGCCCGCTGCTGAGGCTGGTGTTCCGGCCCCGAATAGAGGGGCTCGACCACGTGCCGGCGTCGGGAGCGGCGATCGTCGCGGGCAACCACCTGTCGTTCTCCGACCACTTCCTGATGCCCGCGATCCTCAAGCGGCGCATCACCTTCCTCGCCAAGGCCGAGTACTTCACGGGCCCCGGCATCAAGGGGCGGCTCACCGCCGCCTTCTTCCGCAGCGCGGGCCAGATCCCGGTCGACCGCTCCGGCAAGGAGGCCGGCCAGGCCGCGATCCGCGAGGGCCTCGGCGTCCTCTCCAAGGACGAACTGCTCGGCATCTACCCGGAGGGCACCCGCTCGCACGACGGCCGGCTCTACAAGGGCAAGGTCGGGGTCGCCGTGATGGCGCTGAAGGCCGGGGTGCCGGTGGTGCCGTGCGCGATGATCGGCACCTTCGAGGCGCAGCCGCCGGGGAAGGTCATCCCCCGCGTCCACCCGGTGACGATCCGTTTCGGGGAGCCGCTGGACTTCTCCCGCTACGCCGGCATGGAGAACGAGAAGGCGGTGTTGCGCGCGATCACCGACGAGATCATGTACGCGATCCTGACGCTGTCGGGTCAGGAGTACGTCGACCAGTACGCGGCCGTGGTCAAGGCGGAGGAGACCGCGGCGAAGGAGTCGGAGAAGGCGCGCAAGTTCCCGCGCATGCCGCTGAGTTGAAAAATCCCTGAGATGGCGGAGGGGCGGCCGGTGCGACCGGCCGCCCCTCACTCGTGCCGGTCGGCGGTCAGGGCTTGGGCGTGGCGTGCGGGGCGCAGGTCACGTCCTTGGTGTCCAGCTTGCCGGTGAGGAGGTAGGCGTCCACCCGGGTGTTGACACAGGAGTTGACCAGGCTGGTGACGCCGTGGGAGCCGGCGTTCTTCTCGGTGATCAGACGGGAGCCCGCGAAGCGCCGGTGCAGTTCGACGGCGCCCTGGTACGGGGTGGCGGCGTCCCGCTCGGACTGCACGATCAGCACCGGCGGCAGACCCTTGTGGGTCTTGACGTCGACGGGCGTCTGCTGCTTGACCGGCCAGGTGGCGCACGGCAGGTTCATCCAGGCGTTGGCCCAGGTCATGAACGGGTGGTTCTTGTGCAGCCGGGTGTTGTCGCGGTCCCACTTCTTCCAGTTGGTGGGCCACTTGGCGTCGGCGCACTCGACGGCCGTGTAGACGGCGTTGCCGTTCTCGGCGGTGGCGTTGCCGGCGGTGTCCGTGAGGTCGGGGGCGGCCGCGTCGATCAGAGCCTGGGTGTCACCGGCGACGTACTTGCTGAAGACGGTGGCGACGGACACCCACGCGGAGTCGTAGTACGGGGCGCTCTGGAAGAAGGAGATCAGCTCGGCCGGGCCGACGACCCCGCCGAGGGGGCTCTTCTTGGCGGTGGCGCGCAGCTGGAGCCACTTGGCCTGGACGGCGGCGCGGGTGGTGCCGAGGTGGAAGGTGGCGTCGTTGGCGGCGACCCAGTCCTGCCAGTCCCGCCAGCGGACCTCGAAGGCGACGTCCTGGTCCAGGTTGGCCTGGTACCAGATCTTCTCCCGCGAGGGGTTGACGACGCTGTCGGCGATCATGCGGCGCACGTGCCCCGGGTAGAGGGTGCCGTACACGGCGGCGATGTAGGTGCCGTAGGAGACGCCGAGGAAGTTCAGCTTCTTCTCGCCGAGGGCGGCGCGGATGACGTCCAGGTCGCGCACGGTGTTCGGCGTGGTCATGTGCGGCAGCATCTCGCCGCTGCGCTCCAGGCAGCCCTCGGCGTACTTGCGGGCGAGGGTGCGCTGGGCGAGCTTGTGCGCCTCGGAGTCCGGCACCGGGTCGGCCTTGGGCGCCTTGACGAACGCCTGCGGGTCGACGCACGAGATGGGCGCCGACTTGCCGACACCGCGCGGGTCGAAGCCCACGAAGTCGTAGGCCTTGGCGACGTTGGCCCACACGGGGGCCTTGGTGGTCACACGGCGCGGGAAGCGCAGTCCGGAGCCGCCGGGGCCGCCGGGGTTGTAGACGAGGGCGCCCTGGCGCTCCTGCCTGGTCCCGGTGTTGCCGATGCGGTCGACGGCGAGCTTGATCTGCTTGCCGTCGGGGTTCGCGTAGTCGAGCGGCACGGTGACCCAGCCGCACTGGATCGGCTTCTCCAGGCCCCAGTCCGCCGGACAGTCCTGCCAGTCGATGCCGGCCTCGGCGGCGCGCTCGGCGGCGATGGCGGCGCCCCGGGTCTCCCGGTCCTGCCCCGCACGGCTGCTGGTCGCGCTCGCCGTGGGCGCGGTGACCGCGCCGGCCATCAGGGTCGCGGCGACGAGCGCGCCGGCCGAACCGATCGCCGCCGTCCGCCTGTTCGGTCGTATGTCCCTCAAGTGGGGCCCTCCCCGTACTCAGTTATGACATGTACGGGGATCCTTGCGGCTGTGAGGTCCCTGAGAACAGGTGTCCCTGACCTTCTTTGCCAATCCGATAACCGGAGAGGAACGTCCCGCTCACCGGATCAGATCAGCGACACGAGAGCCTCGTCCAGCACCCGCCGCAGCCGCAGCCCGTCCGCCGCGACGGCGGTCACCAGGGCGGCGGGGCCGGCGAGCGGCACCAGCGTGGCCGTGTCGCCGAGGACCCGAGCGGTCACCGGCCGGGCGGCGAACTCGGGGCGTACGACGATCAGTTGGCCCACGGCGCGATGGCCGGCGAGGACGGCGGGGCCGTCCCAGCCGCCGGGGGCGCCAGGGCCGCAGGCGAGTTCCTGGTCGAGCACCGTACGGCCGTCGACGCGCACGACGAGGCGGCTGGTGAGCCGGCCGGGCTCCTCCCCCGCCCGTCCGAGCACCTGCTCCTCGCGCAGCACGAGCCGGGCGCCGGCGGCGAGGCTCACGCGGGTGGTGACGTGCAGGTCGCTGCCCTTCGCCGAGATCAACGGCTCGGGCAGCCAGTGCAGTTCACCGTCACCCGCGACGTCGACGCGTACGTCGTAGCGGGCCTCGTCCTTGGTCTGCCCGGGCAGGGCGATGGTGGCGGCGGCGGAGCCCACCCGCAGCCGGGCGCCGGGCTCGACGTCCGCCTCGACGGCGAAGCGGTCGCCGCCGAGCGGCCCGCTCATCGCGCCGACGAGCATGACGTGCGCCTCGGCGCCGCGGGCCCGGGTGCGCCGCAGCGCGAGCGGCCCGTCGCTCTCCAGGACGGGCAGCGCGGTCCCCCCGCGTCCGTCCGCGCGGGCCAGGATCCGCGCGGTGGCGTGCACACCGCCCATGTCACGCCGTCCAGGCGGCGAGCCGCGCCCGCACCCACGCGGCGACGTCCCGCACGCCGGTCTCGCCGCGCAACGACTGGAAGACGACCGGGAGTTCGGCGCGCTGCGCCTTGGCGTCGGCGGCCATCCGGGCGAGGTCGGAGCCGACGTACGGCGCGAGGTCGGTCTTGTTGACGACGAGCAGGTCGGCGGTGGTGACGCCGGGCCCGCCCTTGCGCGGGATGTCGTCCCCGCCGGCGACGTCGATGACGAAGATCTGCGCGTCCACCAGCCCCTTGGAGAAGGTGGCGGTGAGGTTGTCCCCGCCGGACTCGACGAGGATGAGATCGAGAGGCCCGACCTCGTCCTCCAGGTCCTCCACGGCCTCCAGGTTGGCGGAGATGTCGTCCCGGATCGCCGTGTGCGGACAGGCGCCCGTCTCGACCGCCGCGATCCGCTCGGGCGGCAGTACGGCCTCCCGCAGCAGGAACTCGGCGTCCTCGCGGGTGTAGATGTCGTTGGTGACGACGGCCAGCGACAACTCCTCGCGCAGGGCCCGGCACAGCGCGGCGACGGTGGCGGTCTTCCCGGACCCGACGGGCCCGCCGAGCCCGATCCTCAGGGCGCGGCGGGAGCCGTCGGGGCGGTGGGCGTCGGCGCCGACGGCCGGCGTGGTGGGGTGGGAGTGGTCGAGGTGCATGTACGGCTCCTTGCTGGCGGGGCTGGATGGATTCGGTCCGTCCGACGGGGGACGCGGCCCGTTCGGGCCGAAGCGGTGGGCCTGGGGCGGCTTGGGAGCTACGAGGCGAACAGCCGCATGGCCCACCCCGCGTGCACCTCCCCCCCGATCTCCAGCAGCGGCGCGGAGGCGGACGGCAGCGCGTCGACACCGGCGGCCGGCACCTCCCGCCCCGCCGCCACCGCGCGATCGACCACCCGGTCCATCTCCGGCGCCAGCCGCGCCAGCACACCCGTCGCCTCGAACGGGTCCAGGCTCAGCAACCGCACCACCGCCGTCGCCGGTCCGCTGACACTCTCGTACGCCGCGCAGTAGGCCGCGTCCTCGGGCCCGAGCCCGGCCGCCCGGGCCGCGAGCCCCAGCACCACCGGCTGGTGCGCCCCCTTGGGGAACCCCCGTGCCACGGCGTCGAGTTCACCGCTCGGCCAGGTGGCCCGGGCCGCCCGTGTCAACTGCCGTCCGAGTCTGCGCGCGGCCGCCCGCAGGGCCGGGGACGGCGTGCGGGCGTCCGCCGCCGCGTCGAGCTCCGCGGGATCGGCCCCGGCCGCGGCGGCCGCGGCCAGCGCCGCCGCCACCAGGCCCGCCGTGTGCAGCCGGCCCCGGCAGAAGTCCGCAAGGCTCGCCGCTTCGGTGATCCGCCCGGCCTTGACGGCCTGCTCCGCGCCGCCGGAGTGCGCGTGCCCTCCGGCTGGGAAGCGGCCGTCGGCCAGGACGAGTAGCGCTGCCCGGGACATCAGAACAGGAAGTAACGCTGAGCCATGGGCAGTTCAGCGGCGGGAGTGGCCTCCACCAGCTCCCCGTCGATGTGCACGGCGAAGCTGTCGGGGTCGACCTGGACGCGTGGCCGGGCGTCGTTCTCCCGCATGTCCGCCTTGGTCACGCCCCGCGTGGAGTCGATGGCGACGAAGCGCTTGCCCAGTTGCAGCCGCTCCGGCAGTCCGTCCTCGAGGGCGAGCGGCGCCACGAAGTTGACGGAGTTCGAGGCGGGCGCCCGCCCGATCGCCCCGTACATCGGCCGCGGCAGGATCGGCTGCGGCGTCGGGATGGAGGCGTTGGCGTCGCCCATCTGCGCGTACGCGATCTGCCCGCCCTTGAGGACGAGGTGCGGCTTGACGCCGAAGAACGCCGGCTCCCACAGCACCAGGTCGGCGAGCTTGCCGCTCTCGACGGACCCGATCTCCCGCGCGAGGCCCTGCGCCAGGGCCGGGTTGATCGTGTACTTGGCGACATAGCGCCGTACCCGGTGGTTGTCCGCGCGTCCGTCACCGGGCAGCGCGCCCCGGCGCCGCTTCATCACGTGCGCGGTCTGCCAGGTGCGCAGGATCACCTCACCGATCCGGCCCATGGCCTGCGCGTCGGAGGAGATGATCGAGATGGCGCCCAGGTCGTGCAGGATGTCCTCGGCCCCGATCGTCGAGGGCCGGATCCGGGACTCCGCGAAGGCGAGGTCCTCCGGCACCGCCGGGTTGAGGTGGTGACACACCATCAGCATGTCGAGGTGTTCCTCGGCGGTGTTCACCGTGAAGGGCCGCGTCGGGTTCGTCGAGCTGGGCAGGACGTGCGGTTCGGAGACGACGGTCATGATGTCCGGCGCGTGTCCGCCGCCCGCGCCCTCGGTGTGGTAGGCGTGGATGCCGCGCCCGGCGATCGCGGCGAGCGTGTCCCCGACGAAACCGGCCTCGTTGAGGGTGTCCGTGTGGATGGCGACCTGGATGCCGGTCCGGTCGGCGACGGTCAGCGAGGCGTCGATGACGGCCGGGGTCGACCCCCAGTCCTCGTGCAGCTTCAGCCCCACCGCGCCGCCCCGGATCTGCGACAGCATCGCCTCGTGCGAGACGGTGTTGCCCTTGCCGAGGAAGCCGATGTTGAGCGGGTAGTGCTCCATCGCCTCCAGCATGCGCGCCAGATGCCACGGGCCGGGCGTCACCGTCGTCGCCTTCGAGCCCTCGGCCGGTCCGGTGCCGCCGCCGACGAGCGTGGTCACGCCCGACGACAGCGCCTCGTCGGCGATCTGCGGGCAGATGAAGTGGACGTGCGCGTCGACCGCGCCGGCCGTCAGGATCCGCCCGTTGCCGGCGATGACCTCGGTCTCCGGCCCGATGACCAGCTCCGGGTGCACGCCGTCCATGGTGTCGGGGTTGCCCGCCTTGCCGATGCCGGTGATCCGCCCGTCGCGGATGCCGACGTCGGCCTTGACGATCCCCCAGTGGTCGACGATCACCGCGCCGGTGATGATCGTGTCCGGGGTGCCCTCCGCGCGCGTGGCGCGTGCCTGGCCCATGGACTCGCGGATGACCTTGCCGCCACCGAAGACGGCCTCGTCACCGGCGAGCCCGGGCCCGCCGGAGCGGTCCTCCTCGATCTCGATCAGCAGATCGGTGTCGGCGAGCCGGATGCGGTCGCCGGTGGTCGGGCCGAACAGGTCGGCGTACGCGGCACGCGAGATCTCAGGCATCGAGGGCACCTCCGGTCTCCCCGCGCAGCCCGGGCACCACACGGGCGCCGGCGAGGGGGACGAGTTCGACGTCGACGGGGATCCCGGGCTCGAAGCGCACGGCGGTACCGGCGGCGACGTTCAGCCGCTTGCCGCGCGCCGCGGCGCGGTCGAACTCCAGACCGGGGTTGGCCTCGGCGAAGTGGTAGTGGGAGCCGACCTGGACGGGCCGGTCGGCGGCGTTGAGGACGGTGAGCCGGGTGACCTCGCGGCCCTCGTTGTAGACGATCGGGTCCGAGGCGAAGAGGATCTCTCCGGGAATCATCGAGGCCCCTCTCAGACGATCGGGTCGTGGACGGTGACGAGCTTGGTGCCGTCCGGGAAGGTCGCCTCGACCTGGACGTCATGGATCATCTCGGGCACGCCGTCCATCACGTCGTCCCGGGTGAGCAGCTTGCGCCCGGAGGCCATCAGCTCGGCCACGGTACGGCCGTCCCGCGCGCCCTCCAGGATGTGCGAGGTGATGAGCGCGACGGCCTCGGGGTGGTTGAGCCTGAGCCCGCGGGCCCGGCGCTTCTCGGCGACGTCGGCCGCCACGTGGATCAGCAGCCTCTCCTGCTCGTGCGGGGTCAGTTGCACGTCCCACCTCACATCCTCGCTCCGGACCGTGCGGGGTCCGGTTGCCGCGGCCACGGGGCAAAGTCCCTGGTGGCATGGAGGGGCAGGCTAGTTGTGATGCGTTTCCAGCACGTTAACCATGCTGTGATCAGCCGGCGTCCGGCTCGTCGTCCGACATGCTCATCAACGCGCGCAGGCCGTCCCGCAGGACGTCCACCGGCGCGGGTCCGAACAGGGACTGCTGGGCGATGAAGCCGAGCACCGCGGCGATCATCGTACGGGCCACGTGGTCCGGCTCGACGTCGGCGCGCATCCGGCCGGCTTCCTGATAGGACTTCACCAGGCGGCCCCAGGCGGCGCGCACCGTGCGGTAGCCCTCGCTCAGGACGGCCGCCAGTTCCTCGTTGCGCGGGATCTCCGACCACACCTGGACGACCAGGCGCGGGAAGGCGGGCATACCGTCGACCGTGAGGGACTCCCTCGCGGACAGGACGCGGCCGAGGACGGAGGCCACCAGCTGGTCCGGCGAGGCGGGCCGGCTCTGTCCGGCCGCCGTCTCGAAGGCGGAGCGCACCTCGCCCAGCACCTCGGAGACGATCGCGGCGATCAGCTCCTCCTTGCCGCTGAAGTAGCGGTAGACCGCCCCGGCGGAGAGGTCGGCCTCCTTCAGCACGTCCTGCATCGAGGTGGCGTGGAAGCCGTTGCGGGCGAAGCAGAGCGCGGCGGCGTCGAGGATCTGCCGTCGGCGGGCGTCGAGGTGGGCCTGGGATACGCGTGCCATGCCCCCAAACGTAAAACGAACGTTCCTTCTTGACAAGCGGACCGAACGCGGCGCACGGTGAGGGCACAAAAAAACGAACGATCCTTCTTTTTAGTGATCGACTCTCTTCCAGTGACCCCGGGAGACCCCATGTCCACCCCTTCAGCCGCCCCGACCCGGGCGCGCGCCGTGCGCGCGACCGCGGCCGTCGTCCTGCTCGTGCCGCTGCTCGCGGCGCTCGCCCTGTGGGCCTTCGCCTGGCCCGCCGCGCGTACCGCGCCCCGCGACCTGCCCTTGGGCGTGGCCGGCCCGGCCGCCGCGACCGCCCAGGTGGAGCAGCGGCTGGCCCGCCAGGACGGCGCCTTCGAGATCCACCGCTACGCAGACGAGGCCGCCGCCCGCGCCGCCATCGAGGACCGGACGGTGTACGGCGCCGTGGTCGTGACGCCGCGGGGACCGCAGCTGCTGACCGCCTCGGCCGCGAGCCCGGTCGTGGCGCAGGCGTTGCAGCAGGCGGTGGCGCGGCAGGCCGCCGCCGAGGGGACCGAGGTGAGGACGGTGGACGTCGTCCCGGCCCCGAAGGGCGATCCGCGGGGCGCGGCGCTGACCGCGAGTGTGCTGCCGCTGGCGCTGGCCGGGATCGCGGCGGGTGCGGCCGTGACGCTGCTGGGGCTGCGCGGGGTGCGTGCCGCCGGGGCGCTGGTCGGCGCCGCGGCCGTGGTGGGCATGGTCGCCGCGGCGCTCGCGCACAGCTGGCTCGGAGCGCTCACCGGCGACTGGTGGGCGGAGGCGGCGACGCTCGGACTGTCGGCGCTGGCGGTGAGCGCGGCGGTGGCCGGGGCGGCCGCGCTGCTCGGCACGCCGGGCATCGGCCTGACGGCCTTCGTGGTGATGTTCCTCGGCAACCCGTTCTCCGGGGCGGCCTCGGCCCCACAGCTGCTGCCCGAGCCGGCCGGGGCGATCGGCCAGTGGCTGCCGCCCGGCGCCGGCGCGACCCTGCTGCGTTCGGTGGCGTTCTTCGACGGGGCCGCGGCGACCGGCCCGCTGCTCACCCTCGTGTGGTGGGCGGCGCTGGGCCTCGGCGCGGTCCTGCTGGGCGACGCGCTCAGGGAACGCGGCAGGATCCGTCGGCCGGCCGCGCGGCGCGAGCCCGCGCTCGCCGACTGACGCCCCCGGGGACCGGCCCCTCGCTCAGGATGGGTTCGGTCCCCGGTGTTCCGCCGTGATGCCGAACCGGTGCTGCTCGCGCGGGGTGGTGGCACCCCCGGCCTCCCGGACGGCCGCGACCGAGCGGATCACGGGCTCCTCGGCCGGCGCGTCGAGCGCGTCGAGCCGTTCCAGGTCGGCGGCGGAGACCAGGGCGACGAGGGGCTTGCCGTGCCGTGTCACGACGACGCGCTCACCGCCGTACACCACGCGGTTGATCAGGTCGGCGAGCTCAGCCCTGGCTTGCGTCACCGGAATCTCGTAGGCCATGACCCCATTCTAACGTCACGTACATCCTGTACATTTTTTACAGACGCCGAAGGAGGGGGTTCCCGATGACCCGACCGTCCGCCCACGCCCGCCACGTCCTGCCCGAGTTCACCGAACGCACCGCCTCGGGGCAGCGGACGCTGGATCCGTACTCCAAGCTCCTGGAGGAGCGGATCGTCTTCCTCGGGACGCCCATCGACGACACCGCGGCCAACGACGTGATGGCCCAGGTGATGTACCTGGAGCACCGGGACCCCGACCGGGACATCGCGCTGTACGTCAACTCCCCGGGTGGCTCGTTCAGCGCGATGTCGGCCGTCTACGACACGCTGCGGTACGTCACCTGCGACGTGGAGACGATCTGCCTGGGCCGGGCCGGCTCGCCCGCCGCCGTCCTGCTCGCGGCGGGCACCCCGGGCAAGCGGTACATGCTGCCGGGCGCCCGTGTGGTGCTCCGTCAGCCGGCGCTGCCGGAGCCGGTACGCGGTCAGACCAGCGACCTCGTGGTCCAGGCCGAGGAGCTGGCCCGCACCCGCACCCGCCTGGAGGAGATGCTCGTACGGCACACCGGGCGCCCCCTGGAGCAGGTGCACGCCGACCTGGAGCGGGACCTGTTCCTCGACGCGCGGCAGGCCGTGGAGTACGGGCTGGTCGACCGGGTGATCCCGAGCCGCAGGGTCCCCGGTGGCCTGTCGGGCGCGAGGTGAGCCGCCGATGCTGCCTCCCGAGCTGCCGCCGCTGCCCGCGCTCACCCGAGCCGAGGCGGAGTTGATCGACCGTTACCTGGACGTGGTCGACCTGCTGGGCCGGATCAACCCGGCCCACCACGGAGACACCTATCGCGGACTGCGCGCCGCCCAGGCGCTGGTCGGCAAGGCGACCGCGCTGCGCGACGCGCTGACCGTGATGCATCAGCGGGGGGAGAGCGAACTCCACGCGCCGACACTCGCGCGGGCGCTGCGCGTCCTGGACGGAGAGCGCCGCACGGCGCGCGTCACGGTGCCGCCGCTCCCCGACAGTTGACGAAGCGCACATCCGGTCCGGGCGGTCGGCGCCTCGGGGCGCGAAGTCCGGACCGGGGTTCAAACGGACCGAACGACGGACCTCCCTTCGGCGTATCCTCGGCTGCTCTTTCCGGCCCTCCCGAGTTGCGCGAGCACCCCGGCCGGAGGGCGGAATCAAGGCTTCCACCGCTGGTCGGAGGCCTTATGCGTCCTTGACAACTGATCGAGCATCAGGGTGTCCACCCGAACGGGTGAGTGGTGAGTAACCCCACAAATCCCCGATTCCATTGGGATTTTCGGACATCCGTGAGCCAAGATCCCTGTCTGACGACAAGCCCCCGCCACAAGCGGCGGGGCGGTCCGGGCGGACGCCGAGTCCTGCCGCCGCCCGGATGACCGGTCGACAGAAGTGCATCGGCAGGAGTGGAGGACCCAGGCAAGACGGGTCGCCGGAACGTCGGCTCCGCAACGGAGGCGCCGGGCCGAGCAGCCCTTGGGGTGAAGCCGCGGCAACGCGGCCGGGCAACTTCGCCAGCCCGAATCCGACAGGTCATCCTTCACAGGCGGCTGACGAAGGGTTGCGCATGACTGCGCTGAATCGCGTTCCGTCGCTCATGGCCCGGGCCGGCACGGCCTCGGCGTTCGCCATCGCCGCCGTGGGCGCCTCGGTGGTGGTGCCGGGTGTCGCCTCCGACGCCGCCGCCGTCACGCCGGCGACGAAGGCACTCCAGGTCGCCGCGGCCAAGAAGGGCTCGCCCTACAAGTACGGCGCCACCGGACCCAACCGGTTCGACTGCTCCGGGCTCACGCTGTACGCGTACAAGAAGGCCGGCAAGACGCTGCCGCGCACGGCGGCCCAGCAGTACAACAAGACCCGCCACATCTCGGCGGGCAACCGCAAGGCCGGGGACCTGGTGTTCTTCCACTCGGGGTCGAACGTCTACCACGTGGGGATCTACGCCGGTAAGGGCAAGATCTGGCACTCGCCGAAGACCGGGGACGTGGTGCGGCTGCAGAAGATCTGGACCAAGAGCGTCTGGTACGGACGGGTCAAGTGACCTTCCGGGGCGGTGGCGGCGTCGTTGACGCGCCGCCACCGCCCCGGGCTCGTCCTCGGCCGTGCGTGGAGCGCCTCCACGCGCGGCCGCTGCCGTCCGGGGCCGACCTCACGGCTCCTGCTGGCCCGCGGTCGGCACCGGCTCCGCAGGGACCGCCCACGGCAGCTCGATGAGGACCGTCTTGCCGCCCTCCCGGGTGGGCCGTACGCGGAGCTTCCCGCCGCACTCCGCGGTGAGCCAGCGGATGATCACCAGTCCCCGGCCGTTGTCCTGCTGGACGGCGGCCGGCAGGCGTTTGGGGAAGCGCGGGTGGCTGTCGGTGACCCCGATGCGCAACCGTTCGTCGCGGTCGAGCACCAGGTCCACCGTGAAGGTGGGTGACTGCCCGAAGGTGTGCTGTACGGCGTTGGTGGCGAGTTCGGAGACGATCAGCCGGATGGTGTCGGCCACCTCCGTACCGGCCGGCAGACCCCATTCCCCGAGGGTGCTGAGCACATAGGCGCGGGCCGTGGACACCGAGGCGGGGTCGCTCGGCAGAGTGACGGATGCTTCCAGATGGTCTGCCATGGCGACCTCGTCCCTTTCCCACGGGACCGCGGTCCGACACGGAGCGGAAGGTTCGAGTACGGTCCCGGACTGGTGCTTCGTCGCCAGACTGCCATCACGGCGCCCGTCACGGGTGGCGATCCACCAGGATGTGCATATATCTGTCGCCCGATGCGGTGAACTCTGCTACGGCAGACCGTACTCACAGGGCCCGTAAGGAGTAAGGAGACGCGCATGCAGCACGGTCCCGCGGTACGCCGCCGGAAACTGGGCGCCGAGCTGCGGGCGCTGCGTGCCCGCGCGGGGCTCACCAGCGGCGAGGCGGCCCGGCTCGTGGGCTGGCACCAGTCGAAGGTGAGCCGCATCGAGACCGGCACGAGCGGTACGAAACCGGCCGATGTGCGGTTACTCCTCGACGCCTACGGCGTGCGGGATCCACAACTGCGTGATCTCATGCTGGCATTGGCGGGCTCCGACGGTGACGGCGGTGGACGTGACCACTGGTGGCACGCCTACCGCGGGGTGCTGCCGCCCGCCTACCGGGACTTCATCAGCCTGGAATCGCAGGCCGGCGCGATGCGCACGCTGGAGACGACCGTGGTGCCGGGGCTGCTCCAGACGCCCGAGTACGCCCGCGCGGTGACCCGGGCCACCGTGGAGGGCGTCGACGAGGACCGCCTGGACGCGGCGGTGGCGGTACGGCTGGCCCGGCAGGAGGTGCTGCGCGCCGATCCCCCGCTGCGGCTGTGCGCCGTGCTGGACGAGGCGGTGCTGCGACGGGAGGTCGGCGGCCCCGAGGTCATGGCCCGCCAGCGGGAACGGCTCGTGGAGGCGGCGAGGCTGCCGCAAGTCACGCTCCAGGTGCTGCCCTTCACGGCCGGTGCGCATGTCGGCGTCACCGGACCTTTCGTTATTTTCTCATTTTCGAGCACTTCTGATCTGGATGTGGTTGTTCTCGACCACTTGACGAGTAGCCTCTATCTCGATCGGAAAGAAGACCTCCGGGCCTACACCGAGGCCTTCAACGCCCTTCGGGCGCTCGCCCTTTCGCCCGAGGATTCACTCGAATACATCACCGCGACAGGTGACGGCATGTAGGGAGGCACCATGACCGCACTGCCTCGCAACGTTCCCTCCAGCACCGAGCTGCACGACCCCCGCGATCCGCACGCCCTGCGGTGGCTGCGCAGCAGCTACAGCACCGGCCTCAACAACTGCGTCGAGACGGCCCGCCCGGCCACCGGCCCCTGGGCCGGACTGCTCGCCGTACGCGACTCGAAGAACCCGGCCGGCCCCGCCCTGCTCTTCTCCCCCGAGAGCTGGTCGGGCTTCACGGCCGCGTTGCGCTGATCACTCCCACCGCACGATCGATCTCCGCCTCGGAGAGGTCCGCGCGGGCGGTCAGCCGCAGCCGTGACACGCCGTCGGGCACGGAAGGAGGACGGAAGCAGCCCACGGCCAGGCCTGCCGCCCGGCAGTCCGCCGCCCATCGGACGGCCCCCTCCGGGGACGGTGCCCGCACGGAGACGACCGCGGCGTCCGGACGTACCGCTTCCAGGCCCGCGGCCGTCAGACGCGCGTGCAGTTCGCCCGCCACCGCACGCGCGCGTGCCGCGCGCTCCGGCTCCCGGCGCAGCAGGCCGAGGGCCGCCAGGGCCGCACCCGCCGCCGCCGGGGCGAGACCGGTGTCGAAGATGAACGTCCGGGCCGCGTTGACCAGATGGTCGACGACCCGCGCCGGTCCGAGCACCGCGCCGCCCTGACTGCCGAGCGACTTCGACAGCGTGACCGTGACCACGACGTCGTCGGCGCCCGCGAGACCCGCCGCGTGCGGGGCGCCGCGCCCGCCGTCGCCGAGGACGCCGAGCCCGTGGGCGTCGTCGACGACCAGCCCGGCGCCGTGCTCGCGGCACGCCGCGGCGAGGGCGGTCAGCGGGGCCGCGTCGCCGTCGACGGAGAAGACCGTGTCGGAGACCGTGACGGCCGGGCCGTCGTGGGTGCCGAGCGCCTTGCGCACGGCGTCGGGGTCGGCGTGGGCGACGACCTGGGTGGTTCCGCGGGCCAGCCGGCAGCCGTCGATGAGCGAGGCGTGGTTGCCGGCGTCGGAGACGATCAGGGAGCCGTGCGGGGCCAGCGCGGTGACCGCGGCGAGGTTGGCCGCGTATCCGGAGGAGAAGACGAGCGCCGCCTCGACGCCGCAGAAGTCGGCCAGCTCCCGCTCCAGCTCGGTGTGCAGCTCGGTGGTGCCGGTGACCAGCCGGGAGCCGGTGGCGCCGCCGCCCCAGGTCCGGGCGGCCCGGGCCGCGCCCTCGGTGACCTCCGGGTGGCGGGCCAGGCCGAGGTAGTCGTTGCTCGCGAGGTCGAGGAGCGGTGAGTCGGCCGGGCGGGGGCGCAGGGTCCGTACCAGTCCGGCGCGGCGGCGCGAGGCCGCCTGCTCGTCGATCCAGCCGAACGCCATGGGTCCTCCGGTGCTTTTGTAGGTAGCGGACAGACCCTAGCGGGACGACCCGCCACCCAGGGTGTGGCAATACCCACACCTCATCGGGGGTGTGTTGTGCGATCCCTACCTTGGCCAGGAGCGGTCCGGTAGGACAGGATCGGCTCTCATGGACCTGCTGAACACGCTGGTGGACAAGGGGCTTCGGCGCGAGCTGCCGACCCGCGAGGAAGCGCTGGCCGTGCTGGCCACCTCCGACGACGACCTGCTCGATGTGGTGGCCGCGGCCGGGAAGGTGCGCCGGCACTGGTTCGGGCGACGGGTGAAGCTCAACTACCTCGTCAACCTCAAGTCGGGCCTGTGCCCGGAGGACTGCTCCTACTGCTCCCAGCGGCTCGGTTCCACCGCCGGGATCCTGAAGTACACCTGGCTGAAGCCGGACGAGGCCTCGCAGGCGGCGGCCGCCGGGCTGGCCGGCGGTGCCAAGCGGGTCTGCCTGGTGGCGTCCGGTCGCGGTCCGACGGACCGGGACGTGGACCGGGTCTCGCAGACCATCAAGGCCATCAAGGAGCAGAACGAGGACGTCGAGGTGTGCGCCTGTCTCGGGCTGCTCTCCGACGGCCAGGCGGAGCGGCTGCGCGAGGCGGGCGCCGACGCCTACAACCACAACCTGAACACGTCGGAGTCGACGTACGGGGAGATCACGACCACGCACACGTACGCCGACCGGGTGGACACGGTGCGCAAGGCGCACGCGGCGGGCCTGTCGGCGTGCTCGGGCCTGATCGCGGGCATGGGCGAGAGCGACGAGGACCTGGTGGACGTGGTCTTCTCGCTGCGCGCGCTGGACCCGGACTCGGTGCCGGTCAACTTCCTCATCCCGTTCGAGGGCACCCCGCTGGCCAAGGAGTGGAACCTCACCCCGCAGCGGTGTCTGCGGATCCTGGCGATGGTGCGGTTCGTCTGCCCGGACGTCGAGGTGCGCATCGCGGGCGGCCGCGAGGTGCATCTGCGGACGATGCAGCCGCTCGCCCTGCACCTGGCCAACTCGATCTTCCTGGGCGACTACCTCACCAGTGAGGGCCAGGCGGGCAAGGCCGACCTGGAGATGATCGCGGACGCCGGGTTCGAGGTGGAGGGCGCCGACCAGGTGACGCTGCCGGAGCACCGGGTCTCCGACGGCTGCGGCGGCGGTGGGGGCTGCGGGTCCGCAGACAGCGGCGAGGGCGGCGGGGTGTGCGGCGCGGCGCCGGCGCCCACGGGCGAGCCCCGTACCGACCTGGTGGCCGTGCGCCGCCGGGGCGCCGGGACCGACCTCGCGCCCAATGCCTGAGCGGTCCGTGAGCGAGCTGCTGGACCTCGACCGGCGGCATGTGTGGCATCCGTACGGTCCGATGCCGGGCCGGGTCGAGCCGCTCGTCGTGGAGTCGGCGAGCGGGGTCCGGCTGCGGCTCGCCGACGGCTCGGGCGAGCTGGTGGACGGCATGTCGTCCTGGTGGTCGGCGATCCACGGCTACAACCACCCCGTGCTGAACCGGGCGGCGCACGAGCAGCTCTCACGGATGAGCCATGTGATGTTCGGCGGGCTCACCCACGAGCCCGCCGTACGGCTGGCGAAGCACCTCGTCGACATGGCGCCCGACGGCCTGGAGCACGTCTTCCTGGCCGACTCGGGGTCGGTGTCGGTGGAGGTCGCGGTCAAGATGTGCCTCCAGTACTGGCGTTCGCTCGGCCGCCCGGCCAAGCGGCGGCTGCTGACCTGGCGCGGCGGCTACCACGGCGACACCTGGCAGCCGATGTCGGTGTGCGACCCCGAGGGCGGGATGCACGAGCTGTGGAGCGGGGTCCTGCCCCGCCAGGTGTTCGTGGACGCGCCTCCGGTCGAGTACGAGGAGGCGTACGCCGATGGGCTGCGCGCGGCGATCGAGCGGCACGCGGACGAGCTGGCCGCGGTGATCGTGGAGCCGGTGGTTCAGGGTGCGGGTGGGATGCGGTTCCACTCCCCCGCGTATCTGCGGGTGCTGCGCGAGGCGTGCGACGCGCACGACGTGCTGCTCGTGTTCGACGAGATCGCGACCGGGTTCGGGCGTACGGGCGCGCTGTTCGCGGCGGAGCACGCCGCGGTGACGCCGGATGTGATGTGCGTGGGCAAGGCGTTGACCGGCGGATACCTGACGATGGCGGCCACGCTGTGCGGCAGGCGGGTGGCGGACGGCATCTCGCGCGGCGCGGTACCGGTGCTGGCGCACGGCCCGACCTTCATGGGCA
Organism: Streptomyces sp. A012304; assembly: GCF_026008495.1. Lineage (GTDB taxonomy): Bacteria > Actinomycetota > Actinomycetes > Streptomycetales > Streptomycetaceae > Streptomyces. Next base: position 162,749 of record NZ_BQUN01000039.1, read on the forward strand.
ATCCGCTGGCGGCGGCCGTCGCCTGCGCCTCGATCGAGCTGCTGCTCGGGCAGGACTGGCTCGCGGAGGTCAAGCGGATCGAGACGGGACTGCGGGAGGGGCTGGCGCCGGCGCGTGAGGTGCCGGGCGTGCGCGACGTCCGGGTCCTCGGCGCGATCGGTGTGGTCCAGCTGGACCACGCCGTCGACATGGCGGCGGCCACGCGGGCCGCCGTGCGCGAGGGGGTCTGGCTGCGGCCGTTCCGGGACCTGGTGTACACGATGCCGCCGTACGTCACGGACGACGCGGACGTGGCACGGATCGCGCGCGCGGTGTGCGCGGCGGCGCGGGAGGGATGAGCATGCCGATCCTGGTGATCACGGGGACGGGCACGGAGATCGGCAAGACCGTCACGACCGCGGCCGTCGCGGCGTCGGCGCTGGCGGCGGGCCGGACGGTGGCGGTGCTCAAGCCCGCGCAGACCGGTGTGGGTCCGGGGGAACGCGGTGACGCCGACGAGGTGGCGCGCCTCGCCGGTCCGGTCACGACGGCCGAACTCGCCCGCTATCCCGAGCCGTTGGCACCGGCGACGGCGGCCCGCAGGGCGGGCCGGGCAGCGGTGCGTCCGCGTGAGGTCGCCGAGGCGGCCGCCGAGCTGGCCGCCCGGCACGACCTGGTGCTGGTCGAGGGGGCGGGCGGACTGCTGGTCCGCTTCGACGAGGCGGGCGGGACCCTGGCCGACGCGGCCGAGCTGCTGCGGGCGCCGGTCCTGGTGGTGGCCTCCGCCGGCCTGGGCACGCTGAACACCACCGAGCTGACGGCCCGTGAACTGCGCTCGCGGGGCGTGGAGCTGCTGGGGGTGGTCATCGGCGGCTGGCCCGGCTCCCCGGACCTGGCGATGCGGTGCAACGTGACCGACCTGCCGGACGTCGCCGCGGCGCCCCTGCTGGGCGCGCTCCCCATGGGCGCGGGCGCGCTGGCCCCCGCCGACTTCCGTACGGCGGCACCGGGTTGGCTGGCGCCGCGGCTGGACGGGACGTGGGAGGCGGAGGCCTTTCGGCGCGCGGCGAACGGGGAGGGACGCCGCTAGTAGGACTCCGTTAGGTCTGTCTTGATCTTGGTGTGGTCCTGCTGGGCAGGGGTTGGTGG
>NZ_BQUN01000040.1 GCF_026008495.1 Streptomyces sp. A012304
GACAAACTCCCGTTCCCCTCGACCAGAAGTCCATCGCACGCCCCGGCCGCCGACACCGAAGCTCACCCATGCTCACGAAAGCGCACTCGTACATGGTCAAGCGGCAGCAGTTCCGCACCCCCTGACGGCGCGCTCACCCTTGGGGAAGAGCGGGGCGCCGCCCTGTCCACCGAGCGCCGGCCTCCTTGAGTCGGCGTGCTTCAGACCCTGTAGCAGGCGCCGTCCACCAGCAGCATGTCACCCGCCGGCTGGTGTCGATCCCGGAGGACGCGCGAGCCTGACGTACCGCGTCCGCGGTACACGACCACGGCCCCGTACGCCCCGGGGAGGTCGGGCAGCTCGGTCTCCGGTCGACATCTTCACGACAGGTTGACCCCGTACCGTTGACGCATGGATCTTCGACTGCCCGGACTGCGGCGGCCGCGACGGATCATGGCCGCCGTGGCCGCCGTCGCCGTGCTCGCCGGCGCGGGGACATGGACGGCCGTCGCCTCCGACGACCCGGCCCCGGTGCGCCGCGCCGACCGGGTCGTGGCCGTGGACGGGGTGCGCCTGGACACCTCGTACTTCACCTCCGGCTCGGACGGCCGCCGCCCCGCCGTCCTCCTGGCCCACGGCTTCGGCGGCTCCAAGATCGACGTCCGGCAACAGGCCGAGGACCTGGCCCGCGACGGATACGCGGTGCTGACCTGGTCGGCGCGCGGCTTCGGCAGGTCGACCGGGAAGATCGGAATCAACGACCCGAAGGGCGAGGTCGCCGACGTCTCGCAGCTCATCGACTGGCTGGCGAAGCAGCCCCAGGTCCAGCTGGACAAGGCGGGCGACCCGCGCGTGGGCATGGCCGGCGCCTCCTACGGCGGCGCCATCTCCCTGCTCGGCGCGGGCTACGACGACCGGGTCGACGCCATCGCCCCGGCGATCACGTACTGGAACCTCGCGGACGCCCTCTTCCCCGACGGCGTCTTCAAGAAGCTGTGGACCGGCATCTTCTTCAACACCGGTGGCGGCTGCGCCAGGTTCGAGCCCACGCTGTGCGCGATGTACGAGCGGGTCGCCGCGTCCGGCACACCCGACGCCGCCGCCCGCGAGCTGCTGGAAGAGCGCTCGCCGTCCGCCGTCGCCGACCGCATCAAGGTGCCCACCCTGCTCGTGCAGGGCCAGAGCGACTCCCTCTTCACCCTCGCCCAGTCCGACGCGGCCGAGAAGGCGATCCGCGCCAACGGCGCCCCCGTCGACGTCGACTGGATCGCGGGCGGCCACGACGGCGGCGACATGGAGACCGACCGTGTGCAGGCCCGCGTGACCTCCTGGTTCGACCGCTACCTCAAGGACGACAAGGCCGACACCGGGCCGGCCTTCCGGGTCACCCGCATCGGAGGCGTCGACTCCACCGACGGCGCCGCCCAACTGCGCGGCGCGAGCGACGACACCTACCCGGGCCTGGACAGCGGCGACCGCTCGATCGCCCTGACCGGCCGCGAACAGACCGTCACCAACCCGCCAGGCGCCACCCCGCCCGCCGTCTCCGCCCTGCCCGGCCTCGGCGGCGCCGGCGGCCTCGCCCAGCTGTCCTCCCTCGGCGTCGGCGTCTCCCTCGACTTCCCCGGCCAGTTCGCCGCGTTCCAGTCGGCGCCGGTCACCGACGACCTGCGGATCACCGGCTCCCCGACCGCCACCGTCCACGTGAAGTCGACGAGCGACGACGCCGTCCTCTTCGGCAAGGTCTACGACGTCGGCCCGGACGGCACCCAGCAGGTGCTGCCCTCCCAACTCGTCGCCCCGATCCGCGTCGAGGGCGCCAAGGCCGGCAAGGACGTGACGATCACCCTCCCGGCGATCGACCACGAGGTCGACGAGGGTCACCGCCTGCGACTGGTCCTCGCCTCCACCGACCTCGGCTACGCCTCCCCGGCCGCCCCGGCGACGTACACCGTCTCCCTCAAGGGCGACCTGACGGTGCCCACCGCCCCCGGCGTGAGCACCGCGGCCGCGCCGCTGCCGTCCTGGGTGTGGTGGCTGCCCCTCACCGGCGCGCTGATCGCCCTGGCCCTGCTGGCCACGGCCCGCCGCCGCATCGCCACGCCCGCCCCCGACCCGGCACTGGCCGACGTCCCGCTCCAGATCACCGACCTGAGCAAGCGGTACGCCAGGTCCGCCGACCGGTACGCCGTCAAGGAACTCTCCTTCCGCGTGGAGAAGGGTCAGGTACTGGGCCTCCTCGGCCCGAACGGCGCGGGCAAGACGACGACCCTCCGCATGCTGATGGGCCTCATCAGGCCCGACGGCGGCGAGATCCGCGTCTTCGGCCACGCCATCCGCCCCGGCGCACCCGTCCTCTCCCGGGTCGGCGCCTTCGTCGAGGGCGCCGGCTTCCTGCCGCACCTCTCCGGCCGTGACAACCTGGAGCTGTACTGGCGGGCCACCGGCCGCCCGCCCGAGGACGCCCACCTCGACGAGGCGCTGGAGATCGCCGGCCTCGGCGACGCCCTCGCCCGCGCGGTGCGCACCTACTCGCAGGGCATGCGCCAGCGCCTCGCCATCGCCCAGGCCATGCTCGGCCTGCCGGACCTGCTCATCCTCGACGAGCCGACCAACGGCCTCGACCCACCCCAGATCCGCGAGATGCGCGAGGTGATGATCCGGTACGCGGCCGGCGGCCGCACGGTGATCGTCTCCAGCCACCTGCTGGCGGAGGTCGAGCAGTCCTGCACCCACCTCGTGGTCATGGACCGCGGCCGGCTGGTGCAGGCGGGCCCGGTCGGCGAGATCGTCGGCTCCGGTGACACCCTCCTCGTCGGCACCGCCACACCGGTGGAGGAGCCGGTCGCCGAGAAGGTGGCCGCGCTGCCGGGCGTCGCCTCGGCGATCCGCACCGAGGACGGCCTCCTGGTCCGCCTGGACACCGACGGCACCGCCCAACGCCTGATCGCGGACCTGATCCGGCTCGACGTGCCCGTCCAGGCGGTGGGCCCCCACCGCCGTCTGGAAGACGCCTTCCTCACCCTGATCGGAGGCTCCGCATGAGCACGCGCACCGAGCACACCGCGCACAGTGAGCCCGTCGAGACCGCCTCCGGCTACCGGCCGTCCCGCACCCTGCCGCTGCGCGTCGAGCTGGTCCGCCAGCTCAAGCGCCGCCGCACCCTGGTCATGGCCGGCATCCTCGCCGCCCTGCCGTTCGTCCTGCTCGTCGCCTTCGCGATCGGCGGCGAGCCGGGCGGCCGCAACGACCGGGTGACTCTGATGGACACGGCGACCGCCTCGGGCGCCAACTTCGCCGCGGTCAACCTGTTCGTCTCGGCCGGCTTCCTGCTGGTGATCCCGGTCGCCCTGTTCTGCGGGGACACGGTGGCCTCGGAGGCAGGCTGGTCCTCCCTGCGCTACCTCCTCGCCGCGCCCGTGCCCCGGGCCCGGCTGCTGTGGTCCAAGCTCGTCGTCGGACTCGGCCTCAGCCTGGCCGCGATGGTCCTGCTGCCGGTCGTCGCCCTCGCCGTCGGCACCGCCGCCTACGGCTGGGGCCCGCTCCAGCTCCCCACCGGCGGCGCGCTCGACTCGGGCACCGCCGCCCAACGGCTCGTCGTGGTCGTGGCGTACATCTTCGTCTCCCAACTGGTCACCGCCGGGCTGGCGTTCTGGCTGTCGACGAAGACGGACGCCCCGCTCGGCGCGGTCGGCGGTGCGGTCGGCCTGACCATCGTCGGCAATGTCCTCGACGCCGTCACGGCCCTCGGCGACTGGCGCGACTTCCTGCCCGCGCACTGGCAGTTCGCCTGGGCCGACGCCGTTCAGCCCACCCCGGAGTGGTCCGGCATGATCCAGGGCACCGCGATCTCCGTGACGTACGCGGTGGTGCTGTTCGCCCTGGCCTTCCGCGGTTTCGCCCGCAAGGACGTGGTGTCGTAGGCCAAACGGAGGATCACACGGACGATGGAGGGATACGCGCCGTACCGGACACGACGGCTGCGCGGCGCGCTGCTCGCACGCACGCCCCGCGCCGGACCCGATGGGCCGCTGGGGCGGCCCGAACGTCCGGGACCTGGCTAGGGTACGAGTCTGAGGAGCCTGTTGGGCGAACCGGTTCCGATGTTGCTCAGGACTCCGGTCGTGGCCCCGTTGACGAGAGCGCTGTGTACGGTCGCCGGACCGGCGGTGGGGTGCGAGGTGAGGTAGATGGCCGCGGCTCCCGCGACATGGGGGGCCGCCATCGAGGTTCCGGAGAGCGTGGCCGTCGCCGTGTCGCTGGTGTGATAGCCGGCGGTGATCGACGAGCCGGGGGCGAACATGTCGAGCAGGGAACCGTAGTTGGAGAAACTTGATCTGAAGTCAACCCTGTTGCTCGACCCCACGGTGAGGGCAGAACCCACTCGGGCGGGCGAGAAGTAGGCGGCGTTCACGTTCGAGTTGCCGGCGGCCACCGCATAGGTGACACCGGAGGCGATGGAGTTCCTCACCGCGGTGTCCAGCGCCGTGCTGGCGCTGGTGCCCAGCGACATGTTGGCGACTGCGGGCCCGACGCGGCGCGAAGTGACCCAGTCGACGCCCGCAAGGACGGTGGAGAGGGTGCCGGCCCCGCTGTTGTCCAGCACCCGTACCGCCACGATATTGGTGAGTTTCGCCACGCCGTACGTACGGCCGGCGACCGTGGTGGCGACGTGGGTTCCGTGACCGTGGCCGTCGGAGGCGACGGCGTCCCGGTCGACGAAGTCGTAGCCGTACCTGGCGCGCCCGGCGATCTCCGTGTGAGTGACGCGCACTCCCGTGTCGATCACGTACACGGTCGCGGACCTGCCCGCCGAATCCGGATAGGTGTACGTCTGGCTGAGCGGAAGTCGGGCCTGGTCGATCCGGTCCAGGCCCCATGGTGGCAAGATCTGAGTTGCGTTGAGGTGGACCTTCCGGTCCTGCTCGACGAACGCGACGGCCGGGTCCTCCGCCAAACTCCTCGCCCCTGAGGCGCTGACACGGACGGCGTAGCCATTGAGTGCGGCGTCGTAGGTCCACTCCACCGTGGCGCCGTACTTGGCCGCCAGTCGTCTGCCTTCCGGCGATTCCGCCTTGAACCCGGCGGAGTTCTTCAGTACGACGATGTAGCTGTCGCGGACGGAGTCGACGGAGTCTTCGTGCAGAATCCTTTCTGCGGCCGGGCTGGCTTTGGCGGGCAGGGCGATACCGCACCCGATGGCGGCAGCCGCTGCCGCCGTGGCGATCGCCGCGGCGATCCGCCGTCGGGCGGTGAACATCCTTCGCATCATCAAGAGCCTTCCTCGGGGGACATCTGGCGTGTTCGCTGAAGCTGCTGATCATAGGATTACCAGACGATTCGTCACTGAAATGCCCCCTTGATACTTTTCACCCTGTATGATCAGTAGTCACCACGTATGGGTGAATTCTGTGCTGGGCATCTCGAGGGCCGACCCGAAAGATCGCAGGCGCACGAGGCCGACCTGGCCGATGGGCCGGCATCGATCGGCAGGCCATCGGACAAGGTTCGCCCCTCAGTCCCGGGTGCCGCCGCGGGTCAAGAAGCGCACCGACCTGGCGATCCGCACGAAGATCGAGACCGTCAGGGACAAGCACGGTGTCGTACCCGAGGTCCCGCCCCGCGGGCACGCCCGACGAACTTCGCCCGGCCTCAGCGGTTCCGGCCCCACCTTCCTTGCCGGCGATCCCGTAACTCTTCGAAAAGATGCACGACAAAATGCGTGTCGAGGTCCAGGTGGCCTTGGAACTCCCGCGCAGGCAGGCACGGAAGGTGACGAACGTCGGTCACCCGAGTGGCGGATCCGGCCATCAGCGGGGCCGCGCGCCACGTTGCAGGGCTTGGTACGAACGTGGTCACATCTTCCCCGAAAGGCGCTTAAGGAACATTTGGGCGCCACGATTGAGAGGCCGTCCGCCTAGGGCGGTCGGCCCGATTGACACCTGGAGAACCAATGCCTCATCGCATGCTCCGTTCGGCGGCCACCGTGCTGCTGGCTTCCGCACCGCTCGTCGCCGCCGCACCCGCGCAGGCCGCTCCCCAGCAGAGCTTCCCCTGCGACGTCAGCCTCAACACGGTCAGCAACAACGTGATCACCACGGTCAGCGTCGGCGTTATCTGCGACCAGGAGCGGACCGTCGGTGTGCAGATCGCCGGGGGCGACGGCACCGTGCTCGCGAGCGTCCAGAAGACCGTTGAGGCCGGTGGCCAGGAGAGCTTCACCTTCACCTTGCCCCGAACCCGGGACATCTGCGCTGCGCTGGAGACCGACGGTGCGACCACCCAGCTCGGCAACTGCTGACGGTATCCCCTCGCCGGTACCCGTCTGATGGACACGGCCGCCGCCACCCATTCCGCGATCCGCACGGTCTGGGTGGCGGCGGCCGTTGGCACGTAGTCGGGCTCGCCCCGGCATTGGTATCGACCTGGAAGCGGAGTGGGACTCCGCGGTCCACAAGGCGCTCAGCGACGAAGTCGCCCCAGCCCCAGCCGCAGCGTCTCCGGCTGCCGGACCAGCACCCCGCAGTTGAGAACCCAGTGCCCCGGCAACTCCCTCTACGCCCAACTGCCGACCATCCGCACCTGGGCCTCCGGCCCGGTGCAGGGCCTGAAGGCCACCTCGCTCAGCGGCGCGGGCCTTTCGGGCACGACGTACCACACCAAGGGCGCCATCACCGTGCGCTGGTCGGCCACCACACCGTCCTCGCTCATCAAGAAATTCCAGCTGCTGGTCGACGGCAAGACGGTCGCCACCTCCGCCGGCACCGCCCTGGCCCTGGGCAGCCACAGCGTCGCCGTGCGGGCCGTGCACCAGTCCGGCAAGACCTCGACGACCGCCGCGCTGAACGTCGTGGCGGAGACGACCGCGCCGACCTTCACCACCACCCCGAAGCTCTACCTGCGTACCGGCACCGTCAACACCACCGCCGTCCCGGTGTACGGCCCGATCACCACCAGCTCCGCCAAGACCGCCAAGTCCGGCACCGCCACCACCTGGTCGCTACCTGGGCGGGAAGTCGTACTCGAGCGGTTCCAAGGGCGCCAGCCTGACGTGGACCTTCACCGGCCGCTCCGCCGCCTGGGTGGTCTCCCGCGCCTCCACCTCCGGCCAGGCGTACGTCTACGTCGACGGCGTCAAGGTCTCGACCGTCGACCTGAAGTCGTCCACCACCCTGTACCGGCAGGCCATCTGGACCAAGACCTGGTCCAGCAGCGCCAAGCACACCGTCAAGATCGTCGTGGTGGGCACCAGCGGCCGTCCCACCATCACCACCGACGGCCTGGTCTACATCAAGTAACCCCCGACTCCGTGAGGGCGATTCCTGCGGGTCCGAAGGTGCTCCTTCGCTACTCCGCCGTGTTGCGCGCCAGCGCGTTGTTCCCGGTCGAGTTGTGCACGCTGAAGCTCACAGCGTCCGAGCGATAGCGGTCGTCCGACCACTCCACCGGGCGCCCTTCGCGCGTGGTCGTGATCCTGCGGACCCTCAGCAACGGGCTCGTACGGCGGATGCCGAGCAGTTCGGCGTCCTGGGCGCCGGCCGCGACCGCGTCGATGACGTGCTCGCCGTAGGCGAAGACCAGCCCTGTGTCGTCGTAGAGGCGCTGGGTCACGGAGGGGCAGTCGGGCTCGATCGCCTCGACGGCCGGGGAGATCCAGTCCGCGTACACCGTGCGTTCCAGCAGCACCGGTTCGCCGTCCAGGCCCCGCACGCGCAGGACACCCAACACCGGCGTTCCCTCGCGGGTTTGCAGACGTACGGCGTCCTCGGCCGTCGCCGGCCGATACTCCTGCGCGATCACCCGCCCCGTTGCCTCGCGGCCCATGGCGCGCGCCCACTGGGCGAAGCTGCGCAACTCGGCGAAGCTCTGGCTGCGGCGGCTGGCCAGTACCACGCGGCGCGCCCCCTGACGGGAGCCGATGAGGCCCTCGGCGGTGAGGGCAGCGACGGCCTGGCGTACGGTGCCGCGCGAGACGCCGTAGTGGGCCGCGAGCTCCGTCTCGGAGGGCAGCCGGCTGCCGACGGTGTACTCCTCGCGGTCGATCGCCCGCCGCAGTTCGTCGGCGATCTGCTCGTGTCGCGCCGTCATGCTTCCCCTCTGAGTCAGCCGCTGTGCACAGCGTGAGCAGCCTAGTCGAGATCCGGCGGGGGGCCGTGCCGGGTGGGAGTGCACGCAAATCTAGGTGAAAGCTTGTGCCGGAGTTCACGGACAGGACATCTACGGCGGGCCTACTTGGGGCCAACTTGTTCAGACAAGTCTCCCACGCCTTCTGATCCCTCGCGCGTCCCCCTGGAGCAGCCGTGTCCGTGTCCCTGCCGAGAACTGCCGTCCTTGGCGGCTCCCTCGCCGTCGTCGCCGCGCTCGCCCTGAGTGCCTGCGGAGCCGCCCCCGACAACGCGTCGACCACCGCCGACGGCAAGAGCGCCGCGACCGCCACCTCCGCCGCCGGCTTCGGCGGGATGGACAAGCTGGTCGCCGCGGCGAAGAAGGAGGGCACGCTGCACGCCATCGCGCTGCCCCGTGACTGGGCCAACTACGGCGCCCTCATCGACGGATTCCAGAAGAAGTACGGCATCAAGGTCGAGGTCGAGAACCCGGACGCCGCCAGCCAGGACGAGATCAACGCCGTCACTTCGCGCAAGGGCCAGGACCGGGCGCCCGATGTCCTGGACCTCGGCAGTTCCTTCGCATTGAGCGCGGCCCAGCAGGGGCTGCTCGCGCCGTACAAGGTGCAGGGCTTCGCCGACATCCCCGAGGGTCAGAAGGACGCGCAGGGCCGTTGGTACAACGACTACGGCGGCTACATCTCCATCGGCTGCGACGCCAAGCGGGTCAAGCAGTGCCCCACCACCTTCGCCGACCTGCTCAAGCCGCAGTACAAGGGGCAGGTCGCCCTCAACGGCAACCCCACCAAGTCCGGTTCGGCGTTCGCCGGCGTGTACGCGGCCTCCCTCGCGAGCGGCGGCTCCTTCGACGACATCCAGCCGGGCCTGGACTTCTTCGCCAAGCTGAAGAAGAACGGCAACTACACGCCCGTCGAGTCGACCCCGGCCACCGTCGAGAAGGGCGAGACGCCCATCAGCATCGACTGGGACTACCTCAACGCCGGGTACGCCGACGAGTTCAACTCCAAGGGGCTGGACTGGAAGGTGACGGTCCCGAGCGACGGCAAGTTCGCCCAGTACTACTCCCAGGCCATCAACAAGGACGCCCCGCACCCGGCGGCGGCCCGCCTGTGGGAGGAGTACCTCTACAGCGCCGAGGGCCAGAACCTGTGGCTCAAGGGATACGCACGCCCGGCGCTGATGGCGGCCATGGAGAAGGCCGGCACCCTCGACAAGGCCGCCGCCGCCAAACTGCCGAAGGTCTCCGGTACGCCCACCTTCCCGACCGAGGCCCAGCAGAACAAGGCCAAGACGGTCCTCGCCGCCGGCTGGGGGAAGGCCGTCTCCGGATGACCGCCACCCTGCCGAGGGCCGGTGCGGTGCCCGTCGCTTCAGTGAAGCGGCGGGGCCGCGCCCCCGGCCTGCTCGCCGTCCTTCCGCTGCTCGTCTTCACGGCGATCGCCTTCGGGCTGCCCGCCCTCGCCATGCTGAACGGCGCGTTCACCGTGAAGCACCAGGCATCCGGTGCCGCGTCCTACAGCCTGGCCAACATGACGGCCTCGCTGCGGGGGCCGTACCTGACCGCATTGCTGGGCAGCGTCAAGCTGTCCGCCGTCTCCGCCGCCATCGCCGCCACCGTCGGACTGCCGCTCGCCCAGGCCGTGGTGACCTCCCGGTTCCGCGCGCTGCGCGAGGCGGTGCTCACCGCCTCCGGAGTGCTTGCCAACTTCGGCGGTGTCCCGCTGGCCTTCGCCTTCGTCGCCACGCTCGGCAACGCGGGCGTACTGACCCGGCACCTGGGGCTGGCGGAGGCGGGCTGGGACCTGTACAGCTTCTGGGGTCTGGTGATCGTCTACCTGTACTTCCTGATCCCGCTGATGGTCCTCACCATCACCCCGGCCCTGGAGGGCTTGCGCTCCCAGTGGCGGGAAGCCGCCCACAACAACGGTGCCACCGCCCTCCAGTACTGGGTGCACGTCGCCCTGCCGGTCCTCGCGCCCTCGCTGCTCGGCGGGTTCGTCCTGCTGTTCGGCAGCGCCTTCGCCGCGTACGCCACCGCCGCCGCCATGGTGGGCAGTTCCGTCCCGCTGGTCACCCTGCAGATCGCGGACGCGCTGTCCGGGAACGTGCTGGTGGGCCAGGAGAACGTGGCGCTCGCCCTCAGTCTCGACATGGTCCTCGTCGCCGGCCTGGTCATGGCGGTGTACCTGCCCCTGCAACGGAGGAGCGCGCGATGGCTCGCCTGAATTTGTGGCGCTGGGGCGTCCTGGCCTGCACCGGCCTGTACTTCCTGGTGCCGCTGGCCGCGTCCGTCGTCTTCACCATCGATGTACCGGGCCAGGGCATCAGCTTCGACGCCTACACGCGGATCTTCTCCACCGGCGGCTTCACCTCCAGCCTGCTGCTCTCCCTGGAGCTCGCCGTCGCCACCATCCTCCTCGTCCTGCTGCTGATGGTGCCCGCCGTGGTCGCGCTCCGCCTCGGCGCGCCCCGGCTGCGGCCGGTCGTCGAGGTGGTCTGCTCCCTGCCCCTGGTCGTGCCGCCGATCGCGTTCGTCGCCGGCATCGGCACCGTCCTGAAGTGGGGGCCCGAGCACCTCTCGCGCACCCCGCTGTTCCAGACCTTCGTGGCGATCCAGAACCCGAGCTTCCCGTTCGTACTGGTCCTCGCCTACGTCGTGATGGCCCTGCCCTTCGTGTACCGGGCGCTGGACGCCGGGCTACGCGCCATCGACGTACGCACCCTCGTGGAGGCCGCCCGCAGCTGCGGGGCGAGCCGGGCGCAGGCGCTGCTCAAGGCCGTGCTGCCGAATCTGCGCGGGGCACTGCTGAACGCCTCCTTCCTCACCCTGGCGCTGGTGCTCGGGGAGTTCACCGTCGCCCAGTTGCTCGGCTTCCAGCCGTTCGCCGTGTGGATCGTGAACGTCAGCGGCTCCCAGGCCCAGCTGTCCGTCGCCGTCTCCGTGCTCAGCCTGTTCGTCACCTGGGCACTGCTCCTCGCGCTCGCCGGCGTCGGCGGGCGTACCCGAACCGCTTCCTCCCGGGGATGAACATGACCGCCACCACTGCCCAAACGCACCAGAAGGCAGCCGTCACGCATCAGGCGGCCACCGTCGAATTCCGGGACCTACGCCGGGAGTTCGGTACCACCGTCGCCCTCGACGGACTCAACTTGACCGTACGGCCGGGCGAACTGCTCGCGCTGCTCGGCCCGTCCGGCTGCGGCAAGACCACCGCCCTGCGCATGCTCGCCGGGTTCGAACACCCCGACGCCGGTGAGGTGCTGGTCGACGGCCAGGACGTCACCCGCGTCCCGGCCCACCGCCGCGACGCAGGGATGGTCTTCCAGTCCTACAGCCTCTTCCCGCATCTCAACGCCATCGACAACGTGGCCTTCGGGCTGCGCATGCGCAAGGTGCGGCCATCCGAACGACGGGACTGCGCCGCCGAGTTGCTCGACCTGGTGGGCCTCGGCGACAAGGGCGACCGCTTTCCGCACCAGCTCTCCGGCGGGCAGCAGCAGCGCGTCGCCCTCGCCCGCGCGCTCGCCGTGCGACCGCGCGTGCTGCTGCTCGACGAACCGCTGTCGGCGCTCGACGCCAAGGTGCGCCTGACCCTGCGCGAGGAGATCCGCCGCCTCCAGCAGGAACTCGGCATCACCACCCTGTTCGTCACACACGACCAGGAAGAGGCCCTGTCCATGGCCGACCGGGTCGCGGTCATGCGCGCCGGGAAACTCGAACAGTGCGCTGCCCCAGCCGAGTTGTACGGCCGCCCGGCCACCGCCTTCGTCGCCGAGTTCGTCGGCACGATGAGCCGGATCCCCGGGCGCATCCACGGCATGTCGGTCCAGGTCCTCGGCCAGCGGCTCCCAGTCGGCGGGGAGGCACCCGCGACGGCGGAGGTGGACGTGCTGGTGCGGCCGGAAGCGGTCTGTGTGGCGGCGGACGAGCGCGGTGACGCCCGTGTGGTCGCCGCTGCGTTCCTCGGCGCGGCCACCCGCCTCACCGTACGGCTCGCGGACGGCGGCGAGGTCAAGGCCGACCTGCCCACCCACGAGGCCGCCGCGCTCGGCGCCGGGTCCGCCGTACGAGTGTCGCTGCCTCAGCGGCCGGTGCTGGTGGCCGCACGCGGGCGCTGACTCCACTACCCCCACCCGCGATACGACAGCCCTCCCCCACGTGAAAGAGACAACCGTGACTCGACTCCCGCTCCAAGCCGTCCTGTTCGACATGGACGGCACGCTCGTCGACACCGAGCGGCTGTGGTGGGAGGCGGTGGAAGAGGTCGCCGGGCGGGCGCTCACCGAGGCGGACCAGCCGAAGGTGCTCGGCCGGCCGGTAGAGCACACCGCCGCGTGGCTGTCCGCGGTCACCGGTGCGCCGGCCGCGGACCTCGCCGATACGCTCCACCGGGAGTTCGCGGACCGCGTCCGCACCGGCATCGTGCCGCGCCCCGGCGCGCTCGACCTGCTCGACGCCCTGGCCCGCGAGCGCGTGCCCACCGCCCTGGTGACCGCGTCCCCCAGGGCGGTCGCCGACACCGTCCTCGACGTGCTCGGCCCGAGCCGCTTCGCCGTCACCGTCACCGCTGACGACACCGAGCACACAAAGCCCGCCCCCGACCCCTACCTCGCCGCCTGCCGCGCCCTCGCCGCCGACCCCGCCCGCTGCGTGGCCGTCGAAGACACCCAGACCGGCGTCACCTCCGCCGAGGCCGCCGGCTGCCCGGTGCTCGCGGTGCCGTCCCTGGCGCCGATCGCCACGGCGCCGGGGCGGACGGTGCTGGACAGCCTCGAAGGGGTCACCCCGGAGCGGCTGTGCGCGATGCTGCCCCGCGAGCTGCGCGTGCTGAGCTGGAACCTCTGGCTCGGCGGGACGAAGGTGGACGACCACCGGGCCAAGCAGCTCAAGGTCATCCTGGACACCGACGCCGATGTCGTGGGCCTGCAGGAAACAGGCGGCACCGCGGCCCGGGAACTCGCCGAGGCCCTCGGCTGGCACCACCACACAGCGGGCCAGAACCTCGGCATCATCAGCCGCCATCCCATCACCGGCTGCCTCGGCGACCCCGACGTCGGCTTCTACGGCGCGGCCGGCGCCCGCATCCGCATCGACGAGGCGTTTGAGGTGGACGTCTGGACCGCTCACCTGCACTACACGCCGTACGGGCCCTACGAGGCCGCCTTCGACGGCCTCCCTGCGGCCGAACTGATCGCCCACGAGGAGGTCCGGCTCGCACAGATGCGGGACACCCTGCGCAGGATCGCGCAGTCCGCCGGCGCGGACCGTGCCGTGATTCTCACCGGGGACTTCAACGCTCCTTCCCACCTGGACTGGCCGGACGTCGAATGGCCGGTGACGAAAGCCGCCGAGAAAGCCGGCCTGCGTGACTCCTACCGCGAGGCCCACCCCGACCCGGCCGCCGACCCCGGCCACACATGGTCCCCCGTCCACCCCGAACACGAGGACGGCAGCGGCCGCCCCGAACCCCAGGACCGCATCGACTACGTCCTCCACAACGGACACGGCCTGAAAGCCCTCGACTCCCGCACCGTCGTCAGCGGCACCCCGCGGGCCTGGCCTGACGTCGCCGGCAACGACTGGCCGTCGGACCACGCCGCGGTCCTCACCACGTTCGCCCTGTACCACGCGGAGTGACCAGCGGCCTGCGTCGTCATGCCTCGGGTGTAGCTGCCTTCGGACCGCGCGAGCGGCGAAGGTCGCGCACGAGCGCGACGACGGCAGCCAGAAGGATCACAGCCCCGAGCCCCACCCAGAGGGCCGATGCCCCGGCCCGGTACTCCCGAACAACGCCGACCAGCAGCATCACGCTGGTAAGGACACCGACAACGGAGATCGCTGTGCTGATGCGGTTGGCCACCGGTACATCATGAACGCTGCCGGCTCTCGCCGGGAGCCATCCGCCGCAGATGAAGGAGCGCCTACGCTCCACGCGCTGTGGGGATACTCAGCCCCACAGCGCGTCCGCGAAGGCCGCCCCGACGAAGGCCGCCCCCAGCCCCGCCGCCACACTGGCGATCACATTGGCGACGGCGTAGAACCTCGCCCCGTCCTCGGCCAGCCGAAGCGTCTCGTAGGAAAACGTCGAGTAGGTCGTCAGCGCCCCGCACAGCCCGGTGCCGAGCAGCAACTGCAGGTCGGAGGATGCGGCCCCCGCGACGACCGCTCCGCGCTTTCGGCCTCCACCCACTTGCTGTTGTGGACGCCCTCCACGCCCATCAGCGGCCCAAACTGGAGCGACCCTCGGCCGTATCGGTCCCCGCCAGCGAGGTGCCTCTCACCCAGCTCAGGAGCCTCGCCGCCACAGTCCGCCGACAACGCCTCCCGCACGGTTTCCCGCTGAGCGCCATCCCGATGACCGCCTCGCGCGGAGCCGTGCGCTACAGCGTGGCCCCGTGGACGCCCGTGCTCTCTCTTCACGCCGAGCTGGCCCAGGCGAGCAGCGAACGGAACCGTACCCATCGGGTCGTCGCCTCGGCGTCGCCCGCCTGCACAACCTCGTCCTTGCCGGGTGACGCAGAAACCAGCAGTCACCCAGCACACCAGAGATCATTTACGGGACAACCCTTAGCCCCCGACTTCTTGGTTGCTCGGCGTCGGCCGAACACCGCAGCGTAGATCCTGGTCAGTTGGTCGCATACGGGCCGGTTCCGTTCAGAGGCCGCCTTCGCCTGATTCGCCGGCGTCGCGTCGATCCCGGCCTCCTCGAGCCCGACCAACAGGCACCGGATGAACCGGGGCGGCGACCGCCGGCGGAACCGAGCGATGCACACGATCACCCTGATCAGGATGCTGCTCGGTCCTGCGCATGAAGACGTACGCCGCCCGCCGTATCGGAGAGGGCAAGAGCCCTCATGCGGCTTGACCCGGCATGACAACCTCGGTGGCCGCCAACTGTCGTGGTCGGTGGCGTGTTTGGCCTTGCCGGAGTACCACAGATCGTTGCCGTGGCCGGCGGTGATTCGGTCGCAACTCGAGGCAGCTCGGCCCGCTGCCGGGACCACGACCGAATACGCCCCACGGAGTGTGCATTCGGTCGGTGGTTCGAAATCAAAACGGTGATTGAACTCTGTTGAGCAGTCGGTGTGTCATTACTCCATTGGGTGATGGATGCGGCGTGACCTGGGAGTTCTGTCCTTCCTGTTACCTGTCCCAGAGGGCCATGTGGATGAAGTTCCGGGGGTACGGGGCTTCAAAGTGGTGCCTGCTTCGGCGTTGAGGCAATATCGGTCTCGTTCTTCCAAACGGGAAGAAACAGAACGGAGATATCAAATGCGCAAGACCATGAAGGTGGGGGCTGCGTCGACCCTCGCGGCGGTGGCTATCCTCGCGGGTTCCGCCTCGGCCGCCAGCGCCACCGAGGGCGACCACAGGTTCGGGGGCGACGAGCCGGGCATTTCCATCGTCAACGAGAACACGAACACGAACGCCAACACCAACGAGAACACCGCGACCGCCACCGCCACGGTCACCCTCCCGGCGGACGACGGCCTCGCCGCCGCCCCCGCCCCCGCTCCGGCGGGCTTCGCCGAGGGCTTTGTCGCCGGCCAGCAGGCCGGTGGCGGTGGCCTCCTTTCCGTCCTGGGCCTGCTGTAAGGCGCTGTGACACTGGGCTGAGCCCTATGGAGCCGGCTTGTGATCGCTCGAGGCCAGTTCGGCGGTCATCCGATTCTCTTGGGGGTCGTGGCCCGACCTGAAGGCGTCTTTCCCTGGCGGGCGGATGAGGTGACATCCTCATCCGCCGAGGAAGAGGCGCTCCGCTCGAGCGGCCGTAAACCTACGGCGAATGTGCGGCATCGAGCCGCGCGTCTCGCTGCTCGGCCGGTGATTCAACTGGGCAGCACACTCGTGTTGCGGGGTCTGCAGCCAGTGAAACATCTTCCCGAAAGGTATCTAAGGAACATTTAGGTGCCTAGAACTAGGGGCCGACCGCCTATGGCGGTCGGCCCCTAGTGATATCCAGGAGGACGGATGGCTCATCGTATGCTTTTCGCCACCCGGCCGTCTCAGGCCGCTCCACGGCAGACCTTCGCCCGACGGCGGCGTCCACAGGGCCGGCAATGCCCTGTCGGCCTACGTCTTGGGGCTGGAGTTCGAAGTGAACGGCGACTCAATCCGTTTCTCAGTCCGTCAGTCATTGCTCCATTGGGTGGCCGGCCGGGTGCGGTCTGCGCACTCGGTAATTAATATCAGCTGCCGTGTAGGGCCATGTGGATGAAGTTCCAGGCCCGGGGGCCTTTCAAGTTGTGTGGCCTTGCCTGTCCAGGCAATATCGGTTCTGTTCTTCCAACGGGGAAGAAACAGAACGGAGACATCAAATGCGCAAGACGATCAAGCGGGGTGCTGCGTCGACCCTCGCGGCCGTGGCTCTTCTCGCGGGTTCCGCCTCGGCTGCCAGCGCCTGTGACGAGGACAACGGGGGCGACAACGACGGCGGCATCGTCATCGTCAACGAGAACAACAACACCAACACGAACACCAACACCAACACCGCCTCGGCCACGGTCACGCTCGACCTGGGCCTCCTCGGGCTCTGAACGATGTGAGGCCTTTCGGGCCCGGGTTTTGATCGTTCGACTTCAGTTCGGCGGTCAGAGCCTTTCTCTTCGATTCCCGTGGGGGTCGTGGCCCGACCTGAAAGCGTCTTTCCCTGACGGGCGGATGAGATGACATCGTCATCCGTGGGGAGAGGCGCTTTCCATTTCCGAGTGTCCATCAACGAAGAACCACCACGCCGTAGGCGACGCACAAGGTAGCGCAGTTCGGAGGGGACATGAGTGACGTGGTCATCCTGCCACGTTGCCCGGAAACGGGGAAGGCGTCATTCCGGGCCGAGGGTGAGGCTCGTGCCTGGCTCATCAGGCAGCCACTGATCCAGAAGATTCCGGACCGGATCTATCGGTGCCCCGGCTGCCGGTACTGGCATTTCACCGGGTCCCATCATCTGACCAGTCGGAAAATCGAGTGGCGACGAAACTACGGCAGGCGTGAAGCCGCTCCCCGGCGCAGCCGCAAGAAGAGGGGCAGGAACTGACGAAAGGAGCAGTCCTTTCGTTTCTCCGTGCGTGGATCGAACCAACACAACACCACGTACAGGATCCGCAGAGCACCGGGTGGTCGGCAACTGTGGGCCGTTGACGGAAAACCAGCCGAACGGCTGCGGTACGGGCAGGCCCCGGACCCGTTCCTTCGGTTTCGGGGCCGACTTTCCCACCTATTCGAGCAGGAAGACGACCAGATTGCGACAGAACCTGAGCAGGGGAATGGTCGTGGCCGCCGCCGCGACAAGTATTTTGTCCCTGTACGGAACCCCAGCGTCCGCGGACTCGCGCTCCGAGGGGGCTTCCGGGGTATCGCCCAGCACACGGTCGGGCCACACCGCCGAGGCTCCGGCGGACACCGCCGCGAGCACCGACGGCAGCTCCACCAACGTGCGCGCCGAGGGCAACCCGTCCCTTCGGTACACCTGGACCAGCGGCCCGAACTCGCCCGGGCCGTACGGGGCTTCCCCCGACGCCGACCGGCAGCACGGCGATCAAGGCCACAGCCACGACGTCAGGCATGGCTATGACGCCGGCTACGGGGACGACAGCGGTGGTGGTGTCGGCGCCGGTAACGGCGATGACAGCGGTGGTGGTGTCGGCGCCGGCTACGGCGATGACAGCGGTGGTGGTGTCGGCGCCGGTAACGGCGATGACAGCGGCGCTGGCGATGACGGCGGCGCTGGCGATGACGGCGGCGCTGGCGATGACGGCGGCGCTGGCGATGACGGCGGCGCCGGCGATGACACCGGTGGTGGCGAAAACGCCGGCAGCAGCGACGACTTGTCCCCACTGCCCACGGAGCCGTCGGCATCATCGCCCAACACCGTTCCAGCGGGGAACAAGGCGCCCTCGTTGCCGCAGGCGGCCAGCTCCACTGCCAAGGACCGGACGCAGCCTCCCTCGCTCGCTGAGACCGGCAGTGAAGAGGAGACGCTCGTGGCTTCGGGGCTCTCCGCGCTGCTACTGGCGAGCGGCGTCATCCTGTACCGACGAGGCCGAGCCGCGTCCCTTCGGTAGACAGGCTCCACTCGGTAGCGCCCCCTCGGGTGCCGGACGCATCGTGTCCGGCACCCGGACTCGTTCTCGGCCGCGATCACGCCCGGCTCGGTCATGGCTCACCCCGCGCGGGTGGTCAGGTGACTCAGGCAGAGAACTCGGTCAGCGGTCGGCATACAGATGACTGGGTGTCTGCGGAGCGCATACGGAAAGGCAGGCGGCGGCGTACGCGCTGCGACTGCTGCCGATGAGCGGAGACAGGAGCAGCCATGGCAGCACAGCAACGACGGCACAGAAGATGGCCCACGTATGTAGCGGTCGGCATCACCGCGTCGACCGCCCTGGTGCCGGGACCGGGACCCGCCCTGAGCGCCGGCGTGGGAGAGGCCGCCAAGACGCCTGTGCCGACGGCGACGGTCACTGGCGAACCGCCCGTATCACCGGCATCTCCCGCACCGTCCGCCCCGCTTCCTGCCTATGGTGCCTACCTCCACTACTCACCGCGGGGCGTGGCCCTGACGGGGTGGCTCAGCCGGTGGCTGGGCGGCGCCGACCTGCGCGTGGGGCGTACGTATCTGCCGGGTGACCGCTGGAGCAACATTGAGGGTGCGCCCCGCTTTCTGGACTACTGGTCGGCCTGGCGTCGGGAGAGGGCCGACAGGATCCTTGTCCTCAACGTGCCCATGCTGGAACGCAATGAGGAGAGCGTCTCCGATGCCGAGGTGCGTGACCTGCTGGGCCGGGGCGCGGCGGGGGCGTTCGACGCGCACTATCGCCGCCTGGCCGAGCGGCTGGTCGAGTTGAGGGTGCCGGACACCGTGCTCGTGCTCGGCTGGGAGATGAACGGCACCACGTACACCCATCGGTGCGGGCCGGACCCGCAGGCCTGGAAGACGTACTGGGACAGGATCGTCACCACCATGCGATCCGTCGCGGGCCAGAAGTTCCGTTTCGACTTCGCGCCGAGCCGCGGGCGCGACGCCATTCCCTGGACGGAGTGCTATCCGGGGGACGACACGGTCGACATCATCGGCATGGACGCGTATGACCAGCCACAGGGAATGTCATTCGACGAGCAGGTGACAGAGCCGTACGGGCTACAGAAACACGTGGACTTCGCCAGGGAACACGGCAAACCCGTTTCGTATCCGGAGTGGGGTCTGTTCCGCAACGGCGACAACGCGGAGTACATGCGGCGCATGCTCGCCTGGATCGACCAACACAAGCCGCTGTACAACACGCTCACCGACTACTGCCCGCACGGCGTGTGGCGGTGCAGGCGGAACCCCAGGGCGGCCGAGGTGTACCGGTCCGAGCTCTTCGGCCGTACCGAGCCCGGGCCGATGCCCGTGCCCAGCCCCGTACCGCTACCGCAGCACACACCGGTGCCGCTGCCCCGCCCGGAGTGCTCATCGCTGGACCTGGGCGACTGAACCCGGTACTGGCTCGGCGGACCGCTCTGCATCCGCTTCGACCGGTGGTCCCGCATCCGGCGACCCCGACGATCCGAGGCGGCGGAGGCTCAGGTCCTGCCGCCGCCCCGTTCCTTCCACCCGCGCACCAGTTCCTTGGCCCGGCTGCGCGCGGCGACCTCGCAGAGGACCGCCGACAGCAGCGGGGCGGTGCGCCGCCGGGCCAGCAGCAAACGCTGGTTGACCACGGGATCGGGGCGCCAGTGGTGCTTGTACGGCTCGTCGCCGCGAAGCAGGCTCAATGTGCCGCGCTCACCGGTGCCGGTGTGCCGGGCGCAGGTGTCCAGCAGCATCACGGCGATGCTCGCCTTCCGCTCGCGCAGCAGCGGATGGACGCCGTACAGATAGCAGCCCGCCAGAAGCGGAGCCAGCAGCGTCAGGTCGACGGCCACCACTTCGCCGTCCAGCAGGAACTCGGTAACCGCGGCGTCGCCGGAGCGCACCAGCGGCCCAACCGCGCGCACGAGGTGCGTGGCAAACCGTTCCCGAAGATGCTCCGGCGTCACCCCGCGGCTCTGCCACTGCAACCGGTGCAGCGTGAGGAGCCGCCGCAGCGCAGCGTCCACCTCATCGGGGGACACGGTCCTGCGTGTCACGCCCATCGCCGTCAGTTTGCGCAACTGGTACCGCGCCCATCGGGCCTTCGCCCCGGGCAGCCGGGCCACCAACTCCTCCATCGATACGGCGGGCAGTTCAAGGCAGACTGAGTCGCGCACCCGGCGGCGCGGTCCTCGCCAGAGCTCGTAGACGCGCTCGACCGCGCTGCCCGGCCGTACCTCGCGGAAGTCGATCAGCGCCGTGCGGGCGGCCGCCGACAGTGCCTCGGCGAGCGCGGCCGCCGCCGGGCCGGCGTGCTCGTCGTCAAGCAGCACGTCCCCGAAGTCGGAGATGGCGCCACCCAGCGGGACGAGCCGGGGCAGCGGTTGTCCGACCCGCATCAGCGGTGCGACCGCACGGAGTTCCCCCTGTTCACCGGGGGCCCCGCCGTCGCGCACCAGCACCAGCCGCAGCCGGCCGGGCCTGCCGTACGACGTCCACCACGAGTGCAGCCAGGCGTGGCTCTGGAAGGGGGTCGCCGCACGGCACCTGCGGTACAGCCGACCCCAGGCCGGGCCCAGTGCCGCGAACTCCCGGTCGTCGGTGCACAGTTCGACCCGCAGGGTGCCACCGCGGGCCCGCAGCAGCCCGCTCACGGCTGCTCGCGCGCGTCGCCGGCGGTGGCCGGACCGGGCACGACGGCTGGGTGTGCGCTGTCGGCGGCGGCGCGCGGTCGGACCAGCAGCGCGAGGCCGCCCAGCAAGCCGCCCGCGCTCGCGCCCACCAGGCCGGTCAGCACGGGGGACGCCGAGGACGGTTCGGCGGGCTTGACGGCTCGGGAGAACTGCTGGAGTTCGACTTGCGTGGCGTTCTTGGCGTGATTGGCGTGCCGCGTCAGCGCGCGGATGACCGCATTGGCCATGTCGACGGCGAGCTCGGGGCGGGTGGCGGTGGCTGTCACGGCGACCATGGGAGCGTCCGGGGAAGTCGCCGACCGCACGCTCTCGCGCAGCGTCCTCACCGGTACGCCCGCCCACACCTGGGCGTCCCCGAGCACCGCGAGCTGCGTGGCGACCCGGCCGTACGCCTGGGCGAAACCGAGCGCTGCCTGGGGGTCCGACTTCTCGGTCGGTACGGCGACGACGTAGGCCGTGGCCGAGTACGCGGGCGCCGTGAGGGCGCCGTACGCGCCGCCGGTGACACCTCCGGCGAGGGTGCCGACCGCGAGCAGGGACCACGCCGGAAGCGTCCTCAGGCGTGGGAACACCGGACGCTTCCGGGCCGCGGGTGCCGGGTATGGCGAGGATTCCGTTGTGGAGGTCGTGGAGGTCGTGGAGGTCATGAGGTGGTCACTTTCCATGGGGACGAGGATGAGCGGAGACGGTGGCCGCGTACACGTCCATCAGCTGTGAGGTGGTGCGTGTGATGCAGTAGTGGCGGGCGGTGGGGGAGGCAGGACGGTTCGGCGGGCGAGACCGCCCGGCCTCGGTCAGGGCGCGGGTCTCGGCCAGGGCGCGGGCGAACGCGTCCGCGCCGCCCCGCACCCGGCGGGCCCCGACGGCAAGGCGGGACGGCAGGTCCTCAACGGCCGGGCAGGATGCGTAGAGCACCGGCAGTCCCGCCGCCAGGCCCTCCACGACGGCGAGCCCGAACGCCTCCTCGTGGCTCGGCGAGGCCAGTACGTCCATCGCGGAGGTCAGCGCCGGCAGATCGGGACCGGGGGAGCCGTCGGGCACGTACGGCCGCTCGCCCGTGAGCAGCACCCGGTCGGCCACTCCGGCCCGCTGGGCGGCGGCCCGCAGAAGGCTCTCCTGCGGGCCGCCGCCGACCAGCAGCAGCCAGCAGTCGGCGGGCAGTTGAGCGAGGGCGCCGATCAGGACGCCGAACCGCTTGCCCTCGGTCAGCCGGCCGATGCCGCCGATGACGTACGCGCCCTGCGGCAGCCTGAATTGGCGGCGGGTGCGTTCGCGGACGGCCGGGTCGAAGCGGAAACGGGCCACGTCGATGCCGTTGGGCACGATCCTCACGCGCGGTTCGGGTACGCCCCAGCGCCTGAGCCGGTCGGCCACCGCGGCTGAAACCGCGACCGTGACGTGGCCCAGCCGCTCGCCGGCCAGGTACAGCGCGCGCACGCCGGGGCTCAGGGCGCGGCCCTCCATCTGTGTGCCGCCGAGGGAGTGTTCGGTGGCCACCACGGCTCGCACGCCCGCCAGGCGCGCGGCGACCCTGCCGTACACGCAGGCCCGGTAGAGATGGGTGTGTACGAGGTCGTAGCGGCCGGACCGGATCAGGCGGACCAGGCGGGCCAGGGCGGACAGGTCGCGGTTACCGGTCATGCCCAGGTGGACGACGCGGACACCGTCCGCCGTCAGGCCCTCGGCGACCGGGCCTGGGTTGGTGAGCGTCACGACGTCGCAGTCGGCGGGCAGGTGGCGCAGCAGCAGCCGGAGTTGCTGTTCGGCACCGCCGACGCCGAGGCCCGTGATGATGTGCAGGGCCTTCAACTCGGGCGTCGTCAAGGGTCACACCCCCTCGACGGGGCGGCGGGGCAGCCGATGCTTGAGGTACAGCCGCCAGGCCGTGTCGTTCTCGCCGACATGGACGCGGGGGAGGGCGAAGAGGCCGGTCAGATGGCCGGGGTCGGTGGCGCAGGCATAGGCGTAGCCGGCTGCCCGTACGGCCTCGACCGCGCGGCGATGGAGCCTCCCGTACGGGTAGCAGAAGCCGTGGACGTCAGCACCGGTCACTTCGGAGAGCAGGGTTCTGCTGTCGCTCACCTCGGCCTGGAGCAGCGCGTCGTCGGCCCGGGTCAGGTCGACGTGGGTGAGGCCGTGCGAGCCGATCTCGATGCCCTCGGCGGCGGCGTGCCGGATGCCCTCCGCCGACAGCAGCGGCCTGCGCGGGCCCAGTGGATCCCAGGCATTGTCGCCGCCGAGTCTGCCCGGCAGCACGAACAGGGTGGCGCCGCAGCCGTGGCGGCGTAGCAGCGGCAGGGCGTGCACGACGAAATCGGCGTACCCGTCGTCGAAGGTCAGGCCCACCAGGCCCTGGCGCACACCCCGGGCGCGCGAGGTGAGCAACTCGCGCACGCCGACGCCACGCAGCCCTCGGCGGCGCAACCAGCGGAGCTGCCGGTCCAGGCGCCGGGGCGAGACGGTGATGCGGTACGGGTCGTGCGAACAGTCGCCCACGGAGTGGTACATCACCACCCACGGAGATGGGCCGGGGCTGCACAGGGGCCTGCCTGGTGCGGGGCCGGGGAGGAGCGCGGGCTCAGCGGGCACGGGCATGCGGAAGCCTCCAAAAGACGCCACGGAATACGGAGACGAGGCCCTGCTCGCCCGGAGCACGGGCCAGCAGAAGGAAGACGACGGTCACGGACGCGCTGCCGGCCGCGAGCCCGAGGCCGGGGGAGCCGATGCGGCTGGTGCACAACCAGCCGGCGCCACAGGCGACCACCGCCGCGCACAGCGGCCTGCCCATCCCTGCCAGCACCCGCCGAGTGCGGATCGGCACGCTGCGCGTCTCCATGCCGTGCAGCAGGAGCAGAGCGGTGAGGGTGATGCCGGCCGCGTTGGCCGCCGCAATCCCCAGCACGCCCCACGAGCCGACCGCCGCAGCGCCGGCCCACGACGTGACGGCGGCTCCCGCGGTCATGGCGGCCACCGGGTACCAGGTGGGCCGCCCGGCGGAGAAGTAGGACCGGACGAGCGCGCCCACCAGGGCATGGCCGAGCAGCCCGAGCGCGTACACACGCATGACCGCGGCGGTGGCCGAGGTGTCCTGCGCCGTGAACGCGCCCCGCTGGAACAGCAGATGGACGAGCTGCGGGCCACATGCGACGACGGCCGCGGCGCCGAGCAGCACGACGCGGGAGACCACCTTCAGATCGCGCTCGACGCGGTCGCGGGCCCGTTCGGTGTCGCCCTCGGCCAGCGCCCGCGCCACGACCGGAAAGGTGACCGTGCAGAGCATCAGGGCGAGCACCATCGGCATCTGGGCCACCTTCTGGGCGTAGTTCAGATGCGAGATGGCTCCGGAGGGGAGTGTGGAGGCCAGGAACCGCTCGATGAGGACCTGGGACTGACGGCACAGGGCGAAGAGCACGACGGTGCCGACGAGGGCGAGGCCCACGGCGCGCCGGGACGCCTCTTCGGCTGTCGCGGCGGTCCCTGGGGCCGTTGCCTTGCGGCTCAGCTGCCGTACCAGGGAGGGAAGCTGGATGACAACCATGAGCGCGCCGCCCACCGCGACACCGACCGCCGCCGCCCGTACGCCCCAGCGCGCGCCGAGGAGGGACATCGCCGTGATGATGGCGGCGTTGTAGGCGACGTAGATGGCCGCGGGTGCGACGAACCGGCGGTGCGCGCGCAGGGCCGCGCTGCAGTAGCCGGCCAGGCCGAAGGTCAGGACGCATGTGGCGGTGAGCCGGGTGCAGTCCACCGCGAATCGCGGGTCCGTCAGCCCCGGCGCCAGAGACTTCACCAGGTATGGCGCCGTGCAGACGAGCAGCACCGAAACGGCCGCGAACGCCAGCGACAGGCGGGGCAGCGTGGCGCGGACCAGGGCACGCACCGGGTCGCCCGCGCCGTCCCGGGCACGGCGGGCCAGGGCCGCACTGAACGCCGGTACGAGCGCGAAGGCCAGCCCGTCCTCGATCAGCAGCGTCGCCGCGAACTCCGGTACGGTCCAGGCGACCAGGAAGGCGTCCGTCTCGCTCCCGGCCCCGAAGAGGCGGGCCAGTACCTGGTCCCGGACCAGGCCCAGCACGGCTCCGGCCAGGGAGAGGGCGACGGTGACGAGGGCGGCCCTGGCGAGGAAGCCCTGCGAGAGGGGCCTGGCGCCGCTGGTGTCCGGGCGGCCGGTGCCGGCACCCGCCGGGGGAACGGTGGCCTCCCCGGCCCCTGGTCGGATGATCGTCATCGTGCCGCAGCCTCCTGGGAGAAGGCCGGATCGGGACGTGCCAGCGCCCACCACGCCGACAGTCCGAGGCATACGGCGGTGAGGACGGTGGAGGGTCCGCCGATGTCGGCGTATGCGAAGCTGACCAGATGCCAGACCAGCAGGCCGCAGGCGACGAGCGCGCAGTCGAGCCCGGGATCCCTCGCTCGCCGGGCCCGGGCCAGCCTGCGCAGCCCCAGCACCAGCAGCGCCAGCCAGCTCCCCGCCAGCGTCAGCAGCCCGGTCAGCCCCTGCTCGCCCAGTACCAACAGGTACATGTTGTGCGGTGACAGCAGCGGCTGCTTCCGGTACGCCGCGCCCGCGCCCTCCGTGTCGCTGCCCGACGACAGCGCCAGCGAGGCGTGCCCGTCGCGGTGCTCGGGGAAGCCCTTGAGGCCCACGCCCATCAGAGGTCGTTCGCGCCACATGTCGAGGGCCGACGCCCACAGGGCGTACCGGTCGGCGACCGACTGGTCCGGGGCGTGGGCGACCTGCCCGATGCTGCTGAGCCGCTGCTCCAGCAGTGCGGAGCCGACACCGAACCCGCCCATGAGGATCACGGTGACGGCGGCCACGACCGCCCCCACCCTGACCGCTCGTCGCAGGCCCGCCAGCACCAGTTGCGCCGTACAGGCGAGGACGGTCGCGATCCACGCGCCCCGGCTGAAGGACACCGCCAGCGGCACCACCAGCAGCAGCGCGCACACCAGGGCCCACACCCGTTGCCGTACCGGTGCGGAGCCCAGTGCCAGCCCCACCGCGCACACCAGCCCGAAGGCGACCACGGTCACCATCGCCATGATGTCGTCGGGGCCGTAGGTGCCGACGGCGCGGATCTCCCGGCCCATGTACGAGGCGCCGCTTTCGGTCGCGTACTGGTGCACACCCACAGCCCCCTGCCACACCGCGAGCCCCACCACCGACCAGGCCAGCAGCCGGACATCGCGTCGGTCGCGGATGAGCAGCAGGACGGCGGCCGGGACGAGCACGAAGATCTGCAGATAGCGCGAGAAACCGGGGACCGCCGTGCCCGGCACTTCGGCTGCCGCCGCCGCGACCGCGATGCCCACCACGGGCATGCCCAGGACCACGGCGGCGGTGCGCGACAGGGGGCGTCGCCGGTGGTACCAAAGACGTACGGCGCAACACAGTACGACGGCACCGGAGGCGGCGTCGGCGAGGGTCGCGCCGCCTTCGCGGCCCGGCGCGTCGGGCAGCGCCAGCAGGACGATCACCGCGACCACCGGCATGACGGGGGTCAGCACGCGCGTGGCGGCCAGGGTGGGTGCGTGGCTCACCGGTGTTCAGCTCCCCGTCGGCCGGACCAGCGCGGCGGCGGTGCGCAGCAGGATGCAGACGTCCTGCCACAGCGACCAGTCGTCGATATACGCGTTGTCGAACCGGGCGCGGTCCTCGATGGAGGTGTCGCCGCGCAGCCCGTGGATCTGGGCGAGCCCGGTGAGGCCGGTCCGCATGCGGTGGCGGGCGGCGTAACCGGGGTAGGTGCGGCTGAACACGGCTACGAAGTACGGCCGTTCGGGGCGCGGCCCGACCAGGGTCATATCGCCCCGGAAGACATTCCACAGCTGGGGCAGCTCGTCGAGCGAGGTGCGGCGCAGGAAGCGGCAGAAGCGGCTCATGTTCCGCTCGCCCGCCACGCTCCAGCGGGTCGCCGCCTCGTGCGGGTCGGCCGGGCGATGGGTGCGGAACTTGAGCAGCGTGAAGGGGCGGCCGTCCCTGCCGACGCGCTCCTGGCGGAAGACGACCTCGGGCCCGTCGCTGACCCGCAGCACGATCGCGCAGACCAGCAGCACCGGGCCGGCGAGCAGGAGCAGGATCCCCGCGACAAGGACGTCGAGGGCCCGCTTGGCGGGGCTGTCGGGCCGTCGGCCAACCTCCAGGCGACGGCAGCAGAAGCCCGCGATCCGCTCGCGCGGGAGGCGGCCGCGGGGCGTGTGACCGGCCTCCCCGTACGCCGTGCCCGCGTACCGGTCGTGCGTCGGTACGCCCGCGTCGACCTCCCAGAGCACGCAGCCCGTCTCGGCCAACTTCCTCAGCAGCCGGTCGTGTTCGCCTGCGGGGCCCGCGATGAGCAGGGCCCGCACGTTGTTCTGGATGACGGCCCGCTGTGCCTCCTCCTCCGTGCTGAGCACCGGTAGTCCCTCGCCGCCGGCCCGGCCGTCGGAGAGGACCCCGACGGGCCTGAGGCCGCACCCGGGGTGGCGCAGGAACGCGGCGGCCACCTGCTGGGCGGTGGCGGCCGGGCCGACGACGAGGGCCGCGGCGGGGTGGCGGGCCAGCGTCCGGCGGCGGTGCCAGTGCACCGCGCCGCGGCCCGCCCAACTCGCCGCCGACTGTAGAGCGCAGCCGGTCAGCAGCGTACGGGCGGACAGGACGTGTGCGGGGGAGAGCGCGCTGATCAGGGACGCGAGCACGCACCAGCTCACCGCGATCCGTGCGCAGACGGCGGGGAGTTCGTCCAGGACGGCGGGCGCGGCGGCGGGGCGGTACAGCCCCGCGCGGGCGTTCAGGCAGAGGACGGCGAGCAGCAGAGGCGCGGTCAGAAGGGGATGCGGGAGTGCGGGGGCGGCGGTGAGCGCGGCGGCCGCGTCCGCGGCGAGCAGGGACAGCCCGGTGGCGCGTCGCCTGGCGGCCCGCCGCCCTGCGGGGGGCCGCAAGCCGTCGGCGACGCCCCGCGGGTGGATGACCGAGACGGGCAGGCTGCCCCGCTCTGCCGGGCGGCCTCCAGGACCTCCGAAGGGAGGGACGGTACGTTCGGCGGTCACGAGCGGATCGACTCCCTGCACTCGGTGGGTTCCGCGCCGTGGGCCACCGTGCGCCGGACGCCGAGCAGTTCGCGGTAGAGGTCCGCGACCGCCTCGGCCGAGCGCCGCACGTCGTGCGCGGCCAATACGTGGCGGCGCCCCTGGTCTCCGAGCGACTCGCGCAGCAGCGGGTCGAGCAGCATCCTGGTGAGAGCGTCGGCCAGCGGGCCCGGTCGGCCCGCGGGCACCAGACAGTGCGCTCCGTGATCGGGCGGCAGGCTCTCGCGTGCTCCGGCCACGTCCGTGACGACAACGGGACGCCCGCACGCCATCGCCTCCAGCGGGGCGAGCGCCATACCTTCCCAACGGGACGGCAGTACCACTACGTCAGCGGCCTGGTACCAGGGGACGACATCGGCGACGGCCCCGGTGAACAGCACGCCCTCGGGAGAGCGGTACCGTAGCGGCCCGTCCTGCGGCCCGTCCCCGACGAGCGCCAGCCGGGCTCCGGGCACCCGTCGCAACACCGAGGGCCACGCCTCGAGCAGCACGTCCTGCCCTTTCTGATGGCACAGCCGCCCCACGCAGACCACCAGCAAAGCGGCCGTATCAAGGTCGGCGAGCGGGGCCAGGGCCGCGCGTGCGGGGGCGGCGGTGGGGTGGAAACGGACCGGATCGATGCCGTTGGGGATCACCCGCCAGTGGGCACGCACTCCGGCGCGTTGGCCTCTCGCGCACTCAGCCTTGCTGACGCACACCACGCGGGTGGTCCAGCGCGCCGCCCACCGTTCCCACGCCGTGGCGACCGCCGCGGTGACCCCGCCGACCGCCTCGAACGACCAGGCGTGCGGCTGGAAAACCGTCGGGATGCGTCCTTGTACGGTCAGCCGGGCGGCGAGCCCGGCCTTGGCACTGTGCGCGTGCACAACGTCGGGCCGGACCGCCTTGACGACGTGCGCGAGCCGGCGCGTCTCACCGAGAAGCGACGGTCCCGGCGACCGTGTGGCGGGCCAGTGCCGTACATCCGCGCCGAGTTCCCGCAGCACCTGCCCCAGGCCGCTGTCGGGACACGCGACCGTGACGTCGAAACCGGCCACGTGCTGCATACGCACCAGTTCGGTGACCACGCGGGCGACGCCGCCGTCCACCGGCTGGGTGACGTGGAGGACGCGCGGCGCGGCCCCGCGTCGCGTCGCGTCGCGCGACGATCCGGAAAGCCGGCTGGTCATCACCGTGCGGGACGGCCTGGAGCGGGGCCGTCCTGGCCTGGCGGACCGCCAGACAGGAGGATCCCCCTGTATGCCGTGGTGGAAAAACCTCGGGAGTGACGCATGGCCGGCCTTGCTCCTTCACGGGATGCATCAGGTTGTCGGTTGGTTTGACACGTCACCCTATCCCGACATTAAGGGAATATCGGACAAGGTGAGCATGGGTGTTGAGGTGTCGTCACTTCGCATCAGGCGCACCTTCCGCGGCCGTGGTGAGTCCCGGTCGGGAACGCTTCCCCTGCTGCTTCTCCCGAAGGGTCCGCCCTGATGCCGCCGCGCCGTCGGGCTCCTTCGTCGGGCGGCCCTCCAGATGAGGGACACCTTCGTTCGGGTGATCTTCCGTGTGAGGCGCCGTAATTTTCCGCGTACGGGGTTTCAGCTCGGTCCGCGGCTCGTTGAAGGCGGTGAAGTGATTCCCCTGATGGCTTTCGAGTCGCCGCGGAGGGAATCGGCCCGTCGAACGCGTATCACGTAGACCGCCCCTCAGGGCGAGGAGGAGGCAGGCATTGCCGACCGGCAAACCACCGCAGCCACAAGCAGCGCGTCCCGCTGCACCCACGACGGCCACACCCGCGGTGGCCGGCTTCCCGGCTGGCTCCGCGCGCCCTGCAGCGAAGTCGCCCGCCGTCGACCCCACCGGAGCCAGGGAGCGACGCCGGGTGCTGCGGGGGCTGTTCGCAACTGCGTTCGCAGCGGCTCTCGCCCCGAGCCTGGTGGCTTCGGGTTCGGCCCCAAGTGCGTCGGGATCGGCGGGGAAGGCGCCGGGACCGGCGGGAGACGACGAACGGTTCGACGAGACGTATGGCGGGCACCGCATCGTCGGTGTCAGGTATGACGCCGGGGAGGACGGCCCGAGCGCGTGGCACGTCACCGTGGAGGGGCGGCAACTGCATCTGATGCGCCGGGCGGACGGCAGCTGGATGAGCATGGTCGACCACTATCAGTCGTATGCGACCCCACTCGCCGCCACGCGCGCGGCCGTCGACGAGCTGGGCCCCGTCGCGAGGCTGGGTTCGCCGACTGACAGGAGCAGCCGCACGGAGAACGGTCGTGCGCCGAGTGGGGCGAGGAAAAGCGAGAGGGAGCATCGACACGATGTACACCCGTAAGGACGTCAGCACGCTCACGCCTTCCGAACGGCGCCGCTTCGTCAACGCGTTGCTGGAGGTCAAACGGCGGGGCGAGTACGACGAGTTCGTACGCACGCACATCGAGTACTACACCCCCGACGGCGAGCGCGGGCTGCGCGCAGCCCACATGGCACCTTCATTCCTGCCCTGGCACCGCAGGTTCCTGCTGGACCTGGAGAGCACGCTGCGCCGCGTGGACGAGTCGGTGACCCTGCCGTACTGGGACTGGACGCGCAACGGCACGCCAACGGCCGTACCGTGGACCGATGACCTGCTCGGCGGCACCGGGCGGAGTTCCGACCGGCAGGTCATGACCGGCCCCTTCGCCTATCGCTACGGCCAGTGGACCATCAAAGAGTCAATCACCGACGCCGAGTACCTCATGCGTGACCTGGGCCGCTCCAGGGACCCGATCACGCTGCCCACGGCCGGGGATCTGGAGGAGGCCCTCGCCGATCCGGTCTACGACACGGCCCCCTGGAACTCCACGTCCACCAGAGGGTTCCGCAACAAGCTGGAGGGGTGGGGGTCGGGGCGCGGCGCCGTGTCGTGGCGCAACCACAACCGCGTCCACCGATGGGTCGGCGGCCACATGATGGGCGGCGCCTCCGTCAACGACCCCGTCTTCTGGATGCACCACGCCTTCGTCGACCTGGTGTGGTCCCGCTGGCAGCGGCGGCACCGGGACGCCCGCTATCTCCCCGCGGAGCAGCCGGCCGAGGGGGACGCCCAACGCGGCCAGGTCGTCGCGCGGCACGAGAGGATGCCGCCATGGGACGTCACCCCGGAGGAACTGGAAGACCACAGCCGGATCTATCGGTACCAGTAGCACGCACGGACCCCTGTGGGAGATCCAGTATGGGGAGCACCTCAAGTGGGTCGTGTGCCTTGACTCCCCTGCGGTCGTTGGGACGCCGGTCGTGGTCGGCTGCGTATGCCGCCCCTACCGGTGGGCCATGACGAATTCGGTGAGGGTCGCGATGGACTGCAGACTGTCCAGGCTCAGGTCCAGCGCGGCCACGTCGACGCCGAACCGGTCGTCGACCGCGCCCAGCAGGGTCACGCCGGCCAGCGAGGTGAGCCCGATCTCCGGACCGAACAGCTCGGTGTCCGCGGGCAGCTTCCCGACCACGGCGGCGTCCAGCCGCGCGGCCTCGGCGATCATCGAACGGAGCTCCCGTTCCACCGTTGCCCGGTCCTCGTGCGTGGAGTCGTGCGGGGCGTCCGTCACGCGTCGTTGTCCTTTCGGTCGGAGACGTGCAGCCACAGGGGTGGCTTCGGCAACTCGCCGTGGAGTGAACGGCTGAGGACGGCTGTCTGTGCCGCGGGGCCGGTGTCGTCGCTGCGGCGCAGGCCCGCCTGGCGCAGCAGCATCCGCATCTCCAGGTTGGCGTCGGTCGGGCGCAGGGTCACCCGGAACTCCTCGGCGCCGGCCTCGCGGGACCGCTCCATCAGCCAGAAGAGGAAGGCCGCGGCGGCGCCCCGGCCGGCGACCCGGCAGGAGAGCGCGAGCAGCGGAACGGACCAGGTGCCCGGGACGCTCCGGTCGACCAGCGCGGCCCCGATGATCCCGTACTCGCCGAAACGGTCGGCCATCCGGGCGGTGTACAGCTCGTGCCCGTCCGAGGCGGCCAGCGCGCGCAGTCGCTCCGGGCTCAGGCCGGAGGAGTTCAGACGGTGGGTGCGGGCGGCGAGTTCCAGGGCGCGGGGGACCTCCTGCGGTCCGGCCGCGCCGACGGTGAGCCGCATCTCGCACCAGCGCAGGAACTCCTCCCGCGTGCCCTGGAAACGCTCGCCCTCGGCCCGGCGGGTCTCCTCGGTGCGGTAGCGGCGCACCCGTTCCCGCGACTCCGGGGTGACCTCCCGGCCCTCGAACGCCGCCAGCAGCGCGGGCACCTCCCGCGGGTCGAGCGTGCGCACGCCCGGCAGCAGGGCCTCCACCTCGGCACGCTCGTACGGCGAGTCGTCGACCAGGAGCAGCGCCTCCACGGCGATCCCGAGGTCCTTGGCGATCCTGCGCAGGGACTCGCTCTTGTCCTGCCACGACACCTGCGGCGCGAGGAAGCGCTCGCGCAGCTCCGGTACGGCGTTCAGCCGGTCCAGGACCGCGGGGGCGCTGCGGCTCGCGAGGCTGCTGAGCACACCGCGGGCCGCCAGCGCGTCGATCGCGGCCAGCATCTCGGTACGGGGGGTGGGCAGCTCGTCGGTGGGCGACTCCACCGCGATCTCGTCCCACAGCGTGCCGTCCAGGTCCCAGACGACGCACTTGATCCGGTCGGGCTCGTGGCCGGGCATCCCGGTCGCCCCGTTCGTCCCGGTCGCGGCGGTCGCGGCGGTTGGGTCGGTGGCTCCGGTCATCGGGTGCCCCCCTCCGGGAGGCGCAGCTTCATCGTCAGGGTGGCCGGGTCGAAGCCGAACTTGCGGTAGACCGTGCGCATCGGGACGTTGCCGACGTGAACGCGGCCGACCACCTCCGTGATGCCGTTCGCCAGACAGAACTCCAGGCCCGCGGTGAGGAGCAGCTCGGCGACATCGCTGCGGTTGTCCAGCTGGGCGACGGCGAGGGAGCGGAAGTTGGCGTAGCGGTCGCCCGTCATCTGGTTCTGGTTGATGCTCACCCAGAGCCAGCCGGCCGCCTCCTCACCCGGACGGTGGGCGACGATCATGCCCTCCTTCGACTTCTCCATGGCACGGCCCACCCGGGACGCGTGCCGGGCGGGGTCGTCGACGGCGTCCTCGCCGAAGGAGATGCGGGCGATCTCGGCCTCGAACTCGCCGATGGCCGTCAGGTCGCCTTCGTCGGCCTGGCGGGTGACGTAGGGCTGCGCCCGCCGCTCCAAAGCCGCCCGGTCGTCGGGGGTCGGGGGGTGCCAGCCGGGAGATGGAAGGGCCGGTGATGTGGCCGCGGTGGGGGTGGGGACCGGGGTGGCCGGGGCTGTGGTCGCGGGGGGCGAAGGGGGTGCCGCTGCCGGGGTGGTCGCCGAGGTGGCGGTGGGGTGGACGGGTGCCGGTGGGGTCGGAGAGGTGGCGGTGGGAGTGGTGGTCTGGGTCGGGGGTTCCTCCTCCGCGACCAGGCGGCCCGGGCGGAAGGGGCCCTTCCCGCAGTGGGGGCAGCCGTCGGCGCGCAGGGCGGCGACCGAGGCCCAGCGGGCGCCGGGGCCGACGCGGACCTGGGCGCCGCAGGCCACGCACTCGTACTCGCGCTGACGGGTGCGCTTGTCGCCGGTGTACAGGGGACCGCCGTAGTCGCCCTGCCGGGAGGCGGTCGAGCTGCTGGTGAGGAGGTGCTGGAAGAAGCCGACCCCGCCGAGGATGCCGCTGCCCTCGTACTCGTTGAAGTTGCGGATGTAGCCGTTGGTGACCAGGCCGAGGGCCATGATCTCCCGCTGGACCTCGAGCATCTCGTCGGGGCTCTTGCCGCCGAAGGAGAAGAAGACGCTGTGCGCCGGGCCGGGCCGCAGGCCCTCCACGGCGCGCGAGAGGAACAGCCGGGCGCCCTCGGGGGTGTAGGGCGGGTCGGTCATCGCCACGTCGAAGCCGTCGTGCAGTTCGGCGGGGAGCGGGTGGCGCAGGTCGTGCTCGACCGTCTCGACACGGGTGCCGAGGCCGGCCGACACCTTCTGGATGTAGCCGAGGATCTCGGGGGAGATGTCGACGACGGTCACCCGCTCGACGATCGGCGAGCCGAGCACGTCGCCCACGACGGCGACCGCGAGGGAGACGAGGTCGTCGTCACCGATCAGCAGCAGGGAGCCGCCCGGCAGCGCGCCCGACGCGAGGAGCGCCAGGACCCGGCGGACCTTGGTCTCGGGCGTGCAGTGGGACTGGTCGATCGACATGTCGGCGGCGGGCCCGGACTCCATGAGGGCACGCAGCCGCCGTACGGCCTCGTCCAGGACGTCGGGGATCACCAGCTCGCGGCCCTCGCAGGTGGTGCAGGTGGCGTCCAGCACGAGGTCCATGCCGAGCCGGGCGACGAGGTCCAGGCCGGCCGGGGTCAGCCGGGAGGGGCGCTCCTTGGTGACCAGGTCGCGGCGGCGCAGCTCGTTGCCCAGGGCGGCCACGATGGGGACGGGCAGGCCGGTGGCCCGGCTGAGGTCCTTCGTGGAGGCGGGGGCCAGGCGGCGCAGGGCACGCAGCACGGAGCGCACTCCGGGCGGTCCCTCCTGGAGCCGGACGGCGTCCGCGACTTCCGTGAGCACTTGATCGACGGGGGTACTCCGGCGGTGTCGAGGCGCGTTTTTCACAATGCTGCTCCGGGCGGGCTGTTGGAATCCAGGAGTATCGAGTATACGGGCTGGTCGGGCCGCGATCGGACCCGCGGCGGTTCCGGCAAATGCGAAAACGAAAAGCGCGGCCGGAACTTCCTTTTCCGGAATGAGGCACACGCAAATAATCAAGCCACTGTTCCGGATAATTCAAAGGGGTGGGGAGAATCACCCCCGGGTCCCCTTGACGGCGTACGGGCGCGCGCCCCGGAGGTGCCCGGATGCTACGCTGGAGGCCGCCGAGCGCCGGATATCGGCCTCGCGTCCTTCCGCTTCAGCCGTACGGACCAGCACAGATCTATGCGAAAGGAGACGGGGGCAGCGGCTCGCGACCCCCGGTTCCCCATGACCAACTCCTCCGACCTCGCCACCGAGGGTATAAACGTCGACGATTTGTGCTCCTACGCCGTCGACGTATGGGTGAGCGACCACAGCATCCTCACCGACGAACAGCGCCTTCTCCAGGTGCTGCGCCAGGCCGCCGAAAAGGGAAACGCCCAGGTCCTGGGTGAGGCCTCACACGTTTTCCCCAATGGTGCCGTCACCGCCATTCTGCTGCTTTCCGCATCCCACCTGAGCATTCACACCTGGCCGGAATTCAGCCTCGCCAACGTGGATCTGCTCGCCTACGGCCGACTGAACGGCGAGCGGATGATGCAGAGCGTGGAACTCGCCCTGTCGCCGACGAAAATCAACGTGACGCGCATGCTGCGCGCGGTTCACTAGCCTCCCGCGTGGTTCCGCCCGCACCGCATTCGTATTACAGCCATCCCGCGAGCGATTCGACGAACGCGTCGAAACGGTCCCGGTGGATGGCGTGCGGTGCGTCGGGCACCGTACGCACCTCGAAGCCCCGGCGTGCGAGTTCCGCCCTCGTGGCCGCGCTGACGAGCGTGCTCGGGTCCGACACCTGCACCAGGGACGGGACGAGCGGTTCCGCAGGGGTGTGGTCGACGTGCCGGTAGGAGGAGAGCGCCAGAGCGGTGGTCTCGTCCCAGGAGTCCAGGGCCCGCCGCTCCGTGGTGAGCCGCTCGGTGGTGTGCGCGGAGGGGTGCAGGAAGCTGGTCAGCAGGCGGGGGGAGCGCTTGAAGAGGGTGAAGACGGCGGGGTCCAGGGTGCCGCTGTCGCCGCCCAGCCGCCAGGCCGGTTCCGAGTAGACCGCACGGGCCGGCGCCAGCTCCCGCACCGCGAGCGCCAGGGCCAGCGCGCCCAGCGAATGGCCCAGCGCCAGCTCGGGGCCGCGCGGCAGCGTGTCCAGGAGGTCCTCGGCGAACAGCCGGGGCGCGTACGGGCCGCGTCCGCTCGCGCCGTGGCCGCGCAGGTCGACGGCGACGACGCGGTAGCCGCGCCCCGTCAGTACCGGTACCAGCTCGTGCCAGGTGCGATGGTCGGCCATGATGCCGTGGACGAGCACGGCCAGACGCTCACCCGTTCCCCACTCCTGTGTGTGCAGTCGCATCGGGTCGCAGTGTAAGGCGTGGGTCGATCATCGGACGGGAGCGAGGGATCGTGGGTCGGGACTTCGACTGCGGGCCAGGGCTGTGACAGGTCGCCCGGTGCACCTGTGGTGGGCGCGACGCGGTGACGCCCGCGCGGGACTGCTGCGACTGCTCGATCCGGTGGAGCGCCGCCGGTACGAGGCGACCGTCGGCCCCGCCGACCGCGACCGTTTCCTGGTCGGCTGCGCACTCAGCCGCCACGCCCTGGGCGAACTGCTCGGTCTGCCTCCCGCCGAGGTCCCCCTGCGACGCGTATGCCCGCGCTGCGGCGGCCCGCACGGCAAGGTCACCCTGGACGCCGGCCACCCGGACGTCGACCTCTCCGTCACCCACAGCGGCACGCTGATCGGCGTCGCCGTCTGCCGGGGCGCGGCGGTGGGACTGGACGCGGAGGAGTGGCCCGCGGGGCCCGTCGAGGGCCTCCCGGACATCGACTCGGCGGCCCGCGTCGCCCTCACCGACACGGAACGGACCGCCCTGTACGCCCGGCCCGCCGCCGAGCGCCCCGCCGCCTTCCTGCGCACCTGGACCCGCAAGGAGGCCGTGCTCAAGGCCCTCGGCGTCGGGTTGCGCGCGCCGCTGCGCCGCCTGGAGGTGTCCGCCCCCGAGGCGCCGCCGACCGTCCTCACCTGGCCGGAACAGATCGCTGCCCCGGCCGCCCTGAGCATGGCGGACCTGACCGTCGACGACATGCATCCGGCGGCCGTCGCGGTGACGGCGGAGGGCGGGCTGCGGCTGCTCCGACACGACGGGAGCGCCCTGCTCGCGGGCTGACCGCGGAGTGCGGGGAGCCGCTCTGAGCAGCGAAAAGCCCTCCCGGAGGGAGGGCGGAGAGTGGCGCCCCCGGCAGGACTCGAACCTGCGGCCAAGCGCTTAGAAGGCGCCTGCTCTATCCACTGAGCTACGGGGGCCGGGTGTGGTGGCCTCGTACGTGCTGCCCGGGTGTGGGCTGATCCGTGACGTTGCCGGGGACAAGGATAGGGCTCCCGGTTCCTTGACCCTGTTGCTTCGCCTCCGTGGCTCAATGTGGAGGTTCAGTGAAGCGGTCCTGATAATCGCAGGCAGGTGCGAATCGTGCATCGCTTTTGGCGCCTCCGGCCCCGGGTGTTGTGCACTCGTTATGCCTGCGCTG
The DNA here is from genome assembly GCF_026008495.1 of Streptomyces sp. A012304. Lineage (GTDB taxonomy): Bacteria > Actinomycetota > Actinomycetes > Streptomycetales > Streptomycetaceae > Streptomyces. The sequence continues at coordinate 37,159 of NZ_BQUN01000040.1, forward strand.
TGCCCTTGTCCCAGTCGCGCCTTCCGTCCCTTGTGTCCAATCGGCGCGCAGGCATGCCTATATGCTTCATAAATCCCCTGAAATTGGGCATTCTTCGCATGTGGTGACCTTGGACGTACGGCCTCAGCTGCTCGACGCACTCTCCGCCCTGCGCGACCGTGTCGCCGCCGCACGCTTTCCGCTGCCCCTTCCCGGGGCTCCACGCGCGCGTGCCAACCGCGACGAACTCCTCGCCCAGCTCGACGACTACCTGGTGCCCCGCCTGAGGCAGCCCGAGGCGCCGCTGCTGGCCGTCGTGGGCGGCTCCACCGGCGCCGGCAAGTCGACGCTCGTCAACTCCCTCGTGGGGCGGCGCGTCAGCGAGGCGGGAGTACTGCGGCCCACGACACGGACCCCGGTGCTGGTCTGCCATCCGGAGGACCATCACTGGTTCAGCGGAATGCGGGTACTGCCCGACCTCACGCGCGTGTGGGTGCCCCAGCAGGAGAACACCGACGATCTGTTGCTCCCCGGCGAGGAGGGCAGACGCGTCCTGCGCGTCGAGACCGCCGAGACACTCCCGCCCGGCCTCGCCCTCCTCGACGCGCCCGACATCGATTCCCTCGTCGCCGACAACCGCGTCCTGGCGGCCGAACTCATCTGCGCGGCCGACATCTGGGTGATGGTCACCACGGCCGCCCGCTACGCCGACGCCGTCCCCTGGCACCTGCTGCGCACCGCCAAGGAGTACGACGCGACACTCGTGACCGTCCTCGACCGCGTCCCCCATCAGGTCGTCGGCGAGGTCTCCCGGCAGTACGCCGCGCTGCTCACCAAGGCCGGCCTCGGCGACGTACCGCGCTTCACCGTGCCCGAACTGCCCGAGTCCGCCTGGGGCGGGGGGCTGCTGCCGGCCACCGCCGTCGCACCCCTGCGGACCTGGCTCGTCCACCACGCCCAGGACCACACCGCCCGCCACCAGGCGATGGCCCGCACGGCCCACGGCGTCCTCGACTCCCTCAAGTCCCGCATGCCCGAACTGGCCGGGGCCGCCGCCGCGCAGTACGCGGCCGCGCTACGGCTCACCTCGGCCGTCGACGGGGCGTACGACAGCGAGTACACGCGCGTGCGGGGCCGGTTGCAGAACGGGGCCGTGCTCGCCGGCGACGCCCTGAAGCGCTGGCGGGCCTTCCCGCTGGACTGCACGGCCAGGGAGCTCCTCGACGCCCTCGCGGAGAGCCTGGCCGCGCTCCTGCTGTGCGCGGTCACCGCGGCCGACGAGCGCTTCGAGGACGCCTGGCGGCTCGAACCGGCCGCGGCCACCCGGGCCCTGGTGGACCGGGACGCCTCCGCGCAGACCGCCGAACACCGCATCGGCATGGCCGTACGACGCTGGCGGCGCGAGCTGGAGGAGTACGCCGAGGAGGAGGTGCGCCACCTGGAACGCGGGGCCGGGTCCGATCCCGAGGTGGTCGCCGCCCTCGTCGCCACCGCCCTGCTGGGCGGTCGCCGGGCCCGGTCGGCGGGCGAGGGGCTCGCCGACCGGCTCGGCGCCCATGGCGCGCTGCGGCTGCGCGACCGGGCCGGACGGCTGCTCACCGAGTACGTCGACCGTGTCATGAACAACGAACGCGAGCGGCGTCTCGCCCCGCTCGACGAACTCGACGTCCACGCCGAACCCCAGGCCGAACTCATCGCCGCGCTGTCGGTACTGCAGAAGGAGAGGTGACCGGTGACCGCCGTCACTGACCAGGACCACACGGACCACGCCGATCAGCCCGGGGAGTCGGCTTCCGGCGAGGACGCGGACCGCAAGGCGGACGGCGAGGACAGCGGCCGTTCGGGGAAGGGCGCGGGCGCTCCGGCAGGGGGGTCTTCGGGCGTCTCGGGGCCTCCTGCGGGTCCGGCGGGGTCTTCGGGTGTCTTCTCGGGGGGTTCGGGGTCCTCGTCGGGGTCATCGAATTCCTCGTCGGGGTCATCGGGTTCCTCGTCAGGGGCATCGGGGCGCTCGTCGGGGTCATCGGGGCCCTCGTCCGGAGCATCGGGTTCTCCCTCGGGTTCTTCGGGTGTTTCCTCTGGTTCTTTGGGTTCTTCCTCGAGCCGATCGGGTTCGGCGGGTCCTTCTTCGGGGCCCTCGGGTTCTGCGGGTGCCCCCTCGGGTCTCTCGGGTCCCTCGGATCCCACGGGTCCCTCGGATCCCACGGGTCCCTCGGATCCCACGGGTCCCTCGGATCCCACGGGTCCCTTGAATCCCTCGGGTACTCCTGGGGGTTCTTCGGGGTCTTCGGGTTCTTCAGGGCCGTCGAGTCCGGAGGGGGAGGGGCGGGCGAAGGCGCGCGGGGAGCAAAAGGTGAGGGCGGAGAGGGCAGAGGGTGCTGAGAGGGCAGAGGGTGCTGAGACCGTCGTGAGCGCCGCTGAGGCGGAGGGACGGCGGGACGACCGTGACGGCGCACGCGGGGGAACGGGTGACCGCCCCGTGGGCGAGAAGGCCTCCCACGCGCGCGTGCGGCCGGACACCGCCGCCCGCACCCGCCCCCGCGAAGACGCCGCCAACACCAAGCCCCGCCCCCGTGAAGACGCCGCCGACACAAAGCCCCGCCCCCGCGAAGACGTCGCCAACGCCCGTCCTCGCGCGCGAGGACGGGCGGACGCCACGCCCTACACCCCCGCACGCGCACGTGAAGCCGACGTGCGTCCCGCCGCCGGCCCGCGCCCGAACGCCGGTGACACCACCGCCACCACCGCCACCCCCGCCCGTACCCTCGACTCCGCCGAGAGCTGGGACGACGGTCTGATCGCGCGGCGCGTGAATGAGACGTCCGGCGCCGAGCAGGCCGTCGTGACGGAGATCCGGTCCGGTGGCGGCGGCTCCCAGTCCGTGGTCCCGCTCGCCTACGACGGTCCCCTGCGCTCCCGGCTCGACGCGCTGCGCGAACTCGTGGGGCTCTCCCGGGCCCGGCTCGACAACAGGACGCTCGCCGAGGCCGGGCGGGTCCTCGACGAGGCGGCGGCGCGCCGCAAGCTCTCCGGGCAGCACACGGTCGTCGCGATCGCGGGCGCGACCGGCAGCGGCAAGTCCCAGCTGTTCAACTCGCTCGCCGGGGTGACCATCTCGGAGACGGGCGTACGACGGCCCACCACCGCCGCGCCCATCGCGTGCAGTTGGAACGACGGCGCGGCCGGCCTCATCGACCGGCTCGGCATCCCGGGGCGGCTGCGGCGGCGCCCGGTGCAGACTCCCGAGGCGGAGGCGCAGTTGCGCGGGCTCGTCCTGGTCGACCTGCCCGACCACGACTCCGCGGCCGTGCAGCACCGCGAGCAGGTCGACCGCGTCCTGGCCCTCGTCGATGCCGTCATCTGGGTCGTCGATCCGGAGAAGTACGCCGACGCCGTTCTCCACGAGCGCTATCTGCGGCCCCTGGCGGGCCACGCGGAGGTCATGTTCGTCGTCCTGAACCAGGTCGACCGGCTGCCCGGCGAGGCGGCCGAGATGGTCCTCGACGACCTGCGGCGGCTGCTCGACGAGGACGGCGTCGCCCTCGGCGAGCACGGCGAACCCGGCGCGCACGTGCTGGCGCTGTCCGCGCTCACCGGTGACGGCGTCGGCGAACTGCGGGAGATGCTCGGCCGGTTCGTCGCGGAGCGGGGCGCGGCGGCACGCCGTATCTCGGCCGACGTGGACGCCGCCGCGGGGCGGCTGCGGCCCGTCTACGTCACGGGGCGGCGGATCGGTCTCAGCGAGGAGGCGCGGGACGAGTTCGCGGCGCGGCTCGCGGACGCGGTGGGCGCCGTCGCCGCGGGCGAGGCCGCCGAACGCGCCTGGCTGCGCAACGCCAACCGTGCGTGCGGGACGCCGTGGCTGCGGCTGTGGCGCTGGTACCAGGACCGGCGTGACCCGCCCACCGGCCGGATGCCGGTGCCGGCTCAGGCGGCGGAGGAGGTCACGGCTCGCCAGCGCGTCGAACATGCGGTGCGGACGGTGTCCGACCGGGCCTCGGCGGGGCTGCCCGTGCCCTGGGCGCAGGCGGTCCGTGAGGCGGCCGTACGCGGTGCCCAGGGGTTGCCCGAGGCGCTGGACGAGCTGGCGGCGCGGGCCGGGCTGCCGCCGGGGCGTCCGCCGCGGCCGGGCTGGTGGCCGGCGGCCGTCCTGGCGCAGGCGTCCATGACGATCCTCCAGGTGTTGGGCGGTCTGTGGCTGGTGGGGCAGATCGTCGGCGTGATGGCGCCGAACCTGGGCGTCCCGGTGCTGCTGATGGTGGCCGGCATCCTCGGCGGCCCGGGCGTCGAGTGGAGCTGCCGGATGGCGGCCCGCGGCCCGGCCCGCAGATACGGCCAGGAGGCGGAACGCCGTCTGCGCGAGGCGGCCGCGGGGTGCGGCCGGGCACGGGTCCTGGATCCGTTGGCCGCGGAACTGCTGCGGTACCGGGAGGTGCGGGAGCAGTACGGGCGGGTGACGGCGGCGGGGCTGCGGTGAGCCGGGGGCGACCGGCGGCGGGCGTGGTGAGCCCGGGGTGTGATCCGCGGGTGGGGCGATGCGGGTCCCCCGTCCGGGTGAGGGAGTTCTCCACAGCGCGACGGTGATCCACAGCGCCCGACGGGCCCGGCCCGACGGAGGCAGTCTGGCATCGCGGCGACCACGACGAGCACGACGAGCACGACGAGCACGAAGAGCACGTGCCCGACGTGCACGGCGGACGCGGTCGTCGCGACGGCGACGGTACGCGCGGAGGCGGCCGTCGCGGCAGACAGCCGTACGGGACGGGCCCGTACGCGCTTCCGCCCGGTGTGAACGCCGGGGCGAGGGAGGGATTTCCGATGAACGAGACGATGATCTGCGCGGTGGGCAATGTGGCGACGCGGCCGGTGTACCGGGAGCTGGCGGCCGGCCCGTCGGCGAGGTTCCGGCTGGCGGTGACCTCGCGCTACTGGGACCGCGAGAAGAACGCCTGGACCGACGGGCACACCAACTTCTTCACGGTGTGGGCCAACCGCCAACTGGCGACCAACGCGGCCGCGTCGCTGAACGTGGGCGAGGCCGTGATCGTGCAGGGCCGGCTGAAGGTGCGCACCGAGACGCGCGAGGGGCAGAACAACTGGACGTCGGCCGACATCGACGCGGTGGCGATCGGCCACGACCTCGCGCGGGGCACGTCCGCCTTCCGCCGCTCGGGCAGGGGCGAGCCGGCGGCGGTCGCCGCGGTGCCGCAGCCGGAACCCGACTGGGAGACACCGGCGGGCGGTTCCACGGAGCAGGACCCGGCCGGGCGGCGTGAGCCTGTCGCGGTGACGTGATGTCAGCGAGCGCCCCGAACTGACCGGATGGCGGCTTATCGGCGGACCTGCCCCGAACGACGCGGTGGATTTGTCGATAAGCCCTGCTCGCAGACGATCTTGGCGATAACGATTCCGAGTCGGATCGCCGATCCGACGATCCGACCGCGAAAGGGTGGTGCGCCGCGTCTCTAATATGCCGAACGTGGCTCACGGGGCTTCTGATTCTGCTGGTGGGACCGTACCCCCCACGTCAACCGGTCCTGCTCGAAGGGGAATTGCGTGATTTCTTCGTTCTCCGCGTCGTTCGCGCGCAGGCGAGGGGCGGCCCGCCTCGCCGCCGGGGCGCTGGTGTCCGGGCTCGTCGTCGTGGGCGTCGTCGCCACCGCGAGCCCGGCCGTTGCCGACGGTACGGCGCGGGATCAGGGAGGCGCGACGGCGACGATAGGCGGCCTCAAGACGTACGGCGCCGCCGTGATCCACGCCGAGAGCGGGGACCAGGAGATCTCGGCGGGCCTGTTCGAGATGTCCGTCGAGGGCGGCGGCACGCTGCAGACCTACTGCGTCGACCTGCACACCCCCACGCAGAAGGACGCCAGGTACCGCGAGACGCCGTGGAGCGGTACCTCACTGGGCGTCAACAAGGACGCGGGCCGCATCCGTTGGATCCTGCAGAACTCCTACCCGCAGGTCAACGACCTGGCCGCACTGGCGAAGAAGGCCGGCATCAAGGGCGGCGGCCTCACCGAGCAGGACGCGGCGGCCGGCACGCAGGTCGCCATCTGGCGCTACTCGGACGGCGCGGACGTCGAAGCCGTCGACCCGCAGGCCGAGCGGCTCGCGGACCACCTCCAGAAGGCCGCCCGTGACGTGGCGGAGCCCGGTGCCTCGCTCAGCCTCACCGGATCGGCGGTCTCCGGCCGCCCCGGCGAGCTGCTCGGCCCGGTGACGGTGCACACCGACGCGAGCGCGGTCACGGTCTCGCCGCCGCTGGACGCCGCCAGCAGCGGGGTGCGGATCGTCGGCGAGGACGGCAGGGACGTCACGTCCGCGCGCGACGGCAGCCGGCTGTTCTTCGACGTGCCCGCCGGCGCCGCCGCCGGATCGGCGGAGCTGACCGTCCAGGCCTCGACGACCGTCCCCGTGGGCCGTGCCTTCACCTCCGACAGCCGCAGCCAGACGCAGATCCTCGCCGGCTCCAGCGAGTCGACGGTGTCCGCGACGGCGACCGCGACCTGGGCCGTGACGGGCGCCGCACCGGCGCTGTCGGCGGTGAAGGACTGCGTCAAGTCGGGCGTGGACATCACCGCGGCCAACCGGGGCGACGCGCCCTTCACCTTCGAGCTGATGGGCCTGGAGCACAGCATCCCGGCCGGCGCGTCCCGGACGGTGACGATCCCGCTCCAGGAAGACCAGGCCTACGACTTCACGATCGACGGCCCGCAGGGCCTCGACAGCCGCTTCGCCGGCGTCCTCGACTGCAAGACCCAGGCCGCCGAGACGACGGGCCTGACCACCCAGACCCTCGCCGAGCCGAGCCCCGCCACGGTCGGCGGCACGGCCCCCACCGACACCAACCTCGCCGCGACGGGCGGCTCCAACGCCACCCCGCTCATCGCCGGCACGGCGATCGGCCTGGTCGTGATCGGCGGAGCGGCACTGCTGCTGCTGGGACGCAAGGAGCACGGCGCGCGCGACTGAGCGGACGGGAGGGGCGCGACCGCCGCCCCTCCACGCCCGTCACACGCTCCGGGGGACCGACGCGCCCGCCACGGCGGCGGACCGGTCGCTCCACGACGTCACGAGGTCCCTCAGCGGCAGCGCGGCCAGCGAGGGGACGACGAGGTCGGCCGCCGTCAGATCGACATGAGCGGTGAGCTCGTTGGGCACCGCGACGCAGAAGACACCGGCCGCCCTCGCGGCGGCCACACCGCTGGGGGAGTCCTCGACGGCAACGGCCTCCGCGGCGTCGATCCCGAGAAGGCGACAAGCGTTCACGTACAGGTCGGGAGAGGGCTTGCCGAGAAGTCCCGGGCCGAAACAGGACAGCGCGTCGAAATGCCTCAGCAGACCGAGCCGACGGAGATTGCGCTCCACCCACTCCTGGGAGGAGTTCGACGCGATTCCGACGGCCAGTCCCAGGTCCTTGGCGGTACTCAGCCACGCCTCCACCCCGGGAAGGGCGCTTTCGCCGCGCAGCATCTCCCTGCTGCGCTCCACGCGCCAGTGATGGGCTTCCTCGGCATCGATGGCGCCCTCGGTCAGCTCGACAAGCCGCGCCATCGGATCGGGCCGCTCGTGCGACCCGATTCCCCGTACCCATTCGCCGAGCGAGGGCGGAGCGGACCCGTATCTCTCGTACAGGGCGATCCACGACCGGAACAACACGACTTCCGTGTCGAGGATCACGCCGTCGAAATCGAAAATCACCCCGCGTGGTTCCACTGCGAGCCGACCTCCCCCCGGGCCGTCCGCACCCATTCCTCCAGGGAATTCCCCGTGAGGCGCTCGTGGACCTCCCGGTACAACGCCGACGTCTCGTCGATGATCCCCCGCGGTATCGGCGGGACGGGATCGGAGGGCCGCCAGCCCTGGGAACCGAGCCACTGCTTTATCCGGGACCGGTCGAACGCGTGGGGCCGACTGCCCGGCCGCCAGGTGTCCGCCAGCCAGAAGCGGCTCGAGTCGGGCGTGAGGACCTCGTCGGCGAGCACCACGTTTCCGTCCGTGTCGATCCCGAACTCGAACTTCGTGTCGGCGATCAGCAGCCCCCGGGCCTCGGCGAACCGCGCCGCCCGCCGGTAGACGTCCAGGCTGGACTCCCTCAGCGTGTCAAGGAGGGGCCGGCCCACGATCCGCGCGGCGGTCTCCTCGGACACGTTCTCGTCGGGTCCGACGGTCCGCTTGATCGCGGGCGTGAAAAGAGGCTCCGGAAGCCGGGATCCCAGGACCATCCCCTCGGGCATCCCGCGCCCCGCGACCCGCCCGGTCTCCTGATACTCCTGCCAAGCCGAGCCGGTCAGATAACCCCGGACCACACACTCCAGCGGAACCATGTCGAGCTTCTCGACGACCATCGCCCGCCCCGCCCGATGCGCCACATCGACCGGAAGCTCCGAGGCCCGCCACGCCACAAGGTGATGAGGTACCGAATCGTCCATCATCCGCAGCCAGAAACAGGTCAACGCGGTGACGACGAGCCCTTTCCCGGGAATGGAGTCACCGAGCACCACATCGGACGCGGACATCCGGTCCGTGGCCACAAGAGCGAGTTTTCCACTGGCTGCCGGATTGTCCCCGCCGGTCGGCAGTTCGTATATGTCCCTGACTTTCCCGGACCGGCTGACTGCTAATTTCTCCCGAGTACGCATCGGGGTCACGGTAGTCCTTGTGTATAGACACCGACAAGGCTCGGCCCGAGCGGCGCACCGACCTCCACGGAGGCGCCGGCGCGGGGGCGGCCGCGCTTCTCGCGCACCCCGTCCGAGGAGTGCGTCATCGATGGAGTCCCGGGTGCGCCGCCGGACCGCGGTGATCGACTCCGGGTCGTCTGCGGGCCGGGTGAAGGTGGGCGAAGTCACTCGACAGCGACCGACGGCGACCGGCCCGCACCAGCCGCCAGCCAGGAAACCCCAGGTCACAGCCCCCTGCCCCAACGGGTTTCCCCCCAGGGGTGGCCGTCCGGCAAGATGGGCTGTATCTGCCCACTGCCAGATTTCAAGCTGCCGGACGGTTTCTCTTGGCTGAGTACATCTACACCATGCGCAAGACGCGCAAGGCACACGGCGACAAGGTGATCCTTGACGACGTCTCGCTGAACTTCCTGCCCGGCGCGAAGATCGGTGTGGTCGGCCCGAACGGTGCCGGTAAGTCGACCGTTCTGAAGATCATGGCGGGCATCGAGCAGCCGTCGAACGGTGACGCGTTCCTGTCGCCCGGTTACAGCGTGGGCATCCTGCTCCAGGAGCCGCCGCTGAACGAGGAGAAGACCGTCCTGGAGAACGTCCAGGAGGGTGTCGCCGAGGTCAAGGGCAAGCTCGACCGGTTCAACGAGATCGCCGAGCTGATGGCCACCGACTACTCCGACGCGCTGCTCGACGAGATGGGCAAGCTCCAGGAGGAGCTCGACCACGCGAACGCGTGGGACCTCGACGCCCAGCTCGAGCAGGCCATGGACGCCCTCGGCTGCCCGCCCGGCGACTGGCCCGTCACCAACCTCTCCGGTGGTGAGAAGCGCCGCGTCGCGCTGTGCAAGCTGCTGCTGGAGGCGCCCGACCTGCTGCTCCTCGACGAGCCCACCAACCACCTCGACGCCGAGTCCGTGAACTGGCTGGAGCAGCACCTCGCCCAGTACGCGGGCACCGTCGTGGCCATCACCCACGACCGGTACTTCCTGGACAACGTCGCCGGGTGGATCCTCGAACTCGACCGCGGCCGCGCCATCGGCTACGAGGGCAACTACTCCACGTACCTGGAGACCAAGGCCGCCCGCCTCAAGGTCGAGGGCCAGAAGGACGCCAAGCGCCAGAAGCGGCTCAAGGAAGAGCTGGAGTGGGTGCGGTCGAACGCCAAGGGGCGTCAGGCCAAGTCCAAGGCGCGTCTCGCCCGGTACGAGGAGATGGCCGCCGAGGCCGAGAAGATGCGGAAGCTGGACTTCGAGGAGATCCAGATCCCGCCGGGCCCGCGCCTGGGCAACGTCGTCGTCGAGGTCAACAACCTCAACAAGGCCTTCGGTGACAAGGTCCTGATCGACGACCTCTCCTTCACGCTGCCGCGCAACGGCATCGTCGGTGTCATCGGCCCCAACGGCGCCGGCAAGACCACCCTCTTCAAGATGATCCAGGGGCTCGAGGAGCCCGACTCCGGCTCCATCAAGGTCGGCGACACCGTCAAGATCTCGTACGTCGACCAGAGCCGCGAGAACATCGACCCGAAGAAGACGCTGTGGGCCGTCGTCTCGGACGAGCTGGACTACATCAACGTGGGCCAGGTCGAGATGCCGTCGCGGGCCTACGTCTCCGCCTTCGGCTTCAAGGGCCCGGACCAGCAGAAGCCGGCCGGCATCCTCTCCGGCGGTGAGCGCAACCGCCTGAACCTCGCGCTCACCCTCAAGCAGGGCGGAAACCTGCTGCTCCTCGACGAGCCGACCAACGACCTCGACGTCGAGACCCTCAGCAGCCTGGAGAACGCGCTGCTGGAGTTCCCGGGCTGCGCCGTCGTCGTCTCCCACGACCGGTGGTTCCTCGACCGCGTCGCCACGCACATCCTCGCCTACGAGGGCGACTCCAAGTGGTTCTGGTTCGAGGGCAACTTCGAGTCGTACGAGAAGAACAAGATCGAGCGGCTCGGGCCGGACGCCGCCCGTCCGCACCGCGCCACCTACAAGAAGCTGACCCGGGGCTGATCGATCTTGCGGCACATCTACCGCTGCCCGCTGCGCTGGGCGGACATGGACGCGTACGGCCACGTCAACAACGTGGTCTTCCTCCGCTACCTGGAGGAGGCGCGGATCAACTTCCTGTTCCGTCCGGAGAAGGACTTCAAGCAGGGGTCCGTGGTGGCGCGCCATGAGATCGACTACAAGCGGCAGCTCGTCCACCGGCACACGCCCGTGGACATCGAGCTGTGGGTCACGGAGATACGGGCCGCCTCCTTCACCATCGCCTACGAGGTGAAGGACGGCGACCAGGTCTACGTCCGGGCGTCGACGGTGATAGTGCCGTTCGACTTCGAGGCGCAGCGGCCGCGGCGCCTCACCGGCGAGGAGCGGGCGTTCCTGGAGGAGTACGGGGACGACGACAAGGAGGCCGTCGCCGCATGACGGTGCTCCACCTCGCCGACGAGGGGGAGGCGGCGGACCTCGTGGCCTTCCTCGCTCGGCTGCTCCACTACGACCGTGGAGCGGCGGTCCGGTTGCAGGCGGCCGGCACCGCGCTGGCCGTCTTCGGACGGCCGCCGTCCTTCGAGGTCCTGGCGATCCGCGCCGTACGCCTCGCCAAGCCGTACGAGGAGGGGCTCGACGCCCTGCTGGACGTCACCGTGTCCGCGGGCGAGCTGCTGGAGGGCGTGGACGAGACGGCGGCGACGGCCGTCGTGCCCGCCGCGGTCACCGGGCCGCCGTGGGCGGGCGTGCTGCCGCCGCGCGGCGGCTGGCGACCGGAGGCCGGCCTGCCCGCACCGGACGCGCTGAGCGCGCTGGTCGGCGCGGCGGTCGCGGAATTCCGCCGCCGTACGGAGGAGCTGGCGCCCGAGGGCCGTACCCGGGCGGAACTCGACCGGATCGGGCGCGAGATCTGGTCCCGGACCGTCGGCACCACCGGACTGCCCGTCCGGGCCGTGCACGCGGCCCAGTCCCTGGGCTTCCTGCGGCCGGCCGCGGACGCGCCCCGGCAACAGGCGGCCGGACTGTTCTCCTCCGGGGCCTGGCTGCGGCTGCGCACCCCCTACGGCTCGATCGCCGTACGACGGGCCGGGCTCGGGGGGCTGGACCTCAGCGTGCGCTGAGCGCCCGGCCCCGACGCTCCCGACCGGCGGTGTTCGGTTCGTGGTGTTCGGTCCGCAGCAGTCGGTCCGCGGTGGTCAGTCCGCGGTGTTCACCATCGACGCCGCCGCGTACGTCAGGTAGTCCCACAGCGTCCGCTCGTGCTCCTCGGACAGGCCCAGCTCGTCGACCGCGTCCCGCATGTGCCTCAGCCAGGCGTCGTGCGCCTCACGGTTCACGGTGAACGGGGCGTGCCGCATCCGCAGCCGGGGATGGCCGCGGTTGTCGCTGTACGTCGTCGGACCGCCCCAGTACTGCATCAGGAACAGCACCAGCCGCTCCTCCGCCGGGCCGAGGTCCTCCTCGGGGTACATGGGCCGCAGGATCGGGTCCTCGGCGACTCCCTCGTAGAAACGGTGGACCAGCCGACGGAAGGTCTCCTCCCCGCCGACCTGCTCGTAGAAGGTCTGCGTCTGAAGCGTGCCGCGCCGAATCTCTTTCACGCCCCCCATGGTCTCAGACGCCAGGACCGAGGTCCCAGGACTTAGGACCCCCGACACCGGATCCCCGCCACCGCGCGAGGCCGCTCGCTTCCCGCGGTCCCGCGCCGCACAGTGGACGCATGGATCCCCACGCGCTCGACAAGGAACTGGAGGAGCTCGCCGCCGCGGAGCGGGCGGCTCTGGTGCGCGAGATCGAGGAGAGCGGTGCCTTCGCCGCCGATCCGGGGTGGAAGGAGGCGTTCGCCAACGTCCCGCGCCATCTCTTCGTGCCGTACTACTACGTCGCCGGCCCGCACGGCTACGAGCGGCGCTGGGGCGAGAGCCCCGACCCGCGCGTCCGTGAGCTCTGGGTGCGCGGCGCGTACGAGGACGCTCCGCTGGCCACCCGGCTGCGCGACGGCGAACTGCTCTCCTCCAGCAGCCAGCCCTCACTGATGGCCCTGATGCTGGCCGAGCTGCGGGTGGAGGAGGACAGCCGGGTGCTGGAGATCGGCGCCGGCACGGGCTACAACGCGGCGCTGCTGGCGTACCGGCTGGGGGACGAGCGGGTCACCACCGTCGACCTGGACCCGGAGATCACCGAGTCCGCCCGCCGGCATCTCGCCGACGCCGGCTACCACCCCGCCGTCGTCACGGGGGACGGGGCGCGCGGGGTGCCCGAGCGCGCGCCCTTCGACCGGATCCTCGCGACCTGCCGGCTGCCGTCGGTCCCGCCCGCCTGGCTCGCTCAGTGCCGTCCGGGCGGCCGGGTTCTGACCCCGCTGGCCACCGGCCTGGTGGCGCTCACGGTCCGGGACGCCGGGCACGCCGAGGGGCACTTCCTGCACACCCCGGCCTTCTTCGTGCCGCTGCGCGGGTCCGACCGGCCCGCGCCGGAGCCGGTGGCACTGGGCGGCGTACCGCAGCGGGCCAGAGGGAGCGACCGGTTCCAGTTCCTGCTGGCCCTGACCCGGGCGAGCCTCGACCCGCAGGAGGCCCACGCCCTGTGGGAGCGCGAGGGCAGGCCCGGGCGGGAGCGGTACGGCGTCACGGTCGTCGGCGAGCAGGCGTGGGCGTGGCTGGACGAACCGGAGGGGCCGTACACCTGGCCCCTGCCGGGATCGTCCGGCCACTCGCCCTGACGCGTCGGGCCCCGTCAGCCCCGGCGGATGGTGATCGTCGTCCACGCGCCGACGTGGACCCGGTCGCCGTCCTGCAGCGGTACGGGCACGAAGGGCTGGATCGGCTCGTCCGAGCCGTTGACCGTCGTGCCGTTCGTCGAGTTCTGGTCGACGACCGCCCAGCTGCCGTCCGGCTGCTGCACCAGCACCGCGTGCTGGTGCGAGACGCCCGGGTCCTCCGGCGGCACCGACAGGTCGATGTCGGGGGTCTCGCCGGTGGAGTGGCGACGGCGGCCGATGGTGATCTGGTTCCCGGTCAGCGTGCGCTGCTGCTCCGGTGAGTACGCGGGCAGGTTCAGGCCCGCGGCCTCGGGGCCGGAGCGATGCATCATCGCCATGAAGTACTCGCGGTCCGGGCCTATCGTCGCCGTCCAGGTCGCCGGCTGCTGCGGGAACGCCGGGCCGGGCGGGGGCGGCGCCTGCGTGGCACCGGGCTGCGGGTAGCCGTAGCCGCCGCCCTGCGCGCCACCGGGGCCACCGGGGCCCCCATGACCGCCGGGGCCCCCGTGACCGCCGGGGCCACCGTGACCGCCGGGCGCGCCAGGACCGCCCGGGGCGTGGTGCGACGGCGGGGAGATCACCCAGTCGTCGTCACCCCCGCCGAAGGCCGGGCCGGAGCGGCCGGGGGGACCACCGGGCTGCGGACGGCCGGTCTCCTGCGGGAAGCCGGGAGGGGCCGGGGGAGCGGACGGCTGGAAGGCCTGCGGAGCACCAGGACCGCCGTGACCACCGGGACCACCGGGGCCGGCGTGGCCGCCGGGACCACCAGGACCGCCGTGACCACCAGGACCGCCGGGGCCGGCGTGACCGCCGGGACCACCCGGTCCTCCCGGGCCGCCGTGCGGGCCGGGAGGCGGCGGGACCGGCCGTGAGGGGTCGCCACCGAACCCGGGCGGGCCCGAAGGACCGCCGGGACCACCCGGACCGCCATGACCACCGGGTCCGGGCGGCGCGGGCGGGCCGGGAGGACGGCCGCCGGGCCCCGACGGCTCACGCCCGAAGGGGTCGCCGGGCGCCCCCGACGGCTCACGACGGAAGGGGTCCCCGAACGCGCCCGCGCCGGGACCACCACCAGGGCCACCAGGGCCACCGGGCCCACCGGGCACGCCACCAGGACCACCGGGACCCCCGGGACGACCGGGAGCACCAGGGCCGCCGGGGCCACCCGGACCGCCGGGACCACCCGGTCGCGACGGATCCCCGCCGAACGGCGGCCCGGGCGGACCCGGCGGAATGGGCTCGGCGGGACGATTCACCTGGGACGGACGGCTGCTCTGGTACTCGAAGGAGTCACCGCCGCCGAACGACGGGGGCGGCGGCTGGAACCGCCCACCCGGACCCGCTCCCGGCCCACCGGGCCCGCCAGGCCCACCGGAGCCCGGCCCCTGCCCCGGCGCCGGCGGGCGCGGTGCGGCCGGCGTGTACGAGGTCGCCGTGTTCGTCAGGAAGTTCCACCGGCACTCCTCGCAGAACGGCGCGCCGCCCTCCCGGGGCGTACGGCACTGCGGGCACAGCTCCGGCTCGGCGTTCGGTACCGCCGACAGGTGACGGCCGTCGGGACGGCCGCCGGGGCCGGGCGGGGGAGGCGGGAACCCGTACCCGCCCCCGCCGGCCGTGGGCGGCGGCGGGGGAGGGGGCGGCGGCGGTACGGCACCGGCCATGCGGTGACCGCAGACCTCGCACCAGTCGTCGGAACCCGACTGGTGTCCGTTCGGGCAGGTCGGCATGTCGGCGCGTCCCCCTTTCCTTCCGTGTCCCACTAGGGTCCTTGCCTGACCCACGGGGGTCCTTGCGTGGCCTACCAGGTCACTTCTTTACACGAACTGTCTTTGTGGACCGGGTCTCGAGGGTCATTTCGTCGGCCTCGGCGACCTTCGCCTTCAGTCGCACAGTACCTGTCGTGGCATCGACCACGTCCACCACCTTCGCAAGCAGTTTCGCAGTATCGGCGTTGCCGGAGGCGCTGGCCAGTTGGACGGCCCGACCGAGTTTGGCCGTCGCTCCGTCCATATCGCCCACTTTGCGGAGGTCCAGCCCCTGCTGGATCACCTGGGCCAGCTCCGCCTGTCCCGTGTAGTGCGCGACCTGCGGGTTGATCGAGGTCGAGGCGGCCATGTCGTCGGTCCACACGGCCCGCACCAGGCCCTGCGCGCCCAGGTTCCGCACGCTCCCGTCGGACTGCGGGATCACCAGGGAGACGCGGGCCGCCAGCATCTCCTGGCCCACGCTCGCGGCCGGGACCTCGACGCACACGTGGTAGTCGCGGGACTCGTCGCCCCAGGAACCGGTGGGGTAGTCGCCGGAGCGCGGGCCGGACTCGGTGCGCCGGCCGGTCAACTCCTCCACCGTGGGGGCGACTTGCTTCACGAACTTGATGGTGGTGCCGACCGGGGTCCAGAGTCTGAGGGCGACGTCCGCGACCTCCTTGCCCATGGCCGTTTCCATCATCTGCGTGAAGTCGGCGGCGAGCCCGGCCGGGTCGGCGACGATGTCGGCGGTGCCGAGCAGGGCGGAGGCGATCCCTGTGACTTCTTTCACTTCCCAGTCGGTGCCCACGCCACGGGCGTCGCAGGTGAAGCGGCCCGCGCAGGAGTCCAGGGCGGCCTTCAAGTCCTGTGGCGACTCGTGCTCGTTGCGGCCGTCGGTGAGCAGGATGCCGTGCCGGATGGCGACGTCGGCGGTGGACAGCAGCCGGTCGGCCAGCCGCAGCCAGGTGCCGATCGCCGTGCCGCCGCCCGCGCTGAGCCGGCGCAGGGCCTCCTTGGCCTGGGCGCGGGTGGTGGCGTCGGCGACCGCGAGGCGCCCGCCGCCCGGGTAGACCTCCTTGGCCACGTGCGTGCCGCCGATCACCGCGAAGTGCACACCGTCGCGCAGGGTGTCGACGGCGGCGGCCGTGGCGTCCCGGGCGTTGCGCATCTTCGTCGGCGGGTAGTCCATCGAGCCGGAGCAGTCGACCATGATCGCCACGGCCGCGGAGGGGCCCTGCCCCGGCGAGTACACGTGCGGCGCCGCGACGGCGCTGCCGATGGTGCCGCCTCCGGTGGCGGTGACCGTCACGATCGCGTTGACCTCTCGGCCGCCTTCCGGCAGGTACTCGTTCTGGTAGACGTCCACCGAGAACTGCGGCACGTTCGACTTCGAGAAATTGGCCATGCCTACTCAGATCCCCCTACGGAACCCACCGGGCGGTGGGTGCTGACAGTGGCCGGACCGGTCCCCTCCGGTCCGGTGAGGTGTCCCCGCTCTGTACGCCTCAGGCCGATCCTGCCCCCTGCGCGGGGGCCGGGAACGGCAGGACGGCCACTGTTACGTTGTCGTGCCCGCCGCCGTCCAGGGCGTGCCCGACGAGGACCCGGGCGCCGTGCAGCGGGCGTACGGCGGCGTCCAGGGGGACCGCCTCGGCCATCTCCTCGGCGGCCTCCGCGTAGTTCCACAGGCCGTCGGTGCACACCACGACCGCGCCCGGCCGGTCCGGCTTGAACGCGGCGGTGTGCGGATCCAGTTCGTAGGCGTCGGCGCCGAGCCAGCCGGTGATCGCGTGGGCGCGTTCGTCGGCGTAGGCCTCCGCCTCGTTCATCAGGCCGGCGGCGACCATCTGCGCGGCCCAGGAGTCGTCCTCGGTGAGCCGGGCCGGGGGTGAACCGCGGTCCGCCGGCACCCAGTAGACGCGGCTGTCGCCGACCCAGCCGACCACCAGCAGGCCGGCGGTGACGACCGCGCCGACCAGGGTGCAGGCGGGCGCGTTCTGGTGCGGGGCCTGCTCGAGGGCGGTGGCCGGTTCCTCGGCGAGCGCGTTGACCGCGTGCGAGGCGGCGATGATCGCGTCGTGCATGGCCTGTTGCGGATGGACGCCCTGGGGCAGGGCGGTCAGCAGCGACTCGCTGGCCGCCCGGGACGCGGCGAGCGAGGCGTCGTCGGGGCGGGTCGCGGAGGACACGCCGTCGCAGACGATCGCCACCAGCGCGGGGGAGCCGTCGGGCAGCGTGGTGTGACCGATGCCGAACGCGTCCTCGTTGCGGTGGTGGCGCAGGCCGCGGTCGCTGACGGCGGCCACCGGGCCCGACTCGCGCTCCATGTGGTCGCGTTCACGCGGCTGGGCGTGCCCGCAGTTCTCGCAGTAGCCGTCGTCGTCGACCCGCCCGGCACGGCAGGCCACACACACCTTGCCGGTCTCGACGACCGCCGCGGCCTCGGCGGCCAGCCGGGGGTCGGGCGCCTGCAAGGGGTACTCCTCGGGCTCCGCCGGCCGGTCGAACCGCACCCCGGCGGCACCGTCCGCCGACGCGACGGGCGGCGGCGCGACGGGCGGCGGGGGGACCGGGGCGGCGGGCGGCGCCGGGCTGCCGGGCGGCACCGGGCCGGTCGGCGGTACGGGCGGCACGGAACCGGCCGCGGGCACCTGGGGCGCGGCGGACGGCGGCAGCGGAACGCCGGGCGGCGGCACGGCCCCCGGCGGCGGGGCGACCCCGGGCGGCAGCGGCACGCCCGGAGGCATCGGCTGCCCGCCCTGCGGGGGCACACCGCCTCCCGGCGCCCGGTTCATCGTCAGGGTCGGCAGGTCGTCCGGGCGCGGCGGCACGGCGGACAGGTCGTAGCCGCACGCGCCGCAGAAACGGTCGGCCGCCTCCAGCGGCTCCGCGCAGCTCGGACAGGTCGGCAGGGCGGCCTGCCGGGGCATCTGGGACATCAACTACACCCACGTCCGGGGGCGGTAACGATTGGCACGTTCCACCAGGTCGATCCTCTCCTCACCGCCGGTCGCCAGCCGGGCCAGCGTGCGGTACGAACGCTCCAGGCCGAAGCGGAGCCCCCGCTCGTCCAGGTCGCTGCCGAGCAGCACCCGGCGGCCGTCGGGCCCGGCGCGCCCGCCACCGGAGAGTATCCAGTCCAGGGCCGAGCCGAGGACCTCCGCGGACAGCTGCTCGCGCCGCGTGGGATCCAGCCCGTACGCCTCCAGCGCCTCGACCTGTGCCGCGGCGGCGGTCAGGTCCTCCAGGAAGGGTACGTCGGCGGCGGCCGCCGTCCGCTGCCGCAGCCGGGCGCGGACGGCCGCGACCCGGGCGGCCGTGTAGTGGATGGAGGACTCCGGCACCGACTCCAGCGTCCGTACGGCACTTCCGCGGTCGCCGGCCGCGAGCTGTACGCGGGCCAGGCCGAACGCGGCGCTCACATAGCTCGGGTCGGTCGACCACACCAGCCGGTAGTACTCGGCGGCGTTGTCCAGCTGCCCGAGCACCTCCGCGCACAGGCCGAGCGCGAGCTTGGGCGTGGGCTCGCCCGGGAAGGCGTCGTAGATCGCGTCGAAGGCGAGCGCGGAGCCCTCGTGGTCACCGGTGACCAGGCAGGCCAGGCCCCGGTACCACACCACCCGCCAGTCGTCGGGCCGTTCGTCCTCCAGCGCCGACAGCGACGTCAGCGCGGCCGTGGAGTCGCCGTTCTCCAGGCGGGCGCGGACCTGCCGCAGCCGGGTCTCCACCGAGGGCGACGGCGCGGCCGTGAGGGCCGTGATCAGCTCGGCGGGCGCGGAGGCCAGCAGACCGGCGAGGAAACCGGCGTTGGGGTCGGCCGGGTCGACGTGCGGGACGGGCAGCGCCAGGGCGGCGGCAGAGGCGTCGACGGGCTTGACGAGCCCACCGGGCAGCGCGGGCGGAGCACCGGCCCCGGCGGCGGCCGCCCGGCCGGTCACCGCGCGCGCCCCCAGCCGCGACACCTCCCCGTCGAGCTTCGGGAACAGCTCCGTGTCCGTGACCTTCACCTCCGGCCCGAACAGCGTCGACAGCGACGGGCGGGGCCGTCCGGTCTGCACCGAGACGACCTCGCGCAGCACGCCCGTCAGCTGCTCCGCCATCTCCTGCGCGGAGGCGAACCGGCGGGCCGGGTCGGGGTCGGTGGCGCGGACCAGCAGCCGGTAGAAGGACTCGTACTGGCGGAAGACCTCGATGGAGTCCGGGTCGGGCAGCGAGTCGGCGTAGACGGTCGTGTAGCCCTGGAAGTCGAACGTCAGCACCGCCAGCGTCCGACCCACCGTGTACAGGTCGGAGGCGACCGACGGGCCGACCTCGGCGACCTCCGGCGCCTGGTAGCCGACGGTGCCGTAGATGGCCGACTCGTCGTCGTCCAGCCTGCGCACCGCGCCCATGTCGATCAGCTTCAGCTGGTCCTCGGTCTGGATCGCGTTGTCGACCTTGAAGTCGCAGTACAGCAGGTTGCGGCTGTGCAGATGACCGAGCGCCTCCAGGGCCTCGATGCCGTACGCGCAGGCCTGTTCCACCGGCAGCGGGTCCCGCTTGCCCTGCGGTGTGCGGCGGGCGTTGGCGATCTCCTTGAGGGACTTGCCGCCGACGTACTCCATGACGATGTAACCGTCGAGGGAGCCGGTGCGCTGGTCGAGGTGTTCGACGAAGTTGTAGATCCGCACGATGTTGGCGTGCTCGATCTCGGCGAGGAACCGCCGCTCGGAGATCGCCGCCGCCATCGCATCCTGGTCGCCGGTGTCCAGCAGGCCCTTCAGCACCACCCACCGGTCCGACACCGCCCGGTCCACCGCCAGGTAGATCCAGCCGAGCCCGCCGTGCGCCAGGCAGCCCACGACCTCGTACTGGCCGTGCACCACGTCGCCGGCCTTCAGCTTCGGGACGAAGGAGTAGGGGTGGCCGCACTTGGTGCAGAAACCCTCCGTACGGCCCGGCTGCTCACCGCGCGAACGGCCCACCGGAGCACCGCAGTCGGAGCGCGAGCAGTACCGCTTGCGCTCGGGCACCTCCGGGTTCTCCAGCACCATCGCGCGCGGGTCGGGGCGCGGCACCTGCGGCACCGACACCAGCCCGACGCCGAGCCGGACGCGCCCGGAGGAGCCGGCCGTGGAACCGGAGCTGCGCACCGACACCGAGCGGCCCGTCGACTTGCCCGACAGCGACCGCGAGAGCCGCCCGGACACCGAGCGGCGCGACTTCGACGAGTGCGACGACGTACGGGAACTGCGCGCGCTCGCGCGGGAACTGGCGCTGCCCGCCGAGCCCCTGCCGCCGGTCACCCCGGTGGGCGGCGAGCCGACCAGTCCTCCCCCGGAGGAGGGACCCCCGGCCGAGACGACCGGGGCCAGGCCGCAGGTGTCGCAGTACAGCTCGCCGCCGCCCACGTCCTCGTACGACCCGTCACAACCCGGCCGCTGGCACGTCTGTCCTGCCTGACTCATGACCCGTACTCCCCCCTGTGGTCCTGAGGACCGCCCTGCTCGGGCACGCGCGGCGCGGCGAGCAGCTCGGCGGCCGCCTGCTGGTAGCGCAGGACGGCCTGTTCGGCGACGCGCAGGTCGCAGGGCGCGCTCCACAGCATGCGGCGCGCGGCGTCGTACCGCTCGATGAGGAACGGGTCCTCCGCCAGCCCGTGCCGGGCGACCTTCGCCTTGTACGCGTCGAGCCGGCCGCGCAGCTCCGCGCGGACCGCGAGCGGCGCGGTGACCGCGGTCAACGACTCGCGGGCGCGCAGCAGTTCGTCCTCCGCCTTCTGCTCCAGGGACTCCAGCAGCGGCGACAGACGGTGCCACTGGGCCTGTCTGCGGTACTCGGCGGCCGTCGCCAGCTGCTCCTGGAGCGCGGTCGGCGGGCCGCTGACCACCGGCACCTCCGTGGCGGCGATCTTCGCGAGGACCTCACCGCGCGCGGTACGCGCCTCGGCGAGCGTGCGGTCCGCCCGCGACAGCACGTCCCGCAGCCTCACCAGCCGCTGCTCCGCGTCCTGCCGGACGGTCAGCACCGCGTCGATCTCCCGCCGTACGTCCTCCAGGGCGCGTGCCTCGCGGTCGTAGACGTTGGTGTCCGGGCGGCCGCCGCCCGGGGCGGAACTGCCCTGCGCGGGCACCCAGAACGCCAGCGGGTCGGAGATCACCTGCTCGCGCAGCCGGGTCAGCGTGCGCGTGATGCGCTCCAGGTCGTCGCCGGCCGGGTGCTCGCCCGGGCGGACCCCCACCGAGTGCGCGAGCTGCCGGGTGCGCTGGAGCTCCGCGGCCAGCAGATCGATCCGGGCGGGCAGCGCCGACCACACCGCGTCGGCGGCGACGACCATGTCCAGCGAGGACGCGTACAGCTCGTTCATCCGGTCGACGAGGGCGGTCAGCGAGAAGCTCTCGCTGAGTCTGCCCGCGCCGTGCGCCGTGGGCGCCGCCGCCAGGGCCGCGCCGGCCACGGTGACGGACTCGCCGCGCAGCAGCTCCGTCAGCTCCACCAGGTCCTCGCGGCTGGACCAGCGGTGGCGCGAGCGGATCTCACGGGCGCCGCGCAACGCGTCCGTGTACGCGTCGAAGTACGCCCACAGCAGCGTGATCGACGCCTCCGCGGCCGTCCAGCGTTCCTTGGTGACGCCGGTGAGCTCGGCCCCTTCGAGGAGTCTGCGGCCCGCGTGGTCCTGGAGGGCCAGCAGCGAGGTCTCGATCGCCTCGTGCTCCTGGCCGAGCCGCGCCAGCGCACGGTCCACCTCGTCCCGGTCCATTACCGGCCCGGGGGGTCCCGTGACGCCCATCGATCACCTCTCGCTGCTGTGTCGGTCTCTCGCTCGGTCCGCCGCCTGTCCGTCGGTCCGTCAACTTGTGCGCAGGTACTGCGGCGCCGGCGGCCTCGACGTCGTCGCGTTCACCCCCAGTGTCGCCGACAGCCACTTGTCGTACGACGCCTGCCAGCCGCCGGCCCGGTACTCCACCAGGATCTGGTTGACCCGGCGCACCAGATCGTCGGCGTCCTTCTTCATCGCCACTCCGTAGTACTCGGCAGTGAACGGGGCGCCCTTGAGCTCGACCGTGGGGTCCTGGGCGGCCTGGCTGGCCGCCAGCGCGCCGTCGGTGACCACCGCGTCGACCTCGCCGAGCTGCAACCGCACCAGGCAGTCGAGCTGGTTGGGGACGGTGGTGCCCAGGTCGGTGTCGGCGGGCAGCTTGCCGGTCTTGCGGTCCTCGGTCAGCTGGGTGTTGGCGGTGGAGCCGGCCGCCGTGCAGATCTTCTTCTTCGCCAGCGTGGCGTCGTACCCGGTGATCGTGGAGGACTTGGGGGCGAGGACCTGCTGGCCGGTCCTGAAGTACGGCGCGGAGAACGCGACGTCCTTGATGCGGTCGCAGGTGATCGTCATGGTGCGCACCACCATGTCGACGCGGCCCTCCTGGATCGCCGGGATGCGCTGGTTGGTCGGGATGGCCTTGAACTGCACCGCGTCCGGGTCGCCGAGGATGTCCTGGGCGATACGGCGGACCAGGTCGATGTCGAAGCCCTCCAGCTCGGCCCCGGTGTTGTTGGGGTTGCGGTAGCCCCAGCGGTAGCTGTTCTGGTCGACGCCCACGATCAGCTTGCGCTTCTCGCCCTGCCGGGCCTTGATCGCGGCGATCGTCGGGCCGTCCGCGGACGACGGCGCCAGGGTCTGCTTCTCCGGCGCCCGGCACGCCGGGTCGGCCGCCCGGCGGCCCTCGGCGACGCCCGGCCCGCCGACACCGGTGCTGCCGTCACCCCGCGACTGGGTCCACGGCAGCAGCAGCGCGAAGGCCAGCGCGACGGCGCAGACGACCGCCATCGCACCGACGCCGCCCCAGCCCCTCAGACCGGCCCGCACCCGTCGCGCACGCATCGTCACGCCCCCTTTCACCGGTACTCCGACAGCCTGCGGCCGATGCCGAGGACCGCGCCGGCCGCGCCCAGGACGGCGAGGACGGCCGCGCCGAGCGACAGCCCGGTCATCGCGTCCAGCCCGTCGCCGGCCGCCCGCCTGAACTCGTTCTGCTCGTGCGTCAGCGCGCTCGCCAGGTTGGCGTCGACGCTGTCGAAGCACTCGCCCGTCGCGCCCTTGCCGCCGATCACCAGGGACAGCGCCTGCTCGTAGTTGCCGTTGTCGTCCTGCGCGCGGGCGGCGGTGTGCCGCTTCCGCCACTCCGCCATGTTGCCCTCGGCCCGCGCGACCGGCTTCTCGCCGGCCTGGTCGTCGGCGAGCTTCGCCGCGACCGCGAGGCCCTTGCCGAGGGTCGCCATGTCGGTGGTGAACTCGTGGTCGTACTTGTCGACCGTCAGCTCCTGCCCGTCGGCGTTCACCTTCACCGTCTCGGCGCCGCGCGCCACCAGGGTCAGGTTCTCGTTGCCGCGGGCCTTCAGGGAGGCGATGCGGGCGTCGTGCAGGACGTTCAGCGAGCGCACGCCGTGGTCGTAGGAGTCGTTCAGCCCCGCGCGGGCCACGCTGTGACCGACGACCAGCCACAGCAGCACCACCGTGGCCGCGGCCGTGGCGGCCACCAGACCGTGGTTCAGCACCCGGTTCGTACGGCGGTAGTTGCGGTGCTGCGCCCAGGCGAGCGCGGCCAGCGCGAGGACGCCGAGCGCGATCGCCGCCCACGGGTAGGGCGTGGCGTCCGCGTAGTCGTCCTGGAGGCGCTGGTTCTCCTTCTTGTAGAGGTCCTCCGCCGCCGGGAGCATCTCGTCCTGCATCTTCTGGTTCGCGTACCGCAGATAGGCGCCGCCGACCGGGAAGCCCTGCCGGTTGTAGGTGCGGGCGCGTTCCACCAGGCCCTTGTACTCCGGCAGCAGCTTGTTCAGCTTGGTGATGGCGGCCGTCGAGGGGGAGTCGGGGTCGGCGTTGTTCGCGGCGAGGACGAGTTTGGCGGCGGCCGTGTCGATGTCGTCCTCGTAGCGCTTGCGCGACTCGGCCGTCTCCTGCCCTCCGGCGAGGAAGCCGCTGGAGGCGGCGGTGTTGGCGTCGGCGAGCGAACGGTAGATGTCGGCCGCGGCCGTGCTCAGCGGCTGGCTCTTGTGCAGGACGTCGTCGGCGGCGGCCGCCCGGTCGGACGTCTGCCAGGCGGTGACGGCGCCGAACGCCACGACGAGGAGGGCGAGGACGGCGCCGATGATCCGCAGCCTTCCCGGCTCCGTCGTCGCGGCGGCCCGCACCTGGTCGACGCCCTCGGCGAAGGCCGTGCGGCGCGTGGGCGGTGGCGCGGTGCTGCCGGGTACCGGATGTGCCACTACTTCTGACCTCCCCCATGGTCATGTGTCACCGCAAGTATTGCTGGCGGGAGTGACATTCCGCACCGGGCTTCACTGGATCTTGATCAGATCGCAGTTCGCCCGCTGGTGAATACGCGGTGGGTGTGTGTTCGGTTCCACGGCGGGCGGGGGCCCGGACGCGGTCACCCGGTGAAGAACTCCCGTGTCCGCTCCCGCGCCGTCGCGTCCGCCCCCACCCGGTCCAGTCCCAGCAACGCCGCCCCCAGCACCGGCCGTTCCCGGACCACCCGGGCCCGTGCCTTCGGCGCCCGGTCCGCCAGCAGCTCCCGTACGCCGTCGTCGAGCCGGGGGTGGCCGGCGGTCAGGACGCCGCCGCCCAGGAGGACCGGGGTCTCCTCCGCCAGCAGGTCCAGGCGGGTCAGGGCGACCACGGCCATCGTCACGACCTCCTCGGCCAGGCGGTCGACGACGGCCCCGGCGACCGCGTCGCCGGCGGTCGCCGTGGTGAACAGGACGGGCGTCAGTTCATGGCGGCGGGCAGGGGGGACGTCTTCCAGGTGCAGTGCCTCGATGAGGGCGTACATGGAGGGCAGCCCGAAGTGGGCCGGGAGGGTGCGGGCCAGGGCGGTCGGGACGCCACGGCCGTCCTCCGCGCGGGCCGCGTGCCACAGGGCCTCCTCGGCCAGGCCCCAGCCGCCGCCCCAGTCGCCGGAGATACGGCCGAGCGCGGGGAAGCGGGCGGTGCGCCCGTCGGGGCGCATGCCGACGCAGTTGATGCCGGCGCCGCAGACGACGGCGACGCCGCGGGGTTCGGTGACCCCGGCCCGCAGGATCGCGAAGGTGTCGTTGCGGACCTCCACCGTCGTGCCCCACGCGCGCGCGTGCACCTCCGCCGCCAGCTTTTCCTCCTCCACGGGGAGGTCGGCGTTGGCGAGGCAGGCCGAGACGTGCGTGGCCTCGCGGGCGCCGGCGGCGGCCAGAGCGCGGGACACCGTCTCGGCGAGGGTGTCCATGGCCGCCGTGACGCCGACCGTGGGCGGGCGGAAGCCGCCGCCGCGGGCCGTGGCGAGGACCTCCCCGTCGGCCGCCACGACCGCCACGTCAGTTTTGCTGTTGCCCGCGTCGATGGCGAGGACGCTTGCCGTCAGGCCCACGCGAGGTGCTCCCGGTTGTGTGCGATCAGCTGGTCGGTCAGGGTGTCGGCGCAGGCGTACTGGCCGACGAGGGGATGGGCGAGGAGGGCACGGAAGACGTGGTCGCGGCCGCCGTGCAGCGCCGCCCGCAGGGCCAGGTCCTCATAGGCGGTGACGTTGGCCATCAGGCCCGCGAACAGCGCGTCCGGGGGCGGTACGGGCAGCGGGGAGGGGCCCTTCGGGCCGACCGCGGCCTGCACCTCGATCACCGCGTCGTCGGGGAGGAAGGGAAACGTCCCGCTGTTGCGGGTGTTGACCACCTGGTAGGGGCTTCCCGAGCCGGTCAGCAGCGCGGCCGTCAGGTCCACGGCCGCCTCCGAGTAGTAGGCGCCGCCGCGCTTGGCGAGCAGTTCCGGCTTCTCGTCCAGGGCGGGATCGCCGTACATCTCCAGCAGCCGCCGTTCCATCGCGGCGACCTCGGCCGCCCGTGACGGCTTGGTGCGCAGTTCCCCTACGACCTCGTCGTGCGCGTAGTAGTAGCGCAGGTAGTACGACGGGACCACGGCCAGTCGGTCCAGCAGGGGGCGGGGCAGGTGGAGGTCGGCGGCGAGGGTGTCGGCGTGGTCGGACAGCAGCCGCGGCAGGACGTCCTCGCCCTCGGGGCCGCCCAGGCGCACCCCGGTCTCCCAGGTGAGGTGGTTGAGGCCGACGTGGTCGAGGTGGACGTCGGCGGGGGAGACGTCCAGCAGCCCGGCGAACCTGCGCTGGAAGCCGATCGCCACGTTGCACAGCCCGACCGCCCGGTGGCCGGCCTGGAGCAACGCGCGCGTGACGATGCCGACGGGGTTGGTGAAGTCGACGATCCAGGCGCGGGGGTTGCGGCGGCGGACGCGTTCGGCGATGTCCAGGACCACCGGGACCGTCCGCAGCGCCTTGGCCAGACCGCCCGCGCCGGTGGTCTCCTGGCCGACGCAGCCGCACTCCAGCGGCCACGTCTCGTCCTGTTCGCGGGCCGCCTGGCCGCCGACACGGAGCTGGATCAGGACCGCGTCGGCGCCGTCCACGGCGGCGTCCAGGTCGCCGGTCGTGACGATCCGGCCGGGGTGGCCCTGCCGGGCGAAGATACGGCGGGCCAGGCCGCCGACCCGTTCCAGACGGTCGGCCGCCGGGTCGACGAGGACCAGTTCCTCCAGGGGCAGGTTTCCTCTCAGTCGCGCGAAGCCGTCGACGAGTTCGGGCGTGTAGGTCGAGCCTCCGCCGACCACGGTGAGTTTCATGTGAGGTTCAACCCTTCACTCCGGTCAGGGTGACGCCCTCGACGAACGCCTTCTGCGCGAAGAAGAACACGAGGATCACGGGGGCCATGACCAGCACGGTCGCCGCCATGGTGAGGTTCCAGTCGGTGTGGTGCGCGCCCTTGAAGGACTCCAGGCCGTAACTGAGGGTCCACGCGCCCGGGTTGTCCGACGCGTAGATCTGCGGGCCGAAGTAGTCGTTCCAGGCGTAGAAGAACTGGAAGAGGGCGACGGCGGCGATGCCGGGCTTCGCCATCGGCAGGACCACGCGCAGCAGTGTGCGCAGTTCGCCGCAGCCGTCCACCCTCGCCGCGTCCACGTACTCGTTCGGAACGGTGGTGAGGAACTGCCGCAGCAGGAAGATCGAGAAGGCGTCGCCGAACGCCATCGGGACGATCAGCGGCCACAGCGTGCCCGACAGGTCCAGTTGCCTCGCCCAGAACAGGTACATCGGGATGACGACGACCTGCGGCGGCAGCATCATCATCGAGATCACCAGCATGAGCGCCGCATTGCGGCCCCGGAAGCGGAACTTGGCGAGCGCGTACGCCACCGGGACCGACGACACGACCGTCAAGGCGGTGCCCAGGCCGGCGTAGAGCAGGGTGTTCCGCCACCAGGTGAGGAAGCCGGGGGTGTCGAAGACCTGGCGGTAGTTGTCCCATTCCCAGGTGTCCGGGACCAGGTCCCGGCTGAGGGCCTGGCTGTCGCTCATCAACGAGGTCAGGAACACGAAGACGAAGGGGAGCGTGAAGAACAGGGCGGCGGCCAGGCCGAGGGAGTGGACCGCGATCCACTCCAGCAGGGCCCTGCGGCGGGCCGTGCGCTCGGCGGGCGAGGCGGCGGGTGCCGCTGGCGCGGTGGGCCGGTCGAGGAGCTGGGTCATCGGTCACCTGCCTGGACGAGTCCGCCCCGGCGCCGCATCAGCAACGCGGTGAACGCCATGGACAGGGCGAACAGCACCAGCGCCACCACACAGGCCGAGCCGTAGTCGAAGCGCTGGAAGCCGAGGTTGTAGACGAGCTGGGGGAGGGTGAGCGTCGAACGCTCCGGGTAGCCGGGCTCGAACTGGGTGCCCGCGCCCTGGATGACACCGGAGGCGACCTTCCCGGCGACGAGCGGCTGCGTGTAGTACTGCATCGTCTGGATCACGCCCGTGACGACGGCGAACATCACGATGGGCGAGATGTTCGGCAGGGTCACGTAACGGAACCGCTGCCACGCCGAGGTCCCGTCCAGCTCGGCCGCCTCGTACTGCTCCTTCGGTACGTCGAGCAGCGCCGCCATGAAGATCACCATGAGGTCGCCGACGCCCCAGAGGGCCAGCAGGGTCAGCGCCGGCTTGGACCAGCCGGGGTCGTTGAACCAGCCGGGCGCGGGGAGGCCGATGCCTTCGAGGAGCGAGTCGACGGGGCCGGTGCCGGGGTTGAGGAGGAAGGCGAAGGCCATCGTCGCGGCGACCGGCGGGGCGAGATAGGGAAGGTAGAAGAGGGTGCGGAAGACGCCGGTACCCGTTTTGACCTTTGTGATGAGCAGCCCGACGCCGAGTCCGAAGGCGACCCGCAGGGTCACCATGACGACGACCAGCCAGAGGGTGTTGCGCAGGGCGGGCCAGAAGTAGGGGTAGTGCGCGAAGACGTACGTCCAGTTCTTCGTCCCGGTCCACGTCGGCGGCCGGAAGCCGTCGTAGTGCATGAACGAGAAGTAGACGGTGGAGATCAGCGGGTAGGCGAAGAAGACCGCGAAGCCGATCAGCCAGGGCGAGAGGAAGGCGGTGGTGCGAAGCGCCGCCCGGCGGCGCTTCGCCCGCAGGGTGCGCGTGGTCACGGCTGCTTCGCCTGCGCGATGTCCGTGTCGATCTGCGCGGCCGTCCTGCGCAGGCCGGCCTTGAGGTCCTTGACCTTGCCGCTCTCGTAGTCGTAGCCGAACTGCTGGATCGTGGCGAGGTAGACGCCGCCGTTGACGGTCGCGGGGGCGGTCGTGGAGTGCGGGTTCGCCGCGATCTCCAGGAAGGTCTTGAAGCGCGGGTCGTACGTCAGCTTCGGGGACTTCAGCGCGGCCAGCGTGGAGGGCACGTTGTGGATGGCGTTGGAGAAGTTCACGACCGCGTCGGTGTCGGTGGTCATGTACTTCACCAGTTCCCAGGCCGCGTTCCGCTTGGTGCTGGTGGCGGCGATGCCCGCGATGGTGCCGGTGATGTAGCCCTTGCCGTACTGGTCGGCCTGGTCGTCGGGGACGGGCAGCGGGGCGACGCCGATCTCGAAGCCCGGCTTCGCGTCCAGGGCCATGCCCAGGCGCCACTCGCCGTCGAGCTGCATGGCGACCTGGCCGGTGTGGAAGGGGTGCTTGGGGCCCCACTCGTCGCCGAGCCCGGCCCGGTACTTCTCCAGCTTCCGGTAGCCGCCCAGCGCGTCCACCAGCTTCTTCTGCTGCGTGAAGCCGGCCTCGACGGCCGGGTCGGTGGCGATGGTCGACCTGCCGTCCTGGTCGAAGTAGGTCGGGGAGAACTGGCCGAGGTAGTGCTCGGTGGTGGTCTCCCAGCCGTGGTAGTTCGGCATGAAGCCGAGCTGCTCGTAGGTGTCGCCCTGGGTGATCGTCAGCTTCTTGGCGACGGTCTCGAACTCGGACCAGGTCTTCGGCGGGGCGGTGATGCCCGCCTTCTCGAACGCGGTCTTGTTGTAGTAGAGGCCGTAGGCGTCGCCCAGCAGCGGCACCGCGCAGCGGTCGCCCTCGAACTGGGTGTACTCGTTCATGGCCTTCGGGAAGGTCTTCCGCGGGTCGATGCCGGACTTCTGGAAGAAGGGGTTCAGGTCGACCAGGGCGCCGGACGAGCAGAACGTGCCGACGCTGTTGGTGGTGAACGACGAGACGACGTCGGGCGCCTTGGAGCCGCCCGCGCGCAGCGCCTGGTTGATCTTGTCGTCGGTCATGTTGCCGACGACGTTCACCCGGATGTTCGGATGCGCCTTCTCGAAGCCTGCGACCAGGTCCTTGACGGCCCGCACCTCGGCGGGCGCGCTCCAGGCGTGCCAGAAGGTGAGGGTGGTCTCCTCGGACGCGTCGTCCTCCGCCGTCGAGGCGGACCCACCGGTACAGGCGGTGGCGAGCAGCGCCGTGGACACAGTCAGGGCGAAAGCCGCCTTTCGGACGACTTCGGGTATGCGTGAGGGCATGACGGGGCCTCCCATGGCGGGGCGGTGGGGTGAGGGAAGAGGGGGGTGGGTCTACGGGTCAGCGCGAGGTGTCGAAGACCTCGTCGCGGGTGGCCGCCAGCGCGCTCTCCAGCGCGCCGCGCAGCACGGGCCGTTCGGTGACGTCGCCGACGACCAGCCGGGGCCGGGAGGCGGCCAGCTCGGCCAGCTCCGCCTCGACGAGGGCGCGCAGCACCTCGCCGCCGGCGGTCAGCGAGGCGCCGCTGAGGACGACGAGTTCGGGGTCGAGTACGGAGACGAGCGAGGCGAGACCGGTGGCGAGCCGGGTCGCGTAGGTCTGCAACAGCAGCCGGTTGAGCACGGTGTCCTCGGCGACGGCCCGCCGCACGAGCGTGGCGGCGGCCTCCGCGTACGGCTCCGAGGGGACGTTCGCCATGCCCAGTTCGCGGGCCAGCTGGGGGATCGCCTGGGAGCCGGCCAGCTCCTGGTAGCCGCCACTGTTGGCTTTGGTGACCTGCCGCACGAGCGGCGCGCCCGGAACGGGAAGGAAACCCACCTCTCCGGCGCCGCCGGTCCAGCCGCGGTGCAGCCGGCCGCCGAGGACGAGGGCCGCGCCGAGGCCGGCCTCGTTCCACAGCAGCACGAAGTCCTCGTGCCCGCGCGCCGCGCCGAGCCGCTGTTCGGCGACGGCGACGAGATTGACGTCGTTCTCGTACTCCACCGGCATCGGCAGGGCGGCGGCGAGCTCGTCCAGCAGCGTGGGGGAGTGCCAGCCGGGCAGATGGGAGGCGTAGCGCAGACGGCCGGTGGTGGGGTCGAAGGCGCCCGGGGTGGCGACGACCAGCCGCCGCACGTCGTCCCGGGCCAGTCCCGCCGCCTTCACCGCGCCGTCCAGCGCCTCGGTGACCTGCCGTACGACGGCCTCGGTGCCCCGGCGGCCGGGGGTGGGCACCTCGTGCGTGCCCACCGTGCGGCCCGTGATGTCGGCGACGGCGGCGAGGACGCGTTCGGGGGTGACGTCCAGGCCGGCCGCGTAGGCGGAGGCAGGGTTGACCTCGTACAGCTGGGCGTTGGGGCCGGGCCGGCCCTCGGTGGTGCCGCTCGCCAGCACCAGGCCCGCCGCCTCCAGGCGGGCCAGCAGCTGGGAGGCGGTCGGCTTGGACAGGCCGGTGAGCTTGCCGATCCGGGTGCGGGACAGGGGGCCGTGCGCCAGCAGGAGGTCGAGCGCGGCGCGGTCGTTCATGGCGCGCAGGACGCGCGGGGTTCCCGGCGTACCGGCGGTTCCTGCCATGGGTCGACACCTGCCTTTCGGAACTGCCCAGCTTGGCAGTGATCTCGGCGGGAAGTCCATCCGGGATCACTGCGCGGAATCACCGTCAGGGCCACCGCGAGGAACACTGTTAGGAAAGTTTCCTATTGGATGCCGAGGAAGGTAGGGCCGTGGTGAGGGAGGAGTCAAGGGGAGCGGGCGTGAAAACGGGGAGCGGACACGAAAAAGGCGGCGCCCGGGGATTCCCGGGCGCCGCCTTCCGCTGCGGAGCGCTACTTGATCGTGCTCGGCGGGGTCAGCGGGGAGGCCGCCGCCGACTGCGGGGACCCCGTGTTCGAGTACACCGACGGGGCCGCGACACCGGCCGTCGGGTCCGCGTCCGCCGGCTCCCCCTCGGGGGCCGTCGGCCCGCCGACGATCCGGATGTCGGCCGCGTCGAAGGCGCGCTTGATCCGCCAGCGCAGCTCGCGCTCCACCGCCAGGGACTTGCCGGGCATCGTCTTCGCGGAGACACGCACGACCATCGAGTCCAGCAGCACGCTGTCCAGGCCGAGCACCTCGATCGGGCTCCACAGGAGCTCGTTCCAGGGCTCCTCCTTGCTCATCTTGTCGGCGACCTCGGCGAGGGTGGACCTGACCTTGTCCAGGTCCTCGCTGTACCGGACCGTCACATCGACGCCGGCCGTCGCCCAGCCCTGGGACAGGTTCCCGATCCGCTTGACCTCGCCATTGCGGACGTACCAGATCTCGCCGTTGTCACCGCGCAGCTTCGTCACGCGCAGGCCGACCTCGATGACCTCGCCGGTGGCGACACCCGCGTCGATCTGGTCGCCGACGCCGTACTGGTCCTCCAGGATCATGAACACGCCGGAGAGGAAGTCGGTGACCAGGTTGCGGGCGCCGAAACCGATCGCCACGCCCGCCACACCGGCCGAGGCCAGCAGCGGGGCGAGGTTGATCTGGAACGTGGCGAGGATCATCAGCGCGGCCGTGCCGAGGATCAGGAAGCTCGCCACCGAGCGCAGCACCGAGCCGATCGCCTGCGAGCGCTGGCGCCGCCGCTCCACGTTGACCAGCAGACCGCCCAGCGCGGTGCCGTCCACGGACTGGACGGTGCGGTTCATGCGCTCGATGAGCTTGGTGATCGCCCGCCGCACCATCACTCTCAGCACCGCCGCGATGACCAGGATCAGCAGGACCCTCAGCCCGATCGCGAGCCAGGTCGACCAGTTCTCCTCGACCCAGCCGGCGGCGTTCGTCGCGCTCTCCTGGGCGTCCTGGAGCGTCGGGACCGTCACGGTCGGCGACTCCGAGGGAGACGGCGACGGCGACGGGGACGGCGACGAACCGGCGGCCAGTAGGACGGCGGACAGGGACACGGCAGGTACCTCCAGGTGCGGCACTGCTCCGGCCGGCGCGGCGGTCGGGGGCGACCGATTCCAAGGTCACGAAAAGGTCACCGGACGGGCAGGACCACCACACTAACGGGGCATTGTGTGTGGTTCGGCGAGATACGTGAAGGAGGCACCGAGGAGAGACCGGCCTCACCTGTGCTTGAACCGGTTGTCAACCTGGGGATGGTTCCGATGTGGTCGAAAACACTCCCAGCCCGTTACCGGGAGATGGTGGCGCGTCCACCAGGCCAGAGGGGAAACTGACTGCAGATCGTCCCGGCGCGAGCCACGCGCCGCCGACGCCCAAGGAGGCATCCGTGCCGCATGTCCTGGTCCTCAACGCGTCGTACGAGCCGCTCGGCGTCGTACCGCTCCGCCGCGCGCTCGTCCTCGTCCTGGAGAACAAGGCCGTCTCCCTGGAAGAGTCCGGCGCCTTCCTGCACAGCGCGACCGTCACAGTCCCCGCACCCAGCGTGGTCCGGCTCAAGCGATTCGTCCGGGTTCCCTATCGGGGGCCCGTTCCTCTGACCCGCCGGGCGCTGTTCGCCCGCGACGGGGGCCGGTGCATGTACTGCGGTGGCGTCGCAACCAGCGTCGACCACGTCATCCCGCGCAGCCGCGGGGGCAAGCACGTCTGGGACAACGTGGTGGCGTCCTGCCGCCGCTGCAACCATGTGAAGGCCGACCGCCACCTCGGCGAGATCGGCTGGCGGCTGCGCCACAAACCCGCCCCGCCCACCGGCCTGGCCTGGCGCATCATCGGGACCGGCCATAGGGACCCGCGCTGGCTGCCGTACTTGCAGCCGTACGGCGCGGACGACGCCTTGGCCCGGATCGACGGCATCTCCGCCTGACGGTCCGGGCTTCTTCATGCCCCGTGGCACGGCACCGACCTGAGCCACGGGGCCCGTCGTCACGGGTCAGCGCCGGGGTTCTTCGGGCCGTGCCCCTCGTACCGCGTTCAGGGCCCATGGCCGGCCGTGCGCGCCCACGCGCCGGCACACTGGCCGTGCCCTGCGCGGGTCAGCGCCGGGGTTCTTCGGGCCGTGCCCCGTGTGCCGTGTACAGGGCCGTGCCCAGGGCGAACACCGCGCCCGCCACCAGCCACGCCCCCGTCGCGTGACCCGGCTGCGCCGGCCACGCCCACACCGTCACCGCCCGCCCGCGCACCCCGTCCGAGGCGGCGCACACCGCGCAGCCGTACGCGAACGCCGGCAACCAGCTCAGCCGTGCCCCCAGCGTCACGGCGGCGACCGCCGTGACGCCGGCCCAGCCCAGCGTGTTGCGGACCATCGCCGCCGGCCCGAAGCCCGTCGGGTCACCGAGGACGGCGAGCGACAGCAGCGCCGCCGCGACCGCGGTCGGGGCCAGCAGCTGGGCCAGCCGCCACGGCCACCACCGCCGTACCGCCGTACGGTCCAGCTCCTCCGACGGGCTGTGCAGACTCCCGCCGATCACCGCGGCGGCCAGCAGCGGCGCCAGGACGACCACCGGCACCCTGCGCGACGGGTCCGGGGAAACGCCCAGCCGGTCCATCGCCCACCACGCCAGGACGACGGTCCCGGCGAGCGCGGCCAGCACGCCCGGCAGGGCACGCGAACGGGCGTGGAGCAGCACCCCGGTCACAGGGCCGGCACCTTCCCCGGCTCGCAGTCGCCCACCGTCGCGAAGTACGCCGACAGCCAGGCCCGCCGCTCCCGCTCGTCCATCGACGCCAGCCGGGCGTGGGCCGCCCGCCGCTCCGCCAGCGCGGCACGCTCGGCCTCGTCCCCCGCGGCGTCCAGCTCGTCCAACTCCTCCTGCGAGGGGTTCGGCGCGAGGTACCGCGTCACGGCGTCGTCCGCCGCGTGCACCCGCGCGGGAAGCCGCCCGCAGTCCCCCCGGCCCTGCAAGGCCCGCACCGCCTCCCAGGCGTACTGCTCCGGGTCGGTCAGCCTGCCCCGCACCACCGACCAGCCGATCGGCGTCAGCATCGGCAGCTGCGCCTCGTCACGGCCCGGCTCGCCCGGCCGGTCCGCGAACCGCACCGGCAGGTTCCCCACCCCCTCCAGACGGTCGGTGACCCCGGCGAGGGCGGCCGTGACCTGCGGCAGCAGATGGCCGTAGCGGGCGTTCACACAGATCTGGGGCACGGTCGAGGTGTCGCACACCTGGCCGCGCTCCGCCGGGTTCGGCTGCCACAGCCCGCTCCCGGTGTGCACCAGCAGCGCGCCCGCCGCCGACGCCGCCGCCAGCGGCAGCACGGCCAGATACCGGCGCCGGGCCGCGTAGGCCAGCACCGCCGCCGACGTCAGCCCCACCGTCCACCCGGCCATCGCCACCGGCTGCCACGCCACCGGGACCAGGCCCTCCCCGACCGGCAGCACCGGGTTCAGATGGCGGCCGGGGCCCACGTTCGCCCGGTCCGGCAGGCCCAGCGCGAGATACCCGCCCAGCGCAAGCAGCGGTGCCGTGAGCCGCCAGGCGACCAGCCGCCCCACGACCTGGCCGGCCACCGCCGCGGACGCCACGACCAGCGCGTCCGTCGGCAGCAGATGCGGATACGGCCGGTCGCTCCCGGCGTACGGCCAGGTCGCCAGCAGCGCACCGGCCGCGGCGAGCAGATACCCGGCCGCCACCCACAGCGCGAGCGGCAGCGCCGCCGCCAGGAACCGGGCCAGCGGCCCGCGCACGGCCGTCCCCCACAGCTCCTGGGTGCCCCGCCGCCGCTCCCGCCCGCCGTGCCAGCAGCCCGCGGCTGCCGCGAGCGGCACGACGACCAGCAGCACGCCGTGCAGCTCGGTACGGGTCTCGGCCCAGCCGCCCTGCCAGCGGTCCGCCACGGCCGCCAGCGGCACCGCCGTGGTGAGGAAGACGGCGGCTCCGGCCCAGGGGGCGAGACCGCGGGTGGCCTCCGGGCGCAGGGGATGGGCGGGCGTGCGCCGCGGGGTCTCGCGTTCCGTCACCAGGGTCATCGGGTCGGCTCCAGAGAGGTGCGGTGGGTGCGCAGGGCCGCGGTGTAACCGCGTTCGATCGGGTTGTCGCCCACCCCGTCCGAGCCCTCGCCGAGGGTGCTGAGGGAGGCCGGGGTGCCGCGGTAGGCGACCCGGCCCGCGTCCAGGACGGTGACCTCCGTGCAGGCGGCGGCCACGTCCTCCACCAGGTGTGTGGAGACGACGACCGTGGCGCGTGCGCCCAGCTCACGCAGCAGTTCGCGGAACTCCACGCGCTGCTCCGGGTCGAGGCCGGCGGTCGGCTCGTCGAGCAGCAGGACGTCCGGGTCGTTGACGATGGCCTGCGCGATGCCGAGCCGGCGCACCATGCCACCGGAGAGCGTCCGCACCTTCGAGTCGACGCGGTCGCCGAGGCCGACCCGCGCCACGGCCCGCTCGACGGCGGCCGGGGCGTCCGCGGCCGGCATCTCCTTCAGCCAGGCCATGTAGGCGACGAACTCCCGGACCGTGAACCCCGGGTAGTAGCCGAACTCCTGGGGCAGATAGCCCAGCCGACGGCGGACCGTGCCGCGCCGCCCGGGCTCGCCGACGTCCTCGCCGAGGATCTCCACCCGGCCGTCGTCCGGCTGGGCGACGGTGGCCAGGACGCGGATCAGCGAGGTCTTGCCGGCGCCGTTCGGACCGAGCAGCCCGTGCACGCCCCGGCCGAGCGTGAGATCCACCCCGTCGAGGGCGACCGTCCTGCGGTGCCGGACGCGCAGACCGGTCACTCGTATCGTGCTCAAGGAAACTCCCGTGGGTGTCACCGCTGCTCCAGCCGGTCGTAGGCGGTGCGGCGGGCCGCCAGCAGGGCGGCGCAGAGAACGGCCCCGGCCGCCCAGGCGCCCTGGGCGAGGGGGCCGTCGAGGCAGGCGGAGAGCCGGTCGGTCAGATGGGCGAGCGAGGCGTCGGGCCCGGTCGGCGCGGGGACCAGGACGGCGGCGCACCAGCCTCCGCCGGTCAGGGCGGTGGCGGCGCGGCTGCCGACCCAACCGGCCAGGGCCAGCGAGGCCAGCGTCAGCGCCAGCCCCGGCAGCAGCCAGGCGGCGGCGCCCGGCGCGCCGGCGGCGGGCAGCAGCAGCCCGGCCAGGGTGAGCAGGGGCAGGCTGACCGCCAGGACGGCGGCCGTGCGCGTCAGCAGCAGCCGCAGTCCGCCGCCGCGGGGCGTGGACGCCGCGATCTCGTGCAGGGGGTCGGCGTGCGGCCCGTAGGACAGGGCAACGCCGACGACGGGCACGACCGGCGCGAGCGCCAGCAGCAGCGGGCGGGCCGTGCCGGACCCGGCGCCGTACGCCAGCGCCACCGCGCCCAGCGCGACGGCCAGCACGGCCACCGACCAGGCCCCGCGCACGGCGGGCCCGGCGGCCCACAGGGCACGGACGAGACGGGAGTACGGGGAGGACGGGGAGGACGGGGAGGACGGCGCGGGGGAGCGGGCCGCCCGCGCGAGCCACACCTTCCACGCCCCCGCCGCCGGCACGTCGGAGAGTCCCGCCGCCCGCGTTGCGGAT
>NZ_BQUN01000041.1:0-44413 GCF_026008495.1 Streptomyces sp. A012304
TGAGCGACACCAGCGGCGCACCGGCCGCGATCGCCATGTCCATGATCTTGTGGATCTTCGTGGCGTGGGCCTCGCCCAGCGCGCCGCCGAAGATACGGAAGTCATGGGCGTAGACGAAGACCGTACGGCCCTCCACCGTGCCCCAGCCGGTGATCACACCGTCGGTGTACGGCTTCTTGGCCTCCAGACCGAACCCGGTCGCCCGGTGCCGGCGCAGCTGCTCGACCTCCTGGAAGGACCCCGCGTCGAGCAGCAGCTCGATCCGCTCCCGGGCGGTCAGCTTGCCCTTGGCATGCTGCGCCTCGGTCGCCTTGGCCGCACCGTCCAGGATCTCCTCGCGGATCAGCGTCAGTTCGCTCACCCGGTCGTGCATCGACATGGCCGAATTCCCTTCTTCCCTCAGCTGATTCGCGCGGCGACGGCGTCGCACAGCGCGTAGACGGCACGACGCGCCGGCAACGACGGCAACGGACCGACGGCGGCCCGGGCCTCGTCGAGCCACCAGCGCAGAAACTCCTCACCCCAGCCCTGGACCGGCCCGGCACCGCTTGCCCGCCGGAGCGGGGCGGACCACGGGGAGACGATCCCCGGGCCGCTCACGAGGGGGCTCCGGTTGTCCGCGGCGGGGTCCCGGGGAGCGGGACGCCTGCCGGCGGGCCCGGGTCCCGCGGGGGCGAGTCCTCGACGGTTCGGCTCGGCTCCCCCGGCGGCGGAACCACGGGGCTTCGGTACGGGTCCCGTGGCGCCGGAGCCTCCAGGCTCCGACACGGCGGCTCCCCCGGCGGCGGAACCTCGCGACTCCGACACGGCCCCCTTGGCGGCGGAGCCCGGCGCGGGCTCGCACGAGGCGGCGCCTCGGCTGTCCGGCGTGGGTCCCCAAGGGGAAGAGCTTCGGCTGTCCGGCCCGGCTCCCCAGGGGGAAGGGCCACGGCTGCCCGTCACGGGGGCGCGACGGGCGGGGCTTCGGCCGTCCGACGCCGGTCCGAAAGCAAGGCCTGGGCCGTCCGCCGGTCCGAAAGCGAGGCCTCGGCCGTCCGCCGGTCCGAAAGCGGGGCCTCGGCCGTCCGCCGGTCCGGAAGCGGGGCCTCGGCTGTCCGGCGCCGGTCCGGAAGCGGGGTTTCGACGGTCCGGGACGGGTGCCGGGAGGGCGCCGCTTGCCCCGCCCGGCGCGGGTGGCCAGGAAGTCGGGCCTCGACGGCCGGCCAGGCGGGCCCGGACGTCGTGGCTGCCACGGCCCGGCACGGATTCCCGGGCGTCGTGACTGCCACGGTCCGGCACGGGTTCCCGGGCGTCGAGACGTCGGCCGTCCGCCACCGGGGCCCCGGAGCCGCGCCCCTCACACTCCGTCGCGGGCTCCCAGCCGTCGGAACGCCGGCCGTCCGCCACCCGCCCCCAAGCGGCACGGCCCCAGCCGACCACCGCGAATGCCCGGCCCCGCGCCGACGTCCCGGGGGGACGACCGCCCGCCCCGGACCGCCGGGCGCCGGTACGCCCCGGCGCCGAGGCGCGCCGAGAAGCCGCGCCGTCGTCGCCCGGGTACAGGTCGTCGGCGAGGCGGAGGGCCACGCCGAGGTGTTCGCCGCAGCGGATCAGGGCCCGCACGTACGGTTCGGGCGCCCCGGCCTGCAAGGCGCCGAGGCCGAGCGCCATGCCCAGCAGCGCCGCGGTGCCGCCCGCCGTGACGTCGACGTAGTGGGTGACGGGGTCCTCGCCGGGCGCGGGTCCGGTCAGCGCGCGCAGTTGGACCGCCGCCAGTCGGCCCGCGGTGCGGGCGTTGAGCCGCAGCGCGGCGGGACCGAGGCCGGCCGCGAGCTGCGCGGAACGGGCCAGCAACCAGTCGGAACCCGCCGTCGCCCCGGCCGCACCCGCCGCCGACCGCGCAGCCGCACCTCCGGCCGTACGTCCAGCCGTACGTCCCGTCACCCCCGCCAGGCCGGTCACCGCCTCGGACGTCAGCAGGGACAGCTGCACCAGCTCCGCGACGACCGCCGCCCGGGTCACCCCTTCCCGCCACGGCTCGCCGAACTCCGCGCCGAGCAGACCGAGGAACAGACACAGCCGCCCGCCGTCCCGCCGCGCGAACCGGTCGGCCCGGGCGACGGCGTGCGGATCGGGCGCGCCGCGCACCCAGTCGGCCAGACACTCCTCCGCCGCGTCCATGGCCTCGCGCATTCTGGACTCGAACTCCGGCGCCCGCAGATCCAGTTGCCCGGGGAGACCGGTTTCCTCCTGCACGGAGTCCGCACGCGACTGAGCGAG
Source organism: Streptomyces sp. A012304 (assembly GCF_026008495.1). GTDB lineage: Bacteria > Actinomycetota > Actinomycetes > Streptomycetales > Streptomycetaceae > Streptomyces. The sequence goes on from NZ_BQUN01000041.1 coordinate 2,260, forward strand.
ACCCACGAGAACAACCCCTTCCAGCACACCGAGAAGCAGAATTCGCCACCCAATGGCGGCACCTGAGGACGACTCTCACACCCCGCCCGAACCGGTCCAATGCCGCTGTCAGGAAAGTGCCAGTACAGCGCGGAGAGCACCGCGCACCAGTCGGCTTCACCTTCCTGCCAACCTTTTCGGCGGCACCCGGACCGGCCCGCTCCGGCCTTTACGCTGCCATATCGAAGAACTCGAAGAAAGGAATAGGAAATTGACCAGACGATTCGCCTGCGCCGCACTCGCCGCCGCCGGACTGATTTCCCTCTTCACCGGTACGGCCACCGCCGCGCCCGCGGGCGGACCGCAGAGCCCGCAGAGCTGTGAGGGCGTACGGCTGACCGGATCCCTGCCGGTGCCGCCGGCCGGCCTGTCCGCGCGGCAGACCGTCACGATCGACGAGGACTGCACCCCCCGCCTGGGCAAGGTGCGCTACGTCCCGATCAATGCCCCGGCCGCCGCGGCGCCGGAGGGAGTGGCTGCCGCGGACGCCACCAGCCGCAAGGTCCGCAGCTGGAACGAGATGTTCGACTGCTGCAACATCCGCATGACCGGGCTGTACACCACGGCCGACTGGAACGTCGCCGACGGCAGGATCACCACGGCGTCCACGGCCGCCACCCAGGGGTGGAACCGGGAGCCGTGGGACGCCGGCTGGTCGCTGAAGTCCTCCGGCAACACGCAGGACTGCGCCACCGCCTGCTCGTCCGTCACCGCGAAGGCCGACGCGTCCTTCACCTACAAGGGCATCTTCGACACCAGCGGCGACCGGTACGCCAACACGCACCACACCTCGGTCCGGCTGGCCGCGGACGGCACCGCCACATGCACATTCGACGTCGAACTCAAGAACACGTTCATCGGCTGGAACTGGCAGCGCGGCTGCGAGTGACGACCGTCGGCCGGGGACGTACGCCCCCGGCCGACCGGAGGCGGGGACCGCAGGCGCGACGCGGGCCCCGCCCGCCCGGCCGTACCCCCCTCACATGCCCCGCGCCCCCTCCACGATGGCCACCGCGTTGATGCCGCCCAGCCCGAAGGCGTTCAGCTGAGCCAGGTTCAGATGCGGTGCCACCGCCGGTTCGTCGGTCACCAGGCGGAACGGGTGGTTCTCGCCGCCCGGCTCGGCGGGCGGGGCGGTCGGCGGTACGCGTCCCTCGTTCAGCGCCCGCAGGCCCACCACCAGGCTCAGCAGCCCGAACGCCCCGGAGGTCCGTCCGGTCGTGGAGGTCACCGCCGTCATCAGCGGCGCCGCGGCCGACTCGCCGAGGACCGCGGCGAGCGCGGCCGCCTCCGCCCGGTCGCCCGCGGGCGTCCCGCTGCCGTGCAGCATCACCAGGTCGACGTCGGCCGCCTTGACCCCGGCGAGCCGGTGCGCGGCGCGCATCGCCTCCGCGATGCCCTGCGGTGAGGGCTCGGTGACCCGGTGGGCGTCGCAGTTGACGGCCACCGCGCGCAGCGCGCCGTGCGCCCGTTGCGCCGGCCCGCCCGCGCGGCGCAGCACGATCGCGGCGGCGCCCTCCCCCATGGCGACGCTGCGCCGGTCCCGGTCGGCCGGCCGGGCCCGCTCCATCAGCCCGTACAGGGACTCCGTCAGCACGTCGACCCCGGCGACGATCACCGTGTCCAGCGCGTCCTCGCCCTCCTGGCCCAGCAGGTCGGAGGCGAGCGCCAGGGCGTACAGCGAGGCCGCGCAGGCGTTGGAGAAGGTGTGGGTGACCTCGACGCCGAAGCGCTCGCGCAGCGCGGTGCCGAAGTCGAGGCCGGAGTCGGCGAAGGGCGAGCCGTCCCGCCACCACAGCTCCAGTGAACGCAGTTCCCGCATCCCGGTGCCGACCAGGACGGGGATGCCGCTGAGATCCTCCCCCAGGCCGGCGTCGGCGGCGGCCTGGCCGACCGCGTCGAGCAGCAGCCGGGTGGCCCGCCCGGCGACGTCGGCGCCGGGCACCGGGCGGTCGTCCACCTCATAGCCGTAGGGGGCGCGGAAGCGGGAGGCGTCGAAGCCGCGCAGCCGGGACGGGCCGCTGCGTCCCGCGCAGAGGCTCTCGAAGAGTTCGTCGATCCCTGATCCGGTGGCCGCCACGGCCCCCAAGCCGGTGATGGGACGGCTCACCGGCTCGTCGCGCACGACAGTGGACACGCCTTGTACCCCTTCGCGGAACGACCGGCCCGAAGACCGGGTGGTTGGCCTGGACTCGTTGTGGTGATGACACGCAAGCGCTGTCCGGTGACGGACACCCCGGCGGCCGGCGCCGCCAGACGACCGGGCGACCGGGCGACCGGGCGACCGGGCGACCGGCCGGGCACGGCGCCCCGACGGCCGGGGCCGTCCGACGACGGACGACCGGTCCCGCACGCCGACCCGACAGCCAGGGCCGTCCGACGACGGACGACCGGTCCCGCACGGCGACCCGGCGGTCGGGGCTATCCGGCGACCGGGCGTCGTACCGCCCGTGACCGGCGCAGCCCGTCGCTGAGTTCGCCGGCCGCGTCGATGGCCGCGCCCAGCAGCAGCCGGCTCGGGGTGGACGGCATCCGGGGGCCGCGGCCGGTCAGGGCGAGCGCGGCCACCACCTGGTTGCCCAGAGCGCATACCGGTACGGCGGTGGAGACGGTTCCGGGCAGCATCGGGTCGGGTCCGTGCGCCCAGCCGCGCTGGCGGACCACGGTGAGCTGGGCGGCGGTGAAGCGGGCGCCGCGCAGCCCTTCGTAGAGGCTCTCGGGTTCCTCCCAGGCGAGCAGCACCTGGGCGACGGGGCCGGCCGTGGCGGGGCGCGCGGTGCCGACGGGGAGTTGTTCGCCGCCGGTGGCCTCCGCGGAGGTGCCGATGCAGATCTGCTCGGCGCCGTGGCGGCGGAAGAGGCGGGCGTGCAGGCCGGTCAGCGCGTGCAGGTCGTCGAGGACCGGGGCGGCGGCCTTGGCGAGCTGGTCGCGTCGTACCTCGACGGCGATGTTGCCGAGCCGGGGGCCGACCACGAACCGCCCCTGGAAGTCCCGGGCGAGCAGCCCCAGCCGCTCCATGCCCTGGGCGATGCGGTGCACGGTGGGGCGGGCGAAGCCGCTGACCTCGACGAGCTGGGCCAGCGACGCCGGGCCCTGCTCCACGATGGCGAGCAGGGTGGAGGCCTTGTCCAGCACGCCGATGCCGCTGATCCGCGTGGGCGGCCGGGTCGCGACGCTCATCGCTCCACCGCCGGCGGTGCGGGCACGGCGGCGGGGCCGTCCACGGAGATCACGTCGACCTCCGGGTCGATACGGCGGATCAGCCCGGCCAGGGTGCGGCCGGGCCCCAGTTCGATCAGCCGGCGGCAGCCCAGCCGTCCGGTGAGGGTCCGTACACCGCTCTCCCACAGCACCGGGGAGGTGAGCTGGCGTACACCGAGGTCGGGCCAGTGGTGGCCCTCGGCGTGGGGTTCGGCGTCGACGTTGGCGACCACCGGCAGGTGTGCCGGGGTGAACGGCGTCTGCCGCAGCGCGTCGCCCAGGGCCTCGGCGGCGGGCGCCATGTAGGGGCTGTGGAAGGCGCCGCCGACGTCGAGGCGCAGCATCCGGGCGCCGATCGTGCCGGCCCGGGCGCCGACCTCGGCGACGGCGTCGCGGGAGCCGGAGACCACGGTCTGGCCGGGGGCGTTGACGTTGGCGACCCAGACGTCGGCGCCCTCGGAGCGGATCTCGGCGACCAGTGCCTCGACCTGCTCGGAGGGCGCGGCGACCAGGACGCCCATGGTGCCCTCGCGGGCCAGGGCCGCCTCCCGCATGGCCCGGCCGCGGACCGCCACGAGGGCGGCGGCCCGCTCGACGGTGAGGGCGCCGGCCGCGGTGAGGGCCGCGTACTCGCCGAGGCTGTGACCGGCGCAGGCGACCACGTCGGGGCCAAGCGCATCGGACCGTACGGCTTCGGCGTGGGCCATCAACGCCACGGTGAACACGGTGAGTTGGGCGAGGTCTGTGCGCCTGAGCTGTTCCCCGGGGGTGCGCAGCAGCAGCTCCGCGAGGTCCTCCCCGGTGACGGCGGAGATCTCCGCGGTGAGTTCCCAGGAGGGGGTGTCCCGCCAGGGCGCGCCCATCCCCTCTTTCTGCGTCCCCTGCCCGGGGAACACCAGGCCGACCGGTACTCGATTCATGGACTCGCCTTCCGCACGACACTCATCGGTGGGGAGCGACAGGGCCGGGTCTCCCGTGCCCGGGTGGCCCGGCCCCGTGCGCCGACGGCCCATCGGAGGGGGGGTACCGGCCGTCGAGAACGGGACGTTCTCCGCCCTACGGAGTCCCGTTCCTGGTGCTCCATGGAACTGGCCGGGTCGAGCGAGCGGCAACGGCACTTTCAGGAAGATGCCAGTGTGCCGTTGCGCGGCGGTCCGGGCCGGGTCGCCGGTGGCAGCAAACCCAGTTCGGCGGCGCGTACGCCGGCCTGGAAGCGGGAGGTCGCGCCGAGCAGCGCCATGATGTCGGCGACATGGCGCCGGTAGGTGCGCACGGAGATGTTGAGTTCGCGGGCGGCGACCTCGTCGGTGACGCTGGCGTGCAGCGCGCCGAGGATGCGCCGGGCGAGCGCGGCCCGGTCGCGGTCGCCGAAGACGATGCGTTCCCCGGCGGGGACGGCGTGCGCCCACACGTTGTCGAAGAGGGTGGTCAGGGTGTGCAGCACTTCCGGCACGCGGATCACCGAGGCGCGCCGGCCGACCGCCGAGTGGGCGACGACGACGGCGACGGCTCCGTCGGCGATCATCGCCTGGAGCGGGGGGATGCGGGCGATACGGATGCCCACCGGACGCTGCCGGCCCAACTGCTCGCGCACGTAGTCCTCGTCGATGAGCTCGGGGCTGGACAGCAGCCGCACCACGACGCCCTCCCCCGCGCCGTAGATGAGTTCCCGCTCGGTGCGCAGGGCCTGTTCGTCGGAGCCGCGTCGGCGCGCGTGCACGATGTCGATGCTCCGGGTCGCCCCGGCGATCAGCTGCTGCGCCTGGTCGAGCACAGCGTCGTAGTCCTGGTCGAGAACGGTGATCAGCGCCTCCTCCCGGCTGCGGGAGCGGTGCAGCGCCATGGTCGTCTCGATCAGTGACTGGACTTCGAGCAGGGAACGCTCCAGCTCGTCGTCTCCCCTGTTGGGCACGTCGTCTTCCACCCTCTTCATGGTGTGTTGGCAAGGCCGGTACGGGCCGGCCCTGCCCGTACCGAAGATGTCCGCCGGGATGCGGCTACTCCGCCAGCAGTCCGAACTCCACGGCCCGCACTCCCGCCTGGAAGCGGGAGTTGGCGTCGAGTTCGCGCATGATCTCCGCGACATAGCGGCGGTAGGTCCGCAAGGACACGTTCAGTTCGCGGGCCGCCGTCTCGTCGGTGTAGCCCGCGCGCAGCCGCTCCAGGATGTTGCGGGAGAGCTCGGTGCGCAGCCGCGGGCTCAGCTGGAGGTGGTCGGCCAGCCGGCGGCCGCGCGACCAGGCGCTGGCGAAGAACAGTTCCAGGGCGCGGACGGTGGCGGCGTCGTGGACGACGGCGGCCTGGCCGGCGCCGCCCTCGGCGGGCCGCACCAGGGCGGACGAGCCGTCGACGACGATGATGGCGCGCAGTTCGCTGCCGGACACCCGGACCGCGCAGTGGCTGTCGCCCCGGTCGGCCAGCGGGGCGAGAGCGGATTCCGCGATGTCGGCGGCGCACAGCACACGCACGGTCACCTGTGCGGGGACGCCGGCCAGCGACCGCACGGCGGCGTCGGTGAATTCGCCGGAGTCCGTCAGCATCGCGCACACGGTGTGGCGGGCGGGTCCCACGAGTGACTGGAGGACCTCCGCGATCTGCACCCCTTCGGTGCGGGCCACCGGCGTGGGCGCCTCGGAGCGCTGCCGGTGCATCGAGACCGTGCTCTCGATCAGGGCGCTCGCCTCCAGCAGCGCCCGTTCCAGGTGGGCCGCGTGATCGGCCACCTCCGATCCCGCCGGTACGGCTGCGGATCCCTGTTCAACCACCGACTCCGACATGACGTCCCCCACGTCTTTGAAGCCCGTCCGCCCACGGCGCACCGCGAGCGGTCACCGGTCGTCCCGGACTCTCCCTGCTGAGTCCGGCAGGCGGAAATGCGTTGGAAATTTAACTTCTCAACAAGAAGAAGATCATAAGTGTCCTGACAGTAGTTGACCGGTTAAGCCGGAGTCAACCGAGCCGCAGAAGGCCCAGATAGACGAATACTCGCCATTCCCAACCCCGACATCTCGCAAGAATCGGGCGGCCGTTCCGGTGTCGCTGTCAGCAAAGTGCATCAGAACGCGGAAACGGAGCTTCAACTTACTCTTTTCATCACCGGACGCACCGACCGAGTCACACACCGTGGCACCTCTGTCCATTAGCGGCCAACCGTCCCACTGGTCGAGCAGCGCCTCGCTTACGGTCACATCGTGACCACAGGACGCACACGTGGAACGCACTGCACATCCGCACCATGCGCCGGGACTCCCGGTCCGCCCCGGTACCGACCGGGGGCAAAAGGGATGAACCGCACATGGGGCCGCAAAAACAAGATCACTTTTCCATAAGCGTCCGTGCAGCTCGGATAAACCAGTGAGACGGCTCGACCTCTTTACCGGGCCCAGCTTTTCCGCGACCCATTTCATGGATTCCACGACGCGACGTAGAAATCGAGTCGAACAGCACATGAAGGTGTCGCCGCCGAAACAGCTCCGGGATTTCGACCAGCACACGTCACGTCCAGTCAGCACGCGCCCCACGCACCCCCAGGCAAAGGGAGAAACCCGTGCACACCACGCCCCACCGGACCATCGCCGGCCTTCTGCTGAGCGCGGCCTCGCACCACCCCCACTCCGGCATCCGCCACTGCCTCGGCGGAGCCACGGCCGAGTTCCACGACCAGAGCTACGCCGAACTCGTCGACGACGCCCTGCGGGTGCTGGCCGGACTGCGCGAGCGCGGTCTGCGGCCCGGGGACAAGCTCGTCCTGCTCCTGGAACGGCCCAGAGAATTCCTCACCGCGTTCTGGGCGGCCGTCCTCGGCGGCATGGTCCCGTGCCCCATGGCCCCGCTCGGCGGCGACCCCGAACGCGCCGCCGCCCAGCTGCGTCATGTGCACGCCCTGCTCGACGGGCCGCTCGTCGTCACCGGCGACGCCGGCCACGGCCTGCCGCCGATGGACGGCCTCGCCCTCGCCCCGTTCGACACGCTGCGCCGCGCCGCGCCCGCCGAGCCGTACCGCGACGCCGCGCCCTCGGACACCGCGGTCCTCGTGCTCACCTCCGGTTCCACCGGAAACTCCAAGGCCGTGATGCTCACCCACGCCAACCTGCTGGCGTCCATGGCCGCCAAGAACGGCCACCAGCGCCTCACCCCCGACGACACCACCCTGAACTGGGTCTCCTTCGACCATGTCGCCGCCCTGCTGGAGGGCCACCTGTTCCCGCTGTCCACCGGCAGCCGCCAGCTGCACGTGGAACCGCGCGTCGTGCTCGGCGAACCCCTGGAGTTCCTGCGGCTGATCTCCCGGCACGGCGTGACGATGACGTTCACCCCCAACTTCCTGCTGGGCGCGCTGCTGAGCGCGGCCGACCGGCTGGACACCGAGGGCGAACGGCTCGACCTGACCCGGCTGCGGCACATCATCAGCGGAGGCGAGGCCGTGGTGTGCGCCACCGGCGAGACCTTCCTCGACCGGTTCGCCGCCCACGGCCTCGCCCGCGACGCGCTGTGGCCGGCCTTCGGGATGACCGAGACCTGCGCCGGCAGCGTCTACTCCCGCAAGGGCTTCCCCGACCTCGACCGCGGCCAGGAGTTCGCCGGCCTGGGCACCCCCGTCGAGGGCCTGCGCATCCGGATCGCGGACGCCGACGACCGCGCGCTGCCCGAGGGCGAGACCGGCGAACTCCAGCTCACCGGCCCCATGATCACGCCCGGCTACCACAACAACCCGCGGGCCACCGCCGAGGCGTTCACCGCCGACGGCTGGTTCCGCAGCGGTGACCTGGGCCGGATCGTCGACGGCCGGCTGAGCCTGGTCGGCCGCAGCAAGGACAGCATCATCGTCAACGGCGTCAACTACTTCAGCCACGAGCTGGAGACCGCGCTGGAGCAACTGCCCGGCGTGACCGGCTCCTACGTCGCGGTCTTCCCCACCCGCGCACCCGGCGACGACACCGAACAGGTGGTGATCGCCTTCCGCCCGGAGGCGGCCGACGGCGACGAGACCGCGCTGTACCAGGCGCTCGTGGCGATCCGCAACACCGTGGTCCTGCACTGGGGGTTCCGGCCCGCGCTCGTCCTGCCGCTGCCCCGGGAGGCCTTCCCCAAGACCAGCCTCGGCAAGACGCAGCGCGCCCTGATGCGCCGCCGCCTGGAGTCCGGCGCGTACGACGACGCGCGGCGTGCCGTGGCCGACCTGACCCTGCGCATGCTCGGTGGCCACACCCCGCCCGCCGACGGCACCGAGCGGACCCTCGCGGACATCTACGCGGAGATCCTCGGCGCCGACCCCGCCACGATCGGCGCCGACGCCAACTTCTTCGAACTCGGCGGCACCTCACTGGACATCCTGCGGCTGCGCAGCAAGGTCGCCCAGCGGCTCGGCGCCGGCCGGCTGGAGGTCATCACCGTGCTGCGGGCGCCCACCGTCCGCGCCCTGGCCCGGCAGCTGACCGCGACGGCCCCCGGCACCCCCGACAGCCCGGACGCCTACGACCCGGTCGTGCCGATGCAGACCAGCGGCACCAAGACCCCGCTGTTCTGCGTGCACCCGGGCGTCGGCGAGGTACTCGTCTTCGTCAACCTCGCCCAGTACTTCGTGGGCGACCGTCCCTTCCACGCGCTGCGCGCCCGGGGCTTCAACGAGGGCGAGAAGCCCTTCGCCACCTTCGAGCAGATGGTGGACTGCTATGTCACCGCCGTCCGCGCCCGGCAGCCGCACGGCCCCTACGCCCTGGCCGGCTACTCCTTCGGCGGCGCCGTCGCCTTCGAGATGGCGAAGGTGCTGCGCGCCCAAGGCGAGCGGGTCGACTTCGTCGGCAGCTTCAACCTGCCGCCGCACATCAAGTACCGCATGGAGGAGCTGGACTTCGCCGAGACGGCCGTCAACCTGGCCTTCTTCCTGGCGCTGATCGACCGGGAGCAGTCCCGCCGGCTGCCGTCGCGGTTGCGCGGGCTGTCCATGGAGGAGCAGATCGCCCAACTCGTGGAGCTCTTCCCCGACGAGCGCATGGCGGAGCTCGACCTGGACGCCGCCAAGTTCGGCACCTGGGCGGAGCTCGCCAACGCCCTCACCGACCTCGGCCGCGACTACCGGCCCGAGGGCACCGTGGAGTCGATGAGCGTCTTCTACGCCACCCCGCTGCGCGGCACCAAGCAGGACTGGCTCGACAACGAGCTGCGCCGCTGGGACGAGCACACCACGGGACCCAACCGCTACATCGAGGTCCCCGGAGAGCACTACACCCTGATGGGCCCGCGGCACGTGGCGTCCTTCCAGGCGGCCCTGCGCCAGGAACTGGACCGGGCCCTCGCCGACGCGGACGCCGCGCACCGGCGGCAGGCCGGCGACCGCTGACACCGCACACCACACATCACGATGGGGGAGCAGACAGAGATGTTGAAGGGCAAGAAGATCCTGGTCACGGGGGGCACCGGGCAGGTGGCCCGGCCGGTCGCGGAGGCGCTCGCCGAGCACAACGAGGTCTGGTGCCTGGGCCGGTTCGGCACCCCGGGCGTCGAACGGGAGCTGAACGCGCGGTCCGTCGTCACCCGGCACTGGGACATGGCGGACTCCTCGGGCGGGGCGCTGGAGGACGTGCCGCGGGACTTCACCCACGTCATCCACTCCGCGGTGCTGCGCGGCGACGACGGCGACTGCAACGCCGCCGCCGAGATCAACGCGGTGGCCACGGGACGTCTGATGACGCACTGCCGTACCGCCGAGTCGTTCCTGTTCGTCTCCACGGGCGCGCTCTACGCCCGGCAGACCCTCGACCACGTCTACACCGAGACCGACCCGGTCGACGCGGTCGCCGACTGGCTGCCTGCCTACCCGGTGGGCAAGCTCGCCACCGAGGGCGCGGTCCGCGCCTTCGCCCGCGTGCTGGACCTGCCGACCACCATCGCCCGCCTCAACATCGCCTACGGGCCCGGCGGTTACGGCGGCGTGCCGATGCTGTACTTCCGGCGGATGCTGGCCGGCGAGCCGATCCCGGTGCCGCTGGAGGGACAGAACTGGTGCTCGCCGCTGCACACCGACGACCTGGTGGCCCAGGTGCCGCGGCTGTGGGAGGCCGCCGGCGTCCCGGCCACGCTGGTCAACTGGGGCGGGGACGAGTCCGTCGGCATCACCGACTGCGTCCGCCTCATGTCGGAGCTGACCGGGGTGCCCGCCCATCTGGTGCCGAGCCCGGTCACCCGGGAGACGTACCGGTTCGACCCGACGCTGCGACGGGCGCTGACCGGTCCCTGCGCGGTCTCCTGGCAGGACGGCATCCGCCGGACCCTCGAGGCCCACTTCCCCGAGCACGTCCGCCGGCCCGCCCACGTCTGAGGAGCAGCACGCACATGTCCCACAACCTGCTGACGAAGCCCCAGCCCACCGCCCGGACCGAATCGGCCGAGCGCCCCGCGTCCCCGAACGTCGAGCTGATCCGCGCCGCCTACCGCGCCTTCCACGCCCGCGACGTGCAGGGCCTGCTCGGCGCCCTCGCCCCCGACGTGCGCTGGATCCACCCCGACGGCATGGCCGACTACCGCCTCGGCGGCACCAAGCACGGCCACGCCGGGGTACGGGAGTTCCTCGCCCGCGTGCCCAGCGTGCTGGGCGGCATGCGGCTGGAGCCCCAGGAGTTCCTGGAGGCGGGCGACCGCGTCGTGGTCTTCGGCGAGCGGTACGTCACCTCCGTGGGCGGCCGCACCGAACGGCTGAAGTTCGTGCACTCCTGGACGCTGCGCGACGGCAAGGTCGCCGTCATGGAGGACATCTTCGACACGGTCCTGCTGCACCGTCTGATCGAGAGCTGACCGGGAGCAGACCGAGTCGTTCCCCGCCGGAGGCCCGCGCCGTCGGGCCTCCGGCTGCCGGTTCCCCGGCGCGGACGCCGCTCAGCCGCGCCAGGCCAAGGCCGCCTCGGAGAGCCCGGCCACCGCGTCACGGACCTCCGCGATGACGGCGGCGACGGCGGGGCGCTCCAGGGCTCCGCCGCGGGCCACCAGCGACAGATGGCGGACCAGTTCCAGGCCGTCCAGGTCGATCCGGCGCACCGGGTAGCCGGGCCGGTCGGGGACCAGGTCCGGCATGAGGGAGACGCCCCAGCCGAAGGAGACCAGCCCGAGGACGGCCTGTGTGTCCCCGGTGCGGGCGACCACGTCGGGGGTGAAACCGGCCCCGGCGCAGGCGTGCAGCACGAGTTCGCCGAGGCCGGAGTCGGCGGTGAGGACCCAGGGGCGATCGGCGTATCCGTCGAGCGTGCGCGGCAGCGGACGGCCGCGCGCGGCGCCGGAGAACTCCGGCTCGGGCCCGACGACCAGCCGCACCCGGTCCCCGGCCAGCGGTTCCTCGTGCAGTCCGACGACGGGCGGCTCCGGCACCTGGTCGTAGCGCACCGCCAGCGCCAGGTCGACCTGGCCCAGCCGCACGGCCTCGCGTGCCCGCCACACGGGCAGGCCCTGCACGGTGATCCGCAGGTCGGGGTGGGACCGGCGGACCCGGGTCAGCGCGGGCACGATCAGGGCCGGTCCCTCGTGGAAGGGCACCCCGACCTGGAGTTCGCCGCTGACCCGCCCGGTCATGGCCCGCAGTTCGGACTCGGCGGTCTCCAGCCCGGCGAGGATGCGCTCGGCGTGGTCGACCAGCAGCCGTCCGGCCACCGTCAGACAGGCCCGCCGCTTGCCCCGGTCGAGGAGTTCCGCGCCGGTCTCCGCCTCCAGCGCGGACAGTTGCTGGGAGACCGCCGACCGCGTGTAGTTGAGGGCCTCGGCCGCCGCCGCGATCGACCCACGGGCGTGCACCTCCCGCAGCAGGACGAGTTTGCGTACGTCGAGCATGGTCCGTCCCGTCATTTCCGCTTACGCCGACCGTCTGCAAATGCCACGCCAAGAGACGGGACTTGGGAGCGCGCCGACCGCTTGAATGGTGTAGCCGTACATCCGCTCCGGCACAAAGGAGTAGTCCGCGCATGGCCACCCTGCTTCACCTCGACTGCAGCGCGCGTCCCGAGTCGGTCTCGGCGCAGATCACGGCGGAGTTCGCCGCGGCGTGGCATGTCGCGCACCCGGAAGGCCGGCGCGTCCACCGGAACCTGGCGGCGGACCCGGTGCCCCATGTGGACGGGGCCCACATCGAGACGGTCACCCGGCTGGAGACCTCCGGCACGCTGGACCTCGGCGAGGCGCGCCGGGCGGCGCGCACCCTGGCGGAGCGGCGGTCCTGGGGGCTGAGCTGGAAGCTCATCGACGAGCTCCTGGCCGCCGACGTGCTGCTGATCGGTCTGCCGATGTACCACTTCTCCGTCCCCTCCGTGTTCAAGGCGTGGCTCGACCGGGTGGCCATTCCGCCGCTGTTCGTGTCCCCCAAGACCGGCCGGGGCCCGCTGTCCGGCACCCGGGTCGTGGTGGCCACGGCACGGGGCGCCACATACGGGCAGGACCTGCCGTACGAGGATTTCCAGGAGCCCTATGTGCGGGCCGCGTTCCGGGCGATCGGGCTCGCCGACGATCTGGTGTTCCTGCACGCCGAGATGACCAAGGCCGGGCATGTGCCGTGGCTCGCCCCGTTCCGGGCGGCGGCCCTCGGCTCGCTGAGGCAGGCCGTCGAGGGCGCCCGGGAGGCGGCGCGCCGCTGACCGCGGGCCACGAGGGGGCGGCGGGGGGCCGGGGGCCGCCGCGGTCAGTGCGACCGTGAAGCCACGAAGTCGCACAAGGCGTCCAGTGCCCGGCGCGCGGCGCCCGGCGGCAGTTCGGACAGTGCCGAGCGGGCCCACGCGAGCCGCTCGTCCATCATGGCCCGCGCCCGGGGCAGGGCCGCGGACCGCTGCAACAGCGTCAGCGCCCGCTCCCGTGCCTCGTCCGGTATCCCGTCGGGCCGGTCGAGCAGCGCCCGCAGCTCCGCGTCGGCCGGGTCCGTGCCGTCGACCACCAGCAGCACCGGCAGCCCGGCCACCCCGACCGCGAGGTCCTTGCCCTGTTCCTTGCCCAACTGCCAGGACGGCGCGGTGATGTCGAGCAGGTCGTCGGCGATCTGGAAGGCCACCCCGAGGTGCTCCCCGTAGCGGGCGAGCGCCTCGTCGGTGCCGCGCGGCGCGCCCGCCTGGAGGGCGCCGAGCCGCAGGGCGAAGGCGATCAGCGACGCCGACTTGTCGGAGATCACGCCGAAGTAGTGGGCCAGCCGGTCCTCGGGGACGGCGGGCCCGGTCAGCTCCAGCACCTGTCCGCGCACCAGCCGCTCGGACGCCTCGGCCTGGAGCGGGATGGCCTGCCGGGTGAGGTCCGCCGACAACTGGGCGGCCTTGGCGAGCAGCCAGTTGCCCGACCGGACGGCGACGGTGTTCCCCCAGCCGGCGTTCACACTGATCACGCCGTGCCGCATGCTGGCCTCGTCCATGACGTCGTCGTGGTGGAGCGAGGCCGTGTGGATGAGTTCGGAGACCACGGCGGCCTCGACGACCCCGGCACGCCCCGGATCTCCGAACTCGGCACCCAGCAGCGTGAGCAGCGGCCGCATCCGCTTGCCGCCGGCGACGACCAGATGGCCGGCGACATCGGCGAGCAGCGGCGCGGACGCCTCCCCCACACAGGCCAGGAGCCGTTCCTCGACCAGGCCGAGGTTGCGGAGCATGCGGCGTTCCAGGGCCTTCTCCCGCACAGTGAGCCGGGCGACGATGGACCGACCGCGCACTCGGGCGGTGAGCGCGGGCATCTGCTTCTCCTCTGGGTCACGGCCGTCGGGCCGGGGCACTCAGCCGGAGCGTAGGAACGCCCGCCGCCCCGGCAGCGCCCCCTGACCGCAAGCGGCCACCCCCTCTTCGGAGAACCACCAGGTCACGGCAGCGACGCCGACGCGTGTGGCAGCAACGTGCCACACCTGTTGGCGGACCGGAGCCGTCGTGCGGTCCGCACCGCTTCCGGATCCATGGCGCGCCCCGGCCCTTGGGCGCGTCTGCCCGGGACGGCCCGGGGGCCGTCCCGGGCAGAGCCGGGTGCGACGGAAGGGTTACGGGACGGTGAGGTAGGCGCGTTCGATCGTCTGGACGAGCGTGTTGCCGTCACGGTCCGTCAGTCGCGCGCGCAGGGAGACCGACCCCGCCCGCGCCGGGTGCCGCAACGACAGGTGCGTGCCGCCGACGGCCTTGGCGGGCTGCCAGGTGGCGCCGTCGTCGTACGACACCTGGAAGGCGAGCTTCGCGGGTCGCTGCCCGGCCGCCGCGCCCTCGACGGTGAAGGGGACCTCGAAGCGCCTGCCCGCCTTCGCCGTGCTGGCCGGGGTCAGGTCCGGGCTGAACCGGATCGTCGACAGCGGCAGCGCGGTGAAGGTGTCCTCGGGTGTCCTGGCGGAGCGGAAGGTCCACTCGGCGCGGACGCGCGTGCTGACGGCGTACACGGCCGGGTCGCGGGAGTTGTCCACGGTCAGCTTGTAGGTGGTGTCCGCGGCGGGAACCTTGTACTCGGTGACGCCGTCGGTCGGCGGGATGCCGTACTCGTCGGACATCTCCTTGCCGTCCGCCTCCAGCCTGGTCGTCACGGAGGTCGTGTCGCTGGTGCCCCAGTGCCCGCCGCCGTCACCGAACAGCGGGAGGTACGCCCGCAGGGTGTCGCCGGAGCGGGCGACGCCGGGGAAGCCCCTGGCCGGTCCGGGGGAGTCGGGGCCGCCCAGGGCCGGGCCGAAGACGCCGACAGCGAACCGCTCCTGGTAGCCGCGGCCGGCCTTCCAGGTCTGCGGCATCCGCATGAGGAAGTTCTCGAAGACCGACTCCTGGCCCTCGCCCGAGACCTGCCAGGTGCGCACCGACCACTTCACACCGTTGTCGAGGATGTACTCGGTGCTCCGGAACGGGAGATCGCCCCGCATGTCGGTGAAGCCGGGCACCAGGTCGCCGTCGGGCAGGTGCGGGGTCACCTCCACCTGGACGCGCCGGCCGTCGACCGCCTCGCCCACCTGGAGGTCCACCTTGGCCAGCTGCCTCTGCTCGACTCGCGCGGTGAAGCCGTCCAGGCTGCCCTCCCGGTACCAGGCGGCGTGGTAGTCGACCGGCCTGCCGTTCCCGTCCTTGCCGGTCCAGCCGCCGGAGTACAGGGCGGTCAGCCGCTCCACGGCCTCCCCGCCGCCGAGCCGTCCGAACCGCGAGCCCTCGAAGGTGGGCATCAGGTACTGGAAGGAGCCGTCCCTCAGCCCCTCGCCCCGCCCGAAGCCGATCGCGACGGTGGCGTCGGTGTTCTCGGCCGCCGGGTCCGGCACGGTGATGTCCACCGGCTTCGCCTGCCGGGCGTCGACGGTGACCGTCCTGTCGCCGTCCAGCCGGAACCTCGGCTCCAGCAGGACCGCGTGGGTCGGGGACGAGGTCTGCGGGTGAATCACGCCGCTGAGGATGTAGTCGCCCTTGGGCAGCCGTACCGTCAGCTCGCCGTCCCGCTCGTCGGCGTACTCGGCGTAGAAGTCGCTGTAGAGGCCCGCGACCGAGGTCGCGGCGTCGCCGGTCGGCCGGCCGTCCTCGTCGATGTGCTTCAACGTCAGGGTGTACGACTCCACCTCGCGCGCCACTCCGACGGCGGACCGCACCTGGACCTCGCCGTCGGCGGAGGTCGCCCGCACCGAGCCGCCGAAGCTGCCGTCGGCGCTGCCCGCGCGGGTGTCCGCCGTGACCTCGGCGCTCGCCGTGCCGCCCGCCGGAACCGTGACCCGCTGCGGTGAGACGCTGAACATGCCCTCGGCGGCGGGCTTCCCGTCCACCGCGTAGGCGTCGACGGACAGATCCAGGGTGACCGGCTCGGTGCCGAGGTTGCGGTAGGTGAGCCGCTTGGTGGACGGCTCGTCGTCGTCGTGCGGCCACCGCTGCTCACCGAAGTCGAGCGGGCCCTGCTCGGTGACGACGCTCTGCTCCAGCGCCCGGACCAGGTCCGCGCGTCCGGTGCCCTGCTGGAAGGAGCTGTACGCGCCCGGCTCGGCCGAGCCGGTCAGCACCGCCTTGAGGCGCTCGCCGCTGAAGTCGGGGTGCTGCTGGGCGAGGAGGGCGGCGGCGCCCGCGACATGCGGGGTCGCCATGGACGTACCGTCGAGGGTGGCGTAACCGGGGACGCCGGAGGGGTACTCGCTCTCGACGAAACTGCCGGCCGCCGCCGCGGCGGTGATCTCCACACCGGGCGCGGTCAGGTCGGGCTTGACCCCGCTGTCCCCGACCCGCGGACCGCGGCTGGAGAAGCCGCCGAGCACGTCGGACTTGTCGACCGCGCCGACGGTGAGCGCGGCGTCCGCGCTGCCGGGCGAGCCGACCGTGCCCTCGCCGAACTCGCCCTCGTTGCCCGCCGCGACGACGAACAGCGCGTCGGACTCGGCGGAGAGCCGGGTGACCGCCTCCTCCAGTGGGTCGGTGCCCGGCAGGTCGGTACCGCCGAGGCTCAGGTTGACGACGTCGGCGCCCTGGGCCACCGCCCACTCCATGCCGGCGATGGCCCAGGAGTCCGCGCCGAAGCCGGTGTCGTCCAGGACCTTGCCGTTGAGGATCTTCGCGCCCGGCGCCACGCCCTTGTACTTGCCGTCCGACTTGGCGCCGGTGCCGGCCACGGTGGACGCCACGTGCGTGCCGTGGCCGAACGTGTCGCCGGGACCGGTGGAGCCCGAGAAGTCCTTCTCCTCGATCACCTGTCGCGCCAGGTCGGGGTGGGAGGTGTCGACTCCGGTGTCCAGGACGGCGACCTTCACCCCGGTGCCGTCGTACCCGGCGGCCCAGGCCGTCGGCGCGCCGATCTGCGGGACGCTCCTGTCGAGGGAGGCCTTGCGCCGGCCGTCCAGCCAGACCTTCTCGACGGCCCCGGACGCCTCGGTGGTGACGGTGTCCCAGAGGTCGGCCGCCCGCTTCTTGACGGACCGCATCGACTTGCCGTTGACCACCGGCAGCGCACGGCCCATCCGGGCCCCGGCCTCGGTGAACGGGCTCATCGAGGGCGCTTTGTCGCCCTTGAACGTGACGATCAGCGGGACGTCGGAGCGGCCCGCGTCGTCGTAGCCGTCCTCGATCAGCTGCGTCACGTCGAACAGCCGTGCGTCCAGCTTGTTCTGGGCCAGCAGCAGTTCGGCGTCGCCCGGGACGACCCGGGTGTGTCCGGCGACCTCCCGGACCGAGAAGGGTATGTCCTTGCGGCCCGGGGCCCGCTCCACCCCGGTGACCCGGCCGTCGGCGTCGACCAGGACCCGGTCGCCGGTGACCAGCGTGACCGTCTTCACCGCGGCAGCCGTACGGCCGCCCGCGGTGCCGACGGCTCCGGCGTCGGCCGGGAGACCGGCCAGCACCATGGCCGCGGTAGCCACTCCCGCGGCCATGGCCGCGTGTCTGTGGCGTGCGCGTAACCTCATCTGCACTCCTGTTCGTCGGGGGGAGGTGTCACGGGACGGCGGGGCCCGTGATCGGACGGCCGTCGCTGTCGTACGGCCAGACATTGGGGACGCAGCCGGACATGCCTTTGATCTGCTGCATCATCGCGGGGGCCGGCTTGCCCGGCCCGGGGCAGGTGACATGGCCGTGGCCGAGGAAGTGGCCCACCTCGTGGTTGATGATCAGGGCGCGGTAGGCGGTGACGTCCTTGGCGTAGACGGGAGTCGCCAGCACCCAGCGCCTGAGGTTCACCATCACGTCGCGGTTCACGCTGCAGTTGACCCTGCCGCCGGTGTCGAGGCCGCCCTCGGCGCAGATCCGGTCGACGGTCGCCGGGGTGGCGAGGCGGACCACGAAGTCGGCGGGGCCGGTGGACACCCGCCGGAACGCCGAGTGTCCGTCGGCCGTCCAGCCGCGCGGGTCGGCCAGGACGCGCTCCACCTCTGCGGCGGTGTCGGCGGCGGACAGCGTGATGCCGTCCTCCACCTCGACGCGGTAGCGAAGTGCCGTTCCCTTCCCGGCCTTGGCGCTTTCGCCGGGCGCGGTGACGAAGGTTCCCGGGCCGCGGTGCGGGAGAGGCGTACCGGACGGGGACGGCTCGGATCGCGGTGGCTCGGTGGTGCCGCGCGCCGGACTTCCGGCGGGGGCGGCCAGCCCGGTCGCCGGCGGGGGCCCGTCGGCGCCGCTTCGTCCGGCCGCCACCGATGCCCCGGCGCGTGCCTCCGGCGGCGCCGTCGGCGCGCGTCCGGCATCGTCCTGTGTCCACATGGCCACCGCGCCGCCCACGGCCCCGAGGACGGCCGACGCGGCCAGTGCTCCCGCCAGTCGCCTTCCGCGCGCGGAGGGCTTGCGGCGACGGCGGGAGGGCTCTCGCTTGTGCGCTGTCACGGTCGTTCACGATGTGATCGCCATGTGATCGGAACCGGCCCGGGAGATAACGAACCGATAACCCTCCCTATGGTCATGCCCATGGAGATACTGAGCCCATGGCACGTGTACTGCTGATCGAAGACGACCGCGCCGTCCGCGAGGGCGTGGCCCTGGCCCTCGGACGCCAGAACCACGACGTCGCCGCCACCGCGACCGGGGAGGAGGGGATGGACCGGCTGCGGTCCTTCCGGCCGGACATCGTGGTCCTCGATCTGATGCTGCCCGGCATGACCGGGCTGGACGTGTGCCGGAGCATCCGGGCCGTCGACCAGACACTGCCGATCATCATGGCGACCGCCCGGGGGGACGAAGTGGACATCGTTGTCGGCCTGGAGGCGGGAGCCGACGACTACGTGGTCAAGCCGGTACAGGCCCGGGCGCTCGACGCGCGCATCCGCGCCGTCCTGCGCCGCGCGGGCGCGGCCCCGGCCCGGGAGGGGCTGCCGAAGATCGACACCTACGGCGAACTGGCCGTCGACCGGGCCGGGTTGACCGTCACGATGAACGGCGCGCCCATCGCCCTCGCTCCCTCGGAGATGCGGCTCCTGCTCACCCTCTCCGCCTCGCCGGGCCAGGTATTCAGCCGCCAGCAACTCCTTCAGGCCGTCTGGGAGCACGACTACCACGGCGACTCCCGCCTGGTGGACGCCTGCGTCAAGCGACTGCGCACCAAGATGTCCGAGCCGCCCCGCGCGCCCCGCTACATCCACACCGTGCGCGGTTTCGGCTACCGCTTCGCGGCCCCGTGAGGGGCGGTCTGCGGGCCCGGCTGGTGGTGGCCTTCGCACTCGTCGCCACCGTCGCCGCCGCCACGACCGGCGCGCTCACCTTCCGCGAGGCGCGCACCGGGGTGCTCCAGCAGAGCCAGGACGCCGTCATACGACAGCTGCGGACCCAGCTCAACGAGCGTGCCCCCGACATCGGTTACCCCCCGGACCAGCGGGTGCTCCAGGACCTCGCGACCGAGGTGGCGGCCGGTGAGGCGGCGGGCAGCCGGCGCGTGCTGGTCACGTACGGCGAGCTCAGCGCCGCCTCCGTGCCCGGTGACGCCTTCCCGGAACTGACGCCCGCGCTGCGCGAGGCCGTCGCCTCCAGCCGGGCCACCGTCTTCCAACGGGTACGCGACGGCGAGCGCTCCTCGCTCGTCGTCGGCATGTCGGTCACCTTCGGCGCCCCCGACCGGTCCCGGCTGGCCTCCGGGATCAGGGTGTTCCTGGTCGTCCCGCAGACCGCGGAACAGGCCTACGTCGACGCCCTGGTCACCGCCGTCGAACGGGCCATGGTCCCGGCACTGCTGCTCGCCGTCGTGCTCGCCCTGTTCGCCGCGCGGGGCGTGCTGCTGCCGGTGCGGGCCCTGCGGCACGCCACCCGCCGTATCGCCGAAGGGCGTCTGGACACCCGGCTCGCGGTCGACGGCTCCGACGAACTCGCCGATCTGTCCCACACCTTCAACGAGACGGCCGCCGCGCTGGAGGCGTCGGTGGCCGAACTGCGCGACATGGAGGCCCGGGCCCGCCGCTTCGCCGCGGACGTCTCGCACGAACTGCGCACCCCGCTGGCCGCCATGTCGGCGGTCACCGACGTCCTCGACGAGGACGCCGCCCGGCTGGACCCGGACACCGCCACCGCGGTCCGGCTGATCAGCGAGGAGACCGTCAAACTGGCCCGTCTCGTCGACGACCTGATGGAGATCTCCCGGTTCGACGCGGGCGCGGCGGTGCTGCACCTGGACGAGATCGACCTGGCCGAGTCGATCCGGCGCACGCTCGCCTCGCGCGGCTGGACGGAGGCGGTGCGGACGGACCTGCCGCCGCCCGACCAGGTGCGCGGACTGCTCGACCCGCGCCGCCTCGACGTCATCGTCGCCAACCTGGTGGGCAACGCCCTGAAGCACGGGGAACGCCCGGTGTCCGTGCGCCTGAGCCGGACCCCCGCCGAGCTGGCGGTCATCGAGGTGCGGGACGGCGGGCCCGGCATCCCGGACGACGTCCTGCCGCACGTCTTCGAACGGTTCTACAAGTCGGACACCGCCCGGACCCGCTCGGAGGGCAGCGGCCTCGGGCTGTCGATCACCGCCGAGAACGTCCGGATCCACGGCGGCGGCGTCCACGCGGCCAACCATCCGGCGGGCGGCGCCGTCTTCACCGTGGAACTCCCGCTGCGGCGGGACGAGTCGCCCGAGGAGGGCCCGTCATGAAGGCCACCCGTGGTCTCCCGCTACTGGCTTCGCTCCTCGCGCTCTCCTCCTGCGGGATCCCCGCGACCGGAGTGGTGGAGGCCGGTGACCCCGCGAGCGGGGTCCGCCCGGTCACACAGGTCTACTTCGTGCGCGGTGACACCCTCGTCGCGGTCCCGCGCACGACCGCCTACCCCACGGACGCCGGGGCGGCGTTGGGGTTGCTGATGCTCGGGCCGACGTCCGCCGAAGCCGCCGGACGCCTCACCACCGAGATGCCCGGACTGCCGACCTCCGCGCCCCTCCCGCCGCCCACCGCCGACGAGCTGAGGGCCCCCGCGTCGGACCCCTTGGCCGTGACGGTGAACGGCGACACCGTCACAGTCGAACTGCCTTCGCAGATGAGTGCGTTGACGCGCACGGCGACCCGGCAGCTGATCTGCACGGCCGCCGCCGCACACCGCCTCGGCACCCCCTCGGCCGGCCCGGTGACGGTCCGGATCACGAAGGACAGCGGATGGCATACCAAGGGATCCGACGAGAACTGCCCCGCACCGTGAGCGAGCAGCGCCGGTGGGCAACGGCCCGCAGGCGAGGCCGCGCCGGCATCCGCGCTTCGGACCGAGCGACTTCGGGTGACATCAGCCGGTTCTGAAGGCATGCGGGCCGATGCCCTTGTCTGCCGAGAACCGCCGGCGGGGGGCCACCCGTGGGGGTCTACGGCGCTGTGCGGAGTGCGCGGTCGCGGGCCAGCGGTGCGAGGCCGGCCATGAGGCCGACGGCCGCGAGCGGGATCAGGTCGAGGTTGACCGTGATCAGGGCGAAGGACACGAACACGAGCGCAGGGCTCCACATGGGCAGCCGCCTGGGCCGTGCGGCCGCCAGCATGATCAGCAGGGTGAGCATGCCGAGCTGGAAGGCGAGCGGGCCTGCCAACTTGAGAAGGTCGGGCAGCGGGGCCGAGTCGGCCAAGCCGGAGAACAGATCGCCGAGGATCACCCAGACGAAGCAACCCGCGCCGAATGCTCCGGCGACCATGGCAGCACTGGCTGCGGTTCGTATCCAGACGGTGGCCGCGGGAACGAGGCGGCGCAGCTCCACGACGAAAACGCCGAGCAGGAGGAAGGCGGCGAGGAAGAACGTGTGGCCGAGGTTCCAGGCCACCCCTGGGCCGTGGTCGCCGTCCATGCCGTCGATCAGGCGAAGCACGCCGTAGCACAGCAGCAGGAAGGGGATGAGGACGGAGAGCAGTCGGGTCGTGCGTGCCCTAGAGGTCATGCCCATACGGTCCCCGCCTGGCCGGCTGTTGGGTATCGGGATGATCCCCCAGCTCACCCGGAGGGCTGCCTTAAGGGGTTGGGCCGCCCAACGACCGGCGCTCTCGGGGGTAGCGCTTCCGAAGGGACCTTCTCGGTCAGGGTGACCTCCCCGCCCCCGCGGTGCTTCCGGTGGATGCCCGCCTCACGGTTCCACCGGCCTTCAGTCGGCTGCTTGTCCCGGCATGGATAACTCCCTGCGCGGCAGCGGACGTTCGGAGATCATGGGTGGCCGTGACTGAAAATTTGAGCGAGACAACCCCGGTCGGTGAGGTCAGGGCGCTTCTCCGGGTCCTGGACGGACAACGGCGCCACGTTCTCGGCATCCTCGACGGGCTCGACGCGAAGGATCTGCGACGGCCCGTGCTGCCTTCCGGATGGCACTGCCTGGGGTTGGTCCAGCACCTCGCGCTCGATGTGGAGCGGTTCTGGTTCCGCGCGGTCGTCGCCGGGGACGAGGAGGTCATCCTCGGCCAGACGAACGGCGACGAAGCGTGGAAGGTGGCCCCGGACGTGCCGGCCATCGACGTGCTCGACCGATACCGGCAGGAGGCAGAACTCGCCGACGCCATCATCACCGCCACCCCTGCCGACGCCGCATTGGCCTGGTGGCCCCACGACCGGTTCGGTGAACCGCACCTGCACACCCTGCGCGACGTCCTGCTGCATGTCATCACCGAGACCGCGTGCCACGCCGGCCACCTCGACGCGGCCCGCGAGCTGATCGACGGCCGCCGCTGGCTGGTCCTGACCTAGCAATCCCAGCCCGGCTTCGCGTTCCTCGTATCGACCGAAGCCGCCACCGATGAGGACAGAAACAGGTCGAGCACTCCACCCCGGCCACAGAACCGCAGGTCAGGGGCGCGCGCGACGCAAAACGGACGCAAGATCATGTGCATTACGTGCATGATGGGCGTTACGTGCGATCCCTGACGCACGACCGGGCAACATTCAGGGCTCCGCACCACCGAGAATCTCGCTGTATAGCATTCGGAATGCCATACTCGTGTTATGGCTGACGAAGACACCGACTTCCGTCCCGGCGACGGCCCCACCAGCGGCATCTCCGTCTCCCTCACGGCCGGCACCCTGCAAGCGATCCGTGAGCGGGTCGGCAAGCGTGGCGTGTCCGCGTTCCTGGAGAAGGCCGCGCAGCGGCAGATCGAGCGCGACAACCTGGACGAGCTGATCGCCGACTTCGACAAGACCCACGGCCCCGCCGATCCCGAGGCTGTGGCCGCCAAGCGGGCCAAGCTCACCGGCACCCCCTCCTCCGGGACAGGAGCGGCCGCGTGAGCGGTGCCCTGATCCTGGACAGCGAGAGCCTGGCCAAAGCCGTGCAACGCGACCGCGAGATCCACGAGTGGCTCACCGCCGCCCGCGACACAGACCTGCCCGTCATCACCTCAACAGCGGCACTCGTCGAGGTTGTCCACCCCCGGATGAACGACGCCGCCCTCACATGGACGCTATCCCGGTTGCGGGTCGAGCCCGTCACCCAGTCCCTCGCCCAGACCGCCGCCACCCTGCTGCGCGCGGCCGGGCTGCACGGTCACAAGTACGCCATCGACGCGATGCTCTGTGCCACCGCCCTCGCCCAGCCAGGTCGCGTGACGATCCTGACGTCGGACGTCGAGGACATCACCATGCTCACCACTGACCATCCCCGCGTGACCGCCGAGAAAGTCTGATCCGCGCCGGTTCGCCGAGCGCGGCGTGACGCGTGACCTACGGATCGACCACCAAGGCGAGATCCGTCGGGGGCGACGAGGTCTCGTGCGTCGCGAGGGCGCACATTTCGGACGTCAGCCGGCTGCGACCGTCGCCGCGGCGTACGCCCCCGCCGTCAGGGTCAGCACGGCGGCCGGTAGAGCCCGCACGGGCGGGTCGCCGTGGCGCAGGTGGACCACCGCGGCCGCGGTCATCAGCAGCGCCAGCCCGATGCCGGCGGCCACCCCGAGCGGGGCGGAAGCCAGTCCGAGCAGCAGTCCGACGGCTCCGGCCACCTCCAATTCGCCGACGACGCGGTAGAGGCCCGGTGACATGCCGAGGTGCGCTGCCGCCTGCCGCATGAACGGCACCGCGGCGATCTTCCCCAGTCCCAGCGGGAGGAAGACGAGGGACAGTACGGCGGCGAGGGTGACCTGTGCGGTGGTCACGCCGGCCGCCTCCGGCGTTCGGTGCTCAGGCGGGCGAAGTGGTCGATGAGGTCGGGGGCGTCCACGGCTGCCGGGTTGACGACCTGCTCGACGGGGGCGCCCTGGAGGAGGCGTTTGACGGGGACTTCGAGTTTCTTGCCGGTGCGGGTGTGCGGGATGCCCGGCACCTCGATGATCTCGTCGGGGACGTGGCGGGGTGAGGCGCCGGTACGGATCGCTTCCTTGATTTTCTCTCGGAGGGCGTCATCCAGGGTCACCCCGCCGGCGAGGACCACGAACAGGGGCATCCAGTAGCCGCCGTCGGGTTCTTCCGCTCCGATGACGAGGGCTTCGGTGATCTCGGGGAGGCGTTCGACGACGTCGTGGATGTCGGCGCTGCCCAGGCGTACGCCGTTGCGGTTCAGGGTGCTGTCGGAGCGGCCGTGGACGATCACCGATCCGTGACCGGTGACGGTGATCCAGTCGCCGTGCCGCCACACGCCGGGGTAGGAGGAGAAGTAGGCGTCGCGGTAGCGGGTGCCGTCGGGGTCGTTCCAGAAGTGCAGCGGCATCGACGGCATCGGGCGGGTGACGACCAGCTCGCCCACCTGATCCACGACGGGGAGGCCCTCGCCGTCGTACGCGGCGAGCGCCACGCCGAGATGGGGTGCGGACAGTTCCCCGGCCCAGACGGAAGTGTTGGGCGCGCTGCCCGCGAAGCCGGACACCACGTCCGTGCCGCCGCTGATGGACGCGAGCAGGACGTGGTCGCCGACGTGGTCGCGGACCCAGGGGTAGGCGGAGGCCGGCAGTGCCGAGCCGGTGCAGCCGACCACGCGGATCGACGACAGGTCGTGCGCCGAGGGGTCGATGCCGTACTTGGCCATGCCCAGCAGGTACTGGGGGCTGGTGCCGAAAACGGTCACCCGGTGGCGTGCGGCGAGCTCCCACAGGACGTCGAGCTGGGCGAGAGGTGCGGGGCTGCCGTCGTACGTACAGGTCGTGGCACCGGTCAGCAGAGTGGAAGCGACCAGGTTCCACATCATCCAGTGGGTCGTGGTGTACCAGAGCAGACGGTCGCCGGGCCCGAGGTCGGAGTGCAGGCCGAGGGTCTTCAGGTGCTCCAGCAGGACGCCGCCATGACCGTGGACGATGCCCTTGGGCAGACCGGTGGTGCCGGAGGAGAACACGACCCACAGAGGGTGGTCGAACGGCACCGGCGTACACGTGAGTTCCTCGGCGCGGGTGGACGCGTCCTCCCACGGCACCACCAGCGATGGGAACGCTCGCGAAGGCCACGGCAGGCCCACGTGGTCCACCAGCAGCGTCGCCTTCAACGACGGGAGGTGCGCGGCCAGTTCACCGGCGGCCTCGCGGCGGTCGTGGGTGGTGCCGTTGAAGAGGTAGCCGTCGGCGGCGATCAGGACGGTGGGTTCGAGCTGGGCGAAGCGGTCGGCGGCCGCCTGGGGCGCGTAATCCTGCCCGCAGACCGACCACACGGCGCCGATACTCGAGGCGGCGAGGAACGCGATGATCGCGTGCGGGGTGTTGGGCAGGTAGCCGACGACCCGGTCGCCCTGGCCCACCCCCAGCTCGCGCAGGGTCGCGGCCACCGAGGCGACCTGGGCGCGCAGGCGGCCCCCGGTCACCTCGTAGCAGGAGCCGGTCTCGTCGAGGGCGATGATCGCTACGGTGTCGTCGGCGAGGTTGCGCAGGGCGTGATGGGTGTAGTTGAGGGTGGCGCCGGGGAACCACCGGGCGCCGGGCATCCGCTCCTCGGCCAGGACCTGCTCGTACGGGGTGTCGGACTCGATGTCGAAGTACTCCCACACCGCGCGCCAGAAGCCTTCCAGGTCGGTGACCGACCAGCGGTGCAGGGCGGCGTAATCGGTGCCGTCCATCCCGGCGTGGCGGGCGAAGTCCATGATGCGGCTGTTCACGACGGCCTTGGGGTCAGGGGTCGTGAAGGGGTCCGGCCTGGTCATCGTGTGGCGCTCCTCAGCAGGCTCTTCTCGGCGGTCTGTTGGAGGGGGAGGGTGCTGCGCGTGGTGTGCAGGAGGGCCGCCCAGGTGGCGGTGTCGGTGAAGTCGCCGCCCCCTGCCGGGACGACGTCCGCGACGACGTGGTCGGGGCGCAGCAGCACGGCATCCACCCGGCCATTGCGCAGCCAGTCTGCGAGGGTGCCGTCGTCACCGAGGCCGGTGACAGGGATCGTCCGGGCGCCGAGCGCGTGGGCGAGGGCGTTCAGTGCGGGCCAGGGTTCGGTGGCGGTCAGGATGGTGAAGGAGTCGCCGAGCATCTCGTCGAGGCGGGTCCGCCGTCCGCCAGTGGTCATCCATGGTTGCGGGCAGTGGGTGCCCGCGAGGCCCCTGCGGTTGAGGCGTCGGACGAGGGGTCCGGCGGTCAGGGGCGGGCTGAGGTCGCGGCCGGCCAGCTGCGTGAGGCCGGGTATGCGGCAGGCCGCGGCCAGGAATCTGCGGCGCAGTGCTGCGGCGCTGTCCTGGCCGCCGGTCATGGCCCATCCCATCGCGACCGCGAGCCGTATGACGTGGCGGGCGTGCGGCTTGCGTTCGCTCTCGTACGTGTCCAGGAGCCGCTCGTCGCCGCCCTGGCCCAGGACGCGGGCGAGCTTCCAGGTGAGGTTGTAGGCGTCCCGCAGTCCCGCGCACAGCCCCTGCCCGATGAACGGAGGGGTGAGGTGGGCGGCGTCGCCGAGGAGGAAGACCCGTCCGCTGCGCCACCGGTCGGCGATGCGCGCCCGGAAGGTGTACTGGGTCTCGCGGACGACCTCGAAGTCACCGTCGTAGGAGGGCGGCAGCCATGGCGCGACCAGCTCGCGGACCGGCTCGTCGCCGCCCTCGAGCCGGAACTCCCAGCGGTAGCGGTCCTCGCCGACGCGCATGAAGGTCGCCGGACGGTGTGGGTCGCAGACCTGGTCGACGCCTTCCCAGCAGCGGACGTCGGCGTTCGTGCGGACGTCGACGACGGTCCAGCTTTCCTCGAAGCGGAGGTCCTCCCATACGGCGCCGATGGCGTCGCGGGTGAGGCTGTTCGCCCCGTCGCAGCCGAGGACCGCCTCGGCCCACAGTTCGTACTCTCCGTCGTCGTCGCGGTAAGTCACGCGCACGGGGCCGGCGGTGTCCGGGGTGACACCGGTGACCTCCACGCCGCTGCGCAGTTCGCACTGCGGGTTCCGGGCGAGGGCGTCGCGGAGCAGTCGCTCCAGCTCGGGCTGGTCGAACATGCTGGTCTGCGGGTAGCCGTGACGGCCGTGCTCGGTACGGCGGAACTCGGCCATCACCCGGTGCCGGGCGTCCAGCAGCCGCAGTCCGTTCGCCGGGCGGACGATCGCGGCGAACTCCTCCCCCACGCCCGCGGCCTGGAGGATCCTGCGGACCTCGTCGTCGGTGGCGACGGCGCGTGGGAGCGGGTAGACGTCCCGGTGGCGTTCCAGGACGACGGTGCGCACTCCGCGCCGGGCGAGGAGGAGGGCGGCGGTCACGCCCACCGGTCCCGCGCCGATGATCACCACGGGTACCTGCTGTTCGGTGCGGCTCACCTCAGGTCCCTACTTCGCGTCCGTGACGGAGGTTCGCTGCTCACCGAGGTCGATCCGGCCGTCCGGGGTCGCGATCGTCGCTGTGATCACGTCTTCCGCGTGCAGGTAGTGCGGGTTCTTCGCCTGGGACTTGAAGAACGCCTTCCACTTCATGGCGGGCGGCAGCAGCGCGCCGATCTTCTCGACCGGCTTCGGCGGGGCCTTGAGGGCCGTGCCGCCGGGCGTGCCGGTCAGCAGCAGGTCGCCAGGGTCGAGGGTCTGGAAACGGGCCAGCAGGGTGAGGGCCTGCGCCGGGCGGACGATCATGTCGGCGAGGGTGCGGTCCTGGCGCAGCTCGCCGTTGACGGACAGCTTCAGCCTGAGGTCGAGGAGATGGGCGAAGTCCTCCGGCTCCAGCAGGGCGAGGTACGGGCCGGTCGGTGTGAAGGTCGGGTAGGACTTGCTCTCGTAGAACTGCGTCTTGGTCAGCTGGACGTCGCGCGCGCTGACGTCGTTGGTGACGACGAGCCCGGCGACGTACGACGGCAGGTCCCGCTCGTCGACCGTGGTGCCGATGGGCAGGGTGGCGCCCATGACGAGCCCGAGTTCGACCTCGTAGTCGAGGAACTTCACGTGCGAGGGCCGTACGACGGTGTCGCCGGGTCCGCTGACCGAGCCGGACGCCTTGCGGAAGAAGGCGGGCGGGATGTCGCCCGTGAAGCCCGAATCACGGGCGTGGCTCCGGTAGTTGACCATCTGGGCGACCACCCGGCAGGGGGTGGTGACCGGCGAGAGGGCGACCAGGTCGGCAACGGGCGTGCCCGCCTCGGTCGAGCGTGCCGCCTCTCGTACGGCGTCACGGTCGGCGATCAGCTCGGCGGTGGTGGTGGCCTTGGTGTCGACAGGGATGGCCCGGTGGCCGCGGACGACCCACCATCCGTCGGCGGTGCGCAGGACGTTGGTGCTCATGTCAGTACCTTCGTGAGGGGATTGAGGGTTCAGGACTTGGCGGCTTTGAGCAGGCCCAGCAGGCGCGCCGGGTCCATCTCGTTGTCGCCGCGCAGGGCCTGGATGACGTCGCGGACCCGTTGCGGGGAGGGACTCGCGCCGAGGAAGTCACGCGTGGCCGGTGGACCCCACTGGGCAAGACCGCTCGTCGACATGGGCGCCCACCCGGGCTCGACGTCGCGGGAGAACAGGTCGCCGTCGGCGAAGTGCTCCAGCATGAAGCGGTCGGGGTCACGCCAGTAGTCGAAGAGCTGGCTGCCCTGGATGTGCCGGCCGACGCCCCAGCTGCGCTCGTATCCGCGTTCCTTGAGGTATTCGCCGCCGACGGCGATCGAGTCCAGGTCGGTGACCTGGTAGGCGGAGTGGACATAACCAGTCCCCGGTCCCAGGTGCATGGCCAGCGTGTGATGGTCGGCCGGCACGCTGCCGAGGTCGCAGCGGATGAACGCCATGGTCGGGCCGCGGTCGCGCTGCCCGTCCAGGAAGAGGAAGTCGGACACGATCATCCCCAGCGTGTCCAGGTACCAGTCCAGGGCCCGGCCGAACACGCGGGTCTCCAGGACGACATGGCCCAGGCGCTGGATCCGGGACGGCTCGCGCGGCGGGCGCTGCGTGGCGTTGGTACGACGGTGATCCGTGCCGAAGTTGAGCAGCAGCGGTCGCTGCTCGGGCAGGGCCGGCAGCTGCTCGCCGCAGTGCACCACCCGCACCGGGAAGCCGGACGGATCGAGCAGGTCGACCGTCTTTCCGCCACCGGGTACGTCCGCGTCACGCACGTCGGACCCGGTGGCCCGTGCCAGCCGGTCCAGATCGGGACGCTCCGCCGCACGGAACGCCGGGCCGATGAAGCGGGACGTACGCCCGCGCCGGATCACCATGCACGGCGAGCCGGCGAACGTGCCGCGCAGCCACAGCTCACTCTCGGTGCGCGCGGCGACCTGGAAGCCGAAGTCCCGGGCGAAGACCTCGGCCCGCCCCAGGTCGGGCTTCTCGAACTCCAGCCAGGCCAGGTCCGCGACCTTGATCACGGGATTCCGGGAGCGGCCGGGATGCTCGCCCCGCAGGGCTCCCTGTTCGCTGTGCAGGTCCTGGTGGGCCGTCTTGGCATCGGCCCCGTGGACGCGGGTTTCAGACATGGTGCCCTCCGAGCAACATTGCCGCAATGAGGAAATCATCAACTTTGACAGTTCCATCGTCAAGATGCTCCCGGCGGGAAATGATGGATTCATCAGAACTGCAGTCGTCATCGCCTGCGCGGTTAGACTTGGCGCATGCCTACGTCAGCCCCGCCCAGCAACCGATTCGAGCGACGTCGCGCCGAGACCCGTAGCGCGCTCATTCGCGCCGCCCGGCAGATACTCGCCGACAGCGGGGACACCGGCATCAGCATCCAGGCGATCGCCGAGCGCGCCGACGTGGGCTTCGGCTCCTTCTACAACCACTTCGAGTCGAAGGCCGAGCTGTTCGAGGCGGCGGTGGTGGACGCCCTGGAGGAGTACGGCCGGAGCTTCGACCAGCGCCTGGCGGAGATCGACGACCCTGCGGAGCTCGTCGCGGCGGGCTTCCGCCTCAGCGCACGCATGGCCGACTCCCACCCGGAGCTGATGCAGGTCCTGCGCCGTCGGGGCCTCGGTCACATCCACTCGGACAACGGCCTGGCCCGGCGGGCGCTGCGTGACATCGAGGTCGGCACGGCCTCCGGCCGCTTCACCGTGGTCGACCCGACCGTGGCCCTGTCCGCACTGGGCGGCACCCTGCTGTCCTTGGTGGAGCTGAGGTTCGCGTGCCCCGACCTGGACGGTGACGAGGCCGCGGCGAACCTGGCCGAGATGGTCCTGCGCATGCTGGGCGTACCACCGGACGACGCCCACGAGGTCGCCCGGCGCCCCCTCCCCGACCCCGCCTGAGACGACCACTCCTACCCGGCGGAGGACGAACCCCGCCGAAAGGCGACCGAACGGCCGGTGAAGGCGGCGTCGATGCCGTCCCGCGTGGTACTGACGGGCCACAGGTGCAGCCCCCTCCGGGAAGGTATCCGGCAACCTGCGCAGGCCACGGCGCCGCGGATCCGGACCAGCTCGCCGACACACGAGTGGGCGGTACGTGCAAAATCTTGACGCGGTGGGCAAGGCCAACCAGCAGGTCGCCGACAAACACCGGCACGGCCTGCGCGATGCGGTGGGTCTTCTTGTACCTTTTCGCGGTGCCCGGGCTGGATCGGTGCTGGATGCGCGGGCTTTCCGCAGGTGTTCCCCCCGACCAGCTTGAAGAACTTCGGCGCTGGCGGACGCGAAGATCGCCCACGCCGCTGGTGGGCCTTGCTCGTGCTCTGTCTCAGCCTGCTGATCGTCGTGATGGCCAACACGTCGCTGGTCGTGGCCGCGCCGGACCTGACGCAGGACCTGGGACTCTCCAGCAGCGACCTGCAGTGGCCCGACGACGGCACCCGCACCGCGACCGCCGCTCTCATCGGACGCAAGCGGCTCATCGTCACCGACACGCTCGGCCTCCTGCTGACCGTCGCCGTCACCGCCGCCAGCGTCCACGACTCCGCCGCCGGCACCCACCTCCTGAGCCAAGTCCGCGAGCACCACCCCACCATCACCAAAGCCTGGGCCGACAACGGCTACAAGACCAAAGCCGTCGAACACGCCGCCGAGATCGGCATCGACCTGGAAATCGTCCAGCGCGACCCCGCCCTCCGCGGCTTTCGCGTCCAGCCCCGCCGCTGGGTCATCGAACGCACCCTCGGCTGGCTCATGCACCACCGCCGCCTGGCCCGCGACTACGAAACCCACCCACACCGATCAGCAGCAATGATCCAACTCGCCGCCATCAACCTCATGACCCGGCGACTCACCCACGAGACCACCACCAACTGGCGCGACAGCTAGGCCAAATGAAACGGGCAACAGAGAACCAAACGCTCACTAAGACACAAAACACTCATAACCGGCATTCTTTCACCAAGGATCAGCTAGGCAGGGGCCCCGAAAGACCCGCCCGCCACACCGTCACCTGCGAGAACGGCCGCCTGACGCCCCATCAGAACGTGCGTCAAACGTGCGTCGGAAGAGCCTCGTGTGCGTCAAATATGCGTCAAGACATCGCCCGTAACGCCCACAGCGCACATAACGCACACCCGCTAAAACAGCAGGTCAGGACCCCTTTGCCGCAGGCTCAAGGATCGCGACACACTCAACGTGGTGGGTCATCGGAAACAGATCGAACGCCCGCAACGTCCGCACCCGGTACCCCCCGTCCCGGAAGTACCCCAGGTCCCGGGCGAGCGCAGCCGGATCACAGGCCACGTACGCGATCCTCCGCGCGCCCAGGGTGACCAGGTGCTCGACCGTCTTGCGGCCCGCCCCCGCCCTCGGCGGGTCCAGGACGATGAGGTCGACCTCGGTGATGCCGGTGCGCGGCAGCACGGTCTCGACCTTGCCCTGTTCGATGCGTACCCGGTCGAAGTCGGCGAGGTTGTGGCGGGCGTCCTCGACGGCCCGCTTGCCGGACTCGATGCCGAGCACCGCGCCCTTCTCGCCGAGCCGGTCGGCGAGCGCGCCCGCGAAGAGGCCGACGCCGCAGTACAGGTCCAGCGCCGTCTCGCCCTTGCGCGGCAGCAGGCCCTGCATGACGGCGGTGACCAAGGTGTCCGCGGCCTTCGGGTGGACCTGCCAGAAGCCGCCGCTGCCGACCCGGTGGGTACGGCCGTCCGCGCGCTCGCGCACGAAGGGCCGGCCGTGGACGCGGTGGACGCCGCCGTCCTTCTCCCCGACGCGCATCACCGACACCGGGCGGTCCAGCTGGACGATCGGCAGCCGGGCGCCCGGTCGCGGGGTGAGGATCACCTGGCGGTCCTGGGAGCCGGTCGCCGCGATCGCCTCGACGGAGGCCATCCCGCTCCAGTCCCGCTTCTCCACGCCCAGCTCGCTGACGCCCTCCGCGGCGATCATGCAGTGGTCGACGGGCTCGACCTCGTGCGAGCGGTGGCGGCGCAGGCCCGCCCGGCCGGTGTCCGCGTCCACCGCGTACTGCACGCGTGTCCGCCACTGCGGCACCTGGCCCGCCGGCAGCTTGTCGCCCTCGGCCGGCACGACCGTGCCGTCCCAGCCGGCCTCCTCGGGGGTGAGGCCCGCGAGCCGCTGGAGCTGCTCGGCGATCACCTCGCCCTTCAGCCGGCGCTGGGCGCCCGGCTTGGCGTGCTGCCAGTCGCAGCCGCCGCAGCGGCCGGGACCGGCGAAGGGACAGGGCGCCTCGATGCGGTCCTTGGACGCCTCCAGAATCCGCACCGCGTCGGCGCGCAGGAAGCGCGCGCCCTCCTCGCCCTCGGTCACCCGGGCGACGACCCGCTCACCGGGCAGCGCGTGCCGGACGAAGAGCACCTGACCCGAGTCGGTGCGGGCGATGCAGTGGCCGCCGTGGGCGACGGGGCCGATCTCGACCTCGTACTCCGTCCCCACCAGCGTGTTCTTGGGTTCTTCCTGCATGGCGGGGTGACTCCACAACGTCGAACGAGGAACGGCCGGACAACAGCCCACCAGTCTACGTGGGTGTCGTCCGGCCGTTGACCACGGCATCGGCCTCGCGGCGTCAGCCCTTGTTCTCCGACGTCTCCTTCTCGCGCCCCTGCTCCGCCGGACCGCGGCGCACCGAGCCGGGAGCGTTCCACTCCTGCTGCTTGCGGGCCCGCTTCTTCGCCACCTCGGAGGACTGCAACTGGTACGGCACGGACGTGACCATCACGCCCGGCGTGAACAGCAGCCGGCCCTTCAGCCGCAGCGCGCTCTGGTTGTGCAAGAGGTGCTCGTACCAGTGGCCGACCACGTACTCGGGGATGATCACCGACACCGCGTCGCGCGGCGACTCCCGGCGCAGGCTCTTGACGTACTCGATGACCGGGCGCGTGACCTCGCGGTACGGCGAGTCGAGGACCTTCAGCGGGACGTCGATGCCGCGCCGCTCCCATTCGGAGCGCAGCGCCTTCGTCTCGGCCGGGTCGACGTTGACGGTGAGCGCCTCCAGGGTGTCGGAGCGCATCAGCTTGGCGTAGGCCAGGGCACGCAGCGTCGGGCGGTGGATCTTGGAGATCAGCAGCACCGAGTGCACGCGCGAGGGGCGGACGCTGTCGTCGCTGGGGCCCTCGGGGGCGACGAGTTCCGCGGCCACGCCGTCGTAGTGGCGGCGGATCGCGGTCATCGTCCCGTAGAAGATCACCATGCCGAGCAGGGCCACCCAGGCGCCGTGGGTGAACTTCGTGACGAGGACGACGATCAGGACCAGGCCGGTGAAGAAGGCGCCGAAGGTGTTGATCGCGCGGGAGCGGATCATGTGGCGGCGCTTGGCGGGGTCGGTCTCGGTGGTCAGGTGGCGGTTCCAGTGGCGGACCATGCCGGTCTGGCTCAGCGTGAACGACACGAACACGCCGACGATGTACAGCTGGATCAGC
This sequence comes from Streptomyces sp. A012304, assembly GCF_026008495.1. Classification (GTDB taxonomy): domain Bacteria; phylum Actinomycetota; class Actinomycetes; order Streptomycetales; family Streptomycetaceae; genus Streptomyces. Next base: position 36,406 of record NZ_BQUN01000041.1, read on the forward strand.
CGCGTGGAGTCGGCGCCGTACAGGACGATCAGCAGGGTCGCCGCGCCGGCGAGGAGCACGATGCCGTTCGAGAACGCCAGCCGGTCGCCGCGGGTGTGGAGCTGGCGGGGCAGGTAGCGGTCCTGGGCGAGGATCGAGCCGAGGACAGGGAAGCCGTTGTAGGCGGTGTTCGCCGCCAGGAACAGCACCAGGGCGGTGGCCGCGGCGAGCACGATGAACAGGAAGCTGCCCTTGCCGAAGACGGCCTCGGCGACCTGGGTGATCACCGGGTTCTGGACGTAGTCGGAGCCGACCGCGACCCCGTCCCTCAGCAGGTCGGCGGCCGGGTTCTCGGCCATGCGGACGTCGGTGACCAGGGCCAGCGCGATGATGCCGCAGAACATGGTGACGGCCAGCAGGCCCATCATCGCGAGCGTGGTCGCCGCGTTCTTCGACTTGGGCTTGCGGAAGGCCGGCACGCCGTTGGAGATCGCCTCGACGCCGGTGAGCGCCGCACAGCCGGAGGAGAAGGCGCGCAGCAGCAGGAAGAGCAGGGCGAAGCCGGCCAGCCCCTGGTGCTCCGCCTTGATGGTGTACTCCGCCGTCGGGGCCCGCATGGTCTCGTCCAGGACCAGGGTCCGGAACGCACCCCACGCGATCATGATGAACACGCCCGCGACGAACACGTACGTCGGGATCGCGAAGAGCTTCCCGGACTCCTTGACGCCGCGCAGGTTCATCAGCGTCAGCAGCACGACGACGCCGACCGCGCAGGCCACCTTGTGCTCGACGACGAACGGGATGGCGGAGCCGAGGTTCTCGATGCCGGAGGAGATGGAGACCGCGACGGTCAGGACATAGTCGACGAGCAGCGCGCTCGCCACGGTGAGACCGGCCCTGGCCCCGAGGTTGGTGTTCGCCACCTCGTAGTCGCCGCCGCCGCTGGGGTAGGCGTGGACGTTCTGCCGGTAGGAGGCGACCACCGTGAACATCAGCACGACGACCGCGACCGCGATCCACGGACTGAAGTGGTAGGCCGACACACCCGCGATGGACAGGACCAGCAGCACCTCGCCGGGCGCGTATGCCACGGAGGAGAGCGGGTCGGAGGCGAAGACGGGCAGGGCGATGCGCTTCGGCAGGAGCGTTTCTCCGAGCCGATCACTGCGCAGTGCGCGCCCGATCAGGATCCGTTTGGGCACGTCGGTCAGTTTGGACACAACAGTGGATCGTAAGCCTTCGCACGGGGAGGCGCCCACCCTCCCCCGGCCTCAACCACTTCGCGCCGGACCGCGTCTGCCTCATGGGTGAAATCGGTGGTGGCACGGCTGCGGATTCCGTGGCCGCACCCACCGCCATGCCTATATGACAATTCCCGCCCGCTGCCGCCCCTCGGAGGTTGCATGCACACGACCGCGGAGCTCATCGGCGCCGTCGGCTCCCTCTTCGGCCTCGCGATCCTCACCGCCCTCAGTGTCCTGAGCATCAGCCGACGCTGAGTCCACCCTCGCCCGCACGGGGGTGCCCCGCGCGGACCGCGTGTGTGTAGCTTGGTCGGCGGTCTGAGACCCTGTTTCCGCGTTGCAGCGTTTCAGCGTTTCAGCCAAGTCAACAACTCTCGACCTCGGAAGGACGGTCGTGCACATCGTCATCATGGGTTGCGGCAGAGTGGGCTCCGCTCTCGCCCAGACCCTGGAGCAGCAGGGGCACACGGTCGCCGTGATCGACCAGGACCCCACCGCCTTCCGCCGCCTCGGCTCCTCGTTCGGTGGCCGCCGGGTCACCGGAGTCGGCTTCGACCAGGACACCCTGCGCGAGGCCGGCATCGAGGAGGCGGGCGCCTTCGCCGCCGTCTCCAGCGGTGACAACTCCAACATCATCGCCGCCCGCGTGGCCCGCGAGATGTTCGGCATCGAGAACGTCGCGGCCCGGATCTACGATCCCCGACGCGCCGAGGTCTACCAGCGCCTGGGCATCCCGACGGTGGCCACGGTCCGCTGGACCGCCGACCAGATGCTGCGCCGGCTGCTGCCCTCGGGCTCCGAGCCGCTGTGGACCGACCCCACCGGAGGCGTCCAGCTCGCCGAGGTGCACGCCTCGGCCTCCTGGGTGGGTCACAAGATCAGCAGGCTCCAGGAGGAGACGGGCGTCCGGGTGGCGTTCCTGACCCGCCTCGGCGAGGCCATCCTGCCCACCTCGCAGACGGTGCTCCAGGAGGGTGACCTGGTGCACGTGATGATGCGTACCGACGAGGTGGAGAAGGTCGAAGCGGCGTTCGCCGAGGGCCCGAAGGAGGGCGGTCACTGATGAGGGTCGCCATTGCCGGAGCCGGCGCCGTCGGCCGCTCGATCGCGGGCGAGCTGTTGGAGAACGGCCACGAGATCCTGCTCATCGACAAGGCGCCGACCGCCATCTCGGTCGAGCGCGTCCCGCAGGCGGAGTGGCTGCTCGCCGACGCCTGCGAGATCACGTCCCTGGACGAGGCGGCGCTCCAGCGCTGCAACGTCGTGATCGCCGCGACGGGCGACGACAAGGTCAACCTGGTCGTCTCCCTGCTCGCGAAGACGGAGTACGGCGTTCCGCGGGTCGTCGCCCGTGTGAACAACCCGAAGAACGAGTGGCTGTTCAACGAGGCCTGGGGAGTGGACGTCGCCGTCTCCACCCCGCGTCTGATGTCGGCCCTGGTCGAGGAGGCGGTGAGCGTCGGTGACCTGGTCCGGCTGCTCCGCTTCAGTCACGGCGACGCCAACCTCGTGGAACTGACCCTGCCGGAGGAGTCAGCCCTCGCCGGCACCCAGGTGGGCGACGTGGACTGGCCCGAGGACACCTCACTGGTCACCATCATCCGCGGCACCCGCGTCCTCACCCCTTCCCGGGAGGACTCCCTGGAGGCGGGCGACGAACTCCTCTTCGTGGCCGCCCAGGCCCGGGAGGAGCAGCTGGAGGACCTGCTGTCGGTCCGCCGGGACGACACGGGCGGCTGAGCCGGCCCAAACGGAGAACGCCGGACGTGGCTGCTCAGCCCGTCCGGCGTTCTCTTGGACGTCGGGGTCTTGGCCGGCACCGGCCCTTGAGGACGGTCGCCCGGCCCCGGGGACTACGCGTCCCGGTGGTGACGCCCCCCGCTCACCTCGTCCCGCTCCGCGGCCAGTGCCTCGCGCTCCCGCTCGGCCTTCTCCTCCGCCTCCATCTCGGCGAAGACGTCGATCGGCGCGGGCGCCTTCGCCAGGAAGACCCACGTCAGCCACACGGCCAGCAGGAACGGCGGGATCTTCAGCGCGACCAGCACCCAGCCCAGCTGTGTCGTGTCCGCCCACCAGTACAGCGGGAACAGGATCGCGCACTTGCCGAGCAGGATCAGCCCCCAGGCCCAACTGGCCTTGGCGTACGCCTTCTTGCGCCCGGGGTTGCGGGTCCGCCAGGAGAGGTTCTCCTTGAAGACCGGCCCGAGGATCAGCCCGAGCAGCGGCACCCCGCACAGCGTCGTGATGATGTACGCCAGCGCCAGACCCAGCGTGTAGAGCATGCCGGGCAGGTAGAAGTCCTTGGCGTTGCCGGTCATCATCGCGAAGACGACACCGAAGGCGACGCCGAAGACACCGCTGAAGGCGTGCTTCACGGTGTCCTTCATGGCGAGACGGACCACGACCAGGACCAGCGACACCGCCAGGGCGGCGATCGCCGACATGTGCAGGTCCTTGTTGATCGTGTAGATCGTGACGAAGAGGAGGCCGGGCAGCACCGTCTCGACCATGCCCCGCACCCCGCCGAACGCCTCGAACAGCGCGGCTTCCGTCACCGCCCGCGCGTCGTCCTGCTGAGTGTCTTCGGTCGGCTTGTCGAGTGACGTCACCGGCTACTCCCTACCGCGGGGTCTCAGTTCGTACTTGGGGTTGAACAGCACCCGGCGGCCCCGGCTCATCGAGATCCGGCCCGATGCGATGAGTCGGCGCCCCGGCTCTATGCCGACTATGGAGCGCCGGCCCAGCCACACCACGTCCAGCGCGGCGGAACCGTCGAACAGCTCGGCCTCCAGGGCCGGGACTCCGGCACGCGGCCGCAGGGTGACCGTGCGCAAGGTACCAGTAACCGTCACTATCTGGCGGTCCTGGCAGTCTCCGATCCGGATGCAGCCGGCGGTGTCGGCGTCCTCCCGCAGCTCCTCGGACTCCAGATCCTCCTGCGACGAGGAGAGCCGGTCCAACATGCGCCGGAACCGGCCCACCGGCTTTTCGGAACGAGGAACAGCACTCATGTCTGAAGCGTACCGGGGCACGCCGACCGGACCGTAGCCACGTACCGGCCCTTGCGACCGGCCTCACTTCTCGAACCGGTATCCCATGCCCGGCTCGGTGATGAAGTGCTTCGGATGCGACGGGTCCGCTTCGAGCTTTCTGCGCAACTGGGCCATGTACACGCGCAGGTAGTTCGTCTCCGTCCCGTACGACGGCCCCCACACCTCCTGCAACAGCTGCTTCTGGCCGACCAGCCGTCCGGTGTTGCGGACCAGCACCTCCAGCAGATGCCACTCGGTGGGCGTCAACCGGACGTCCTTGCCGTCCCGGTTCACCTTCTTCGCGGCCAGGTCGACGGTGAACGCGTCGGTCTCCACCAGGACGTCGCCCTCGTCGCCCCCGGCAGGTTCGGCCCGCCGCACGGCCGCCCGCAGCCGGGCCAGCAGCTCGTCCATCCCGAAGGGCTTGGTGACGTAGTCGTCGGCGCCCGCGTCGAGCGCCTCCACCTTCTCGTCCGAGGAGTGCCGGGCGGACAGCACCAGGATCGGCACCCGGGTCCAGCCGCGCAGGCCCTTGATCACCTCGACGCCGTCCATGTCGGGCAGCCCCAGGTCGAGGACGACCACGTCGGGGCGGCGGGCGGCGGCGAGCTGGAGGGCGGTGGTCCCGTCATGGGCCGCGTCCACCTCGTACTTGCGCGCCTTGAGGTTGATCACGAGGGCGCGCACGATCTGCGGCTCGTCGTCGATCACGAGCACCCGGGTCATGAGGCCTACCTTTCCGATGGTGCTGATGGTGCGGAGGGTTCCGGGGATCCGCCGCCTGAGGCGGCGGGCCGGGGCGTCGCGGCGAGGGCGGGGACGGACGGCGCGGGTGCCCGAGCGGCGGGCGCCTCGCGCGCGGATTCCGCGGAGTCCGTCGGACGCTCCGGCCCGGCCGTGTCGCGGCCCTGCGCGGCGCGCACGGTGAGCACCATGGTGAGCCCTCCGCCGGGCGTGTCCTCGGCGGTGAGCGTGCCGCCCATCGCCTCGGCGAACCCGCGCGCGACCGCGAGCCCCAGTCCCACTCCCGCGCCCCGCGGAGCGTCACCGTATCGCTGGAAGGGCGCGAAGATCCGCTCTTTCGCCTCGTCCGGCACGCCCGGCCCGCGGTCCACGACCCGGACCTCGACCCGGTCGGCGAGGGCGCTCGCGGAGACGAGGACCTGTTCGCCGTCGGGGCTGTACTTGACCGCGTTCTCCACCAGGTTGGCCACCGACCGCTCCAGCAGGCCGGCGTCGACGGCGACCATGGGCAGCGTCTCGGGCACGTCCAGCTCCACGCTGTCCGCCGGGACCCCGCCGAGCGCCATCGGCACCACCTCGTCCAGGTCGATCTCCCGGAGGATCGGTGTGACGGTGCCGGTCTGGAGGCGGGACATGTCGAGCAGGTTCCCCACCAGATGGTCGAGCCGGTCCGCGCCCTCCTCGATGCCTTCGAGCAGCTCCGCCTGGTCCTCCTCGGACCAGGCCACGTCGTCGGAGCGGAGGCTGGACACCGCCGCCTTGATCCCCGCCAGGGGCGTGCGCAGGTCGTGGCTGACGGCGGCCAGCAGCGCCGTACGGATCCGGTTGCCCTCGGCGAGAGCCCGGGCCCGGTCGGCCTCCTCCCGCAGGCGCCGCCGGTCCAGGACGACGACCGCCTGGGCGGCGAACGCGGCGAGCACCCGCCGGTCCTCCGCGGGCAGCACCCGGCCGGTGAGCGCCAGCGCCATGTGGTCGCCGACCGGCACGTCCACGTCGGCGTCCTCCGGCCGCTGTATCGGCGGGCCGACGCCGACGTGTCCGGCGCAGGTCCACGGCTCACGGTCGTCCGCCCGCTCCAGCAGCGCGGCCGACTCCATGCCGAACGTCTCCCGGACCCGCTCCAGCAGTGCCTCCAGGCTGGTCTCGCCGCGCAGGACATTGCCCGCGAGGTAGGAGAGTATTTCCGACTCGGCGCGCAGCCGGGCGGCCTGATGGGTGCGTCTGGCCGCGAGGTCCACCACGGACGCCACGGACACCCCGACCCCGACGAAGATCACGAGGGCGACGATGTGTCTGGGGTCGGCGATCGTCCACTGGTGCCGGGGCGGGGTGTAGAAGTAGTTCAGCAGCATCGACCCGAGGGCCGCGGAGGCCAGCGCCGGCAGCAGTCCGCCGAGCAGCGCCGCCGCCACCGTCACGGCCAGGAAGAGCAGCATGTTGTTGGTGAGGCCGAGGGGGACGCTGTTCAGCAGCAGCGCCATCACCGCGGGCCCGGCCAGGCCGACCAGCCAGCCCCAGACGATCCGGGCCCGGCCCAGCCGGGCTCCCCGGGCCACCGGCAGCCCCCGCCCCTTGGCGACCTCCTCATGGGTGACGATGTGCACGTCGAGGTCGGGCCCCGACTCCCGGGCGACCGTCGCGCCGACGCCCGGACCGAAGACGTACTGCCAGGTCTTGCGGCGGGAGGAGCCGAGGACTATCTGGGTGGCGTTCACCCCGCGCGCGAAGTCGAGCAGCGCGGCCGGTATGTCGTCGCCCACCACGTGGTGGAACGTGCCGCCCAGGTCCTCGACCAGGGTGCGCTGGACGGCCAGTTCCTTGGGCGAGGCGGACGTCAGGCCGTCACTGCGCGCTATGTAGACGGCCAGGACCTCGCCGCCGGCGCCCTTCTCCGCCAGTCGCGCCGCCCGCCGGATCAGCGTCCGCCCCTCCGGGCCGCCCGTCAGGCCGACGACGATCCGCTCCCGCGAGCCCCAGATCGTCGACACCCGGTGGTCGCTGCGGTACTGCTGCAGGTACTCGTCGACCCGGTCGGCGACCCAGAGCAGGGCCAGCTCTCTGAGGGCGGTGAGGTTTCCGGGGCGGAAGTAGTTCGACAGAGCCGCGTCGACCTTGTCCGGCTGGTAGATGTTGCCGTGCGCCATGCGGCGGCGCAGTGCTTGCGGCGACATGTCGACCAGCTCGATCTGGTCGGCCCGCCGCACGAACTCGTCCGGGACGGTCTCCTGCTGGCGCACCCCGGTGATCGACTCCACGACGTCGCCGAGGGACTCCAGGTGTTGGATGTTCACGGTCGAGATCACGTCGGTGCCCGCCGCGAGCAGCTCCTCCACATCCTGCCAGCGCTTGGCGTTGCGTGATCCCGGGACGTTGGTGTGGGCCAGCTCGTCCACCAGGGCGACCTGCGGGCGGCGGGCGAGGACGGCGTCCACGTTCATCTCGGTGAAGCGGCCGCCCCGGTACTCCAGCTCGCGGCGCGGGACCTCCTCCAGGCCGTGCAGCATCACTTCGGTGCGCGGCCGTTGGTGGTGCTCCACGAGGGCCACCACGCAGTCCGTGCCGCGCTCCGCGCGCCGGTGCGCTTCGGACAGCATCGCGTAGGTCTTGCCCACACCCGGTGCCGCGCCGAGGTAGATCCGAAGCTTGCCGCGTGCCATGGCCTCATTGTCTTCCGGTGACTGCTGCGGACGCAGCGTCGACCTTACGGCCAACGATGCCGACAAAGGGGACGAGAAGGAGGGCAGCGGACGCCTTTGACGCAACCCTGACGCGGTGGACACCCCACAGGCCGATCCGGTCATTCGCTCTCCCCCTCGCCGCTCGCGCTTCCCCTTCACCGGTTCATCGGATGAGACCCCTCGATCGGTTCACGCCGTGCTGTCCCCGTGGGTCAGCGTCTCCCAGGCGACGAAGAGGTTGTTGCTGCCGGCCGGTTCCGCAGGGCGCAGGTACAGACCAACCCCGTGTCAAGGGTCCGCGCACGTCGAAGGGCCGCACCCCGGGGTGGGG
>NZ_BQUN01000041.1:44537-111919 GCF_026008495.1 Streptomyces sp. A012304
CGGACGGCCTGCGGCTGGTGGGCCGACCCGCGATGGACGACCCACAGCTCGCGAACCGACCGTGGGGGACGGCCCGCAGCGCGCGAACCGTCCCTACCGGGCAGTGCTCAGCGGACCTCGGTGATCTCCGGTCCGCGCTGCAACTGCCCCATGCCGCCGGAGAAACGGGATCCGGCCTCCTCCTGCTGGACCCCCTCGGGGACCATCTGGGCGTCGTTCGGCAGCTTGAGGACGATCGGGTCGCGCGGGGCCATCGGGCCGTCGCCGCGCACCACGACCGTGTCCCGGAAGATCTGCTCCAGCAGACCGGCCGCCTGCGGCTGTACCGCGCCCTGGCCCGAGATCACACCCCGCAGGAACCAGCGCGGACCGTCCACACCGACGAACCGCACGACGTGGAACCCGCCCGTGCCGTCCGGCAACTGCACCGGCACCTGGGCCCGCAGCTCCCAGCCCAGCGGGCCCTCGACCTCGTCGACGATGCCACCCTGCTGGGTGATGCCGGAGCCGATCTCCTCGCGCACCTCGCCCCAGATGCCCTCGCGCTTGGGCGCGGCGAAGGCCTGCAGCTGGATGGCGCTGTCGCGCAGCACCACGGTGGCGGCGACGATCGCGTCGCCCGCGACCTCGACCCGCAGCTCCATGCCGTCGACGCCGGGCACGAAGAGCCCGCCCAGGTCCACGCGGCCCTCACCGGGCTCGCGCACCTCCGAGCTGTCCCAGGGCCCGTCGGGCCGCGGCTCGGGCTCGAGCCTCACACGCTCGCGCGTGCCCTCTTCCTCGTCCGCCTCAGTGTCGACACTGTCGACGACCTGCTCGGCCTCGCCGGCCGCGTCCTCGGCGGCACCCTTCTTCTTGCGACGTCCGAACACGTCACTGTCCTTCCCGGTCGGATACGACCGAAGCGTATCGATTCCCACCCGTCGCGCCGCCTACGGCGGCCTGACCGCTTGTGCCGCCCCCGCCGTCCACCGCCGCGTGGCCACCGGTGGACCCGAAGCCCCCTTCGGCCCGCGCCGAGCCGGGAAGCTCCGCGACCTCCTGGAAGCGGACCCTCTCGACCTGCTGGACGACCAGTTGGGCAATCCGGTCGAAGCGCTCGAACCGCACGGACTCGCGCGGGTCGAGATTCACCACGATCACCTTGATCTCCCCACGGTACCCGGCATCAACCGTCCCCGGGGCATTCACGAGGGCCACACCGCACCGGGCGGCGAGCCCCGAACGAGGGTGCACGAAGGCCGCGTACCCCTCGGGCAGCGCGATGGACACGCCCGTGGGCAGTACGGCCCGCTCCCCCGGCGCCAGTTCGCACGCCTCGGTGGTCCGCAGATCGGCCCCCGCGTCACCGGGGTGCGCGTACACCGGAAGCGGTACGTCCGGGTCGACGCGGCGAATCAGGACGTCCACGGGAAGACGGCTCACGGGTTCACCTCGAAGGCACGGACGCGCCGGACCTGGTCCGGGTCGTCCATGGCGGCCTTGATCTCGTCCTCACGGCCGTGGTGAACGAAGTGCTGGACCTCGACCTCGATGAAGAGGGCGTCCGCGCGGATCGCGACGGGCCCGTCGGGGCCGTCGATCCGCCCGGTGGCGGTCGAGTAGATCTTCCGTCCGGCCACCGCCGTCACCTCGGCCTCCAGATGCAGCGTGGCGCCGACGGGCACCGGCCGCACGAAGTCGGTCTCGAGCCGTCCGGTGACGGCGATCGTCCGCAGCAGCCAGTTCAGTGAGCCGAGCGTCTCGTCGAGCGCGCTGGTCAGGACCCCGCCGTGAGCCAGCCCGGGCGCCCCCTGGTGGGCGGGCTGTACCGTGAACTCGGCGGTGACGCGGACCCCTTCGCCGGCCCGCGCCTCCAGGTGCAGCCCGTGCGGCTGCGCGCCCCCACACCCGAAACACTGTTCGTAGTGGGCACCGAGAAGCTCGCCGGGCGCGGGAGCGTCGGGGTGCCGCACCGGTTTCACGGCGTCGGCCGGAGGCTGAAGAGCTGCGGAAGTACCACTCACAGCCGCAGACCTTACCCGCGCGTCGGCCCTGTCCGGACACCATGCCAAGCTTGATTCCATGCAGCTCTCCGCCACCCCTTACGAAGAACGCCTGACCGCGCCCCGCTCGTGGTGGTTCGTGTCGTTCCTCGTCGGCGTCTCCATGGCCCTGATCCTGCTGCCCTTCGGCACCCTGCCGTCGCTCGGCGGCCTGGTCGGCGGCACCGCCGCGGCTGCTGTCATGGCCAGCTCCTACGGCTCGGTCCGCATCCGCGTCGTGGGCGACTCCCTGATCGCGGGCGAGGCGAAGATCCCGGTCACGGCGCTGGGCGAGGCGGAGATCCTGGACGTCGAGGAGGCGCGCGCCTGGCGCACGTACAAGGCCGACACCCGCGCCTTCCTGCTGCTGCGCGCCTACATCCCCACGGCGGTCCGGGTAGAGGTCACCGACCCGCAGGACCCGACGCCGTACCTGTATCTGTCGACTCGGGAGCCAGCGCGGCTGGCCGAGGCGCTGCGGACGGCACGGGAGAAGGCCCAGCGCGCGCAGGAGGCATAACCGGCGGGAGGCGCAACCGACGACGGCCCCCGCCCTCGATCCCCGAGTTCCCCTCGGTCACCGACTCCGCCTCGTCCCCGAGTCCGTCTCTCAGTCCCCGAGTTCCTCGGGGTTCTTCCCGGGTTCTTCGTGGTGCCCGAGTTCTTTGCGCTTCTCGCCGAGTTCTTCGCGGTTCTCCCCGATGGGCAGCGGGTTCTCCGGTTTCTCCAGCGGTGGCAGCGCGGGCAGCGCGTCCCACGGCACCTGCATTCCGCGCAGGTCGGTCCGGATCTTCGCGGCCAGTTTCTTGGTGTCGCGCCGGTTCATCACCGCGCCCACCGCGGCGCCCACCAGGAACGGCATCAGGTTCGGCAGGTCGCGGACCATGCGCTTCATGATCTGCTGGCGCAACTCGCGTTTCATCTGGCCGCCCAGCGCGGAGTTGAGCGAGCCGGGTTTGTGCACGTCGATGCCGCGCTCGCCCGACCAGGAACGCAGATAGGCGGTACTGCGATCCACGATGTTCCCCGGCGGGCGCACGCCGTACACCTCGTGCAGTTCGGCGATCAGCTTCAGCTCGATCGCGGCCACGCCGGTGATCTCGGCGGCGATCTCGGCCGGCATCGCCGGCGGCACGGGAAGCATGGCCGCCGCGCCGACGCCCGCCCCCACCGTGGAGGTGGCGTTCGCCGCGCCCGCCACGAGCCTGTCGGCGAGCTGCTCCGGCCCGAGGCCGGGGAACTGCCGGCGCAACGTCTGCAGGTCCCGTACGGGGATCCTGGGGGCGATCTCGATGATCCGGTCGGCCAGGTGCGCCAGGCCCGCCCTGGCACGCTCACCGCCCTTGCGGACGCCTTCCCTGGCGCGCTCACCGCCCCAGCGGACGCCCTCTCTGGCGCGGTCACCGCCCTTGCGGGCGCCTTCCCTGGCCAGGTCCACGGCCTTGTCCCGGATCGCGGCCGCCCGTCGCCTGGCGACGGGCGTGCCGCCCGGTGCCGGAGCCGGGAGGTCACCCCGGTCCCCCGTCGCATCGAGCGAGGCCGATCCCGCCGGAACCACGTCCGTGCCGGATGGACCTCGCTCGTCGTCACGCACGCCGTGAGGGCCGTCGGACGGCCCCTTGTCCGCTCCCCGCGGGGGGAAACGGCGCTTCCGAGGAGGGGTCGAGCCAGTCACGGCCGACCCCGCCTCAGTCGCAGTCGCGGCAGATCGGCTGGCCGTTCTTCTCGCGGGCCAGCTGGCTGCGGTGGTGCACCAGGAAGCAGCTCATGCACGTGAACTCGTCCTGCTGCTTGGGAAGTACCCGGACCGCCAGCTCCTCGTTGGAGAGGTCGGCGCCGGGCAGTTCCAGGCCCTCCGCGGCCTCGAACTCGTCGACGTCCACCGCGGAGGCGGACTTGTCGTTCCGCCTGGCCTTCAGCTCTTCAAGGCTGTCGGAGTCGACATCGTCGTCGGTCTTGCGTGGGGTGTCGTAATCGGTTGCCATTTCGCCTCTCCCCCTCTGGGTGTCTGCGGTGTCTCCAGCGCACGTAACGCGTGAGAGGCCGGACTTGTGCCCGCCTCGAGGCGGAGATTTTGCCTCACATCAAGGTCTGTTACTCAATCGACACCCAACCGGACTCCTCACGGGTGATCGTGTTGGATGGCGATCGGGACCGTACACGGTCCGAATGCTGCACTTCAAAGGCGCCTCACCGTGTACTTCCCGTGATCACGACCCCCGAAAACCCGGATTTTCCGGGCTTTCCGCAGGCATCCATGATCACGGAGAGTAGATGGCCGGAAATTCGCCCCTGTGATCGATCACACACGGGAAAGCAGCTTGGGTGGCCTGAAAATTCCGCGCAAAGCGAACAAGCCCGCGTGTGTCGGCGACATGATCTCAGAGAGGCAGAGCGACCCGCATCACGAGCCCCCCTCCCTCGCGCGGCTGGGCCACGATATGGCCGCCGTGCGCCCGGGCCACCGACCGCACGATGGACAGCCCGAGCCCGACACCCTTGTCGCTTCCCGTGCGCTCCGTGCGCAGCCGCCGGAACGGTTCGAAGAGGTTGTCGATCTCGTACGCCGGGACCACCGGTCCGGTGTTCGACACGACGAGGATGGCCTGCCCGTGCTGCAACTCGGTGGTGACCTCGACCCAGCCGTCCTCCGGAACGTTGTAGCGCACCGCGTTCTGCACCAGGTTCAGGGCGATGCGCTCCAGCAGCACGCCGTTGCCCTGGACGATGGCCGAGTCGCGTCTGCCGCGGATCTCCACGCCCTTGGCCTCGGCCTCGCCGTGCACCTGGTCGATGGCCTGCCCGGCGACCTCGGCGAGGTCGACCGGCTTGCGCTCGACGATCTGGTTGTCGCTGCGGGCGAGCAGCAGCAGGCCCTCCACGAGCTGCTCGCTGCGCTCGTTGGTGGCCAGCAGCGTCTTGCCGAGCTGTTGCAGCTCCATCGGCGCGTTCGGGTCCGAGAGGTGCACTTCGAGCAGCGTGCGGTTGATCGCGAGCGGTGTTCTCAGCTCGTGCGAGGCGTTGCCCACGAAGCGCTGCTGGGCGGTGAAGGCGCGCTGCAGCCGCTCCAGCATGTCGTCGAAGGTGTCGGCCAGCTCCTTCAGCTCGTCGTCCGGGCCGTCCAGCTCGATACGGCGGGACAGGTCCGAGCCCGCCACCGCGCGCGCGGTGCGCGTGATCCGGCCGAGCGGGGACAGCACGCGGCCCGCCATCGCGTAGCCGAAGGCGAAGGCGATCACGGCGAGGCCGAGGAGGGCCAGGAGCGAGCGGCTGAGCAGGTCGTCGAGGACGGCCTGGCGCTGATGGTCGATGCAGTCGCTGATCGCCGCGTTGAACTGCGTGAGCGTCAAGCCGCTCGTGTTGTTGATGGCCGGGCAGTTGTCGCTGGCGACACTGATGTCGGTACCGCTCACGATCTTGTACAGCGGTGTGTTGCCCGTGTTCACCGCCTGGGCGGCGAGCAGGTAGATGATCGACAGCAGCAGGATGCCGGCGATCAGGAACATGCCGCCGTACAGCAGGGTGAGCCGTATGCGGATGGTCGGGCGCAGCCACGGGAACGGGGGCTGCGCCCTTCTCGGGTCCCAGGTGGGTTTCGGGGGTGCCTGGGGAGGCGCGGGTGTGGAGGCCACGGGGATCAGATCCGGTAACCGGAGCCGGGCACGGTGACGATCACCGGCGGTTCGCCGAGCTTGCGGCGCAGCGTCATGACGGTCACCCGCACGACGTTGGTGAACGGGTCGGTGTTCTCGTCCCACGCCTTCTCCAGGAGCTGCTCGGCGGAGACGACGGCGCCCTCGCTGCGCATCAGCACCTCCAGGACGGCGAACTCCTTGGGCGCGAGCTGGACCTCCTTGCCGTCGCGGAAGACCTCGCGGCGGTTGGGGTCGAGCTTGATGCCGGCGCGCTCCAGGACGGGCGGCAGGGGCACGCTGGTGCGCCGGCCGAGGGCACGCACGCGTGCGATGAGCTCGCTGAAGGCGAAGGGCTTGGGGAGATAGTCGTCGGCGCCGATCTCCAGGCCTTCGACACGGTCGCTGACGTCGCCGGAGGCCGTCAGCATCAGCACGCGCGTGGGCATGCCGAGTTCGACGATCTTGCGGCAGACGTCGTCGCCGTGCACCAGCGGGAGGTCGCGGTCGAGGACGACCACGTCGTAGTCGTTGACGCCGATGCGTTCCAGGGCGGCCGCACCGTCGTACACGACGTCGACGGCCATGGCCTCCCGGCGCAGTCCGGTGGCCACCGCATCGGCGAGCAGCTGCTCGTCCTCGACGACGAGTACGCGCACGTCGCTGTCCTTCCTGTGTCCACCCGCGTAGTGCTCGGGGCGCACGCGGGCAGGGGTCGTGGTGAGTGTGTTGACCTCCATCCTGCCCTTTTCGGCCATAAGTCGGCGGTAAGGCGGGTGAGGGCGGCATGAAGGACGGGTGTGCAGCCCGGGCATGCGAATTTTTCTCGTCCGGTTGAGGTTTCCGTGGGAGGGAGCGAGGGGAGGACGGCTTTACACCCCGCGATCACGCTCTGCATGGACCACAGCACCATGTGGTACTCAGCGTTCCGCTTTCCGCAGAGTGGGCGTGGGTGTCCGGCACCGTCGCCGCCCGGCCTGGGCAGCGCTGGGCACCCACAGGAGACGTGATCGCCCCTTCCAACTGGCACACCCCCGTGCCATCGACCCACGACCCAGGACGAGGGGGCGCAGCATGGACGCATTCACCGCAGGACTTCTGCAGCGCATAAGGGCGACCGAGTCCGACCTGACGCGGGCTCGCGACGAGGGCGACGACTTCCTCGTCGAGGTGGAGCAGGGCGAGCTCGACGACCTGCGCCGCCTCGCCGCCGAGCACGGTGTGGAGGTCGGCGCGACGAGCGTCTGAGCGGTTCGCGCACGCGACGCGAGGGCCCCGGCGAATCCAGCGCCGGGGCCCTCGTGTGTCCGGGAGCAGACTCAGTCGTGCCAGGCGCCGAAGTCCTCCAGCAACCGCTGGAGGGGCTCGAAGACGCCCGGGGTGGCCGCGATCGCCAGATCGCGTGAGGGGCGCTCTCCGGGGCGTCCACCGGTCAGCGCGCCCGCCTCCCGGGCGATCAGGTCGCCTGCGGCGAGGTCCCAGGGGTGCAGACCGCGCTCGTAGTAGCCGTCGAGACGGCCGGCCGCCACGTCGCACAGGTCGGCCGCGGCCGACCCCGCGCGCCGGATGTCGCGCACCAGCGGAATCAGCCGGGCCGCGACCTCGGCCTGGTGGGTGCGGACCTCGGTGACGTAGTTGAAGCCGGTGGAGACCAGGGCCTGCTCGAGCGGTGCCGTCGGCCGGCAGGCGAGGACGCGCTCGCCCGCCCAGGCACCGGTCGCCCGCGCGCCGCCGCCGCGCACGGCGTGATACGTCTCGCCGCGCATCGGGATCGCGACCACCCCGACGACGGTCTCGCCGTCCTGTTCGGCCGCGATGGAGACGGCCCAGGTGGGCAGCCCGTAGAGGTAGTTCACCGTGCCGTCGAGCGGGTCGATCACCCAGCGCACGCCGCTGCTGCCCTCGCTGGAGGCGCCCTCCTCGCCGAGGAAGCCGTCGTCGGGTCGGTGCTCGGAGATCAGGCCGGTGATCAGCTTCTCCGCGGCGATGTCCATCTCGGTCACCACGTCGATCGGGCTCGACTTGGTGGCGGCGACCGCGAGGTCGGCCGGGCGGCCGTCGCGCAGCAGCTCACCGGCCCGGCGGGCGGCCTCCTGGGCGAGTTCCAGCAGGTCCTTGTGCAGGGGGTCGGTCACGGCGCTCCTCACGCGTAGGGGCTGTCGGCGCCCGCGGCGGCGGGCCGGGGGGCACGGGCGGGGCAGCAGCCGACCGGGCAGAGGTCGTGGCTCGGGCCGAGCGCGCCCAGGGCGCACGGGGTGACGGCCCGGCCGCTCTCGGCCGCGGCGCGCTCCAGGACGAGGTCGCGGACGGCGGCGGCGAAGCGCGGGTCGGCCCCGACGGTGGCGGAACGGCGCACCGGCAGGCCCAGCTCCCCGGCCTTGGCGGTGGCCTCGGTGTCGAGGTCGTAGAGGACCTCCATGTGGTCGGAGACGAAGCCGATGGGCGCCATCACGACGGCCGGGACGCCGGCCGCGTGCCGCTCCTCCAGGTGGTCGCAGATGTCGGGCTCCAGCCACGGGATGTGCGGAGCGCCCGAGCGGGACTGGTAGACGAGTTGCCAGGGGTGGTCGACGCCGGTGCGCTCGCGGACGGCGTCGGCGATCAGTCGCGCCACGTCCAGGTGCTGCCTGACGTACGCCCCGCCGTCGCCGTGGTCCTCCACCGGGCCGGAGGTGTCGGCGGCGGACGTCGGGATGGAGTGGGTCGTGAAGGCGATGTGGGCACCTTCGCGGACGTCCTCGGGGAGGTCGGCCAAGGACCGGACCACGCCGTCGATCATGGGCTCCAGGAAGCCCGGGTGGTTGAAGTAGTGCCGCAGCTTGTCGATCCTCGGCGGCTGAAGCCCCTCGCTCTCCAGGGCGGCCAGCGCGTCGGCGAGGTTCTCACGGTACTGACGGCAGCCGGAGTACGAGGCGTAGGCGCTGGTCGCGAGGACGAGGACGCGGCGGCGGCCGTCGGTGACCATCTCGCGCAGCGTGTCCGTCAGGTACGGGGCCCAGTTGCGGTTGCCCCAGTAGATCGGCAGGTCCAGGCCGTGGTCGGCGAAGTCCTTGCGCAGGGCGTCCAGCAGGGCGCGGTTCTGGTCGTTGATGGGGCTGACCCCGCCGAAGAGGAAGTAGTGCTGACCGACTTCCTTGAGGCGTTCCTTGGGGATGCCGCGCCCACGCGTCACGTTCTCCAGGAACGGGACCACGTCGTCCGGGCCCTCCGGGCCGCCGAAGGAGAGCAGGAGCAAGGCGTCGTAGGGGGTGGCATCGAGCGCGTCTGGCATGTCTCGATCCTGCCACCCGGCACTGACAGCCGGGTAACGGCGGGGTGCCGGACGGACGGGGCGAGGGGAAGCCGCCCGCTCGAAAAGCCACAGGAGTGGTGCGTCAGGGTTCCCGTAAGCTGTATGGGCTGTATTCACGCCTTACCTGAGTTGTCGCGCTCCATGCACGCCCTGCCGAGCCCCTGAAGTGCCGCTTCCTTCGCGCCGTGCCGAGCCGCCACGCACGCGTGACCGGACCCCCGGAGACCTCCGTGCCCAGCCCGTACCGCGCCCTGTTCGCCGCCCCCGGCTCCAAGGCCTTCTCCGCCGCCGGGTTCGTCGGCCGGATGCCGCTGTCGATGATGGGCATCGGCGTGGTCACGATGGTCTCCCAGCTCACCGGGCGCTACGGGCTCGCGGGTGCCCTGACGGCGACCATCGCGCTGGCGGCCGCGGCGATCGGGCCGCAGATCTCGCGCCTGGTGGACCAGTACGGGCAGCGCAGGGTGCTGCGCCCGGCGACCCTGGTCGCGCTGGCCGCGTCGGCCGGGCTGCTGCTGGCCGCGCACTTCGACTGGCCTGAATGGGTGCTGTTCGTGTGCGCCGCCGGCATCGGCTCGGTGCCGAGCCTCGGCGCGATGATCCGGGCCCGCTGGGCGTCCGTGTACCGCGGGACGCCGCAGCTGCACACCGCCTACTCGTTCGAGTCCGTGGTGGACGAGGTGTGTTTCATCTTCGGCCCCATCATGTCCATCGGTCTGTCCACCGCGTGGTTCCCGGAGGCGGGCCCGCTGCTGGCGGCCTGTTTCCTCGCCGTCGGCGTGTTCTGGCTGACCGCGCAACGGGCGACCGAGCCCGCGCCGCACCCGCGTGCGCGGCAGGACGGCGGCACGGCACTGCGCTCGCCGGGTCTCCAGGTCCTGGTGGCCACGTTCGTCGCGACCGGGACGATCTTCGGGGCGGTCGACGTGGTCACCGTGGCCTTCGCCGACGAGCAGGGCCACAAGCGCGCCGCCAGCGTCGTCCTGGCGCTCTACGCGGCCGGTTCCTGCGTCGCGGGCCTGGTGTTCGGCCTGCTGCGCCCGAAGGGGGCGCCGGGCCGCCGCTGGTTGCTGGGCGTGTGCATGATGGCCGTGAGTATGATCCCCCTCCTACTGGTCGGAAACTTGCCGCTTCTGGCCGTGGCGCTCTTCGTCGCGGGTCTCGCCATCGCTCCCACGATGATCACGACGATGTCCCTCATCGAAGAGCACGTACCACGCGCGCAACTGACCGAGGGCATGACCTGGGTGAGCACCGGGCTCGCGGTCGGGGTCGCGCTCGGCTCCTCCTTCGCCGGCTGGGTCATCGACGCGGCCGGTGCGCGGGCCGGGTACGGGGTTCCGGCGATCTCCGGGGCCGTCGCGGTCGCGGTCGGTTTCCTGGGGTACCGCCGGCTCAGCAGGCCGGCGCCGGGTCGTGGAGGCACCGTTGAGCAGCACAGCGAGCGGGAAGAACGGCACGTGGCGTAACTGGGGCGGCACGGTCGCCGCCCGTCCCGCACGGGAGGTCACGCCCGCCTCCGTGGAGGAACTCGCGGCGGCCGTGCGCCGGGCCGCCGAGGACGGTCTGAAGGTCAAGGCGGTCGGCAGCGGCCACTCCTTCACCTCGATCGCCGCGACCGACGGTGTGCTGATACGCCCTCAGCTGCTGACCGGCATACGCACCGTCGACCGCGAGAACATGACCGTCACGGTCGAGGCCGGCACCCCGCTCAAGAGGCTCAACGTGGCTCTCGCGCGCGAGGGCCTGTCGCTCACCAACATGGGCGACATCATGGAGCAGACGGTCTCCGGGGCCACCAGCACCGGCACCCACGGCACGGGCCGCGAGTCGGGCTCCATCGCCGCCCAGATCAAGGCGCTGGAACTGGTCACCGCCGACGGCTCGGTCCTCACTTGTTCCGAGAAGGAGAACCCGGAGGTCTTCGCGGCCGCCCGGATAGGCCTCGGCGCGCTCGGCGTCGTCACCGCGATCACCTTCGCCGTGGAGCCCGCGTTCCTCCTCCACGCGCGCGAGGAGCCGATGCCGTTCGACAAGGTCCTCGCCGACTTCGACGAACTGTGGGCCGAGAACGAGCACTTCGAGTTCTACTGGTTCCCGCACACCGGCAGCACCAACACCAAGCGCAACAACCGCAGCGCCGGGCCCCGCAGGCCGGTGGGACAGCTCGCGGGCTGGTTCGAGGACGAGTTCCTCTCCAACGGCGTCTTCCAGGCGGCCCAGTGGGTCGGCCGGGCGGTGCCCGCGACGATCCCCACGATCGCGCAGGTCTCCAGCAAGGCCCTGTCCGCGCGCACGTACACGGACATCCCTTACAAGGTCTTCACCTCCCCGCGCCGGGTGCGGTTCGTGGAGATGGAGTACGCCGTCCCACGTCAGGCCGTGACCGAGGTGCTGCGCGAACTCAAGGCGATGGTCGAGCGCTCGGGCCTGCGGATCAGCTTCCCCGTGGAGGTGCGCACCGCGCCCGCCGACGACATCACGCTGTCCACCGCCTCCGGCCGCGACAGCGCGTACGTCGCCGTCCACATGGTCAAGGGCACGCCGTACCAGAAGTACTTCACCGCCGCCGAGCGCATCTTCGTCGCACACGAGGGGCGACCGCACTGGGGCAAGGTGCACACGCGCGACGCGGAGTACTTCGCCGGTGTCTACCCGCGCTTCGAGGAGTTCACGGCGCTGCGGGATCGGCTGGACCCCGACCGGCGGTTCCAGAACGACTACTTGCGGAGGGTTCTGGGCCCGTAGCCGACGGCCGCAGCACCGCGCTCGTCGAGCGGGTGAGGGAGAGCACACACAACCGAAAACGGTAGTTCCGCTTCTGGTCATCGCGTGAAGTACGCCACGTTCAAGATCGTGGAAATCGCTTGCAGAGCGGCCAAGTACCGCCCCTTGCCGGAAGTTGGGCGGCGTGCCAATCCACGCACGTGGCCCAAATGGAGTACTGTTGCGAGCCCTGGGCCCGGTCTCCCGCCAGGATGTCCGGAGCCTAGCTGGACCGCCAGGAGGGGGACTTGTTGCTCAGGGTGACGCAGTTGGTCACTTAGCGTGGCGAAGAAGTAACCGTGCCATAACGGCGATCCAGGGCCCGCGCCCGACACGCCGGGCAACTCGGCAAGGTTGTGGCAGGCTGCACCCGGGCAGGCCACACTCGACTAGCGGAAGCAGCGACGCACGTGACGTCGGCAGGCACCACCCGGGAGGTCCCCATGCCCGAACTGCGTGTCGTGGCCGTCTCGAATGACGGCACACGGCTGGTGCTGAAGGCTGCGGACAGCACGGAGTACACGCTTCCGATCGATGAGCGTCTGCGCGCCGCCGTCCGCGGTGACCGTCCCCGCCTCGGCCAGATCGAGATCGAGGTGGAGAGCCATCTCCGCCCCCGAGACATCCAGGCGCGGATACGTGCGGGCGCGACGGCGGAGGAAGTCGCCCAGATGGCCGGCATCCCCGTCGATCGCGTACGCCGCTTCGAGGGTCCCGTACTGGCCGAGCGGGCCTTCATGGCCGAACGGGCCCGCAAGACCCCGGTCCGCCGCCCCGGTGAGAACGCGGGGCCGCAGCTCGGCGAGGCAGTGCAGGAGCGGCTGCTGTTGCGCGGCGCCGAGAAGGACACCGTCCAGTGGGACTCCTGGCGCCGCGACGACGGCACCTGGGAGGTCCTTCTCGTCTACCGGGTCGCGGGCGAACCGCACTCGGCGAGCTGGACCTACGACCCGCCCCGGCGGCTTGTCCAGGCCGTCGACGACGAGGCGCGCTCGCTGATCGGCGAGTCCGACGACCTCGCAGCGCCCGAGCCCAGCTTTCCCTTCGTCCCCCGCATCGCCCGGCTGCCCCGCGAGCGTTCGATGGATCGCGCCCTGGAGCGGCCGAGCCTGCCCGCGCAGGCGTCCGAGCCGGCCGAGGAGAGCGCCGGTGAGCGGGACTCGCTGACCAGCCTGCTGGAGGCGGTGCCGAGCTTCCGCGGCGACCTCGTCGTCCCCGAACGCCCGTCGGAGGAAGTCGAGGAGCCCGCTGAGGAAGCGGCCGCCGAGGAGCCGCCGGCGCCCGCCGCGTCCGCCGGATCCGCCTACGCCGACGTCCTCATGCCGCAGCGCTCCGTCAGCAGCCACCGCGACCGGCTCATCGGCGCCACCGACCGCCAGGCGGAGGCCGACGGCGTCCGGCCGGGCCGCCGCGCGGCAGTGCCGAGCTGGGACGAGATCGTGTTCGGGACCCGGCGCAAGAAGCAGGAGTAGGCCGCCGCGGGGCAACCGGCCCCCGGCGTCCGCCGGTTCGCGGCAATCGGTTCGCACACCGGTTCATACGTACGGGAGGGCCGTGTCCGTTCGGCGCGGCCCTCCCGAACATGTCAGCGCGGAAGGTTCACTGGGGGTCGGGACCGACCGCGACCGGCCGGGACGGGTCCGACGACCACTCCGACCACGAGCCGACGTACAGAGCCGCCGGAATGCCCGCCACGGCCAGCGCCAGCACCTCGTGGGCTCCGGAGACGCCCGAACCGCAGTACACGCCCACCTCGGTGCCGTTGGTGGTGCCGAGCGCCTTGAAGCGGTCGTTGAGGTCCTCGGCGGGCCGGAAACGCCCGTCCGGGCCCACGTTGTCCGTCGTCGGGGCGGAGACGGCGCCCGGGATGTGCCCGCCGACCCGGTCGATCGGCTCGACCTCACCCCGGTAGCGCTCCCCCGCCCGCGCGTCGAGGAGGACGCCCGAACGGGCCAGCGCCGCCGCGCCGTCCGCGTCGAGAAGGCCCGTGGCGCCCGGTACCGGCACGAAGTCGCCCTCGGTGGGCGCCGGAACGTCCACGGACAGCTCTCCCCGCCAGGCGGGCAGCCCGCCGTCGAGGACCCGCACGTCCGGGTGGCCCGTCCAGCGCAGCAGCCACCACGCGCGGGCCGCCGCCCAGCCCTGCCCGCCGTCGTACACGACCACGGGACGGCCCGCCGACACACCCGCCCGGCGCATCGCGGCGCCGAACTCGGCCACGTCCGGGAGCGGGTGCCGGCCGGACGGGCCGGGCGCACCGGCCAGTTCCTCGTCCAGGTCGACGTACACGGCGCCGGGGAGGTGCCCCGACGCGTACGCGGCCCGGCCGTCGAAGGGCGGCTCCCCTGCCGCCTTCGCCACGCTGAGCTGCCAGCGGACGTCGAGCACGACCGGCGGGTTCGGCCCCGTCAGGTCGCTCGCGAGTTCGGATGCGGAGATGATGGCGTCGTCCATGCCCCCATCCTCGCGCACGGGGTGGCCCCGTCGTCCATGTCCGGCTACTCTGCTCGGCCGGGCAGACCCGATCACATGGAGTACGGGACCGGGCACATGCCGTACAGCCGATCGCCATCCGTCGGCCATCGAACGGACCCGGACGAGAGACCGCGGATCGGCGTCCTCCGACCTGGGCCACCCGCGGCCGCGCCCGGAGCGCGCGGTACCGCCGACGGTGCGAGCATCGGCTCGAGGGCTGGAGGGGGAAGCGACGCGGCCACCGCGAGGGGCCGAGGAGAGAGTGACGATGACCGAGGCACGGGAGTCGGCCGGCCCGAACGGCGCAGGACACACTCGGTACGCACCCGGTGCACCCTGTTGGGTGAGTCTGATGGCGCACGGCTTGACCGCGACTCTGGAGTTCTACGGCGAGCTGTTCGGTTGGACTTTCCAACCCGGTCCGCGGCAACTCGGCCCGTACGTACGGGCCGAGCTCGACGGCCATGTGGTGGCCGGTCTCGGCCAACTCCCCCCGGACCGCCATCTCCCCGTCGCCTGGACGCCCTACCTCGCGTCGGAGCACGTCGACGCCACCGCCGAAACGGTGCGCCTGTGCGGGGGCACGATCGGGGTCGGCCCTCTGGACGCCGCCGATGCCGGGCGTCTGGCGATCGGCTCCGACCCCTGCGGCGCCGTCTTCGGTGTCTGGCAGGCGGCGGCCCACCTCGGCACGGACCTCACCGGCGTGCCTGGCACACCCGCCTGGCACGAACTGCTGACCTTCGAGGCGGTCGGCGTCGCCAAGTTCTACGAGACGGTGTTCGGCCACGAGCGGGAGGCCGAGGTCCGCGCCGACGGCGACTACGTGACGCTGCGGGTCGCTGGCCGTCCGGTCGCCGGCATCCGGGGCGTCGGCACCGCGCTGCCCCGGGACCGCGGGCCGCACTGGGTGACGTACTTCCAGGTGTCCGACGTGGACGAGGCACTGGCGCGCGTGGTCGCGCTCGGCGGGCATGTGCTCGGGCCGGCCCGGGACGGCGCGCGCGGCCGCGTGGCCACCGTGGCCGACCCGGAGGGGGCCCGGTTCTCCCTGCTCGGCGGCCGCTGACGCCGCGGCTTCAGGCCTGCTGCACCGGCAGCACGTCCGGGGACAGGGCCGCCGCCCGGGCCGACGCCGCCGTCATACGGCGCCGGTGGTGCCGGCGGCACAGGACCTCGTAGCCGACGGTGTCCGCCTGGTTGACGTCGCCGACGACGACCTGCGCGCCCTCGACGACCATGAAGCCCCCGACCGTGCGGGCGTTGTGCGTGGCGCGGGCGCCGCACCAGCACAGGGCCTCGACCTGGAGCACCTCGACGCGGTCGGCGAGTTCGACCAGCCGCTGCGAGCCGGGGAACAGCTTGGAGCGGAAGTCGGTCGTGATGCCGAAGGCGTAGACGTCGATGTCGAGGTCGTCGACCACGCGCGCGAGCTGGTCGATCTGCTCCTCGGCCAGGAACTGCGCCTCGTCCGCGATCACGTAGTCCGCGCGGCCGCCCCGGGAGAGGTGGTCGACGAGGTAGGCGTACAGGTCCTGTCCGTCCTGGACCTCGACGGCGTCGGTGACCAGGCCGAGGC
The DNA here is from genome assembly GCF_026008495.1 of Streptomyces sp. A012304. GTDB lineage: Bacteria > Actinomycetota > Actinomycetes > Streptomycetales > Streptomycetaceae > Streptomyces. The sequence goes on from NZ_BQUN01000041.1 coordinate 60,306, forward strand.
GGGAGGAGAGCTTGCCCTCGCCCGCGCGGTCGTCCCGGGTGAAGATCATCCCCACGAGGCCGCGCGCGGACCGGTTGTGCTCGATCTGGAGAGCCAGCGTCGACTTCCCGCAGTCCATGGTTCCGGAGAAGAACACCAGCTCGGGCATGGAGAGTTGAGCACCTTTCGGCGGAGGAGGGAGCGAAGAGGACAGAGGCCTTCGGCTTCAGGAGCGTACTTCGAGCAGGGGGACGAGCTGCTCGGCAGGGGTCATCGAGCCGTGGTTGCCGACCATCGACGACTCCTTGGGCTCCCGCTCGGAGGCGATGAGCAGGACGTCGTCCCGGGCGGCCGCGATCACATCACCGAGACGGTCGTACACGCGTTCGTCGATCTGTCCGGGCGGCCCGAACCAGCCCGCGGCGATCGCCTCGTCCCGCGAGGCCACCCAGAACTGTTCGCCGAGCACCTCGCGCCAGCAGGTGAGCACGTCGGTCTCGGCACCGGGCACGGCGTAGACGTGGCGGGCGCGGCCCTCGCCGCCGAGCAGGGCGACCCCGGCGCGCAGCTCCCAGTCCTCGTCGAAGTCGATGCGGTGCAGTTCGTCGAAGGGCACGTCGACCATGCCGTGGTCGGCGGTGACATAGAGCGCGCTGCGCGGCGGGAGCTGTTCGGCCAGGCGCTGGACGAGCCGGTCGACGTACATGAGCTGGCCGCGCCAGGTGTCGGAGTCGAGGCCGTAGCGGTGCCCGGCGCCGTCGAGTTCGGCGTAGTACGTGTAGACCAGGGAGCGGTCGCCGGCCGCGAGCTGCTCGGCCGCGAGGTCCATGCGCTCCTCGCCGGTCAGGCGCCCCAAAAACGTTCCGCCGCTGAGCGCCACCTTGGTCAGCGGGGTGGTCTCGAAGGCGGGCGAGGACACCTGCGCGGCATGCACACCCGCGGCGTCGGCCAGCTGGAAGACCGTGGGGTACGGCTGCCAGGCGCCCGGCGGGGTCCACGGCTGCCAGCGGAGCTGGTTCATCAGTTCGCCGGTGTCGGGGTTGCGCACGGTGTAGCCGGGCAGGCCGTGAGCGCCGGGCGGGAGGCCGGTGCCGACGGAGGCGAGGGAGGTCGCGGTGGTCGCGGGATAGCCGGCGGTGAGCGGGCGTCCGGTGCCGCCGCGCGAGGTGCGGAGGAGACCGTGCAGGTAGGGGGCCTCCTCGGGGTGGGCCTTGATCTGTTCCCAGCCGAGGCCGTCGATGAGGAAGACACAGTTGCGGTCGGCCGGGGTGAGCTCCGGGATCGACGCGGTCATGCCGGGTACGCCCATGCCCGCGGCGAGCGTGGGCAGCAGGTCGGCGAGGGAGCCGGAGCCGTACTCGGGGACGGGTGCGGAGGAGACGGCCAGGGGTTCCGGGGTGTCCCAGGCGGCGGGCTGAGCCATCAGCGGTTCAGATCCGCGGTCGCCTCGGAGAGCGACTGCGCGAAGACGAGCGCCTGGCGCACCGTCTCCGGGCCGTCACCGGCCTCGCTGACGCGCAGGCTGAGGTCGTCCGCCGTCGAGTTGCCCGTGTAGCCGTGGTCGGCGTCGCAGTTGGGGTCGCCGCAGGCGGCCGGCTCCAGGTCGATGCGGGAGACGGCGCCCCAGCCGATGGTCAGCACGACCTCGCGCGGGAGCGTGCCCGGCGCGTAGGACTCCGGGTTGGCGACCACCCGGCTGACCACGACCGACGAGATCCGGCCGAGCTTCACGGACTCGGTGGACGTCGTCGCGTAGGGGGTCGGGGAGGTGGTGTCGGCGGCCTGCTCGTCGGTGTGGCTGACGATGAAGCGGTTGGCGGTCAGGACCAGCACGGTCACATGCCGGCGCACCTCGTTCTGGTCGAAGGTGGTCTCCTGGTGGACCAGGTACGACCGGATGGGCTCGCCGCCCACGGCGGCCTCCACCGCCTCGGCCACGAGGGCCGGGTAGTAGCCGCTGCGCTCGATCGCCGCACGCAGCCCCTGGGTCGTCGTACTGGTCTTGGCCATGGCGCCCATCCTACGGGGACCCACTGACTGCGAGGGACCCGTCACGACGGCTTCAGTACGCCGGGAGCGTGCGCGGGCCGAGGTCGTCGCGGGCGGGTGGGGGCGCGAGGCGTACGGAGGCGCCGAGGACGCTCAGGCCGTGCGGGGCGACGACGACGGGTTCCAGGGTGACCGCGACGACCTCCGGGTGGTCGTCGACCAGCCGGGACACGCGCAGCAGCAGCTCCTCGAGGGCGGGGGTGTCCACGGGCGTGGAGCCGCGCCAGCCGAACAGCAGGGGGGCCGTCCGGATGGAGCGGACCAAGGAGGTCGCTTCACGGTCGGTGACCGGGATCAGGCGGTGCGCCATGTCGCCGAGCAGCTGGGAGGCGGCCCCGGCGAGCCCGAAGGACAGCACGGCTCCGGCGGCCGGGTCGATGACCGCGCGCACGACGGTGTCGACCCCGCGCGGCGCCATCGCCTGGACGACCGGGCGCACCTCCTGCGGTGTGCCGAACAGCTCGGTCAATTCGGCATACGAGCGGCGCAGTTGCTCCTCGTCCGCGAGGTCGAGGCGGACACCGCCCAGGTCGGCGCGGTGTCTGAGGTGGGGGGCGGTGGCCTTGAGGGCGACGGGGTAGCCGAGGGTGTCCGCGGCCCGCGCGGCGTCGTCGGGGGTAGGCGCGGGGATCGCCCGGCGCACCTGGACGCCGTAGCGGCCGAGCAGCTCGCAGGTCTCGTCGGTACCGAGGGTGAGGCCCTGCCCGCGCGCGAGGAGGCCGCCGATCAGCTCGGCGGCGCCCTTCTCGTCGATGTCGTCGTACTCGGGCACCTTGCCGGGGTCGGCGGCCTCGCGCCGCCACTGCGCGTACTTGACGGCCTCGGCGAGGGCGCGGACGGCGCGTTCGGCGGCCGGGTAGGCGGGGATGAGGTGGGCGCCCTCCGCGGGGGCGCCGGCCGCGGGGACGGGCGGTGTGCCGGCCTCCGGTGCCGTGCTCCGCGCGCGGGGTGCGGTGCTCGTGGCCGCCGAGAGGGCCTGGGCGAGGCCGCCGAGCTCGACATGGACCACGAGCACCGGCTTGGCGGGGCCGGAGGCCGCGGCCGAGCGCAGGGCCTCGGCCAGTTCCGCGTCCCCGGGGGAGGTCTCTCCGATGGCCGGGATCGCCGTCACCACCACGGCGTCGCAGGTCTCGTCGGACAGGGCGCGGGCCAGCGCCGCGTGGAAGTCGTCGGCGGACGCCTGTGTGGTCAGGTCCAGTGGTGGCAGGGGGCGCAGCCCCTCGGACAGGCACGCGTCGTAGGTGAGCAGGCCGAGCGACTCGGAGTTGCCGAGGATGGCCACGCGCGGGCCGTGCGGCAGCGGCTGGCGGGCGAGGAGCAGGCCCGCGTCCACGAGCTCGGTGATGGTGTCCACGCGGATCACCCCGGCCTGCCGCAGCAGCGCGGACACCGTCGCGTGCGGCAGCCGCGTCGCCCGTACGGCGTGGCCCTGGGGTGCGGAACCGGCGCCCTGGACCACCACGAGCGGCTTGGCCGCCGCGGTGCGCCGGGCGAGGCGGGTGAACTTGCGGGGGTTGCCGATGGACTCCAGGTACATGAGGGCGACGTCGGTGTCGGGGTCGTCGTACCAGTACTGCAGGACGTCGTTGCCGGAGACGTCGGCGCGGTTGCCGGAGGAGACGAACGTCGACACGCCGGTGACGCCGGTGACGCCTCCGCCGCGCCGGTGCAGCCGGGACAGCAGGGCGACGCCGATGGCGCCGGACTGGGCGAACAGCCCGATCCGGCCGGGGCGTGGCATCTCGGGGGCGAGGGAGGCGTTCAGCCGCACCTCGGGGGAGGTGTTGATGATCCCGAAGGCGTTGGGGCCGATGATCCGCATCCCGTACGCGCGCGCGTGGCGGACGAGTTCGCGCTGGCGCTCGCGGCCGTCGGGGCCGCTCTCGGCGTAGCCGGCGGCGAGCACGACGAGGCCTTGCACGCCGTGTTCGCCGCACTCGGCGACGACCTCGGGCACCCGCTCGGCGGGGACGGCGACGACCGCGACGTCGACGGGTGCGTCGATGTCGCGGATCGAGCGGTGGGCGGGCACGCCGTCGAGTTCCTTGTGGGCCTCGGGGAACGCCCTGTTCACGGCGTACAGCCGGCCCGTGAAGCCGGCCTGCCGGAGGTTGTCGAGGACGCTGCGGCCGACGCCGCCCGGTGTGCGGCCGGCGCCGACGACGGCGACCGAGCCGGGCATCAGCAGCCGCCGTACCGAGTGGGCCTCGGCGCGCTGCTCCCGCGCGCGCTGCACGGCGAGGGAGCGTTCGGTGGGTTCGAGGTCGAACTCCAGGCGGACGACGCCGTCCTCGAAGCTGCGTTTCTGGGTGTACCCGGCGTCCGTGAACACCTTGATCATCTTGGTGTTGGCGGGGAGGACCTCGGCGGCGAACCGGCGGATGCCCCGCTCGCGGGCGACGGCCGCGATGTGCTCCAGGAGCGCGGAGGCCACGCCACGGCCCTGGTGGGCGTCCTGCACGAGGAAGGCGACCTCGGCCTCGTCGGCGGGCGCGGAGGCGGGCAGGCCGTCGGCGCCGATGCGGTCATAGCGTACGGTGGCGATGAACTCGCCGCCGACCGTGGCCGCGAGTCCCACCCGGTCCACAAAGTCGTGGTGCGTGAAGCGGTGGACGTCCTTGGCGGACAGGCGCGGGTAGGGCGCGAAGAAGCGGTAGTACTTCGACTCGTCCGACACCTGCTCGTAGAAGCTGACCAGGCGCTCGGCGTCATCAACGGTGATGGGGCGGATGCGCGCGGTGCCGCCGTCGCGCAGCACCACGTCGGCTTCCCAGTGGGCGGGGTACTCCTGCCGGTCCGGCGCGCTCTGCATGCGCCCCAGAGTACGGCTCGCGTACGACAACGGCGCGAGGCAGTCTGTGTCGGGACGGAACGCCGGATCGAGGCCGCGATCCGGACACCACGGCGGAACGGGACGCAGGACCGTTCCGGGCACGCTTCACGTGTGGAACACTGGTCTAGACAACCCTGAACACTGAAGGGCAGCATCACATGGCTGAGCGCCGCGTCAACGTCGGCTGGGCCGAGGGCCTCCACGCCCGCCCCGCCTCCATCTTCGTCCGAGCCGCCACGGCCGCAGGCGTCCCGGTCACGATCGCCAAGGCCGACGGCAACCCCGTCAACGCGGCCTCCATGCTGGCGGTCCTCGGCCTGGGCGCCCAGGGCGGCGAGGAGATCGTTCTCGCCTCCGACGCCGAGGGTGCGGACGTCGCCCTCGACCGGCTGGCGAAGCTGGTATCCGAGGGGCTCGAGGAGCTTCCCGAGACCGTCTGAGCCGCGCTCGCCGTACGTTCGGAGCCGCGTCGCCCCACCTGGGCGGCGCGGCTCCGCCGTTTCCGGGCGGCGGGGCTCGGCGGTTGTCCGGGCGGTAGGGCTCCGCGCTTTCTGAAACCGGGCGGTGGGGCTCCGCGTTTTGTGGCAGCCGGCGGCGCGGCTCGGCCGTTTCCGGCACCCGGCAGGGGGAAATCGTCGGGAGCGCCGGAAAACGCCGAAGGGCACGCGGATAGCGCACCGCCGGGAAATTCCCGAGGCGCGATAAAAAGGCAGCGGAAATGCACCTCCGCTGAATATCCCCTCTTTGTATACGGCCCCTGTGTTAATGCCGCGGGCCCGACATGTTTACGACGTGTTGCGAAGTCCTCACACGGTCGCCGCCGGAAAAGCGCAGGCGGTGCGCCGAGGCCGAGCGCTCGGTGTGCAGCGCCGTTACCGCCCGCGCGCGCTCGCCGTCGCCGCGCGCCACCGCGTCCACGATCGCGCCGTGCTCCGCCCAGGACTCCACGGGGTTGGCCGGCGCCTCCAGCGTGTACATCCAGGCGATCTTGTGGCGCAGCTGGGTGAGGGTCGAGGTCAGGGCGTGGCTGCCGGAGGCCTGGGCGAGCGTCTCGTGGAACCAGCCGCCCAGGGAGCGCAGATCCTCGCTGTTGCCCCTCCTGGCGCGCTCCTGGCCCAGCCGCACGAGGCCGCGCAGCACCTTCAGGTGTGCCTCGGTGCGCCGCTGGGCGGCCCGGGCGGCCCCGAGCGGCTCCAGGAGCAGGCGCATCTCCAGCAGGTCGGCGGCCTCCTGCTCGGTCGGTTCCGCGACGCACGCGCCCGCGTGCCGCCGGGTGACGACGAAGCCCTCCGCCTCCAGGGTGCGCAGGGCCTCGCGGACGGGGACGCGCGAGACGCCGTAGCGGCGCGCGAGGAGTTCCTCGGTGAGGCGGCTGCCGCGCTCGTAGACACCCGCGACGATGTCGTCCCGGATGGCCGTGCACACCGAGTGCGCCGGAATACGCATGACCGACCTCCGCCTTAATCCCCGTGAAACGTCGACGAATGACGTGTGGTCAGTGACTCTATTGCAATGGGTCGGAATTTCCGATGGCGGGTCGGAATCCATGGATATTTTTTGGACAACGGGAGGCATGAAACGGCGAAAGCCCCGGCCGCGCGGGCCGGGGCTGGACGATCTGTCGCCGTTCGTCGTCGGACGTGCTGCGTCAGACGTTCACGCCGTGCTTGCGGAGGTAGGCGACCGGGTCGATGTCCGAGCCGTACTCCGGGGTCGTACGGGCCTCGAAGTGCAGGTGCGGGCCGGTGACGTTGCCGGTGGCGCCGGAGAGGGCGATCTGCTGGCCCGGGGTGACCTTCTGGCCCACCGAGACGCTGATCGACGACAGGTGGCCGTACTGGGTGTACGTGCCGTCGTTCATCCGGATCACGACCTGGTTGCCGTACGCGCCGCCCCAGCCCGCCTCCACCACGGTGCCGAGACCGACGGCGTGCACGGGGGTGCCGCTGGATGCGTGGAAGTCGATGCCGGTGTGGCTGCCGGAGGACCACAGGGAACCGCCGGACCGGTAGCCGGTGGAGACATAGGAGCCGGTGATCGGCGAGACGAAGGTGTTGAGGCGCTTGCGCTCGGCCTCGCGCGCGGCACGGGCGCGGATCTCGCGCTCCTCCTTGACCTTCGCGGCGGCCAGGGCGGCGGCCTCCTTGCGCGCGGCCTCCTCCTGGGCGGCCTGCTGCTGCGCGGCGGCCTGGTCGTCGATCTGCTCGGCCACGGTGTTGCCGATGGTGACGACGGGGGTGAGCCCGGTCTGCTCGGCGGGGGTCTCCGCGGCGATCGCGGGGCCGGAGGCGGCGGTGCCGATGACGCCGGTGGTGGTGAGCGCCGCGATGCCCGCCGCGCGGGCGGTGCCGCGCTTGATCCTGCTGGGGCGACGGTGTTTCCCGGTGGCGCAGGTGAACGCCATGAAGTTGAGCGGTCCTTTCCTTCCCTCTCGCCTACCGGGTTAGCTGACGGGTTCGGAGCAGGAAGGTCTCCTACGGGCACCCTCGCGGCACGCGCGGGTGTCCGATTCACCCCAGGGACTGCATGATTGGGTCCCCGGCTCCCCTGGCTCGCGCCGTACGGGGACTCGGCGATGACTGTCCGGTGCCGCGGATGCGGCGCGGTGCCCGACGAACAGCCCGGACGACGCTAAACGCGCCCGCTGTCAATCCCCAAACGGAACGCGGCTTTTGTAGCGCATGCCACAGGGCAGACAGGCAACCTCTCCCCCAATTCGGACATCAGGGGGCCCTGGTGGCAGGTTCGTCCACCAGGGCCCCTCACGCGCGCGTGGCGCGGCTGTCCGCTACTCGGCCGGGACGACCTTCACCTCGCCGATACCGAGGGCCTCGACGGGCTCCTTGATCTGCGCGGCGTCCCCGACGAGGACGGTGACCAGCCGGTCCACCGGGAAGGCGCTCACGGCCGCCGCGGTGGCCTCCACGGTGCCGGTCGCGGCGAGCTGCTGGTACAGCGTCGCCTGGTAGTCGTCGGGCAGGTGCTGCTCGACCTGGTCGGCCAGGGTGCTCGCGACGGCCGCGGCGGTCTCGTACTTCAGCGGCGCCACGCCGACCAGGTTCTGCACGGCGACGTCGCGTTCGGCGTCGGTCAGGCCCTCGGCGGCGAGGGTGCGCAGCACCGTCCACAGGTCCCCCAGCGCGGGACCGGTGTTGGGCGTGTCGACGGAGCCGCTGATGGCGAGCATCGCGGCGCCCGAGCCGTCCGGGGCGGAGCGCAGGACCTGCCCGAAGGCGCGCACGCCGTAGGTGTAACCCTTCTCCTCGCGCAGGACGCGGTCCAGGCGGGAGGTGAGCGTGCCGCCGAGGCAGTAGGTGCCGAGGACCTGCGCGGGCCACACGCGCGCGTGCCGGTCGGGGCCGATACGGCCGATCAGCAGCTGCGTCTGGACGGCGCCGGGGCGGTCCACGATGACGACCCGGCCGGCGTCGTCGGCGGTCACCGGCGGGACGGGCCGCGGCTGGACCGCGGAACCCGTCCAGGCGCCCAGGGTGTCGCCGAGCAGCGCGGCCAGGTCGACGCCGGTGAGGTCACCGACCACGACGGCGGTGGCGGTGGCGGGGCGGACGTGCTTCTCGTAGAAGGCGCGGACGGCCGCGGAGTCGATGGTCTCGACCGTCTCCGCGGTGCCCTGGCGCGGACGCGACATCCGCGCGGAGGCCGGGAACAGCTCCTTGTAGAGCTCCTTGGCGGCGCGCCGGGAGGGGTTGGCCAACTCGTGCGGGATCTCGTCCAGGCGGTTGCGGACGAGGCGCTCGACCTCGCTGTCGGCGAACGCGGGCGCCCTGAGGGCGTCGGCGAGCAGGCCGAGGGCCTTGGCGAGGCGGGAGGCGGGCACCTCCAGGCTCAGGCGGACGCCGGGGTGGTCGGCGTGCGCGTCGAGGGTGGCGCCGCAGCGCTCCAGCTCGGCGGCGAACTCCTCCGCCGAGTGCTTGTCGGTGCCCTCGGAGAAGGCCCGCGCCATGATCGTGGCGACGCCGTCCAGGCCGGCCGGCTCGGCGTCCAGGGGGGCGTCGAGGAGGACCTCGACGGCGACGACCTGCTGGCCGGGGCGGTGGCAGTGCAGCACGGTCAGGCCGTTGTCCAGCGTGCCGCGCTCGGGCGCCGGGAACGCCCACGGCTTGGCCTCGCCCGCCCTGGGCTGCGGGTGGAACTCCATCGCGGCGAGCTCGGTCACTGGGCCGCCTCCTCGTTCTCGTCCTGGTCGGCGGGGGTTTCGGGGGCGGTCGGCTCGTAGACGAGCACCGCGCGGTTGTCGGGGCGCAGGCGGGCCTTGGCGACCTCCCGCACCTCCTCGGGCGTGATCTCCAGCACCCGCTGGACGGCGGTGAGGGCGAGCTGCGGGTCACCGAACAGCACAGCGAACCGGCACAGTTCGTCGGCGCGGCCGGCGACCGTGCCGAGACGGTCGAGCCACTCGCGCTCCAACTGGGCCTGCGCGCGTTCCATCTCCTCGGCCGTGGGCCCCTCCTCGGCGAACCGGGCGAGCTCCTCGTCGATGGCGGCCTCGATGACGGGCACCTCGACGTCACCGGACGTCTTCACGTCCAGCCAGCCCAGGGACGGCGCCCCGGCCAGCCGCAGCAGGCCGAAGCCGGCCGCGACGGCCGTACGGTCGCGGCGGACGAGGCGGTTGTACAGGCGGGAGGACTCGCCGCCGCCCAGGACGGTGAGCGCCAGGTCCACCGCGTCGCACGCGCGCGTGCCGTCCTGCGGCAGCCGGTAGGCGGCCATCAGGGCGCGGGCCGGGACCTCCTCCTCGACGACCTCGCGCAGCTGCTCGCCGATGATGTCCGGCAGGGAGCCGTCACGCGGCTCGGGCTTGCCGTCGTGGGAGGGGATGGAGCCGAAGTACTTCTCGATCCAGGCGAGGGTCTGCTCCGGGTCGATGTCGCCGACGACCGACAGGACCGCGTTGTTGGGCGCGTAGTAGGTGCGGAAGAACGCGCGCGCGTCCTCCAGGGTCGCCGCGTCCAGGTCGGCCATGGAGCCGATCGGCGTGTGGTGGTAGGGGTGGCCGTCCGGGTAGGCGAGGGCGGTCAGCTTCTCGAAGGCGGTGCCGTAGGGGACGTTGTCGTACCGCTGCCGGCGTTCGTTCTTCACGACGTCGCGCTGGTTCTCCATGGACTCGTCGTCCAGGGCGGCCAGCAGGGAGCCCATGCGGTCGGCCTCCAGCCAGAGCGCGAGCTCCAGCTGGTGGGCGGGCATGGTCTCGAAGTAGTTGGTGCGCTCGAAGCTGGTGGTGCCGTTCAGCGAGCCGCCGGCGCCCTGGACCAGCTCGAAGTGGCCGTTGCCCTTGACCTGGGCGGAGCCCTGGAACATCAAGTGCTCGAAAAGGTGAGCCAGGCCGGTACGGCCCTTGACTTCGTGGCGCGAGCCGACGTCGTACCAGAGGCACACCGCGGCGACGGGGGTCAGGTGGTCCTCGGAGAGCACCACGCGCAGGCCGTTGGCCAGGCGGTGCTCGGTCGCTGTCAGGCCCCCGGAGCCTGCCTGGGCTGTGGCCGTGTGACCCATGGGCATGTACGTCCCTTCCGATCGCGGACGCGGTCGTCGAAACCGCGGTTTTCCTGCCGGTCCTGCCACTGTATGCAAGCGTGCGGAGCGGCGGCGAAGTTCCCGGACGACGTACGCCGAGAGCGAGATCGCGTAGCCTGCGGGCAGCCATGGCCGAGGTGCCTCGGCGCGCGGGGTGGCCGGCCGAGGCCGGGCCCCGGCCCGCGCTGTCAGTGCCACGGTCCACAATGGTCCGCGTCAGATCCCGTCACACGCTCCGGCAGGAGCCGGCCGAAGGGGACGCGTCCACCCCCTAGGCGAGTGACCAGAAACAGGAGGAGCCGGCAGCGATGGCCCGCCGCAGCACGAAGACCCCGCCGCCCGACGACTCGTACGAGGAGAAGATCCTCGACATCGACGTCGTCGACGAGATGCAGGGCTCCTTCCTCGAGTACGCGTACTCGGTCATCTACTCCCGCGCCCTGCCGGACGCCCGCGACGGGCTGAAGCCCGTCCACCGCCGCATCGTCTACCAGATGAACGAGATGGGGCTGCGGCCCGACCGCGGCTATGTGAAGTGCGCCCGTGTCGTCGGCGAGGTCATGGGCAAGCTGCACCCCCACGGCGACGCGTCGATCTACGACGCCCTGGTGCGCATGGCCCAGCCGTTCTCCATGCGCGTGCCGCTGGTCGACGGTCACGGCAACTTCGGCTCGCTGGGCAACGACGACCCGCCGGCCGCCATGCGGTACACCGAGTGCCGCCAGGCCGCGGCGACGAGCCTGATGACGGAGTCGATCGACGAGGACACCGTCGACTTCGCGCCCAACTACGACGGTCAGGAGCAGGAGCCGGTGGCGCTGCCCGCCGCCTTCCCGAACCTCCTGGTCAACGGCTCCTCGGGCATCGCGGTCGGTATGGCCACCAACATGCCGCCGCACAACCTGGGCGAGGTCATCGCGGCCGCCCGGCACCTGATCCGCCACCCGGGCGCGGACCTGGACGCGCTGATGAAGTACGTCCCGGGCCCGGACCTGCCCACCGGCGGCCGGATCGTCGGCCTCTCCGGGATCAGGGACGCCTACGAGACGGGCCGCGGCACCTTCAAGATCCGCGCCACGGTGTCGGTGGAGACGGTGACGGCCCGCCGGAAGGGCCTGGTCGTCACCGAACTGCCCTTCACCGTCGGCCCCGAGAAGGTCATCGCCAAGATCAAGGACCTGGTCGGTTCCAAGAAGATCCAGGGCATCGCCGACGTCAAGGACCTCACCGACCGGGAGCACGGCCTGCGCCTGGTCATCGAGATCAAGAACGGCTTCGTGCCGGAGGCGGTCCTGGAGCAGCTGTACAAGCTGACGCCGATGGAGGAGTCCTTCGGCATCAACAACGTGGCGCTGGTGGACGGCCAGCCGCTCACGCTGGGCCTGAAGGAGCTCCTGGAGGTCTACCTCGACCACCGCTTCGAGGTCGTGCGCCGCCGCAGCGAGTTCCGCCGGAGCAAGCGTCGTGACCGTCTGCACCTGGTGGAGGGCCTGCTCACGGCTCTCGTCGACATCGACGAGGTCATCCGGCTGATCCGCTCCAGCGAGAACAGCGCGCAGGCCAAGGAACGTTTGATCGAGCGCTTCGGGCTGTCGGAGATCCAGACGCAGTACATCCTCGACACCCCGCTGCGCCGCCTCACCAAGTACGACCGCATCGAGCTGGAGGCGGAGAAGGAGAAGCTCAACGAGGAGATCGCGGAGCTGACCCGGATCCTGGAGTCGGACGCGGAGCTGCGCAAGCTGGTCTCGGGCGAACTGGCCGCGGTGGCCAAGAAGTTCGGCACCGAGCGGCGTACGGTCCTGCTGGAGTCCGCGGGCGCCCCGGCCGCCGCCGTTCCGCTCCAGGTCGCCGACGACCCCTGCCGGGTGCTGCTGTCCTCGACGGGGCTGCTGGCCCGTACGGCGAACGACGAGCCCTTCGCGCAGGACGCGGACGCCAGGCGCACCAAGCACGACGTGATCGTCTCGGCGGTGCCGGCCACCGCGCGTGGCGAGATCGGCGCGGTCACCTCGACGGGCCGTCTGCTGCGGATCAACGTCGTCGACCTGCCGCAGCTCCCGGACACGGCGTCGACGCCGAATCTGTCGGGCGGCGCGCCGCTCGCGGAGTTCGTCTCCCTGGAGGGCGACGAGACGGTGGTCTGCCTGACCACGCTCGACGAGTCCTCCCCGGGCCTGGCGATCGGTACGGAACAGGGCGTGGTCAAGCGGGTCGTGCCCGACTATCCGTCGAACAAGGAGGAGCTGGAGGTCATCACCCTCAAGGAGGGCGACCGGATCGTCGGTGCGGTCGAGCTGCGCACGGGTGAGGAGGACCTGGTCTTCATCACGGACGACGCGCAGCTGCTGCGCTACCAGGCCTCCCAGGTGCGCCCGCAGGGCCGGCCGGCGGGCGGCATGGCCGGCATCAAGCTCACCGAGGGCGCGAAGGTGATCTCGTTCACCGCGGTGGACCCGGCGGTGGACGCGGTGGTCTTCACGGTCGCCGGATCGCGCGGCACGCTGGACGACTCGGTGCAGACGACCGCGAAGCTGACCCCGTTCGACCAGTACCCGCGCAAGGGCCGCGCCACGGGCGGTGTGCGCTGCCAGCGGTTCCTGAAGGGCGAGGACTGTCTCGCCCTGGCCTGGGCGGGCGCCACTCCGGCCAGGGCGGCGCAGAAGAGCGGCCTGCCGGCCGAGCTGCCGGACCTCGACCCGCGCCGTGACGGCTCGGGTGTGTCGCTGGCGAAGACGGTGGCGGTGGTGGCCGGACCGGTCTAGGCACGCTCGTCGGCGTCGATGTCGATGTCCTCATCGTCGTCGATGTCGATGACGGTGGTCTCGTCGATGTCCTCCTCGTCGGCGGCCCCGTCGGCCGTCCCGTCGGCGGTCTCCGCGATGGTCCGGCCGGCGCTCCCGTCCGGCTCCTGGACGTAGCGCAGAACGCCCCACATGCCGTACTCGTCGGCGTGTGGGGCGTCGCTCTTGCACGCCTCCAGCTCCTTGCCGAGAGCGGACGCGTCGATGCCGGAGCCGATGAGGACCAGCTGGGTGCGGCGCTCCTCGGCGGCCGGCCACGGCTCGGGGTAGAAGCGGAGGAAGCGCCCGACGGCATGCACGGCGTACCGGTTGGCGGGGTCGTGCGGGCCGAAGTCGACGTACCCCTTGATCCGGTAGAGGCCCTCGGGCCGGCTGTCGAGGAACGCGATCAGCCGGCGCGGGTCGAGTGGGACCTCGGAGGCGAAGGAGAGGCTGTCGTAGGCGGTATGCAGGTGGTCGCCGTGGCCGTCCGACGGTCCCTCGTCGTGGCGGTGCAGATCGTCGAACGAGAGCTGACCGATCCGCTCCTCGCTCGGCCGGCAGTCGAAGAGGAACTCGGGGTCGACACGGCCGTAGGTGGCAGGAACGACGGCGGCCCGGTCGGTGAGCGAGCGCACCAGCCCCAGGACGCGGTCGGCGTCGGGCGCCCGGTCGAGCTTGTTCACGACCACCAGGTCGGCGAGCGCGAGGTGCCGGTCGATCTCGGGGTGCCTGGCGCGCGTGTCGTCGAACTCGGCGGCGTCGACGACCTCGACGAGCCCGCCGTACACGATCGCGGGATGCTCGCTGGCCAGCACCATCCGGACGAGTTCCTGGGGCTCCGCGAGCCCGCTGGCCTCGATGACGACGACGTCGATGCCGGTGGCGGGCCGGGCGAGCCGTTCCAGGTAGACGTCCAGCTCACTGGCGTCGACGGCGCAGCACAGACAGCCGTTGCCGAGGGAGACGGTGGAGTCGCCGAGCGCGCCGGCCACGGCCATGGCGTCGATCTCGATGGCGCCGAAGTCGTTCACGATCGCGCCGATCCGGCTGCCTCCGCTGCGGTGGAGGAGATGGTTGAGCAGGGTCGTCTTGCCGGAGCCGAGGAATCCGGCGAGAACGACGACCGGGATCTGCTGCGGGGGACGGCTCTGCGTCAACGTGCGACCCTTCTGACACCTACGCGTGCACCGGCTCACGGCCCGGCGCACGCACGAGGACGGAATGCCGGGCCAGGATACGAGCCGGAGATGCACGGCGAAGTGAACGGGCATCTGCCGTCCGACGTCCCGCCCACCGCTTCGGGCGATGCCCGCACAATTCGCCGGCGCCCGGGAACCCGATCCCTCCGGACTGGCACAGCACCCCTGTGACCAGGTACGACGCGAGAACCGTCGATGCCTCGGGCCCTTGTTGCGCGACGTACGCGCGGGTGCATCGGGGCAGGACACGTCCCGACTGGAATTCGCAGCGCGTCAAGTCAGGTTAGGCTCACCTCTGTGAGTACGTGCACGACCGTCTCGCAGGACCTGGGCGAGCCCATGTCCGCGACCGCGCCCACGGCGAGGACCTGGCTGTTGCTGGAACAGCCCGGCCCCTGGGGTGCCAAGGCGCTCGTTTCGAGCCACCTGGACCCCGCGGTGGGCCGCGCCCTGGAGGCAACCGCACAGGGCACCGGCGTCCGCGTGGCGCTCATCCGGCGCCCGGGACGCCACGCGGACTGCGGCACTCCGCCCCTGCGGCGGGTGTACGCGGCCCACACCGTTCCGGGAAAGGTGTGGCTGCGCAGCGCCATGACCAGCGAGCCGCGCCGACTGCTGGACATGGACTTCGCCGCACTCGGCCGGGGCGAGCACCACACCTTCGACACCGCGCTGGGCGGCGGACCGCACACCGGTGATCCGCTCGCGCTCGTGTGCACCAACGGAAAGCGCGACCGCTGCTGCGCCCTCCTCGGCCGCCCCCTCGCCGCCGAACTGGCCGCCTCCGGGGTGGACGGCGTCTGGGAGGTCACCCATCTGGGGGGTCACCGTTTCTCGCCCACCGTGCTCGTCCTGCCGTACGGCTACGCGTACGGCCGCGCCGAGGCGCACACCGTCAAGGAAGTGCTGCACGGCGTCGAGGAGGGGCGGATCGTGACGGAGGGGTGCCGTGGGAGTACGGCCTGGGAGCGGCCCGGCCAGGCGGCGGACCTGGCCGTGCGGGCGGCGATCGGCGAGGACGCCGCCCAGGCGCTCAGCGTGGTCCGTACGGACGTCAGCGTGGTCCCTACGAACGGCGAGGCGCCGCGCTGGGAGGTGACCGTCGCGCACATGGACGGACGCCACTGGCGGGTCGTGGTGGCCCACGGGGCGTCCCAGCCACCCCGCCCGGAGAGCTGCGGGGCGTCGGTCCTCGGTTCACCCGCGCGGATGGACGTGGTCTCGCTGCGCGAGCTGGCGACCGCGGCACTGGCGAGTTGATAAACCCGGTCGTCTTTCCCCACTTCTGTGTGATCTGACGGCTTTGTGGTCGAGCAAGAGATCCGCGCCACACACCCCTACGGCTTGACCGGCCCGCCCACGTACCGTCTTGGGTATGAGTCCCACTCCCCCCGGCCGCCGCCTGCGCCTCGGGATGCCCCGGCGCGTGTTCTCGCAGGTTCTGCTGATGCAACTGGCGATCGCCGCGGGGGTCGTGGTGCTCGCGACCGGGCTGTTCCTCGCCCCGCTCAGCGCTCAGCTCGACGACCAGGCGATGCGCCGCGCGCTCGCCATCGCGCAGACCACGGCGGCGGTGCCGCAGATCGCCGAGGACCTCCGGAGCACGCCCCCGACGGTCGACGGCCCCGTGCAACGGGAGGCGGAACGGATCCGCACGGCGAGCGGCGCCGAGTACGTCGTCGTGATGGACCTGCGCGGCGTGCGCTGGTCGCATCCCGACCGCAAGGAGATCGGCGGTCATGTCTCGACGGACCCCAGCCAGGCCCTGGCCGGCCGGGCCGTCATGGAGATCGACAACGGCACCCTGGGCCGCTCGGCCCGCGGCAAGGTGCCCCTGCGCGACGCCGACGGCACGATCATCGGCGCGGTCTCGGTCGGCATCGAGTACGACAGTGTGCGCGCCCGGCTGATCCACGCGATCCCGGGACTCTTCGCGTACGCCGGCGGCGCGCTCGCCGTGGGCGCCCTGGCCGCCTGGCTGATCTCCCGGCGGGTCCAGCGGCAGACCCGCGACCTGGCCTTCTCCGACATCTCGGCACTGCTCGCGGAGCGCGAGGCGATGCTGCACGGCATCCGGGAGGGCGTCGTCGCCCTGGACCGCGCCGGACGTGTCCGCCTGCTCAACGACGAGGCGCAGCGTCTCCTGGGCATCGGGGACGAGGCGGTGGGCCGGTCGCCCGACGAGGCGCTCGGCGAGGGCCGCACGGCCGATGTGCTGGCCGGCCGGGTGACCGGCACCGACCTGCTGACCGTGCGCGGCCAGCGCGTCCTGGTCACCAACCGCATGCCCACCGACGACGGCGGCGCCGTCGCCACCCTGCGCGACCGCACCGAGCTGGAGCAGCTCGGCCGCGAACTCGACTCCACACGCGGTCTGATCGACGCGCTGCGCGCCCAGGACCACGAACACGCCAACCGTATGCACACCCTGCTCGGGCTGCTGGAACTGGAGATGTACGACGACGCCGTGGAGTTCGTCGGCGAGGTGGTCGGCGACCACCGAGCGACCGCCGAACAGGTGACCGAGAAGATCGAGGACCCGCTGCTCGCCGCCCTGCTGGTGGGCAAGGCGACCGTCGCCGCCGAGCGCGGCGTCGCCCTGTGGGTCTCGGACCGCACCCGGCTCCCCGACCGGCTGGTCGATCCGCGCGGGCTGGTCACGGTCGTCGGCAACCTGGTCGACAACGCGCTCGACGCCGTCGCGGGCACCCCGCACGCGCGCGTGGAGGTCGAACTGCGCACCGAGGGACGCACAGCCGTCCTGCGAGTACGGGACACCGGGCCCGGAATTCCGGCCGAGCAGCGCGAGTTGGTCTTCACCGAGGGCTGGTCCACCAAGAAGCCGCCGGCACACGGCAAGCGCGGCATCGGGCTGTCCCTGGTGCGCCGGCTCGCCGAACGTCAGGGCGGCAGCGCGTCGGTCGGTGAGGCGCACGGCGGCGGCGCCGAGTTCACCGTCGTCCTGCCCGAGGCGCTGGCCGCGCCCGATCTGGAACCCGCGCTGGCCGCCACCGCGCAGAGCGCTGTCGAGGAGGAATCCCGATGATCGAGGTCCTGGTCGTGGACGACGACACCAGGGTCGCCCAGGTCAACGCCGCCTACGTCGAGAAGGTGCCGGGCTTCCACGTCGCCGGCGAGGCGCACAGTGCGGCCGAGGCGCTGCACCAGCTGGAGCTGCTGCCCCGGCTGGACCTGGTCCTGCTGGATCACTACCTGCCCGACGAGACGGGCCTGGAGGTCGTCCAGGAGATGCGCCGCCGCGGTCACCAGACCGACGTGATCATGGTGACGGCCGCGCGGGACGTCTCGACCGTGCAGGCGGCGATGCGCCAGGGCGCCCTGCAGTACCTCGTCAAACCGTTCGCCTTCGCGGGCCTGCGCGCCAAGCTGGAGGCGTACGCGGAGCTGCGCCGCACCCTCGACGGCGGCGGCGAGGCCGAACAGGCCGACGTCGACCGCATCTTCGGCGCGCTGTCCACGCCGTCGGAGCCCGGGCTGCCCAAAGGGCACTCCCCCACCACGGCGGAACTCGTACGCCAGTCCCTGCTGAGCGCCGAGGGCCCTCTGTCGGCCCAGGAGATCGCCGACCGGACCGGGGTGAGCCGCCAGACCGCCCAGCGCTACCTGAAGCTCCTGGAGCGCACGGGACGGGCGCGACTGACCCTGAAATACGGGGACGCGGGCCGCCCGGAACACCGTTACGTGTGGGCGACCCGCGCTTGAGGCGCGGCCCTAAGGGCGGGGGAAGGACCGTGCTCCTCCTGGGATACGTACGCGGCCCGTCGCCGTCTCGATGAACTCCCTGCCGAGACGGGACCCACTCGTCACCTCGGTGGCCCTTGCCCTGAAGACGCCCGTGGAGCCAGCCCTGAAAGTCCCCCGTCGCCTCAATCCTGGAGGACCACCGACGCTTCGCCCCTGGAGGACCTCCGTCGCCCTCGCACCTGGAGGACTCCCGTGACTCCCAGCCCTGCGGGACTCCCGTGACTCCAGCCATGGAAGGCTTCCGGACCCAGCCTTGAAGATCTCTAGACGGCGCCCGCTCCCGTCAGCGACCGCACCTCCGTCTCCGCGTGCTTGGCCTCGTCCGCGACTTCCGTCGAGGTGACCGTGCCGAGCCAGCCCGCGAGGAAGCCGAGCGGGATCGAGACCAGGCCCGGGTTCTGCAAGGGGAAGAGCTGGAAGTCGACGCCGGGGAAGAGCGACTGCGGGGTGCCCGACACGACCGGCGACAGCAGCACGAGCACCAGGGCCGGGACCAGCCCGCCGTACATCGACCACACGGCTCCTCGCGTGGTGAAGCTCCGCCAGAACAGCGAGTACAGCAGGACCGGCAGGTTGGCGGACGCGGCGACGGCGAAGGCCAGGCCCACCAGGAAGGCGACGTTGAGGTCGCGGGCCAGCAGCCCGAGTCCGATCGCGACCGCACCGATACCGACGGCGGCGGCCCGCGCCACCGCGACCTCGCTGTGGGGCTCGGAGCGCCTGCGCCGCAGCGAGGCGTACAGATCGTGGGCCACGGACGCCGAGGAGGCGAGCGTGATCCCGGCGACCACGGCGAGGATCGTGGCGAAGGCGACGGCCGCCACCATCGCGAACAGAACCGTTCCCCCCATGGAGTCGGCTCCGCCGCCCAGGTCGAGGGCCAGGAGCGGAACCGCTGTGTTCCCGGCCGCGTTCGACGCGCGCACGGCGTCCGGGCCGACGATCGCCGCCGCCCCGAAGCCGAGCACGATCGTCATCAGGTAGAAGCCGCCGATCAGCCCGATCGACCAGACGACGGACCGCCGGGCGGCCCGCGCGGTCGGCACCGTGTAGAAGCGGGACAGGATGTGCGGCAGCCCCGCCGTACCCAGCACCAGCGCGAGTCCCAGGCTCATGAAGTCCAACCGTGCGGTCCAGTCGCCGCCGTACTTCAGCCCGGGCGCCAGGAACGCGGCGCCGTGCCCGCTGCGCTCGGCCGCCGTGAGCAGCAGCCGGTCGAAGTCACCGTGGAAGCGCACCAGGACGAGCACGGTGAGCACGATCGTGCCGCCCAGCAGCAGCACCGCCTTGACGATCTGGATCCAGGTGGTGGCCCTCATCCCTCCCAACGACACATAGGTCACCATGAGCGCACCGACACCGATGACGGCCCAGGCCTGGGCCATCTCACCGGTCCTGCCGAGGAGCAGCGCGACCAGGCTGCCCGCGCCCACCATCTGCGCCACCAGATAGAGAACGGACACCGTGACCGAGGAGGTTCCCGCCGCGATCCGCACCGGCCGCTCGCGCATCCGCGCGGCGATCACGTCGGCGAGCGTGAACCGTCCGCAGTTGCGCACGAGTTCCGCCACGAGGAACAGCACCACCAGCCAGGCCACCAGGAAGCCCACCGAGTACAGCAGCCCGTCGTACCCGAAGAGCGCGATGAGCCCGGAGATGCCGAGGAAGGAGGCGGCCGACATGTAGTCGCCCGCGATGGCAAAACCATTCTCCATCGGTGAGAACAGCCGGCCCCCGGCATAGAACTCCTCCGCCGAGCCATGCCGGTTGCGACTCACCCATGTCGTGATCCCGAGGGTGACGGCGATGAACGCGCTGAACAGCAGCAGCGCCACAGTCTGATGGTTGCCGGTCACACCGCACCTCCTCGCGCCTCGCGTGTCAGCTCCTGGGTGTCCCAGCGCAGTTCGAGCGCCGCCCGATCCCTGCGCAGCCGTGCGTGCCGGGAGTACGCCCAGGTGAGGAGGAACGTACTGAGGAACTGCCCGAGCCCCGCGATCAGCGCCACGTTCACCGCGCCGACCACCGGCCGGGCCATGAATCCGGGCGCCGTCGTCGCGGTCACGACGTAGCCGACGTACCAGAGGAAGAAACCCGCGACCGCCGGGATCACGAACCGCCGGTACCGGCTGCGCACCTCTTGGAAGGCCGCGCTGCGCTGCACTTCGAGATAGACCTGAGCCGCCGCCACGGCCCCGTCCTCCCGCCGACCACGTGCGACCGGTACCCCCGACACGGACGCGCCCGGTCCGCCGGACTCCGAGGCGACCGGTCCGCCCGACTCGGCCCAGCCCGAGGCGAACGATTCGTACCACGGATCCTCGTACCGCACGCCCCGGGACGCCTCGACGAACGCCGGTCCGTGCCCCTGCCGATGATCGTCCGCACTTTCGAGACCGCCCCCGCTGCCACCGGCGCGGCCGTTGCTTGACTGCATGCCCAATTTTGGACAGAACGGGTAGATCCCTGACTCTTCTTCCTTCTGCTCTTCACCCCATCAGGTGACCATGGCCCACTCACCCCGGCGGCCGCACCAGCCCCTTCCA
Source organism: Streptomyces sp. A012304 (assembly GCF_026008495.1). Classification (GTDB taxonomy): domain Bacteria; phylum Actinomycetota; class Actinomycetes; order Streptomycetales; family Streptomycetaceae; genus Streptomyces. Next base: position 81,001 of record NZ_BQUN01000041.1, read on the forward strand.
GAACGCGTAACGCACCGCCTGGGCTCGGTCCTTGAGTCCGGTCTTGGTGAACATGTTGTTGATGTGGGTCTTCACGGTCGCGGTGGACACATGCAGTTTGCGGGCGATCTCCTGGTTGCTGAGCCCTTCGGCGATCAGGACCAGCACCTGCGTCTCCCGTGTGGTCAGCCCGTCCGGTGCTGCCGCGGACGCCGTCGGCTGGGGCTCGGGCGCTGAGAGGCGCTCCAGCAGTCGTCTCTGCACGCCCGGCGACAGCCCCGCATCACCGGACAGCACACTCTGCACGGCCCGTACGATCGCCTCCCCGTCGGCGTCCTTGGTGAGGTACCCGCGCGCCCCCGCCCTCAGCGCGGGGAACAGGGAGTCGTCGTCCGCGTATGTCGTGAGGACCACGACCTGTGTACCGGGATGCTCCGCCCGGATGCGTCTCGTCGCCTCGACCCCGTCGCAGCGGGGCATCCGCAGATCCATCAGCACCACGTCCGGGGCGAGTTCGGCGACGAGTCTCACCGCCTCGTGCCCGTCCGCCGCGGCGCCCACGACCTCTACCCCCGGCAACAGCCCGAGCAGCATCGCGATGCCTTCCCGGACGACGGTCTGGTCGTCCGCCACCACGACCCGTGCGGGCTTCCTCTCCGCCTCCTCCGTCATACCGGCACCTTCAACGTCACCACAAAGCCTTCCTCCTCCGGCCCCGCGTCGAGCGAACCGCCCAGCAGCTCGGCACGCTCCCGCATCCCCAGCAGACCGTACCCGCCTCCCGCCTCGGCGAATTCACCCGGCGAACCTCCCGAGTCCCGTACCGTCAGGGTCACTTCACTCGGCCCGTACTCCAACCGCAGGCTCACTGTGGCACCGGGGGCGTGCTTGCGTACATTCGTCAGTGCTTCCTGCGCCACTCTGCGCACCGCCTGCGACGCCTCGGCCGACAGTGGTCTGCGGTCTCCCCCTACGGTGACCTCGGCGCCGTCGGCCTTACGGACGAGCTCGGTCAGGAAGTCCTCCAAGGGCGTGATCTCGCCCCGCAGCGCGGAGAGCGCCTGCCGGGTCTCGTCCAGACCGTCACGGGCCATACCGCGCGCCGCCACCACCCGTTCGAGTATCTGCTCGCGATCCGCACCTCTCTCGATCAACAGCCGGGCCGCTTCCAGGTGGACGAGCTGCGCCGAGAGACTGTGGGCCAGGACGTCGTGGATCTCCCGGGCGATCCGGGCCCGCTCCGCGAGCGCGGCCGACTCCGCCTCGGCCGCGCGCGCCGCCCTCTCCTGGGCGAGCAGCCGCTGAGCGCTGCCCCGGGCCTCGGCGTCCAGGCGCAGGGTGTATCCGGCGAGGGCCATGCCGCCCGCGGTGGCGGCCGTTGTCAGCCAGGGGTCGGCGTTGACCACGGCGAACGCGCCGAGCCCCAGCGCCGCCGACGGCAGCGCGGCGGCGGACGGCAGTCGCTCCAACGCCGCGATGGCGCACCCGCACCACAGGACGATGGCCTGGGAACGGAAGTCCATGGCCTGCGCGCCGGCGGCGAGCCCCAGCAGCAGGAGCAGCGGCACGAGCGACGGCCAGAGGCGGTGCACGAGCGTCATCCGGAAGAACGCCCAGGCCAGTCCAGCTGCCAGGAGCACTCCGCCGACCCCGACGACCGTGACCCAGCCATGGACCCGGCTGTCGTGGAAGGCGCTCCACAACAACACGCCGAGCACCAGCAGCCGTACGGCCCAGGCCAGTACGCGCCTGGCCTGCGAGATCCCGGCATGGCCGAGCGCCTCCCGGGAGGGCCAGCGCGTCCAGACGTTCTCCGTCATACGCGCTCCTTCACCGCGGACCGGGGCAGGTGGTCACCGTACGCCGTGGGATGCGAGGGGGCGGGCGGCAGGCAGTGCGCGCGCCGCGCCAGAAGGCCGGAGCGGACGCCGTGTGATGCTGAGGGTCGACCAGCTCGGGCTCGCGAAGGGCCAGGATGCCGGGCAGGACCCACGAGCGCGGGCCCGTTTCCACGCGGCTCGCGCGGAACTGGCGCGCGATCACCAGGCCGGCCACGGCCACGATCAGCAACGCGTTGACAAGCCCGGACATCGCAGCCTCCGTGAGCGGGAAGGGGCTGCCGACAGCGAGTGCCGCCGACGCCTTCGACGCTACGGAAACGCGCGGCTCCGGAGATCGGAGCCGGGGTGGATCATGGGTGGACCTTCAAGGGCTGTGTTCTCCACCCACGGATGGAGAACACCCCGGGCCCTCGGATGGAGAACCGCGCGGCAACCGCCCCAGCGACCAGAAGAGACGACCACCGCCCCACTCCCAGCGCGCTTCGCAGCCTCACTCCCGACCACGCGGCACGCCGCCCGAGCCGAGCGCAGCGCTACGCGTCGATGCGCGACCGGTCCAGCGTCGCCGCAGAGCTGGAGATGAACTCCTTGCGCGGCGCCACGTCGTTGCCCATGAGCAGGTCGAAGACCTGCTCCGCCGCTTCGAGGTCGGAGAGGTTGATGCGGCGCAGGGTGCGGTGGCGCGGGTCCATCGTCGTCTCGGCCAGCTGGTCGGCGTCCATCTCACCGAGACCCTTGTAGCGCTGGATGGAGTCCTTGTACCGGACGCCCTTGCTCTGGTACTCCATGAGCTTGTCGCGCAGCTCGCGGTCCGAGTAGGTGTAGACGTACTTGTCCTGGCCCCTCTTGGGCTGGATGAGCTCGATGCGGTGCAGCGGCGGCACGGCGGCGAAGACCCGGCCGGCCTCGACCATCGGCCGCATGTACCGCTGGAAGAGAGTCAGCAGCAGGCACCGGATGTGGGAGCCGTCCACATCGGCGTCGGTCATCATGATGATCTTGCCGTAGCGGGCCGCGTCGATATCGAAGGTCCGCCCCGAGCCCGCTCCTATGACCTGGATGATCGCGCCGCACTCGGCGTTCTTGAGCATGTCGGTCACGGACGACTTCTGGACGTTGAGGATCTTGCCCCGGATCGGCAGCAGCGCCTGGAACTCGGAGTTCCGGGCGAGCTTCGCGGTGCCGAGCGCCGAGTCGCCCTCGACGATGAACAGCTCGCTTCGGTCGACGTCGTCGCTGCGGCAGTCAGCGAGCTTGGCGGGCAGCGAGGAGGACTCCAGGGCCGTCTTGCGGCGCTGCGCGTCCTTGTGCTGCCGGGCGGCGATACGCGTGCGTGCCGCGGCGACCGCCTTCTCCATGACGACCCGTGCCTGAGCGGCGGCGTCACGCTTGGTGGAGGTCAGGAACGCCTTGAGCTCCTTGGAGATCACGGTGTTCACGATCCGGCGGGCCGCCGAGGTGCCGAGCACCTCCTTGGTCTGCCCCTCGAACTGCGGCTCGGCGAGGCGGACGGTGACCACGGCGGTCAGGCCCTCGAGAGCGTCGTCCTTGACGATGTCGTCCTCGGCGACGCGCAGCAGCTTCTTGGCGCGCAGCACCTCGTTCATCGTCTTGGTGACGGCCTGCTCGAAGCCGGCCACGTGGGTGCCGCCCTTGGGCGTGGCGATGATGTTGACGAACGACCGCAGCGTCGTGTCGTAGCCGGTGCCCCAACGCAGCGCCACGTCGACGCCGAGTTCGCGGGTGACCTCCGTCGGGGTCATCTGGCCGTGGTCGTCGAGGACCGGGACCGTCTCCTTGAAGGTGCCCTGTCCCGTGAAGCGGAGGACATCGCAGACGGGCTTGTCGCTGGCCAGGTACTCGCAGAACTCGCTGATGCCGCCGTCGAAGCGGAAGGACTCCTCGCCCTTGCTGCCGCCCTCGCCGAGGCCGTACTCGTCGCGGACGACGATCGTCAGGCCGGGGACGAGGAACGCGGTCTGGCGAGCGCGCTGGTGCAGGGTCTCCAGGGAGAGCTTGGCGTCCTTGAGGAAGATCTGTCGGTCGGCCCAGTACCGCACGCGCGTGCCGGTGCGGGTCTTGGTGATCTTCTTGGCCTTGCGCAGGCCGCCCTTGGCCTCGAATTTGGCGTCCGGCCCGTCCGCCGCGAAGGCGCCGGGGACACCGCGGCGGAAGCTGATCGCGTGCGTGTGCCCGCTGCGGTCCACCTCGACGTCCAGGCGGGCCGACAGGGCGTTCACCACGGAGGCGCCGACGCCGTGCAGACCGCCGGAGGCGGCGTAGGAGCCGCCGCCGAACTTGCCGCCGGCGTGCAGCTTGGTCATGACGACCTCGACGCCGGACAGGCCGGTCTTCGGCTCGACGTCGACGGGGATGCCCCGGCCGTTGTCGCGGACCTCCACCGAGGCGTCGTCGTGGAGGATCACCTCGATGTGGTCGCAGTAACCACCGAGGGCCTCATCGACGGAGTTGTCGATGATCTCCCACAGGCAGTGCATGAGACCACGGCTGTCGGTCGATCCGATGTACATACCCGGGCGCTTGCGCACGGCCTCGAGGCCCTCGAGGACGAGCAGGTGCCGCGCGGTGTAGTTGGAACCGTCCCGGTCTGCTCCTGCCAGCAGCGCTGTGGACGGCACGGACGTCTCGGCGGTCACGCGGTTCGCTCCTCGCTGAATTTCAGGGTGGGCCCTTCTGGGTAAGGGCGCGGCTTCGGTCGCCGCCAAAAGGGTACCGAGGCCTGGTAGAGCCGTTGTAACGCCACCCTCGTCTGAACTCACAGTAGTCCAGAGTCGCATGAGTGTTCGATCCCTCGATGGAGTGAAGTACATATCACGTTCCCTTCGAGGCATGAACCATTTAGGCTCCGGGCACGTCCTCATGAACAAACCGGCAATCCAGCCGGGGGGACCTAACCATGACCGACAGCGCGAAACCGTACGACACAACAGACACGTAATACGGCACATTCGCCGCCAAACCGGCAGCAGACGGCCGCCTCGAAAGATTTTTTCGAGGAGAAGCCACGAGCGGGAACGTTTTGGGGCTGGTTGGATGTTGACCCTGGTACGACAGCTCGTCGAGCTAGAGAAGAGGCGACGTGACTACTGTTCTGACCCCCGCGAGCCCGCTGACGGCCGCTGACCGCTGCGACCGCTGCGGCGCACAGGCGTACGTGCGCGTCGTCCTGCTCAGCGGCGGAGAACTGCTCTTCTGCGCCCACCACGGCCGCAAGTTCGAGCCGGAACTCAAGAAGATCGCCGCTGAGATACAGGACGAGACGGAGCGGCTGACGGCCGTTCCCGCATCCGCCTCCGACGAAGAGCGCTGACCGTTCGCGTTCCACGACGAGCCAGAACCGGCACAGGCCGGTACGCGGGCGGCCGCCCCTGCTCCCAGGGGCGGCCGCCCGCACTCGTCCCCCGAATCGGGGGCTCAGGCCCTCTCAGGGCCCTTTGCCGCACCCCGGGAGCCCACATTCCAGCCCAGTACCCGCACCAGGTCGGACACGCGCGTGTAGACGCCGGGGTCGCCCGGGCGCCCGCAGCCGCTGCCCCAGGACACGAGCCCGATCAGCCGGCCTCCCGCGACCAGCGGCCCGCCACTGTCGCCCTGGCAGGCGTCGCGGCCACCACGCACCTCCCCGGCGCACACCATCGTCTTCGCCGTGTAGGTGCCGTCGTCGGACGTTGCGGGGTACGCGAGCTCGCAGAGGGTGTCGGGCAGCACATGGACGCGTGCGGCCCGCAGGCTGTGGGCGTAGGAGCCGAATCCGGTGATGTCGCCCCAGCCGTAGACCGCGGCCTCCGTCCCGGCCTTGTATGCCGGATCCCCCGCCGCGGCCATGCCGATGACCGCCGTCCGCGGGAGAGGCTCGGCTAGTTTGAGCACGGCGAAGTCCCCGGACTTGCTGTCCCTGTCATAGCCGGGATTCACCCAGATGCTCGTTACGGAGATCTCCCGCCCCTTGTCACTGAAGAGATCCGTGCGGCCCTCGATGACCTTCAGATCACGTGCGGGAGGCGATCCCAGCACCTCCTTCCCCAGACAGTGGGCCGCGGTGAGCACGGTGTGCGGGCCGACCACCACACCCCCACAGAACTGGCCCGCCCGCATACCTCCGAACCGGTCACGGCTGGACAGTGCGACGGTCCACGGGCTCTGGGAGACGTCGACCGGGACACCGCCCACGACGACACCGCCGGAGGCCGCCGGGGCCGCGGACACCAGCGGTAGTGCGACTGCCGCCGTCGCCAGGACCAACGGCCGGGTCAACGCCCGGGCAAAGGGACGAAGCATGCACGCTCCTCACTCTGGAGTGACCGGTGGACACCCAGAGTGATTCAGCGCACGGCGACGCGCACCCGCGCACCGACAGCGAAGGCCCGGCTCCCGTTTCCGGAAGCCGGGCCTTCGCTGTCGATGTGCAGCGGGTCGACTAGTCGAGGTAGTCGCGCAGCACCTGCGAGCGCGACGGGTGACGCAGCTTCGACATGGTCTTGGACTCGATCTGGCGGATCCGCTCACGGGTGACGCCGTACACCTTGCCGATCTCGTCGAGGGTCTTCGGCTGACCGTCGGTGAGACCGAAGCGCATGGAGACCACACCGGCCTCGCGCTCGGACAGGGTGTCGAGGACGGAGTGCAGCTGCTCCTGCAGGAGCGTGAAGCTGACCGCGTCGGCCGGGACGACGGCCTCGGAGTCCTCGATGAGGTCACCGAACTCGCTGTCGCCGTCCTCACCCAGCGGGGTGTGCAGCGAGATGGGCTCTCGCCCGTACTTCTGGACCTCGATGACCTTCTCCGGGGTCATGTCGAGTTCCTTGGCCAGCTCCTCCGGAGTGGGCTCGCGGCCCAGGTCCTGGAGCATCTGGCGCTGCACGCGCGCGAGCTTGTTGATGACCTCGACCATGTGCACCGGGATACGGATGGTGCGCGCCTGGTCGGCCATCGCGCGGGTGATCGCCTGACGGATCCACCAGGTGGCGTACGTGGAGAACTTGTAGCCCTTGGTGTAGTCGAACTTCTCGACCGCGCGGATCAGACCGAGGTTGCCTTCCTGGATGAGGTCCAGGAAGAGCATGCCGCGGCCGGTGTAGCGCTTGGCCAGCGAGACCACCAGACGGAGGTTGGCCTCCAGCAGGTGGTTCTTGGCGCGGCGGCCGTCCTCGGCGATGATCTCCAGCTCACGCTTGAGCTTCGGCGCGAGCTTGTCGGCGTTGGCCAGCTTGTCCTCGGCGAAAAGACCGGCCTCGATGCGCTTGGCGAGCTCGACCTCCTGCTCGGCGTTGAGCAGCGGGACCTTGCCGATCTGCTTGAGGTAGTCCTTGACCGGGTCGGCGGTGGCACCGGCGGCCGCGACCTGCTGCGCGGGCGCGTCGTCCTCGTCCTCGTCGGAGAGCACGAAGCCGGCGCTTTCGGCGCCCTCCGGCTCGTCGCCGGCCTTGGGAGCCTCTTCCAGCACCTCGTCCTCGAGGAGCTCGACGTCGTCCTTCTTGGCGGTGGTCTTCTTGGCCGCCGTCTTCTTGGCGGGGGCGGCCTTCTTCGCGACCGCCTTCTTGGCGGTCGTCTTCTTGGCAGCCGCCTTCTTGGCGGGGGCGGCTTCCTCGGCGGGGTCGTCGACAGCGGGCGCGGCCGGGGCGGTCGTGGGGGCGGCGGCCTTCCTCGTGGTCACCGTCTTCGCCGCGACCGTCTTGGTGGCGGTGCGCTTGGCCGGACTCTTCGCTGCGACGCTCTTTCGGGTGCGCTTGGGCTCCGCGGCACTGACCATCAGCGTCACACCCTCTTCCTCGAGGATCTGGTTGAGGCTGCGCAGTACGTTCTTCCACTGAGTGGCCGGAATCTGGTCAGCTTCGAAGGCCCGACGCACATCGTCGCCGGCGATCTGCCCCTCAGCCTTTCCCCGCTCAATGAGCGCCATGACAGAGACGGACTCGGCGATCTCCGGCGGGAGCGTACGGGATGTGCTGGCCGACACGAACAACCTCTCGGAACGTTGGAAAACGGCTTCCGGCCCCGTCCACTGCGGACAGGAGCCGACCACCGGCCTGGGGGTGGGCCGACGGCGCGGGCGGGGGCCGGGAAGATGCACAGCGCCTTGTACGGCGTCCGTATTCCCTCCGCGGCTGTCACCTCTTAGGTCATCGCGTTGTTTCCACGAGCGTTACGCCCAATCTTCGTGGCCCGAGTCACACCCCGTAAGCAGCTAAAAACGGTCAGACGCGGGCAGATGCGGTCACTCGCAGTGGCTACCCCGCCTGCCGTGACCTAACCACCTCCTGACGCCGTCGGACCCCGCAGGCCCGGGACGGGTCCTGCGGGGTCCGAGGGGAGGGCGAGGCACCGGTCGAGGGATGTGTCGCAGGGGGGAGAACCCGGCCGGGGCCGCACGCGCGATGCGCCGGTCAGTGCTCGCGCGGCGCCGGGACGACGCGCTCCACCTCGGGATGGACGGTGAGCAGTTGACGCATGGCCGCCTCGGCGCCGGAGCCGTCACCGGCGGCGAGTGCGTCGACGATCCTGCCGTGGTGCGCGAGGGAGGCCTCGTTCGGCCGGTCACAGGCGGTGACCGGGCCGCCGGAGACATGGAGGGCGGCCGATACGATGCCGGAGAGGTGCTCCAGCATGCGGTTGCCCGCGATCTGGATGAGCAGCGAGTGGAACTCCGCGTCGGCTCGTGAGTAGGTGAGCGCGTCGCCCTGGGCCAGGGCGTGTCCCATGATCTCGACCATGTCGCCCAGGCGCTGCTGGACGTCCTCGCGCCCGTGCCCGGCGGCGAGCCTTGCGGCGAGCGGCTCGATCGTCCAGCGCAGCTCGCTGAGCTCGCGCCGCTGGTCGTCGCGCTGCGGTCCGAAGGCCCGCCACTCGATGATGTCCGGGTCGAGAAGGTTCCAGTCGCTCACGGGACGCACGCGCGTGCCCACGTTGGGTCGGGCACTGACCAGGCCCTTGGCCTCCAGGACGCGGAGCGATTCACGGACGACAGTGCGGGAGACCTCGAAGCGCTGGCCGATCTCCTCGGGCACGAGCGGACGGTCGGCACCCAGATCGCCCGAGACGATCATCTGGCCCAGCTGCTGGACGAGTTGGCCGTGCAGTCCGCGGCCGCGGCTGCCCGCCGCACGCCGGCCCACACGGCCCAGCTCGGGGTCCGCGCTCTCCCAGACGGGAGGTCCGACGCGGTCGGCGGCGGGGGCCTCGGCGTAGGGGTAGCGGTCGAGTTCGCCCGGGCCGGCCAGACCGGAGTCGGTGGAGCGGGCGGCGGTCATCATGGTGTGCGCAAGGGTACTCACGCATCCTTTGTCGGCGCCGCTCCCAACTCCCTTGAGGTCTTTGGTGAAAAGCACACGAAAGGGTGATCGCTCACCCCGTCGCAATTGACGCCTTATCGGAAAGAAATGGGCTTTCTCCGGGGAGTTGTGTACATGGCGCCGACGGCCCGGTGACGCACTGTCGTCACCGGACCCTGCTCCGCAGGGCCGTGAGCAGATACGCGCACATCAGGAGGGTGAGCGACAACGCCAGCGCGCCGCCGACGGGTTGGACGATCACGCGTACCACACCGGCCAGATAGCGCTCTCCACCGAAGGGCCACTGCATCAGGAACGTCTCGCGCAACCGCACCGAGATTTCGGCCGCCGTCCGCACGGACGTGTTCTCCACGGCCTTCTGTACGAGGGGTACGACGGCGACGGGGACGGCGACCACCGCCGCGAGGCCGGCCGTGGTGGAGCGGAACACGCCTGCCGCCAGGACGCCGGCCCAGGCACAGCCGACCATGAGCCCGGCCCAACTCGCGCTCAGCTGGAGCCAGTCCGCGGGAACCTTGGCGAACTCCCGACCGTAGACGAGATAGAGCACCTCGGCGTCGCAGCCCACGGTGAGGAAGGCCAGCATCAGCGCGGAGAGCGTGGCGACGAGGAGCTTGGCGGTGAGCAGGCCCAGCCTGCGGGGCACGGTGCCGCGGTCGGCGGCCAGGGCGGGGTGGCGGAATTCGTCGCCGAACGCGAGCGCCCCGAGCAGCCCCGCGCCGAGCGCCGAGGGAGGCAACGGCAGCTCTGCGGGCCACGCGGCCAGCAGCCGTGCCTGCGGGGTGTGGCCGATGCGGGCCAGGAGGAGAGCGGTGACGGCGGAGACGAGCAGCACGGCGGCACTGATGACCATGCCGGTGCTGATACCGGTGGCGCGGCGTAGTTCGTAACGGAGGGGGCGCAGCGGGCTGGGAGCGGGGCGGACGGAGATGGGGGGTGGAAGGGCGGAGAGGGCGTCGAGCGCGGTGGGCGCGGGGATGCCGTCGTAGCCGTTGGTGGAGGGAGGAGCGATCGGGGTGGACGCGGCGTCCTCTGACGGGTGGGGCGAGTCTGCGGGAATTTCGGCGGGCTCGGTGGGCTCGCCGGCGGACCGGGGTCGAGGCTGGGGGGCGGCTGCCGGCTGCGCCTCAGCGGCGGACCGGGCGGCGTCGCGGTCGAGGGAGGTGTCCGGGGTATCCGGGCCTTCCGAGGCCTCCGGGGCCTCCGGGGTGTCCGGGGTGTCCGTCGTGGTGTCGGGGGGTGCCGCGGAGAGTTCCGTCCGCGCCTCGTCATCGACCGGCCGGGAGTCGCCGGGTAGCGGATCGGGCGAGGCGTGCGACGCGGGTGCGGGTCCTTGTCCACCGTCCCGGGTGCGTGGCTCGCCCACGGAGACGGCCATGCGAGCCGCGCTCCCCGTGCGGGTGTCCTCCGCGGCGGTGCCGGTCGCCGCATGCGGCTCGCGGTGGCCGCACGCACTCGCCTCCCGCGGTTCGCCGAGAGCCTGCGCACTCGCGCTGCGCGACTCCCTGGAGGTCTGAGAGATCGCGGAGAGCAGCGCGAGGGACGCCTGCTGCTCGTCGCCGAGCGGGGCCGTGCCCTCCTCGGTGGGTGTCCGGTCCGTCGGGTCGGCTCCCGCTCCGGGCCCCATGTCTCCGACCTCGTCGGCGAGTTGATGGACGAGGACACCGTGCCGGAACGCGGTCTCGCCGACGTGGGCGCAGGTGCTGCCGTACACGGAGAGCCGGTTGCCGTCCTCCTGCACGACTTCGACGGAACGCCGTGCCGTGCGAGCCTCCTTGACGAGCAGGGCGGCGAGGCGGGCGGCATGGGGGCTGCGTACGGCGACCCGGGGGCGCAGCCGGTTGCGGGCGAAGTCCCTGGCCTCCTGGTCGGCGACGAGTCTGCCCTGGTCCAGGCTGACGACCCGGTCGGCGATGCGGACGGCTTCCTTGGGGTCGGACGTGGTCGACAGGACCGTGCCGCCCTGGGCCGCGTGCGCGCGCAGCATGCCGTGCACCCACCGGCTTTCGCGGTCGGAGAGTCCGTCGGTCGGCTCGTCGAGCACGAGGGTGTGCGGGTCGGCGAGGAGGGCGCAGGCCAGGCCGAGACGGCGGTCCATGCCCCGCGAGAGCGTGCCGAGGCGCTCCTCGCTCAGGCTGACCAGGCCCACCACCTCGAGGACTTCGTCAGCCCGGCGGACCGGGACGCCCGCGGCGGCGCAGAGCATGCGCAGATGGCCGCGCACGGTGCGGGCCGGGTGCCCCGGCACATCGCCGAGAAGGACGCCCACCTCGCGCGAGGGATGGGCGATGCGGTGCAGGGGCCGGCCTCTGAAGTAGGTGATGCCACGGCCCTGTTGAAGTTCGAGCATGAGCCTCAGGGCCGTGCTCTTGCCCGCGCCCGGCGCCCCGAGCAGCACGGTGACGCGGCCCGCGCGCGCCTCGAAGGTGACGTCGTCAAGGGCGGGCGGAAGCTCCTTGCGGTGGTCGCTGGTCAGTCCGAAGGCCTGGATCACCCGTAGCAAGATAGCGCGTTATGTCCCATTTTCTGGTATAGCGCGGCTGGCTGTGTGGCCGTGGTCGACAGCGATGAGCCCTGGAGGGCCGCGAGCCGGTTTCCGCTCGGTCGCGGAGGAACCCGAATGGGGTGCGGCACATGTCCGCACCACGCCTCACACCTCGGGCCGCAGCATCGGCGGGTTCAGCAGCGTCGCGCCGCCGGCGCGGAACAGCTGAGCCGGCCGGCCGCCCTGCCGGGTGGTGGTACCGCCCGTGGGGACCAGGAAGCCGGGAGTGCCGGTCACCTTGCGGTGGAAGTTGCGCGGGTCCAGCGCCACGCCCCAGACCGCCTCGTAGACCCGGCGCAGCTCCCCGACGGTGAACTCCGTGGGACAGAACGCGGTCGCCAGCGAGGAGTACTCGATCTTGGAGCGGGCCCGTTCCACTCCGTCCGCGAGGATCTGGGCGTGATCGAAGGCGAGCGGTGCGACCGGTTCGCCGTCCCGGCCGTATCCGCCCTGCTGCAAGAGCTCCTCGACCGGCGCCCAGCGGGCGTTGCTGGCGTCGCCGCCGGCTCTCGGGGCGGGCAGGTCGGGGGCGAGCGCCAAATGCGCGACACTGACCACGCGCATCCTCGGGTCGCGCTTGGGGTCGCCGTACGTCGCGAGCTGCTCCAGGTGGGCGCCGTTGTCCTGGGCCGGGGCGGAGGGGTCGTGGGCGCTCAGTCCGGTCTCCTCGGCCAGTTCACGCGCCGCGGCCTGGGAAAGGTCCTCGTCGGCCCGTACGAAGCCGCCCGGGAGCGCCCAGCGCCCCTGGAACGGCGGTTCGCCCCTGCGCACCGCCAGCGCGCACAGGGCATGGCGGCGCACGGTCAGCACGACCAGGTCCACGGTGACGGCGAAGGGCGGAAAGGCTGACGGGTCGTAGGGCATGCCGCGATCATAGTCGTCTTCCTGACGATAAACACTCCTTTCATTAGCCGCTTCGATGGCTGATCCCCTCCGGTTCGGCACTGCCGTCACCATTCGTCCCCGAGCGTCGGTCGCTGCCACGTCATCCGAGGTCACGCACCCAATTGCAGCCCGTCGGCCGCCTCCTCGACCATGGCCAGTCCGAGCCTGCTGACGCGCACGGAGAAGGGGGCGCCCGCGACCCGCAGCCCGGTGAGGCCGATCTCTCCGAGAGGGGCGCTGGGCAGGGGGCGCAGGGTGACCGTCCCGGCCGGGGCGTCGGGGCGGATGCCGGCCAGGGTGGTCAGCAACAGCACGCCGGCGGCGGCCGCGGTGGCGGCGGGGCGGCAGGCGGCCGGGTGGGGCAGAGGGGCACTGCCTTCCGTGCGCTGCTCCCCCGCGTACATCTCGGGCAGGCGATGGCCGAAGGCTTCGGCCGCCGCCAGTACGCCCCGCAGCAGCGAACCCGCCTCCTTCTCGTAGCCCGAGGCGGCCAGGCCGGCGACCGCGACCGCCGTCTCGTGGACCCGTACGGCGCCGCTGCGGTGGCCGAAGGGGTTGTGGCCCGCCTCCTTCGCGCCCAGCCCGCGCAGTCCCCAGCCCGAGTCCATGACCGGGCTGCCGAGCAGCCGGGCGAGCTGTTCGGTCTGCACCTTGTCGAGCAGGCCGGGAGCGTGCTCGCCGCCGCCCAGCAGTCCGCAGTCGAGGAGGTGGGCGGTGGCAGCGCCGAGGTGCGGCACCAGCCGTCCGTCGGCGGTACGGGCTGCGGCGGGCCGGCCGCCACCGGGATCGTCGATCCAGAAGTCCCGCCGGAACGCGAACCGCGCCGTCCGCGCCCACTCCCTCAGGCCGTCCCCGTCCGGCCTGCCGCAGGCGTCGAGCAGGTCGGCACCGAGCAGGGCCGCGCGGTGCGCGTGGGCCTGGGTCTCACAGCGGACGGGTCCACTGGGCCGGGGATCGCACAGATAGGGACCCTCGCCGACGGCGGCCCGCAGCCAGGTCAGGCAGCGCTCGGCCGTCGGCAGCAGTTCCTCCGTGTCCTGATCGGGCAGCCCCCATCTGCGGGCCTCCGCGAGGAGTACCGGGAAGAGCAGAGTCGCTTCCGTGCCTGTGCACCCCGGCGGCAGATGCGCGCCCGCGTCCCGCCGGGGCCCGGGGATCATGCCGGCCTGCGGTCCCTTGCCCGTGACCTGGGTGCGGGCGAGGGTGCGCAGCGTTCCCGCGGCGAGTCGGGTGCCGAGGGGCAGCGTCATACGGGCGGCGGCAAGTGCCTCCGCCGGGGCCAGTCCGCAGCGCCACGGGGCCCCTGCCGCGAGGTGCGTGTCGGTGGGATGGGCCGGGTCACGCACCAGAAGGGCCTGCAAGTCCTCGACGCTCGTGCTCAGCAACGCGGGGACCCGGGGGTCGTCGCCCGTCGCCCGTGCGGGAGCCAAGGGGCTGGTCGCGACGCGCCCCACCGCCCGGATCGGGCCCACGCCGTCCAGGCGGACTCTCAGTTCCACGCAAGCGCTGCCACCGGGAGGCACGTCCAGGTCCCAGCGCAGGAGTCCCGCGGAGGCCAGAGCGTCGCTGGGCGGGGGGTCGGCGGTGACCGACGCGGTCCCGGTGGCGCACGACCAGCGCAGCCCCGCGTCACGGACGCTGGCGGGCAGTTCCGGGCCGGCGCGCCCGGCCGCGATGGCACCCAGGTCGGCCAGGTCCGTGCCGAGGGCCACCTCCACCGGCAGGCGCAGCGGCCGGGACGCGGCGCTGTGCAGGGTGATCCGCTCGGTTCCGTCCGCGGTGCGGGTCCGCTCGACGACGACCTCGGGGTCCGGCCCGCCGTGGGGGGCGGCGCGCAGGGTGCCGACGAAGCGGGCCCGGTCGGCCGAGGTCATCCGGGCCTGGACCGCGAGCGGCTCCCGTCCGGCCACCCGCAGCTGGCAGCGGGCCAGGATGCGGCGCCCCGCCCGGTAGAAGCCCTCCAGTCCGCGGCCGGTGAGCTGCCCCTGGTCCGTGGAGATGGCCAGGCCCGGCAGGCCGACACAGATCATCGCCGTGTGCACGGGTGGCAGCTCGGTGGGGCGTGCGGTCGCGGGCGGGGCCGGTGCCGCGGCGCCGCGCGGCGTGGGAGGGGCGGGGCGACGCGGAGAGCCGGTGGGCGGCACGGCGGACGCCCCGCCGGCGCCGCTCCCTCGGTCCGGGAAGCGGTGTGAGGTCTCCGCCGCAGGGGCGGGTGGTGCGGTGCGGCGGGTGTCGTCGCCGGGGAACTCGGTTTCGTGGCGTGCGGGCCTGGCCGTCGGCGGCAGGCCGGGCCCCGGCCTGTGGTGCGGCACGAGCCTGTCGGTTGCGGGGCGTGCGTCGGCGGTGGAGGGCGGAGTCGGCTGGTGCATGCGGTGCCTTCGTTCTGCTCTCTGTGCGCCACGGGCACGGTCGGCGCCGGCGGCGGGCTCCGGCAGGGCAGGTGCGCTGCGGCGGCGCGCCGGCTCGGGCGTACCGCCACTCAGGTGAACGGAGCGGGTCTCCCCCAAGTCACGCCCGGCGGCGAGGGCCAACCGTTTGGTGGCAGGGCGGGGAGGACGACCGACTGCGGGTGGCGGACCGTTGCGAGCCGCCCGCCCCGGACCAGTACCGACGCGGGCTCATCCCTCCCCCGTGTTCTCGTGTCCCTCGGAGCGCGTCGCCTCCGAGCAGGTGTCACGGCGCCGGGCCGAGGACCTTGCCGAGCCACGCGTGCGTGGACGAGGTTCGCCCTTTCCCGGAGCGACAGGGCGCGTGGCGCCCTTCATCGGCGGGCGAGGACGGACCGGGTTCGCCTGCGGAGCGTGCTCCCGTGCCACCGCTGCCTGTGGTGTGCGGCGGGCGGTCTCGGCCGAGCGTGTGCGGCGGCGTCGGCGGCCGACCGGCGTCGCCGGTGCCGGATCGGCCTCTGGTGCCGCCCCATTCCCCGACTCGGTACCCGCAGCGGCGGCCGGAACGCCCTGCCGCTCTCCCGCACCGACGTCGTCGACAAGGCTCGCCCGCCGCGACCGGCGGTCGCGTCCCTCACGCTCGCCGCGCAGGCAGCGTCGTACCGTCTCCGGGTCCAGGCCCTCGTTGCAGGCCTGGTGCAGGAGGCGGGCGAAGAGGTAGTCGGGATCCGCGCCCAGGGCCATGGCGAGGGCCTCCCTGGCCTCCAGTTCGTCGCCGCTGGACCAGGCGACCCAGCCGGCCAGTGTCAGAGGTGCCGCCGCGTGTTCGGCGTAGGGCCCGACGCAGCGACGTGCCAGCGCACGCCACAGCCGCAGGGCGGGAGCGGCTTCGTCGCCCTCCATCCATTCGGCGGCGCGGTCACGGGTCACTCGGTCCTGGAGCCCGAGGATCAGAGCGGCGGCTTCGTCGGGGCCGAGCAGCTCGTCGTCACGGTGGTCGGCCGGCAGGGCGCCGGTCATCGGAGGTGCTTCCGCGAAGCGCCGCATGATCCGTCCGGCCAGCTCGACCGTCTCCTCCGCCACGGCCGCGCGGCTCGCGGCGTCGACGATCCTGGGGACCAGCGCCATGCTGGCGGTGTCGAGGGCGGCTTCCTGCTCCGACGCGGCGCCGGTCTCCAGGGGGAGCAGTCGGGCCCTCAGCTCGCGCAGGGTGCCCCGGACCTGGATTCCGGCGTAGGTGGCGGCCGCTGCCACGACGGACGTGCCCGGCAGCCCCATCGGGGCGCCCTCGACCGGGCAGCAGCCCTGGCCGCTGCAGCAGTACGACCAGAAGCGCCCCCCGGAGATGCACAGCGCCTCGATCACGGGGACGTCGAGCCGACCGCACGCGACCCGCAGCAGCTGGGCCAGCGGCTCGAGTCGCTCCATGACCTGGCGGCCCGTCTCGCCCTTGGCGGGTTCCTGGCAGAGGTAGGCGACCATCTGCTCGGGGCGGGCGCCCCTGCGGGTGCTGCCCGTCACAAGCCCGCGCGCGAGTTGCCGGGCCACGGCGTCCCAGTCGTCCGGGTCGGCGGGAATCCCGATCCGCGCCCGGCCGCCGAACCTGCCCCGTCCGCCCCGGTCGTGCAGGGCGACCAGGACGATGCTGTCCTCGGGCCGGTACCCGAGCAGGTAGGGCAGGGCGTCGGCCAGCTCGGCCGGGGTGCGCAGGGTGACCTGGTGCGCGCCGCCGCTTCCCTCGTACGGCGAGGGTCCGTCGTACGGGGTGTGTCCTTCGTAGGACGGCCGGCTGTCGTACGCGTCGTCTCCTGCGGGCTCGGCCTGCGCGTCGCACGGTGGGCGTTGGCCGAGTCCGGTGTCTTCGTCCCGCCTCGAGATATCGCCCTTTTCGAAGTTTTCGAAGGATCCAGTCGTTTCGCTGTGATTCGTCATGCGGAGACGATCTCGCGGATCATCAAATTCCGCTTCGACCTGTGGATAAGTTCGATCAGGGACACGTCATCATGGCCGAAGCCATGCCCTCCGGCGGACCACGACGGCCGGTTTGTCAGTGCCGTCCTGTTGTATGGACGCATGGAGCACACGAGCAACGCGGATCTCCGCGCGGACGCCGACGCCGTCCTCGCCTGTCTCGTCGGCGACCCCACGGGTACGGCCCGGCTGCGCGAGGACCAGTGGCGGGCGATCGAGGCGCTGGTCGCCGAGCGGCGCCGGGCCCTGGTCGTCCAGCGCACGGGCTGGGGCAAGTCCGCGGTGTATTTCGTGGCGACCTCTCTGCTCCGGGCCCGTGGCTGCGGGCCCACCGTGATCGTCTCCCCTCTGCTCGCCCTCATGCGCAACCAGGTGGAGGCGGCGGCCCGGGCCGGCATCCACGCCCGGACGATCAACTCCTCGAACACCGAGGAGTGGGAGACCGTCCGGGCGGAGATCGCGGGGGGAGCGGTCGATGTGCTGCTGGTCAGCCCGGAGCGGCTGAACAATCCGGACTTCCGCGACCAGGTGCTGCCCGAACTGGCCGCCACGACCGGGCTGCTCGTGGTCGACGAGGCCCACTGCATCTCCGACTGGGGCCACGACTTCCGTCCCGACTACCGACGCCTGCGGACCATGCTCACCGACCTCCCGTCGGGCGTCCCGGTGCTCGCGACGACCGCGACCGCCAACGCGCGCGTGACCGCCGACGTCGCCGAACAGCTCGGCACCGGAGGCACCTCCGACGCCCTGGTGCTGCGCGGCCCGCTGGACCGCGAGAGCCTCACGCTGGGCGTGCTGCGACTGCCGGACGCGGCACACCGGATGGCCTGGCTGGCCGACCACCTCGACGAGCTGCCGGGCTCCGGGATCATCTACACGCTCACCGTGGCCGCCGCCGAGGAGGTCACCGGTTTCCTCCGGCAGCGCGGACACACCGTCGCCTCGTACACGGGCCGGACCGAGAACGCCGACCGGCAGCAGGCCGAGGACGATCTCCTCGCCAACAAGGTCAAGGCACTGGTGGCCACGTCCGCCCTCGGCATGGGGTTCGACAAGCCCGACCTCGGTTTCGTCGTGCACCTCGGCTCGCCCTCCTCGCCCATCGCCTACTACCAGCAGGTGGGCCGGGCCGGGCGCGGCGTCGAGCACGCGGAGGTACTCCTGCTGCCGGGCAAGGAGGACGAGGCGATCTGGGAGTATTTCGCCTCACTCGCCTTCCCGTCGGAGGAGCTGGTGCGCCGCACCCTCGACGTTCTCGCGCGCGCGGGCGGCCCGATGTCGCTGCCCGCCCTGGAACCCTTGGTGGAGCTGCGCCGCTCCCGCCTGGAGACCATGCTGAAGGTCCTCGACGTGGACGGGGCGGTCAAACGGGTCAAGGGCGGCTGGATCGCGACCGGACAGCCGTGGATGTACGAGTCCGAGCGCTACGAATGGGTGGCACGACAGCGCAAGGCCGAGCAGGAGGCGATGCGGCAGTACGCGTCGACGACGGAATGCCGCATGGAGTTCCTGCAGCGCCAGCTCGACGACGAGGGCGCCAAGCCCTGCGGACGCTGCGACAACTGCGCGGGCCCCCGCCACACCGCCGAGACGTCCACGACCGCGCTCGACGCCGCGCGCGTCGACCTGGGCCGCGCGGGCGTCGAGGTCGAGCCCCGTCGGATGTGGCCGACAGGCCTGCCGGCCATCGGCGTTGAGCTCAAGGGGCGCATCCCGGCGGGGGAACAGGCGTCGGCCGGGCGGGCATTGGGGCGCCTGTCGGACATCGGCTGGGGCAACCGGCTGCGTCCGCTGCTGGGCCCACAGGCCCCCGACGGGCCGGTGCCGGACGACGTGGCGAAGGCGGTCGTGAGTGTGCTCGCCGACTGGGCCAAGGGGCCCGGCGGTTGGGCCTCCGGAACCCCCGAGGCACCGCCGCGCCCCGTCGGCGTGGTCACCGTCGCCTCCCGTTCTCGACCACGGCTGATCCAGACGCTGGGCGCCCGTATCGCGGAGGTCGGCCGGCTGCCGCTGCTGGGCACCGTGGAGTACGCCGGCGAGGCTCCGCCCCTCTCCCGCAGCAACAGCGCCCAACGCCTCAAGGCGCTCAACGGCGTGCTGGAAGTACCGCCGGCGCTCGCTTCCGCCCTGACGCAGGCGCGGGGGCCCGTTCTCCTCGTGGACGACTACACCGAGACCGGCTGGACTCTCGCGGTCGCGGCCCGGATGCTCCGACGCGAGGGCGCGCAGGGGGTGTTGCCTCTGGTGCTCGCGGTGCAGGGCTGACCGCGCGCAAGGGGGCGCGGAGCACCCCTCAGTACGCGCCCCCGCACCCTGCGGAAGGGGTTCGCCGCGCGTCCCGCACGGGGCATGCGCCGCAAGCCCGTCGAACGCCGCTCCCACAGGAGATGAACTGCGCGTGTACGGCGAGCACACGCGTACCCAGCACATCATTGGGTAGGGATATAAGACACGCACCGCCACATAAGGGTCGGTGGCCCCAATTGCTCGTTGCCGCATCCAAGTTCGACAGCAAGAATTGAGTTCCGCTCCCCGCACGGCTCATCCGTGGTCCGGTAGGGCTTTGCTGCGGTGCGCGCTCCCCCCCGAACCCGACCCGCCCGCTGTGTGGGCCGTAGCCGAAGGGAGGCTCGTGACCTTCGGATTCGCTCCGTCCTCGGCGGCATCGTTGTCGACGTCCGCGTCCGCCGCTTCCGCCAACCGTTTGCTCGAGCCTGCGGAGTGGGCCGCGGCCGGCATACCCCTGCTGCGCAATCCGCGGGAGGTCGTCAGCGGACTGCACGCGCGTCACCGGCCCGGGCCGGCCACCGCCGTCGTGGCCGTCCTCGACCCGGACGAGCGGGTGCGGGCCAGCGCCTCGTTCACCCGCCGTCAGGCGTCGGCCGACGGCTGGCTGTTCCGCAACGCTCTGCTCTCCCAACTGCGCCGGGTCATCCCGCACGACCTTCGGCGCCGCACGCCGATACGCACGGCCGTGCTGCTCTACTGCCGTGACGGCGACGCCCGCTGGACGGAGGAGGACGGCGCCTGGATGTGGGGGCTGCGTGACGCCTGCACCCTGCACGGACTGCGCTGCGGGGCGTACATCACGCTGACCCGGGACGGCTGGCAGGTGCTCGGCGAGGGCCGTGGGGGCCGTCGCCCCAGCGCTGACTCGGCTCCGGAGCCCTTCGCCCTGTCCGAGGCGCCGCCGCTGCCGCGAACCGGCGGTGCCGCCTCGGAGGTCCTGCGCCGCGCGGCCGCCCGCTGAGACAGGGCCGGCTTCACCCCGGCACCGCGGCGGCCGTACCACTGCGGCGTCGTCGTACGGAACGAGGCGTACGGCGAGCAGCGGTACGCACGGCGCGGACCCTCGGTCTCCGACGACGAGCATCGCTCCGACCGGCGGACGGGCGGCTCAGGGCACGCCGAAGCGCGCGCCGAGACCATCCCGTCGTCCGCGCACGCGAAGGCCGACTCCGGAGGTGCCGCTCTGGCGACGCCTCCTCCCCCGTGGCCTCCCGGGTGACCGGTCGCCGGCTCAGACTCCGGCGCCCAGCACCGCGTTGATCCGCTGCGGGTCACCGCAGACGATCAGCAGGGCACCGGCGCGCTGACGTGCCAGGGGCAGCGCGGTGGCGGCGACGGTGTCAGGGCCTCCGTTGACGGCGACCACGACGACGGGACGCACACCGGCGCGGCTCACGACGGCCGCGTCGGCGTAGAAGACGTCGTCCCCCGCGTCGTGCTGCGCCCAGTAGGACGTCTCACCGAAGGACAGCTCGTGGGCGGCCCAGGGGTGCTGCTCACCGGTGGTGATCACCAGCACGTCGCCGGGGGCGCGGCCGGCGTCCAGGAGCAGGTCCACGGCCTCCTCGGCGGCGTCCAGCGCACCCTCCGCCGAGGCGGGGATCAGCTGGATCTGGGGAGTCGCCGCGGCGGGCGCGGAAGCGGCAGGGGCGGCCGGGGCCGTCGGCCCGGGCTTGGGGGCGACGTCACGCGGCGTGCGTTGCACCGGCGGCGTGGGCCGGAGGGGACCAGGACGGCCGGGTCGCGACGGAGCCGCGGGACGGGGACCGGGTACGGGTCGAGGGGTCGGCGCGGTGCGGCCACTGGCCGGAGTGGCGCGGGGACCCTGGGCACTCTCGTGAATCTGAGGCTCCTCGGGAATGAGAGGCATGAGCTGTTATTTATCAAACGGTGGTGCGACTCGCGCCAGTGGGTGGCACATCAGTGCGAGCGGAATCGTCAGAAATCGAAGCCGAGCTGACCCTCGATCTCCGGAACGCTTCCGTCCGCCCAGCTGCGGGCCTTCTTGAGATGCCGCCACTGGGGCAGCGCATCAAGATACGCCCACGACAACCGGTGGTACGGGGTGGGTCCCCGCTCCTCCAGTGCGGCCTTGTGCACGGGCGATGGGTACCCGGCATTGTCCGCGAAACCGAAGTCTGCATGGTCCATACCCAGTTCGGCCATCATTTTGTCGCGCTGAACCTTGGCGATCACCGAGGCCGCCGCGACGGCCACGCACGACCGGTCGCCCTTGATCACCGTGCGGACCCTCCAGGGGGCGCCGAGGTAGTCGTGCTTCCCGTCGAGGATCACCGCGTCCGGGCGGATCGGCAGGGCATCGAGCGCACGTATGGCGGCGAGACGCAGCGCGGCCGTCATCCCCAGGTCGTCGATCTCCTCCGGAGAGGCGTGACCCAGGGCGTACGACGTCACCCACTTCTCCAGCTCTCCGGCAAGCTCGGTGCGACGCTTGACGGAGAGGAGCTTGGAGTCGGTGAGGCCTACCGGGGGCCGGCGCAGTCCGGTGACCGCCGCGCAGACGGTGACGGGACCGGCCCAGGCACCGCGACCCACTTCGTCGACACCGGCAATGATCTTCGCTCCGGTCGTGGCGCGGAGGGAGCGCTCGACGGTGTGAGTAGGTGGTTCGTACGGCATGGCGCCCTTAGGGTACGCCGCCGGGATCCCCTCGCGACACCCCGGTTCCCCATGACGTCCGGACCGCCGACGGCGCGCGCGCCCGGACCCCGCTCAGCGTGTGTCCGGCCGCAGGAGGGGCAGCATGAGATGGTCGATCATCTCTTCGAGGTCCTGATCGTTCCATTCGCTGCTGCACATCTTGGAGCGGTACATCATCATGGCCGGGATAGCGTCGAACACATAGCCGTTCGCGGCGTCGGGGCGCACCTCTCCGCGCTCGATTCCGCGACTGATGACCTCGTGCAGCAGCTTCACGGTCGGCGCGACCACCCCGTCGAAGATCAGGGAATGGAAACGCTCCACCTGGATCGGATCGCATTCGTGAATGATTGAACGCAGAGCGAATCCAGGCCGGGAGAACATCGCGTCGCGCGCCTCGCGGCACAGCGCCACCAGATCCTCCCGCACACTGCCCAGGTCCGGCGCCGCGTCGAAGCGGGGCAGTCCGGCGCGCAGGGCGTCCGCGACGAGGTCCTCCTTGGACGGCCAGCGGCGATAGACGGCCGCCTTGCCGGTCTGCGCTCCGGCCGCGACACCCTCCATCGTCAGGCCGTTCCAGCCGACGGTGCCGAGTTGTTCCAGGGCGGCATCGAGAATCGCGCGTTCGAGTACGGCGCCGCGCCGGCGAGAGGAGGCCGCCTGAGCGGGGGCGGCCGTCCAGCGCGAAGTAACCATCTGAGTGTCTCCAGCGAGCAGAGGAAGCGGGGATCACGGGGAGCGGGGAGGCGTCACACGGCAGCGAGGGGCGCGCCGACGGGCGACACCACAAGTGAACGCTTGCGTTCACTACTGGGGACTCACTACGGTTGACGCGACAGTGAACGCGCTCGTTCACTAACGCTTTTGTGGGGGACCCATAGTGACGACCTCTCAGTTGATTAAGGACCAGAAACCAGGTGCGGCCCGCCGGGAGGGGCATCCCGGCATAGCGCTCACCGTCATCGCGGCGTGCCAACTCATGGTGGTACTCGACGCGACGATTGTGAACATCGCGCTCCCGCACATTCAAGACGCTCTCAAGTTCAGCACCACCGATCTCACCTGGGTGGTCAGCGCCTACACGCTCACCTTCGGCGGTCTGCTGCTGCTCGGCGCCCGGGCCGGTGACATCCTCGGCCGGCGCCGGGTGTTCATGGCCGGCATCCTGCTCTTCACCTTCGCATCCTTGCTGGGCGGGCTCGCCCAGGAGCCCTGGCAGCTGCTGGCCGCGCGCGCCCTGCAAGGAGTGGGCGGCGCCATCGCGTCGCCGACCTCGCTGGCGCTCATCACCACCACGTTCCCGGAGGGACCCGAGCGGAACCGGGCCTTCGGCGTCTTCGCCGCGGTGTCGGCCGGCGGCGGCGCCATCGGGCTGCTCGCGGGCGGCATGCTCACCGAGTGGCTCGACTGGCGCTGGGTGCTGTTCGTCAACGTTCCCATCGGCGTGCTCATCGCCGTCCTCGCGCCGCTGTACATCAGTGAGTCCGAGCGGCACCCCGGGCGCTTCGACCTCGCGGGAGCGCTCACCTCGACGGTGGGCATGGCCTCGCTGGTGTACGCCTTCATCCGCGTGGCGGAGGAGGGCTGGCGCGACGGTCTGACCCTCGGAGCCTTCGGTGTCGCACTGGTCCTCCTGGTCGCCTTCGTCTTCACGGAGATGCGCGCCAAGGAGCCGATCACGCCCCTCCGGATGTTCGCCGACCGCAACCGCTCGGGCACCTACGTGATCATGCTGAGCCTGGCGGCGGCCATGTTCGGCATGTTCTTCTACATCGTGCTGTTCGTGCAGAACGTGCTCGGGTACAGCCCGATCAAGGCGGGTCTCGCCTTCCTCCCGGTCACGGTCGCGATCGCGGTCGGCGCGGGTCTGTCGCAGCGTTTCCTGCCGGTTCTGGGTCCCAAGCCTTTCATGCTCGGCGGCTCCACCCTCGTGGTGATCGGACTCATCTGGCAGACCTTCATCAGCCCCGACAGTTCGTACGCGAGTGGGGTGCTGGGACCGATGCTGGTGTTCGGTTTCGGCATGGGTCTGAACTTCGTGACGGCGACGGTGACCGCGGTGTCCGGTGTCGCCCAGCATGAGGCAGGCGCCGCGTCCGGCCTGCTCAACGCCACGCAGCAGGTGGGAGGTTCGCTGGGACTGGCCATCCTGACGACCGTCTTCGGGTCGGCCACCAAGGACGAGGCGGAGAAGCAGCTGCCGAGCTTCTTGGCCGAGGGGTCGGCGGAACAGAAGGCAGAGTTCGCCCAGACGCACCAGCTGCCGGCCCCCTGGGGGCATGAGGTTCTCGCCCAGGGCATCTCGACCGCCTTCGTCCCGGCCGCGGCCATGGCCGGGCTCGCCCTGGTGACGGCCTGGCTGGTCATCCGGGTCCGCAAGAGCGACCTGGAGGCGTTGTCGGGGACGCCGAGCCACCTGGCCGGCTGACGGGAGGGCCACACGGCACGGCCGCGGACCGCCACCGACGACTCTCGTGGGTGCGCGTCCGCGGCCGTCCGGCCGTCCCGGACCCAGCGCCACCCACAGCCCAGCCGCCCCGGCCTCCGACCCGCCCGCCACAGCAGGCACCAGCACCAGCACCGACGCCAACGCCACGAAAAACCACACGTCGCCCACCCACACCTCCCCGCAGTCACCCAACGCCCGTCATCGCGCGCACACCTCGCACAGCGGCATGCCTGAACAACGAGCGGCCAGTCACGCAGGGTTCCCGACGAACACGCAGAGTTTCGAAACGGGCCGGCAGGGCCGCTCCGCGACAATCAGGCGGACGTCAAAGTCAGGCGGACGTCAGAGTCATACGGCCGCGAAAGTCACGTGGACGACGACCGTCAACGGACAACGACCGTCAAGCGGACGTGGGCACCCACTCCGGGAACGCCTCCACCTGCTCCAGCCAGGCGGCGGGCGGTGCCCCCGCCTTCCCGGAGGCCAGCACTCCGCCCACGATGGCGCAGGTCGTGTCCACGTCGCCGCCGACCTGGGCGGTCGTCCAGAACGCCTCTTCGTAGGAACCGAGGGCCCGAGCGGCGGACCAGAGAGCGAAGGGGACGGTGTCATGGGCCGTCGTACGCCGTCCGCAGCCGAGCACGGCCGCGACGGTGCCGGCGTCGCCGTAGTCGAGCATGTCCCGGGCACGACGCAGGCCGGCGCCGACGGCGCTCTTCGGGACCAGGGCGATGACACCGTCCAGGAGCGCCTCGGCGCTGGGCGGGCCACCGGGGGCGCCGGCCAGAGCCGCGGCCGCGGCGACGGCCATGGACCCGACCACGGCCTCCCGGTGCTGATGGGTCGGGTAGGCGGAGATCTCCGCCTGGTGGGTCGCCTGCTCGGGGTCGTCGGCGTACCAGGCTCCCAGGGGAGCGATCCGCATGGCGGCGCCGTTGCCCCAGGACCCCTGTCCGTTGAACAGCGCGGCGGACAGTTCCCGCCAGTCGCCGCCCTCCCGGACGAGGCGCAGCAGTCGGTTGACCGCGGGGCCGTAGCCACGGTCGAAGTCGTGGTGCTCGGCGAAGGAGCGGGCCAGGGCATCCTGGTCGATGCGGTGGTGAGCGGCCAGGACGGCCACGACGGAGCAGGCCATCTCGGTGTCGTCCGTCCACTGCCAGGGGCCGGGCGGCAACTCGCGGCGCTTCAGCAGCGGGTAGTTCGCCGGCACGAAGAACTGCGAGCCCAGCGCGTCCCCCACCGCGAGCCCGCGCAGACTGGCGAGGGCGCGCTCCAGGCGCCCGTCGGAAGAGGAGTCAGCGGTCATCGCCCTGCCACTCTATCCGGAGATGCCGTACGGCTCCGGATCACGCCACCGGTCGAACGGCCGATCGAGTGTGTACTTGCCGTCGTCCCCGAGAACGAGCATGCGCATCTCGGCGTTCCCCGGGTTGGACAGCGACTCGAACTCGGCGACCGTCCAGTGGAACCAGCGCATGCAGAACAGGCGCATGGCGAGTCCGTGGGTCACGATGAGCACGTTCGGTGGGTGGTCGGGGTCCTCGAAACTACGGAAGAGGCTCTCCAGGAAGCCGCCCACCCGGTCGTACACGTCGGCCCCGCTCTCCCCCTGGGCGAAGCGGTAGAAGAAGTGCCCGTAGGCGTCGCGATAGGCCTTCTGCAGGCGGACGTCGTCGCGGTCCTGCCAGTTGCCCCAGTCCTGCTCGCGCAGCCGGGGCTCCTCGCGCACCCGTATCAGCTCGGGGTCGAGGTGGAAGGCGCGGAGGGTGTCGTGGGTCCGCCGGTAGGGCGAGACGTACACGCTGACCCGCTCGCGGCCGAACAGCTCCCGCAGTCTCTTTCCCGTCTCCTCCGCCTGCCGTCGGCCTCGGTCGGTCAGGGCCAGTGCGTGGTCCGGTTCACGCTCGTACACGCTGTCATCAACATTGCCCGTTGACTCCCCGTGTCGGACAAGGACGATGCGCCGTGGTCGTGCCATGCCGAAACCCTAGATCGGGTGGCGCCCGATCGAGCACCCGTACGGCCCCTATACGGCGTAGGTCACACGGATCCCGCACCAGAAGTCACCCTGAGCGCCCGATGAGCGGGTCCGGAAATCAAACCGTCCAGGTCGGTTCGAGTTCCACGATGTCGCCGGTCAGGGAGGAGATGTCCGCTTCCGTCTGGGCGCGCAGCGCGAGCCGCTCGACCCGTTCGGTGCGGTACTTGCCGTGCTCGGCCTCCGAGCGCCACATCGACAGCACCAGGAACTCGTGTCCCGGAGCCTCGGCGAACAGCCCACGGATCATGCCGGGTGAACCGGCCATGGCGGGGTTCCACACCTTCTCCTGCATGAGCGTGAAGTGCTCGGCACGCTCCTCGTGGACCCGGCACAGGGCCACCCGCAGCAGGTCGGCGTCGGTGAAGCGGGGCTCGAAGCCGGTCTTCACGTCGAAGCGGTAGTCGAAGAGCCGGACCTGGGCGTCCTTGAAGGTGCCCGCCTGGGCGGCCGCGAGCCGGTCGTGGGAACGGGCCATGAAGGAGTCGTAGAAGGCACGGCTCTCCCAGAACGCGAAGACATGCGCGACGGAGGGCCGCCCCCTGCTCCAGCCCCCGCCCTGTCCCCGAAATCCCGGCTCCCCCGGAAGCCCCGCCCACTTCCGCTGCCCCCGCTCGAAACCGCGGCGGTCCACCACGGTGCAGCGAATCCACTTGACCAGCACCGCGCCATGGTAAGGCCACAGGGCGTGGCGCCGGTCACTCTCGGACGCGGAGCGCGCCTGCGAGTGTCCACGCGCGCGTGGCAGGATGGACAACCGGCCCTGATGATCGGCGAGTTCGGGGCGAGGACAGACGGGAACGGGGAGGGAGTCCGGTGAAGGGCCTCAGCAAGGGGATCCGCAAGGTCGAGATCGCGCTCAAGTGGGACCCGAGTCCGGCGGGGCAGCCGCCCACCGACCTGGACGTGGTGGCCGCGACGTATCTGACGGACGATCCGCAGGGCGACCCGGCCTACGTGGTGCACTTCGACAGCCGCTCTCCCGACGGCACCATCTACCTCAACCGGGACAGCAAGGACGGAAAGGGCTTCGGCTGGGACGAGGTCCTGACGGTGGAGCTCGAGCGGCTGGACGCCCGCTACGCGCGCGTGGTCGTCGGGGTCGTCATCCAGCAGCGCCCCGGGCGCCGCACCTTCGTCAGCGTGCTCAATCCCGCCGTTCGGATACGCGAGGGGTACACCGATCTGGCCGTGGACGACTTCGGCGGCGTGCTGGGCGCCACGGCGGCCACCGTCGCGGAGTTCGTGCGCGACCCGTCCGACGGCTGGACGTTCCACCCGGGATTGCAGGGCTACGAGGACGATCCGGCGACGTTCACCGGCATCATGGGCCGGCTGCGCCGGTCCTGACCTGGCTCGCACGAGGAGAGGGGCGTCAGCCACAGGCTGACGCCCCTCTCCTCAAGGTGGGGAGCCGGCATTTCGCCGACCCCCCACCTGGGCAGTCACTTCACGCCTGAAGGGCGCTCACCGTCAGCTGCAACCGCTGGTCGAGCCGCAGCCCTCGCAGATGTAGCAGGAACCGGCGCGCTGCATCTTCGTACCGCAGGAGAAGCAGAGCGGGGCGTCGGCCTGGATGCCCAGCTGCATCTCCACCAGCTCGGCGCTGGTGTGGGCCTGCTGCGGGGCGGGCTTGGCCACCTCGACGGCCGCCTTCGGGGTGGCGACGGCCTTCAGGTCCGTCTGGCGCGGGGCCGACTGGGCCAGACCCTCGACGTCGACGTCCTCCTCGGCCGGCTCGTACGAACCGGTCTCGAGGTGACGCTGACGCTCCTCGGCGGAGTGGATGCCGAGCGCGGAGCGGGTCTCGAAGGGCAGGAAGTCCAGCGCCAGACGGCGGAAGATGTAGTCGACGATCGACTGGGCCATCCGCACGTCCGGGTCGTCGGTCATACCGGCCGGCTCGAAGCGCATGTTGGTGAACTTCGAGACGTACGTCTCCAACGGCACGCCGTACTGGAGGCCGACGGAGACCGCGATGGAGAAGGCGTCCATCATTCCGGCGAGGGTGGAGCCCTGCTTGGACATCTTCAGGAAGACCTCGCCGAGACCGTCGTCCGGGTAGGAGTTGGCGGTCATGTAGCCCTCGGCGCCGCCGACCGTGAAGGAGGTCGTGATGCCGGGACGGCCCTTGGGGAGGCGCTTGCGGACCGGGCGGTACTCGACGACCTTCTCGACCGCGGTGCGGATCGTCTCCTCGGCCTTCTCCGTGATCTCGGCCTTCTCCTTCTCCTTGGTCTTCGCGGAGAGCGGCTGGCCGACCTTGCAGTTGTCTCGGTAGATCGCGAGCGCCTTGACGCCGAGCTTCCAGGCCTCGAAGTAGATCTCCTCGACCTCTTCGACGGTCGCCGTCTCCGGCATGTTGACCGTCTTGGAGATGGCACCGGAGATCCACGGCTGGATCGCGGCCATCATCCGGACGTGACCCATCGGGGAGATGGCACGCTCGCCCATGGCGCAGTCGAACACCTCGTAGTGCTCCTGCTTGAGGCCGGGAGCGTCGATCACATTGCCGTGCTCGGCGATGTGGGCGACGATCGCCTCGATCTGCTCCTCCTGGTAGCCGAGGCGGCGCAGGGCCTGCGGAACCGTGCCGTTGACGATCTGCATCGAGCCGCCGCCGACCAGCTTCTTGAACTTGACCAGCGCGAGGTCGGGCTCGACACCGGTGGTGTCGCAGGACATCGCCAGGCCGATGGTGCCCGTCGGGGCGAGCACGGACGCCTGGGAGTTACGGAAACCGTTCTTCTCGCCGAGACGCAGCACGTCCTGCCAGGCCTCCGTGGCGGCGGCCCAGACCGGGGTGTCCAGGTCGTCCATGCGCACGGCCGTGCCGTTGGCGTCGGCGTGCTGCTTCATGACGCGGTTGTGGGCGTCGGCGTTGCGGGCGTAGCCGTCGTACGGGCCGACGACCGCGGCCAGTTCGGCGGAGCGGCGGTAGGCCGTGCCCGTCATCAGGGAGGTGATGGCGCCGGCGAGGGCGCGGCCGCCGTTGGAGTCGTACGCGTGGCCGGTGGCCATCAGCAGGGCGCCGAGGTTGGCGTAGCCGATGCCGAGCTGGCGGAACGCGCGCGTGTTCTCACCGATCTTCTGGGTCGGGAAGTCGGCGAAGCAGATGGAGATGTCCATCGCGGTGATGACGAGCTCGACGACCTTCTGGAAGCGCTCGGCCTCGAAGGACTGGTTGCCCTGGCCGTCGTCCTTCAGGAACTTCATCAGGTTCAGCGAGGCCAGGTTGCAGGACGTGTTGTCCAGGTGCATGTACTCGCTGCACGGGTTCGACGCGGTGATCCGGCCGGACTCGGGGCAGGTGTGCCAGTTGTTGATGGTGTCGTCGTACTGGATGCCCGGGTCGGCGCAGGCCCAGGCCGCCTCGGCGATCTTGCGGAAGAGGGACTTGGCGTCGACCTCCTCGATGACGTCACCGGTCATCCGCGCGCGCAGGCCGAACTGGCCGCCCTGCTCGACGGCCTTCATGAACTCGTCGTTCACGCGGACCGAGTTGTTGGCGTTCTGGTACTGGACGGACGTGATGTCGTCGCCGCCCAGGTCCATGTCGAAGCCCGCGTCGCGCAGGACGCGGATCTTCTCCTCTTCCTTGACCTTGGTCTCGATGAAGTCCTCGATGTCCGGGTGGTCGACGTCGAGGACGACCATCTTGGCGGCGCGGCGGGTGGCGCCACCGGACTTGATGGTGCCGGCGGACGCGTCGGCACCGCGCATGAAGGAGACCGGGCCGGAGGCGTTGCCGCCCGAGGACAGCAGCTCCTTGGAGGAGCGGATGCGGGAGAGGTTCAGGCCGGCGCCGGAGCCGCCCTTGAAGATCATGCCCTCTTCCTTGTACCAGTCGAGGATCGACTCCATGGAGTCGTCGACGGACAGGATGAAGCAGGCGGAGACCTGCTGGGGCTGCGGGGTGCCGACGTTGAACCAGACGGGGCTGTTGAAGCTGAAGATCTGGTGCAGAAGGGCGTACGCCAGCTCGTGCTCGAAGATCTCGGCGTCGGCGGGCGACGCGAAGTACTTGTGGTCCTCGCCGGCCTTCCGATAGGTCTTCACGATGCGGTCGATCAGCTGCTTGAGGCTGACCTCGCGCTGCGGGGTGCCGACAGCACCGCGGAAGTACTTGCTGGTGACGATGTTGACCGCGTTCACCGACCAGAACTCGGGGAACTCGACGCCACGCTGCTCGAAATTGACCGAGCCGTCGCGCCAATTGGTCATGACGACGTCACGGCGCTCCCACGCCACCTCGTCGTACGGGTGCACGCCGGGGGTGGTGTGGATGCGCTCGATACGCAGCCCCTTGGTGGCCTTGGTGCCCTTCGCGCGGGAACCTCGTGCCGGGCCGCTCGCCGTCTCTGTCATGCCGCCTCCCTGTACGGGCAAAAACGCCCTGAAATGCCACGTTGTTCCCGTGGCATGTGTTCTGTCGTGTGCTGCGGGCACCCACTCGCTACCGCCCGCAACAGATCCTGGTCCGCCGCTGCCCGGCCGGATCCGGCGCCTCCGGTTCCGGCCCGCCGGTCAGTCGGCGGCGTGGGCGGGCTCGGGGACCCGC
>NZ_BQUN01000041.1:112041-118756 GCF_026008495.1 Streptomyces sp. A012304
GTCGTCGTCGTCCGCGACGGGCTGTCCCGGCTGTTCCCTGAGTTCCGCGATCGCCGCCTCGAAGTCCTCGAGCGAGTCGAAGGCCCGATAGACGGAGGCGAAGCGGAGATACGCGACGAGGTCGAGCTCCTGCAGCGGGCCGAGTATGGCCAGCCCCACGTCGTGGGTGGTCAGCTCGGCGCTCCCGGTGGCCCGCACCGCCTCTTCGACCCGCTGCCCCAACTGGGCGAGCGCGTCCTCAGTGACAGGCCGCCCCTGGCATGCCTTGCGCACCCCGTTGATGATCTTGGTGCGGCTGAACGGCTCGGTGACTCCGGACCGCTTGACCACCATGAGCGAGCACGTCTCCACGGTCGTGAAACGACGGGAGCAGTCAGGGCACTGGCGGCGCCGGCGGATGGACGTGCCGTCGTCGGTCGTACGGCTGTCGACGACGCGGCTGTCGGGGTGCCTGCAGAAGGGGCAGTGCATGAACTCCCAACCCTCCTCACAGCAGACTCAATAGCCTCGCGAGCCCCACAGGCCCCTCGAAGCAGCCCCAAGCATAGGCGATCCAGGAACCTCTGAAGACACCGGGGACCACAACTTCTGGGCTGCTGGCGCCATCCAACCACTAGATGTGGGACTTGGCTCATACACCCAGGCCGCATCGCGTGTCGCGCCGAGCACCCTCACCCCACGCGATCCGACGGTCACGCGGAGCATGCGGAGCGCGCCGAAACACCCACGCGCGCGTGCGGCCGTACCGCCAAGACAGGTACGGGGATACCGTGAGCGCCACAGGGAGGAGAGGTGCGACTCTCGCGCAGAGCGGGCCCCGGTCCACGATCGACGGCGGGGC
The DNA here is from genome assembly GCF_026008495.1 of Streptomyces sp. A012304. Lineage (GTDB taxonomy): Bacteria > Actinomycetota > Actinomycetes > Streptomycetales > Streptomycetaceae > Streptomyces. Next base: position 112,883 of record NZ_BQUN01000041.1, read on the forward strand.
GGATGGCAGACTGGGACGACACCTCACCAGGTGATCGGCCCCGGCGGTGAAGAGTACACAATGAGCCCTTTTGTCCGCTGGGCAGCACGTTAGCCATACACCCAGACTCATGATCAAGTCAGGCGATCCACGCTTTTTCACTCGAACGTGTGTTTGGCGCAACCTTTCGAAAGCAACTACCGTTGTCCAGCAGGGAGACCATCGAGAGGGGCCGACGTGACCACCACCGCAGACAGTGCCACCATCACCGCCCAGGACCGCTCCCAGGGCCGACTCGAGCCGGTGCATGCGATGAACGAAGCCACGAACCCGGAGGGGCACAAGCGCTCCCTGCCGGGCCGACCTCCAGGCATCCGGGCGGACAGCTCGGGGCTCACCGACCGGCAGCGACGGGTGATCGAGGTCATCAGGGACTCCGTGCAGCGACGCGGCTACCCGCCGTCGATGCGGGAGATCGGCCAGGCGGTCGGCCTGTCCAGCACCTCCTCGGTCGCGCACCAGCTGATGGCACTGGAGCGGAAGGGCTTCCTGCGGCGCGACCCGCACCGCCCGCGCGCCTACGAGGTGCGCGGCTCCGACCAGGCCGCCACCGTGCAGCCGACGGACACCGCCGGCAAGCCCGCCGCGTCGTACGTCCCGCTGGTCGGCCGTATCGCCGCCGGTGGCCCCATCCTCGCCGAGGAGTCGGTCGAGGACGTCTTCCCCCTCCCCCGGCAGCTCGTGGGCGACGGTGAACTGTTCGTGCTGAAGGTCGTCGGCGACTCGATGATCGAGGCCGCGATCTGCGACGGCGACTGGGTCACCGTCCGCCGCCAGCCGGTCGCCGAGAACGGCGACATCGTGGCCGCCATGCTGGACGGCGAGGCCACGGTCAAGCGCTTCAAGCGTGAGGACGGCCATGTGTGGCTGCTCCCGCACAACGCGGCCTATGAGCCGATCCCCGGCGACGACGCGACGATCCTCGGCAAGGTGGTGGCCGTACTGCGTCGCGTCTGAAGCCGGCGGCGGTCGGCCTCCTCGCCCCGCCCCCTGACTGGGCCCCGGGATCCCTGCGCCGGTTCCGGGGCCCTGTGCTGTGCCCGTCGTCCTGCCGAGCGGGTGGGCCGCTCCGCACCGGAACGGCCCACCCGCCTCACTGGCCTTCCGCCTGCTGGGCCGCCGCGTCGATCGCCGCCAGCGACCTGCGGACCTGGTTGCGGTCCGTCGTGTACCAGAAGTCGGGCATCGACGCCTTCAGATAGCTGCCGTAGCGGGCCGTCGCCAGCCGCTGGTCCAGCACGGCGACCACGCCGCGGTCCCCCGACGCGCGCACGAGCCGGCCGGCGCCCTGGGCCATGAGCAGCGCGGCGTGGGTGGCGGCGACCGCCATGAAGCCGTTGCCCCCGGCGTCCTCCACCGCCTTCTGGCGGGCGCTCATCAAAGGGTCGTCCGGGCGCGGGAACGGGATCTTGTCCATGACCACCAGCTGGCAGCTGGGGCCGGGGACGTCGACGCCCTGCCAGAGCGACAGCGTGCCGAAGAGGCACGTCTTCGGATCCGCCGCGAAGTTCTTGATCAGCTCGCCGAGGGTCTCCTCGCCCTGGAGCAGGATCGGGAACTCCGGGATACGGCCGCGCAGCTCCTCGGCGGCGAGCTGAGCGGCCCGCATGGAGGAGAAGAGACCGAGCGTGCGTCCGCCGGCCGCCTGGATCAGTTCCGTCAGCTCGTCCAGCATGTCGGCGCGGTCGCCGTCCCGAGCGGGGCGCGCCAGGTGCTTGGCGACGTACAGGATGCCCTGCTTGCGGTAGTCGAAGGGCGAGCCGACGTCGATGCCCTTCCACTGCGGGACGTCGTCACCCTGGGTGCCCTCCGGGGCGAGGCCCAGGGACGCGCCCACACCGTTGAAGTCGCCGCCCAGCTTCAGGGTCGCCGAGGCCAGGATGACGGAGCGGTCCGCGAAGAGCTTCTCCCGCAGCAGGCCCGACACGGACATGGGGGCGACGCGCAGGGAGGCGCCGAAGCGGTCGTGCCGCTCGTACCAGACGACGTCGTACTCCGAGCCGTTGACGATGCGCTCCGCCACGTCGTGCACGCTCTCCACGGAGGCCAGCGCCTGCTTGCGGATCGCGTCCTCGTCCTGCACCGATTTGTCACGGGTCGCGCCGATCGCGGAGATGACGGTACGGGCGGCGTCGCGCAGCGCCATGAGGGCGTACCCGAGGTCCTCCGGGATCTCCTCCAGACGGCCGGGCAGCGCCAGCTCCATCAGCCGCTCGAAGCCCTCGGCGGCAGTCTGGAGCTGGTCGGCGGCCTTCTCGTCGACCAGCTTCGCCGCACGGCGCACCGCGCGGTTGACCTGGCCGGGGGTGAGCTCGCCGGTGGCCACACCGGTGACTCTGGACACCAGCTCGTGGGCCTCGTCGACGATCAGCACCTCGTGTTGCGGGAGGACCGGCGCGCCCTCGATGGCGTCGATCGCCAGCAGGGCGTGGTTGGTGACGACCACCTCGGACAGCTTGGCGCGCTCGCGGGCCATCTCCGCGAAGCACTCGGCTCCGTACGCGCACTTGGAGGCGCCCAGGCACTCCCGCGAGGAGACCGACACCTGGGCCCAGGCCCGGTCGGAGACCCCGGGTGTGAGGTCGTCCCGGTCTCCGTCCTCCGTCTCGTCCGCCCAGTCGCGCAGTCGCAGCAGGTCCTGGCCGAGTTTGCTGGTGGGCGCGGCTGCCTCGAACTGGTCGAAGAGCCCCTCCTCCTCGTCCTGCGGCATGCCCTCGTGCAACCGGTGCAGGCAGAGGTAGTTCGACCGGCCCTTGAGCATGGCGAACTCCGGGCGGCGGCGCAGCAGGGGGTGCAGCGCCTCGACCGTGCGCGGCAGGTCCCGCTCCACGAGCTGGCGCTGCAACGCCAGGGTGGCGGTCGCCACCACGACGCGCTCCCCGTGCGCGAGCGCGGGCACGAGATAGCCCAGCGACTTACCGGTGCCGGTGCCGGCCTGGACCAGCAGATGGGAGCCGTCGTCGATCGCCTCCGCGACGGCTTCGGCCATGGACACCTGGCCGGGGCGCTCCATTCCGCCGACGGCGGCGACGGCGGCATGCAGGAGTTCGGGGAGTGAGGGCTTCGTCATAGCGCGACCACCCTACGGCGCGGCACTGACAAACGTGCGGCCAAGGCGGACGAGAGGGATGGGATCAAGACTCTGAGCCTCCCGGTGACTGTGATCGGGTGGGATGGGTTCGGTTCGGGAGTGACCAGTGGGGACTGAAAGTGACCGGCCGAACGAGGCCGGGCCGACTCGGCGGCGGGGCCGGCGACGGGTGTCACAGCAGTTCACGCGGGGCACGGTCGCGGACCATGAGGGCGGCCCGCTTGGCGGGCAGGTCGACCTCGGCGGAGAACCGGAAGCCTGCCTTCAGGAAGGCGGCGACGGAGGGGGTGTTGCGGAGGTCGGGTTCGGCGACGACCCGCGGACAACGGGGTCTCCTGTCGAGCACGAGATCGGCGACGGCCCTGAGGAGAACGCCGCCGAGCCCTCGCCCGCGGTCGGCGGCACCGCCGATCAGCAGGTGGATGCCGGTGTCGTGCGGCCGGGACGGATAGTGGCGGGCCAGTGGATCGAGGTCCGCGCGGTAGATCTCCCAGTAGCTCATCGGCGTGCCGTCGAGCACCCCGAGGCACGGAACGCTGAGTCCGTCGCCGGTGAGTTGGCGACGCAGATGTTCTTCGGTCAGCGACACCGGTCCGGCCAGTTGCCAGAACGCGGCGACTTCGGGGTCGTTCATCCACCGGCCGATGCGGGGCAGGTCCCGATCGAGCCGTACGGGAACGAGGTGGAGCGCCCCGGCGGGGGTGACAGTCCGCCCCCAGTCGGCGTCCCCACCTTCGAGGAGCGCGGCGGCGGGAACGCTGTCGATGGCGGGGGCGGCGTCGGTGACGGTGGTGGTGGCGGTGGGGGGCACGGCTGAAGCTCCTCTCGGTGCCGAAGCTCCTCTCCGGTTCAGGAGTGGAGGGGATTGGCGACCGTGACGTAGACGGACTGGGTGTCGACCGGCCCGACGAGTTCGTCCAGGCCGTGAAGCCGGGTGAGCAGGTTGGCCTTGCAGCGCAGGACGGGTGAGTCGAGCAGCCGGGCGGGAAAGGAACTGCGCAGCCGGTCGGGGCCGCAGACGGCGGCGGTGAGAAAACGCCGGAAGGCGGCCAGGAGCATCTGCTCGTCGGCGAGCCGCTGGGAGCCGAACGCGCCGATCAGTCCGAGCACGTTGTTGATGCCGAGGTAGTAGGTGAAGCGCTCGTCGGTGACCGCGTCGGAGACGAAGGTGTCGCTGCGCTCGCCGATGCCGGGCAGCCTGGCATCGAGTTCCCCGCGGCGGGACGCACGGAAGTAGTAGCCCTGGTTGTCGCGGTAGCGGCCGCCCGTGGGCCACCCGTCGGTGTCCAGCAGGACCAGGGTGTTCTGCTGGTGTGCCTCCAGGGCGATGCCCGCTTCGCCGTCGAGCCAGAGCACCGGACGGACGACGTGCTCCAGGTAGCGCAGGAACCACTCGGTGGCGACGGTCTCGCGCGGGCGGCCCGTCCCTCGGGCGAGACGCGTGATGAGCGCGGCCAGCCGGGAGTCCTGGGCCACGGGCGGCGTGCCGGTCTCGCCGCCGCGCGGTTCGGCGTACGGCCGGGGCGCGACGAGTCCCGCGACGCAGGAGACGTGGTCCGCCGGGGTGAACGGGTTGTGCCTGAGCACCACGTCGAGCCCCGTCACGGCGAGGCCGTCCGTCCCGTCGACGGCGAGCCACGCCGGGTCCCGGACGATGTCGAAGCCGGGGTGAGCGGCTCGCCACCGCTGGGAGAGGCCGGTGCGCAGCAGGCGGTGCACCTCGACACCCCGGTGGAGTTCCTTGCGCAGGTTCTCGCGGCGGGAGTTGGTGATGCGCAGCCCCAGCGACAGTTTCAGCATGGCCGGGGCGCCGGAGCGGTAGACGGTCCGGACCGAGGAGGTGGGATGCCATGCGGAGCCGTACGCACCGAGGTCGCGCAGCAGTCCGGCGTCGATCAGTGCCGAGACCTCGGGGCGGTGGCGGACCTCGCGGAGCTGCCATGGGTGCAGGGGCAGGGCGGCGTAGCCGTCGGGCAGGGGCAGTGCGGGGCCGGCGAGCCGGGCCGTCAGCTGGTCCGCGGTCACGGGGCGGCCTCGTTCGGTCCAGGCCGAGTCGGTGGCGAGCAGGGCAGGGGCGACCGCGAACCAGTGCAGCGGGAAGGAGCCGTGCGACTCGGGTGAGTACGAGCGCGCCTCGCCGTCGGAGAGGCCCTCGCGGCTCTTGGGCGTCGGGTGGAGCGGATGACCGAGGGTCAGGGCCTGCTCGGCGGAGAGGAAGAGGTCGCTCCCGTCGGCGGGGTGCTCCCGGCACACGCTGATGAAGGCGGCGGTACGGCGGACGGAGTCGGCGACACGAGCGACGAGGTCCGCTGCGTGACCGGGCTCGGGCGTGCCCGGCGCGCCCGGTGTCTCGCGGGCCAGCAGCGCCGCGACCGTGACGGCGTCAGCGGGCGGGGACTGCTCGGGGACGTCGGCCAGGCGCGGCGGGCCGAAGCGGTGCCAGCCCGTCGGGGACCAGTAGTGAACGGGGGCGAGCAAGGCGGTGCCGGTGGCGGGCAGCGGGACCCGCAGGACGCCGTCGTCGGGGGCGGCCAGGCCGGCCTCGCGCACCCAGCAGCGGAGCAGGTTCTCGACGGCCGCGGCATTGGCCGCCGTCCGCGCGTCGGGACCGTTCGGCGGGAGCGAGGGCGCTGCGGAGGAGGCGACGGATGCCTGGACCGAGGAGCCGGTGTGCTGGGGGGACGTGTTCACGGTCGTTCCTCGTCGGTGGGGCCGACTCCGGTCGGCGGCGGGGGCGGGGGGCG
>NZ_BQUN01000042.1 GCF_026008495.1 Streptomyces sp. A012304
CGATGACGGAGGAGCGGCTGCACGGTGTGCTGCGTTCCAAGGTCGACAGTGCGGTCAACCTGCACGAGCTGACCCGTGACCTGGACCTCTCCGCGTTCGTGCTGTTCTCCTCCGTGTCCGGGATCCTGGGCGGTCCCGGTCAGGCGAACTACGCGGCGGCCAACACGTATCTCGACGCGCTCGCCCAGGTCCGCCGCTCGGAGGGACTCCCGGCCACGTCCATGGCCTGGGGACTGTGGGCCGAGACGAGCGGTATGACCGGCACCATGAGCGCCGTCGACCGGCGGCGGATGAGCCGGCTCGGCGTCGGGCAACTCGCCTCGGAGCACGGCCTGCGGCTCTTCGACGCCGCCCTCGCCTCCACCGAACCCCTGCTGGTCCCCGCCGTGTTGGACCTCCCGGCACTCCGCGTCCGCGCCGGTGAGGGCACGCTGACGGGGATGCTCAGCGGGGTCGTGCCCGCGCCGCCGCGCCGCACGGCCAGCAGCGCGACCGTTCCCGCGTCGCGGAACGCCCTCGCGCAGAGGCTCACCGCGCTGCCGGAAGCTGAGCGGGAACGTGCCCTGCTGGACGTGGCCCGCGAACAGATCACCGCCGTACTGGGCCTGCCCACGGGCGCCGACCTCGAACTCGCCACCACCTTCAAGGCCCTCGGCTTCGACTCCCTGACCGGCCTGGACCTGCGCAACCGGCTGAACACGGCGACCGGGCTGCGGCTGCCCGCCACCCTCGTCTTCGACCACCCCACACCGGCCGCCCTGCTGCGCACACTCCGGGACGAGCTCCTCGGCGCCCAGGACTCGACGCCCACCGCGGCCGCCCGACCGGTGACGGACGACGAACCCATCGCGATCGTCGGCATGGCGTGCCGCTACCCCGGCGGGGTGGAATCGCCGGAGGACCTGTGGCGCCTGGTCGCCGAGGGCCGGGACGCCGTCTCGCCGTTCCCGTCGGACCGGGGCTGGGACCTGGAGGGCCTGTACGACCCCGACCCCGCGGCATCCGGGAAGACGTACACCCGCGAAGGCGGGTTCCTGTACGACGCGGGCGACTTCGATGCCGGGTTCTTCGAGATCTCCCCGCGTGAGGCGCTGGCGATGGACCCGCAGCAGCGGCTGCTGCTGGAGACCTCCTGGCAGGTGCTGGAGCGGGCCGGGATCGACCCGGCCGCCCTGCGCGGCACCCGGACCGGCGTGTTCGTCGGTGTCATGTACCACGACTACGCGTCGGGCATGCAGAAGGTGCCCGAGGGCGTCGACGGCTACCTGCTGATGGGCAACACCGGCAGCGCCGCCTCGGGCCGACTCGCCTACGCCTTCGGCTTCGAGGGCCCGGCGGTGACCGTGGACACCGCGTGCTCGTCGTCCCTGGTGGGCCTGCACCTTGCCGTCCAGGCGCTGCGCAACGGCGAGTGCACGATGGCGCTGGCCGGTGGTGTGACGGTGATGTCGACGCCGGAGGTGTTCGTCGAGTTCAGCCGGCAGCGGGGTCTGTCGGCGGACGGGCGCTGCAAGGCGTTCTCGGCCGCCGCGGACGGCACCGGCTGGTCCGAGGGTGTGGGTGTGCTGCTGGTGGAGCGGCTGTCGGACGCGGTGCGCAACGGCCACCGCGTGCTGGCGACCGTGCGCGGCACGGCGGTGAACCAGGACGGCGCGAGCAACGGCCTGACCGCGCCGAACGGGCCGTCGCAGCAGCGGGTGATCCGGCAGGCGCTGGCGAGCGCCGGTCTGTCGGCCGCCGACGTGGACGCCGTGGAGGCGCACGGCACGGGCACGACCCTCGGAGACCCGATCGAGGCGCAGGCGATCATCGCGACCTACGGGCAGGACCGACCCGACGAACGGCCGCTGTATCTGGGGTCGTTGAAGTCGAACATCGGTCACGCGCAGGCCGCGGCGGGTGTGGCGGGCGTGATCAAGATGGTCATGGCCATGCGTGAGGGGGTGCTGCCGCAGACCCTGCACGTGGACGAGCCGACGCCGCACGTGGACTGGTCGGCGGGTGCGGTGGAACTGCTGACGGATGCGCGGGAATGGCCGGAGACAGAGGGCCGTCCGCGTCGGGCGGGTGTGTCGTCCTTCGGCGCGAGCGGCACCAACGCGCACGTCGTCCTCGAACAGGGCCCCGACCCGGTGCCCGCCGGGACCGACGGGGAGACGGCCGGCGAGGGACGCGTCCTGCCCTGGCCGCTCTCGGCGAAGTCCGGTGACGCCCTCCGGGCACAGGCGGCCGCTCTCTCCGCCTACCTGCACGACCACCCCGACGTCGACCTGACCGCCGTAGCCTCGGTGCTCGCCGGTTCACGCGCGGCCCTCGACGAGCGTGCGGTGGTGATCGGTGGCTCCCGGTCCGCGCTGCTGACCGGTCTCGACGCGCTCGCCACGGGCGAGCCAGGAGCGGGTGTCGTACGCGGCTCGGTCCTCGGAGCGGGGAGCCTCGCCTTCCTCTTCAGTGGTCAGGGGAGTCAGCGGGTGGGGATGGGGGGTGAGTTGTGTGCCGTGTTCCCGGTGT
>NZ_BQUN01000043.1 GCF_026008495.1 Streptomyces sp. A012304
TTCGCAACACTCCGCCCCGCTGGATGAGATCCAGCAGGGCGGAATTAACCAACAGCGTCCGGCGGGCCCGGTCCAGGCCCTCCGCCAGCCAGGGCAGGCACTCCTCCAGCTCCCCGGCCTCGTAGCGGCCGATGGCCAGGTTGAACAGGGCCCGCAGCTCCACCGGCGCGTTGCCCGCCCGCCGGGCCAGCTCGCGGGCCTCCAGCAACCGCGCCCGGCCCTCGGGGGAGCGGCGGCCGGCCCCCTCCAGCAGGGCCAGCGAGATCAGCAAATCCGCCCGGGCGTCGGTGACCCTCAGCTCCTCGGCGACGTCCAGCGCCCGCCGGGCCACCCGCAACGCGGTGGCGGACTCGCCGATGTGACGCGCCGCCAGGACGTGCGTCGCCGCGGCCCACACCCACGTCGGTGACGGCGGATCGGCGGGGATCATCGCCAGCGCCTCGCTGCTGTAGCGGAAGGCGGCCGTGAGGCTGTCCACGCCGAGGAGGTTGCCGGCGAGCGTGTAGCGCACCCGCGCGGCGAGTTCGGAGTCGGCGTCCTGGTCGACCCCCGCGAGTGCCGCCTTGGTCAGCGCGACCGCGCGGTGCGCCTCCCCGGCGTGCGCGGCCGCCGCCGACGCGCGCAGCGTCAGCGCGATCCGGCCCGTGCACCCGCCCGACGGCCGGACGGACGCGTCCACCGCCTCCCACAGGTCCAGCACGGCCTCCAGATGCCGCAGCTCCTCCGCGGGCGCCCCGACCCGCTGGGCGTGGTCGGCGGCCTCCAGCGACGCCGCGAGGGCCTCGGCCGCGTCGTGGCTCTCGCGGTGGTGGTGGGCGCGCTCGGCCGCCGTCTCGGCACGTCGGCCCCGGCCGGCGAGCAGCCGCGCGAACGCGCCGTGCAGCCGGGCCCGTTCGCCGGGGAGGAGATCCGCGTACACCGCCTCCCGCGCGAGGGCGTGCCGGAAGGCGTAGGTGTCGCCGTCGCCGGGGACCAGCAGCTGCCGGCCGAGGGCCTCGCGCAGCGCCGACTCCAGCTCGTCCTCCGGCAGCCCGACCGCGTCCCGCAGCAGGTCGTGCTCCACGCGCCGGCCGGCGACGGCCGCGGTGCGCAGCACCTGCTGGGCGGTGTCGGACAACTGCTCCACCCGGATCAGCAGCACGTCGGCCAGTCCGCTGGGCACCCCGCCGGCCTCCGCGTCCGTCGCGGCGAGGAGTTCCTCGGCGTAGAAGGCGTTGCCCTCGGCGCGCTCCACGATCCGGCGCACCGTGGCCTCCGGCAGCGGACGGTCCTCCAGGGCGCGCACCAGACGGGTCACCTCGGCGTCCGCCAGGGGCCGCAGCTCCAGCCGCTCCACGCCCGGCAGCCGCACCAGTTCCGCGAGCAGCGGGCGCAGCGGATGCCGGCGGTGCAGGTCGTCCGCGCGGTAGGAGGCCAGCACCGCGAGGCGATGGGCGGGCGCGCCCCCCGCGGCCCGTTGCAGGACGCCCCGGGTGAGCAGGAAGCGCAGCAGGTCCCGCGAGGACTGGTCGGCCCAGTGCAGGTCCTCCAGCACGACCAGCAGCGGCGCGACGTCCGCCAGGTCGGCGAGCAGGGAGGCCATCCCCTCGAACAGCCTCAGCCGCCCGCCCACGTCCCGCGCCGCGTCGTCCGGGCCGCCGCCCAGCAGCCGGTCCACCCCGGGATGCGCCGCGAGGACCGCCGCGAACCGCTCGTCCCCGGCGAGCACCCCCAGGATCTCCGTGAACGGCAGATAAGGCAGCCCCACGTCACCGAGGTCGACGCAGTGGCCGGTGAGCACGGTCGTCCCCGCGGCCGCGGCCCGCGCCGCGACCTCGTCCAGCACCCGGGTCTTGCCCACCCCGGCGTCCCCGGCGACCAGCACCGCGCGCACCTCCCCGGGACGGGCGCGCCGCAACACGCCGCCCAGCCGGGCGACTTCCTGGTCCCGGCCGATGAACGCGGTGGCGAACGCTGTCTGTGACACGGCCCCATCCTGGCACGCGTCACCGGCAGCACGGCCCGCGACCAGGAGAGCGGCCGCGCCCGCGCGGGGCCTGCCGACAGCGGGCCGCCGTGCCCGCGTGGGTCTCAGCCGTGCAGTGAGCGCGCCCAGTCCGCCGGTACCCGGCCCGCCGGACCGGGGGCCGGCTGGTCCGCCGGGCGGCTGACCGGTGGGGCCAGCCGCGGTCCCGACTCGTACAGCTCGTCGCTGTCGTAGTCCCAGAACCACTCCTCGCCCGGTTCGAAGCTGCGCACCACCGGGTGGCCGGTGGCCTTCCAGTGCGCGGTGGCGTGCTGGGCGGGGGAGGAGTCGCAGCAGCCCACGTGGCCACAGGCCGCGCAGCGCCGCAGATGGAACCACCAGCCGCCGTCCGCGTCGCACGCGGCGCAGCCGGTACCGCTGGGCGGGACGCTCGGGTCGATGGCGGGGACGTCGGTCATACGGGCTCCTCGGCGGTGTCGGGTTCCGGAGCGGTCTCGGGGGCGGTCAGCGGCAGCAGGACCTGGAAGCGGGTGTCGCCGGGCGTGGACTCCACCTGGAGGCTGCCGTGGTGCTTGTTGACGACGATCCGCCAGGAGATGTCCAGGCCCAGGCCGGTGCCCTGACCCACCGGCTTCGTGGTGAAGAAGGGGTCGAAGATCCGGCCCCGGACGTCCGGCGGGATCCCCGGCCCCGTGTCCCGGAACTCCACCAGCAGCCGGTCGCCCTCCCGGGCGGTCCGCACGGTCAACGTGCCCTCCCCGCCGGTGCTGTTCATGGCGAAGACCGCGTTGTCGACGAGGTTCGTCCACACCTGGTTGAGCTCCGCCGGGTAGGCCGGCACGTCGGGCACCGTACGGTCGTAGTCCTTGACGACCTGGATGCGCTGCCCGATCTTCCCCGACAGCATCAGCAGCGTGCTGTCGAGGAGTTCGTGCACGTCGACGACCCGGTAGGGGGCGCGGTCGAGCTGCGAGTACTGCTTGGCGGCGTCCACGAGGTGCGAGACACGGGTGGTGGAGTCGTCGATCTCGTCCATCAACAGCTCGGTCTCGACCGTGTAGTTGAGCCACCCGATCGCCCCCGGCAGGATGTCGTCGGCGACGGACGCCGCGACCTGCTCCAGCCAGTCCACGTCCAGTCCGGCCTGCACGAACGTCGGCGCGAGCCGCCAGCCCTCCGGGATGCCGTGGTCGTCCAGCCAGTCGGTCAGCTCGTCCTCCCGGTCGGCGGCCTCCAGCGGGCTCAGCACCGTTGCCTTGCCGACCCGTTCGGCGGTGCGCTCCTGGATCTCGATGAGGTCCGCGAGGGCCTCCCGGGAATACGGGCCCTGGGCGATGACGGCCAGCTTGTGCCGCATCTTCGCCACCCGCTCCCGCAGCGTCGCCGTCGCCCGCACGGCAGCCGCCGCCGGATTGTTCAGCTCGTGCGTGAGCCCCGCCGACAACGAGCCCAGCGCCAGCAGCCGTTCCCGCTGCCCGATGGCCCGCTGGGCGTTCTTCGACCCGAAGAACAGCCCCTCCAGCAGATGGGCGGCCATCGGGAACCACTCCCGCATGATGTCCGAGAACGACTGCGCGGGCAGCACGAAGAACCGCGTCGGCTCGGTCACCCGCATCGAGTTGGTGTACACCTGCGGCACCCGGTCACCGAGGTACGCCTGCATGGCGCCCGCGTACACCCCGCGCTGCGAGGTCCGGCTGACCTCGATGTCGTCGCCGCCGACCCGGCGGTAGAGCACCACCGTGCCCTCCAGCATCACGTAGAAGCAGGTCGCCGGATCGCCCTCGGTGTACACCGGCCCCGGCTCGAACCGCTCCACCCGTCCCTCGGCGCACAGCCGCCCGAGCTGCTCGGGGGTGAGCTTCTCGAACAGGAACAGCGTGCTGATCTCCCGCGGGCTGCACGGCATCGGCCGCCCGCTCACGACTGCTCCAGATACCGGTGGACGAGCATCAGGGCCATGGCTCCCTCTCCGACGGCGGACGCGACCCGCTTGGCGGACTCGGCGCGGGCGTCGCCCGCCACGAACACACCCGGGATGTTGGTCTCGAGGTGGTACGGCGGCCGGTCCAGCTCCCAGCCGGCCGGCGGCCGACCGTCCGGGGTGAGATCGGGCCCGGCCAGGATGAAGCCGCGCTCGTCGCGCAGCACCGTGCCGTCGAGCCAGTCGGTCAGCGGGGCCGCGCCGATGAACACGAACATCCACTGGGCGTCGACGACATCGGTCTCCCCGTCGCGCACGTCCCGCAGCGTGAGCCGCTCCAGGCGCCCGTCGCCGTGCGCGGCCTCGACGACCGTGTGGCAGCGCACCGAGATGTTGGGCGCCTCCTCGATCTGCTGGATCAGGTAGTACGACATGGACGCCGACAGGTCCGCGCCGCGCACCAGCAGCGTCACCGACTTGGCGCCCCGCGCCAGGTACATCGCCGCCTGCCCGGCCGAGTTGGCACCGCCGACGATGTACACGTCCTGCCCCTGGCAGGAGGCCGCCTCGGTGAGCGCCGACCCGTAGAACACCCCGCAGCCGGTCAGGTCGTCGCAGCCGGGCGCCCCCAGCTGCCGGTACGACACCCCGGTCGCCAGGATCACGCTGTGCGCGGCGACCGCCGTACCGTCGGAGAACCGCACCACCCGCGCGGACCCGTTGACCTCCAGCCCGGTCACCTCCCGCGCGGTGAGGATCTCGGCGCCGAACTTGGCGGCCTGGCGCCGGGCCCGGTCGGTGAGCTGCGCGCCGGAGACACCGTCGGGGAAGCCCAGGTAGTTCTCGATCCGGGAGCTCTGCCCAGCCTGGCCGCCGGTCGCCGACCGCTCCACCAGCACCGTCCGCAGCCCCTCCGACGCCCCGTACACGGCCGCGCCGAGCCCGGCCGGGCCGCCGCCGATCACCACGAGGTCGTAGAAGTCCGCCGTGGGTGTCGTCGCCAGCCCCACCCGGGCCGCCAGCTCCGGCGCGTCCGGCTCCACCAGCGGCTCGCCCTGCGCGGTGATCACCAGCGGCAGCCGCTGCCCGTCCGCCCCGGCCGCGGCCAGCAGCCGCCGACCCTCGGGTTCGTCGGCGGAGTACCAGCGGTAGGGCACCTGGTTGCGGGCCAGGAACTCGCGCACCTGGGAGGAGCGCGCCGACCAGCGGTGCCCGACCACCTTCGTGCTGGGCACCGGCCGGTGGTCGCTCGTCCGCCACGCCGCCAGCAGGTCGTCCAGGACCGGGTAGAGCTTCTCCTCCGGCGGGTCCCACGGCTTGAGCAGGTAGTGGTCGAGGTCGACCACGTTGATCGCGTCGATGGCCGCGTGGGTGTCGGCGTACGCGGTCAGCAGCACGCGCCGCGCGCCCGGGTACACGTCCAGGGCCTGTTCGAGGAACTCGATGCCGTTCATCCGAGGCATGCGGTAGTCGGCCAGGATCACGGCCACCAGGTCGCCGCGCAGCTTCAGCTCGCGCAGCGCCTCCAGCGCCGACTCGCCGGATTCGGCGCGCACGATCCGGTACGAGGCGCCGTAGCGGCGCCGCAGGTCGCGGGCGACGGCGCGGGAGACCCCCGGGTCGTCGTCCACGGTCAGGATGACGGTCCGCGCTGTCTCGGCGGCCTGTGCCATACGTCTCCCACCCCGAGCGGTCAGGACTCGCGGCACGGCGGACCCGCGCCGGCTCCCGCCCATCGTAGGGTCGGCCGCCCCCGTGCGCGCCGTGACGGGGGGAACCGTGCGCCCCGGGTGCCGTCCCGGGCGCGCACGGGCAAGTCCGGCCGGCCGTCAGGCCTTGGGCGGGCTCAGCACACAGAACTCGTTGCCCTCGGGGTCGAGCAGTGTCACCCATGGATGCCCGCCCGGCCCCCCGTCCGCGTACCGCGCCCCCAGCGCCAGCAGACGCTCGACCTCCGCGCGCTGGTCGTCCGGGCGGAAGTCCGGATGAAGCCGGTTCTTGACCGTCTTGCCCTCCGGGACCGGTACGAACAGCAGGCCCGGGAGCCGGTCCGGCGACGGCCGGATCTCGTACTCGTCGGCCGTCTCGTGCACCACGACCCAGCCGAGGGCCCGCGCCCACCAACGTCCCAGCGCGACCGGGTCGGCCGCGTCGACGATCACCTGTTCCCATTCCAAGGTCATGTCGGGCAGCGTAGTGAAGACTGGGGGCGGCAAGGCACACGATGTTCAGGGAGGCGGCGGGATGACGGGCCCGATCACGGTGGGGGTCGACGGGACGGACGAGAGCCTCGCGGCGCTGGCCTGGGCGGCACGCGAGGCCGTCCGGCGGGATCTGGCGCTGCGGCTGGTGCGCGCCTGGCGGTTCCAGTCGGCAGCGGCGGCGGAGGTGGCGGACCGGGACGCCCAGGAGGGGTGGGTGCGCGACTCCGTACGGCAGGCCGTCGCACAGCTCGCCGAACGGCACCCGGGGCTGCCCGTGACCACCGACGTGCTGGAGGGGGATCCGGTCGGGACGCTGGCCGCCGCCGCGGCGGACGCGGAGATGCTGGTGCTGGGCTCGCGCGGACACGGCGCGGTCGTCGGGTTCCTGCTCGGCTCGGTCGGCCAGCAGGTGATCGCCGAGGCCGCCCGCCCGGTCGTGCTGGTCCGGGCGGGCGACAAGCCCAGCGACGAGGTGGCCGGGCACGAGATCGTCGTCGGCCAGCAGGGCGGCCCCGAGGACAGCGCCCCCGCCCTGCGGTTCGCCTTCGAGACGGCCGCCGCCCGCGGCGCCTCCGTGCGCGCGGTCCGCGCCTGGACGCTGCCGCCGGTGTTCTCCTACAGCCCCGCCTCGCTCAGGCTCCTCGACGAGGCGGGTGGTCTGGAGCCGTACGAGAAGAAGGCCCTGACGGCGGCCCTCCAGCCGTGGCGGGAGCGGTTCCCGGACGTGCCGGTGGTGGAGCACGTGGAGATCGGCAGCGCAGGACAGGTGCTGCTGTCGGTGTCCGGGCGGGCGCAGCTGATGGTCGTCGGGCGCCGCGCCCACCGCACCGCGGTCGGCGCCCGGATCGGCTCGGTGGCGCACGGCGTCCTGCACCACGCCGAATGCCCGGTCGCCGTGGTCCCGCACGCCTGACTCACTCGGGCGTGGTGGGCTCCAGGGTCTCCCGCGCCTTGGGCAGGATCTTCTCGATGTAGTCCTTGACGGCCATGTCGAGGCCGATGTCGTGCTGCGCCCGCTCCGACAGGTACCAGCGGTGTTCGAGCAGCTCGTGGTAGATCTCCGCCGGGTCCATGGAGCCGCGCAGCTCGAGGGGCACCGCCCGCACGGTGGGCCGGAACACGTCCCGCACCCAGCGGTGCGCGAGAACCTCCGGGCGGGCGGCGAGGGGGTCGCCGGGCGCGTAGTCGTCCTGGGTGGCCATCCAGCTCTCCAGGTCGTTCAGCAGCCGTCTCGCCTGGTTCTCCTCGGTGTCCAGTCCGGTCAGCCGCAGCAGCTGCCGCTGATGGTGGCCCGCGTCGACGACCTTCGGCACGAAGGTGACCGTGTCGCCGTTGGAGGAGTGCTCGATCTGCATCTCGGCCACGTCGAAGCCGAGGTCGTTGAGCCGGCGGATCCGGCGCTCGATGTAGTGGTACTTGCCCGCCGGGTAGACGGAGGTGCGGGTCAGCTCCTCCCACAGGGCCCCGTAGCGGGCGCAGATCTCCGTGCCGAACTCGATCGGGTCCACCGACGGGTGCAGCGCCCCCGACGCCTCCAGGTCGAGCAGTTCGCCGCTGATGTTGACCCGGGCCAGGTCGAGGTCGTACTCGCGCTGCCCCTTGCTCAGCCGTGGGTGCAGGTCGCCGGTCTCGGCGTCGACGAGGTAGGCGGCGTACGCGCCCGCGTCACGGCGGAAGAGCGTGTTCGACAGCGAGCAGTCGCCCCACGCGAACCCGGCCAGGTGCAGCCGCACCAGCAGCACCGCCAGGGCGTCCATCAGGCGGTGCATGGTCGCCGGGCGCATGGTCGTCTCGAACATCGACCGGTACGGCATCGAGCCGCCCAGATGCCGGGTGACCAGCACCGACTCCAGCGGTTCCGCCGTGTCGTCGGTGCGGCCGGTGACCACGGCCAGCGGGTCGACGGCCGGGATCCCGATCCGGTCCAGATCGCGCAGCAGTTCGTACTCGCGCAGCGCCGGCCGCTCGGCGAGTTCCTTGACGGCGATCACCTCGTCGCCGGCCCGGGCGTAGCGCACCACGTGCCGGGAGATACCGCGCGGCAGCGGCACGAGGACTTCCTCGGGCCACTGCTCCAGCGGCAGGTGCCAGGGCAGCTCCAGCAGGAGTGCCGGGTGCTCCGGGTTGGTGGCGCTGATCTGCAAAGCCATGGCCTGACCTTAGACGGCCCGTTCCCGCGCCCGCTGTGCGGCCTGACGTACCGAGCCCCGGTGCACCGGACCGTGACCGGGCAGCAGGACGTCCGCCTCCAGCTCTTCGATCACCTCCAGGGAGGCCACGGCGCGGGCGCGCTCGTGGTGGAACATGTCCGGCAATAGCTGCGGGCCCTGGATCCGGGAGGTGGCGTGGCCGCTGACCAGGGCGTCGCCCGAGACGACCACGCCGGTGTGCGGCAGGTGGAAGACGGTGTGGCCGTCCGTGTGCCCGGGGGTGTGCACGGGCACGGGCCGGCCGGGCAGGTCCAGCGGGCCGTCGGTGACCGGGAAGGCCTCGGGCGCGGTGACCGGGTGCTGCTCCGTGCCGCCCGAGCGCAGGGCGTGCACCATCCACGGCAGGACCCCGGGACGCCAGGCGTTCCTCAGTACCTCGCCGACGGTGACCTGCTGGAGGAAGTCCCGCCGCGCGTGCGGGACTTCCGCCTCGTGGAGGTGGACCGGGGTGCCGTATGTGGCCCGGAGGTGCTCGGCGGAGCCCAGATGGTCGTTGTGGGCGTGGGTGATCAGCACGGCCGCCACCGCCTCCGGTGAACCGCCCACCGCGGCAAGGGAGTCCAGGAGCTGCCGCCGGTCCGCCGGGTAGCCGGTGTCGATGAGGGTGAGGGCGTCGCCCTCGGTCAGGATCACCCAGTTGGTGTTGCTGCCGTGCACCAGGTAGATGCCGTCCGCCACTTGCCGTACGTCTGCCCGCATGTTCGTCCCGTGGGGGTGAGGTCCGTGCCCGACGGGGGACATCACATCAGATCGGGTGCGCGGCGCGGGCGGCGGGGCGGCGGTGGTCAGCCGGTCACGGTGACGGCCACGATGATCACGGCGAGCAGGGCGTCCAGCACGAGGCACAGCTCCGCGAACGGACGCACGACCACCCGGTCGGTCCGGTAGTGGTGGGCGTCCCAGATCGCGTGGCCGAACAGTCCGGCCGCCACCAGGTAGGCGCCCATGTCGTCGCCGGCGCCGAGCGCCAGGGCGGCCGCACCGCCGAAGGCGAGCAGCGCGGCCACCTGGAGGGGCGGCAGCCCGCCGCCGGCGCGCAGCGCGGCGGGCCGCAGCGCGTACGCCAGCAGCGGCAGGGCCAGGGCGAGCACGACCCAGGTCGGATCCACGTCACCGCCGCCCAGCAACTCGGTCGCGAAGATGACGACGAAAGACCCGAAGAACAGGGCCCACGCCGTGGCGGGCCGGCCCAGCGCGGCGGCGCCGAAGTAGACCAGCGCGGACGACGCCAGGGCGGGAGCCAGGTCGACGCCCTCGGACATGTCGAACGCGATGAGCGCGGTCAGCCCGACCGCCGCCCAGGCGGGCCAGTGGCGCAGGACGGCGGGGCGGGGCGCGACGGACGGGACGTGCTGCGGTGGATGCGTCATGGCGCCCAACGTACATACCCCAGAGGGGTATGTAAACGCGGAATGCCTGCCCCCTCTTCTGTGGTGCCGCCGCTGTGCCCACCCTGCTCCCGCGCCGGCCCTGCCGGCCGCCCTGGGGCTCGCTACTGCACGCCCCGTGGGCGGAACTGGATGCTGATCCGGGGTCCCGTGGCGCGCGTCGACTTCGGCACGGAGTGCTCCCAGGTCCGCTGGCAGGAGCCACCCATCACGATCAGGTCGCCGTGCCCGAGCGGGCGGCGCACGGTCTCGCCGCCGCCGTGCGCCGGACGCAGCAGCAGGTCGCGCGGGGAGCCCACGGAGACGATCGCGACCATCGTGTCCTCGCGGGCGCCCCGGCCGATCCGGTCGCCGTGCCAGGCGACGCTGTCCCGGCCGTCGCGGTAGTGGCACAGCCCGGCGGTGACGAAGGGTTCGCCCAGCTCGTCGGCGTAGTGCGCGCTCAGGGAGTCCCGGGCCTCCTCCAGCGCCGGGTGGGGCAGCCGTTCGCCCGGTCCGTAGAACGCCAGCAGCCGGGGGACGTCCACCACGTGGTCGTACATCTGCCGGCGCTCCGCGCGCCAGGGCACCGCGGTCACCAGGTGCTCGAACAGGGCGTCCGAGCCGCTGAGCCACCCGGGGAGGACGTCGATCCAGGCGCCCGAGCCCAGCGCGGTGCGCCGGATCCCGTCGAGGGGGCCGAGGCGCGTCTCGTCGGTCTGGTCGAAGAGGGAGCCCTGGAGGTGCCTGGTCATGGCTTCAGCCTACCCCTCAATCGAAAACTTGTTCATATATGTCGGCTCGACTCGCGGGGTCGTCCAAAGGCTTTCGATACATCGATGCATCCGATACATTCGCGTATCGAACGGAGGTCCGGCATGGGGACGCAGGAGCGAACCGGGCGCGTCACCCGACGACGCGTCCGCACCCGCGCGAACCTGCTCGACGCCGCCTTCGCGGTGTTCGCCGCGAAGGGCTTCGGCCGGGTCTCCATCGAGGAGGTCTGCGAGGCCGCCGGCTACAGCCGGGGCGCCTTCTACTCCAACTTCGCCAGCCTGGACGAACTGTTCTTCGCGCTCTACCGGCAGCGCGCCGACCTGATCGCCCGGCAGGTCGCCGACGCGCTCGCCGGCGACGGACCGGACCTGGACGTGCCCGCGTCCGTGGACCGGGTCACCGAGGTGCTCCTGCTCGACCTGGACTGGCTGCTGGTCAAGACGGACTTCCTGGTGCACGCCGCCCGCGACCCGGCCGTGGCGCGGGCCCTGCTCGAACACCGGGCCCGGCTGCGCGGCGCCATCGCCGACCGGCTCGCCCGGGCCCGCGGCCACACCGCACTGCCCGCCGTGCTCGGCGACGCCGACTCCGCCGCCCACGCGGTGGTCGCCGCGTACGACGGAGTCACCACCCGACTGCTGCTGGACAAGGACGTGGACGGAGCCCGCGCCTGGCTCAAGCAGCTGCTCACCGCGCTGCTGACCGACGGCAGCGGCACCCCCGTATGAGAAAGGGAACGGACGGCATGGACGCGGACGTCATCGTCGTCGGAGCGGGCCTCGCCGGCCTGGTCGCGGCGCACGAACTCACCAGCAGGGGCCGGCGGGTCGCCCTGGTCGACCAGGAGAACGCCGCCAACCTCGGCGGCCAGGCGTTCTGGTCCTTCGGCGGCCTGTTCCTCGTCGACTCGCCCGAGCAGCGGCGCCTCGGCATCAAGGACTCCCTCGACCTCGCCTGGAGCGACTGGCAGGGCAGCGCCCGGTTCGACCGCACCGACGACGAGGACTCCTGGGCGGTGCGCTGGGCACGCGCCTATGTGGAGTGGGCGGCGGGGGAGAAGCGCTCCTGGCTCGCCGGGCACGGGATCTCCTTCGTGCCGACCGTCGGCTGGGCCGAGCGCGGCGACCTGCGTGCCGACGGCCACGGCAACTCCGTCCCCCGCTTCCACGTCGCCTGGGGCACCGGCACCGGCGTCGTCGAACCCTTCGCCCGCTACGCCAAGCAGGCCGCCCGGGACGGACTGCTCACCTTCCACCACCGCCACCGCGTCGACGAAGTGGTCGTCGAGGACGGCGCCGCCCGCGGGGTGCGCGGCACGGTCCTCGCGCCCGACGACTCCCCGCGCGGTGTCGCCTCCAACCGCGACCCGATCGGCGACTTCGAACTGACCGCCCGGGCCGTGATCGTCACCAGCGGCGGCATCGGCGCCAACCACGACATGGTCCGCCGCTTCTGGCCCGAACGCCTCGGCACCCCGCCCGCCGAGATGATCACGGGCGTCCCCGCCTACGTCGACGGCCGCATGCTCGACATCAGCGCCGAAGCCGGGGCCCGCCTGGTCAACCGCGACCGCATGTGGCACTACACCGAGGGCGTCCAGAACTGGAACTCCATCTGGCCCGGCCACGGCATCCGCATCCTGCCCGGCCCGTCCTCGATGTGGTTCGACGCCCTCGGCCGCCGACTGCCCGACCCGTGCCTGCCGGGCTACGACACCCTCAACACCCTCAAGTACCTGCGCACCACCGACGACATCGCCGGACACGACCACTCCTGGTTCGTGCTCACCCGGAAGATCGTCGAGAAGGAGTTCGCGCTGTCGGGCTCCGAGCAGAACCCCGACATCACCGCCAAGGACCGCAAGGCCGTGCTGCGCGACCGGCTCCTGGGCAAGGGAGCGCCCGCACCCGTGCAGGCGTTCCTCGACAAGGGCGTGGACTTCGTCGTCGCCGACACCCTCGACCGGCTCGTCGAGAAGATGAACGCGCTGACCGACAAGCCCCTCCTCGACGCGGACACCCTGCGCCGCCAGATCCGGGCCCGCGACCTCCAGATCGCCAACCCGTACGCCAAGGACGCCCAGGTGCAGGGCATCCGCAACGCGCGCCGCTACATCGGCGACCGCCTCGGCCGGGTCGCCACCCCGCACCGCCTCCTCGACCCCGAGGCCGGACCGCTGATCGCCGTCAAGCTGCACGTCCTCACCCGCAAGACCCTCGGCGGCATCCAGACCGACCTCGACTCGCGCGCCCTCGGCACCGACGGCACCCCGGTCGAGGGCCTGTACGCGGCGGGCGAGGTGGCCGGCTTCGGCGGCGGAGGCGTCCACGGCTACAACGCCCTCGAGGGCACCTTCCTCGGCGGCTGCCTCTTCTCCGGGCGCGCGGCCGGCCGCGCCGCGGCCCGGCAGACCGGCTGAGCCCGCCTCAGCCCAGGAGCCGGAGCAGCACCGCCGCGTGACTGCGCTCCGGCTCCTTCGCCGAGGTCAACAGCGTCACCGGCCCCTTGCGGGCCGACTCACGGACCTCCTCCAGGAGTTCGGCCGCCTCCGGTTCGGCCAGCTCGGCCTCGTAGCGGCGGGCGAACTCCTCGTACGAGCCCTCACCCGCGTGGTACCAGCGGCGCAGCTCGGTGGACGGCGTGAGGGCCTTCGGCCACTCGTCGACCCGCGCCGCGTCCTTGGCCAGTCCGCGCGGCCACAGCCGGTCGACCAGCACCCGCACGCCGTCGTCCGGCTCGGGCGGTTCGTAGACACGGCGCACGCGGACACTCATGGGGCGGCCTCTCCACGCGGTGGGCGGATCGTGCCGAGCGTAAGCCCGCACCGCCCGCCCACGCTCCGGGAGGTGACCTGAACGAGGGGGCACGCGAGCGCGAAACCTGACGAGTTCCTCACACCTGTCCGCCAAGGTCGACCCATGATCAGGTACCGCACCCACGCCGCGCTGCTCGCCGCGTCCCTCGCGCTCACCGGATGCGGCGGCACGGCGGCCTCCTCCGCCCCGACGACGACCGCGACCCCGGCGTCGTCCGCGTCGCCGGGCGCACCGGCGCCCCGGACCTCCGCACCCGCGGCACCGCGCGAGATACCCGGCCTCGGACCGAGGACCCGGGCCGCCGTGCCGGCCGCCGCCCGCCAGGCGGTCGTGGTCACGGGCCGGGGACGCGACTCCCCGCTCTCCACCGTCGTGCTGTACCGGCGCACCGGCACCGGCTGGAGCGCCGGGCCGGCCTGGCCCGCGCACAACGCGCTGCGCGGCTGGACCGACCACCATGTGCTCGGCGACCTGCGCACCCCCATCGGCGTCTTCGGCCTCTCCGACGCCGGCGGCCGGCTGCGCGACCCCGGCACCCGCCTGCCGTACGACCGCTCCAGCGGATTCACCGCGCGCGGCACCGGATTCCGGGGCGAGCCACTGGCCGGGTCCTTCGACTACGTCATCGCCATCGACTACAACCGCCGGCCGGGCACCTCGCCGCTGGACTGGACCCGTCCGCTGGGCTCCGGGCGCGGTGGCGGCATCTGGCTCCACGTCGACCACGGCGGCCCCACCCAAGGATGCGTGAGCATCGCCGAACAGCACATGAAGGAACTGCTCCGCGCCCTCGACCCCGCCCTCCACCCGGTCGTCGTCATGGGCGACCATGCCTCTCTGGCCCGTTGACCGAAGGGGAACCACCGCGTGTGCGCACACGTACTCGTCGCCGAGGACGACGCGATGCAGGCCGAGCTCATCCGCCGCTCCCTGCTCGCCGAGGGCCACACCGCCACCGTCGTCCACGACGGCTCCGCCGCGCTGGACGCGGTCCGCAGGGAACGGCCGGACCTCGTGGTCCTCGACCTCATGCTGCCGGTCGTCGACGGCTTCGGCGTGTGCCGGGTCCTGCGCCGGGACGACGACATCCCCGTGCTGATGCTGACCGCCCGCGCCGCCGAGGACGACGTGCTGCTCGGCCTGGAACTGGGCGCCGACGACTACATGACCAAGCCGTACAGCCCGCGCGAGCTGATGGCACGCATCCGCACGGTCCTGCGGCGCAGCGGACGGGCGGGCGGCGAGCGCCGGGAGGACCCCGTCGTACGGGCCGCGGGGATCGCCGTCGACCCGCAGCGGCACGAGGTGCGGTGCGACGGGGCGGCCGTGGAGTGCACACCCGCCGAGTTCCAGATCCTGCTCGCCCTGGCCGGCGAACCCGAACGGGTCTTCACCCGGCGGCAGTTGCTCCAGTGCACCCGGGGCTTCGACCGCTCCTCCACCGAACGCGCCGTCGACGTGCACATCATGAACCTCCGCCGCAAGATCGAGGCCGATCCACGCAGGCCCGTACGGCTGCTGACCGTCTACGGCGTCGGCTACAAACTCAGCGGCGGCCGCGCGTGAACCGCGCCCGCATCCCCCTGCGCAAACGCCTGCTGGTGCGCCTCCTGATCGCCTCGGCACTGATCGCGGTCTGCTCGGTGGCCGCGACGGCCTGGCTCGCGGTGACGACCACCACCCGCGCGCTGCGCGAGGAACAGGGCCAGGCCCTCGCCGACGACATGGACATCCTCGCGCAACTCAGCGGCTACGCCGCCACCCACCCCGACTGGACGGGCGTCCAGGCCACCGTGCGCGCCCTGTCCGCGAAGACCGGCCGGCGCATCGCCCTGACCACCACCGACCGCACCCCGCTCGCCGACTCCGCCCCGCGCGGCACGTCCCTGCCCCCGCGCGCCGCCGCCACCGTCGACCCGCTGCGCACCGACACCTCCACCGAGCGCGGCGCCCAGCTCAGCGGCACCGACCCGCGCGTGGTCGGCCCCTACCGGCTCACGGCGGCGGAACGCGCCAGGCTCGACGCCCTGGCCCGCAAACGCCAGGGCTGCTTCGCCAGGCACGGGGTCGACACGACCGTTACCCGCACCCCGAGCGGTCGCCCGGTCGTCACCGCCGCAGGGGGCACCACCGAGCCCGGCTATGTGCCCGAGCCGTGCGCCGACGGGGCGCTCAACACCCCGACGCCGACGGAGGAGAGGGCACTCGCCGCGCTCCGGCAGGGGGCCCGCGGCTGCCTGACCCGGGCGGGGCTGGACCCCGCCACCCCGCTGTCCCTGGGCGTCGACCTCACCGGCGCGGACCCGCGCGGCCCCTCCGTCGCGCCCGGCTTCCTCATGAAGGGCGACGCCAAGACCGTGCGCGCGGCCCAGACCTGCCTGGCCGAGGCCCGGCGCGCCCAGCTCGACCCTTACGTCGCCCCCGTCGCCGAGCTGTTCCTCGGCGGCGGGGACCAGGGCGCCGCGCCCCGGTGGGACCTGTCCCCGGCCAACAAGGCCAAGGTCGTGGGCGCGGCCGGGCTGGTGCTCGCGGTCACCTTCGCCGTGACCGCCGTCGTCGCCACCCGCCTGGTCAGGCCGCTGCGCGCCCTCACCGAGGCCGCCCAGCAGCCCCCCGAGCGGCACGCGCGCGTGCCCGTCACCACCCGGGACGAGACCGGCATCCTGGCGGAGGCCTTCAACGACCTCGCCGAGCGCCGTGAGCGCCTGGAGGCCCAGCGCAAGGCCCTGGTCAGCGATGTCGCCCACGAGCTGCGCAGCCCGCTCACCAACATCCGCGGCTGGCTGGAGGTCACCCGCGACGGCCTCGTCGAGCCCGACACCGAGCTGCTCGCCGCCCTGCACGAGGAGGCCCTCGTCCTTCAGCGGGTCATCGACGACCTCCGCGACCTCGCGGCCGCCGACGCGGGCACCCTGCGCCTGCACCGCGAGCCGGTGGCCGCCGACGACCTGCTCGCCCAGGTCGCCGCCGCCCACCGTGTCGCCGCCGCCACCGCGGGCGTCACCCTGCGCACCGGGACCGACGGCACGCCATGGCTGGACGCCGACCCGGTGCGGCTGCGCCAGGCGCTCGGCAACCTCGTCACCAACGCCGTACGCCACACGCCGTCCGGCGGCGCGGTCACGCTGACCGCCCGGCGCGAGGGCGAGCAGGTCGTCCTGGAGGTCGCCGACACCGGCAGCGGCATCACGGCCGAGGACCTGCCGCACGTCTTCGAGCGGTTCTGGCGCGCCGAGAAGTCGCGCAGCCGCCGGACCGGCGGCAGCGGCCTCGGTCTGCCGATCGTCCGCCACCTGACGGCCGCGCACGGCGGCACGGCCGAGGCGGCGAGCACGCCCGGGGCGGGCAGCGTCTTCACCCTGCGGCTGCCCGCCGGCGCCGCACCGCGGGACGGCTGAGGCAGCAGGGGCTGATTCCGTCGCGGCGCTGCGGGTACCCCGTTGGCTTGACGGCGAAGAGGGAGGTCACGCCATGAGTTCGTCGGACGACCTGCCGGTAGCGCACGCCCTGACGGAACTGGCCGACCTGACCGAGCGGGAACAGGGTCTGTACGTCCGCTGGTCGCGCGGACCGGAGACCGACCTGGGCTCGGTGTCCAGCACGGACGACCTCACCGGCGTCCCCATGCCCGGCCTGTCGGCCAACTCCCTCGACATCGAGGACTGGTGGCAGGACCGCTCCCGCATCCTGTGGGTGGCCCGCCGGCTCTACGACTACGCGCACCTGCCGCACGACAAGGGCCCCGGGGTGCGCCCCTGGGTCCTCACGGGCCGGGAGACGGGCCGCGGCCCGGACAACGAGCCGCTCGTGGCCGACGTACGGCCGCTGTGCTGGATCGACCCGGAGGTGATCGAGGAGGCGCGGGCAGAGGTTGCCCGGCAGGAGGCGGAGTGGGGGCCGCTGCGGCGCGGAGGCCGGTGAGACACACCGGCCCCGCGCCGCTCGCGGATCCTGTTCCGGGTCACGAACTGTGTCGCGCCCTGATGCGCCGCTTCATCGCCCGTCGCTCGCTCTCACTCGTCCCGCCCCAGACCCCGAGGGTCTGGTCGGTCTCCATCGCCCATTCCAGGCACGGTTCCCGCACCGGGCAGCGACGGCAGACCGCCTTCGCCTGTTCCGTCTGCATCAGTGCCGGCCCGGAGGTACCGATCGGGAAGAAGAGTTCCGGGTCCTCGTGGCGGCACGCGGCGCGCTGTCGCCAGTCGTCCATCGAAGTCACCTGCGATCGAAGTCGTACGTGCTTTTCCGGATGAGTTGCTCCCGGTCGGGTCACCGGAGGGACGGCGGTGAAACCGCCCCGGACAGGACTGCGTTCACTGCTCCCGCATCCCCCCGCCGGCCACCCCGCGCCCCGGCCGGCTCGGCCGGGCGGGTGGTCACCAGGGGCGCAGGTTTTCGGCCGCGGTCGCCGTCACGGCCGCGGCGACCGCGGCCAGGGCCGGGGAGTCGAGCTTCCACTGCTGCCAGTACAGGGGGACGTCCAGGGGGCGATCCGGCGCCAGGGACACCAGGCGTCCGTCCGCCAGCAGCGGTCCCGCCTGCACCTCCGGCACCATGCCCCAGCCGAGCCCGGCGGCGACGGCGTCGAGGAAGCCCTCCGAGGCCGGGACGGCATGGCGCACCGGGCCGGCGCCGGCCTTGTCCTGCCGCAGCCCGCGCACGAAGGCGTCCTGGAGGTCGTCCTTGCGGTCGAAGGTCACCAAGGGGGCGCGGGTGAGGGACTCCGGCAGCGGGTCGTCGTCGAGATGGCGGGCGACGAAGGTGGGGCTCGCCGCGGCGAGGTAGCGCATCCTGCCCAGGGGACGCAACGAGCACCCCGTCACCGCGTCGGGCGAGGAGGTGACGGCTGCCATCACCAGCCCCTCCCGCAGCAGTTCCGCCGTTCGCGTCTCGTCCTCGCGGTGCAGCTCGAAGGCGAGCATCGGCTCCTGCGGGACGCGGGTCAGGGCCGGCAGGAACCACGTGGCCAGCGAGTCCGCGTTCACCGCGACGGTCACGCGGGTCGGTTCGTCGGCGCCGCTCATGCCCAGCTCGGACCGCGTGTCGCGCTCCAGCCGCAGCAGCTGCCGGGCGAACCGCACGACGATCTCCCCGGACTCCGTCGGCCGCACCGGCTTGGTGCGCAGCAGCAGGACCCGGCCGGTGCGCAGTTCCAGCGCCTTCACCCGCTGGCTGACCGCCGACGGCGTCACATGCAGGGCGGCCGCCGCCGCGTCGAAGGTGCCCTCGTCGACCACCGCCAGAAGGGTGCGGACATGGTCGAGCGGCAGATCAGTCATCACGAAAGCTAATGATACTTAAGAATCTTTAGCTGTACGCGCGGTGATCGGTTCCCTAGCGTGGACGGCATGTCGAACGCCCTCGCCGCCGCGGCCGCCGGATTCGGTACCGGCCTGTCACTCATCGTCGCCATCGGAGCCCAGAACGCCTTCGTCCTGCGTCAGGGGATCCGCCGGGACGCCGTCCTCGCCGTCGTCGGCATCTGCGCCCTGTCCGACGCGGCGCTCATCGCCCTCGGCGTGGGCGGAGTCGGCGCGCTGGTGGTCGCGTGGCCGGACGTGCTGACCGCGGTCGGCTGGATCGGCGGCGCCTTCCTGCTGGGCTACGGCGCGCTCGCCGCCCGCCGGGTGCTGCGGCCGGGCGAGGAAGCGCTGCGGACGGACGGCGAGGCGGCGGGGTCACTGCGGCGGGCCGTGCTCACCTGCCTGGCGCTGACCTGGCTCAACCCGCACGTCTACCTCGACACCGTCTTCCTGCTCGGTTCCATCGCCGCCGACCGCGGCCCGCTGCGCTGGACCTTCGGTCTCGGCGCGGCCTTCGCGAGCCTGTGCTGGTTCGCCGCGCTGGGCTTCGGGGCCCGGCTGCTCGGGCGGTTCCTGACCCGGCCGGCCGCCTGGCGCGTGCTGGACGGATTGGTCGCCGTCACCATGATCGCCCTCGGCGTCATGCTCATCGTGGGGGCCTGAGTGTCCGAAGACTGAGACGGAGTGTCCATCGGGGCCGCGAGACCGCAGGGGGTGCTGCGATAGTGACCCCCGGACACGAAAGATGTAACGAGCAACCAGGAACCCCGTGGACACCAGCGAGAGCAGCACCGCATCCGAGGCCGACGCCGATCCGAGCCCGCCCGGGCGCCCCCGGCGCGGCTGGCGCCGCTGGGCGATGGACACCCGCCCGTTGCGCCGGCCCGCCTACCGGCGCCTGTGGTCGTCGACGATCGTCACGGCCGTCGGCAGCCAGCTCACCGCCGTCGCGGTGCCCAAACAGGTCTACGACATCACCGGCTCCTCCGCCTGGGTCGGCTACGCCAGCCTCGCCGGACTGCTGCCGATGGTGGTGTTCGCGCTGTGGGGCGGCGCGGTCGCCGACACCATGGACCGGCGCCGGCTGCTGTTGATCACCAACAGCGGCATCGCCGTCACCTCGGTGCTGTTCTGGCTCCAGGCCGCCGCCGGGCTCGACTCGGTGCCCGTGCTGATGGTGCTGCTGGCGACCCAACAGGCCTTCTTCGGTCTGAACGCGCCCGCCCGCAACGCCTCCGTGGCCCGGCTCGTCCCCGCGGAGGAACTGGCCGCGGCCGGTGCCCTCGGTTCCACCGTCATGCAGACCGGCCTGGTCGCGGGACCGCTGCTCGCGGGCGCCCTGATCCCGGTGGTGGGCCTGCCCGAGCTGTACCTCATCGACGCGCTCGCCCTGTGCGTGACCCTGTGGGCCGTCGTCCGTCTGCCCCCGCTGCCGCCGTCGGCCGGCACGGGCGTCCGCCGCGCCGGGGTGCGGCAGATCGCGGAGGGTTTCCGCTACATCGCCGGACACAAAGTGCTGCTGCTGTCCCTCCTCGCCGACATCATCGCCATGGTCCTCGGCATGCCCCGGGCCCTCTTCCCGCAGCTCGCCGCCGAGACCTACGCCCCCTACGGCGAAGGGCTCGCCCTCGGCCTGCTGTTCGCGGCGATCCCCATCGGCGCGGTGCTGGGCGGGCTGTTCTCCGGCACGTTCTCCCGGGCCCGCCGGCACGGCTGGATGGTGATCGGCGCGGTCGTCGCCTGGGGCGCGGCGATCACCGGATTCGGGCTGAGCACCAGCCTGTGGCTCGCCGTCGTCTTCCTCGTGGCCGCCGGGGTCGCCGACATGGTCTCCATGGTCTTCCGCGGCGCGATACTGCTCTCCGCCGCCACCGACGAGATGCGCGGCCGCATGCAGGGGGTGTTCACCGTCGTCGTCGCCGGCGGCCCGCGCCTGGCCGACGCCCTCCACGGCACGGCGGGCGCCGCCTTCGGCCCCCGTACGGCGGTCGCGGGCGGCGGGCTCCTGGTCGTCGCGGCGATGCTGGCCCTGGCGGCGGCGGTCCCGGCGCTGCGACGCTACACCGTGGACTCCGCCCGGGCGGGCGGCTAGATCGCCCCGCGCCGGTTCACGCCGTACTGCTCCAGCAGTCTCACCCGGGTCGTCTCCAGCCGGTGGGCGAGGATCTCGGCCACGATGCGGACCAGGGAGAGGCCCAGCGCCGGGTCCTCCTCGCAGAGCTTGAGCACCGGCTGCGCTTCGAACTCGTAGGCGCGTACGGGGCTGAAGGCCTCCGCGCCGAAGTCCCACTGGTACGGCGGGAACAGCCAGGACCAGCCGAGCATGTCACCGGCGCCGAGGCCGGCGACGGTGACCCGCCGCACGGCGGTGACCTGCTGGGTGAGCGAGACCGCCCCGGAGCGGATGACCCAGAAGCGGTCGGCCGTGCCACCGGCCTCGAAGATCCGGGTGTCCTCCGGGAAGGCCACCTCCCGGGCGAGAGTCATCAGACGCTGGCGCTGGGGCGGGGGCAGGGCGGTCAGCAGTTTCGTCGCTCTGGTCATGGCGCGGGGCTCCTCGCCGGCGAAGGTTCCCAGGTTTTCCCTATGCCCATTTCAGCCGCTGCGGGCCGCCCGGGCACCTCGGCGGACGGAAATTCCCGTGACGGCATGAGAAAGCCCTGGCTGGACGGGGGAAGCCAGCCAGGGCCGCTCAAGTGGTGCGCGGGGGAGCAGGCTCGACCCCGCCACCACGTATGAATGAATCGTAAACCATTCCCGGAGTTTCAGTGTGGTCGAAACGTGGTCACGTGACCAGTTTCACGCCGATGCCGGCCTCGGCCGCCCGGCTCACTCCGCCTCCCGTGTCACGACCCTGATCGTCCGGAACTCCGGATCGGTCACGTCGGGCAGGTTCATCCCGGCCTCCAGACCGCTGCGCAGATACCGCAGCACCGGCTCGGTCAGCCGCTCGCCCGG
Organism: Streptomyces sp. A012304; assembly: GCF_026008495.1. Lineage (GTDB taxonomy): Bacteria > Actinomycetota > Actinomycetes > Streptomycetales > Streptomycetaceae > Streptomyces. Next base: position 21,526 of record NZ_BQUN01000043.1, read on the forward strand.
CAGCACCGCGGGAATCCCCGGCGGATACGGCGTGACCATCTCGGCGGCCACCCGTCCGCCCGCCTCGGCCACCGGCACATGCTCGGCCGGACCGAAGAACGCGTCCCGCGGCAGCAGCCCCTGCGCCATCCGCAGCTCGGCGGGCGCGGGCACCTCCATCCGCGGCGTCGGCCGCAGACCGGGCGCGGCGTGCGCGAGGTCCTTGAGCGCGGCGAGCAGCTCCCCGGTCGTCTCCCGGTCGTCCCCGTGGGTGATCTGGGCGCCGATGCGGCGATGGTCGGACAGATGCATGTCGATCGCCCGGTGCTCCCGCAGCCAGTCGGCGGCCCGGAAACCCGAGACGCCCAGCCCGTCGAGGTCGATGACGACCGGCAGCGGGTCGAAGTCGTCGGCGAGACCCGGCCCGCAGAAGTCGTCCCGGTCGTCGACGTGCATCCCGTCGATCTGCTCGATGGCGGCCCGCGCCTCGGCCGCCAGCTCCAGGGCGCCTCCCATCAGCTCCCGGCCGTGCAGCGCCATCTGCCGCCGCCAGCCGTCCAGCCCCGCGTACAGCAGCACCGAGGGGCTGGTGGTGCTCAGCAGGTCCGAGCGCATCTTCAGCAGCTCCGCCGGAACCAGGTCCCCCTGGAGGTGGAAGACGGAACCCTGCTCCAGGCCGCTGCCCATCTTGTGGATGCTCGTCACACAGATGTCGGCGCCCGCGTCCATCGCCCAGGACGGCAGGTCCGGATGGAAGGGCAGATGCGCCCCCCACGCCTCGTCCACGATGAGCGGCACCGAGCGGCGGTGGCAGACCTCGGCGATCGCCCGCAGGTCCGCGCAGGCCCCGTACGGCGTCGGACTCGTCACCAGCGCGCCCTTGGCGTCGGGATGGACCTCGAAGGCCTTCTCGAACTTCTCCGCCGACGGGGGATGGGCCAGATGCCGCTCGGTGTCCCACCGCGGCTCCACCCAGACCGGCTCGATCCCGGACAGGATCAGCCCCGACACCACCGACTTGTGCGCGTCCCGCCCGATCAGCAGCTTCTCGTGCGGTCCGGCCACCGCCAGCATCGCCGCCTTGACCGACAGGGAACTCCCGCACGTCGAGAAGAAGGTGTGGTCCGCGTGGACCGCGGCCGCCATCAGCTCCTCGGCGCGCTCCAGGACCCGCCCCCGGGTGAGCCGGTCGTCCAGCCCGCCCGACGCCAGCACGTCCCCCAAGAAGACCGCGTCGCCCAGCACCGCCCGCACCTCGGGATCGGCGCCGCGCGCCTGCTTGTGCCCCGGCGGCGAGAAGGCCAGCCGCCCCTGGCGGTGATGGTCGACGAGGGCTTCGAGCACGGGTGCGCTGGTGTGATCGACTGACATGGCACCCCGGGTTCCCCGCGAGCCCGCCCGCATTCCGGTCCGTGGCGACGGGCCTGGTCAGGACGGTTCCGTGCGGTGGCCCGGCGTCACGATCTCGTCCAGCACCCCGAGCACCGCCTCGTACGCCAGGCCCCGTACATGCGCCTCCCGCGCCGCGTCCGGGTCGGTCCGGGTCAGGTCCTCGCTCTTCCTCCGCCAGGTGCGCAGCTCCTCGCGCGCGCAGGCCCTGGCGCGCTGGATCCGGCGCAGCAGTTCGTCCGAGTCCACGACATCCGTCATGTCCTCCGCGTACCCCGGTGCGCGCCGATGACCCTCGGTGCCCGACGGCAGGTTTGGCCCGGTTCCAGAGGGCCAGCCGGACTGTAGGAAGGCCGCGCCGTCCGGCAGGGGAGAGGGCCGGGCGCGGCGGCGGAGCCGGCTGCCGCCGGCCCCACATATCGTCCGCACAGCCGGGAGACGGCCGGCCGGGGAGACACCCGCCGGGCGGCCTCTCGGCGCCCGACCGGCTGCGAACGCCAGGGGAGCGAAAGGATGCGTACCAATCACTCGACCCACGCCATGGGCGCGCCGGACCACCGGACCCGCAGCGGGGCAGGGCCGTGCCGCCCGGCCGACGTGCGGGGCGCGGTCCGGCGCGCGGTGGCCGGGCGCTGCGGCGCTACCGGCTGTCCGTACGACGAGGACGCCCTCTCCGACGCCCTCCTCGTCGCCTCGGAGCTCACCACCAACGCCATCCTCCACGGCGGCGGCGTCACCGGGTTCGACGTCGACGTCGAGGGACGGGCCGTCCGGGTCTCCGTCAGCGACCGCAGCGACCGGATGCCGGTGGCCGCCGACCCGCTGGACGCGGAGGGACGGCAGCGGACCGGTGGCCGGGGCTGGCCGATCGTGTGCCGGCTCTCCCGTGACGTGCGGGTGTCCGACCTTCCCTCGGGCGGGAAGCGGATCACCGCCGTCGTGCCCGTGTTCTGAGACCTCTCGCACCACCTGCCCGAAGCTCCGCGCGGACGGCTCCCGCGGGCCTGCGAGCACCCCGGGCCGGATGGTCCGCATGGCTTTCCGGCAGGCGGAGTTTGTTCCTCCGGGCGCAGGGCAGACGGAGGTTCGTGCTTCGGACCGGAGGCGCGCCAGCGGGAGACGTGTGACCGACCGCTCCGGGCGCTCCCGATGCCCCGGACGGCGGTGAACCTCCCGAGGTCAGTCCCTGAAACCACCGTTCAGGAGCGATTCCGCATGCTCATCGACATGTCGACAAGCCGTTCTGTCTCCTCTGCCCCCGCCACTGCGCAGTCGCGACGGACCCACGACGACGCTCCCGACACCGCCAGTCTGTTCGTCCGGCTCTCCACCCTGGAGGAAGGACCCGAGCGTGACGCCGTGCGCGACGAGATCGTCACGGCCTGGCTGCCCATGGCCCACCGCATCGCCGGCCGGTTCCGCGACCGGGGCGAGGCGATCGAGGACCTTCGGCAGGTCGCGGCCCTCGGCCTGGTGAAGGCCGTCGACCGCTTCGACCCCGAACGCGGGGCCTTCGAGAGCTACGCCGTGCCCACCATCACCGGCGAGATCAAGCGGCACTTCCGGGACCGGATGTGGGCCCTGCGCGTGCCCCGCCGGGTGCAGGAACTGCGCAACAAGGTGCGGGTCGCCCGCCGCGAGCTCGCCCAGAGCCCGGGCGCCCCCGAACCCTCAGTCGCCGACATCGCCGCCCACGCGGGACTCACCGAGGACGAGGTCAGCGCCGGCCTGGAGGCCCTGGAGAGCTTCAGCACCCTCTCGCTGGACGCCGAGCTACCGGCCGGCGACGACGGCTACAGCCTCGTGGACACCCTCGGCGGCCCCGACGCCTCCTACGACGTCGTCGTCGACCGCGAGTCCGCCAAGGAAAGCCTGCGCCGGCTGCCGGAACGCGAGCGGGCCATCCTCTACATGCGCTTCTTCGAGGACATGACACAGAGCCGCATCGCCGACCGCCTGGGCATCTCCCAGATGCACGTCTCCCGGCTGATCAGCCGTAGCTGCGCCCAGGTGCGCGAGGAGGCCCTCGGACGCCAGGACGGCCGCCGCTGAGCCGGCACCGGCGATCCGCGCACGCACCCATCCCGTTACGGACAAGGAGCAGACCGCATGCTGATGCCCCACCCCGCCGTCCTGCGCACCCTCGTCGACGAGTACGAGGCGGTGACGAGCACCGGCTCCGTCGCGGAGAGCGCGCGGGCGCAGGACCTCGCCTACACGCTGTGTGTCTCCACCGGGACCCGCGAGGTCACGCTCGCCCTGGAGACGGCACGCCGCTGGCTCGCCGCCGCCTCGGCCGCCGACGCGGGCACAGGTGGCGCTGCGCGCCCGCGCAGCGGTGAGGGGCCGCACGTCTACGCGTGACGGCCGGCGCGCGGCGGCGGTCCGCGACACCACCACGGCGCAGCCCGGGACGCCCGGGCTGCGCCCGCGTGTGCGGGGCCGCGGCCGGGGCATCCGGATGGCCGGAGCTCCGGACGTCGAAGCCCCGCATCCCCAAGTCCCCAAGTCCCCAATCACCGAAGCCTTATGGAGGTCGAGATGGACGCAGGCGCTGTGGTGCGCCACGGCAGGGTCGGGGCCGAGCGCGCGGCACGCGGTTCGGCCACCCAGGGGGCCGCGCGGGCCGGGCTGGCCGCACGCGGGGTCATCTACCTGCTCGTCGGGGCGCTGGCCCTGCAGATCGCCTTCGGCGAGAACAAGAACCAGCAGGCGGACCGGCAGGGCGCGCTCGCCGAGCTCTCCGACAAGCCCTTCGGCTCCGTCCTGCTGTGGGCCCTCGGCATCGGTCTGGTCGGCATGGCGCTGTGGCGGCTGTCCGAGGTCGTCTTCGGCTCGGTCGGACCCGAGGGCCGCTCGGCCCGCAAACGGCTGCTGGCGCTGGCCCGGTGCGCCTTCTACGGCTTCGTCGCCTACTCCGTCCTCGCGTTCGCCGCCGGCTCCGGCGGTGGGGGCGGGTCGAGCGACGAACAGTCCCGGGACGTCACCGCCCGTCTGCTGGAGATGCCCGCCGGGCAGTGGATCGTCGGCGCGGCCGGCGCGGCGGTCGTCGTCGCGGGCGTGTGGATCGGTGCCCGGGCACTGCTGCGCAAGTACCGCGACAAGATGCGGATGGGGGAGATGTCGCCGGCCGTCCGCCGGCTGGTGGACGTCACCGGCGTGGCCGGCGGCGCGGCCCGCGGACTGGTGTTCGCCGCCGCGGGCGCCTTCGCGGTGCGCGCCGCGGTCGACTACCAGCCCGACCAGGCCAAGGGCCTCGACGACACCCTGCGGTCCTTCGCCGACACCCCCGTCGGACCGGGCCTGCTGGCCTGCGTCGCGGCCGGGCTCGTCCTCTTCGGGGTGTTCTCCTTCGCCATGGCCCGCTGGCGCAAGGTCTGAATCCCCGGCGGCCGGGGAACCCGGGGGGAATGAACGAATCCGAGTTCCCGCCGGACGGACGGCCCGTGGACATGTACCTCGACCTCCTGCGCGTCCGCATGGACAGCGAGGACTTCGAGATGCTGCTCAAGGTCGTCGCGCCAGCCCTGCGCGCCCTCGACGAACAAGCCCCCGACACCCTCGACTTCGCACTGGATCCGCAGGACACCGAGGACCTGCCCCAGGAGATCCGCGACGAGGCCGCCCTGGTCATCGCCACCGCGGTCACCGGCCGGCTGGACAACCAGCTGGTGGAGATCAACGTCGACGGAACCGGTCCGGTGCGGGTGGTGACCGACGCGGTCACCGCCTCCGACCCGGCGCGGCTGGCCGAGATCGCCGGCTGTATCCGCCGCCGCCAGAGCGACACCGAGGAGCTGCGCGGCATCGCCGCCGCGAGCGGCCTGCCGACGGACTTCTGACCACACCGCCGCCGGACGGCCGACCCCGCAGCGCGCCGCCGCCGGACGGCCGACCCCGCAGCGCGGCGCCGCCGGACGGCCGACCCCGCAGCGCGACGAACGCGTACGGCCTTGCCGCGCGGCGATCGTGGCACGGTCGGCCTGGCCGGCGGCGGACGCGGTACGGCGGGCCTCGTGGTGCGGCGATCGTGGCACGGCCGGCCTGGCCGGCGGCTGACGCGGTAGGGCGGGCTTCGCCACGCGGCGAACGCGGTACGGCGGGCCTCGCGGTGTGGCGAGCGTGGCACGGCCGGCGGCGCGCGGGGTACGGCGGGCCTCGCGGGGCTGACGCGGTACAACGGGCCTCGCGGTACGACGGGCCTCGCCGCACGGCGAACACGGCATGGTCGGCCCCGCGATGCGGCGATCTTGGCACGGCTGGCCTCGCCCGGCGAACACGGCACGGTCGGCCCCGCGCCGCGGTGAGTGCGGCACGGTCGGCCCCGCCGCGCAGCGGATCTGGCACGGCCGTCCCCGTCGGCGGTGAACGCGGTACGGCCGCTCCCGCCGCGCGACCAAGCGCGGAGTGTCACCGCCCCGCCGCGCGACGAGCGAGGGGACGTCACTGCCCCGGCGGTGCCACCGCGACCCCCAGCGGCCGTGCCAGGCCGACCACCGCCTCGTCGAGACGTTGCAGGTGGCGCAGCACCCGGTCGGTCACCCGGCCGTAGCGGGGGGTGCCGGGTACTCCCGGCTTCAGTTGGGCGGCGATGCTCGGGCCGGTCAGTACCCGGGCCTCGGCAGCCTCGTCCTGGACGCGCGCGGCGATGGCGCCGACATTGTGCAGGATGCGCCGGCCCGCTCCGCGCAGCCGGGGGTCCGCCGCGATCGACGGGTGCGTGGGCAGCAGCTCCGCCGTCGCCGCCAGGGACCGCGCGTGGTAGGCGCAGGTCTCCAGCAGTGCGACGACATAGCGGGCCGTGTCCCGCCGGGTCCGCAGCGGCGTGACCGGATGCGTCAGCGGCTGCGTGGCCGCCCTCAGGTCGGCCAGCGCCTGGTCCAGGTCGCGGGCCCGGTCCAGCAGATCGGCCGGCGGACCGCCGCTGAGCTGTTCCACGGCCCCTTCGGTGACATCGGTCAGCCGGTCCAGCACGGTCGTCAGCAGCTCGTTGGTCCGGCGGTCCGTCCCCACCGGCAGCACCAGCGCCGCCGCGACCACCCCGCACGCCGCCCCCAGCGCCGTCTCCTCCACCCGCAGCACCAGCACCGACAGGCTGTAGGTGTGCAGCAACGTGTACAGCACACCCAGCGCGGCGGTCACGAAGAACGACATCAGCGTGTACGACAACGGCGCCGTGTAGAACATCGCGAACACGCACAGCAGCACCACCGCGAACGCCGTCCACGTGTGGTGCCCGACCAGCCCCGCCAGCGCGATGCCCGCGATCACCCCGAGCACCGTGCCCAGCAGCCGCCGGTACCCCTTCACCAGGATCTCCCCGGTCGACGCGGTGTTCAGGAACACGATCCAGCAGGTCAGCACCGCCCAGTACCAGCGGTGCTCGGAGAGCAGCTCCCCGCCGACGATCGCCAGCGACGACCCGACCGCGACCTGCACGGCCGCCCGGGTGGTCGGCCGGCGCAGCCCGGTGGCCTCCTCCGCCTCGTCCCCCTCCTCCTGCGCCCCGCCGATGGCGGCGTCCTCCGCGTCCAGCTCCTCCCGGGACCGGGCCGTCTCGGGGCTGTCGTCCGACTCGTCCTGCGGGCCGTCGAGCGCGATCCGCAGCCCCAGCACCGCGCGCGCCGCCTCACCGATACCGCGGAACACCTCCTGCGCGGCGGGCGAGGCCCGCGGCAGGTTCTCCTCCTCCCGGTACCCCAGCAGCCGGTTGCGGACCTGCGCCGGCCCGGTCCCCGTCACCTCGGCGACGGGAAGCCGTACCAGCAGCCGGAGCGCGCCCAGGTCGCGGCGCAGGGTGTCCGTCGCCTCGTCGTGCACCGGCAGGCGCCCGGACCCGGGGACCGTGGCGCCCGGCAGATGCAGGGCCAGCGTGTCCGCCCGCTCGGCGCTGCGCGCCGTCAGCACCAGCAAACCCAGCCGCTCGGCGGTGATCTCCGCGTCCGCGATCCGGCGCTGCACCAGCCGGGCCGTCGACTCGTCCGGGGTGCCCTCCTCCAGCCGGCTCTGGATCATCATCGCCGTCTCGTGCAGCCGCGCGGTGCCCTCCCGGACCTGCGCGAGCGCCTTCTCCGCGTCGTCCGGGCCGGCGTCGAGCAGCTCCAGCTGGGCGCCCAGCAGCTGCGCGAGCCGCGCGCGGAAGGCCACCCGCAGCCGGTGCAGGATCCCCGCCGGCGTCTGCGGCACCAGCACGAACCGCGCCACCGCCGCGCACCCGAACGCCACGGCGATCGCCGCGCACAGGCCCGGCAGGGCGGCGCTCGTCGCCCCGACGAACAGGGACAGGAAGTAGACCTGGAAGCCGATCAGACCGAGCGCGGTGCCCCGGTCGCCGAACCGGCGGCCGTAGACGGCGCAGAAGATCAGGGCGACGAAGAAGAGGTCACCCGCCACCCGGTGGGAGCTGAGCAGCGACGCCACGGACACCGAGGCCAGGGCGACCGGCAGCCCCAGTGCCAGCGTCACCGCCTGTTTCCCGCGCTGCTTCTCGCGGACCGCGAAGGTCGCGACCATCGCCGCGACGGCCCCCGCCACCAGATGCTTCACGTCCGCGCCCAGCGGCGAGAGCACGGCCAGCGTCAGAGCGATCGCGCCGACCGTCCGCAGCCCCGCGGCCAGCCGCAGCAGCCCCGGGTCGGACGCCGCGACCCGATCCCGCCACCGCGTCCCCCACGACCGTGCCCGCGCTCCCACGCCGCCGTGCTCTCTCCCGTCTCACCTCACGCGGACCCGGGGCCCGCGTCGTCCGCAGCTCCCGCGCCGCCCTCCACGCGCGCCCGCACCTGCTCCGGCGTCAGATAGCTGTCGGTGTACTCGAAGTCCTTCAGCTTGGCGGCCCGGCGCGCCTGGAAGCCGGTGCGCACGAAGTCGTCGCCCGCGAGCGCGTTCAGCGTCCAGTTCGTCAGCACCCGGGCCTTGGCCACCCCGGTACGCAGCGCCGACCAGTGGTAGCCGCGCGCCACCGCCTGCGCGGGCAGACCGCGCAGCTCGACGCCCAGCGGCTTGGACACGGCGTCCGTGCCGCCGAGATCGACGACCAGCCCCAGGTCCTTGTGCACATACGGCTTCATCGGCTGCCCCCGCAGCGTCGCCAGCACGTTGTCCGCGACGGCCTTGCCCTGCCGCATCGCGTGCTGGGCGGTCGGCGGGCAGACCGCGCCCTCCTCGCCCTTGGCCTCGTCCGGCACGGCGGCGGCGTCACCGAGCGCGAACACCCCGTCGTGGCCCGGCAGGCACATCTCGGAGGTGACGGCCAGCCGCCCGCGCACCGTCTCCGCGCCGAGCGTGCCGATCAGCGGGCTCGCCACCACGCCGGCGGTCCAGATCAGCGTGCGGGTCGGCACCACCCGCCCGTCGGTGAAGGTGACCTCGTCCGGGCCCGCCTTGGCGATGGACACCCCGAGCGAGATGTCGATCCCGCGCCGGCGCAGTACCTCCTGCGCGCTGCGGCCGAGCTTCTCGCCCAGCTCCGGCATCAGCTTCGGCGCGATGTCGATCAGATGCCACTTGATCAGGTTCGGGTCGAGCCGGGGGTAGCGCTTGACCGCGTTGTGCGTGAGCAGTTGCAGACAGGCGGCGGTCTCCGTGCCGGCGTATCCGCCGCCGACCACCACGAACTGCAGCCGCGCGGCCCGCTCGGCGGGGTCGTGGCTGGCGTCGGCGAGGTCGAGCTGGGAGATGACGTGGTCGCGGATGTAGGCGGCCTCGGCGAGCGTCTTCATGCCGAAGGCGTGATCGGTCAGCCCGGGGATGTCGAAGGTCCGGGTGACGCTGCCGGGCGCCAGCACGATGTAGTCGTACGGTTCGTCGACGATCTCGTCGGTGATGGTCCGGATGACGCAGACCTTCGCCTTCAGGTCCACGCCGATGGCGCCGCCGGGGATGATCCGCGTGCGGTACTTGCGGCTGCGGCGCAACGACAGGGCGATCGACTGGGGCGTCAGCACCCCGGAGGCGACCTGCGGCAGCAGCGGCAGATAGAGCTGGTAGCTGAACGGCGTCACCAGGGTGATCTCGGCCTCGCCGGGGGAGAGCTTGCGTTCCAGACGGCGCACGCACCCCACTCCCGCGAAGCCCGCGCCCACCACCAGGATCCTGGGTCGTGTCACGATGTCCATCCCTTTCTGCGGCTCCAGGCGGTCTGCCTCGACGTCATGCGCGTGCCCGCCGAACGGCTCTTCGCACCTCATCGATCCCACCGCGCGCCCAGCGGTTCCGCCAGTCGGGCGGCGCGTCAGACGAACGTTTCTCCTGTTTCTCCTGAGGCCGGCTTTTCTCCTGAGGCCACGGTCGTACCCGCCCGACGGCCCGTGTACGCCCGGGTCCTTCGGGTAGGCCGACGTACATGACAAGTGTGGTGGCCGGAGAGTAAGGACGTGGTGTGCGCGGAGGGCTCCGACGACGGCCGGCGGGAGGGCCGGGAGGCGACGGCCCGACGGGTCGCGGACGCGGTGGAGAGCCTGGTGACCTGCTGGCTGGCGGCGGCCGAGGAGACCGCACCCCGGTTGCCCGCCCGGCAGCTGCTCGCCCTGCGGACCGTGCGCCACCGTCCGCGGCTCAACCTCACTGCCCTCGCCGACCATCTCGGCGTCGGCCTGCCCACCGCGAGCCGGCTCTGCGACCGGCTGGAGGCCGCCGGGCTGCTGGAGCGGACCGTCCAGCCCCGCAACCGGCGTGAGGTGCAGCTCCTCCTCACCGCCGACGGGCGGCGCGTCCTCGCCGAGGTCACCGACCGGCGCGTGCACCGGCTGGCGGCCGTGCTGGAGACCATGACCCCGCGGCAGCGCACCGCCCTGGAAGAGGGCCTCTTCGGCTTCCTCCAGGCAACGCACACGACGGCCACCGGACGCACCGGCCGACACGATTGACGCGGCCCCGCGCCTACGGCCACCGCCGGCGGCACCGGCCCGGACGACCGACCGCGGCCGGGAGGCCGGCGTCCGCACCGGCCCCGACCGCTGACGGTGGCCCGGGGCCGGCGTACCGCCACCGCCGGACGCGCCGCGCGGACGACCGACCGTCGGTCAGGACACCGGTGTACCGCTGTCGACATGGCACAGCAGCAGGCAGACGTCGTCGTCGCGCTCGGAGTCGCTCAGCATCGGGTCCAGGATGGCCTCCGCCGAACCGTCCAGGTCGCCGTCCAGCTCCTCGGTGCGGAACGCGCCGAGCGCCGCCGCGAGCCGCTCGATGCCCGGGTCTATCCCCTGGGCCCGCCGCTCGACCAGACCGTCCGTGTACAGCGCCAGCGTCGAACCGGGCTCCAGGGGCACCGTGTGGTCGGCGATCTGCTGACGCAGCGGGATGCCGAGCATCGCCCCCGGCTTGGCGTCCAGAGTGCGCACCCGCCCGTCCGGGCCCCGCAGCACCGGCGGCGGATGCCCGGCGGCCGCCCACGTCAGCACCGGCTCGCCCGGCTGGAAGCGGGCGATCACGGCCGTCGCGTACAGGTCGGGCTGGAGGTGGTGCAGGAAGGTGTGCAGCCGGGTCAGCAGCACCCCCGGACTGCCGCCGTCGACCGCGTACGCGCGCAGCGCCGTGCGCAGCTGGCTCATCATCACCGCCGCGTGCAGCCCGTGCCCGGTCACGTCACCGACGACGGTGATCAGGCTGCCGTCGGGCTGGCGGAAGGCGTCGTACCAGTCGCCGCCGATGTTCAGCCCGTACGTCGCCGGCAGATAGCGGGCGGCCAGGTTCAGGCCCGGCGGAGTCGGCAGGTCGGTCAGCAGGGCCCGCTGGAGGGTCTCGGCGATGTCCCGGTTGTGCTCGAACCGCCGTGCGTTGTCCAGGGCGATGCTCGCCCGCCGGGTCAGCTCGATCAGCATGACCGCGTCGTCCGGGTCCCAGCGCTCGCCGGGCGGGGCCAGCGTCAGCACGCCCAGTGACGCGCGCCGCGTCGACAGCGGCACGCACAGCAGCGGCCGGGTCGGGTGGAGCGCCGACAGGGGGTGGTCGTCCACGCCCGGGAGCCCGCCGGGATGGTCGGCCGCGTACTGGGGCCGCCCGGTGCGCGCGGCGACCACCGCGGCCGCCGGGTGGGGCGCGGGCGGACGCCGGTCGTCGTCGGCTTCGAAGAGCCAGACGTCGACCGTGCGGGCGTACTCCGGCACCAGCAGCTCGGGCAGCCGGCGCACGATCTCCTCGTGGTTCAGGGACGCCGTCAGCACCGCGCTGGCGTCGGCCAGGAACGTCAGCCGGCGCCGGGCGCTCTCCGCCTCCTGCCGGGCCGCCCGTTCCGCCGCGAAGGCCTCCCGCTGGGCCCGCCCGGCCGCGTCCAGCTCGGCGTGCAGCGCCAGGACGCCCTGGTTGGTCTGGTGCAGCTCCTCCCGGTGGAAGGCGACCAGCTCCTCCTGCTCGGCGAGCTTGTCCAGGACGAGGGCGGTGTCCTCGTCGGCGCCGAGCAGGGCTTCCGCGAGGAGCCCCGGCTCGTCGGCCACCGCGGCGAGGGCGGCGGCGTCCGCCGGCTCGGGACAGGGCACGGCGACGCGCCACGGCGGTTCCGCGGCGCCGGGGGAGGGCGCCACCTCGGTGTGCAGGTGCCCGTCGGCCGTCTCCAGGGTGAGCCGCCAGGTGCCGCCCTTCGTCAGGCACTGACGCAGCCGCCCGCTGAGGGCGCTCGCCAGCCGCGTCCGCTCCAGCGGCGCGACGCCGTACGCGGCGGCCAGCCGGGCGGTGGCGATCCGGGCGCCCGCCGCTTCGGTGACGGTGGTGATCTGCCAGGTGCGCTTCATGGGCGGTCCGGCGGGGTCGGGGACAGGACGGCGACGGTGGTGTCGTCACGCACCGGGCGCGCGGGACTGCTGGTGTCGCGCACGGTCACGGCGGCCGTGACCGCCGGGTCGGACCCCGGCAGCCGGGGGTCGGCGGGCGGCACCCAGCGGCTGGGCAGACCGTCGCTGTGCAGCACCAGCAGACGGTCCGGCCCCCACGGCAGCACGGTCTCGGGAAGCGAGGCGGGCCGGTGCACGCCCACTATGCCGGGCCGCGACAGCAGATGACGCCAGGAGTCGCCCTCGCGCAGCCGCGCCCCCACGTTCCCCACCCCGATGAACAGCAGCTGTTCGGCCCGTATGTCGAGCTGCGCCAGCGCGACCGCCGCGCCCCGGGTGCCGCGCAGCACGCCGTCCAGACGGCGCAGGATGTCGGCGGGCCGCAGCCGCGCCGAGCGGTGCACCTCCTCGACGGCCGCGGTCGAGGCACGGGCCGCCTCCGGGCCGTGGCCGAGGCCGTCGGCCAGCATCAGCGTCATCCGGTCCTCGGCGCGGACCCAGGTCCACACGTCCCCGGAGACGTCGGCGCCCGCGAACGGGATGTTCACCCCGCCGGCCCGCGCGGGCGCCGGAGCCGCCGGACCGGCCGACCCGGGCGCGCCGACGCGGGCCAGGGCGACCGTGCCGCGCCCGGGCACGCTGTGCAGGCCGAAGTCGTCGGCGACCCGCCGGCAGGTGCCGAGCCCGGCGCCGAGCGAGCCGGCCGTGGAGAACCCGTCGCCCAGCGCGGCCGTGACGTCGGCCATGCCCGGACCGTGGTCGACGGCGGCGATCTGCACCACCGGCGGCCCCGGCCGCCCGGACGGCGGGGCGACCGCCTCCACCAGGAGCTGGCCGCCGCGCGCGTGCTTGAGGAGGTTGGTGGCCAGTTCCGTCGCCACCAGCGCGGCGGCCGCCGTACGCGACGCGTCGAGGCCCGCGAGCGCCGCGGCCTCCTCCGCGGCCACGCGCGCGTCGCGCACCCGCGTCGAGTCGTGCACCGGGACGTCCCACACGCGCGGCATCAGGACTCCTCACGCTGGCGGGGCGGCCGGGCCGCCCACGAGGTCACCCGGACCGTCGTCCCCTGCCCGGGCGTGCTGTCGATGACGAAGTCGTGCACCAGCCGCCGGGCCCCGCCCAGCCCCATCCCCAGCCCGTCGCCGGAGGTGTAGCCGTCGCACAGCGCCTGCTCCACGTCGGCGATGCCCGGCCCCTGGTTGGTGAAGGTCAGCCGCAGCCCCTGCGTCCGTCCCTCGGACACGCGCGCGGTCTCCACCTCCCCGCCGCCGCCGTACACGAGTGTGTTGCGGGCCAGTTCGCTGGCCGCGGTGACCAGCTTCGTCTGCTCCACCAGGCCGAACCCGAGGGCGGCGGCCGCCTGGCGCACATGCTGGCGCACCCACACCAGGTCCAGCTCGGAGCGGATCGGCAGGCGGGCCTCGACGCCCGCGGCCGTCCCGCTCACCGCGGCTCCCGGCGTGGGCCGCGGGGGGTCGTGTCCGGCTGTCCGAGGAGTCGCAGGGCCGCCTCGGTGCTCAGCGCGGTCCGCAGCCCCGGCAGCGTCAGCCCCAGCTCCACCAGGGTGATCGCCACCGCCGGCCGCATGCCGGCCACCACGGTCTGCGCGGCCAGCAGCCGGGCGTTCGCCGCGATCTCGGCCAGCACACGTCCGAGGAAGGAGTCCACGATCTCCACCCCGGAGATGTCGATGACCACCCCGGTGACCCGGCTGTGGGCGATCGCCTCCACGATGTCCTGCTGGAGCTGTTCCGCCGTGCCGTCGTGCAGGTCGCCCTGCAAGGTGACCAGCAGCACCTCGCCCAGCCTGAGCACCGGCACGGGAGCGGCCCCGCCGGTGAAGGAGAAGTCGTCGTTCACCGTGGACCCGCACCGCCGGGCGTCGCCTGGACGATGTCGGTGCCCAGCCCCTGGAGGGCGTACGCCAGGGCGTCGGCGAGGCCGGCCCGGGTGACCACGGTGCCCAGGTCCAGACCGAGGTGCACGATGGTCTGCGCGATCGCCGGCCGGATGCCCGAGACGACGCACTCCGCGCCCATCAGCCGGACGGCCGCGACGGTCTTCATCAGGTGCTGCGCGACCAGCGAGTCGACGGTCGGCACGCCGGTGATGTCCAGGATCGCGTACTGGGCCTGCTGGTCGACGACCGCCTGGAGCAGCGTCTCCATCACGACCTGGCTGCGGGCGCTGTCGAGGGTCCCGATGAGCGGCACCGCGACGACGCCGTCCCACAGTTTGATGACGGGTGTGGCGACCTCCAGCAGCTGCATCTGCTGCCGGTCGATGAGGGCCTGCACCTCGCTCAGCGCGGTCTCCATGACCACCAGCCGCAGGGTGCCCATCAGGACCGCCAGCGTCGTCGTGCACTCCCTGACGTGATCGGGCGGCGCGTCCGGCAGGTCGGCGACCAGCAGGTTGACCACGGGCGCCCGCAGGGCGTCCACCTCGCTGGAGACCTGAGCGGTGCTCAGACCGGAACGGGAGCGGGCGGCCGTCATCCGGGCCAACTGCTCGCGCACCACGGTGAATCCGGCGCTGTCGGAGTCCTCCACCCGTCCGGAGGCGGCGACTTGGGCGAGGGCGTCCACGACGCTGCGGCCCGCCTCCACCGCCTCGTCCCGCGAGACGGTGAACACCGAGCGGAACAGGGGGTCGTCGGCCCACCGCTGGGCGATCTGCTCACGACGGCGGCTCAGGAAGGCCCCGACCTCGTCCGTCGGTGCTGTGGGCTGCGCGGCCGCTTCGTGCTCCGGCACTGCTTTCACTCCTCCATCTGCGTCCTGCGCCGTGACCCCGCCGCGGGTGGCGGGACGGCTCTGTGACCCTTGCCGGTCGACAACCCTAACCACGGGCCGATCTCGGACGACACCCCGCTTCGCACGGGCAACCCGCTCGTGCGGCCGCCTGGGGACGGGTGTCCGAAGCGGCGACCGGTGTTCGACTCCCGGCCTCCCGGACCGGCGTTCCGGGGCTGAGTCTGCCCGCGGGCGGCTGGGCCGTGAGGAACGCACGGTTGTCGAACGGCAAGTGTCAGGCCGCCGCCGGCGGCCCCTCCGCGTCGTCCCCGCGGGGCGCGGCGAAGGCGCCGGTCAGGCCTCCTCGTCCTGCGGCGCCCGCTGCGGACGGTCGATGAGCGCCAGGGCCTCGTCGACCTTCTCGGAGACCGGCACGGTGATGCTGACTCCGGTGAGGTCGAGGACCCGGCGCACGGCGGGCGTCGGATTGATGACGTGCACGCTGCCGGGCAGACCACGGGCCTCCTGATACACCCGCAGGATGATGTTCATACCGGAGGAGTCCATGAAGGGCACCGCCGAGAGGTCCAGGAGGAAGTGCCGCCTGCCGTGATGGAGCTGGTTCGCCAGATGGGCCTGGAACTCGGTCGCGGTGTCGAGGTCCAGATGACCCTCGACCGTGACGAGGGCCACGTCCTCACGGGGCAGGGTGACCTCGACGGACAGCGGGTTCTGGGCGATGGACACGGATACCTCCGAAGACTGACGGTCCGGGCTGCGTTCCCCGGCGGGCGGCTGCGGCGGGAGGCGGGAGCGGCTCAACGCGGGGGCGTCCGACCGGCCCCGATCCTGCGACGCCCCCTTTCACCTGCGGTTCCCGGCCTCGCGCCGCGCCCCCCGGATACCCCCCGACCCGCACTCCATGCACACCGGCCCCGGGCCGTCGCGGCGCGGGCGGAGCAGCCCGCGGTCCACGCGCCCCGAGGCTCGGCCGGCCGGCGGCCTGACACGGACGCAACTCCCCGGCCGATCACGCCAGTTCGACCCGTCGGCGCCATACGTGGAAGGCCCTGGGCCGCATGCGGGCGTGGCGGCAGGGTATGCGTGCTGGGGACGGGAGAAGGGAGCAGCGTGACCACCGACGGAATCTGGTCCTACGCGCCGCACAGCGGACACGCCGAAGGGCAGGACCTGACGGGGTACACGGTCGTGGCGGCGGACCGCACCATCGGCCATGTCGAACGCGAGGCCGGTCACCACGGGATGCGGCACCTGGTCGTCGACACCGGCGTCTGGCTGTTCGGTCGCAGTGCCGTCGTCCCGGTGGGTGTCGTCACCGCCGTCGACGTGGCGGACCGCAAGGTGTCCCTGAGCTGCACCGGCGACGAGGTCAAGGAGGCCCCCCGGTTCCGCACCGACAGCGAGACGAGGGACCCGGCGTACCTCACGGCCGTCGGCGAGCACTACCGCCGGCTCATCCCTGGCGGGACCACGACGGCCTGAGCGGCCGGCCGCGGTCACCGGAGCGGCCTGGGACGGGGCGTCACCAGGGCAGGAAGACGTGCACCTCCTTGCCGTCGTCGTGCCGGACCACGCTGACCTGGGTGCACAAAGTGTGGATCAGGTGCCAGCCGATGCCCCCGCCCCCGCTGTCGGGGCGGAAGGGGCGCGGTGACGGCACCGTGGTGCTGGTGTCGTGCAGCGTGACGTGCACCCCGTCGAAAGTGGGCCGCAGACGCAGCTCGAAGGGGCCCGGCGCGTACTGGACCGCGTTGGAGGACAGCTCCGTGACGATCAGCACGATGTCGTGCCAGCACTCCGGAGCAGAGGGCGGTGACGCCCGGGTGAGGTCGCGGAGGAACTCCTCCGCGGCCAGGCGCGCACCCGTCACATCCTGCGGTTCGCCCGCGAACCGGGCGGTGCGGCTCGGAATCGCCCAGGAGGCCAGTGAGTCGTTACCACGGGGCTCGGTTGCCATGTCGTCGTGCGGCCCGCCTGGGCCGTCGTCCTTTCTCGTGCGGCTCTCTCGCGTCGCCACTCTCCAGGGTTCCCGGGGCCGCGCGGCCTACGCGTCCGGTCTGCCGAGGTCACAGGGCGGATACGCCGAGTAGTCGTCGAGTGACGGAAGGTGTCCGGGTCGGCCCGTACCGTCAAGGGCGGCGGGACGGGCCGCCGCCCCGCTCCTCACCGGAACACGTCGTCCGCGTCGTCCCAGCTCAGCACCTCGTCCGGGGTGCCCTGCCGCGGCAGCCGCGCCCGGGACTGGTACATGGCGTCGATCTCGGCCGCGTAGTGCGCCACGATCGAGTCGCGGCGCAGCTTCATCGACGGCGTCAGCAACCCGTTGGCCTGGTCGAACGGCTCCGGCACCACGCGGAAGACCCGGATGGACTCCGAACGGGACACCGCGCTGTTGGCCGCGGCCACCGCCCGCCCGATCTCCTCCCGCAGCGCGTTCTCCTCACGCATCTCCCGACTCGGTGTGTCGCCCTGGATGGACAGACCGCCGCGCCAGTGCGTCAGGAAGTCGGGGTCCAGCGTGATCAGCGCGCCCACGCAGGGCCGGTTGTCGCCCACCACCACCGCCTGGTGGACCAGCGGATGCAACCGCAGCCGCTGCTCCAGACCGTACGGCGCCACGCTCTTGCCGCTGCTGGTGATGATGACGTCCTTCTTGCGGCCCGTGAGGGTGAGGTAGCCGTCGGAGTCGAGGGACCCGAGGTCGCCCGTGGCCAGCCAGCCGCCCCGCAGCGCGGCCCGGGTGGCGGCGTCGTCGTTGACGTAGCCCTGGAACACCGACGGGCCGCGCACCAGGATCTCCCCGTCGTCCGCCACCTGGATCTCCGTGCCCGGCAGGGCCCGCCCGACGGTGCCCGACTTCTCCCGGCCCAGCGGCTGCATGGTCACACCGCCGCCGGTCTCCGTCAGCCCGTACCCGTCGTGCACGTAGATGCCGATGCCCTCGAAGAACAGGGACAGGTCACGGTGGAGCGGTGAGCCGCCCGAGGTGGCGCGGTGCACCCGCCCGCCCAGGGAGGCCCGCAGCTTGCGGTACACCGTGCGCTCGAACAGGGCGTGCTGGAGCCGCAGGTCGAAACCGGGCCCCGACCCCCGGCCCAGCCGCCGGCGTTCGACGGCCGCCGCGAAGTCCCGGGCCGTCTCCGCGGCCCGCTCGAACAGCGCGCCCCGGCCCGCCTCCTGGGCCGCGCGCAGGAAGTTCTTGTAGATCTTCTCGAACACCGACGGCACCGCGTAGAGGTACGTCGGCCGGAAGGACCGCAGGGCCTCGGCGAGCGCGGTCGCCCCGAGGTCGGGCTGATGGCCCATGAGGATGCCGCCCCGCAGGCACAGGCCCTGGATCATCAGGCCGTACACATGGGAGAACGGCAGGAAGGCGAGGACCGACGGCTGCTGTCCGGGCGGAGCGGCCGTGTGGCCCCAGCCGGCCAGCAGGGTGTCACAGGGGGAGGCCAGGCTGCGGTGGCTCAGGGCGCAGCCCAGCGGCCGGCCCGAGGTGCCCGAGGTGTAGGCGATCACCGCGGTCGAGTCCGGCAGCACGATCCGGCGCAGCGAGTCCACCGTGGTGACCGGCACCGACTCGCCGAGGTGCGCGAGGTCCTCCAGCGCCCCGGCGTCCAGCTGCCAGACGTGCCGCAGCGCCGGCAGGCTCGCGCACACCGAGCCGACCGTCATGACGCTCTGCTCGTCCTCCACGACCACGCCCACACAGCCCGAGTCCCGCAGGATCCACTCGACCTGGTCGCGCGAGGACGTCGGATAGACGGGGACCACCTCGGCGCCCACCGCCCACAGCGCGTAGCACAGGACGGTCCACTCGTAGCGGGTGCGTGCCATGATCGCCACCCGGTGACCGGGCGAGACCCCGGACGCCACCAGCCCCTTGGCGAGATCGACGACCTCGTCGCGCAGCTCGACGGCCGTCACCTCCTCCCAGGCGCCGGAGCCGGCGCTCCGACGGGCGAGGGCCGGACGGGTGGGGGTGCGGGCGGCTGTCTCGAAGACGCTGTCGGCGAGCCCTCCGGTCAGGGGCGATGCGGCTGGGGGAGCGAAGGCGACATCGCGCATGCGCTGCTCCTGACATGTACGGGGTGTGACTCCGCCGATGAGAACTGTTATCGACGGTGGTCGAATGTAGCCCAGGTGAGACCGGTTGGGGCCGCGAACGGTCAAGGAAGTCCGTGCCGATGATCTCGGAAGTCCGTGCGGATGATCTCGGCGGGATTGTTGCGGTCCTCGGCGGGAGGGGGACTCGGGGGACATGAGCCACATCAACCCCGACCCCGAACCTGAACGCAGTACCGGTCTGGAACCGGGCGGCGGCGTTCCGCCCGGCGAGACCCCGCCGGCGGAGAGCAGCATGCCCGGGGCCGGACCTCAGGAGACCCACAATCCTCCCAAGGGCTGGGCCAAGGGCCCGCTCACCCTGATCATCCTCCTCACCGTGCTGGTCGCGGCCTTCTTCCTGGTGTACGCCCTGGTCCTCCTGCTCTGAGCGGGAGGGCGGGGGCTCAGCTCTGGGTGTGCCGCACACAGGCGGTGACGACCTCGCGCAGACTTCCGGTGCGCTCCCACACCTCCCGCTGCACCCGGGCCCCGTTGCCGTCGCGCAGCAGCTCGGCACAGGAGGTGCGGGCCCGCTCCAGGTCACCGTTGTCGGCCAGCGCGTCGCGCACATGGTCGAGCAGGGCCCGCACCACCGTCCCGACCGGAGCGCGCCGCATGGTCGCCGGGTGCAGCAGCTCCCCGGTCAGCCCGGAGCGGGCGGCCTGCCAGTCGGCCAGCCGCAGCAGGCTCACACTGTGGTCCACCGGCTCCTCGCCCGCCTTCCACTCCCGGGCGGCCGTCTCGACGAGCCCGCGCACGAGCGTGGCGACGAGGACGGCGGTGTCCGCGTGCAGACACACGTCCGCGACCCGCACCTCCACCGTCGGATACCGTGCGGACAGCCGGGCGTCGAAGTAGACCATGGCCTCGTCGAGGATGGTGCCCGTGGCCACCATGTCCGCCACCCGCTGGTGGTAGCGCTCGGCCGAACCGAACAGCTCGGTCGGACCGGCCGACGGCCAGCGCTGCCACACCCGGCTGCGGTAACTGTCGTATCCCGTCTCCTTGCCCTGCCAGAACGGTGAGTTGGCGCTCAGCGCCGACAGCACCGGCAGCCAGGGGCGGATCCGGTCGACGACCCCGACGCCCTCCTCGTCCGACTCCACGGACACATGCACATGACACCCGCACACCAGCTGCTCACGGGTCGCGATGCCGTAGTGCTCCGCCATCCACTGGTAGCGCCGGTTCATGCCGACCGAGGGCCGCACCGGCAGCGGGGAGGTGGCGAGCGCCGCGACCGTGCACCCGATCTCCCCGGCGTGCCGGGCCGCCTGCCCACGGATGCGGACGATCTCCTCGGCGAGCTCGTCCATGCCCGACTGCGGGTGGGTGGCGAACTCCAGCATCTGGTTGTGCAGTTCCTTCTCGAAGACGTCCTGGTCGGCCGGTTCCCGCGTGGCGCGGGCGAGAACCGCGGCGGACAGTGCCCTCGGCTCCCCGGTCTCCGGGTCGACCAGGAGGAGTTCCTCCTCCACTCCGACGGTGCGCACGGTATGCAGCCTTTCTCTGGCAGGTGGTACGCACCCGACTGCCCCGTCGGGCCTTCTTCACACGGAGTAAGGCGTCAGCCACACCGTGGCCAGCGGCGGCAGGGTGAAGGCGATCTCGCCGTTCTCCGGTTTGACCGCCTCCGGCAGGGTGACGTCGCCGCCGCCGTAGCGGGCGGCGTCGGTGTTGAGCGCCTCGTACCAGACGGGGACGTCGTCGGGGACGCCGAGGCGGTAGTCCTGGCGGACGACCGGGGAGAAGTTGCTGACGGCGAGGAGGGGTGTGCCGTGGGCGTCGTACCGCAGGAACGCGAAGACGTTGTCGTCGGCGGCGTCACAGAGCACCCACCGGAAGCCGGCCGGGTCGCTGTCGCGCTGCCACAGGGCGGGGGTCGCCCGGTAGCGGGCGTTGAGGTCGCGGACCAGGTCCTGCACGCCCCGGTGGTCGGCCGCGGCGCAGTAACCGGGGTCCAGCAGCCACCACTCCGGGCCGTGCGCCTCCGACCACTCCGCGCCCTGTGCGAACTCCTGTCCCATGAACAGCAGTTGCTTGCCGGGGTGGGCCCACATGAACCCGAGGTAGGCGCGATGGTTGGCGCGCCGCTGCCACCAGTCGCCCGGCATCTTCGACACCAGCGCCCGCTTGCCGTGCACGACCTCGTCGTGGGAGATCGGCAGGACGTAGTTCTCGCTGTAGGCGTAGATCATCGAGAACGTCATCTCGTGGTGGTGGTACTTGCGGTGCACCGGCTCCTTGGCGATGTACTCCAGCGAGTCGTGCATCCAGCCCATGTTCCACTTCAGCCCGAACCCCAGACCGCCGCAGTCGGTCGGCCGGGTCACCCCGCCCCAGGCCGTCGACTCCTCCGCGATGGTGACCACTCCCGGGTTCCTGCGGTACACGGTCGCGTTCATCTCCTGGAGGAACGCCATCGCGGCCAGGTCCTCCCGGCCGCCGTACGCGTTCGGCGACCACTGGCCGGACTCCCGCGAGTAGTCGAGGTACAGCATCGAGGCCACGGCGTCCACCCGCAGCCCGTCGATGTGGAACTCCTCGCACCAGTACACGGCGTTGGCGACGAGGAAGTTGCGCACTTCGGTCCGCCCGTAGTCGAACTCGAACGTCCCCCAGTCGGGGTGCTCGGCCCGCTGGGAGTTCCCGGGTTCGTACAGCGGGTCCCCGTCGAACCGGGCCAACGCCCAGTCGTCCTTGGGGAAGTGGGCCGGAACCCAGTCCATGATCACGCCGATCCCGGCCCGGTGCAGGCGGTCCACGAGGTACTTGAAATCATCAGGGGTGCCGAGTCGCGAGGTCGGAGCGTAGAAACCGGTGATCTGATAACCCCAGGAGCCCGCGAAGGGGTGCTGGGCGACCGGCATGAACTCCACGTGGGTGAAGCCCAGGTCGGCGACATAGGCCGGCAGCTCCTCGGCCAACTGGCGGTACGTCAGCCCGGGCCGCCAGGAGGGCAGATGCACCTCGTACACCGAGAACGGCGCCACGTGCACGGGAACGTCACCCCGCCGCGCCATCCACTCCTGGTCGCCCCACTCGTAGTGCGAGGCGTGCACGATCGACGCCGTGTCCGGCGGGACCTCCGCGTACCGCGCCATCGGGTCCGCCTTGAGGAAACGGTGGCCGTAGCGGGAGGTGATCTCGAACTTGTACCGGGTGCCCTCGCCGACCCCGGGCAGGAACAGCTCCCACACCCCGGACGCGCCGAGCGAACGCATCGGGAAGGCGGTCCCGTCCCAGTACGTGAAGTCAGCGGCCAGACGCACCCCCTGGGCGTTCGGCGCCCACACCGTGAAGCGGGTGCCGGTCACGCCCTGGTGGGTCATCGGCTCGGCGCCGAGCGCCTTCCACAGCTCCTCGTGCCGCCCCTCCCGGATCAGGTGCAGATCGAGCTCGCCCAGGGCGGGCAGGAAGCGGTACGGGTCGTGCACCTCCCGCTCGTCCGCCCCGTCGTCCTCGTACGCCACCGTCAGGGTGTAGGCGGGGATCGCGTCGAGCGGCAGGACGGTCGAGAAGAGGCCGTCGCCCTCCGACCCGAGCGGGGTGCGCTCGCCGTCCACCACGACGGCGACCGACCGGGCGAAGGGGCGCAGCGCCCGGAAGGCGACCCCGCCCGGCACCGGGTGCGTCCCCAGCAGGGCGTGCGGGTCGTGGTGGGTGCCCGCCAGCAGACGCCCGCGGTCGGCCGGGTCGAGCGGGGGCGCCACGGGCGGGCGGGGACCGGCCGACTCGGGCAGAGGGGTGTCGCGCAGAGCCATGGGTCAGCCTCCTCGGACGGCGAGTCGTTCGATCGCCGCCATCGGTACGGGGAGCCAGTCGGGTCGGTGCCGTGCCTCGTACAGCACCTCGTAGACGGCCCGGTCGGTTTCGTAGGCACGCAGCAGCGCGTGCTTCTTGCGGGGGTCCCAGCCGGCCCCGGCCGCGTAGCCGGCGCAGAACGCCTCCCGGCAGCGGCGCGCCCACTCCGGGCGCCAGGGCCGCCGCTGGCGGGCGGCGTAGTCGAAGGACCGCAGCATGCCGGCGATGTCACGGACCGGGGAGTGCGCACTGCACCGCTCGGCCAGCGGGCGGGAGGGCTCGCCCTCGAAGTCGATGACGAACCATTCCCGTCCGGCGCGCAGCACTTGCCCCAGGTGCAGGTCGCCGTGGATGCGCTGGGCGGACGGGCCCGGATCGCAGGCCGCGAGCGCGTCGAAGGCGGTGGTCAGGCCCGGGACGTACGGGCGCAGGGCCGCCACATGGTGCGCGGCGGCCTCCAGTCGCTCGGTCATGGCGGCCGCGGTCCGCGTGTTGTCGGCGCGCGGGGCGGCCGGGAAGGCCGCGGCGAGCGCCGTGTGCACCTCGGCGGTGGCCCGGCCCAGCGCCTCGGCCTCCACCGTGAAGTCGTCCCCGTGGGCCAGGGCCTCCAACGCCAGGGTCCAGCCGTCCGAGGCGTCGGGCAGGAACGGCTGGAGCACGCCGAGCGTCGCCTGCTGGGGATGGGTCGTGCTGAACCAGGCCACCGGGGCCGGCACCCGGCCGCAGCCCTGCCCGGCCAGCGCGACCGGGACCTCCAGATCGGGGTTCACCCCGGGCTGGATGCGCCGGAACACCTTCAGGATGAAGGCGTCGCCGTACACGAGGGACGTGTTGGACTGCTCCGCCTCCAGCAGCCGCGGCGCGAGGCCGGCCGGTACCGGCACGGACGGGTCGGACGCGAAGCACAGCGGCCCGAGCGTGCCCGGATGCCGCATGCGCTCCAGCAGCAGATGGGCCGAGCGGGGGTCCTGCAACGCGTCGTGCACCGCGAGACCGGCAAGCGGCCCCTCCTCCACCCTGCCGATCAGAGCCCGGCCCAGCCGCGGCGACAGATGCTTCTGGATGCCGAGGAGCAGCTGGTAGCAGTCGCCGGGCGGGGGAGTGCCGCCGGGTGCGGGCACGCCGTTCTGGCCGGTCTGCACCAGCAGGTGCAGACAGCCCGGATACAGCTCCGTCATCGACAGCAGACGCAGGTCGTTCAGGGGCCGGTCCTTGCCCGCGAACCAGCGCTGCCGCGGCAGCCACTCGCGCAGCAGCGCGCCGAGCGTCCCGCCGGAGCGGACGCCGACGGCACTGCCCGGGCTCAGAGATGCGGTCTTCGGCATGGTGACGCGTCCTTTCCTCGGCGCACGCTCACAGGCGCCGGCCGACGCGGGATGCGGCTCGGGCGAGCCGGAACCAGTAGAAACCGTGGCCTGCGAGGGTGAGCAGGTAGGGCAGTTCGCCGATCGCGG
>NZ_BQUN01000044.1 GCF_026008495.1 Streptomyces sp. A012304
ACGACGACCCCCCCGCCGACCGGGACCAGCCGGCCGCCCCCCGCCCCACCGTCCCCCACCAGGCCACGGCGCCCGAGCCCCGGCATCCTTCCCTCACCCCCGAGGAAGCCCGCGCCATCGCCTCCTGGGACCGCGACCTCGACGCCCTCACCGGAGAACTCCTGCGCACCCGGCAGAGCGTCACGGACGTCCCCCTGCCGACGACCCTGACCGCCTCACAACTGCTGCGCCTGGCCGCCGACCCCGACGGATTCGCCCAGGAGCTCGCACGCCCCATGCCACGCCCCCCTCAGCCTGCCGCGCGCCGGGGCACGCGCTTCCACGCCTGGGTGGAAACCCGCTTCGAAGAGTTGACGCTCCCCCTGCTGGAACCGGACGAGCTGCCCGGCCAGGACGCGGAGATCGCCGACGAACGCGACCTAGAGGCCCTCAAGGAGGCCTTCCAGCGCACGGAATACGCCCACCGCACCCCCCACCGCGTCGAGGCCCCCTTCCAGCTCACCCTCGCCGGCCGCGTCGTACGGGGCCGCATCGACGCCGTCTACAGGAACGACGACGGCGAGAGAACCACGTACGAGATCGTCGACTGGAAGACCAACCGGGACCGCACCGCCGACCCGCTCCAGCTCGCGCTGTACCGGCTGGCCTGGGCCGAGCAGCAGGGCATCCCCGTGGAATCCGTCACAGCGGCGTTCCTCTACGTGCGCACCGGCGACGTCGTACGGCCCGAGAACCTGCCGGACCGCGCCGCACTGGAACGCTTGTTGACGCACGAGGAGGCCGCCACCACCGACGACATGTGACGTGTCACGCAGGTAAACCCTGCGCAACCGCCCGGCCAGGATGTCGGCGCGGGCGGATAGGCTCGTGACCATGAGCCAGACCCCGGACAGCGCCGTCCGCACGTACATCGAGCGCCATCGCGCCGCCTTCCTCGACGACCTCGCCGAGTGGCTGCGCATCCCGTCGGTGTCGGCCCAGCCCGACCACGCGCCCGATGTACAGCGCAGCGCCGACTGGCTCGCCGCGAAGCTCAAGGAGACCGGCTTCCCCACCGCCGAGGTCTGGCAGACCCCCGGCGCGCCCGCCGTCTACGCCGAGTGGCCCTCCGGCGACCCCGGGGCCCCCACCGTCCTGGTCTACGGCCACCACGACGTGCAGCCCGCCGCCCGCGAGGACGGCTGGGACAGCGACCCCTTCGAACCCGTCGTGCGCGGCAACCGCCTCTACGCCCGCGGGGCGGCCGACGACAAGGGCCAGGTCTTCTTCCACACCCTCGGCGTCCGCGCCCACCTCGCCGCCACCGGCCGCGCCACCCCGGCCGTCAACCTCAAGCTGCTGATCGAGGGCGAGGAGGAATCCAGCTCCCCGCACTTCCGCGCCCTCGTCGAGGAACACGCCGAGCGGCTCGCCGCCGACGCCGTGATCGTCTCCGACACCGGCATGTGGTCCGAGGACACCCCCACCGTGTGCACCGGCATGCGCGGCCTCGCCGAATGCGAGATCCGGCTGTCCGGCCCCGACCAGGACATCCACTCCGGCTCCTTCGGCGGCGCCGTGCCCAACCCGGCCACCGCGGCCGCCCGCCTCGTCGCCGCCCTGCACGACGAGCACGCACGCGTGGCGATCCCCGGCTTCTACGACGGCATCGTCGAACTCACCGACCGGGAGCGCGTACTCTTCGCCGAGCTGCCCTTCGACGAGGATCAGTGGCTGCGCACCGCGAAGTCCCACGCCACCCACGGCGAAGCGGGGCACAGCACCCTGGAGCGCATCTGGGCCCGCCCCACCGCCGAGGTCAACGGCATCGGCGGCGGATACCAGGGCCCCGGCAGCAAGACGATCGTCCCGTCCTCGGCCTTCGTGAAGCTGTCGTTCCGGCTCGTCGCGGGCCAGGACCCCGACCACGTGGAGAAGGCCGTCCGCGCCTGGGCCGACGAACAGATCCCCGCGGGCATCCGGTACGAGATCACGTTCAGCCCGGCCACCCGCCCCTGCCTCACCCCACTGGACCACCCCGCCCTGCAGTCCGTCGTGCGCGCCATGGGCCGCGCCTTCGAAGGACCCGTCCGCTACACCCGTGAAGGCGGCTCCGGACCGGCCGCGGACCTCCAGGAGGTCCTCGACGCCCCCGTGCTCTTCCTGGGCATCTCCGTCCCCTCCGACGGCTGGCACGCCCCCAACGAGAAGGTCGAGCTCGACCTGCTCCTCAAAGGCGTCGAGACCACCGCGTACCTCTGGGGCGACCTCGCCGAGACCTGGCGCCATGCGCCCTGACCACTCCCGCCCGGTCCGGAGCGACATCGCGTGCGGGGCACACTGGAAAGACCGCCCCGCCCCGCGACACCGCCCCGCACCCGGTCGCCCCCTGCTGTACGTCCCGCTGAACCGCCCGCCGAAACAACCGTTCCACCGGGGGAGTTGGAAGCACCCGTGACCACCTGGACCGACCAGAACGCCGACCGGCCGATCTCGCTCACCGCACCGAGCGGCATCGACCGAGCCGCCCACCACCGGCTCGACGAGGCCTGGCTCGCCGCCGCGTGGAGTCACCCCACGACGCGTTGCTTCGTCGTCTCCGGCGGCCAGGTCCTCATCGACGAGACACCCGACGGCCGGACCGAACTCGTCATGACCCCCTCGTTCGAAGCGCCCCTCACCGAGGCACACCGCTACTTCCTGGGCACCGACACGGACGGCGTCAGCTACTTCGCCCTCCAGAAGGACGCCCTGCCCGGCCGTATCGACCAGTCCGCCCGCCCGGCCGGCTTGCGCGAGGCAGGCCTGCTGCTGTCACCGCGCGACGCCGGCCTCATGGTCCACGCGGTCGGCCTGGAGAACTGGCAGCGCACCCACCGTTTCTGCTCCCGTTGCGGCGAGCGCACCGTCATCGCGGCAGCCGGCCACATCCGCCGCTGCCCCGCCTGCGGCGCCGAACACTACCCGCGCACCGACCCGGCCGTGATCATGGCCGTCACCGACGAGGAGGACCGCATCCTCCTCGGCCGCCAGGTCCACTGGCCCGAGGGCCGCTTCTCCACACTCGCCGGCTTCGTCGAGCCCGGCGAATCCATCGAGCAGGCGGTGCGCCGCGAGGTCCACGAGGAAGCCGGCATCTCCGTCGGCCAGGTCGAGTACGTCGCCAGCCAGCCCTGGCCGTTCCCCTCCAGCCTCATGCTCGGCTTCATGGCCCGCGCCACCAGCACCGACATCGACGTCGACGGCGACGAGATCCACGAGGCCCGCTGGTTCTCCCGCGACGAGCTGGGCGCCGCCTTCGACTCCGGCGAGGTGCTCCCGCCGTACGGCATCTCGATCGCGGCCCGCCTCATCGAACTGTGGTACGGCAAGCCCCTGCCGACCCGCAGCTTCCTCTGACAACGACGAGGGGGTGGCCGTCCCGCACCGGGACGACCACCCCCTCGTCGATCACGGGGTCAGACGCTGATCTTCTGCTTCACCTGCGCCAGCGACGGATTCGTCAGCGTCGAGCCGTCCGCGAAGAGCACCGTCGGGACCGTCTGGTTTCCGCCATTCGCCTTCTCCACGAACGCGGCCGACTCCGGGTCCTGCTCGATGTTGATCTCGGTGTACGCGATGCCCTCGCGGTCCATCTGGCTCTTCAGCCGACGGCAGTAGCCACACCACGTGGTGCTGTACATCGTCACAGTGCCCTGCATGTCGCTCGCGCTCCTCTGGCAGCTCGGTGAAGGTCGTCCAGCTGAGGAACGCACGCGACCGGCCCACCATTCCCGACCCACCCGCACGGACCGACGTGACCCCCGCCGCATTAATACGACCGCAGGGCCCGCCTGTGGACAACCGACTCGGCCGTCTCCGGCGACCTGGCAGCATGGCTGTGTGACAGCAGCAACGCACTCCACCCTCTTCCCGCAGGTACCGGACTCGGCCGACGCGGTGCTCGAAGGGCTCGACCCCGAGCAGCGCGAGGTGGCCACCGCCCTGCACGGCCCGGTGTGCGTCCTCGCCGGAGCCGGCACCGGCAAGACCCGGGCGATCACCCACCGCATCGCCTACGGCGTCCGCGCCGGCATCCTGCAACCCTCCAGCGTGCTCGCCGTCACCTTCACCAACCGCGCCGCCGGAGAGATGCGCGGCCGACTGCGCCAGCTCGGCGCACACGGCGTGCAGGCCCGCACCTTCCACTCAGCCGCCCTGCGCCAGCTTCAGTACTTCTGGCCGAAAGCGATCGGTGGCTCCCTGCCCCGGATCGTCGACCGCAAGATCCAACTCGTCGCCGACGCCGCCGCCGCCTGCCGGATCCGCCTCGACCGAGGCGAGCTGCGCGACGCGACCGCGGAAATCGAATGGTGCAAGGTCACCCAGACCGTCCCCGCCGACTACCCCCTCGCCGCCGCGAAAGCGGGCCGCGAAGCACCCCGCCACCCCGCCGAGATCGCCCAGCTCTACGCCGCCTACGAAGACCTCAAGCGCGAGCGCGCCGTCATCGACTTCGAGGACGTCCTGCTGCTGACCGTCGCCGTCCTCCAGGACCGACACGACATCGCCGAACAGGTCCGCGCCCAGTACCAGCACTTCGTCGTCGACGAATACCAGGACGTCAGCCCCCTCCAGCAACGGCTGCTGGAACTGTGGCTCGGCGACCGCGACGACCTGTGCGTGGTCGGCGACGCGAGCCAGACCATCTACTCCTTCACCGGAGCCACCCCAGACCACCTCCTCGACTTCCGCACCCGCCACCCCCGGGCCACGGTCGTGAAACTGGTCCGCGACTACCGCTCCACCCCCCAGGTCGTCCACCTCGCCAACGGCCTGCTCGCCCAGGCCCGCGGCCGCGCCGCCGACCACCGCCTGGAACTGGTCTCCCAGCGCGCCCCCGGCCCCGAACCCGTCTACACCGAGTACACCGACGAACCCGCCGAGGCGGAGGGCGCGGCCCACCGCATCCGAGAGCTCCTCGACGCCGGCGTCCCGGCCGCCGAGATCGCGATCCTCTTCCGCACCAACGCCCAGTCCGAGACCTACGAACAGGCCCTGGCCGACGCCGGCATCCCCTACCAGCTGCGCGGAGCCGAGCGGTTCTTCGACCGTCCCGAGGTCCGCAAGGCCGGCATCGCACTGCGCGGCGCCGCCCGCTTCGGCGGCAACGACACCCTGCTGGAAGACGCCGTCGACCTGCCCTCCCAGGTGCGGGCCGTCCTGTCCGGCGAGGGCTGGACCCCCCAGCCACCGGCCGGCTCCGGCGCCGTGAGAGAACGCTGGGAATCCCTCGCCGCCCTGGTCAACCTGGCCCACGACTTCTCCGCCGCCCGCCCCGGCGCGACCCTCGCCGACCTGGTCAGCGAACTCGACGAACGGGCCAACGCGCAGCACGCACCGACCGTGCAGGGCGTCACCCTCGCCTCCCTGCACTCCGCCAAGGGCCTGGAGTGGGACGTCGTCTTCCTCGTCGGCGTGGCCGAAGGCATGATGCCGATCACCTACGCCAAGACCGATGAACAGATCGAGGAGGAGCGCCGCCTCCTCTACGTCGGCGTCACCCGGGCGCGGGAACGCCTCCACGTCTCCTGGGCGCTCTGCCGCTCGCCCGGCGGCCGCCCGAACCGCCGCCCCAGCCGCTTCCTCGACGGCCTGCGCCCCGGCTCCGGCGCCACCGCCGCACGCGGCGGCGCGGGCGCCTCGGGCGGTGTGGAGCGCGGCTTCGGACGCACCACGTCCGGCGTGTCCGCCGCGCCGCGCCGCACCCAGCGGGTCCCCGCCCGCTGCCGGGTCTGCGGGCGCACCCTGACCGACGCCGGCGAGATGAAGCTGATGCGCTGCGAGGACTGCCCCTCCGACATGGACGAAGGGCTCTACGAGCGACTGCGGTCCTGGCGCGCGCTCCAGGCGCGACGCAACGGACAGCCCGCGTTCTGCGTCTTCACCGACAAGACGCTGATGGCGATCGCCGAGACCGTCCCCGAGGAGGCGGGCGAGCTCGCGCGGATCCCGGGCGTCGGCATGCGCAAGCTCAACCGCTACGGAACCGACATCCTGGCCATATGTGCAGGCCAGGACCTGGGAGGAGACGACGAGAACGACTGATCCCAACTCGTCGAAAAAATAGTTTGCGCATGCCCCAGCAATCCCCATAGGTTCTTAGGCACGAGAACAGAGGCCTTCTCGAAGGCCCTGATTCCGTGCTGTACTTACATATCCGTCGGACTGGGTTCACCCCCGGTCCCCCGAGACGCCGAGAGGAGGCGATTCCAGTGATCATCACCAACACCAGCTCCACCAGCCTCACCCGCACCGCCAAACTGACCGATCGCTCGATCGTCTCCACGTGCATGCTCGGCGCCTCGAACCTGGGCACCGGTCTGTCCGGCATCCGTGCCGATCTGCCGGCGTCCTCCTCCCTTGCCCCCGCGGGCCTTCCCGTCCGCGAGCGCAATGAGCGACCGACCAAGGCACTGGAAGCAGTAGCGGCGCAGGCGCAGGCCTATGCCTTTACGGCAGCCGGTGCCGGATTCCGGAAGCAGACGACGCAGCACCACCTGATGTGGGCCTTCCGTGGGCCAGAACCCTGGAGTGATCCAGCCTGATCGCCGATCAGGCCGGCGCCTTCAGGGCCGCGGAACCCCATCCGGGATCCGCGGCCCTTCTGTTTGTCCTCCAACAAGGATGACGGAGCGAAGGGGCCTCGGGACAACAAAAGACCCGGTACCAGCCGCCACCGGCCCAACAGGGCCGGACCGACCAGACGAGGAAGACGAACCGTGCAACTCGAAGCGCACGCCCCGTCCGTACCGCCTTCCGAAACGATCCCCCCGCCCGGCCCCACGGAGGACCCCACCTTGACCCCGCTCACCGCGCTCACCGCGCTCGACGACGCCATCGAGAACCTGGGCGTACCCGTCCCCTGCCGCTCCTACGACCCGGAGGTCTTCTTCGCCGAGTCGCCGGCGGACGTCGAGTACGCCAAGTCCCTCTGCCGCACCTGCCCGCTGATCGAGGCCTGCCTCGCCGGCGCCAAGGAGCGGCGCGAGCCCTGGGGCGTCTGGGGTGGCGAGCTGTTCGTCCAGGGCGTCGTCGTCGCCCGGAAGCGGCCGCGTGGCCGCCCGCGCAAGAACCCGGTCACGGCATGAACACCGCAGGAACGATCGACCGCCCCCTCACGCACGACCCCCAGAAGCAGGCCCCGATGAAGCCGTCCACCAGCGAGCCCGCAGGCTCCGCGACCGAAGACGTCACCACCACCGGCGCGATCGACTCGCGTCAGAACAGGAACCGCGAGATGCAACTCATCCCAGAAGCCCTGGCACGCGCGCATATGCGCGAGCGCCTGCACGAGGCCGAGCGGGAACGCCGGGCCGTGCGCCTGGCGTCCGCCCGCCGGATGCAGCGCCGGGCCGAGCGCGCCTCGATGCGCGCCCGCCGGGCGCTCGCCATGGCCGTGATGCAGTAACCCTTCCCACCTGAAGCGGTGGCCTCCCGGCCCGGGAGGCGAAGCTCTCCCCGCGGGGGCCGGTCCGTCCGAACGGACCGGCCCCCGCGGTGCGTTGCGCCCGCCCCCGCACTGTCAAGGGCCCGGCAGCGGCCGACTACGCCTCCGCCACCGACTCCTCCGCCTCAAGGTCCAGGCCGTCCTCCACCACGAACCCCGGGAGCCACTGCTCCAACTCCTCGCGCAACCGCACCGTCGCCCCCAGCTGGCACAGCACGCCGATCGTGCTCAGCGTCACCCGATGGATCAGGAGATAGGCCGGGGGCAGGTTGAGCTGCTTGCCCAGCTGGTGTGCGGGGGATCGGGGGTCGGCGATGCGCGCCGCTTGGCTGCGTATCCAGTCACGGGTGAACGTGAACTCCTCGACCCTGGCCGGCTCGATGATCGGCAGGAGGTAGTCCAGGACCGCCTCCGGGTCCAGCTCGATGGACTCCTTCACGAAGCCCTCGGCGCAGAGGAGTTCGTAGACGGCGACCGCCTCCCCGTCGAGCGTCATCCGCAGGGACTCGCCGATCGGCCCGGGCAGGCCGCCCGAAAGCCGGTCGACGGTGCCGAAGTCGAGCACCCCCAGTCGCCAGTCGTCCTCGCCGTCCGGGCCGCCCGGGAGCAGACGGAAGTTGCCGGGGTGCGGGTCCGCGTGCAGCAGACCGGTGCGGGCCGGGCCGGAGAAGAGGAAACGGGACAGCAGCTGGCCGGCGCGGTTCCGCTGCTCCGGGGTGCCGTCCGCGATCACCTCCGACAGGGGTATGCCGTCGATCCACTCGGTGATCAGCACCTGGTCGCACTGGTGGACCACCGCCGGCACCACGACGTCAGGGTCGCCGGCGAACTCCTCCGCGTGGGCCTGCTGCGCCGCGGCCTCCAGGCCGTAGTCCAGCTCCTCGGAGACCCGGTCCCGAAGCTCGGTGATCAAGGGCTTGACGTCCATGCCCGGGATGAGAGGGCCCAACAGTCGGGCGAACCGGCTGAGTTGGTTCAGGTCGGACAGCAGCGCCTCGCCCGCCCCGGGGTACTGGACCTTGACCGCGACCTCCCGGCCGTCGTGCCACACCGCCCGGTGCACCTGGCCGATCGAGGCCGCGGCGGCCGGCTTGTCGTCGAACTCAAGGAACAGCTCCGACCAGTCCTCGCCGAGGCGCTCCGTCAGCACGGCACGCACCGTGCGGGTCGGCATCGGGGGCGCCGCGTCCTGGAGTTTGGTGAGGGCCGCGCGATAGGGGCCGGCGATCTCCTCGGGCAGGGCCGACTCGAAGACGGACAGGGCCTGCCCGAACTTCATCGCACCGCCCTTGAGCTCACCGAGGACCTTGAACAGCTGCTCCGCCGTGCGCTGTTGCAGTTCGCGGCCGACGATCTCCGCGGACTCGCCGACGATCC
Organism: Streptomyces sp. A012304; assembly: GCF_026008495.1. GTDB lineage: Bacteria > Actinomycetota > Actinomycetes > Streptomycetales > Streptomycetaceae > Streptomyces. The sequence goes on from NZ_BQUN01000044.1 coordinate 8,846, forward strand.
GCTTGCCCAGGCCCCAGGTCGCCCTACCGGCGAAGCCGAGCGGCAGCGCGGCGAGCTTGGCGGTCCGGGTGACCGCCTTCCGGGGAAGATCAGACATGCGCCCTCCAAGTCCCAGCCAGCCGCGCCGCGTCCGCCGTACGGCCCAACTCCTTTGAATGTCGTTGCCCAGCCATTGTCGCGCGTGACGGCGGGTCCTCGGAGGTGTGTTCCCCCATACCTTGTTCTCCCTGTTCTTCCTTGCCCTTCTCCGCGGCCCCGCACGGGCACGCGGAGTGGGCCCACACCGGCCGGGCGTGCCACTGGAGGGCGGGCAGCGAGACCTCCCAGCGCGCCCCGGCGCTGGACGGGAGCCGGCCGCCGAGGAAGGTGAGCGCGTGGGCGGCCGCGAGTCCCGCGACGGTCGTGGCCAGCGTCAGGTCGCAGGCGCGGGCCTGGCGCCGCCTGCCCGAGGACCACTGGGCGACCAGACGCGGCCAGGTCGGGTCCCGGTCGGTGCGCTGCTGATGCAGACAGCCGGCACAGCCTGTCTCACCGGGCAGGACGAGCGGGCCGACGACACCGGTCGCCTCCACGACACCGGCGTAGAGGTGCGGTGTGCCGGAGGCGATCAGGTCCTCCGCCGCCGAGGGAGTGGGCGCGTGCACGGACACGTCGTCCCGCGGGGCGATGATCACCAAGGAGTGGCCGGGAGTCTCCGGCCGGGCCGCTGCCGTCGTGGTCCTGCGGGGCGGGCGGTCCGGCGCGGCCCGGCGGACGGCGCGACGGGCCGCCGCGTCCCGCCGCTCGCCGACCGCCTCCGCGGGCAGCCCGCCCGGCGCGACGTCCCCCGGTTCCACCTGTCCGCCGTCGCGCACGTCGACCTCGCCGACGCCCGCGCCCGACAGCAGCGAGGCCAGCACCGCGCCCACCCGGCCGGCGCCCCGCACCTGCACCCGCAGCCGACGCCGGGCGGCGAGGTGACCGATCGCCTCGCCCGGCTGCGACGTGGTCAGCGACAGGGAGGCGAGGTCGGGGCGCAGCCGCTCCAGGACCTCTGTCCGCTCCCGCAGCGCGTCGGCGTCCGGGCCGCCCCCGCGGGCGTCGTCGAGCAGACCCGCGCGCGCCAGCCGCTGCACCAGCTGGTCGACATGCCCGTCGGGCAGATCCATGCGGCGCCCTTCCTCACGCAGGAGCGCGAGCCCGCGGGTACCGTCCAGCAGCTCCAGGAAACTGCCGGTCGCGGTGTCCACCGGGCCGAGTGTCAGCGCGTGCGCCGGTGCCATCCCGAACTGCACGGTGTTGAGGTCACGCCAGCCACGCCGCAGCGCGGGCTTCACCATCGGATGCATCGAAGGCCCCGTCCGCCAGAAGACTCCCCGTACGCCGGCGGAGCGGGGGCATGGGGGCGACCTCGCTCCGCCGACGAGTGCCAGCATGCCCGGCGGTGCCGGGGGCTGCGGAAAGTTGTCCACAGGCGGGGGGATTCGTCGTACAAATCCGTCGTATGGGGTGCGGGTGGGGTGGGAGATCGAAACCCGACCGTTCCGGAGTCGGGACTTCGCGCAGGTGCAGCGGGTAACGTCGGGGCGTGTCCGCCGACCCCCTGCACCGTGCCGGAACGCCACAGCGCAGCACGACGAACCAGCCGCCCGGCGGTTCGCGGGCGAACGCGATCGAGGTCCGCAGGAGCGCCCGCCGACGACGGACGGTCTCCGCGTACCGCGAGGGCGATCGCACGGTGGTGCTCATCCCCGCCCGCATGTCCGAGGCCGAGGAGCGGCGCTGGGTGAGCGTCATGCTCGACAAACTGGCCGCGCAGGAGAGCAGGCGCGTGCCCGGGGACGCCGAGCTGGCGGAGCGCGCCGAGCGGCTGTCGGGCCAGTACTTCGACGGCCGTGCCAGGCCCAGGTCGGTGCGCTGGGTCACCAACCAGAACACGCGCTGGGGCTCGTGCACCCCGGCCGAGGGCAGCATCCGTCTGTCGCACCGGCTGAAGGGCATGCCGGAGTACGTCATCGACTACGTGCTCCTGCATGAGCTGGCGCATCTGCTCGTGCCCGGACACGGCCCGGACTTCTGGCGGCTGTTGGAGGCCTATCCGCGCACCGAACGCGCCCGCGGCTACCTGGAGGGCGTGGTCGCCGCCGACCGTCTGCCGCATCTGTCCACCACGCGCGGGGAGTGAGCAGGGCGGGCGTGGGGCGAGGGTTGTGTACCGGGTCTGTACCGACTTCGTCGGGTGTCGGAGTTTGCCGTTAGCCTGGCGCGACGCACTCACACTCGGGATGGGGGACGGTCGTTACGCATGCCCAGGGAATTCCAACGCGGCCACAAGGCCAGGATCAGTGACCTCACGGCGGGCACGGATCTGTACGTAGGTGTGCAGATCTCCGCTCCAGGTCTGACCTTCGACATCAGCTGCTTCGGTCTGGACGCGGACGAGCGGCTCTCCGACGACCGGTACTTCGTCTTCTTCAACCAGCCGAAGTCCCCGGAGGAGTCCATTCAGCTTCTGGGCGCCCAGGCGGGCGACACGGAGTCGTTCCGCGTCACCCTCGACCGGATCCCGGCGAACATCCAGAAGCTGTCCTTCACGGCGACCATCGACGGCGCCGGGCAGATGTCGCAGATCAACCCCGGGTACATCCGTATCGTCGCGGGCGGCGAGGAAGTGGCCCGGTACGCGTTCGACGGCTCGGAGTTCTCCACCGAGCGGGCCGTGATGCTGGGCGACTTCTACCTCAAGGACGTCTGGCGCTTCGCGGCCGTCGGGCAGGGCTTCGACGGTGGGCTGGAGGCGCTGCTGAAGAACTTCGGCGGCGAGGTCGCCGAGGAGGAGCCCGCCGCCGCGCAGCCGCCGCAGGCCGCCGCCGCCCCCGGTTTCGCCCCGCCGG